>VXLJ01000002.1:0-11574 GCA_009841635.1 Gammaproteobacteria bacterium
TCTGCAGGTCGTTCGGGGGTCGTGGGGGGGGGGGGCGGCGGGGGGGGGGGCGGCCGCCCCCCCCGGGCGCAGGCCCGGTTTGTGGAGGGGCGGAATCATTATCAGAAGAGCCGCCACAACCACTAAGCAACAAAGTGGTTGCTAAACCTAAGAAACTCCCAACGAGAACGTGATTTTTCATATATAAATGTATAAAAAGTGAATCTATCTGTGCCTTAATCGGGAACCAGCAAAGCCAATTTGATTATAAAAGCGCATTAACTGACCCACCCGAATTAGTCAGGCATGCGGAAATGGGTGTTTGCGCACTATCGGCTGACTGTGTTTCGAGTGCTTGGCCGTCGCGAAATGAAGGAATAAGTGCACCCATGGCATACGACAATCTCTTATTTGATGTACATGAACACGTCGCCACCTTGACGTTGAATCGCCCAGAAAAACTAAATGCGCTCAGTGTAGGCTTACGAGACGATTTGAGCGCTGCGCTGGAGGAAGCTCAGCATGATGACGTCATTCGTGTGGTGCTTCTTACAGGTGCTGGTCGTGGATTTTGCTCCGGTGCGGATCTTACGCCTGACCCTGCTCAAGCTAACCAACCACACGAACCATCGCAAAACGACTTACTTGACGATTTAGGTTGGGTTGGACGCCAAGCGCTTGCGATTTACCGCATTGACAAGCCCACTATTGCGGTCATGAACGGCGTCGCCGCGGGTGCGGGCATGAGTTTGAGCCTCGGTTGCGACATGCGGATCGGCAGCGAGCGAACAAGATTTAAGACCGTTTTCATTGAACGCAATTTGTCACCCGATAGCGGCATGTCATTTTTTCTACCACGCATTGTCGGTTATTCGCGCGCAGCCGATCTCATCTATACCAGCCGCATGGTCGAAGCACAGGAAGCATTGAATATAGGACTGCTTGATCGCCTCGTTGATCACGAGTCGCTACTTGACTGCGCCAGTGAGTTAGCATCACAAATGACAGGTTGGCCGCCGCTCGCACTTCGCACCTCTAAGCGAGTTTTGCAGCACAATAACGAGGTCGAATTAGAAGATGCCATTCGCTTTGAATTGACGAGCTTGGCCACACCGCGTAAAGCGATCAATGACCAGCGTGAATCACGCTTATCGTTTATCGAAAAGCGTAAACCAAATTTCACCGGCACCTAAACTAAAAGGAATCGATAGGACCGAACCATGAAACGCTTTATTTACCTTGCGTTAGCTACATCACTGTGTCTAACTGTGATAGCCGATGAGGACCAAGTCGAATATCGGCAAGAAATCATGTCTGCAATTGGTGGCAGCATGGGTGCGCTTGGCAAGATCCTCAAGGAGGAGGTCGACCGCACGGACGATATTGCACAATTAGCTGTCGTGCTAGATGAACTAGCGACGATCGCTCAGCACGTGTTTCCCGAAGGTTCCGAAGGCGGCGAAGCATTGCTAGACATTTGGCAAGAGCCTGAGGAATTCGAGGAGCGTCTCACCGCTTTCAAAACTGCAACCGCAGCTTTTCGGAAAGCAGCGGAGTCAGGTGAGATGGCCAACATAGGCCCAACGATTTCTGAGGTTGGTATGGCCTGTCGAGGATGTCATCAGCAATTTCGCGAATAACCAGCCTAATGAATTGCCTGTGCAGCTGGTTTTAGCGTGATGAGTTTTGTAAAGAATCCCAGTATCGGCTCGCCTAACTGCGCATTTGCGCATTGGTCGAAGCGTTTGCCTTGGGAACCGGAATATTGAACTCCAATAACGTGGAGGCCATGGTTGGCTTCGCGATCCTAATCCGGTCATTGTTAAGCAACATCGAATACACAAAACCGATGCTCAGCACAAGCACTCCAATCAAGAAGCAATATATGACGACCTTGTTGGGGTAGCTATCTTTGAGATAACCTACATACAGTGGTCCGAGAATGCCAGCCATAGCCCAAGCAGTCAAAATGAAGCCATATAGCGACGACATCTTCTTGGTGCCGAACACGTCCGATATGAACGATGGGATCGTGGCAAATCCCCCGCCAAAACAAAGTAGCACATAACACAACAGAATAGAAAAAATCCACGGATCCCGCTCTGTCATGAGAATGCCAAACACCACTATTTGGGTCGATAACAGAATTCGAAAGACAAGCACACGACCGACGTAATCAGACAGCAGTCCCCAGAAGAGTCGTCCAACACCATTGCATACTGAAGATACTGCAATGAGCGTCGCACCATAGGTAGCTAGTACTTTAGGTTCAATCGTCGGATCCGTGAGTTTCCATATATCCTGCAACAACGGCGATTGAAAACTAATCACGGAGATGCCGGCCACGATATTCACGAAAAATATCACCCACATAACCAAGAATTCGCGAGATTTCACGCAGTTTTTGACGTAATCAGGATCATCCTCTTCAGCGAGCGAAAACGTTACATCTTTATCTTGAACCTTTGCTTCCTGTTTTGGCGGGTTGACCACAAGCAGGCTCATTGGGATAGTTATGGCGCCGAATATCAAACCGAGCCACATGAAAACATCGGTTAAGTCGTCGTCGGTTTGGACGAGCAGAATTGGCGCAAGTAATTTGCTAAGCAATAAAGCGCCCACACCAAACCCCATGACAACAATGCCGGTCGCAAGTCCTTTGTGGTCAGGAAACCAGTTTGCCACGGTCGCAACAGGCGTTACGTAACCCATTCCTAGTCCAATGCCGCCGATGACACTAAACCCGGCGTAGAACATGGCTAAAGAGTCTTGCGACAGCGCGAACGCACCAACCAAGTAACCAACACTAAAGAGCAGGCTGCCTAGGAACGCGAGCCGTCTGGGTCCCACTTTCGGTAGCTGGACACCTGCCCATGCAGCTGCAACACCGAGCGAGAAGATCGCAAAGCCGAAAGCCATGGCGGTATCAGTGAAGGACCACCCAAGCTGCCTGACCAGCAGCACTTGGAAAAAACTCCACGCATAGATCGTGCCGAAACAAAGGTGCAGCACGGTGCAAGCCCCAGCAATGACCACCCTCGGCACTGGGAAAGGTATTCCGCTGAGACGTACGGGGTTCATCCCGACCATGACCTACTTACTCTCGTCGGCTGCCTGATCGCGATTGAGTTTTTGCGGATCGGCCACCGTGAAGAAGTATTGATAGAGCCTTGCAAGGTGCCCCACTTCATCATTCCGCTCGAGAATCCGTTCTCGCGACAAATCGCTATCACCCTTGTCGTCGCGTTTGGCGAGTGCCACCGCGTAATCGAGAAGCGAATTAACTGGCTTGGCAGCAAAGCTAACAAACCAAATGGACGCAAAGATGCCGACAAAGAAGATGATGGCAATAAGGTAGATCTGATTGCCGATTGCTTTTTGGATAGCCAATGTCACATGACTAACGTCCATACCAATGTGGACGCTACCCACATGACCCGCCAAAATGTAACTGCTTACCTCAACGAAATCACCCATCCCAGCTAGGTTTCGGGTCACCGTTTCACCCACTCTTCGATCGGATTCCAAAATGCTCTCGGGAATGCCCGGCACGAACGTATGTGCTAGATATTCGTCGGTATCACTAACGATGTAGATGTAACTAATTCCTTGAATCTCCACAAATTGATCGATCAGGGACTGCAATGACGAAAGATCTCGATTAAGGATGATGTCGACACTCGCGTCCGCGATGGTCTTAGCGATGTCCCTGCTGTTTTCTTCATATTCAGCTGTAAGGTGCAGATCTACTGAATATATGCTCACTACCGACGTTGACACACCGATGAAAAGGAACATGAGAAAGATCCCAAACATGGTACGTTGAAATAGCCGGGTAATCTTCATCAGGCGAACTTGGCTTGCCAGTCCGTCAAATCGACAAATCGATTTTCTTCCACGATCGTGTAGTAAACCTGATCAAGACCTTGGCGGCGTTCAGGACTGAAATCAACCTGCTCGTCTATGCCTAGATCGTATTGCTGAATCGAAAATACAGCATCTTCCAAGAGAGCACGGGAAGGACTAGGACCAGCTCGAGTTAGTATCTCCGTCATTAGTTTTGCGTTAAGAAAACCCTCTAGACTCACAAAACTCTTAGCAAATGGCAAGTAGTCATGTTGTTCAAATTCGGCAGGAGGCGTAGGGTTGTAACGTGTCATCAGGTCTGCATATTCACGAACAGAAGCCATGGATAGACTTTCGTATGAAGGTACGACTTGCGAATTAACTAGCCAGCGAGAGTATTTTTCGCTCTCAGTGCCAAACTCGTCGGTGAGCTTTTTCAAAAGATTCTCACTCCCGACAAACGATAGATTTGCAATCGGGATTTCAAGGCCGGCATCAATGGCGTCTCTGGCAAAGGCCGCACAAGCAGCATAAGCACCAATGCATATGACCGCATCAGGGTTGACTTTTTTGAGGCGTTCGACTTGCTGTCGCATCACCGCCGTGTACTGCTCACCCCGCCGATAGGTTGCTTCACCAACAAGCCTGCTGTTATGCTCTCTTAGCGCTGCTCTCACACCAGCCCAGCCACTACGGCCGTACGCGTCCGCTTGATAGAACACCGCGATACGGTTACGGCCAATGGCTACCAAGTTATCGACCAACCCAGCCGTTTCCTGCCGATACGACGCGCGAAGGTTGAACGCGAACTCGCCATATGGCGGTTGTCGCTGCGGCTGTGCACCAGTAAACGGAAAGAACAACAAGAAATCGCGATCTTGGAACTTCTTGAGTACAGGTAAAACCCGCGTAACAGTCGGTGTGCCAACATAGCCGAACAACGCAAAGACTTTATCGTCGACAATCAGTTTCACGCTGTTTTCGACAGCGGGCACAGGCTGGTAGCCATCATTGCGTAATTTGAGGACGATGCGGCGACCGTGAACACCACCTTGATCGTTTACTTTGGCAAAGTAAGAGACCGCGCCACGATAGAGTTCAATACCTAGGCCACGTGAGGGACCTTTAAAGGCCGTTGATACGCCCAGAACGATTTCGGAATCCGTTACACCAGTGTCCGAAGAATTGTTCGAAGGTATCGTAGAAGCCTGGCCTGCGCCGTTACTAGAGGCAAACGAAGCCCACGGCGCAATCGTTGCACTCGCTAACGCGCTTTGCGCAAGCTGTCGTCTGGTCAGTTTCCCCATATGATCAAGATCTTTGATTCAACGTCAGTCTTGTAGCTAGGCAATGGTTAGTCTTGAAGTTGTAGCGATCGCTAACGCAAACGCTAGTCTGAAAAGCAACGGCAAGAGTTTGACCAGTGGTTTCGAAAACATGCAACTATGGCTGCGTTCAATATTGTAAATTCGAAAAAGTAGTCTTTCAGTTCGTCGAATTCATAGAAATTTCAGGCTTACGCGAAGTCGCTGCTCGCCTTCAAAATCCATTGAAGGACGTAATTGAACTGAAGGAAAAAGCAGACATATGCAGACCATTGACGAGGCGATATACACCAGCTTGTTTAGTGCGCCAGATTAGCGCCTCATGCTGCTAACGGGGTGGGTGCGCGTATGAGACGAAAAAATAGAGAATCAGGCAATCTGATAAGACCGTCCAAGCATCGCAATGACAAGCCCACTTGGCCTGCCAAAGTCAAGTACACCCAATCATTTACCCAGAAAATGCTCGCTGATGTCTGTCGTGAGCAAACCGCAGCTACCAAATAGTTCGTATTAGCTAGCACTCGCTCTAACTCTTTGATTCTTAGGTGTTTTTCGCTAATTGGCATTGAATTTTGGCGGATCCGCCACTTATGCGAGTCGCTTAGCAGGCTCCACATTGCCTTAAAACAACATGACCTTTAATTGATCCGAGTAGCGAGGCAAACCATCTACAGCTCTATTCAGCATAGATTCCAATGACGATAAAAGTTGCAAGCCCTAATAGCAGGCTGAGCACCGCGCGTGCCCAGGGGGTTGTTACCGGTGTCATAGCCACATTTTTCTTTCCCGAAATCATGCTCAGCGGTGTCGGGTCGCGAAGCACCAATCCATATATCACATGCGCTAGTAAATGTGCGCTAACGGCAGTCACGACAATCATCCAAATATTTCGATGAATCGCACTAACCCAAGTGAATGTGTCATCGTCAATCAATCTATAAAACGGCCCATCGTAAAAGATGTCATCCGTCATAAAAAGTCCCGAAGTTGCTTGGACAAGCACACACAACATCAAAATCACCACCAACGCGATGCCGGGGGCGGTATGCGGCGTTAGGACACCTTGGCCTCGAAAATGTGAGATGACCTTGCTAGGCGTCGTGATATACATCACCCAACGAGCGTAGGGACTCCCCCAGAATCCCCAACTGATCCGGAATACCAGTAACGCTACAACCGTGATGCCAGACCATTGGTGAATTTCGACTGAATACCAAGCTTCGATGAGCCCGGTGCCAAGTGAGGCAAATACTGCTGCCGCAAAAAGCCAATGCCATACCCGTAGCGGCAAATCCCACACTTTTACCCCGCTTAGAGACACGTCGACTACCAGCTCCGAGCAAGCCCCTCACTGGCTAAATCGGTCCAAAGCGAAGGGGGGATTTCAACGTTCAATAGTGCTTCATTCTGGCTAACTTCATCCAATGCCCACATACCTGGGATGACACTTGCGATCGCATCATGGCGCAGCACGTATTGCAACGCCGCCGCTCGCATGTCTACGCCGTGTGAGTCGCATACTCGTCGAATTTGCTGTGCTTTGTCCCATAACTCGTCTGGCACTGGTTTGTAGTCGTAAGTCGCACGATGACGCTCGGCATTCGCTAGTAATCCTGAGTTGTATGGACCGCCAACGATGATCGAAATATTGCGGTCCAAACACATGGGCAACATCCTGTCTAAGGGTTCTTGCTCTAGCAATGTAAAGCGTCCAGCAAGTAAAAAGCAATCAGGCTCGAACTCCTGCATAACTCGCACGCAAACAGCGGATTCATTCACCCCTAATCCAATCGCCCGAACCAATCCCTCTTCGCGCATCCGGTGCATAGCAGGTAATGCACCATTTGCGGCTGCTTCATAGATACCCGGCTGCTCATCGCCATGCGTCCAACTATCAATATCGTGGCATAACAAGATATCGATTCGGTCCAAGTTCAAACGTTTTAAGCTGCTTTCGATCGACTTGATGACTGCGTCGCTTGAATAGTCGTAACGAATCGCTAGACCTTCAGAGTCTCGCATGCCTTCGTGGCGTTCGCCTTCTTTCTCTGGCACCAACAGACGGCCAATCTTCGTCGACAAGACGAATTCATTGCGTGGCTTAGTGCTCAATATCCGTCCGACACGCTTCTCTGACAACCCGTGCCCATACAGCGGCGCAGTGTCGAAGTAGCGAATGCCACAATCCCATGCCGCATTGAGTATCGCATCGCTTGAGTCATTAGTGATTCGATCACCTACACCGCCTAAAGGCGCACAACCCATGCCCCATGCGGTTACTTCAACGCCGCTACGCCCAATCTTTCGTGTTTCTAAAGCCATGATCCTGCCTTGATTTGAAATCGATTTTCTGAGTCTACCGTTACATAGAACAATGCATGCCGATTGTCCAATGCAGCGCTAAAAGTCGCCGACGATGGTCCGCTCTGAATGATGCGAAGCGCTTCAATACCTGCATACGGCAACCATAGCTCATCACCGTGCTTATGTCGTACGACGGCCCCAACGCCGATTTGCAAAAACTCATCCGCTAAATAACTCCATGCAGCGTCGCCGTTACCAGCGTCAAGCGCATGAAGAAAAGCGCTCACATGGTTCGAAGCTGCCTCGCGATCCAGCTGTTGGTCAAGCGCTTTGCGTTGACCCGGGTCAGTCCCGAACCTGCTTTGAATGCCCCAGTGTCCGTCTACGTTGGTTGCGATGTAACACACGCGATTGCTAAGGATTGCGTTGCCTTGCGCATCCACTCGCGTCCAGCCGCCGTTAATGTGAGCTATTGCGTTCGACTGCGCAACAACCTGCGGTTCTGCCCCATTGGTGTGATCCCAACCCGAGGCAATGAAAGCATCCCAAGATACGCTCAGCGCGTGCGCTTCCATGTCTGCGAGCACGACGGCTTGGCGTGCCCATGAGACCCGCACCTGCGGATAGTTCATAGCTGACGAAAATGCGTACGCATCGCGCGTGTTGAACGTTTCAAAAAACCGCCAATAAGCAGCAAGCGCTGAATCACTCATGCCACAGGCCCGCCTGCGATTCTTCCAAGCTGTCAAAAAGCGATCGCTGGACTGGGATGCCACACACCGCCTCCCAGGTTTTGCCGAGTGTCGCAAGCACTGGTTCCGCAATAGACTTGAGTTGATGAGTTATGTAGTGCTCGCGATCGATTTCATGACTCAAGTTATCAAGTGGTTCGGGACCGTCTTCAGTCATGACATAACGAATAACACGCTCTGGATTCCTCAATTTGCGTGCCGCCACGACGTGGGGAGGATTGACTTTGTAATTTTCTAGTGGTCTGTTCAAACCCTTCCTATATACAAGCTTGTCGTCAAGTTCACCCGCTCGAACCGCCGCAATCGTTGCTTTCACGAATTCTTCAACCGGTTCGTCACGGAATAGTCGTGCATAAAGCTCTCGTTGAGCATCTTTCGCCAAATCAGTCCAATCGCGGCGTACAACTTCCATGCCAACGAATTCCACGCCGCCATCCTCACCTAATTGCCCGGCGTAACGTTTCCTGGCTCCACCACGACCACGTTTTAGAGGTAGCAAGAACAAGCGTGTATACAGTTTTTCGAACTCGAGTTCGAGCTTGCTGTCGACTTGCCACTCGTTTTGGATATAGAGCGCTAATTCCAGATTGAATTCTTTGGCTAATGTTTCTCCCAGTACTTGCGCTTCTTGTTCATCTTCGATGCCAGACCGTACGAATACGCTGTCCGTGTCCCCGTATAACACCGAAAACCCACGCGTTTCAAACCATTCTTTCGACCACATCAAAAAATGCCTTCCCATCGTCGTAATGGCATTCCCAATCTTGCTGTTGTGGAAACGGCAAACAGGTGTAGCTAACACACCATAGAACGAATTCATGAGAATCTTGATCGCTTGGGAAGCGACGACATCTTGACTTTGTTTGGCTCGTTCCCGAGCGGCGTAAAGCGAATCCAAAACTGTGGGCAAAATCGCTTGCTCGCGACGGAAAACCGCGTCATTTAGCAACCGAATGCCAGACGTCTCAGCTGCGCCATACGTGCCACTGTAACCTAGCGGGTCGACGTTGAATGTGCGAATGATGCTCGGGTATAGGCTCTTGTAATCCAGCACCCATACATTGTTGTGGATGCCGACTTCAGGCGACAACACTGCACCGCCCGCGTGCGTTTCAGTTGATTCGTTTTGCTCACGGTCAAAACTTGGTGCACAGACACGGCGCTTTTTCAAAGCCGAGATATACACAAAATCAAATGACGCCACACTCGCCGCTACGCGGTCCATAGGCATCCCAGTCAGTTCACTTCGCACCTTGGCTAGAGTTAGCAAATTCAAGCGTTCGATGATCTGATAGGCCATCCGTGCATCCGTACGGGCGTATGCGGCAAAGCCTGGCAAATCACTGTGATAGCGCTCTAAGATCTCGCCAGCTCGATCGTGGACGTCGCCTTCGAGTTGTTTCCCCTCACCCAATACTTCCTGAGCGACGACCTCAAGCGAATACTCTGGAAACCGAATAAACGCGCCCCGCACCAAATCAATACCGTCGAGGACCACCCGCCCAGGAATTAAGGCTCGCCCACTACCGAAGTAGCCACGCGGTTCTCGTAGCACAGTGCGACCAGGCGCACGGCCAAGGTCAAAATTGATGCGCAGTCTTGAACTCAGACGTTGCATGACGGCGAGATCAAAGTCCACCACATTCCAACCCGTGATCACATCCGGATCCAAGTTGCGGACACGTTCGACAAAACAAGCTAAAGCGTCGCGTTCCGTCGCACACCCGATGGCATTCGCTGGCATGGTTCGACGCGTTGGATCCACAACGAACACCTCATCTACCCTGTCGCCATAAAGCGCTACGGCGAGAAGCTGTCGCCCGTCAGGCGTGGTCTCAATGTCAAACGACAGGCAGGTTGGTGCAACGTCGGCATCGTGTGGTTCGAGCGCTGGATTGGTGAATTGAATGTCAATCTGACAGTCCGAGTTTTCTGGTTCGCCAGAAATCGCAACGCCGCCACGAATGTCACGTTCCATCAAATAGGCCGTAGCAAAAGGAATGTCGGCTTCGTAGGAATGCAACCCGCGGCCATGAATGCTGTCGCGCAGCGGCACGACCTGCGAAGGTTCCGATACCGTGACACGCGACGCGAGTTTGCCATCGAAGGTTCGCCACGTCGAGTCTTCTACCCGCGCAGGTCCCCATGAAATACGTTCGACATCAGCTTTACGGACATAGAACGTCGGACGGCGGCGTGTTTCGCGAACGAGAAAAGTACGCCCATCAACTAATCGGCCGTAAATCAAAATGATTGGTTTGCCTGCAATAACCCTATATGTGCTCTGCAGGATGAAACCGTTGAAGACCAAGGACGCGCGCCTCAGGTGAGGTCCTTCAATTAGATAAACGCGATAGGCTTAACGCCACATATGCGTACCACCGCATACGGCGATCGCCTGGCCAGTGACATATGAACTAGCATCGGCCGCCAAGTACACGGCGATGCCTTTCAAATCCTCCGACTCGCCGAGGCGACGCAACGGTGTGTTGGTTTCAGCATTGCGTTTCGCTTCTGGATTGTCCCACAACGCCCGCGCGAAATCGGTCTTGATCAGCCCAGGACAAATGGCGTTCACGCGGATGCCATCTGGTCCGTATTCCAAGGCCAGATTCCGTACCAAAGCAATATCTGCGAGCTTCGAAATGTTGTAAGTGCCCAGCGTCAACGAACCTGAGAACGCACCCGTGCTCGCAGTAATCATCATCGAGCCCCGACCTTTTGCCACCATATCTGGTGCAACCATGTGCGCGAGCCAATGATTTGAGCGTACGTTGGAGTTCATGGTCTTGTCAAAAGCAGAATCCGGTATCTCGGACATCCTTCCGTAAAATGGATTGACGCCTGCATTGCTGACCAAAATGTCAATAGGTCCTAAGCGGTTGCGCGTCGTTTCAACCAAGCTTTCTAGCTGTTCTTTGTAGCCGATGTTGCAGGCCACGGCTATCGCTCGTTCCGCGCCACACTTGGCGTTCACCTGCACCGCGGCGGCTTCGCACTGGTCTAATTTGCGGCTCGAAATGACAACCTTAGCACCGTGCTCAGCTAGACCCTCGGCCATCGCCAGCCCCATGCCTTTAGACGCGCCTGTTAATAATGCGACACGGTCGGTGAGGTCGAAAATTTGAGTCGTGACGGACATGAGCGCTTCCTTTCGTGACGATACACCAAGAAACTAGCTTAAACCATCGCGGTGCGACGATTGCGAGGATTTGCCTTGCGTTCAGCTTGCTCGTCACCGGTTCCGCCACGTTCGTCGCCGCGGAGGAGCCTTGCGTAAATCCGCAATACCAGCATGGTTGGTCCTATGTGTTGCCGCTTAAGTACGACAAGGACTTTCAGCACTTTGACTATGTAAACCCGCGCGC
>VXLJ01000002.1:11674-41142 GCA_009841635.1 Gammaproteobacteria bacterium
TGGCAGTGTCGGATTGAAAACCGCACTGCGAGATCTTGAACGGGTTTACAGCTTCGGTGACAACGAGATTTGTTTCGTAACGAAAGAGGGTGCCGAAATCAACCCCGCGACCCCATTCGTTTATGGCGGGCAAGGCATCCTGCCCAAGCACTACTGGGCCGATAAAGATCTTTCAAAAACTGTCACCGAGCCACCCTTAGGCAGCGGTCCGTATCAACTCAAGGAAGTCGATTTCGGACAACTGGCGATATACGAGCGGTTCGACAACTATTGGGGCAAGCATGTCCCAAGCATGCGCGGTCGCTACAACTATGACAAGATCAAGTGGGACTATTTCCGCGATGAGCAAGTCATCACAGAAGCACATAAGGCAGGTGTGTTGGACTTTCGCGAAGAGACAGTTTCAAAAAACTGGACGGTGAAGTACGACTTCCCGGAAGTTCATGCTGGTCTCTTTAAGAAGCGCTTGATTTACTTAAATCGCGCTTGGGGGATGTGGTGGCCAGCTTTTTGGAATGTTCGCATTGAACGTTTCGCCGACCGGCGCGTTCGCGAGGCTTTGTTCCTGCTCTATGACTTTCCGTGGATCAATCGAGTGATCCTGCATGGTTTCTATGACTACGGGAACAGCTTCTTCTTCAATTCGCCAATGGCTTGGCAAGGCTTGCCATCTGAAGCAGAGCTTGAGCTTCTCGAACCGATTCGAGACATGGTGCCGGCGCGCGTGTTCACCGAAGAATTTGACCAACCCGAATCCGATGGTTACGGCGTCAATCGCGACGCAATGAAACGGGCACTCGAGCTGTTCGATGAAGCTGGCTGGGTTCTAAACGAAGGCGAATTGCGTCACCGAGAAACCAACGAACGCTTCAAAATCGACTTCGTGTTCGTATCACCCATGTTATTGCGCGCAAAATCGCCGTACATGAAACGACTAAACCAAGTCGGCATAGAGACTTACGCTGTTGCGCCAGAAATATCCAACTGGCAACATCGAATGCGCGCACGCAAATTCGATGGCGGCGGTTACCTTTTTATTCCCGGCAACATGCCTGGCATTGACCTGCGCAATCGTTTCAGTAGTCCGGCTGCCGACGAACCCAGCAGTGCGAACTGGGTCGGTGTAAAAAATCCAGCCGTGGACTTCCTTATCGATAAAGTGAATGAAGCCCGTACCGCTGAAGATCTATACGCAGCAACTCGCGCATTGGACCGGGTCTTGCTTTGGGAGTTCTATGTCGTCCCTGGCATGGGGCAACCAGGCTATCGTGCCGTGTATTGGGATCGTTTCGGTTTTGTCGACTCTGGTCCGCTTAGCAGAGTTCCGGTGATCGATGCATGGTGGTGGGATCCGGAAAAAGAAGCAGCACTTGAGGCCGGGCTTGCTGAGTTGCGCGGACAGTGAGCAGGACGTAAGTAACCTATCACCATGCTGGTTTATATAAGCAAACGTTTGATGCTCGTGCCGATCACATTGTTCGGCATCATCCTAATTAATTTCGTGATTGCGCAGTTTGCGCCCGGCGGTCCAATCGAGCAGATAGTCGCCAAGATGATGATGGGTCAGACCTCTACGACAGCTGGCATCAGCGGTGGTGGCGACATGGGCATGTCATCGGATGCGCTCGCGGCGGCCGGCACGGTCCATAGCAACACCACCTATGGTCTAGATCCTGAATTGCTCGAAGATTTACAAAAGCAGTTCGGCTTCGACAAGCCCGCGCATGTGCGTTTCTTCACCATGGTATGGAACTACATACGCTTCGATTTTGGCGAAAGTTACTTTCAAAATCGACCTGTGATTGAGCTTGTTATCGAGCGCTTCCCAGTCTCGATTTCACTTGGCTTATGGTCGCTGCTGCTGATATACGGCATATCCGTGCCGCTAGGCGTCCGCAAGGCCGTGAAAGACGGCACCCACTTCGATTTTTGGTCGAGCACCGTCATTTTCGTCGGTTATGCCATACCTGGCTTTCTCTTCGCGATCTTGCTCATCTTGCTGTTTGCAGGCGGGCAAAGCACGTTCAACTGGTTCCCGTTGCAAGGCTTGACCTCTGCGAATTGGAACGAATTAGATTGGCTCGACCGTGTCATCGATTATTTCTGGCATATCACGTTGCCCATCATCGCGCTCACGGTAGGCGGTTTCGCTTATTTGACGATGCTCACGAAGAACTCGTTTCTCGAAGAAATCAGTAAACAGTTCGTGCTCACTGCACGCGCAAAAGGGATCGACGAAAAACGCGTGCTATTCGGGCACATCTTTCGCAATGCGATGCTCATCGTCATTGCAGGATTTCCGTCCGCACTCATTGGTATCCTGTTCACAGGTTCGTTGTTGATCGAGGTCATTTTCAATCTCAATGGACTCGGGTTGCTTAGCTACGATGCAGTCATCAAACGCGATTACCCCATCATGTTCGCGACGCTGTATTGCTTCTCGCTGATTGGTCTGATCATGCATCTGATTGGCGATTTGTGCTACGTGCTCATCGATCCTCGTATTGACTTCGAGACACGGCAATGAGTCCACTCGCCCAGCGCGGCTTTGCGAATTTCAAAGCGAATCGACGTGGCTACTTATCGCTATGGACGTTTGGCATCTTGTTCGCGACCACGCTGTTTGCTGAGTTCATAGCAAATGACAAACCCATCCTCGTTGCCATGGATGGCAATATTTGGTTTCCAGTGGTTGAGTTTGTGTCCGAACGGGATTTGGGTGGCGAACTTGACATCGACGTGGACTACACAGACCCATACATCCAGGAGCTGCTGGCGGAAAAGGATGCGTTCACGATCTATCCGCCGATTCCCTACGCCTATGACACCGTCGATTTCTATGTGCTGTCGGCAACGCCTGCTTGGCCATCAGCTCAACATTGGCTAGGCACCGACGATCGTGGCAAAGACACTTTAGCGCGGTTGATTTACGGTTTTCGACTGTCAGTACTGTTTGGACTCGTGCTTACCGCGATGGCCGCCGTCATCGGCATTACGGTCGGTGCGGTGCAAGGTTACTTCGGCGGCTGGACCGATTTAGTTGGACAACGCTTGGTCGAAATTTGGACTGGGTTGCCAACGTTGCTCATTTTGATCATCATGTCGACCATCGTTGAGCGCAACATTTTCGTGATGCTGGTGTTGCTCACGCTCTTTAGCTGGATGTCGCTGTCAGCCGTCGTCCGCGCCGAATTTCTACGCACCCGCAACTTCGATTACGTGCGTGCCGCCCGATCCTTAGGCGTACCTAATCCGGTGATCATGCGCCGCCACGTGCTGCCCAATGCGATGGTCGCCACGCTCACCAACATGCCATTTATTCTCTGCACTGCGGTGACCACCTTAACTGCGTTGGACTTCCTCGGGCTAGGGTTGCCTGAAGGCGCACCGTCTCTCGGCGAATTGATGAACCAAGGCAAGGCCAATGTTGAAGCACCGTTTTTAGGTTTAACAGGCTTTTTTACTCTCGCCATCATGTTGTGCTTGTTGATTTTCATATCTGAATCGGTTCGCGATGCATTTGATCCGCGTCGGGTGCTCGCTGGTCTCGCAACAAAAGCCTAATTCAGTCTCGGCATTCAGATGACGGGTATACGGCTTGTCTGAACGCCCCAACATTCTTTACATCGCCACCGATCAATGGCGTGGCGACGCAATAGGCTACGCCCATTCTGTTGTCTATACACCCAATCTCGACACTTTAGCGGATAGATCCACCGTATTCACGCGATGCATTTCAAATTCACCGCTTTGCGTGCCAGCGCGAGCCGCGATCATGACTGGTCAACTGCCTCGTGAAAACGGTGTCTGGAGCAATGCCCGTGCGGCCGCTATGGATTGTCCAAGTCACGTGCGCACATTGCACGATATGGGTTATCGAACTGCGGTAGTTGGCAAAACTCATTTATGGCGGACCGGACCTGGACCCAAACCGGGGTTGCATGCCAAAACGATGGATCACGTGTTGGCCGCATGGGGCTTTGATCATCGTGTCGAGGTGAACGACCCTATCGGCACCGGTTCGCAAGGCTGTGCGTACACTGATTTCGCGAAAGCGAATGACTTCGAAGACGCACACCGCAAATACATAAACGACTGGATTGCGGAAATGCGATCTCGTAATCCAACGCCGTGGGCGCAACCACCGTCCCCCGCGCCTGCATTCAAAGACATCGATTCGTTTATTGGTCAAACAGCCGTGGCATGGCTTCGCACTTACGAAGGCAAAGCACCCTTTTATCTACAAACTCAATTCACGGGTCCTCATGACCCGTACGATGGTCCGCAGCCATTTCGAGAGAAATATCGGAATCTCGAAATACCCATCGGCAACACGGCCAAATTAGAAAAGCCAACACCTGTTCTACACGCTAGGTTGCAAAATCAAGCAACGATCGCACGAGCGACGCCCACGCAACGTCGCCAATGGCGAATCAATTACTTCGCAAACATCTCGTTAATCGATTATTGGATTGGGGAGTTGTTGCGTGCATTGCAGGAAAGAGGTTTTGCCGACAACACGTGGATCATCTTCACCAGCGATCATGGTGAGATGTTGGGAGACTTGGGTTTGATGGGTAAGACGGTGTATTTCGAACCATCCATCCATATTCCATTGCTTATTCATAGTCCGCAAGGCACTGCACGTCGCTGTGATGAGCTCATTCAGCAAGTTGATTTAACTGCGACGTTGCTCGCAATCGGGCAAGCTCCTGACTTCAGCGATTCGTTAGGCAGATCCCTTGTCTCACGCACAACAAATGGCGAGCTTGCGGAAGCAAACGAAGCGGTTTACTCAGAGCTGTTTGGAGAATCCACGGTCATTACCCAGCGCTACAAGCTGACCGTAAACACCGCGACCATGGAACCCATACAGCTACTCGACCAAGAAGAGAATCCAGCCGAGAACCACAACTACGTGGATGACCCCGATTACGGCAGTGTCAAACAGGAACTCGTAGAACGCTTTCTTGAGCCACTGCGCCCAAGATTGAACGAACCCGCCATGGGCCGTTATCAGTCGTATGTGCGACAAACCGGGCGTCTGAATTGAAGCCTTTCGTACTTTGGTTTACTGGCCTATCTGGTGCTGGTAAAACGACACTTGCGTTGGGGGTTGAACGCGAGCTAAAGCGACTCAATCTGCGTTGTTGCGCGCTGGATGGCGATGATCTTCGCACGACATTGAATTCAGATTTAGGTTTCAATGAACGAGATCGATCTGAAAACGTACGCAGAGTTGCGCAAGTTGCCAAACTATTTCACACGGCTGATCTCAACCCGATCGTCGCCTTAATTTCGCCATTGCGAAAGCAACGCGGCGCCGCGCGAGCTTTGTTTCAAGAAGGCGAATTCATCGAGATATTTGTCGATGCGCCACTCGATGTTTGCGAAGCAAGAGATCCTAAAGGGTTGTATCACAAGGCACGCCAAAACCAAATTACAAACTTCACGGGAATTGACGCCGTTTACGAACCGCCACTTAACCCTGAATTGCATTTAAAAACCCACCAAACAACACCGCAGCATCTCACTGATTGCATTTTGAGCTATCTGCGAACCCACGACATGCTTACTAGCACGTGACGTATCGATAGAAATCCCTTTCAAGCGAGCTAGCAGTCATTGCGCTCGCGGCGCATTGAGACGTTTGGTCGATGTTCCAGAAACTGTGCTCAGCCTTTGCAAAGAAGCGCACGCTGTTAGACGACATACTGCTCAAGCAATGCCACAATGCTCAACTTGCGTCGATTGCGTGCGTACTCCAGCGGCGTTTCACCATCAGGGCTGAATTTCGTGGTGCCGGATCGAAGCATGACGTCCGTTCGCGCATCGCCTAAGAAGACGCTTGCCAATGTCATGTTCCCAGTACCTATCGCGTCATGAAGCGGTGTTTTCCCCCCTGAATCCCGTCGATTTGGATCGGATCCTGCTTCAAGTAACGTGCGCACAGACGCGATGTCTCGATGAATCGCCGCTCGATGAAGAACGGTTCCGCCGTAATAACCAGCTTGCGCGTTGGGATTCGCACCAGCTGCTAACAGTGCTTCACAGGCTTTGGGTTGCCGGTTTTCGACAGCTTGACACAGAGCTTCGTGACCATGCCTGTCTTGCGCGTTAACAGGCGCGCCATGTTGAAGCAATACTTCAATCGTTGGCACTTGGCCGCACCGCGCAGCGTAATGCAAAGGCGTTTGGCCACGTCGATCTCTTGCATCCACAACTTCACGGTCTGCTAAAACTAAGGCTGTGATCTCCTGCACCTCACCAATGGCGCTAAACTCGCAAATACCGACCGTCAGGCCGTTTTCTTTGAGCCACATAACCAGCTCGCGATGACCTGAAAACGCAGCGACTTCCATAAGAGAGGATCCACCATGATTGAGTTGGTGGATATCCGCCCCCAGTTTCACCAGCAGTTGCGCGGCTTCGAGCTGTCCGGCTGCAATCGCCGTACGCAATGGGGTGTTGTGGTGCGAATTTCGCAATCGCGCCGCGTCTTCACGCAATGCAACAACTCGCTTAATTTCCTCAATATCCCCACACTTTGCGGCGACCATTAAGCGTTGGCGCGCCGTGGTCGCATGCAGCTGAGCAGCTGTTGAGTTGGCCACGATATAACGCTAGCTGGTCAGCTCCTTTATGAGCGCGTCATCAATGGCCGCAGCGCGCATGGCCGCGGGACGTTCATGTGTGCGCTGCGTATAAGCAACGAATTCGTCGCGTTCTGCAATGACATCCTTGGACATATTCCATTGCAATTGCGCGCCGAGATACACATCGACCGCCGTGAACCGCTCGCCAGCAGCATACGGTTGCGCCTTCAACATCACTGATAAGGCGTTCAACATCAATTCGTGATTACCGAAGCCCAACGTACCTTCTTGATCCGGTCGCACATCAAACCCCAACGCACGAGTTACGCAACTTTGTTCCAATGGACCCGCAGCAAATAACAACCAGCGATAGTAACTGCCTCGCTCCTCCGGCAGGGGTGCTAAATCTGCCGTGGGAAAGGCGTCTGCTAAGTAGGCGCAAATTGCAGGAGTCTCCGTAACCACCACATTGCCGTGCTGGATCGCTGGCACTTTGCCCATCGGGTTAATCTTCAGGTATTCTGAAGATTTAAGCGAAGTTTGAAAATCCAGGATCGTCGTCTCGTACGGCACGCCGATTTCCTCCAGCATCCACCGTATTACCCGACCCCTAGACATCGGATGGGTGTAAAACGTCAATCTAGACATATTTTTAAGCGCCCCTGACTAAGTAGGTCACTAGAATTGCTCCTTCATTTTTTCGCGTATATTCGCACATTTTCGAGGGGATTCGATGCCTTTTGTGGCTATTTTGATGGGATCTGACTCCGATTGGCCCACCATGCAAGCGACAACTGAGACGCTTGATTCGTTTTCCGTTTCGTATGAGGTGCGTGTTTCGTCGGCTCATCGAACACCGGCCGAAACCATTGAGTACGTGCAAGATGCAGAAAGACGCGATTGTCGTGTATTCGTGTGTGCTGCGGGACTTGCCGCTCACCTTGCCGGCGCCGTCGCGGCACACACCACCAAACCGGTTATTGGCGTACCGATGGATGGTGGGCCACTCAGCGGGTTTGACGCGTTGCTTTCGACTGTGCAAATGCCGGGCGGTGTGCCCGTTGCAACAGTCGCCATAGGCAAAGCGGGAGCCAAAAACGCCGGCTATTTAGCGACGCAAATACTGGCGCTCAATGACGGTGGCTTAGCCGATCGATTGCAGCAAGAACGCGTAACAAATCGTGAGAATATCGCGAAGAAAAACGCCGAGGTTCAAGCCTCGCTCAAGTGAGCGATGCAGTCCGCGAAGCCGTCGAGGTGCTTCGTGGTGGTGGTGTCATTAGCCATGCATGTGAAGGCGTGTGGGGATTCGCATGTGATCCATTCAATGAAACCGCGGTTCAACGCGTTTTAACGCTAAAACAACGTCCAGCGGCTAAAGGTTTGATCGTAATCGCCCACGACGCATCGCAATTTGAACCGGAATTAGCGTTGTTGGACCACAATCGGCGCGCGGAAATCGAGCTTTCTTGGCCAGGCCACACAACTTGGGTTTTGCCGACGCAGCGCTTCCCACCTATCGTTACAGGGGATTTCGCAACCATTGCTGCCCGTGTGCCCGCACATGAACAAGCTCTGTCACTTGCGGCTTGTTTTGCGGGTCCGCTGGTTTCGACATCGGCGAATGTCGCCAACGATCCACCTTGTCAAACGGAACAAGAAGTACGCGCTCAGTTCACGCTCGAGCTGGATTACATCGTGCCAGGAAAGACTAGCGGTGCAAAAGGTCCTAGCATTATTTTTGACGCTGGCAACGGCGCGCGAATTCGATGAGCGCAGCCAAGTTCGCCGTCATCGGCAATCCCATCGCTCACTCTCTTTCGCCAGCCATTCATCAGGCGTTCGCTGCTGAAACGGGGATTGAGCTCAGCTACGAAAAAATCTATGCAGAAACGGATCAATTCGAGAAGATCGCACGGTCATTCTTCAAAAGCGGCGTTGGCATGAATGTCACCGCGCCTTTCAAACAAGACGCATACAAGTTTGTCGGTCAACGCGACGCGGCGTCTCAAGCCGCTCACGCGGTCAATACGATACACTCGCAAGGGGGTGAATTTGTCGGCTATAACACCGATGGCGTGGGGTTGGTGCGTGACTTGCACCGATTGCAATGGCCGGTGCAAAACGCCGCCATATTGATTCTCGGCGCCGGCGGCGCGGCACAAGGTATCGCGCTGCCACTACTTGAAGCAGGTGCATCGGTCACTGTGACTAATCGCACCCACGCCCGTGCCGTAGCGCTTCGCCGGCAATTCCCAAGTATTGGACTGGCAAGGATCGACCAACTTCAAGCTGGTTGGGATATCGTGATCAATGCGACCGCCGCCGGCTGGCAACAACAGCGACTACCAATCGCTGACCACGTGTTTGGCAATGCGAATTGCTACGATCTTGGCTACCAACGCGGAGGTAAAACATCTTTCGTACAACAAGTTGAACGCGTGGCCACGGCGGCGGAAGACGGCTTGGGCATGCTTGTTGAACAAGCTGCAGAAGCATTTCAGATTTGGCACGGCACGCTGCCTCAAACATGGCCGGTTCTCAATGGTCTGCGCCACCCAAAACGTCAGTTCATTGCCGGCGCGGAATGCCCACGTTGCCATAAACTTGACACGATTTACGTTGAACGAGATTTGCTCGGTAATCCCTTGCTACGCAGCTGCAAGAGCTGCAGTTTTCAAGAGGATATCGACGGCAACATGTCAATAAATTTGCTATCGTAGTGTCGCGAGATACGACTATTTGATGCGTTCTTTCAGTCAATGAACAAACCTCCTGGCGGTTGGCCACTTGCTACGCAAGTGGCGATAGCTGTATTGGTCACGATTTGTCTGTCCATCTGGCAACTAGGGCGAGGGTTCGAAAAACTAGATTTCAAAACAGCCTATGAAAATAAGCTATTGCAACCATCGGTAGCGGAATCCACTTGGCTAGCGGTAGAAGATGACTATGCGAAAGTTCGCTTGCGTGGACGATATGACCCAACCCGCTTTTTCTTGATCGAAAATAAGATTCAGCATGGACGTTCAGGGTATTGGGTTTTCGGTGTGTTCAACACCGAACGCGATCGCTACCTTGTCAATCGAGGTTGGGTTTCCGTGCAATCTACGGTGCAAAAGGATCCGGATATCCCCATCCCGGACGAGATGGTTTCAATCGTCGGTATCGCTTGGCCAAACCCAGTTATTCGAACCAGCAGCACGCCTGATAGGCCGACTTGGCCTATGCGCCTACGCGACGTTGACATTGGCCAAATGGCCCGGTTAACAAGTGCGCGCGCGTACGAAATGCGTCTTGACGCGGCCAGTGATACCGTGTTAGATGCTGCGCCGTTGCGAACCGAGTTCGCAACCGCCATGCATTGGGGGTATGCAGCGCAATGGCTATTAATTGGCTGTTTGGTCGTCGGAGGCTACTGGTTTTTCATCATTCGCAAGGACCGTGAGGACCAATCAGCATGAAACCCAATATTCGTTATCTCATGCTAGGGCTAGCACTACTGATAGCGGTCTCTCTACTGCTATGGAATGCTTCACGCCCTCAAGACATGACAACCGATGAGCTAGCGTCACTCGGTGTCGTGGTTTTACCTGAACCAGTGCCAATGACTGAGCTCGCGCTGGTCGACGAAGATGGGGGAATCTTCGACAGGGACGACTTGCAAGGGAAATGGACCTTTGGCTTTTTCGGCTACACGCATTGTCCGGATATCTGTCCTGTGACCCTAGCACAGATGGATACGGTGTTTGAACGCCTTGAAACGCAAGGGGATACCGAAACGCTCGCGAACGTGCAACGTTTGTTCGTTTCCATTGACGTTAAACGCGACGACCATAACGCGGTAAAAAAATACACGGACAACATCGACCCAGACATCATCGGGGTGGCTGGCGATCCAAGCGCGATAAAGCACTTTGCCGATAGCGTCTACGTTGGCTATAAGCAGTTAGGTGACCCAAACGCGACAGAAAACTACCTTGTCGAACATCAAGGCAACATCGTGATTTTCGATCGCAATGGCGATTGCTATGGATTTATTAAGTCGCCTTTCGAAGAGCACCTGCTAGCAAGAATTTTTGTAGGTTTGGCTCGTCTTAGCTAAACTGAGTCGTGAACGTGAACCAAAGCACAAAGATCGACATAAGCAGCTGAAATACAAAGGTCAGCCACAAACCAGACTTTACGAGCAGGCTTGGTTTGATGCGCTGGTCCATATGTCGAGCTTGTAACCACAACGTCGCGCCGCTTTGGATAGGCAAGGTGATCGCCGCGAATGTAGCCGAAATCATGACCAAGAAAATCGGCCGTTGGAACCCTAAATCCAGAAAGAACGCGATGATTGGAATGACAATCACATAACCACGAGTCCATACTTTCCGATTGATTTTGGTGCGTTTGATAAAGCCAAACTCAACGACGTAATCAGGGAATATGCGGCCCCCTGCTCCTACGCCGGACAATGTTGTCGAAAACAAAATACAAAAGGCACCGACTGCAAAGAGCAACAGCGACCAGCCGCCAAGCGTCCCCGTGAACATGCCAGCTAGCACTTCAACCGTTTCCAATCCTTCAGGCCGCGCACCGGTCGCATGTAGTACGCCGGCACCAAGCAGATAAAACGGTACGGTCGCGAACGTCAAAATAATGAGGGTGAGCCAAACGTCGCTGTGCAGCACCTTTAACCAGCCTTTTGCTCGATCCACCCAACCGGGTTCTGACGGGTCTGATCCGATGTATTTCGGGTAGCCTTTTTCAACACACCAGTAGGTGTAGGCTGCAATCTCACCACCGTTAACGCCTGTGTATCCATACATAGCGATGGCGAGAGCTGCCAATGCAAGCGGAAAATGAAAACTGAATCCTTCGACCAGATCGTCCATGGTCATTTGGAATTCCGTGGTTTGCATAACGCCGCTACTGAATAGCGTAATCACGGTAAAACTCATGACCAAGCCAATCATGATGCGCTCTAGATAGCGATATGAACCCGTCGCCAAGATGGCAATAGCGCCTAAACTCACGATCCCAGTTGCGACGGTTGGATTGAGACCGTCAAAAATCAACGCCAACCCTTGTCCAGCGCCGCCAACAATCCCACCAAGCCCAAAAATGCCCGGGAAAAATGAAAGCACGGCAAGCCATATTGGCCAACCAACTGGTTGTACCGGTCCTGGAATGCGTCCCGGCAACCGATTCAGCGCTCGCATATAGGTATCGCCCGTCGATATGCAATAGCGAGTGATTTCCGCTTGCACGATCGATTTGCTCCAACACGATACGAGCACCCACCACAGCAAGGTGAAACCCGCAACTGCTCCTAAGCCGGCGGTTAGTAGCAATTCACCTGAGCCGACGATCGACCCGGACACAATGACGCTAGGTCCTAGATGCTTGAGCCTCCCAGCAAACGTTTTCGGCGGCGCGACCGCTTCGTTTTGACCTTGCGTATAAGGATCGATCTCTTGATCGCCAACGCCGTACGCGGTGCTACTTTCGTTCATCTGATTGCGTGAAACAGGGGTTGGCGAGGGATCGCAAGCTTGTTCAGTGGTAATTGGCAATCTCTATTCGTTGCGCATACGTAGCGTCGGTTGGGAACGCTACAACTTCAAGTCATATTATTCCGCGCGATTTCATCGCCCAGCAGAAATTGAGTTACGCGAGCGCGCTAGCGCAATGGGAGCGCGTTCGACAGCGAACCGAGCGTCTATGCGGTCCATTAGCCACCGAAGACTATTGCATCCAACCGATGGACGATGCCAGTCCGCCGAAGTGGCATTTAGCTCATATGACGTGGTTTTTTGAGTCGTTCGTTCTCAATTACGCAAATCCGTCCTATAAACCGTTCCATCCCCATTTTGAATACCTGTTCAACTCGTATTACGAAGGTGTAGGGTCGCGCCATCCGCGTCCTCAAAGGGGTCTGCTATCACGGCCACTCGTTAGCGAAATCTACGCTTATCGGCACTACGTCGACGATGCCATGCAGGAAATGTTTAAAAGCGCGTCGGATCCCGAGTTATTGCGCCGCATTGTGCTTGGTACCCATCACGAACAGCAACATCAAGAACTATTGCTTACGGATCTCAAGTTCAATCTCGGCCACAATCCGCTTAGGCCGATTTACGCCGAAGCTACTAAGAGCAAAGAGGAAGCTATAGAGACCACGACGCGTCAAATCGAGCATCCTGGCGGCAAACTCGAAATTGGCGCATGCGCGGAAGAGCAACCTTTCTGCTTCGATAACGAGCTCCCTCGCCATTCAACTTGGCTTGAGCCTTTCTCGGTAGCAAATCGTTTGGTTACGAATGGCGATTACCTTGAATTCATGCAGGATGATGGCTACAACAATCCTTCGCTTTGGCTATCCGATGGTTGGGCGGAGAAGCAGATTCGCGCTTGGCAGGCACCAGAATACTGGTTCTTCGAAGGTGACGAATGGTGCGAATACACGTTGCATAGTGTCGCGCCAGTTGATCTAAACCGGCCTGTTTGTCACGTTAGTTATTACGAAGCCGATGCTTTTGCACGTTGGGCGGGCGCAAGATTGCCGACCGAATTTGAATGGGAAGCCGCAGCTCATGCAGCTCAAACGGGGTATCACGGCACGTTCGCGGAAGACAATCACTTTCACCCACAGCGCCAAAAGGCATCTATGACCGGGGATTGCTGGCAGTGGACCTCATCGAGCTACGCGCCCTATCCGGGTTATCGTCCCCTGGCAGGCACGCTAGGGGAATACAACGGCAAATTCATGGCGAATCAATACGTGCTTCGTGGTGGGTCATGCGCAACGCCATTGAGCCACTACCGCCACACCTACCGTAATTTTTTCTACAGCAAAGATCGCTGGCAATTTACAGGCATTCGACTAGCACAAGATCGTGGCAGCTGAACGCTACCGGTTCTTTCAGCGAAATCCGTCGCGACCAGATATCGCCGCTGAAGTCAAAGACGGGCTCCGCTCGTCGATCAAGCGAATCAGCCCAAAGTTCTTTTATGACGAGCGCGGCTCGCGGCTATTCGAGGAAATTACGCGTTTACCGGAGTATTACTTAACGCGCACTGAAATTGACATTCTGAATGCACACAAGCACGAACTGGCAGAAGTGATCGGCAAACACTGCTGCTTGCTTGAATATGGGAGCGGCTCAAGTCGCAAAGTTCGCATTCTCATCCATGCGCTTGAACCTCGCTATTACGTGCCAATCGACATATCAGAGAAACACTTGCAGCAGTCCGCTGCAGCCATTCATGATGACTTCCAAAAGCTGAGCGTCTTCCCGACCTGCGCAGATTACTCAAAAACCGTTGAGCTGCCCGAAGTCATCGACGGTGTTCGGCGGTGCGGCTTCTTTCCAGGGTCGAGCATTGGCAATTTTGAGCGAACTGAAGCTGTCGAGTTTTTGGCTGCGATGCGCCTCAATGTTGGTGCAGGCGGCTATTGCATCATTGGCTTCGATTCGCGGAAATCACCTGATATCGTCGAACCAGCTTACAACGATCGAGCCGGTGTCACTGCCAAATTCAACTTGAACCTATTGACGCATCTAAATCGTGCTATTGGCACAAATTTCGACGTCTCGAAATTTCGCCACCATGCTTTTTACGACCAAGTTCGTGGACGTATTGAAATGCACTTGATCTGTCAAAGCTCGCACCAAGTACAGCTCGATGGTGAAACATTCACCATTGCGAAAGACGAGAGTGTGCACACTGAAAACTCTTACAAGTATTCACTCGATGAAGTCAAAACCGTTGCTAAGGCGGCCGGCATGACCTATGTGAATCACTGGGAAGATGATGCTTCTTGGTTTTATGTCGTCTTGCTTCAAGCCGACGGCTAGTTATGCAAGGCCACCTATAGCAGGCTTTCGCGAACTACACTGAATGGTGCTCGCGCATGATTCTTCACCAGTCGTTTGAATTCGTCGGGATCTTTGATTGGATAGTGTGGTGGAAGGTCAGTGCGTACGTAGACAAGCAGTCGTGAAAGCCAAAACGCCAATGCCGCATACATCAGGAACATTGGCAAGAACCATAACTCGGGTTGCGTGAGATTTCGAATCGATGCATAACCCCGCAACAATTCAATCGTGCGCTCGTGATTAAGTTGATCGCCATCGCGACACCAGTCATTGAGCGCAACGGCTAAGTCATAGATGCAATAGCCACGTCCGGCATGGTGAAAGTCAAGAATGCCAGATAAACCAAAGCGGTTGAACAACGCGTTGTCCAGAAATAAATCCGCGTGGATCACAGCTTGAGGTAGTTGCTCGACATCGTCACGCGCCAGCATGGCCAGCACCGCTTGTAATGACGATTCCAGGATATTGCGATCCAGCAATGGGATGTCGCGCTTGACTGCTTCTGTTTTTTCAATCAGCCAGTCACTATCGCGCACGTATGGCGCTATTTCCCCTTGAATTGATTCGGTCGCAACATGAAATCTGGCCAAGAACCTCCCGATCGCCGCACACTGCGAACGTACGGGATTGGCAACGTGCAGGCCTTCTAGTTTCCTGCAAAGCAATGTTGGTTTATCGAGTAGCGTCGAAGTTGGCTCACCTTGCACCGTCCGAATGACCTGCGGCACTGGTAGTCCTTCCTTAACGCAACAATCCAGCACCTTGATCATGGCTGCTAGATGCGAACCCGAACCGTTCACTTCCTCGATCAACGTAAGTACGTGTTCGGCGATGTGATCGCCTTCTTGGCGTGTACGCACGAAATAGTTGGTGTTCTCGATACCTTCAGAAGCTTCTTGAAAGCCTTCTAATGCTCCGATCGAGTAAGAAGCTAACACGCGCTCGACATCTTTTGCGCTCAAGCGCGTAATAACCGCCATGCAGGTGGGCTAAAACTCTCTAATTACCCATTGAGGTTTTAAACTCGCGGCTCTGTCTAACTCACCGAAATTCTCGGTGGGATCTACTGGTACGAGGAAATACGGTCTGCCTTTCTTCGGCACGATTTTTATCATTGTTAAAGTGCCGTTTTGGCGATACTCGTAGATCGTACGTTCCGGCGACTCGCGAAGTACGACATCGGGACCTTGTTGGCTTGGTCTCGGCGTAGCCTCGGCTTCATCTTGCGCGTATACAAACGTCCAACTAAGCGTTACCGTCGACAGTAACCCAAGCCAACTCAAACTGCGACGAAAAACGCGACCCTGCATAGGAACTCGCGACATATGAAATTAGTGAATCCATTAATTCTAGTAGACGGTTCTCAGTATCTATTTCGGGCGTACAACGCGATGCCCGATATGCGCAACAGCAAGGGTTTTCCAACCAATGCGATTCGCGGCGTGGTGAGCATGCTCCGCAAATTGGTGCGGGAAAACCCGACTGCAACCGTAGCGGTGGTGTTCGACGCACCTGGGAAGACATTCCGCGATGAAATGTTTGCCGAGTACAAGGCAAATCGTCCGCCTATGGAAGACGATCTGCGTGTACAGATCCAGCCCATTCATGATTTCGTCAAGGCCATGGGTTTGCCTTTGATCATTGAGGAGGGGGTTGAAGCAGACGATGTCATGGGCACGCTGGCGGCACAAGCGACCGCGACAAAACGCGATGCATTGATTTCCAGTTCAGACAAAGACCTTGCTCAGCTCGTGACAGAACATGTCCTCTTACAGGACTCTATGAGCGACACCACTCTCGACCGGGATGGCGTATTCGAGAAATTTGAAGTTCATCCGGAGCAAATCATCGACTATCTTGCCTTGATGGGTGACAAAGTCGACAACATTCCCGGCATACCAGGCGTCGGCAAAAAAACTGCCGCCAAATGGCTTCAGGAGCACGGCGACTTGGATACCGTCATTGCCACGGCAGACCAGGTGAAAGGCAAGATTGGTGAGAAGTTGCGCGCAAACCTTGATGTGCTGCCGCTTTCACGCAAATTAGCAACGATCAAGTGCGACGTCGAAATGACATCCTCCGTCGACAATATTGAACAAAATCCCATCGATTATTCGCGCTTGTACGAACTATGTGACGAGTATGACTTTCGTACCCTGCGCGAACAGTTTGCGGAAGATAGCGACGCGCCAGCACTGAGCGAAACCGAACCGGAACCCGTCCAAATTGAAAAGGTTGCGACTGTAGTAGAACTCCATTCGATCGTTAATCGGCTTGTCGACATCGGAACCGCGACTGTTTTTGCCGTTATGACGCCTTTGAACGCGCGGGAATATTCACTGCACGCGCTTGGCTTGTGCGGCGACGCCACCCAAGCATGGTATATACCCTGCGTTAGTTCAATGGCCGAACAGAATTTAGACGCGAACGCTGCCTTGCAGCAGTTGAAAGGTCTATTTGAAAACGATCAACTGACCTTAATCACACACGACGGCAAGCTGCTCCGTCATATGTTGCGCAGTTTCGATATTGAGCTGCGCGCGAACGTTGAAGACGTCATGCTTATGTCCTATGTGCTTAACAGCATAGGGCATGGCGAACATCAGCTTAGAGGCATAGCTGGCACACTGCTGAATCGAACTATCCAGGATTCGAAGGATTTGCTTGGCACCGGTGCCAAACGCATCGGTTACGATGCGGTCGACCCAACTGAGCTGGAACAATACACATGCGAGCAAGTTACAACGATTCATGCGGTGCATGAAGCCATGGTTGGCCGATTAAACAAGGCGGAGTTATTAAAGAAGGTATACAAAGACATAGAAGTCCCGCTAGAACCTTACCTTTGGGGGATGGAATGGCACGGTGCCAAAGTTGACCCACTCGTTCTTGAGTCACTTAGAGAAGAACTCGAGACGCGCAAAGACCAGCTCGTTCTGCAAGCACACGAACTCGTCGGTCACGAGTTCAATCTTGGGTCACCAAAGCAACTCGAGACGGTGCTGTATGACGAGCTCAAGTTAGATCCACCGAAGGCTAGCAAGTCCGGAGCGCGGTCGACAAAGGAAGAAGTGCTCAGCGGCTTGACCAGCAAACATGCGCTGCCACAAGTCATCCTCGACTATCGGGCAACAACCAAACTCATTTCAACCTATATTGCCGGCCTAACGCGAGAAATCGATCCTGTCAGCGAGCGCGTACATACTTCATTTTCCCAAGCAAACGCTTCAACTGGCCGGCTTGCGTCGGTAAACCCCAATCTACAGAACATCCCCATCCGCACGCCAGACGGCAGACGGGTTCGCGAAGCCTTTGTTGCACCGTCAGGTCATGTGCTGCTCACGGCCGACTACTCGCAAATCGAATTGCGCGTCATGGCGCACATCACCGATGATCCTGGCTTGAGTGAAGCATTCAACAACCGCGTCGACATTCACCAAGCAACCGCCGCTGAGGTGTTCCGTATGCCACTAGAAATGGTCGATGAAGAACAGCGGCGTAGCGCTAAAGCGATAAATTTTGGATTGATGTATGGGATGTCGGCGTTTGGTCTGTCGCGCAATCTTGGCATCTCTCCGCCCAAGGCCAGTGAATACATCGCGGCGTATTTCAGTCGCTATCCGAATGTTCAAAACTACGTGCAAGCAACGAAGGAACATGGCCATCAAAACGGTTATGTTGAAACGATTTTTGGTCGCCGGATTTATCTACGCGACATAAACGCTCGCAATCATGTGTTGCGACAAGCTGCTGAACGGCTAGCAATAAACGCACCAGTGCAAGGCAGCGCTGCGGACATCATCAAATTAGCAACGATTCGCGTCGGTGACTGGCTTAAACAAGCTAATTTAGACATCATCATGATTTTGCAAGTACACGATGAGCTTGTGTTTGAGGTCGCAGAACAGCATCTGGCCGAAGCCCAGGAGCGAATACCTGAACTTATGCAATCAGCCGTTGACTTGAAGGTGCCATTAGAAGTGGATGTTGGAATCGCAACAAATTGGTCCGCTGCGCACTAAGCGAACTGGCGCAACCAGTCCGTCGCCGCTTCCGAACCTAATCCAGTTGCTGCGGAAAACAACTGGACAGTCACGTTTACGCACGCAGCGGTAGAACGTTGCACCTCCGCCAGCGTACGTATTTGCGCATTGCGTTTTAGTTTGTCCGCTTTGTTCAGTAACGCCAATACGACTAGCTCGCGGCGCACCGCCCAATCCAGCATGTTCTGATCGAACGGTTTCAACGGGTGGCGGGCGTCAATGACCAGTACCAACCCGCGCAAGTTATGGCGCTGTTCTAAGTACGTATCGACCGCGGCGTTCCAAGCGTCTTGTTCTCGCCGACTAGCCTTCGCGTAGCCGTAGCCCGGCAGATCCGCAACTCGAAAGCCAACTGATGTCGTGAACATATTGATCAAACGCGTGCGCCCAGGCGTCTTACTTACGCGAGCGAGACGCTTGCTGCCAAATAGCCTGTTCAGTGAGCTGGATTTACCTGCGTTGGAACGTCCAACAAACGCTATTTCCAACACGTCGTCTTGCGGACATTCGGCTATTTGCGATGCGCTGGTTTCGAAAGATGCAACGAGCGCAGGAGCACTAGGCATGAAATAATGAGTGCCGGCAATTCGCCGCGCCGGCTGCTTCTCTGGTCGTGTTTTGAACTTCGCGAGCCGAGATTTTATGTGGAGTTTTGGGTGCCCGGGGTGGTTTTCACGCCATGCGAATACGATTTGCAGCGCAAATTCTTCGCCTCAACTCTACAACAGCCACTATAAAGGGGTTTGCACTTAGCTTGATTTATCAGCGTAAATTTCGATTTGCGCGTCGATGCAGCGGCTCTGTTTAGCGGAATGTTCTTAGTACTTTCATTCTTCATACTTCTCGCGGGTTTAGTTCTGCTCTTTTGGAGCGCAGACAAATTCGTTGCGAGCGCCGTCGCGATCGCAAAACAGATGAACGTACCCAAGCTCCTGATCGGTTTGACCGTGGTCTCCGTCGGCACGTCAGCACCAGAAATACTTGTTACCTTCATTGCGTCGATGCAAGGCAAATCCGGTCTCGCGTTCGGCAATGCGATAGGGTCGAATATTGCCAATGTTGGCCTAGTTCTCGGCATGACAGCCGCCATCGTACCGCTCCCGTTCGCATCGTCCGTACTCAAGTTCGAAATGCCGTGGCTATTGCTCGCAACCTTTCTCGTTGCGGTCATTCTCACATGGGATTACGAGCTATCGCGAATCGACGGCGTGATCTTGTTCGTCCTGTTGGCGGCGGGCATGTACCAAATGTTCCGTCAGGCACGCAAGCGCCATGAACTGCCGGAGGGACTAGAAGAAGAACTTCAAGATTTGGAGGAAATGAGCAAGCGACAAGCTTGGGTTTGGCTGGTCGTTGGTGCACTGTTGCTTGTCGCTGCCGCGGAGATGGTGGTATTTGGCGCTTCATTTATTGCGAGCTATTTCGGCATTCCCGACAGTGTTGTAGGACTCACGATCGTCGCGCTAGGCACGAGTTTGCCTGAACTTGCAGCAACCTTAACGGCGGCTACCAGGGGTCACCCGGAAATTGCGATTGGCAATGTCGTTGGTTCTAACATCTTGAACATCCTCGCGGTACTGCCCATCCCGGCCTTGATCCTGCCGTATGCACTGTCTACCGCCGAGGTGTGGCGCGATCTCGCTGCAATGATCGCGTTCACCGTGCTGTTAGCTCTTTTCGCCTATGGTGTGCGATCTCAAAAAGTTGTGACCCGCTTTGAAGGGTCTGTACTGCTGCTGGGTTATGTGGGTTACATGGCAATCATGGTCGCGCAAGAGATTGGCACTGCTTAGGGAGCGCTTACGTAAATACAGTTTGCTTTAAACCTTGCAAGCCAGCTACGACAACTGAACGGTTTGCATAGCGCGGTACGCAACTTTGGTCAAATTGACAAAATCACACGCTGCTTAATCACGCTTTCGGCCTTATTGCGGGTAATTTGGCGGCCAGCTAGACTGAAAAATCGGAACTTATAATTTCGCGCGTTTCACCCACCCTGGCTAGTTAGCGTTGCAACGCTGACGGATTATTTATGGGTTGCAATTACCTAAACAAAACCATCGTGTCACGCATTTTCTGCGTGTTAGGTGCATGTTGGCTAGGTTTAGCGCAATCAAGTCTGGCCGAGGAAGCTGGCAATCCCAGCGCCGGTGCAGAAAAAGCCGCAGCATGCGTCGCTTGCCACGGCAATACCGGCACCACCACGATTCCGGACTATCCTCACATAAGCGGCCAGAACGCCAAATATCTCGAAACGCAAATGCGCCTCATGCGCGACGGTGAGCGCAATGTGCCTCTCATGGCTGGTCAACTAGACGCCATGACCGATCAAGATTTAAAGGACATTGCTGCACACTATGCATCTCAAGCCGGTGAAATCGGCCAAGCTTCAACGGAAGGACTGAGACTAGGCGAGCGCATTTATCGAGGTGGCATACTCAATAAACAGGTCGCAGCCTGCACAGCATGTCACGCGCCAAATGGCAATGGCAACAGCGCAGCTGGGTTCCCGCGTATTTCCGGGCAGCCCGTGAGCTATACCGTAGCGCAACTCAAGGCATATCGTGAAGAACAACGCACCAGCGATGAGTACGTTGGTGGCATGATGCGAGACGTCGCAGCACGGATGACCGACACCGAAATTGAAGCCGTGGCTAACTACATTCAAGGGCTTTATTGATTAAAACCCTTCCTGAAGCAGTTCCCCGCGACAGGACGTGCGCATGAACAAGCAACTTTTTCTGTTAGCGGTTATCGCTATGTTCGCAACCGTTGCGGTGGCGCAATCGCCAGATTTCCGCGAAATTGAGCACTATCGGAAATTACCCACGCAATTCAATACTGCGGACATCGACTCCGATGTCGTGACGGTCACCGAGATGTTCTCGTATTCTTGCATTCACTGTTACAACCTCGAGCCCGATCTCAAAGAATGGAAAGAACGACGCGCAGGGATGGTCGACTTCGAGCGAGAGCACGTCGTTTTTAGCGGCACAGGATTGAATCTTGCGCGAGCTTTCTATGCTGCCGAAGAATTAGGCGTAACTGAAAAAATCCACGATTACATGTTCAGCGCAATCCATGTGAGTAGTCTGCGCATGAACAACGAAGAACTGCTCGTGCGTTTATTTGAAGGCCGTGGCGAAACGGACGAGGCGACATTTCGCGCAGCCTTCACAGGATTTGCCGTCGAAAATCGCATTCGTCGCAGCGACGCATTAGTTCGAACCTGGCGAATACAAGGCACACCAACGCTGGTCGTCGACGGTCGTTACATTGCCGGTGGCACTGTGACAAGAACGAATAAACAAATTTTGACGGTCGTTGATTTTCTCGTCGATAAAGTGCTAGCGGAACGTCGGGCCATGCGGGAGGTTGGTTCCTAACAGCCGGACCTGCTCATCGCATAACAAGACGACAGACTCTTGTATTTAGGCATCGACATTGGCACTTCCGCTGTCAAAACGATTGTCATGGCCGACGATGGCTCGACCCTTGCAGAGGCAGCCGCACCATTAAGTAGTTCGCGACCAGGTCCGTTAATGAGCGAACAGGATCCGAATGACTGGTGGCAGGCCGTTCAGTCGACCGTGCAAGATTTAAAGCACTATGCACCAGGCGTCCAAGGCATAGGGCTGTCTGGCCAAATGCACGGCGCGGTATTGCTTGATCGCAAGCAGAGGCCTCTGCGACCTGCGATATTGTGGAACGATGGGAGATCCAGCACCGAATGCGCTGAACTTGAAGCGCAGCTTGACGTGGCGGCAGCGACCGGGAATCGTGCCATGCCTGGTTTCACCGCGCCTAAACTGCTTTGGCTCAATAAGCACGAACCTGAAACCTTTGCTGCTACGCAAACCGTGGTTCTGCCCAAAGATTACGTGCGTTTGCGTATGACCGGCGAACTCGCGACAGATATGTCGGACGCGTCAGGCACGCTTTGGTTGAACGTCGCCACGCGGCGCTGGGATCCGGCCATGTTGGGTGCGACCAATCTTGACGAAGACGCCATGCCCGCTCTATATGAAGGGAGCCAAGTGACAGGTGTATTGTCGGCGGAATTGGCGGCGGCCTGGCGCATGCAACAAGTGCCTGTCGTCGCAGGCGCGGGCGACCAGGCGGCAGGAGCCGTTGGCGCTGGCGCGGTAAACCCAGGCATTTGCACAGTTTCACTTGGCACGTCAGGCGTGATCTTCGCACCCGCTCGCTGCTATCGACCCAATCCTGCTGGTGGGGTACACACTTTTTGTCATGCGTTGCCTGAAACCTGGCACGAAATGGCTGTCATTCTTTCGGCTGCTGGTTCTTTAACTTGGATCGCGCAGTCGACTGGCTACGCATCCGAAGCTGAATTACTCGAAGAAGTCGAAGCGCGAGAGCCTATGGACTCGCGTGTGATGTTCTTGCCCTATTTATCCGGAGAAAGAACGCCGCATAACAATGCACTTGCCACGGGCGTATTCACAGGATTAACTGCGGACACGACGCGAGCTGAACTCGGCTACGCAGTGCTTGAAGGCGTCGCTTTCGCGATGCGAGATTGTTGCGAGGAGTTGCGGAAATCGGGATCGGATTTAAGCCACCTCAATGTGATCGGTGGCGGTTCGAGGAGTCGCTTCTGGGGACAGTTGCTAGCTAACGTGCTACAGCGACCATTGCACTACCGTCTAGATGCCGCCGTTGGTCCAGCACTTGGGGCAGCGCGACTGGCAAAACTGGGCGTGTGTGGCGCACCCATTGATGAAGTCTGTCACGAAGCCAACATAGACTTTGTAGTTGAACCGAACACCAACGACGAACATGCGCTAGTGCCTAGATACCAAGCATTTCGTTCTCTGTACCAAGATCTTCGAGCTCATTTCGAACGACTACATTCGACTAACCCGGCCTAATTTGGGGCCAGCGAAGACTTCTCGTGGCCAACTACCCGCAAAACCTATCATTTCGCGCGTTTCAATTCGCGCAGCGAGGAGAAAAAATGACGTTTTTTCCATCCGTTGAGAACATTCGCTACGAAGGGGTCGAATCTCGCAATCCTCTTGCGTTCCGCTACTATGACGCGAATCAACCAGTGCTCGGCAACACCATGGCTGAGCATCTTCGTTTTGCGGTTTGTTACTGGCATTCTTTCGCCGCACCTGGCGATGATGTTTTTGGCGACGGTACATGGGATAGGCCATGGAACGACGATTTGGGTGGCGCGCGTAAAAAACTCTCGGCCGCGTTCGAGTTCTTTGAAAAACTTGGCAATCCGTATTACTGCTTTCACGATCGCGATGTCGCGCCGGAAGGTGACACCTACGCCACAACAGAGCGCAACCTAAAGTCCATTGGGGACGAATTAGCCGACGCACAAGAACGTACCGGCATCAAGCTGCTTTGGGGCACCGCAAATCTATTCGGTCATCCGCGCTATGCCGCAGGAGCTGCGACCAACCCCAATCCTGAAGTCTTCGCATTCGCCGCTGCCCAAGTCAAGCAAGCCCTAGACCTCACGCACGCACTAAATGGCGAAAACTACGTACTCTGGGGCGGCCGGGAAGGCTACGACACCTTACTCAACACCAATCTCGCACACGAGTCGCAGCAACTTGGTCGATTTATGGCAATGGTGGCCGAGCACAAGGCAAAAATCGGCTTCAAAGGCACCTTGTTGATTGAGCCAAAACCTTGCGAACCGACAAAGCACCAGTACGACTATGACAGTGCGGCGTGCTACGCATTTCTACAAAAATATGGATTAGAAGATCAATTCAAGCTGAATATTGAGTGCAATCATGCGACCTTGGCTGGTCATAGCTTTCATCACGAAATCGCATTCGCGCTAGCGCATGGCATATTTGGCAGCATCGACGCAAATCGTGGCGATCCGCAAAATGGTTGGGACACCGACCAATTCCCGAATTCTGTCGGTGAGTGGACGTTGGTCTTGTATGAACTCCTCAAAAATGGCGGATTTGGCACCGGTGGGCTCAATTTCGATGCAAAACTAAGGCGGCAAAGTGTCAATCGCGAAGATTTGTTTTATGGTCACATCGGCGGCATGGACACCATCGCGCGCGCTTTATTGAACGCGGCCGAATTGTTGCAGTCAAAGGTACTCGAAGACGCGGTAGCAAAGCGATATGCTGGATGGCATGCGGAACTAGGGCAGCGCATTTTGAACGCCGATTCGAGTCTAACGGCTATGGCGGATTACGCGAAGCAAAACGACCCGTTGTTAACGCCAACCTCAGGTTCTCAAGAACTCTTGGAAAACACGGTCGCGCGGTTCGTAAACTAGCTTTTCGCCTGACTCAAACCGCAATCTGAAAATCCAATGGGTGCGAATGTGCAAAAACTCAGTCACCTTTTCGCATTAGTGGTGATTGCGCTGCTTGCCTGTTCTGCGCATGGCCAACGCATCAGTGATCGGAATGTGCTTAGCGCTATGGAAACCGAGCTGCAACGTGCTATGTCAGCTCTTTCGACGCAGCCCGATCCGCCGTTTTATCTCAGCTATGAGGTGACGGACAGCTACCAAGCTAGCGTGGCTGCTATGTTTGGCGAGATTTCATCTACTTCACAGTCAAGTGGGACCTATTTCGATATTGATTTACGGGTTGGCGAACCCAATATGGACAACACCCACGTTGTTCCCCGTCGAACTTTTCCTAACATCCATATAGGATCGCTAGCCAACAAAGAGAGCATACGAAATGCCTTGTGGCTCCTAACAGACCGGGCATTTAAACAAGCCACTGAACAGCTCGTCAATGTGCGAACAAAGTCCGAAATTCAGATCGATTCTGATGGTCCTGCTTTGGATTTGGCACCCGGCGTCAAAGTTTCGCACAGCGAACTAGAGCGACCCCCAGAGTTTTCCAGAGAAGACTGGGAAAAACGGCTACGCCGCGTATCTGCCGTGTTCAAGGGGCACCTAGATTTATTGTCTGGCAGTGCGCGGGCTTTCGTTACCAAAAGCAACCGTTATTTCGTGAATAGCGAAAGTTCGAAGATTCAATCGACCGAGCTGATGTACACGGTCATCTTGTCTGCTGGATCAAGAGCTGATGACGGTGCGAACCTGAATGTATCCAAACTGTTTCATGCACGACGACCAGCTGGTTTGCCATCGGACAAAGAACTGACCCAGACTGCTGAAGAGATCGTCACGAGCGTGATCGATCTTCGCAATGCCCCCAACGTAGAGCCTTATACGGGACCGGCCATCTTATCAGGGCGCGCAAGCGGTGTCTTATTTCATGAAATTCTCGGCCATCGCTTAGAAGGACATCGCTTAAAGCAAGCAAGCGATGCACAAACTTTTAAAGATAAGGTCAATCAGAGCGTGCTTCCAGCCTCAATGTCGGTGGTCTTTGATCCCCAACAAACCAAATTCGGCAACATCGACCTGATTGGGTCATATGCATTTGACAATGAAGGCATTGCGGGACAACGTGTGCAAGTGATCGAAAACGGCGTCCTCAAACGCTTTTTACTAGGTCGTTCGACACTACCCGAACCAAGATTTCGAGCGTCCAATGGTCACGGCCGCAAAGCCGTTGGTTACAACCCTGTGTCAAGGCAATCTAATCTCATCGTTGAAGTAGAAGATCCGTACACGGCTGAGGAGCTTGAAGCTCAATTGATTGAGCTAATCAAGGAACGTGATTTAGAGTACGGTTTGTACTTCGACGACATCATTGGGGGCTACACGATCACCACTAGGAACCTGCCAAACTCCTTCACGGTCCGCCCGGTGATCGTATACAAGATTTATCAAGATGGCACACGTGAGCTGGTGCGCGGGGTCGATCTCATTGGCACACCGCTTGCCGTTTTCGATAGTGTTATTGCAGCTGCCGACGACATGGCAGTATTCAATGGTCAATGCGGAGCCGAGTCAGGCAACGTGCCTGTTTCAGCAATTGCACCGTCCATGCTGGTAGGTCAAATTGAGGTGCAACGTACGTCACGCTCGCGCACCATTCTGCCCATACTCCCACCACCAGAAGCATGAAAGTCGCTAGACGCACGGCTTGGGGCCTGGCAATCTGCGGATTGGTGGGTGCTGGATCCTTAACGGCACAAAACGATGCCGTATTGCGCCAAGCGCTCCAAGCGGAATTAGAGCGTAGCATGAATGAGCTAGCTTTAGACGGCGTTGCCAAGCCTCATTTCATCGGTTACACGGTTCACACGGACCATCAAATCAGCGTCACGGCGAAACACGGCGGTCTCGGGACGATGAATACGTCTCGAACGCGCCGGTTGGAAATTGAAATCCGTGTCGGTACACCTGCACTGGACAACTCCAACTTTATCTCCCAAAGCATTCGCAACCGGCGCACCAACGTATCGCTCCCACTTACGAACGATTACGATCTTTTGCGCAAACAAATTTGGCTAGCGACCGATCGTGCCTACAAGAACGCTGTCGAGGTCTACGCCGCAAAAGAAGCTGCCATGCAAAACTCGCAACAGGAGCCGACAGCTGATTTTTCCATAGAACATCCGCACGTCTTTGACGACAAGCGCCGCTCGCCAGACTTGGACTCAAACGATGTAAGAAGAGTCGCGCGAGAACTTTCCAAGATTGGTGCCGATCTGCCGTTCATTTACGATCGCAATGTATCAGTCTTTGCTAACAAGCACCTTGACCTCTATTTGAACAGTGAAGGCTCTTACTTCACGCGCATCGATGACACGGCCTATATTCGCGCAACCGCGTGGTCGCAGTCAGCTGACGGACGCTACATATCTGATTACGTCAATTTGGTGGGTCGTAATTGGAAAGAGCTAGCTGATTTGCGAACGATCAAACGCCAAGTACGAGCGATGCACGATAGACTGAAGGCGGTCAGCGAAGCAGAACCATTAGATCGATACAACGGTCCTGTGTTGTTTCAAGGCCAAGCTGCGGCCGAACTAATCGGTCAGTCGCTCGCTGCAAATTTCGTGAATTTCAAACACCCTGTATTTGAGAGCGAAAACATTGCGGCCATGTTCAATCGCGCAATACCTAAAAGTTCGCTCAAAGAACGTCTCGGCGCGCGCGTGTTACCACGAAGTTGGAGTGTGTACGACGATCCGACTCAAGAGACGTTTAACGGCGCATCGCTGGTTGGCCATTACCCAGTCGATTCCGATGGACTAAAGACCCGTCGGGTTACGCTGGTTGAAAATGGCATTCTCAAAACGCTCCTCACTGATCGCAACCCAACACAAGATATCCGGCATAGCACGGCCAGCAATGCGACGGGTTCTAACCCTTCGGTCTCAAACCTATTTATCGAGGCTACTGATGGCCTTAGTGACCCGGAATTGAAGCAAATGCTCCTTGATATCGTCGAAGAGAATGGTGATGAATTTGGCATACGAATAAACTTGGTCGCCAACCCTTATGTGCAAATCAGCGGTATTCCGTCACCTTTTTTAGGCTCGCAACTGGGGCAAGTTCTGCCCGCATTACAGGCATACAAGGTATATCCCAACGGCGAGGAAGAGCTGGTTCGACATGTTGTTGTGCGAACCGAATTGCTAGCTGAACTACGGAATTTGCCGGGCTATTCTGCAAAAACATCTGTACACCATACGAACTACATGTTCTTAGGTGGCGACGTATCTGCCGTGCGTGACTCGGTACCTGTATTCGTATCGATTGCGACCCCTGATATCCTGATTGAGGACGTGACGATTTCCTATCCGCAAGGCGTCGTACGATCCCTCCCCATCATATCGCACCCTCAATCTAAATGACCGATATTTAGACCAGTTTGCGTGCCATGCAGATTACCAGGCTTGATGGGAATTTCGGCAGTTGCGTTGAGAACTTACATGTCGCTGAATTTAATGACGACACCCTCCTAGAACTGCTGACTTGTTTGTATGAAAGCCATGTCGTCGTCATTAAGACACCTGGCATAACTAAGGGTGAGTACAGGGATTTCGCATGCCGTTTAGGCGAACCCATTCAACTATCTAAAGACGGTGCTTTCCCTGAAATCGCACACATTACGAATCGAGAAACCAACTCGAAAAAGAGCAGACTAGGCGCAGCACACTGGCATACTGATCAGTCGTTTAGAAAAACCGTGTCGTCCATCACGATGTTATATTCAGTGACGACACCTAGCCACGGTGGCGAAACTAAGTTCTGCAATATGGCAGCAGCTTACGACGCACTACCTGTGGCGACAAAAACAGACATTGATTCTCTTAGCGTGGCGCATCGACACGGCATTTCAATTTCAGCACCGCAAGGCGACCATAAACCCATACCACCGCCTGGTTGGGATCCGACCTATACGGTTTATCACCCTCTAGTGCGAACCCACCCTGAAACAGGTCGTAAAACGCTGTATGCGGTGACTGGCACTGCTCAAGGAGTTCAAGGCATGGCGCAATCTGACGCGGCCGCATTACTGATTCGTCTTCGCAAACATGCATTACAGGACTGTTTCACCACGTCCTATCGACATCAATTGCACGACATCGTTATGTGGGATAACCCGACAGTCTTGCACAGCGCGACGGCGATTTCTCAGGCTACAGGATCGCAAGATTTAAGGCTTTTATGGCGCATCAGTTTGAAAGGTACACCGCCAGTCCTAGCTGCAAAACATCAGGGAATCGCATTAAATTATTAGATCAATACTGTATATTTAAATCGTTATTTATCTAACTTGGTAAGAATTTCTCTAATGCTAGTCAAACCCACATGAATTGACCAGCGAAAAATGCTCGAAACTTCTCGTTGAAGAATCTGAATTAGATAAATTAGCGAACCTTACCCGCTACAGCTTAAGAAAAGACATACTGATTAAGGATATGCATGAACCACGAAGTTTCCAATTCAGTTTAAGGAATTTTCCTTTGTATATTTCGTGAACACTTGCTAATCGGAACTTTGTAGTCGTCAACTCTCTACCGGCTTTTCACGAGTTGCAACTATGCGTTACGATAGTATCTCTAGTGGA
>VXLJ01000036.1 GCA_009841635.1 Gammaproteobacteria bacterium
ACACTTAATCGACGCCGCCGTGTGTGTTTAGGTTTTTTAATCGAGTTTGATAATAAAGTGATTAGGGTGGTGAGTTTTAGCTATCTCTCATACAAACTACAGCATTATGGATTGTGATCCGCAATCAGGGCATTGGATCGCGAGTAGGCTTATAGAAGAGCCGATTGTTCACGCGGGTTTGCATCCCAGTATCGGTGAGAACATTCAAGGGCCGTCATTAATTCGAGTGCCTGACTGGGTGCCTAATCCGCTGGGTCGCTACTATCTCTACTTCGCCGATCACAAAGGTCGCTATATCCGCTTGGCGTATGCGGATTGCTTGACTGGACCTTGGCGAATTCATGCACCAGGATCCCTACGTCTTGAGCAGTCGCTATTTCCGACGGAGCAGGTTAAAGCACCTGAGGAGTTAGGCGAAGCGGAAGCTACTGCAAATCTACCAAAACTGCTTCACAGCCGTGCGTACGAAGCATCCACGCCTCACATTGCTTCGCCAGATGTACATGTCAATGAAGACGAGAAGCGGATATACATGTATTTTCATGGTCTTGAGGCCTATGCAACTCAGAACACAAGGCTCGCGACTTCTGTAGATGGCATTCATTTTGTCGCGGAAGAACCTATTTTGTGCCGTTCTTATCTCCGTGTGGTTCCCTACCGACGCAAATATCTAGGTTTGGTCATGCCAGGCACGATGTTTGTTATGAGTCATGCACGGGGTCCATTTGATGACAGTGTGTGCTGGTTTACCACGGACGCGCGACATCACGCGGTGCTCGTCAATCACGATCGAGCCTTTATCTTCTGGACTCAGGTTGGTGATGCGCCTGAACACGTGAAAGTCAGTGTTGTGGAGTTAGCAGACAACCTAAATAACATGAAAATCAATCATTTAAATGAAATTCTTAGACCTGAATTAGCATGGGAAGGTGCCTTAGCACCGAATCAAGCGTCCGTTCGAAGTGTTGCATATGGGCGTGTCAATCAATTGCGAGATCCTTGTATATTCGTTGAAGAGGACAAGGTTTATCTACTCTATGCGGGTGGGGGTGAATCCGCCATCGGCATTGCGGAACTGACCTGGGAAACAACATCGTGAATGTGGCAGAGCGCGATATCTGTTTTGCACAGACGCACGGTTTAGATCTATTAGGGCGAATTTACGAACCTAGCGAGAGAAATGGCCACGGAATCGTCATGGTGCATGGTGGCGCATGGACAGCGAACGACCGGCTGACTCCTCATGTTATGTCACGGTTGCTAGCCCAGAGAGGACTGGTTGTTTTCTCACTTGATTTTCGTTGCGGTCCTGCATTTCAACATCCTGCAGCCTCGGCGGATATTGCGGCTGGGATCCGCTTCTTTCGTAGCCACGCTGCCGAATGTGGCATCAATGGCTCAACGATAGGCTTAATCGGCAGTTCTTCTGGCGGGCATTTGGTGCTATATACAGCACTTCAGCCTAATATTCCGACGCATCAGATTACAACCGAGATTGGTAGCGATGACGCTAGCGGGGACGCAAGTGTTGCTTACGTTGTGGCATTGTGGCCAGTATCTAACCCACTCGCACGGTATGAATACGCGTTAGAGCAGGAGCGACAGGAGTTAGTTCGTGCGCACCAGGGTTATTTCGGATCACGAACGGCGATGCATGATGCCAGTATTCAGAGGTGCTTGCGAAGTCGCGAATTCACGCATCTACCGCCTGTGTTTATCGTCCAACCTGGTGAGGATGCCAACGTACCGCAGTACATGACCAATGATCTACTTGCAGCGTTCCAAAGTGTGCAGCATGAACCTGAATACAAGCTCATGGAAGGTTTGCCGCATGCATTCGCATACGAAGCATCAGCTGCAACGAATGAGTGTGAAGCGGCTGTCTGGTCCTTTATCCAGAAGCAGCTAGATGGCTAAACGTATTGCGCTGAAGTTGCTGCCGCTGTGAAGTTCTCTGCGAGAATGTGGAAATTTTGAATATCTGCATTCACGACATCAAAGCCATTTTCTAGTACGTACGCGTAACTGCGTTGAAACGCGGATAGGTTCGCAGCGAGCAATCTTTCACTGTAATGTGCGTCGAATGCGTCGTGATTCCCACGGCCTCCCCACATTCGTGGCGCGAGCATGCGACCCGCCTTCATTGCAACCAAGCCAATTCCATTGTCGCGAGCAGCTTGCAGCTCCGGTTGGAGATCGATAAGTGGCTTGGTATCTTTAAGGGTGGTCTTCTTTTCCCAGTCATACCAACCGGCAGGCGTCATTGCTAACGTCGCAAGCGAATACTGATTCGAATCGATCGCTGCTCGCAAACACGCACTGGCGTTTTCATGGGAGGAAAATCCGAGATGATTCACTTTGCCAGCTTGCTTAGCTCGAGCAAAGGCGTTGAAAATCTCATCGTTGTTAATAAGACGCGGGTTATTCGCAGCCATGATGTAGTAGGCATCTACGTTATCTTGGCTTAAATCACGCAAGCAGGTATCTAGCTTGGCTTCCCAATCGCTTGCGATTCGCTTGGACTCCTCTAGATTAGGTACTGTCCTTGCATCCGCTGAGAGAAAGTCTTTTGTGATTAGAAAAATATCTTTTCGATGTGCGGTGGCAAATTGTGCGAGATTGCGCTGAGCGTTGTTGTAGTAGGAACTCGTGCCGACGTCATAGACGTTTACACCGTGCTCATAAGCGAGACCAAGCACGCGATCTGCCCGATTTCTTGACAGGGCAGCACCACACCCATAAACAAGCCGACTTGCGTTAAACCCTGTTTTGCCAAGTTTGCGGTAGGACATTGGCGGAAACTGAGCTGCTTCGGCGGACTCAGCCGCATCGATGGCCGCACTTAGCCGACCGGTTTTTAGAAGGGTAGCACCACCAACGCCGGCAAACATCATCTGCTTCAGAAAGTTTCTTCGCTGAGTCATCTTTAGACAGCGTCCTGGTCACATATAGAAGACACGTGATTTTACCTGTTTGTTAGCGATCTGAGCGATATTCAAACATGCACCGCGGTGAACGTACCGCACGTACATAGCAGGCTCTCTGCCGCATTAAAAAGCAATCTCTTGGACAGTGAATGTGCTCAAGTACTTATCCCAATAACTCATTGATAAACTGAGTAATTGAAGTATTTGGACTAACTTAGCAACGTTCCAAATTTTGTGCTACAAATCCTTAATCCAATCAATAGCTTATGTTAGTTTCTGAGTAGGTGTCTATATAACAGTAATCGGGATGGACACTCCTATGAGTTGGTTGTTACTAGTGAAACTTGCACATAACCAGTAGAAATTTAGGTAATGAATCAGTAGGTTAGTTTTGATACCTAACTAATCGTTGAAAAATTTCTCTTTATCTGTTAGAATCATTCCTGTTTAACAAGCAGGACATCGAGCAACGCTTGAGCGTGAACGGAGTCGGCCGGTTAAGCAACTTGAAACTTCATGGATTGTCCAAGAACGGACACAAATAACAAGGAGCAAACCATGAGCGTATACAAGCATCAACAAGGTAACTATCAAAGTTATCGCGTCGCTCGTTCCGTGGACGGCAAACTTTGCCAAGAGTACTTTCCACGAACGCGAAAAGGCCTGGCTGAAGCGAAGAAACGAGACGAAGAACTAGCCCGCGATCAAGAGCGCGCTCAGCAGTTCTTTACTGGACCCGCTTTGCGTTGGCAGAAGAAGCCAAAAAAGGTTGTGCGCCAAGCAGCTACTGCTAAAGCGAATGGGAGCAAACCCAAGGTTCGCGTAAAACCAACGAAGGCTCGCGCGACAGCGCGTACCGCGATGAAGACCACACCAAAACGCACGACGAAACAGCGAAAAGCTATTTCCAGGTAATGCCCTTCAACGCATACAGAATCTGACCATAGTCACAGACTACGGTCTCAACCTTGATAGAGCGGCAAGCTTGTCTTGCCGTTTTTTATTTCGTTGCGCGTAGCTTTGAACGCTTGAAAATTAAGTGTGGATCGTTACGGTCTATTTGAGGTCCACGCCAACGGGGCAATGATCGCTCCCGATTGCGTCAGGCCAAATAAACGCATCGACAACCAATCTGGCCGCAGATTTAGATGCCAGGACGTAATCGATGCGCCAGCCGACGTTGTTTTCTTTTGCGCCACCCCACTGCCGCCACCAGGTGTAGTGCCCAGGTTCACTGGGATGTTGCTTTCGAAAAACGTCTACCCATTCGTTATCAAGCCAACGCGTGAACTCGTCTCGCTCTTCTGGTAGAAAGCCACTTGTTTTGTGGTTGGTCTTAGGTCGCGCGAGATCAATTTCGGTATGGGCGGTGTTGAAATCACCAGTTACGAAGGTCGGTCCACTTTTGCGTAATTTCGACATCTCGCGTTCAACACTTCGATAAAAACCAAGCTTGTAGTCCACTCGGCTGTTATCTCGTTCACGTCCTGACCCTTTCGGGAAGTAGACAGAGGCGATAGACATACGCCCAAACTTTGCAACGATGAAACGACCTTCGATGTTGTATTCACGCTCTGGGAGTTGCATCAGAATTTTTGTAGGTTTTTGCCGAGAATAAATAGCAACACCTGAGTAACCCTTACGCTCGGCTGGGTAAAAATGAGTGTGCCACCCACGGGGGTTCAATGTCGATTCGTCTAATTGCTCAGGTAACGCTCGTACCTCTTGCAGGCAAACAACGTCAGCTTGCGAACTTTCGAGGAAGTCCAAGAATCCTTTTTTGACGCAGGCTCTTAAACCATTGACATTCCACGACACGATTCTCATCGGGAACGAGCTCGCATAGACATAAGCCTCTCTTTCACGTCGGTTGGCATAGGGGGTTTTGCGAAATAGAAAAAAACTGAACCAATCAAGGTAAGTACACCTACCGAAAAGAAACCAATCCAGTAATTTTGAAATTGGTCATAAAGCAGACCAATGACAAGCGGACCTACCGTCATGCCAATCATTGTGATCAGCGACGTGAAGCCAAGAATCCGACCGAATATTTGTGCGCCAAAGTAGTCTGCGCGCAATGAAACCAAAAGCGGCGCTCGAATGCCCCAGGCAAAGCCGTGCAGCAGCGTGAACAAGACGACCATGAACGCATCCGTAGCGTAAGCAATCACAAACATCGCAAGTGCGTGAGAAATCAAACAGACGGTACATAGCAGACGTTTATCGAAGCGGTCGCCTAAGACACCGCCGAGAAGCTGGCCAATGACTTGACATATGAACATCAGTGGCAGAAACGTGCTTGCAAAGGTCAGTGTGAATGACAAACTACGCGTGAGATGGGGTAACAGGTGCACCATGACGGCGGATACTGTGAGTAACGTGATGCCGTGGCCTATCGCGAGAAACCAAAAAGCTCTTGTCCGCAAAGCTTGACGCGTCGTAAAAGGATGCTGTGGTAGAGCTCGTTTTGGAACAACTGGCTCGCGCTTTTCGATACCGTCAGGCACTTCACCGATTTCTCGAGGCGCGTGTCGAACCAATACCGATAGAGGTGTGGTAATGACAAGGATGAAGATGCCGGAAAGAAAGGCAGTCCACCGCCAACCAACCCATTGAAGCAACAACGTAAGTAGCGGGACTGCTAGACCACCGAGTGAAAACCCTAGTTGAGATCCTGCGACAGCCTTAGAACGATGCCGATCAAACCAATGAACGATGGACACCATCGCTGTCGCAAAGCCACCGAGGCTCCCACCAACGGCGATGACCACAAAAACAGCGTAAAAACTCCAAATCGAATCGACCAGTGCAAGCAACATGAACCCTATACCAAACAGGATGTTGCCGTAGATCAAAATAATCCGTGGTCCGAACCGATCTGTTAACCATCCTTGGATGGGTCCTAGTAGGCCGCTTTCAACTCGTGTGAGCGCGAATGCGCCTGAAACGACTGCGGCACTCCACGCGAATTCTTCTTGAAGCAGGACCACATATGCACCGTACGAGTGCATCCAAAAAAGACCCGAAGAAAACTGAATACCCGCAGATGAAAGAACGATCCACCATCCGTGAAAGATCTTGCCGGTTGGCCGGAATGTATCGTTGAATCGTTCAGTTAATGTAGCCAAGCAACAGCCTTAGCGGGGCTCGGCATTGCGTAGAAATTGCCGCCGAATAGTGAAATGCGATTTTAAACAGCGTCCTGCGTTGGACGTGAAATGAACTGCGTTAGCTAGCTTCGACGACCTGGATAAGTCCGGTATTTAGTGATCCACTACGAAATCCACCGAGTTCGAGCGCGACGAATCTATAGCCACAAGCCTTTATTTGCGTTTGAATTTCATCGCTATGTTCAAGAACACGAGACATTTCACTCTTTGCGACCTCTAATCTTGCGACATCATCGTGGTGCCTGACGCGATACTGTCGAATACCGAAGGACTCAAGTACATTCTCGGCATTTTCAATCTGTTGTAGGATCGCTTCAGTGATGTGCGAACCATAAGGCACGCGGCTGGAAAGACATGCCGCTTGCGGTTTGTCGGCGTTGTCCATGCCTAGGTGACTCGCGAGCGTACGAATGTCCGCTTTCGTCATCTGCGCATCGCAAAGTGGCGACCGGACGTCAAAATTCTTCGCGGCGATTAGGCCAGGACGGTGGTCGCCGAGATCATCAATGTTTGTGCCGTTTACGACGATTCTGAAATTTTGTGCGTGAGCAAGATTCTCAAGGCTTGAGTAGAGCGACGTCTTGCAGTGGAAACATCGATCTACCGGGTTTGCTCGATACGCGCTTTTTTGAAGTTCATTGGTCACAATAACTTCGTGATGAAGACCCCATTTCGCCGCTAAGGCCTTGGTCAGCTCAAGATCGCTACGTTTGAGACTTGATGATGCCGAAGTAACCGCAAGCGCATCGATGCCGAGTTCCTGATTCGCAATATACGCGACCAACGAACTATCGACGCCACCCGAAAAAGCAACGATCACGCGTTGCATTTCACGCAACGACTCGCGAATTACATCGAATTTGCGATGTAATTCAGGTGTAAGAGTGGCCTGTTCGTTCATAATCGATTGATGCGATGTGCTTGAAATCCGGCGCCAAATCCGTTATCGATGTTCACTACGCTAAGGCCTGAAGCACAACTATTTAGCATGCCAAGCAGTGCTGCGAGTCCATTGAATGAAGCGCCATAGCCGACCGATGTAGGGACGGCAATGACTGGTTTATCGACAAGACCACCTATGACGCTTGGCAGCGCTCCTTCCATACCTGCGACGACAACAAGGACGCGACATTCCCGCAGCTCGTTTAAACGAGCAAATAGTCGATGAATACCAGCAACGCCGACGTCATTAATTCTATGGACAGGACTGCCATAGAACTCTGCAGTTTGGGCCGCTTCTTCGGCAACACCAATGTCACTAGTACCAGCCGTAATCACACCGATTTGCGTGGCTAAACGCGAAGGTTCTTTCGTTGTGAGAGATGCCACTAGCGAAACTTCAGAATACTGGAGGCTTCTAAAGCGCTGTTTGAGCGCATGGGCAGCTTCCTCATTTACGCCTGTCGCTAGTACGTTCTGACCATTGGCCGAAATGCGCTCAAATCCCGCCACGATTTGCGCAGTCGTCTTCGAACGCCCATAAATCACCTCAGCTTGACCAGTACGGATCGCGCGAGCGTGGTCAATGGTGGTTCCTTCAATTTCCTCGAAGTAGCTGGTATTGATTAACTTCTGAGCGTCCTCTAAGGTGAGCGTACCGGCTTTGAAATCACGCAGAATCTTGTCAATAGCCATCTTTGCCTTGCAGTAAGTTGACCAATTCGCCATCCACAACTCTGCGCACGTCAAGATAGCTCATGTCGAATTGGCGAGCTAGGGCACTGACGTCATCGTGTTCAGCCTTCCATCGTGTTGAGCCATCGGGTAAATCAACGATCTTCACACGCACATCGCCGAGACTAGTCGAAATAGTCGTCATACGCCGCGGCAGCATGGTTTTTTCAACCAACCACGAGCGCACACCGATCGTCGTTGAGTGTTGCAAGATTGCTCGAATGATTGCGTCTTTTTGCTCCGGTGCCGCAAGTACTGAAAGTTTGGTACCAGGCCGAGATTTCTTCATGACGATAGGTGTATAGAAGACGTCTTTTGCACCGAGTTCGAATAGACGTTCACTTAGTGGTTCATATGCCTCAGGCGTCATGTCGTCGACGTTGCACTCAATAAATATGTCCGAGTCCAATTCGAACAACGAGTTGATCTCACCGACAGATACACGCACCACATTGGGTCGTTCAAAATCCTTTTTACCAACGCCGTAAGCAGTTTTTTGTGCTCGAAACGTCGTGGGATTTTCCCATGCTGACACAGCATGTCGCAACACAGTCGCTCCAGTAGGCGTTGTCGCTTCACCTGCAACATTGCCACGCTGTGTTGGACAATCGGTTAATAAAAGTGCCGTAGCTGGTGCGGGTACAGGAAAAAGGCCATGCGCACATTTGACCATGCCTGACCCAAGTTCAACACCACCGCAATAAACCATGTCGGGATTCAAGTAATCTAGGCAAATCGCGGCACCGACGATGTCCACGATCGCATCTACCGCACCAACCTCGTGGAAGTGAACTTGATCAATAGGGATATCGTGAACTTGCGCCTCGGCATTACCGAGCAATTCGAACATGCTTGTTGCACGATTTTTAACGTTTGCACTCAAGCTGGACTCAGCGATGATTCGCTTGATGTCCGACAGGTGACGTGAGGACGGTTGCGCCTCAGTAAGTTCTACTGTAACTGAGGTCCCTGTAATTCCGAGCTTTTTTCCGCGGGATACCTTTAAGCGAAAACTATTGTCCAGCTCTAATTTGCTCAATTGCTCTTGCAAATGAGTCTGGGGCACTCCTAAATCAAGCATAGCGCCCAGATGCATGTCGCCTGCCATGCCGCTGAAGCATTCGTACAACAGTGCTTTCGGCATGGTGATCGGCGATTAGGGTTTAGGCGAGCAATTCGTGAGTCGAATCACAAAGCGATGCAATGTTCAAGTCATACGTGCACGCATTCCGGCAGGGTTCACCACTACAGCTCATACAGGCGGACGCGTTTGTGTCTAACATCGCGTATTCCTCGCGGGCCATTTGAACGTCGCCGTAATCTACTGCGTACATGCGTGTGCGGAGCACTTCACCGATTTCAACTTTGTATGGGCACGCACCGTAACAGTTATTACATAGCGGTCGACAGTATGAATCATCGTTCAAGGCCGCATATTGCTTCAACAAGCGCATGTCATGGGATTCGACGCGCTCAGACCCGGACGCGCCAAGAAATTCATTGATCTGCGGTTCTGAAGACATCGTGATGACGACCGCATCGACATTCTTATTCGAAAGAACCCATCGAAACGCCGCTTGAGCAAACGTTCCGTCGCTTGTTTCCCAAGCTCGCATGTCATTTAGACGAGCACCTCGCAAAGTTTTCATAACTGTGACGCCAACGTCGAGTTCTTTCGCGCGAACTAACAATCTCGGCAACTCAGGTTGTACTGCGACAAAGTCCATGCGTTTGGTCAGTTTTTCGTAGAAAGCCGGATCTTCGCCAAAGTTATAAGCGACCAATATGACGTCAGCCATATCCTGATCAAAGGCATACGTAAGACACCGATCTAAATAGCCGGCGTGCCCCGATACACCGCTATAACGAATCTTGCCTTGTTCTTTAGCCCGGGCTATGAACTCGTTCCAGCTTTCAGACGACAATCGAGCAACTTCATTGACGGCGTGGCACATATAGACGTCTATGTAATCAGTTTGAAGACGCTTCAAACTCGTTTCCAACTGTTCCATATGCCACTCAAGCGAAGCATCTGCATCGGTCACTGACTTAGAAACGATGTAGACATCCTCACGCATACCTTTCAATGCGTTTCCAAGAGTGGTTTCCGATTGCCCTCGGGTATAGCTATAGGCAGAATCGAAGTAATTGATGCCTCGGTCTAGTGCAGCGTGAACTAGGTTTTCTTGGCCATTACGCAGATTGCTTGTACCCATTGAAATATCGGAAATTTCGAGATTGGTACGACCAAGACGATGGTATGCCTGAACCATTGACGGTTTAGAGGCATCCAGAGCGTTAACTCGTGGCGCTAGGGCCGCCGCAGTACCAGCGATGCCTGTTGCGGCTGACCAACGCAAGAAATTACGTCGATTCGCTTCAATTGAATTTGCCATCCGGGAACTTCCTGACGAAAAAGAGCGCCGTCGCTTTAGCACGACTAACATTCGCACCCGACTAATGTACGACTTCTTCTTGCATTTCGCAAGTTAAAACGAAGCGATTTAATCAATTGAGGTGACGAATTGCCTGAGTACGACAACTATGACAACCTAATTATTGACCGCGTCGGCACCGATGGCCGCGTAGGTCGCATTCAGCTGCATCGACCAGAAAAATTGAATGCCCTCTCGCAAGAGTTGCTTTTTGAGTTCAACGACGTGCTGCACGACATGGAAGCAGACGATTCAATTCGTGTGATTATCGTGCGTGGTACAGAGCGTGCTTTTTCTTCAGGTTATGACTTGACGCCGAGTGGTGGTCGCGGCGCGGACGGCGTTGTACGTCGCCATAAGAGCGTCGACGAAAAGGGTCGTCGGTTAGTTATGGGCATTCGCACCGGCATGCAACAAATCACTGACATTCATATGTACTTCTGGAATATGGCGAAAGTCACTATTGCGCAAGTAAATGGATATGCGATCGCTGGTGGTTGCGAGCTTTGCATGATGGCTGACTTAGTATGCGTCGCAGAAGATGCACAGCTTGGCCATCCTGGCTTGCGTGGTCTCGGAACCTCTCGAACAGGCGTCATTTGGCCTTTAGTGATCGGCATGCGTAAGGCGAAAGAACTCTACTACACAGGTGAAAACGTATCAGGAGTTGAAGCAGAGCGCATCGGCATGGTTAATTACGCATGGCCGAAAGAGGAACTTGAAGCGCGAACCACTGCATTTGCGGATCGGCTCGCGATCATGTCCGCCGACCATCTCGCAATTCTCAAGTTGAACATGAATCGTTTTTACGAAAACATGGGCATTTATTCGTCGGTTCGAACGAGTACCGATCTAGACGCTGCCGGGCAAATGACTGGATTTAGCTACCAGTGGCAGGACAAGGTACAAGAATTAGGGTTCCGCACCGCGGTCGACTGGCGCGACGGGCCATTCCGAGAGATGGATACCTATAAAGAGTAATACATCCACTCCAACTGATCCGCGCGAGCAATTGATCTCGCCAATTTAGGTAAGGGTTCGCGTGGATCGGTGAGTTATTTTCGATAATTTATTGATCTTCTTGAGGTTTGTAGGGAGGTTCGCCCCAGTCTTTAGTTGAGTTTTGTTTGAATATCCTTTGTATTTCAGGCACTAACGTATGCAATAAATGTGCACCAGTATGTACCTGTGAACGGTTACGGCTACCGTTTTTTGTCGCACTACCGTGGACAAGCTGGTTGCGAAGTACGTTGAGCCGATCGAAAATTATGATCAGTAGAGATTCCAGTGAACCTTGTTGCGTTAGAGCTTTTTGAGCACTGTTTTTGCTTGCATCCATCGCTTCCCGCCATTTTGTATCGTCCTCACCGTCTTTTATAGCCTCCCAATAACGACCATATACAAACTTATTGTTCAGCAAAGGCTGAATGGTTTGCGAATACTGTTGCCACATGAGGTGATAGAGTCCACCTTCCTGCTTATCAAATTCCTGCAGACGGCGAAGAAAGGCGTCGCGCTCTGTCTTTGCTGGCGATGTGGGAGGATCTTGCGAGGTTACAGCGTTATCGACAGCAAATAAAGAGTTAAGCGAAATCCAATAAAAAATAACCGCCGAATCGAAATCGCCTTCGCTAAAGCACGTTTTGGCGGCCTCTGACCAGCTCTCGCTACGTCGCCATCGCAATTTATGGTTATCTAGGTGCGGATTTAATGGCGTTGCCTTTACCTTCACATCTCAATTGAATATACATATAAAGGTGCAAAGCATAGTTAGCTGTTCTAATCAATTTCATCTTTGAATCCGAAGCGTGGCCGAATCTGAATTCCAAGCGAACGCAGTTAGCAGTCGCATAACTAGCACCAAAAACCCGCTTCTGCAATCGGTACGCAAGCTTCTTAAACGCCGCTACCGTGATGAGCTAGGTTTAGTTCGCATTGAAGGCACACGTGAAATTGATCGTGCGTTAGAAGCGGGAATACAGTTCGAATACGCAATTTACTGCGAGTCGCTATCACGTTTCGAACGAGCTAGAAAGACGGTTGAAAGATTGCGATCGGCAGGACTTCAAACACTTTACTCGACGACGACCGAAGTATTTCTCAAATTTTCCCAATGGCAAAATCCAGATGGCTTGTTGGTCGTGGGGAGGCAACCTAGCACGAAGCTACATGACATTCAAAGTACTGTGGGCGATATATACCTGGTTGTGGATGGCGTAGAGAAACCGGGAAATTTAGGCAGCATGCTACGCACAGCGGATGCAACAGGATGTGCCGCGGTGATTGTCACTGATCCTGCGCTTGACCTCTTCAATCCAAATGTGATTCGAGCTAGCCTGGGCACAGTTTTCTCAAAAACGTGCGTCGTCGTATCGGCGAATGATGCTGCTGAATGGCTAAGGTCAAGTGGTTGTCGGATCGTGGCTACATCACCTAGTGCCTCAGTCAGTTATCTGGACACCAATCTCGCCGGTGATTGTGCCATGGTCATTGGTAGTGAAAAAGATGGTCTCACTGAATTCTGGCTAGCAGCGAGTGATGAGTTAGTAAAGCTACCAAACCTTGGTGCCGCGGACTCATTGAATGCGGCCATGTCCGCTACTGCGTTGTTGTTTGAGTCTTATCGCCAGCGTCAATCACCACTGACTGCAAGTTAGTGCAGGATTTTGCTATGACACATGGCTAAGGCTAATTGACTTGATTTTGCTCTTTTAAGGCGCGGCGAACCGACCAGCTGAGTTTGGCATCGCCGATCCCATAATCCCATACGTGATTCTCATTTAATGCGAATACGTAGCGATATTTAGATGGACGAGACCTATAGCTTAGATTGTCCGTGTCGAGCAGGCGCATCCCACCGCTCACTTGATTTACAGCGACGAGTGCATGGTGCTCACGTTTGAACCTAGAGTACACGACTACCACTCGGAGGTCACTTGACGGCACGCCGAGTAAACGAAGTAGCTGGTATTTCGCAGTGGCGTAGTCTTCACAATCGCCGCCTCGCTGTAAGAACTCGACCAGAGTGGACCATCTTTGGCCAACAACGATGTTACTGTCAGCAACGCTCACGACACGGCGTCGATCTTGCCTATATTTTGAAAAGCGATTGATGTATCGATTGACCAGATTGATTTGCTGATTTCGGTCTAAATCTGCCCCTTTGGTGAGTAGGCGTCGAATGGATTTCAATCGGCCTTTACACTCAAGCTGTTCATTGAGACACGCATTGATCTCTTTGTTTTGCGCTTCAATTCGAGAAAGCAAATCTACCCAGCTTGCTACTTCTTCTACGGTACTGATTAAGGCTTCGTTGTTGTCGAATAACCCGCCGTTGTGACTGTCTACACTTGCACTTAAGGATCTGATCGACATACAAGCAATCACCATGAGAAAGAGGCTCAATGCCTTCTTCAAAGCGCTTGTGTGGGGCTCCGTTGTTCTCGTTCTACCAATGCTCACCGCGTGTCAATCTATCACGAATTTCGAGGTGCAACGCGAGCCACCGTTGGCGTTGCTAACGCCGCACCAATTTGATTTTAGTAGATCACTAGCCAGGCCTCCTGCACATATGTCTTTGGTCATCACCGATGAAATGCGAGCATTTGTAGAGCCGGACATCGCCAAGGTAAAAAACGAACGTGCGCGAGTTCATGCACTTATTCGCAAACTTGCTGTTGAAGGGTATTACAGCGACACTTATGTAGATGGGCTAACGCAAAGCGCGGCAGCGACATTTACTTCTAAAAAAGGTAACTGTTTGTCGTATACGCATATGTTCATTGCATTAGCACGCGCAGCGGGTCTAGATGCTCGGTACGAACTAGTGAACGCGCCACCAACATACATCGCCAATGAAGGTGTATTAGTGCATCTAGTACATATACGTTTGCGGGTTCTATTACCGAGCCGGTTGTATCGAGAACGATATGTCTCAATCGATTTCAATCGCCACAGTGTTAAGGAATTTCAGGGTAGAGTAGTGTCTGACCAGTTCGCTCGTTCGCTTCACTACGCAAATGACGCAGTAGAGTATTGGCGTAGCGGGGACAACAACTTGGCGTTTGCCTACATCGGACATGCGATCAAATTGGCTCCGAAGCATCCAGATCACTGGGTTAATCTAGCGACGTTTTACAAACGTCTCGGGTTATCCGAAGAAGCCCTGCAAATTAACCGTTATGCGCTCTCGCTTGACAAGTCACATGTCGTCGCACTTGCGGGTATTTTGGAGCATGCGCAAGGAGCCGAATTTGTTCGTTTAAAAACGAAAGTAGAACGCCGTCGCGCGAAGAATCCGTACTACCAATTTGCGTTGGCGCAGCGAGCTTTTGAATATAGTCAAATGGCGGAAGCCTTGTTTTTCATCGATCGCTCTCTGGCGTTAGAACGTCGCAATCACCGGTTTTTTGAACTAAAGGGCAGCATTTTGAAATCGCTGAACAACTATGAGGAAGCATATTCGAGTTACGAAAATGCGTTAAATTTCGCCAAAACTCCGGCTGAGAAACAGCGCTATCAGCGGGAGTTGGATGTATTGGATCAATTGCTCACCGGGAAGGCCTGAGATTCACCTGTTAGCTTGAATTGATATAGCTGTTTGCAGTACCTTCACCAAATTAAAATTCCACGGTCAGCATCTCCCATTCGCCATGAGCTACGACCCCGACAACGTATTTGCGCGCATATTGCGAGGCGAATTGCCAGCCCATGTGGTTGAAGAAACTGAACATACGCTCACGTTTATGGATGTCATGCCTCGAGCTGACGGGCACGCTCTTGTGATTCCGAAAGAACATGCGTCAAACATTCATGAGATATCCAATGAAAGTGTGCAGTACGTGATTAAGCAAGTCAAACGCGTTGCATCTGCTGCACAGCAAGTATTTCCTGATCAAGGGATACGAGTGGTGCAGTTGAATGGCTCGGAAGCAGGTCAGTCGGTCTTTCATTTACATTTTCACGTCATTCCATCGTCAGATGGAGTGAACTTCGGATTCCATGGCCATGCGTCTGCAGACGCCGATTCATTGGCTAAGCATGCAGCGCGCCTTAAAGCTGCCTTGAGCGGCATCAAGTAGCTTTTAGTACATGCATTTCACTGCATGTATTTGATACAACATACTGATTTAAAAGAAGAATTTATTTTTAGACCATGAAAAATCGCAATATCGCGATTATCGCTCACGTAGACCACGGTAAGACGACGCTTGTTGATCGCTTATTGCAGGAAACTGTATTCAATGAGCGACAAAAGATTGTTGAACGGGTAATGGATAGCAACGATCTAGAACGTGAACGTGGCATCACCATTCTTGCCAAAACAACTGCAGTTGAATACAACGATATTCGCATCAATATTGTGGATACCCCCGGCCATGCCGATTTCGGCGGTGAAGTGGAGCGTGTTCTTGCAATGGTGGATTCGGTTTTGCTTCTCGTCGATGCGGTTGAAGGACCTATGCCGCAAACTCGGTTTGTCACTGCCAAAGCATTCGCGGCGGGCCTACATCCGATTGTGGTCGTTAACAAAGTAGATCGTCCTGGAGCGCGACCTGAAAAGGTTGTGGAAGAAGTATTCGATCTATTCGCTTCGCTTGATTGCACGGACGAACAACTGGACTTTCCAGTGGTATTTGCATCGGCGTTACTTGGTCAATCTGGCCTGGATGCACATGGTCTCGAGGATTCGATGAAACCCATTCTTGAGATGATCGTAGATTGCGTACCAGAGCCACCGATTATTGAAGGACCTTTTCAAATGCAGGTCTGCACGCTTGATTACTCACCTTATATCGGCGTTATCGGCATTGGGCGTGTCCGACGTGGCGTAGTCGCCGCAAAGTCTCCGGTAAAAGTCATTAGTAAAAACGCCGAGGTTCGAGACGCCCGGTTGATGTCCATCCGTGCGAATCGAGGTCTTGAGCGCGTTGATCTAGAAACAGCGACCGCGGGAGACATCGTTTGCGTGGCCGGAATCGATGGACTAGAGGTTTCCGAGACGATTTGTGATCCGAAAGCACCAGAGTCTTTGCCCAATCTAACGGTTGACGAACCCACCGTTACCATGGCATTTCAGGTCAATACATCACCGTTAGCAGGTCAAGAAGGTGAATTTCTCACCAGTCGTCACCTGAAGGAGCGACTCTTTGAGGAAGCGATGCACAACGTAGCATTGCGTGTGGAAACTACGGATACGGCCGATATATTCAATGTGAGCGGTCGAGGCGAACTGCATCTAACGATTCTGATCGAAACCATGCGCAGGGAAGGCTTCGAATTAGCCGTATCCAGGCCTAAGGTAATCACTCGAAAAATCGCCGGTGTCCTCGAAGAACCGTTTGAAACCGTGTCGTTGAGTGTTGAGCTGCAACACCAAGGTTCTGTGATGGAATTGATGGGGGCTCGCCGTGCCACGATAGAAGATATCTCAAATGAAGGAATTGATCGCATTCGCTTGACCTATCTTGTTGCAACACGCGCACTCAGCGGGTTTCGATCCGTCTTTAGTACAGAAACATCTGGAACCGGCATCATGACGTTCGGTTCTGCAGGCTACTCAGTATTTGAAAGCAAACTTGATACTAAGCGGCATAACGGTGTGCTCGTATCGAACTGCGGAGGTAAGTCTGTTGCTTACGCGCTGTTCCAACTTCAAGAGCGCGGTCAACTTTTGGTTGGTGCTGGTGAGGTCCTCTACGAAGGCATGGTCGTTGGTATCCACAACAAGGCCAACGATCTTGTCGTAAATCCAACCAAAGAGAAAAAACTGACAAATATTCGGGCGGCCGGGAGCGACGAAAACGTCTTGCTTACTCCACCCATTAAATTTACGTTAGAACGTGCGCTTGAGTTCATTGCTGACGATGAACTCTTGGAAGTGACACCCGCGGCGATTCGCATTCGAAAACGACATCTCACCGAACAAGCACGAAAGCAGAACCTTCGAGCTATTGCTGCATGAACAGGGTAGGCGTCGATACCTTTTAAGAGAGATGCTTGCAGAAGGTTGGGAGAAGTTAGAACGACCTACGTTGAAACCGGAATACCTTAGCTTCGCAATGCCTCTAAAATCAATTGAAAGCAGTCATGGGTTAATGCGCTGCAGGTACTTAGGTATTGCTTGCGTACTTGGCAATAACCTGATGAATGTTCAATTGAAACTAGTTGCCTGAATATGAGCGCATCCCTATCGTGACCTACGTCGCCATACCCAAATCGATTGACGACCTTACGAAGTCTTGGTTGCAGTCGGCGCTTTCTCATTCGACCAATGAGTCAATTGGGCAAATCGAACGGTTAGATATTGAGACAATCGGTACGGGAGTTGGCTTGATTGGTTGTCTTTATCGTTGCAACTTGACGTACGAATCAGACCAAAACGCGGGTCCAGCCAGCGTTGTCGTCAAGATACGATCAGACGTTCCAGAAAGCAGAAAAGTCGCGAAGACATTTCAACTGTATGAAAAGGAGGTTGCGTTCTATCGCGATATGGCAACCGCTACGCCTATCGCAGTGCCACACCCCTATTTTTGTGCATTTGACTCCCAAACTCATGACTTTGTTCTGGTGCTTGAAGATCTCAATGATTTTCAAGTCACTAGCCAGCTCGAAGGCGGCACTGAAGAACAAGCTCGAATCGCAATTCGCAACGTTGCGACATTGCACGGCACATTCTGGAATCGAACTAATGAACCGCCATTACGAAATTACTTTTCCCTTCTAGAGCCGTCTGTTATTCTGAAAATGCATGTGGGCTTTCGACGCAGCGTCCCGAAAGTCCTTGAGGTCTTTGACGCCGATTTGTCTCCGTCTTCAAAGAAGCTGATTCGAGCACTCGGAGATACGTTCGCCGGTCATTACGACGAAATAGGGAACTTCCCACTCACGCTTACTCACAACGACTACCGATTAGACAACATGTTCTTTGGTAATACCGATGAACGTGAGTTGGTGGTTATTGATTGGCAGACCCATGGCATTGGCGTCGGCATGACGGACGTCGCTTACTTCATGGCAGGAAGCCTGCCATCGGATGTACGTAAGAAAGTCGAAAAGGAACTCGTGGCTGAATATCACGACATCACGAGTCGCATAGGCAACGCTGAGTGGAGTGAGACCGAGTGTTGGGAGGCATACCGACAGAGTTTTGTCGTGGCGATGACAGTCCCCGTCATTGCAGCTGGCGAGCTTTCGTTAGAGATAGAGGGTGCGTTCGAGTTGGTCCAAACAGGCATTCAGCGGATGAACACCGCGCTAGACGAACTAGAAGTGGCAGAGTTCATGCCACAACGCAAGAGTATCTTCTCTAAACCTGGTTTGCGGTCCGCTTTCGCTAATCAACTAACTCGTTTTGTGTCATAGGCACCTCGTGACGTGCAACAATGTTCACATGTTGCACGTCGTGTCAGTGTAGCTTGAACTACTGTTCGGCAGAAATCTGAATTTCTTTATCCGTTATGAATTCAAGTAGTGCTGGTTGGCCATCCTTCGTTGCAGTGACGCCGCGCTGCAATGCACCTTGAATGTCGTTTGGATCCGTGATTCGTTCGCCATATCCGCCAAATGCTTTGGCCATGTCAGCGTAATTACCAGATATATCTGTCGAACCGTATTTTTCTTGCGCAACTTGCATGATCGGGATTTCGATTGCCATCGAGAAGTTGTTCATCAAGACCGACAGGATTGGGATTTGTTCGCGCGCTGCAGTTTCGAAATCCATCCCGGTGAAACCGATGGCGGCATCTCCCCATACATTGATACACGTCTTCTCAGGCTGCGCGACTTTCGCCCCCATCGCTAAGCCCAAGCCATAGCCTAACTGGGTCGTTTTTCCCCACCCAATGTAAGACAACGGCTGCGTGCTAGTCCAGAATGGGGAAAGCTGGTCACGAGGACTACCTGCATCATGGGTGATGATGGTGTTATCGATGTCCACGGCATTTTGCAACTCGTTAAGCACACGATAGGGATTAATAGGTGCTTCATTGTTGGTGCGCTTGGCATGCCATTCAGTTAACCAAGCACTACGCAATTCGGCAATACGTTGTTGAACCTTGCCACGTCGGGCTTCCGCGTGCGCGTGGTCTCGATCCGCCATTGCACCCAACAAGCTTTGTAACGCGAGTTTTGCGTCGCCAATCAAGGCGTATTGCGCTTCTACGTCCTTATTCAGGTCCATCGGATCCAATGTCGCATGAATGATGGTCTTGCCTCGTGGCATCGGCACGCCGAAGCCAGTCAACGCAAAACTGCACCCAATACCGAGAATGACGTCCGCTTCGTTTAAGAATGTTTTCACCGCACGAGGATTGGCGCGACCGCCTGAACCTAGCGCAAGCCCATGCGTTTCATTAAAGGAACTCTTGCCTTCAAGACTGGTGGTTACAGGGATCTGCCACTCTTCTGCAAGCGCCGTTAACTCATCCCAAGCTTTGGCGTAATGAACGCCTTGACCAGCATAAATGACCGGTCTTTCCGCATTGGCGAGCACCTCCGCGGCCACATCGACATCTTTGGGATCAGGGGCAGTGCGTGTCGCGAACGCAGGTTTGTAGTCCCAATTTTCAGGTACTTCCTCGCCGAATAAATCGACTGGAATCTCAATCTGAACAGGACCGGGCCGACCGTTGCGGAGTTGAAAGAACGCCCGGCGCATGACTTCGGGTAACGCTCGTCCCATCGTAAGTGGTTCAGACCACTTGGTGACATGTTTGGTGTTGAGTGTAGAGTTGTAATTCGGATAGTAGTTAGCTAAGCGTCTTGGGTAACCAGCTGGCAAGACAAGAATCGGCGATGATTCCGAATAAGCCTGCGCAATGCCGCCAAATGCATTTTCTGCGCCAGGTCCATGTTGCATGCAAAACGTACCAATCTTCTCACCTGAAGATAGTCGAGAATAGGCGTCTGCCATGTGTAGACCGATACGTTCTTGTCGGCATATCACGGTTCGAATGTCAGCGCGCGCCGCGGCCTCAATGATCGTGTTCACAGGATAGGCGAATAAAACATCGACACCTTCCTGCTTCAATACGTGCGCAATGCCATCTGCTACGTTCAAGGTACACTCCTGCCGTTCGCAAAAGCGTGGTAGTTTACAAGTGCGAGATGCCGTAATCCCTAGCTCGCCGTCGAATATTCGGATCATGAGCAGCTACTTCACGTGACTCAAAATCCTCAAAAATACAATGAATTACTGAATCGCTAACTAGGCGCTTACTTGCGCTAAACATCACCATCTATGCGATTCAAAACAAACTTTTACTGACAGCAGCACGAGGTCGCGCAAGCTTGAGTTGGTCTGAAATCTGGCTGTGGGTTCAAGACAACACTTGGGTTGCAACCGTATTCCTCATCATACTAGGCAGCCTAGTAGGACGATTGGTCGTTAAGTTCGTCTTCGATCGGCTTGAACGCGTATCGAGCGCGACCGAAAACGTATATGACGACGCTTTTATTCACGTCGCAAGACAACCAGTGGGTTGGGCGATTTTGATTTTCGGCATTCTTGCAGCGGCGGCGGTCGTACGCGATAACACAGCCGCTGGTATTTTGGACGTTGTGCCGCAAGTACGCGAGGTCACCGCTATCGCTTTGCTAGTCTGGTTCGCCGTGCGGTTCATTCGCAAAGTGTCGGATACGCTCGCTGGGCAACAGAAAGACAAAGACGACGTTGCAACCATCGATGCAGTCGGCAAACTACTGCGCGTGTCGGTCATGATCACCGGATTTCTCATTGCTCTGCAGTCCCTGGGTTTTAGCATTGAAGGTGTCCTAGCGTTCGGCGGTATTGGTGGCATCGCGTTGGGCTTTGCCGCGCGCGACATGTTGGCAAACTTTTTCGGCGCTTTCCTACTACTTCTAGACAAACCGTTTGCAGTTGGTGATTGGATTCGTTCTAGTCAAATGGAAATAGAAGGCACGGTAGAGCACATTGGGTGGCGTGTGACACGCATTCGTACGTTCGATAAAAGACCTCTATATGTACCGAATTCAAACTTCAGCAATATCACGATCGAAAACCCAAGTCGTATGACGAATCGGCGCATAAATGAAACAATCGGCATTCGCTACGACGATGTCAGTATCCTGCCATACGTGCTAGCGGACGTTCGCACGATGTTGAAAGAGCACATTGAAATCGACAAGAACCAGATTCTCATGGTTAACTTGAACGAATTCAATGATTCTTCTGCCGATTTCTTCATCTACACCTTCACTATTACCACCGATTGGGCGAGATTTCACGAAATCAAAGAGGACGTCTTGCTCAAGATTGCACAAATCATTGAGGGCCATGGCGCAGAAATTGCATTTCCAACCCAAACGGTGCACATTCACCAAGCAGTCTTGGCAGAAAAGTCATAACCATGGATATTCCCACCAACTTCTCCATGTTGTTCAGTAACGAGGAGATCGAACGGGCCATCGATCGCGTTGCTGTTGGCTTGAATATCGAACTAGAAGGCAAGGACGTTGTATTTGTCTGCGTCATGCATGGAGGCTTGCCGTTCACGTGGGATTTGATGCGTCGTGTGGATTTCAACGTCTCGCTTGATTTTGTTCGGGTCCAACGTTACGACGGTACGACAGGTGGTCAGTTGCGAACCGAGCGTGATTACGCATTAGACCTTCATGGCAAGCACGTTGTGGTAGTCGATGACGTACTGGACCGAGGCGTTACGCTTAGCAAGTTGTACGAACGCTTTTCTTGTATGGCCGAGCAGGTTTGGAGCGCTGTGTTGTGCGATAAAAAGTGCTTGCGCGAAGTGGACATCGAAGCGGATTTTGTGGCTTTGAATGCGCCCGACCGATATTTGATTGGGCGTGGTATGGATATGGACGGCATGTATCGACAGCTACCAGCAATCTATGCCATGAATGACGAATAACTTGCTAGCGTTTATCGTAAGCGGCACGCTACGATCTGCATTCGACGAGCCGGTAAGGCTGGAGCGCGTTAACACGCAATTTGGTTCGCCTTCCGCTCCTCTGGCGATTCATGAAATTGACGGTAAAGCTTGTGCTGTGTTGTTTCGGCATGGTGTCGACAGCCACATTGCGGCACATAAAGTCAACTATCGAGCGAATATTTGGGCGTTGCATTCGATCGGAGTTACACACCTAGCAGCTTATGCAACGACCGGCAGTGTCGACCCAGACTTGCGAATCGGTGCTTACATGGTGCCGGATCAAATCATTGACTACACGCATAGTCGAAAGGGCAGTTTTGGAATACCTGGCGTAGCAGAGCACTTTGATTTCTCATTCCCATTTACCTCACCCATGCGGACCGCAGTACTTGAAGCTGCAAATGAGGCTGATCTAGCTCCAATCGACGGAGGCACGTATGCGTGTACTCAAGGTCCGCGCTATGAAACTGCTGCAGAGATTGCTAAATATGGCCGTGATGGTTGTTCGATCGTTGGCATGACGTTGATGCCAGAAGCAGCATTGGCCCGTCAGCTTGGCTTGGAATACGCGGCACTTGCATTCGTTATGAATCCGGGTGCCGGAATTGACGGTAAAGCGGTCGACATACCTGGTTCGCTTAAGTACACGGACGCCGCGCTCCTTTCGCTCAAAGCGTTCAATAAAGCACTAATCAAGCGCATCCCATAGCGTCTGTAGTTCGTTCGGCAATTCAAGGCGAACGACCTCCGCGAGAATGCCAAATCTTGGGTGATCAAAGTAATGTACATCGTTGCGATTCATGCGTCGCGTTTCTTTGAGCTCGAACACTGGACGTTTTAGATTCGCGTGCTCTTCTGGCAAATCGAGCCATACATGCACGTCTAGATGGATGAAGCGACCTTTCGTGACATTGAAATAGCCTTCAAAGGTATATTGGTTGAAAGACTGAAAGAAAACACGTTGCGACTGATCATTACGACCGAGAACCAGTTGATGCCACTTAAAGTGCTTGATCACATCAACGCCATTGGTACGCAGACGAGCACCGGTTCGTGGTAAGCGCACGTTGCTCTCATTCATGACAAAACTCGTCGACGCAAGTTCTCGCACATGCTCGTCGACTAGTGATTCGACCTCCTCGCGAGTTGGCGAAGGTGCTTCGTTATAGGTCAATTCGTCGGTTTCTGCAGTTTCTTCAACTAGTTCATCGTCCTGCTCTTCTTCTTGATCATCAAACGCAAGGGCGAGCGTCGAAAACCAACCGCCATATGGCAAACGATTAAACGCCGTAATAAATAAATCGTCATAACTTTGTTCAGGATTCAGCAACCAGTCAGGGAATTCCCATTGAGTTAGTGCGTCTTCGCCATGCTCGTCAGAAGTGATTGCACTGTCGAATTCGAAATCACTACTGAAAAACCAAGGATGTGAACCTGTGGATAAATCCACTTCACTAGACCGCATTTGGATAGCAGCCCGTTCCTTTTCAGTTAGGGCGAATGCGAGAAAGTTGGTGGAGGCAAGGGGTGGCGCTTCAACCACAAGGTTTTCACCACGCTGTTTTAACTCATCAGTCAAAGGCGGCGTTTGCTCAAGATTGGCTTTAGGCTGAAGAAACAGTATGACTTCAATCTCATACCAGTCTGATAACGGTTCGTCAGCTTGGCCGTAAATAGCGAACCAACCCCACACGATCAGTGCCGCTATATTACGTTGGATTTGAGTCACGCCACCTTGGTAGTCGGCTGTTTTTTCAAGGAAATGCTCTGTAGAAATTCTTCGACGTAGCACAAACGTTGTTCCGATTCGTGATATGTGTGACGAATGCGAAGTTTTTTACCACTATCCGTAAGCTCGTATTTCTCGCGAGGATGTGACGACTGGACGCGTCCTAACAGTACCTCGATATCGAACAATGTGTGATCGACAAACTCAATATAACCGCCTGAGTGACTGAGTTTTACGGTACCAACCCCGGTCGCAACGGCATCAAGTCGGATTTTCGAAACTCGGAATAGATTTGCCAGTTCATCTGGAATCGGACCGAAACGATCAACGCACTCCGCCATCAAGTGGTCGATTTCAAGTTTGGTGAGTGCATTAGCAATTCGCTTGTAAAAAATCAAGCGTGACTTGACGTCAGGTAGGTAATCAAATGGAATGAGTGTGGCGATCTTTAAATCCACATCGTGCCCTAATTCGAATGGTTTATCTAAGTCTGGCACACGATTGCTCTTCATCGCTTCGATGGTTTCTTCTAGCATGCGAATGTAGAAGTCATAACCTACATCGGTAATTTCACCGGATTGTTCCTGACCTAATAACTCACCCGCACCACGAATTTGCATGTCTTCGAGTGCAAGTTTGAATCCCGCGCCGAGTTCATCCGCTTGCGCTATTGCTTCCAAACGCCGCTTGGCTTTGTTCGTGAGCACGAGTTCTGGCGCAGTCGTGAGGAAGGCGTAAGCTTGATGGTGAGAACGGCCAACGCGGCCGCGAATCTGATGTAGTTGCGCTAAGCCAAGTGAATCCGCCCGTTCAATCACGATAGTGTTTGCGTTCGGCACATCGATCCCACTCTCAATGATGGTGGTACACACTAGCACATTCCCACGACGATGGTAAAAATCGGACATGGCCGCTTCGATTTGTGTCTTGGGCATGCCACCATGAGCAACTAATACGCGGGACTCAGGAATGAGTTCACGGATGGTATCCGCGACACCGAAAATCGTATCGATGCGATTGTGCAGGTAATACACCTGACCGCCGCGATCTAATTCCCGGGTAATTGCGTCTTTAACCTGCTCCCAATCGTGTTCTGCAATAAAGGTCCGAATCGCCAAACGGGCTGCTGGCGCAGTTTCAATTAAGGAGAGATCGCGCAATCCCTCAAGCGTCATGTTTAATGTTCGTGGTATTGGCGTCGCAGTTAGCGTGAGTAAATCGACGTTAGCCCGTAATGTGCGCAGCCGTTCTTTGTCTCTCACACCAAACCGATGTTCTTCGTCGACGATCAGTAATCCAAGTTCCTTAGGCTCGATGGCAGGATTCAACAACTGATGGGTGCCGATGGCGATATCGCAAAGCCCAGATTGAATCCGAGCGTAGATATCGTCCCTTTCCTTGGCAGTGCGAAACCGCGTCAAATATTCAATTTCAAAAGGCCAATCCGCGAACCGATCTTCGAAGGTCTCAAAATGTTGTCGGGCCAGGACCGTCGTGGGGACCAAAACGAAGACTTGCTTACCTTGCGAAGCGACATGGAAGGCAGCGCGCATGGCGACTTCGGTCTTACCAAAACCAACATCCCCACACACCATACGATCCATCGATTTTGTAGCGCTGAGGTCTTCTAATATGGCAGTAACAGCGCCTTCTTGATCATCGGTTAACTGGAAGGCACACTGATCACAAAAATGCTCATAGTCTGAATCAATAGTCGAGTAGGCGTAGCTTTGGTTCATTTCGCGTCGTGCGAACATGCTTAGCAACTCTGCAGCGACATCATGGACTTTGCGCTCCGCGCGTTCTCGCACTTTGCGCCAACGATCGCTACCTAAGCGGTCAATGCGAATTTCGTCTTCGTCAGATCCAATATAACGGGTAATGAGATGCAATTCAGTCACCGGAATGCGCAACAAATCACCGTTTTCGTACTCGACCGTAACAAATTCGTTCTCAACGTTATCGAACTTGACTGTGGTTAGACCCCGATAGATACCGACGCCGTGGTCAATGTGAACGACCGGTGTGCCAATATCAATTTCAAACAGATTGCGAATAACCAAGCTAGGATCAATCGCGTTCTTTCGTGCGCGCACAGAAACGGCAGCGCTGTGTGAGTCGAATAAATCGGTTTCACAAATCAGATCCAGGTCGCCAAAGGCGCAACTACGATCCAATGGTGCTACAGCTAAGCCGATTTGTGTCGCCGAATTAGCGAAATCGTCAAACGATGTCACTTGGCGAGGAATAATGTCTGACTTGCTCAAGAAATCAGTAAGAAATTCGCGACGACCATTGGTTTCGGCAACGAACAGCGTTCGACGCCCACCATCTTGTAAATGAGCGCAGAGTCGCGCAAGAGGTGCAGTAGAGCGACGATTCGCCACAAGGTCAGGTAATTCAGTACATTCCAGCGGGTCTGAATTCCGTTGAGAAGTATTCTCGTTAACTAATTGAATTTTTGGAAATATATTCCAACGCTGCCGTGTCTCATCAGGTCTTAAGTAAAGTTTGTGTGGCGGAAGTAACGGACGCTTAGGATCGTAACCAAAAGCTTCGAAGCGATTCGTAATTTCATCCCAAAATGTTTCGCTTTGCACATCCAAATCAGTGTCGAGCACGAAACGTGCGGTGTCATTTATGTAATCGAAAAATGTCGCAGTTTCTTCGAAAAATAAGGGGAGGAAACACTCAATACCTTCAGGTACAACGCCATTGCTAACGTCTTGGTAATCCGGGCAATATCGAACGTCCTCATCGAATGACGTATGCCAACCGTGACGAAACTGATCTATGCCTTCTTTATCCAACCTAAATTCATGTGCAGGCAAAATCGAGATGGACTTCGATTGTTCGCTGGATAACTGAGTATCAATCCTGAAATAACGCAAACTATCGACGCTATCGTCAAAGGTATCGACTCGAATCGGCCTTTTAGTTCCGATCGGAAAGACATCAAAAATCGACCCACGAACCGCGTATTCGCCTGGTTCATAAACTGTGTCCACGCGGGTATAACCGATGGAGGAAAACTTCGCGCTCTGTTCTTCAAGATTGAAATGGTCACCTACATTTAGGACGAACGACCGGGTAAGGATGTAGTCAGGCGGCACCATGCGATGCATAAGCGTGCGTATCGGTACGATGAGCACACCCTGCCGGACCTCCGGGAGTCGATATAACGTGCTAATTCGTTCTGAAATTAAGCTAATTGGTGGGGAGAATCGATCGTAGGGTAGGGTTTCGTAGTCCGGAAACGAATGTAACTGCAGTGTCGGTTCAAAAAATTCAAGTTCTGCCTCATATCGATGCGCGTTTTCGGAGTTTTTTGTGATTAGAACGATGAGATTTTCCGAAGAGACAGCTAAATCCGCAATATAACGGCTTGCTGCACAACCATGTACGTTGGTCCAATGGCGTATTTGGCCTGGCTGCGGGAAATCGAGTTGCGTAAATCGGCGCGTCACTACACACACTAAAGTGAAATGAACTTGGTTGGAAAGGTGCTAGCTCATTGGGTGCGACGGCATCGCATAAAGTCCATGCCAGAAGGCAAACGTGCCAAAACTAAAACAGAATGAAGTGTTGGCGATCCGAGCGTGCGATGGGAATTTTAGATTTCACAGGCTAGGTCCATTGAAATTTTGGCGACTTAAATTTTGTTTAGATATTGGCTTGGGAATTACATCGCAGAGTCACAACCAAAAGTAGATGGTGCTACAATCGAATCGTCCACTAAACGTTGGTACCCGTTATGTCAGGTTGTCTGCCTAATGAAACAGCTTGACTCGCGTAGCTAATAAGGGCTTAACAATTGCGTTTAGTTGACAACGGCCCGACACCTATTATGTCAGTGGGTTGTCTAGCGTCCGTTGATTTAAAGGTCTGCCATGACTCGAACCGCTATCTTCCTAAACGTATCGTTCGTCTTTCTATTCGTCAACTGCTCGTTACACGGCTCAGAACCCGTATTTGAACATCAAGTCGAACCCTTAGATATTGGGGTGTTCAAGCAGAACCGGATTCGGTTTACGGTCACTGGCGACGCTATGGAGAAATGGTACGGGGGGTTCAACATTCACATCACGAGGCTTCGAAATCCGGAGAATGAACTGGCTCGCTTCAATGCGTTTGAGAATCTGAAAGAGCAAATCGACTTAGCGAACGCCTCATTGCCTACCCATGCCCTCAACTATATGAAGCCTCGAGTGCTGATCCAATTGGAAAATCCTGAATTCTGCGACGATGAGCCAGAATCCGGCAGAACCTATATGCAATCCCTTACCACAAGCAACAATTTACGGCTTGCGTTCATTTGGTATCAGTGCTTTGAGAAGTATGACCTGCGAAGCCCTGATAACTTCTTCACCACATCTCACCTGATGATTCACGAGTTAGCGCATGTGTGGGATTTCCTTGTTTTCAACTTTAGGGACCCTACCGTCCATAACTATTTCAGGTCCATCAGTACATGCTTATACAGAGAGCTCGAGGACCCTTATTGGCGCACCAATGCCCGGGAATTTTTCGCGCAAATGACGGTATCTCATTTTTATCGATCATGGGAACCACCTGAAACCGTCTATTCGTTACCGTGGGATGTACGCCAGTTGATATACGCTGCATGGTCGGAAGCTGCCGATGAAAATGTTCGTAAGCTACGAGAGCTCGCTATCTGTTAACAAGGCGGTTGGATGAGTGTTGAAAATCATTCTTTCAAGTTAACCTTCCACCGTAGGCGCATCAAACGATAAGAACCCCTACGACCTATTGTTGAATCCGAAAATCGCTCATCATCGATCGATTCTCTTGCTCAAATCTGTTGCCTGTAATTTAGTTGCCGATGCCGAGTTTGATCCTGAAAGGATGATGAAGTTCTACCGCGATTACTACGGAACTGAAAGATCTTTGCCATTCAATCGCGACTTTCCGATGTAATTCCCTTTGGTTTGGTAGTAACCTTTTTTAGGTATACCGGTTCATTGCAATTCCTACCAGCTTGATTACTTCGTAGAGCGCAAGAAACACTAACAAGCACGTATTAAATTGGACACTGGGTTTTGTTAAAATGTACGCGATTGTCCATGTGAAAAATCATCTAACTCTGCACGAATTGGCTTGATATTTGCTTATTCCGAGTCGGTTTTCGCATAATTTGTTCGACATGCAATCGGAAGTGCATGAGTGTCGCCTCAAGGACTGAGAACTGACACATTTCTATATCCAGTTTTTGAGCTTGGTTTAGTGCTTGTGAGCCTAGCGTCCATGCATTGATACGAGCCTTTGTCATTCTTCTGAAACTTTTTTCCTTCGGTTTTTCATGAATCCGACCGATATCCACGCACCAGCATATTTCCACAAGGTCGTGGATTGCCAGTGGGCTTGCCCGGCACATACACCAGTACCCGAATACATCCGCATGATCGCGGCTGGCAGGTATACCGAAGCGTACATGATCAATTGGGAATCGAATGTGTTCCCAGGGATTCTTGGTCGAACCTGTGACCGTCCGTGCGAGCCTGCCTGTCGACGTGTACGCACCGAAGAAAAACCAGTCGCAATTTGTAGGTTAAAGCGTGTCGCTGCTGACCATAAAGGTGATATCGAGGCTTACTTACCGCATGTGCCAACCACCAAGAATGGGAAACGTATTGCGCTTCTAGGTGCGGGTCCAGCGTCTTTGGCCGTAGCACGCGACCTGTTGCCATTCGGTTATGAAATCGATATGTTCGATCGTGACCCAGCAGGTGGCGGCATGATGCGAAGTCAGATTCCTGCGTTTAGACTGCCAGCAGATGTTCTCGAAGAGGAAGTCGATCTCATCGTGAACATGGGCGTAAATGCCACTTACAACTATGAAATCAAAAGCATGAAAGCCATGCTTGAGATGAACTACGACGCTTATTTTGTTGGCACTGGCGCACCTCGGGGTCGCGATCTTGATTTACCGGGTCGCCAGGAAGTCGATGAACATATTTCCATAGGTATCGATTGGCTTTCAAGTGTCGCCTTTGGTCATACCAGTTCGATTTCCGGTAAAGTGATCGTCATGGGCGGTGGAAATACCGCCATGGATTGCTGCCGGACTTCTAAGCGACTTGGTGCCGAATCCGTTACGGTGGTCGTTCGGTCTGGCTTTGAAGTCATGAAAGCGAGCGAGTGGGAAAAAGAAGATGCGATGTCAGAAGGCATCCCCATCATCAATAACCGACCGCCAAAAGAGTTCGTGCACGAAAACGGCAAGCTAAAAGGCGTCATTTTTGAGTGTGTCAAACCGGTCGAGCAGGATGGGCGTTTGAAATACATACCCACCGGTGAACCCGACGTATTTATTGAATGCGACCACATCCTCATGGCAATTGGGCAAGAAAATCACTGCCCATGGATTGAGCGTGATATTGGTATCGAATTCGATAAATGGGATTGTCCTATTCTTGATGAAGTCACTCTTCAGTCGACGCATCCGAAGATCTTTTTTGGTGGCGACTCTGCATTCGGTCCCGAGAACATCATCTGGGCTTCGGCGCATGCTCACCAAGCAGCGATTTCAATTCATCTTGCTTGTCAAGGCAAAGACCCAAAAGACGAGCGTCCCCCGGAAGGCCTGAACTTAATCAGTCAAAAAATGGGTGTTCACGAATGGTCCTACGATGCTGAACACGATGCCTCTAAACGATTTATCGTGCCTCACGCGAATCGTTCGCGCTCGCTGGACAATATCAAGGTCGAGGTAGAACTAGGCTTTGATGAACTACTTGGCAGTCGCGAAGCGCAACGTTGTCTTAATTGCGATGTGCAGACCGTTTTCACCGAGCGCTTGTGTATTGAGTGCGACGCGTGTGTGGACATTTGCCCGATGGACTGCATCACGTTTACGAACAATGCAGAAGAAGAAGCACTCAGGGATTACCTTACTGCGCCGGCAAAGAATCTAGAACAAGCTTTGTATGTGTCAGATGATCTAGAGACAGGTCGCGTGATGGTGAAAGACGAAGATGTTTGCCTGCATTGCGGCCTTTGCGCCGAGCGATGCCCAACGAACGCCTGGGACATGCAAAAATCTGTGATACACATACCGCAGCTAGGGTCGTACGCTGAATGACCACCTACAACGACTTCGTAATTAAGTTTGCGAACGTCAATGGTTCTGGTTCAGCAAGTGCTAATGGCATGTTTGCGAAAGCACTTTTTCGCATGGGCATACCCGTTGCTTCACGCAATATCTTTCCGTCGAACATTCAAGGTTTGCCTACCTGGTTTGAAGTTCGCGTGTCTGAAGCGGAACACTTCGGCAGACGCAATGAAATAGACATCATGGTCGCGATGAATGCGGAGACATTCGAAAGCGATGTTGCTGACCTGCGCTCAGGTGGATATTTGCTGTTCGACAGTACGAAAGGTCGAGATCCGCGACTTGCGCGAGATGACATCGAACCGGTTGGCGTACCCATCGCGCGGTTGGTCATGGGCGAATTTCAAGATCCAAAGCAACGCCAGCTATTTAAAAACATTGTCTACCTTGGCGTTTTAACGTCGTTATTGAACATCGACTTTAGCGTTATCACAAGCATGGTGTCAACGCAATACAAAGGCAAAGACGAACTAATCCAACCGAATATTCACGCGTTGGAAATAGGTCGATCTTATGCGGAAAACTACCTCGAGTGTCCGCTACCCATTCAAGTAAGACACTCCGAAAAACTCGGTGATCGCATTTTCATCGACGGCAATACGGCTGCTGCTCTCGGTGCGATTTATGGCGGCGCAACGGTATGTGCTTGGTACCCAATTACGCCATCGACTTCGATGGCTGAGGCCTTTGAGCAGCATGCCAAGCAACTGCGGATCGACAACGACACTTCTCAACGCAAGTTCGCAATCATTCAAGCTGAAGACGAATTAGCGGCACTAGGCGTCGTCATTGGCGCTGGTTGGAACGGCGCGAGAGCCTTCACCGCGACGAGTGGACCTGGCATTTCTTTAATGACAGAGTTTCTAGGTCTCGCGTATTTCGCAGAAATTCCAGCGGTGCTGTTTGACATTCAACGCGCAGGTCCCTCAACGGGTATGCCGACACGGACTCAACAAGCGGACTTAATCGCAGCTGCATACGCTTCGCACGGAGATACGAAGCATCCTTTGTTATTCCCGGCTACGCCACGCGAGTGTTTTGACTTTGCAGCTAATGCGTTTGATTACGCCGATCGATTGCAGACGCCGATATTGGTCATGAGCGATCTTGACCTTGGTATGAACGAAACGACTACGGAAGCACTAGCTTGGGATGACGCTCGTTTATATGACCGTGGTAAAGTGCTCTCGTCCGAAGAGCTTGATGAAGTGGCGACGTTCGGACGATATCTTGACATCGATGGCGACGGTATTGGCTATCGCACGCTACCAGGTACGCATCCTTCCAAAGGCGCTTTCTTCACCCGCGGTACATCACGGGACGAATTTGCTACATATACCGAAGCGCCTGAAGCGTATACCCAGAACATGGATCGCTTGTTATCTAAATGGGAGACCGCGCGAGATATTTTGCCAGCGGCTGAAATCACCTCGCAAAATCGCCGTGCAGGCATCATCTACTACGGGACTTCAGCCACTCCCATGTCGGAGTCTTTGGCCATGTTAGACGAACAAGGTGTCGAGCTCGATACCATGCGGATCCGAGCGTTCCCGTTTGGCGCAGAGGTGATAGAGTTTATTGACAACCACGAAATTGTGTTCATGGTGGAGCAGAACCGTGATGCCCAGATGAAGATGATGATGGTGAATGAACTAGACCTGCTACCGTCAAGTATTCAATCCATACTCTATTACGGTGGCATGTCCATCTCAGCTGACTTTATTGCTCAAGAAGTCCTTTCGTATTACCAGGTGAACAACATCCCGCGAATCAAGGTAATTTCGACATGACCTTTGTGCCAAAACCGAAAGTTAGACACCCGCTGCTCGAATTCAATGAAATCGGCTTAACCCGACGCGATTACGAAGGGTCGGTTTCCACGTTATGCGCAGGTTGTGGTCATGACTCCGTGAGCGCGGCTATCACAATCGCATGCAACGAGATGTCGATTCCACCACATCGGTTTGCCAAACTCTCGGGCATTGGGTGTTCCTCGAAAACCCCGAGCTATTTTTTGGGTGCTTCACACGGTTTCAATTCGGTGCATGGTCGTATGCCGTCCGTAGCAACTGGTGCTAACCTTGCGAATCACGAGCTATATTGCATTGGCGTATCTGGCGATGGTGACAGCGCTTCAATTGGTGTTGGGCAATTCGCGCACATCGTGCGACGAAAGGTCAATATGCTGTACATCGTCGACAATAACGGGACGTATGGATTGACCAAAGGTCAGTTTTCAGCAACGAACGACCGCGGTTCAACCAGCAAACGTGGGGTCCCCAATCTTTACTCGCCGATAGATTTAGTTTCTATGGCGTTGCAGGTTGGTGCTAGCTTCGTTGCGCGAAGCTTTTCTGGCGATAAAACGCAACTGGTGCCTTTGATTAAAGCAGCCTTGATGCATAAAGGATTTGCATTCATAGACGTCATTTCACCTTGTGTAATGTTCAACAACCACAATGGGTCGACCAAGAGTTATCAATATGTGCGAGAGCATACGGCGGCCATGGTCGATGCGCAACTAATTACGCCGCACGAAGAAATTTCGGTGGAATATGCGCCCGGCACCGTTAAAGAAGTGGACATGCCTGATGGTAGCTTGCTCAGATTGCGCAAGCTATCCGAAACATACGATCCACACGACCGTATCGGTGCACTAAATCACGTGCAACGAGCACAGGAACAAGGCGACGTAATTACTGGTTTGCTTTACGTTGACCCGATTGCGTCTGACTTGCATGAAGTGCTCGAAACCACTAGTACGCCGCTTAATCAGCTGGTTGAATCTGATCTCTGTCCAGGATCAGAGGCACTTGATGGCGTAAACGCTAGCTTTAGATAAATAGGCAAGCAGCGAAAGCGCTGTAACGTGTTTTTATAACGCGAATTCGACTGAAACCCACGCTTTTGTCACATTCGTACCATATGAATGCGGACGCCAATCTTCATTGCCTTGAAAGTGTGCGAGTTTGAATAACCACTTGTACTTCCCTAAAGTACGACTCGCTAGCAGGTCAATTTCATTGCCGAATTTTCTTTCTTCAGTTTCTCGTGAGGCGCGTAAATGGTGAAGGTTTGCTTGCACGTCCCAACCTAGCAATTTCTCCGCTAAGCGCAACTGAATATCCGTCAATCCCACGGTGGGTGTATTCACCAAAAATCGATCGGACCAGCCTGCAAACGCGTGCAAGGCTGCCAATGGTGTCTTAAACGAGTTTTCGCCGTCGCCTTCTAATAGTGTAGCTCTAAACGCGACACTACCGCTCGTGTTTTGTTTAGCGAAATTGGCAAAGGGTATTTCAATGGTTGTATGTAGGTACTGTACGTTGTAATCGGCTACTGAATCGCTTAATGGTGATTGCGTTGCGAGATCAATGACGCAAGAACCATTGACAAAACCACAATCGCCATCTAATTTCAGGCCAAGTGTCCTTGCCGACAACAAATCATTGTCGACAAAGTCCAGATTAAGTGCATAGCCTTCTAAATTGACTTTTGGTGTGATCGCGTAGGTGGAGTGGATACCGAAACCGTCCATGTCCCATTCGCGAGCTGCACGATTCGGGTGGTCTCGGCCAATAACTCGATAGACTTTCTCGAATATAGCACCTTCAACGTGCAATTTATCGTTCACTTGGCTGTCGACGGTCAACGCGTCGAATGTTTGATAGTTTTGGCGCCAGCGCACTGAACTAATAAAGCGTTGCGGCCCTGTGCCGAAATCTATGTATTGACGACCCCAACGCACCCGCCAATCTTCATTGGCATATTGGATAAAGCCTTCATCTAGCTCGGTGCCCGAAGGATCTACTTCGGCTGCATACTGTACTTGCCCATTCGTGCCTCCGTCGTTGTACGAGTCTATCCCAAAATCATTGACATGCTCTGTAGTCAGAGTCGCACTAAAGCCATTTAAATCAGGCGTTCTCAGCGTTATATGTACGCTTGCAGTTAATGCGTTTGCGTTTTGATTGACGTTGTCGTCAATGTTTGCGTAGCGAATACGTACACTAGCATCAAAGCGTTCGTCATCACAAACCTCAGTTTCCGTACAAGCATCGTCGGCTAGCAGCGCCGAATTCAAAAATAGCGCACCTATTGCGAATACGTAACCAAGTCGTGCACACGTGTTGGATGAATGTCTTATCGAAGTGCTTATGCCAGTCAACATCGTTTTCGCAAATGTGCCATAACAAGCGGCAATTTTCCTAATTTTCTCAATCTCTCTTAGGTGTCCTGTTCTTATCATTCGCAGCTCAAATCCATCAATTTTTGGCTACGCGCCGTGGCACTACCCAATCTTAACGACTACTTTCCAGACTGGAAACGTCGCGAAGAAAAAGCCGAAGCCATGATTCCGATCATCGGCAAACTTTATCGCAAAAACGTCGTGACCTACTGTTACGGTCGAGCGTTGTACAACCAGAACGTCACTGACATTATGCGAACGCATCGTTTTGTACGACAGGTTGCTAAAAACGAACTTTCAGAAGATGAAAGTTATCCCTTGCTCTGTGCGCTGGAAGCTCTTGATCTCGGCCCATCTCATATTGATGTCGGAAAACTCACCGTCAAATACATGGCGCTGCAAGAAAACGGCAATCCCGTACCCAGCGAGAAGGAGTTTGTTCAAGAAGAATGCCATGAGGTAATAGGTAGGCACATCAAGCCGCTAAGCAAACCACAGGACGTCATCTTGTACGGTTTTGGTCGCATCGGACGATTGCTGGCACGCCTACTAATCGAAAAAACGGGTGGCGGTGATCAGCTTCGCTTGCGCGCTATTGTTGTCAGACCGTCAAAAGATGATGACATCGAAAAACGTGCCAGTCTCCTTAGACGCGACTCGGTGCATGGCGCGTTTAAAGGAACTATTCGCATTGATACCGAGAATCGTTGCATCATAGCCAATGGGAACGTCATTCGCCTGATATACGCAGAAGACCCAAGTAAGGTCGATTACACTGAATACGGGATCGAGAACGCTGTCGTCATCGACAATTCTGGCGCATGGCGCGATGAAGAAGGATTAGGACAGCATCTCAAATCAAAGGGTGTAGACCGAGTGCTGCTAACCGCACCGGGCAAAGGGTCAATCAAGAACATCGTGTCAGGTGTAAATTCACATTTGCTGTCGCACAATGACAAAATCGTATCGGCAGCATCTTGCACCACCAATGCGATCGTTCCCGTTTTAAAAGCGGTCAATGACGAGTACGAAATTGCACACGGACACATGGAAACCGTGCATGCGTATACCCCAGATCAAAATCTACTGGATAACTTTCATAAGAAGAATCGACGTGGTCGCGGGGCACCCCTAAACCTTGTGATTACGGAAACAGGCGCATCGAAAGCCGTGTCTAACCTGCTCCCTGAGCTCGAAGGCAAACTTACAGGAAACGCCATCAGAGTCCCAACTCCTGACGTGTCTCTTGCTATTTTGAATTTACGCTTGGAAGCTAGTACTGATCGACCACGATTCAACGACTTCCTGCGCGACGTTGCATTGAATTCAGTGATGCAACGGCAGATTGATTACATTGAAACCCCAGAAGTGGTCTCATCGGACTTTATCGGCAATCGCCATGCATGTGTAGTCGACGGTGAAGCGACGATTGTCGATGGTGGTAAACGAGTGGTGCTTTATATTTGGTACGACAACGAGTTTGGCTACTGTTGCCAAGTTATTCGAGTCGTGCAAAAATGGGCAGGCATAAGCTATCCACTGATTCCTGGCGATGTTGCCAAAACCGGTTTTGGCTAATTCGTACTAATGCAGTGAACTTTCATTCACCGTTAGGTTTAAGGACTGCGCCGTGAGCACATTGCTAGTACTTGGTCTTATTGCGCTGGCTGTCATCATTTGGGTGACTCGCACGCGTTCAGCACGTCGTCATTGGGTCGAGGAACTTAATCTCATCGGCCAATGGGATTTAGAAGGCAGAAACATACATAACGAGCGCATTGAATTTATCGGCGCTCGTCCCGACCGTGGCAATTACATGGCGAGCAAGGACGAGACTCTGGAGTCGGGCAATTGGTTTCTTACTAGCTATTTTCTCGTGCTTCAGCCTGAGAACGAAGAACAAAAGCGCTATGAACTACGGCGTTTCGAAGAAGGCCGGATTGGTATTAACGGTCCAGATAGGGAGAAGCAGATTTATCGCAAGAAACGCGTGTCCAACATCATCAAGATGCACGAACACCACTCAAAGAAGCCTTGAGTTCATCATCTGATCTAAAACGTTTTTCGGCTTCTGTATCAGGTTGTGAAAGCGCTACGATGGCAATGGCTATGCTAGCGAAGCAGAAAGCCGGAATCATTTCGTAAACGTCCGAGAAAACACCGCCAAATAGCGCACCTAGCGTATGCCAAACTAGCGTTGTTGAAGCGCCCACAATCATTCCAGCAACAATGCTTGGACCGGTAGTACGGCGCCAGAACAAAGAAAACAACACCGCGGGACCAAAACTCGCACCCAGGCCGGCCCATGCGTACGCCACCACGTCTAGGACGACGCTGTTTTCATTGATCGCAATCACACCTGCACCCAGCGCGACGCCAACCACGACCAGACGACTCATAAACAGCTTGCGCCGATTGATTTGAAATAGGTCATTGACGATGCACGTCGACGCTACGATCAGCTGCGAGTCGACTGTGCTCATGACAGCAGCAAGAATTGCCGCAATCAAGAGGCCAGCAAGGTAGGGGTTTAAGAACGCATCGGCTACGCGAATAAATACCGTTTCTGGGTCTGCTAAATCGGGCACCGCTATCGCGCCTACTAAACCAATCGCAATAGCACCCACCGTCGCAATGAGCATCCAACTCATGCCTATCGCCTTCGCGCGCACCATCTGCGAGGGATTCTTGAGCGCCATGAATCGCGCTAAGACGTGAGGCTGCCCGAAGTAACCGAGACCCCAAGCGAGCAAACTGATGGTGCCGACCACGCTAACGCTCTCAAAAGTGAAACTCAGCTCAGATGGGATGTCCGTCTGCAAAACAAATACGGGTAGCGCTATGAGTGCGACGAGCATGAGTAACGCTTGAAAGGCATCTGTCCAGCTGACTGCGAGAAATCCGCCGGCCACGGTATACACCATGATGATGACCACGCCGCAAACAACCGCCATGTGGTAGTCCCAACCCATGACTGATTGGAACAGTTTCGCACTAGCAACAAATCCAGCAGATGTGTACACCGTGAAAAACACAATAACAACCAAGCTGGCAACGAGGCGTAAGGAAACGCCACTGTATCCAGTTCGAAGTCGGAAGAACTGTGGCAAGGTAGCGGCTTCTTCCTCATATGCGCTCGACATGAGTCGCAAGCGTGGCGCAACGAATTGCCAATTCAGATAAGCGCCTAGTAAAAGTCCGATGATGATCCATGATTCACCTAATCCTGCTAGATAGATTGCGCCAGGCAAGCCAAGCAACAACCATCCCGACATATCACTAGCCCCTGCCGATAGTGCTGCGACAGGCGCAGAAAGCGATTTACCACCTATGTCGTAGTCGAAATCGGTTTGCGTGCGTCGATATGCAATCGCTGCGATGACCGCAATGACCAAAAAGTAGATCGCGAAACCGACACTAAACTCGTTCATTTAGACAGTACCAGTAAGTTCGTACACACTACCGAACAACGCTTATTTTGTTGAGCGCTCATGCTAGGTAGGGCTTCTAAAATCCGCGTGTATGTCCTTTTCACGAAATAAACGCCATTCTCGTGCACACGACGTCCTTGTTCGATTAGCAGCTCTACTACCCGTTCGCAAACGAATTGATTGGGGTACGACACTCGCAGTGTACTGGCGCACGGATTTTTGGGGTGGGGGATTTGAAGCCATTCGGAAACTCTCCGATATTTCACTAGATGACCTGCTAGAAATCGACCGACAAAAAGAAGAGCTAGTTACGAACACGGAACAGTTCTGCGCAGGATTACCTGCGAACAACGCATTGTTGTGGGGTGCGCGTGGGACTGGCAAATCGTCGTTAATTCAAGCAATCCTTAATCACTTGCACGTTCGCGGGTTACGCCTAGTGCAAGTTGAAAAATCCGCGCTAAGCGATTTAGGTCAAATCATGGCCCAGCTTCATGCCTTGCCGTTTAGATTCCTAATCGTTTTTGACGATCTTTCATTCGATGAGGAGGACGATGCGTACAAGCAGCTGAAGAGTGCGCTCGAAGGCAGTTTGTTCACGAGCTCGACGAATGCACTTATTTACGCAACGTCCAATCGACGCCACCTCGTTTCCGAATACATGCGTGACAATCTCACTACCACGCAGTCACGCGGCGAGTTGCACGAATCCGAAGCGGTCGAGGAGAAAATCTCCTTATCGGATCGATTTGGCCTTTGGCTGTCGTTTCACCAATTCAAACAGGACCAATATCTTCACGTTGTCGAATATTGGTTCAAAAAACTTGCGCTCGACTACGACGTCAAGCTAAACTGGACACGACATTTACGGCAGGAAGCGTTGACGTGGGCACTCAACCGTGGCGTGCGAAGCGGGCGAACCGCCAATCATTTTGCCAAATACACCATTGGGAAGGCATTACTTGAGATCTCTCAAACGCAGCAGTAGAGCACTTTTCTATTGCTTACAGCTTTTTGTACTTTTCATCCCAGTTTTTGCTATCGCTGACACTCTATCGTTAAATAATGGCGACCGTATAACCGGCACTCTTCAAGGTGTTTCGGGTGATATCGTTGAATTTGAGACGGACTACGCCGGAGTTTTACGCGTTGATCAGGAGCAAGTCGCTCAGATCCAAACTGAGGGCGCGTTTACAGTAGTAGAAAAAGATGGAACTCGGCACGACAGCACTATAGATTCGACCATTGCTATCGAAACGATTCAATACGCACGCGCTGAATCAGGAAGCGGTTTTGGGGATGTGTCTGGATTAGCCACTGAGCTAAATCTAGCCGCGACGTATTCGCAAGGTAATAGCGCGACCCAGCTTTATCTACTTACCACAGATTCGCAACTGATTAGAGCTAAATCCGAACATGTCTTCAAATCGTCATTTCAATTCGATCAGGTTGAAGGTGAACACCTTAAAAATCAAGTCGATTTAAGTTACAAGGTTCGTAGTTTCTTTCGAAATGACTGGTTTTATGCATTGAGCGCGGATGGCTACCGCGATCCGATAAAGTCCATAGATTTAAGGGTTTCTCCGTCTCTAGGTTTAGGCCACCGTTTCTGGGAACACACATACGGAAAGCTAACCGTTGAAACAGGCGTCGCAGCAATATTTGAAAAATCAATGACGGAATCCACAGACCCCGCATTGAGTTGGGAGTTAGAGTACGTACGACGCATTTTGGGTGGGAGGCTAGAGGCTGTGCATGAGCATCGTATCGTTAGCACCACTGATGCAGGTATTGTGATCGACAGTAGCAACGGCTTGAAATACGCATTGCTCGAGAACGTCAGCCTCAATTTACTGGCAACGCTTCGACATGACACGAATGTGCCGGTGGGAGTAGAACAGACGGATATCACCTATGTTGCTGGGGTAGGGCTATCGTTCTGAATAGATGTAATCCAAATCAACTGCTTGCGCGCCCACACCGAGAATGCTGTTTGTAGAATTGCCGCCGTCATTGCGAACGTCCCCTTCGTCTAGTGGCCCAGGACACTGGGTTTTCATCCCAGCAACAGGGGTTCGACTCCCCTAGGGGACGCCATGCAAGGCGTTAACTAGCTGTTTTATTTTGAGTTTTAAGGGTTGCGGCAGACCCTTGAAACTCTATATAGTAAGTTGTGCCACGGATACCCCGAAGCACGACTGGCCAGGCCGCATAACCACCCC
>VXLJ01000035.1:0-29496 GCA_009841635.1 Gammaproteobacteria bacterium
TGGTTAAGGACCGCCGAAGTCTCTGACTTTTTGCTTAAAACGCGGCGGCCAGTGTTTCATGTGATGTACGTACCGAGCCGCTATAGATAAGGGCGGCAACGGCTTAGTCTGCAGTTTCCTGGTCACCCACCGCGATGCGATAGGCGGATAGTCGTGCTGGTTCCATGACGTGACCCGACGAAATAAGAAGGTACTGCTTATTGCGCAACATGTACGTAACAGGGGCCGAGTCGCTGTAATAACCCACAATTGGGATCGACCAAATTTCCTCACCGGTCGCCTTATCCAGTGCTTTAAGGTGTGAAGTTTCGCCGTAATGTCCCATCACAATGATGTCCGGCAACACGAGAATGCTTGGATTTGCACCGATCTGGCCTAGGTCGGGCAAAGTTGACCGAACGCTCTCTAGTAGGGCGTGATCTTTCGGTCCCTCACCGTTTGGCACTTGCCACAGAATTTCGCCACGATCCATCGCATACGCCGTAATGCTAGACCATGGTGGTTTTATGTACGGCAAATAATCAATGCGTGTAAAGGACCAATTGTCGCGATATGGGAACCCCCATCGCTCCTCGTTGATCGGAATCGCTTTTGCGATGATGGGATCGCGCCGCGAGGAGACGAAGAGCAGACGGTCGATAGGGTCGAACGATGCCCCAGGCCAGTTAGCGCCTCCCCCGATGCCGGGATTCAAGACGATGCCGCGCTCGGATATAGGCGTATACAAAGGACCATGATCGAGATCTTCGACAATCTCTAGCGATCGGCGGCGCAACTCTGGCGTTAGATCGTTTATGTCAGCTAAAGAAAACCCTTGCAATTCAAATGGCGGTGGTTTGGTTGGGTGTGGTTGGGTAGCGGCTGCAACTTCGCCACGCAACGTGCTTGGTGGTGCCGGTCGGTCTTCAATTGGCCAAATAGGTTCGCCGGTGATGCGGTCAAGTACGAACAAATAACCGACTTTCGTAACCTGTGCCACGATCTTGCGGACTTGCCCTTCAATGACGATGTCTGCAACAACCGGTTGGGTTGGCAGATCGTAATCCCAAATATCATGGCGCGTAATCTGGAAATGCCAAATTCGAGCGCCGGTATTGATATCCAGCGCGACCACCGACGTGCTAAAGAGATTGTCGCCGGGCCTCTCGCCGCCATACATGTGGCTGGTTGCCGCCGTCACCGGCAAATAAACATAACCGAGGTCAGGATCGCAACTAAACGTCGACCATACGTTGGCGTTTCCCATCCATTTCCAGGATTCGTTCCCCCAGGTCTCGACACCTACTTCGCCTTCTTGAGGAATCGTTTTGAAGACCCAAAGTTGCTTGCCCGTGAGTGGGTCGAATCCACGAACGTCGCCTAAAGGGAGGTTGCGTTTCCAATCTTTGCCGCGGAATTGGAATTGCGACGCATCGTCTAGTTGGGATCCAACGACCACCACGTCATTGCAGACAAGGGCTGGATGACTCCACGATGCTTGTGTTCGGTCCAATGGCCGGCGCAAGCCTTGCGTCAGATCAACCTTCCCAGCAGTGCCGAAGGATTCAATGGGTTTGCCAGTGTCGAGGTCGAGCGCAGTTAAGTAGCCGTCGCTGGTTAGAAGCACGATGCGCTCACAAGGCGTTTCGGCGTCGCAATTGGCTTGTTTGTGATAGGCCAACCCGCGCGTAGCGAACCCGAACATAGGTGGTCGGCGTTTTAGTCGCGTACCAGGGTCGTATTCCCATAGCTGCACGCCTGTTTCCGCATCGATAGCAACAACCGTAGAGAATCGAGTTCGGAGGTATACCTTGCCAGCCACCATCAGCGGCGTGCCTTTAAATGGCTGGCCCGCGCCAAATCGGCGCCGTGAAGAATCACCAGAAGGCGAGCGAGCGTTATCGATTAAGGCTTCCCAAATCCACACCAGCTCGAGGTTATGGATCGTTTCTTTATTTATGTAAGGTAGTGGGCTGTATTTCTGACTTTTGAGACCGCCGCCGTAGGATGGCCATTCACCCCATTGCGTGGTATAGTCCATGGGCAGTCTAGATGTGGGCGCAGCCTCTTTGGCCTGAGGCTCGGCAACACCCGTCTTCGCAAGTGAACTAGAACCTACTTCAAGTGTTCGAGAATCGTCTGCTTGTTCACCGCGATCCGCCAGCCAATTAACGTCGATGTCCACGACATCGCGCCGAATCCGTTCACTAAGCAGCCATTCACCACGTTCGTTTACGGCTTTGCCACCGGCCACGGAATGGTGGCAAAAAGTGCAATCGTTTGCGCCGAATTGAATCGCTTCGACGAAGAACTCAGGTCGTGCTTGCAGATTCGCAAGACCGCACAGGACCATGACACAACTCGCGAATCGTGGCGCGACATACCACTTTGATATGGCAGACATGCTAGTTGGGAAAGGCACTTCGTATCTTGCCATCTAGTTCGCTAACGCGGTCAAATGCCGGTCGATTGGTCACGCGCTTGACGTAGGACTCGAAGGCCGGGCGACGCTCAAGCGTATCAGTCACGATATTGAAGTACACAATTGAGCCAAGATAGACGTCGGCCGCTGAAAAGTGGGGCCCCGCGGCGTACTCATTGCGTTTTAAATGACTCTCAAGCACGCTGACTACCAAGTCGTAATAGCCGTATCCGACAGCTTCTTGCAATGGTTCAGAGACAGTCACATCTAATAAGTGATCCGCCGTCGCCGCCTCGAGAGGTCCTGCCGCGAAAAACAACCAACGATAGTACGCACCTAGATAGGCAGGCTCGGCTTTAAGTCCTGCCTGAGGGAATGCCTCGGCGAGATAGGCGCAGATCGCGGCGGTTTCTGTCACAACCTGATCGCCATGAACGAGCGCTGGCACCTTGCCCATGGGATTGATCGCAAGATATTCCGGCTCTTTCATGACGTTACCGTATTCCAATAAACAAGTGTCGTATGGAACGGCCAATTCCTCTAGCATCCAGCGGACTATCCGACCGCGAGAATCCGGATTGGTGTAGAACGTCAACGGCTGTGAGGACAAAGGCCGCTTTGGGTAGGCTCAGGAACTTTGATTTTAGCTGGGGGTTGAATCTACATCAGGACTCGTGCGGAGCGTTGTTCGCGGAACTAAATTCCCTAATGCTTGTGCGCGGCAGAAAGGTATGAATCAGACTGCATTTCGATGACGCGGCTAATAGTGCGCTTGAATGGCTCGACGAGCTGGTGCCCTTGATACAGTTCGTGAATGGGAGCTTGCGCATAAAAGATCACATTGACATTGCGGTCGTAAAACTCGTCAATCAATGCAATGAAGCGGCGTGCTGAGCTATCCGAATCAATCCCTAGGATAGGGATGTCATATAAGACAACGGTATGAAAGAGACGCGCGAGTTCAATGTAGTCGCTTGCATTTCGAGGCGTTTCACATAACTCGTGAAATGTAAAACCTACCGTGCCTTCATACTCATACAGTACGCTTAGTTTACGCTTGTTTATAGCGATTGACTGACCGACAGGTACCTCGCGGCGTAATAGATTTTGTTGGTCGGCACGGCGTTCGACCAGACTAGTCGGATAGATAAGACGATATATCTGGTCTTTATGTAACGCTTCTAAGCGGTAGTCGTGAGCACCACCTATTTCGTGAACATGCGTGTTCGATTCGATCAGATGGATTGCAGGGACGAACTTGCTGCGTTGCAAGCCATTTTCGTAAAGATTAGTCGGTGCTGTATTTGACGTTGCAAGGAATACCAATCCTTGATTGAACAAGGCTTCGAGCAACTCCGCGAGAATCATGGCATCACCTATATCGGCCACATAAAACTCATCGAAACAGAGCAATAGCGTATGTTCGCGAAATTCGTTAGCAATAACTCGTAATGGATCGGCACGACCCTCGAACTCATGCAGTTTCTGGTGGACGTGCTGCATGAAATGATGAAAGTGCATGCGCCTCTTTGCGGTGATGGGTAGCCACTCGAAAAAGAGATCCATGAGAAACGTCTTACCCCGACCTACGCCGCCCCATAGATAGATGCCCTTAGGAGACGCGGGTGCGATAGCCGGAATGACGCGATGAAGCACACGTTTCCAACCAGTTTGATGCTGGTGCTGCACCAGCGCTTTCGCCAACGTGGCGAGTAGCTTAGCAACTTGCGCCTGGGCCTGGTCACTTTGCAAACCAGCGTTTAGTTGATCTTGGTATACGTCAAAAAAATTATCGAAGTGCTTTGCCATGGCGGTCGAATACGAGCTCAGGCATTGTCGTCGTAGTCACGCACGCGCGCTTTTGCGGCTTCACCATGGGCGAACAAACCCTCGATCTCAGCGATGCCACTGGCGACCCGACCTAGCACTTGCGCACCGTCTACCGATATATCAATGATCGAAGTTCGTTTGATGAAGTCATGGACGCTTAGTACAGAGGCATAACGCGCCGTGCCGAATGTGGGCAGTACGTGACTTGGCCCAGCGACGTAATCGCCTAACGCTTCGCCACTGAATTGACCAAGAAAAATTGCGCCTGTGTGCTTGATCGCGTCGACGTACTGCCGAGGGTTAGCGACTGCGAGTTGCAGGTGTTCAGGAGCTACACGATTGGCCAATTCGATGGCTTCGTCGATTGAGCGAGTTTGTATTAGTGCGCCGCGCCTTGCGAGCGATTGGCGAATGATGGCTGCGCGAGGCGAATTGGCGAGGTTTGTCGTAATACATGCAGCGACTGTATCCAAGTAGTTCGCGGAAGGACTTAAAAGGATTGCTTGTGCACTCGCATCATGCTCCGCTTGCGACATGAGATCCCACGCAGTCCAGTTTGGGTCTACCGTGCCGTCGGCGATAACGAGTATTTCGCTAGGTCCTGCGATCGATTCAATACCTACGGGTCCAAAGACAAGCTTTTTGGCCGCGGCAACCCAATCACCCCCAGGCCCAACGATTTTGTCCACCTTAGGAATCGTTTCCGTGCCATAGGCGAGAGCTGCAATGGCTTGCGCACCACCGATCCCATATACCGCGGTTGGTTCAACTAAGTGCAAGGCAGCAAATACGTGATCGCTAACTTCGTCGTCTGGCATCGGCACGACGACCACGGTCTCATGAACCCCCGCCACCTTGGCAGGGATGAGGGTCATCAAGACGGTCGATGGATAGGAAGCCTGGCCACCCGGAACATAGACACCAACCCTTTCGATAGGGGTAGCTCTGATGCCTAGCCTGTTGTCGTATTCGTCTGTGAATTCAGGTTCAGCGATTTGCTGCTTCCTGTGATATGCCTCAATGCGTGCAGCAGCAACCTGCAAGTTATCGCGGTCAGTTGTTGGAAGTCGCTGCCAGGCGGCAGCGAGTGCGGCTTGGTCGATTGGCAATTCGCTCGCAGCCTGAATCGAACGTCGGTCGAACTCACAAGTGAAACGCACCAACGCAGCATCGCCCTCGGTTCGAACTGAATCGATGATTTTTTGCGTTTTCGCAACGATGTCGCTGTTCTCGCGCTGCTCCCATCGCAGTAGAGCCGTAAATTCACTCTCGAACTCAGCTTGGTGAGTGGCCAAGCGGGTGACATCTAAAGGCATTAAGCGTTGAATCGCTGAATGTCCGCGCCGACCGCAGTGAGTTTTGCTTCGATGCGCTCGTAGCCACGGTCGAGGTGATATACGCGATCGACGATGGTTTCGCCGCGAGCTGCTAGACCTCCGATAACAAGACATGAGGATGCGCGTAGATCGGTCGCCATGATGTTTGCACCGTGCAGCTGCTTGACGCCGCGCACGGTAGCTGTAGTGCCATCGCTCTCTATATCCGCGCCGAGTCGTGCGAGTTCGGGGACATGCATAAAGCGATTTTCGAAAATCGTTTCGATAACGCGACTTGTGCCTTCGGCAACGCAATTCAATGCAAGAAATTGAGCTTGTAGGTCGGTTGGCACACCTGGATAGGTGGCCGTGCGAATATCGGTCGCTTTCGGACGGCGTCCATGCATATCAAGATGAATCATGTCATCGTCGAGGGTGATGTCGGCACCTGCTTGGCGCAACTTCGCGAGTGGAGCTTCAAGCCATTCGTGACAACCACCATCGATATGAACGCTACCTTGTGTCGCTGCACCAGCAATGAGAAACGTGCCAGCTTCGATTCGGTCAGGCATTAAATGTCGTGTGCATCCGTGCAGCGTCTCGCAACCCTTGATTGAAATCACATCGGTTCCAGCACCATCAATGTCAGCACCCATCGCGATGAGCATGTCGGCGAGTGCTTGAATTTCCGGTTCCCGCGCCGCATTTACGATCGTTGACTCACCATCGGCCAAAGTAGCCGCCATGAGAGCGTTTTGCGTACCCGTGACCGTGGCGATATCCAAATCAATGACGGCACCCTGTAGTCGACCATCGATGTTTGCAGTGACGTACCCTTCATTCAGCTCGATTGAAGCACCAAGCGCTTCGAGTGCTTTTAAATGTTGGTCAATAGGACGTGTGCCGATCGCGCAGCCACCGGGCAACGACACCTCAACATGCTGAAAGCGCGCTAGTAACGGTCCTAGCACTAAAAAGGAAGCGCGCATGGTCTTGACTAGATCATAGGGCGCTTTTAGGGTGTGAATATCCTGTGCACACACGGCAACATCGCTTGCGCCACAAAACGTTGCTTCAGCGCCAAGTGCTTGCAAGACCGCCAACATGGTATGGACGTCTCGTAATCTAGGCACGTTGCTAAGTCTGACTGGCTCAGACGTGAGCAACGCAGCTGCCAACATGGGTAACGACGCATTTTTTGCGCCGGATATGGGGATGTGACCACGAAGCGGATTGCCGCCGCGTATCCGTAGTTTGTCCAACGCTATTCCGAACTGGCTTCGTTAGAAGTTTTCGCTTGAATAGTTACGGCGTGGAGCTCTCCTGATGCCATCAGTTCTGTCAAGCATCGATACACACGTTGTTCACGGCGAACGCGGAGCACTCCCTCAAACTCGTCAGTTACAACGCGAACGAGGCAACGATTGCCTTCGACCACGACCTGGAGTGCTGCGTCTGGAAACTCTTGTTCGAGATTGGCACGGATTGTGTCTTCCAACTGTCTGTCTACGCTGGTTAGAGTTGCTTCGCTTGCGCTATTTAGTGCAAACTGCAGTATTTTCGCGGTTGCGACCGCTGCATTTTGCGTCGAAAATCATTCAATCGCACTTAGTCAAATCTTACTTGTGGTAGTTCACGAACCATCGCTTTTTTGAATTGTCGTGAAATAAAAAACAACAAAAACAAAGAGTTAGTTAATTTCTGATCGATGGGGTGAGATAACCAAACTAGCGCATGCGTTATTTAGGCATGCAAGATAAGCAAGAGCAAGTTGGGTCTTGCAGAGATACAATCCGAATTGATGGTTCGGGGATCGCTACGTCGGGATTTTTGTGCGTGCGAGGGTTCGATTCGGCAAGTCGGAGATAGTTGCTCAAATATGGAAATTGGGCGTCATTCCAGGTTTTTTCATGGGGTTGAAGTGAAATTCAATGGCGCATGGAACGGGGTTGCCTGATGCTCGCCGATGACCTGCTAGATAAACGGCTTAGTGGTATCGAAGTTCTCGTACTAGACGTCGATGGCGTCTTGTCCGACGGCCGTCTCACGTTCGATGCCAATGGGTTGGAGTACAAGTCATTCCACGTGCATGATGGGTATGGGCTAAAGAAATTGCAGACAGCGGGTATCAAACTCGCCATTGTCACTGGCCGAAGTAGTCCTATCGTCACGAATCGCGCAAAGGAGCTGGCAATCAAGCATGTGATTCAAGCTGCCGACAACAAACTTGCCGGCTTCGAAGAGGTGCTTGAACGGGTACGTGTTTTGCCAGCAAACGCCGCGTATGTGGGCGACGACGAACCTGATTTGCCAGCCATGCGCAGCGCGGGCGTGGCCATAGCCGTCGCGAACGCGGTAGGTACTGTCAGAGAGCAAGCGGACTGGGTAACCCTTCGAAACGGTGGCGAAGGAGCTGTGCGGGAGATTTGCGAACGCATATTGGCGGCGCGCAGTTGAGTTCCTGATGAAATGGTCCTATGCGTTCATTGCCGCTGCACTTGCGATTGGATTCCTTTACATGCTAAGTGGCGATGAGGCTCCTGTGCTCAAGCCATTTCCTGAAGAGCTCAGCGACGAACCCGATGCCTTTATGGAAGGCTTTGAAATAACGCAATTCAATGGCGAAGGCCAGAAACTTTATGAAGTGGTTGGCGTGCATGCGAGTTATTACGAGGCGCGTGGCGTCACTGACATTCATGATTTAAGGATGGCGGTATACGCTGCAAACAATCAAATTTGGCGCTTAAGTGCAACAGACGCTGTATACGAAGAACGCCATGAGGATCCATTCCTACTCCTGAACGGCAATGTGCGATTGATTTCAGCTGATGGTGATTTAAGTACGTTGGCCTTTTCTACTGAATCGCTAAAGATCTATCCGCGACGACGATGGGTTGAATCATTGAGTAGAGTTACCTTAGAAAACGCAGATAGCAAAATCCATGCCAATAAACTCGAAGCGGATTTGGATTCGAAACAATTCCGCTTTTCGTCGGGTGTGGATGACCACGTCGAGCTCGTATATCGCACAGATAGTTAGCGCCGCAATCGTTCTTCTAGTCGCTGTTTGCGGCGTCGTGGCGGAAGAACCTGGCGAGAAGATTCTGAAGTTAACAGGCGATTCGGTCGAAGCGAAGCTAGGTGATTCTGCTGGCAGTATGGTGTTCGCCGGTGATGTGCGGCTTGTTAGAGGTGCGATGACGCTAGAAGCCGATCGTATGACGGCCAATCGAGAAGACGGGGAGCTGATAACTATTGAAGCAGTAGGTGAACCAGTCGTATTCAGAAAGGTCGATCCAGCACAGCAGGTGACCGCGAGCGCCGCGGCAGTAACTTACGACTTATTAGCACAAACGCTTGTTCTAACGGGCAATGTTGAGCTATTTCAAGAAGGCAATCGCATTCGCGGCGAGCAAATTACATATGACTTGCAAAAAAACGAGTTGATCGCGAAGTCCGATGAATCCGGTGATCGCCAAATCGAGTTTGTCTTGGAAAATTCTGAGTGACCGCCGAATCCAATGCTCTTGTAGTAGCAGCGATCACGAAAAGTTACGGCAATAAGACGGTCGTAGAAAACGTTTCCTTGACCGTGTGCGCGGGTGAGATTGTTGGACTTTTGGGTCCGAATGGGGCGGGCAAGACAACCAGTTTTTACTGCATCGTAGGGCTGGTCAAGATGAACTCAGGCACCATCACGATCAATGGCACGGACGTATCCCGCGCACCCATGCATGTTCGAGCTCGTGCGGGTTTAGGTTATCTACCGCAGGAAGCGAGCGTGTTTCGACGTTTGTCCGTGCGCGACAATCTGATGGCGGTTTTGGAATTGCGCAACGACTTGTCGAACGCAGAGCGCATTGCCACGATGGAACGCTTGCTGAGTGAGTTCCAACTGACGAACTTTCAAGCTACTCGTGGGGAACGTCTTTCAGGTGGCGAACGGCGACGCCTGGAGATTGCACGTGCGTTGGCATCTGCACCACGATTTATGTTGCTAGATGAACCATTTGCAGGCGTCGATCCGATTTCTGTAAGCGACATCAAAGACAACATCCGACACTTGGTTAGTTATGGGATCGGCGTGCTCATCACGGATCACAACGTACGTGAGACGCTTGACATCTGCGATCGTGCCTACATCGTCAGTGAAGGACACATCATTGCTGAAGGCGATGCAAATGCGATTCTCGCAAATGAGCAAGTTCGTCGGGTGTATTTAGGCGAAGGCTTTAAGTTGTGAGTCCGCCAAGGACCGGTTTGCAGCAATCGATCGCTTTGCGTCAGCGAGCTGGTCCACGCATCAGTCATTCCATCCATTTGTTGCAGATGACGCAACTGGAATTAGCCGCCGCCATAGAGAGCGAGCTGCTAGATAACCCTTTGCTTGAAATCGACGATGCTGTAACCGATTCAGAACCAGCTGAATTGCTTGACGAGCCAATGGTAGCTGCGGACGAGGTAGCCAATGTCGACGAACTAGACAGCACCGGTGAGGAACCAGAACTCGAACGAGATTCATTCGATAGGCTTGACCCAAACGAGTCGATTGAGCACGAAATCGAATGGGACGACCAAACACGCCACGTCGAAATGTCGAGTTCAAGCAGCGCGACTGACGCTGGCACCGTATTGGAAAACCGTGCTCGGTCGAGTACGCTCGCTGACCACTTGCATGAGCAGTTGCGGCTTTCTGCTTGCACAGAGACCGAAATGCAGATCGCAGAAATCGTGATCGAGTGGTTAAACGATGATGGTCTGCTAGCGCTTGCTATACCAGAGCTATTGCAGGAAGTTCAATTGGTGGTCGCGTGCTCAAAACGCGAATTGGAAGACACTCTTGTGTTGCTGCAAGGTTTCTCCCCACTTGGAGTATGCGCTAGGGATTTGCGCGAATGCTTGATGATTCAAACGCGAGCCGCGGTGGGCGCAGACGCTCGCGTGCCAGTGGCACTACGTGTCCTTCGCGACGCATTCGATGCGCTGGCAGCTCGCAATACAGAGCTGATCGCTGCTGAACTTAGCTTGCCGTTAGAGCAAGTCACAGCTGCCATGGATTTCATTGCGCACCTCAAACCGCGCCCCGCAGCGGACTTTAGCGAAGCTCGAATCGAATACGTGGTCGCGGAAGCGCGCGTGCGAAAGGTTGGCGATGATTGGCAGATCGAGATGCTCGATGAGCATCTACCGACCATCAAGATTACGGATTGGTATGCCGAATATCGCCGCATGCTGGGTCGAAAAAACCGGGATGAGCAAGCAAGTGAGCGGTTGAGCAAGGACCGGGAGTTCTTGCAGGATTGCCATCGTCGCGCGAAACTGCTGCTTTCAAGTCTGCGATTTCGGAATTTCAATGTAGCACGCATCGTGGCTTCGGTCGTAGCCAAACAGCAAGCTTTTTTCGAGCATGGTGAGAGTGCTATGCAGCCTCTTTTGTTAGCTGATATCGCCGACGAAATTGGCTTGCACAACTCCACCGTTTCGCGATTAACGACGGGCAAATTTCTTGAGACGCCCCGTGGCACTTACGAACTCAAGTACTTTTTTTCTAATCGTGTTGGGACTCAACCGGGCAAAGAACACTCAGGCGTTGCCATACGAGCCGCGGTAAAGCAACTCATTGCGAACGAAGACCCAGGTAGTCCGATGTCGGACCAGGAGGTCTCGTCTCGGCTAAAAAGCCAGAACATCGAGATTTCAAGACGCACAGTCACTAAATACCGCGAAGCGTTAGCTATTCCTGCGTCCAAGGACCGCCGGCGCATGGCTATTTAGTGGCGCGATTTCGATTATGTGCAAACGCGAAAGTTCGTTAGAATGGAACGAATGAATTGCGATTGAGCGTGGAGGAAGAAATGCACATAAGCCTGAGCGGCCACCACACACATCTTTCGGAACGATTGAAGGTGTACATCGAAAAGCGCTTCGCAAGGCTAGAACGACATTTCGACCATATTTCCAATATTCATGTGATAGTAAGTCAGCGTAAGCACGGACAACAAGCAGAAGCAACATTGCATGCTTCAGGAACAGAGATATTTGCTAACGCTGAGGCAGAAGATCCGTTCGCGGCGATTGACGCATTGATCGACAAGCTCGATCGTCAAGTTATTAAGCACAAGGAGAAAATCAGCAATCATCGCGTGCAACCAGCTATCTGACGACAGCACGCGACTTACGCGCGGGTCCATTGCATAGACTCGTGCACAAATGCTGCGAAACGCACCCCGATGATGGATTTTGATGCGCTTTTGGCGCAGGACCACGTGGCGATCGTCGACGAGCTCCCATCGCGCAAGACTGCGTTGCGCCAATTAGCAGAAAGTCTTGCGCAACGCCTGCCGGATCAATCCTATCGCGAGATCTTTTTCAAATTGCAGGAACGTGAGCAAGAGGGTTCGACAAGCCTTGACGAGATTCCTGTAGCGATTCCGCATTGTCGAGTAGAAGGGTGTGAGGTCCCTATTGCCGCACTTCTGAGAACGCGTAACGGCAGCACCGTCGATTTTGGTGGCACTAACGTGCAGTTGATATTTGCCATGTGTTTCCCGCAAAACAGACCCGAAGAAGCACTTGAAGTGCTCAGAATGTTTGTAACGGTCGTAGGTAACAATGCGTGTCTGCAAAAACTATTGCTCGCGGAATCACCACAAGCGCTGCACGAGCTGTTGCGAATCGCTTGGCAAGCAGAGACGTTGGTGTGAAGAGTTTCATCGTGAGCGGCCGTTCCGGGTCTGGCAAGAGCACGATGTTGCATGCGTTAGAGGATTCCGGATTCAACTGTATCGATAACTTTCCGGCTAGTTTGCTAGTTCAGCATGTGCAATCAGAGCTGGCCCGGCCCGCAGACGAAGCCGCCGACCTGGCGGTGTGCATCGACGTGCGGAACACGCCAGAAGAACTGCGTGCATTGCCATCCTACATAGAGCAGTTACGCCAGTGGGGCGAAGCGCCGCGTTTAATCTATTTAGACGCAAGCGATTCTGTGCTGGTCAAGCGATTTAGTGATACACGCCGACGACATCCCTTAGATCATCAGTTCAACGTACTCAAAGACGCGATTGCATACGAAAAGCTATTGCTTGAACACATTTGCGAGATTGCGGATCTTCGGATTGACACCACCAACCGTTCTCTGCATGAGCTGGATACCTATACGAAAGAGCGTATTGCCGCCCAATCTGGCAACTCGATTTCCTTGTTGTTCCAATCTTTTGGTTACAAGAACGGGATTCCGGTAGATACTGACATTGTGTTTGATGCGCGGTGTCTGCCTAATCCATACTGGCATGAGGAATTGCGCGAATTTGACGGGCGCCACCCGAAGATCAAAGATTTTTTAGACGCAAGTGACGTGGTGGACGGCTTTTTTGCAGATATTCGAGCCTATCTTGATAAATGGGTGCCGATCTTCGCTGCACAACGTCGCGTTTACATTACTGTAGGCTTAGGTTGCACCGGCGGCAAGCATCGATCCGTTTATATGGTTGAACGACTAGCTGCGCAATTTAAGACTGAATATCCCGACGTACTTGTCAGGCATAGAGAAAGTCATGAGTTGGCCACATGATTGAGGAGCGTGTGGTCGTAGCGAACAAACTCGGCATTCACGCAAGATCCGCATCTAGATTTGTCGCCGTTGCCAAGTCCTTTCCGTGTAGCGTTCGAATAGGGCTAGTGGACTCAGATCTTCAAAACGGCAAGAGCATCATGGGGGTGCTTCGACTAGCAGCAGAACGTGGTGCTACATTAGTGTTGCAAACCAGCGGCGATAAAGAACGCGAGGCAATGAACTCGTTGAAAGAGCTCGTCGCGGATCGGTTTGGCGAGCCCGAGTGACCGCCTACTGCAAATCCTTGGCCTAATTTGAAGCCACGGTCATGGCGTCGACCAGAATTGCCCCCGTTCGAATCGAAGAACGGTCCTGAATGTCGTCGGCAAACCCGACAATGCCCTTATACATTGCATCGAGATTTGACGCGATGGTGACGTTGTCCACTGGGTACGCGATTTCACCGTTTTCAATCCAAAAACCTGCAGCGCCACAGGAATAGTCGCCCGTAACTAGATTGGTGCCACTACCAATCAGGGACGTGACGAGCAATCCCTCTTTCATTTCATGCAATAAGTCTTGCAACGGTGCAAAATCGGTTTCGACGTGTACGTTGGTTATGCCCCCGGCATGGCCCGTCGAGCGCATGTCTAGCCGCCTGCCAGAATATGTTCCTAGTAAATAAGTGTCTACAACACCGTTGTCGATGATTGTGTGTTCCTCGGTCGTCACGCCGTCTGCATCGCAATTCCGGCTTTGACTACGCCCTTGAATGTGTGGGTATTCGCGTAAAGTGAGCTTTTGGGAGGCGACTTGCTTGCCTAATGAGTCCTCGAGATAAGTTTCTTGACGATAGAGATTACCGCCACTAATGCCCTCTATGAGCGGATATAGCAAAGACGGTGCGATCCAGCGGTCGTACATGACGGGGTAGGTACCGGTTCGTATTGGCTTAGGATCTAAGCGTCGTTTTGCGCGGCGCGACGCTTCGCGGCCGATGGACTCTGCGCTTTCTATTTTGTCTGGATGGCAGTCGCGGTCAAACCAGTAATCCGATTGCATGCCTGCGTCGGATTTAGCGATTGCGGTCGCGGAACGACCATAGCCGGTGTGACGCGTCGCGCATACAAAGCCTAGCGAGTTCCCACGAACGCCACACGTTGCCATTTGCGAAGCATCGGCACCATGTGCGGGCATGATGCACTGGTCGTAATCCAACGCCGCCGCGTCGGCTGCAAGCGCGTCGGCTTTCAGTCGATCCATGTTCACCGCGGTTGGATAGTTCTGTGCCAAATCCTTGAACTCGAACGTAAGGCGATCTTTAGCCGGCAAGCCATTGCACGGATCGGGTTCGGTGTAACGGGCAATGCTCATTGCCTGTGCGACAGTTTCCTTTATCGCCGCATCGCTTACATCAGAAGTTACCGCGGTGCCTTCGCGATGATCGACATTGACGTTCACATGAAAGACGCGCCCCTGTTCGTATGCGACGTTTTCGATATCGCGCGCACGAGCTGAAACTTCTACAGAAATGGAATCTGAGACGGAGGCGGTGGCTTCATGCGCGCCCTGCTTTCGGGCCTCATCTAGCAATCGTTCGACAAGCTGGGTGAGTTCAGCTTCAATGCCATCACTGTGAAGCTCGATGGCGTCTTCGACTTGGTTGGTGTCGGTCACGCGGTAGTCCCGCCAACCGTGATTTTCTCAACTTTAAGCGTAGGTTGTCCAAGTCCCACCGGCACGCCTTGGCCTTGTTTGCCGCATGTACCGATACCTGCGTCCAGGGCAAAGTCCGAACCAACCATCGAAATGCTGTTCATAACGTCCCACGGATAGCCGGTCAACATGCAGCCATGTATGGGACTCGTCAACTTGCCATTTTCAATTAGGTAAGCCTCGGTGGTTGCAAATACGAAACGACCGCTGGTTGGGTCGACCGAGCCCCCCGAAAAGGATGAGCAATAAACGCCTTTATTCACACTTCGCACGATGTCTTCTGGATCTGAATCACCAGCTAACATGAAGGTGTTAGTCATTCGAGGAATCGTCATGCACGCGAAACTTTCGCGGCGACCATTGCCGGTGCTCTGATTGCCAGTGAGGATCGCGTTGTGTTTGTCCCACATAAACCCTCGGAGAATGCCGTCTTCGATAAGAACGGTGCGCTGCCCGGGCGTCCCTTCATCGTCCATGCTCAATGAACCGCGCCGGCCTTCGATGGTGGCGTCGTCAATCACGGTACAAAGTTCACTTGCAACCTTTTCGCCGATTTTGCCGGCAAAGCACGAGGTTTGTTTGCGTTCGCAATCGCCTTCAAGTCCGTGTCCAACAGCTTCATGTAGCAATACCCCTGCCCAACCAGGACCAAGTACGACTGGCATCTCCCCAGCAGGTGCGGCGACAGAATCGAGTTTGGTGATCGCCATGCGAACGGATTCTCGTGCCATGGCCTTAGCTTTAGCGAAATCGTCGGCGAAGAACACATCTAGCGGATAGCGACCACCGCCGCCATCGGTTCCGGATTCTGTACGGTTGCCATCTTTTACGATCACGTGAATTCGGCAGCTGACAAGGGGACGATCATCAAATTGATTGGTGCCATCGCTTGCGTATACGAGCGCACGTTCGGTTGAACCTCGAAGATTCACCGAAACTTCCGCGATGCGGTGATCGAGCCCACGTGTGTAGCGATCTAGTTCTGAGAGCAGCCGCACTTTTTCGTCGTTCGAGATGTTCGCAGTCGGATCACCCCCTTCGTAAACCCTCTTAAAAGGCAAGTCTGATGGGATTTGAGCGACTCGATTACCACCTCGATCCGCAATGGACGATGCCATCAAACAAGCTTTTCGCAGTGCGCGGTCATTCAACTCATTGGTATGCGCGAAGCCGGTTTTTTCGCCTGTGATGGCCCTAACCCCAACGCCTTGACTCACTGCGAACCGGCCATCTTTTACCTTGCCGTCTTCCAGCGCCCAGGACTCACTACGGCTATGCTGGATGAACAGTTCTGCATCATCTATTTGTCTGCTCAGCATCGTGTCGACATTCGTGCTAAGGTCGTCGTCAGTGAGCTGGGCTAATTCCAGCAAATCGCGGTGAGCTTGCGCTGCTGTTTCGGTCATGAACGTGTACTGTTAGTTAGGTTGCCGACTAATTATTGAAGGAGGGGAAGCGTACGTTTGTACCTTCAGCTAATTAGCCGCCGTCTGCGACGCTGAGAACCCGACTCTGGTAATTTCAGGGCTGTCCAGGCTACCAGTGATGTTGTAGTTCGCGGTGAGAAGCTCTTTGATAGGTTCGCTAATTAACAGCGTACCAAGCAATAGCCCAACGGTCGCTGGCGGATTCGTTGCTGCCAGATATGCGGCGTAGGTTTGCAGACCTTTATGGAGAGGGATGCGCACGCTCATTGTCGCATCAAGTTTGTCGGCTCGCATATCCACTAAGCCGTCAAGACTGAGACGCACACTAGGACCTTCAATGCGAAGTGGGTCGACAAAGGAAATGACGCCATCATTGATGGCCAGATCGACCGACGCTTCGTCGTAATGTAAACCTGATTGGGTAACGTCCTTGAAGTCCAAAGTAAGTCGATTCAAGATTTTTGAGAAATTCATCAAGCTAACTAGCCGCAACACATCGCCACCCTGATCGACATTGATGAAACGGCCATCTCTAGCGTTTGCTTGAATCGCGCCATTGACGTTTTCGATTTCAAGAGCCAATGGTGAACCACCCCACTGTATATCCGCGTTGACATCAAATTCCTGGCTTTCGACGTTAGAGTCGATGTCCCATGCCTTGAAAAAAGCCGCCGTGTCGTTGCCGGAAAGCGTGCCTTTAAACGTCGATTCGTTTGTCTTTTGATTCCAGCGCATCGGTTCTGCAGCTTCGATGTTCAAGCCAAACATGGAAGCGGACAAGTCTGCTATTTCGACCCCTTGCGCATCTGGGGTAAGTTTGAAGTTCCAGGAACCCCAGGAGTGGATCGGCTCATCTTCGAATTCCAGCCACAACTCTTCAATATGAACTTCGGCGGGAATCAGATCGTCAATCATCCCAACATCCAATGGGTCGACATCATCTTCACCCGCCTCAATAAACCACTGTAGTGACTTAGCATCGATTCTGGTGTGTGAATCACCTAGTTGCTTAGTTATGGCACCGGAAAAAATATCTGATTCAATTGCGACATTGTGGGTTTCTGCATCGTAGGTGCCATTAACGATTACGTTGTTGAAATCTTGCTCTAATGCACGCAAACGATTGATGCGGAAGTTGTTCAACGCGACAGGAACTTCCAGCGTTTCGGTATCGCTAAACTCGAACTCCCATTCATTGATCAAGCCCGTCACGTTTAACTGGTCTGGGATTCGATTCGGTACGGGCGTAGCTTGACCTATTGCGACGGCACCGGATTGAATGGTTGCGGGATCGCCCGTAAACCGAAGCCAGCTATTCAGCTCTCGGCTCTGCAGGTTCAAATCGATTCGTTCATCATGAAAGGTGAGATGTAACGTACTTTCAATCGATTCGTCAGCTGGCTTAGCAAGCGGGGCAGGCAAATCGAGTTCTACGCCCACAAGGTCCGTGGTAACGAAAAGAGTGGCCGGCTCGTTGGTACCAGGGAAAAAGCGCATCGTGGCGTCCGCTCTGGCAACGCCATGACCGATGTGGTACTCTGCTATGTCGGCGACAATGGACGCGTGCTTGACACTCATACTGGTGTCGACATGAAAAGCAATATCTAAGTGGTCGTAGTCGTGATCGTGGTCGTCGACGATGGATGTTCGAATCTCACCGATCGCTGGCTGATCAAACAACAGCCCCCTGTCAAACGTTCCTTCCACGTTGTAAGGCGAATGCCAAGTTACCTGACCACTCAACTCGCGCCATTCCAAGCTGATGTCTAGCATGTTCAACGATACATCATCGAATTTGAAGTCGATTTGGTGTTCACCTGCAATTTCTGAAGATTGCTCGTCGCTGTCTTCAACTTCAGTGTAGGGGAATTTCAAGCGCACATCCATTGAAATAAGACCGTCACCCTGCCACGATGAATGAATTGCCGGTAACCAATCTTTGATTTCGCTCGCCTGCACGAAATCAAGCAACTGTTGCGTATTGGCTATCGTTGCGAATGACACCTCAAAGGACTCGCTTGCATCCCATGGAAAAAGCGCCACGCCATGGTTCACTTCAGCGTCATTTATGGTGGCGCGGTTCGCTCGAACAGTTAACCCGTTATTGTCGGCGTGCCAAGTGCCGCTAACGCCCGACAGAATGGGCCAATCAGGCTTATAGGTCACGGAGCCGTCAGTAAAACCACCGTGAACGTGCACGTCGCGTTGGTTAGTTGTCACGCTAAGATCTCGATACGTCATGTAAAGGACATTTGTGTCATAAAAGCTCGCGTCTTCAACGTATTCATCGCGCCATTTCGCAATGTCCTCTACCAGCTGCTTTGGAACGAACTCAAGCATTTGATGTGCGGGAAGCAAGCTCGCTTCAGATGCAATGGCAAGCGCAATCCGGTAATTGGGGTCGCCGCCGAATATGTGATACATGCCCCCTTGAAGCTCGGCTATGACGGGTTCGCGAATGAGGTCATTCAGCCTTGTTTGCGAAGAATGAAGACGTGTCAGCGATGGCACGTGAAGTTGTGCTTCGAAATCTGAATCGGTTTCTCGCGGATTCGTGGTCAATTTGAGCTCATGCATGAGTAAACCAAAGTTGCTACCGCGCGCATCTAGAACCACCAGGCCAGATGCGTCGGCGAAATGCCAACGATGATTGAAATGAGCTTCTAGCAACAGGCGGCTAGTTGCGTTCTTCAATTCAAACGCAAATTGATTGAGATTGCCGTACGCTTCATTCTTGCTAACTTGAATTTCAGGCTGCTGGTTGTGGCTGTTCATGAATGTGTCTTTCATGTCCGCAAACCAATGTAGACCGGAGGCATCAAAAAAGAACTCCAGTCGATTCAAGGTTGTTCGTACGCCTACCTGAGTTAGCCATGCCACGGTACTTTCATCATCTCGTAGCAGCGTAATAGCGGCAGGTGTTAACTCCTGCAAATGCAAGTTTTGTGTTGTACCGAAGAGTCGGTCTGTGTCGAACGCGACGAACCAGTCACTTAGAACCGCTTCGTAATCACTTGTTCGCAGCGTCGGCGATTCAACTCGAAAACGCATGGGTTGGTCGTTAGTTTTTCTAAAAACGATGCCGAGATTAGCGTATAGCTGAGCTTCGTCTTGTTCTCCTAACTCAACCTGCGCCCGTCCACTTACTAACCCGCTTCTTCGTTCCCAAGCTGCTGAGCTCGTCAAATTCAGTTGTGGAAGACCCGTGCTACCAGTAAATTGCGACAGATCGAGCGGCAACGCGGAGGTGTGCAGTGTCATTTGATAGTCGCCTTGCCGAATGTCAAAAAGAGTATCGACTGCATCCGCGCGAAACGTGAGGTCGCCCGTCTGAGGTGTGTTTGGACTGCTTAGATCTGCTCGATATAGATGGGTGCCGCCTTGATTTACCGCTCGAACATTTGCTTGCCAAACCTGTGTGCCACGCTGGTTGTGCAGCGCGATAGTGCCCGCGACGATCAGTTCATCGGTGTGTTGAACCCACTCGAAATTAGTTTGCACCTGCTCAATTAGCTGAAAGAAATCGAACTCTTGCTCGCGAGCAGCGGGTGCTAACGTGAGATCAACGTTTTTGACAACAAGACGCCGAGCAACGAGTTGCTGGCGAAACAGACTCTCGATCATCGCCAATTCGATGTCGATTTCGTGTGCTACGCCTTGCGGAAATTCAAGATGCTTAATGTGAAAAATCGGGTTGGTAACGCGCCAACCAGAGTCCATACCTTGTATTTTCACGTCGCTCGCAGCGAGTTTTTGGTTTAGAAATGTCTCAACGGACTCAGGAAACAGAAGCGCAATGCGGCCAAACGTCAGCGCGAGTGCGAACAGCACGGCAATACCTGTTAGCAGGTATGAGCTTTTTCGCGCAAGTTCGAGCATGAATTAACTCGTTGCGTCCAACGCCTCGCTCGCAGCGCCGCGATGTTGCCAAACGTTGACCCCGAACTCGCGCAACAGCTGATTGGTCTCGACCAACGGCAACCCAGCGACGGTGCTGGGTTGACCGCATACACCCGCTATGAAAATTGCACCTAACCCTTGAATGCCATATGCACCGGCCTTGTCGGCTGGTTCACCACTCTCCCAGTAACGTTCTAGTTCGTCATGCGCAGCTGCGCGCAACGCAACCTCCGCTGTAGCTAGCAGGATTTTGCTGCATTGATTGGTGTGTAAGCAAATTGCAGTTAAAACAGTATGTTGAGTGCCTTGTAGTTGAGCTAGCATTCGAAGAGCGTCTTGACGGTCGCGAGGTTTTTCCAAGATTTGACCATTCAACACCACGGTTGTATCCGCCCCGAGTGTTGGTCGCGCACCTGTATGCACTGCGACCGCTTTTTCACGAGCGAGTCGTTGTACGTAGGAAGCGGGCGATTCGCTTTCGAGTCTCTCCTCAGGTATGTTGCTAGGAACCACCTCAAATGAGATGCCTATTTGACGCAACAGTGCAGCACGACGGGGCGAGGCTGATGCGAGCGTGATTTGTGGCAGAGTCAATGAACCCCGGCTCGAAATTGTGAATGTTTGGAATTCAATGCCGGTATGAACGGGATCCAACACAGAAAAGTCGCAAGCACTGGCAAAAGGATGTAACCTAATTGAATTTGCACGTCAAGCGTAATGAATTGAACGAGAGATTTGATGGCGGTAACTAAAAAACACAAAATCACTAACGCTATCGACGAACGCAAACCCACACTTGGTTCGATCCAGCGCAAGGCATAACGGCCGACATAAATTAGTGAAACCAATAGCAGGGAGTTGAGCCCAAGCGGATCGCCAAATAGCACATCGAGCAGCAGTCCCACACCAAACGCAACAATCAGCGAGCAGCGTTCGTGCTGGAACACAATCCAAAAAAACCAAATCAACACCAACCAGTCCGGACGTAGATTCTTAAGCCAGTTCGGTGCGTCAAAAGGAAGCGGCGCAACGCTCAGGACCAGCGCGACAAACATGGAGCAAATGAAAAGCGCCCAGCCTCGCAGGTCACTCACGGACTGAATCCATGACGATGACGCGCAAATATGACTTGGCATCCGGTCGAGCGTGTGGCGCTACTGTAACGTGCTTAATGGATTCGGCGACGATGTCATTCGTTGCGACGATCACACCGACATTCAACCCTTCGGGGAAGATGCCCCCAAGACCCGACGTCACGACTTCATCACCGATTTGAACATCGGCACTTAAATTCACATTGTCCAGCGTTAGCAGCTCGTTGGGACCATTGCCGGAAGCGACAAAATAGCGACGGGTTCGTTTGACTAATACGGGTGTGGCATGGCGTTCGTCATTAGCGAGAAGCACACGTGACGAATTTGGGAAGACCTCAACGGTTTGTCCGAACACACCCCAAGGGTCGAGTACGCCATTGTCGTCGGTAACTCCTTGATTCAAACCAACATTGATGGTGACTTCTTGGCGCTGCCGACTCGGATTGACATAAACGATCTCTGCGAGCACATGTTGAGCTTGAATAGGAGCTGAAGCGCCAAGAACGGTTTGCAACTGCGCAATGGTTGCTTTTGCTTGATCGAGTTCTGCGGTGGTTGCGCTTAATTGACTGAGATTTAGCTCTAATTCATCGTTGCGTAGCTGCAATTCAGCGACTGAATCAAAGTAATAGCCTATTTGCTCAGTAGCTTTATGAGGTAAATTAGCAATATAGGTGATTGGTTGCACGATAAAGCGCAAGCCTATCTCTACGGTCGCAAGATATCTGGTATTCGAGCTAACAGCTAACAGTAAGGTCGCGCAAATAAAGAGCGCTAAAAATAGGTAAGTGCTCTGTATCGTATGGGCAGTCCGCAGCGCCATATGCTATGTAGACTCTTGAGGAGCAACTATTGTGCGCCAGCACACGCGATTGGTTCGAGTTTGCTACGTCGAATACTCGGGTGCGTTGCCTTCCTGCAGAATTCGACCGCACCCATCCGCAACGCATTTAAGCGGATCGCTCGCGATGACGACCGGCGTGTCTGTGGAGTCCCGAATACGTTGATCTAAACCTGAAAGCAGAGCGCCGCCACCGGTTAGCACGATGCCACGTTCAGCAATGTCGACAATCAATTGGGGTTGCGCTTTTTCAAGGCAACGGCGGACGCAATCTACGATGGCATTCACCGAAACGTTCAATGCAAGATATAGGTCATTGCTGTCTAGATTAAAACGTTTGGGCATGCCGGACTCCAAATGTTGTCCTTGAATCGTCATTTCAAGCTGTTTGCCGTTTGGCAACTCTATGGCTGTCCCGATTTCCTGCTTGATGCTTTCGGCTGTGAGTTCACCAATGCGACAACCAAATTTTTGACGCACATAGGTGGTTATGTCCGCGTCGAACTGATTCCCAGCGACTTTGAGTGATTCGGAAGCCGCAATCGAACCGGCCGAAAGAATAGCAACATCGGTCGTACCGCCGCCAATATCGACGACCATCGAGCCGCTTGCTTCTTTAACGGGTAGACCGGCACCCACTGCCGCTGCCAACGGTTCTTCGATGAGATAGATTTCTCGTGCACCGGCAGATTTAGCTGAATCGCGGATCGCGCGTTTCTCGATTGGTGTCGATTGTGCAGGGATACAGATGATGACCCTAGGATAGGAAGGCAAGAAGCGGTTGCCGATCGCTGATTTAATGAAGTGAGCAAGCATGATGTTGGTGACTTCAAAATCGGCTACTTGCCCGTCTTTCATGGGTCTTACGACCTCGATATTGAGAGGGTTGATACCCAGCAGGCGTTTTGCGTCAGTACCGACCGCAACGACCTCTCTTTCCCTGGCTTGGTTCCTTAATGCGACTACTGTAGGTTCGTTTAGTACTATTCCGCGATCTTTCGTGACGATTAGCGTATTCGCGGTTCCCAGATCTATCGATAAATCCTCCGAGAACATGCCAAAGAGTGTTTTTAACAACGAAGCATCACTTGGAGAAGGGATTTGTAGGCGGTAAGAATACCAAACAACATGAATTTGCAGCTTGACTTGTTAGATATGTAGAACCTAGTCGAAAGATAGTAAAAGTAAGCCTTTGAATTGCGTCATTAGCAATGTCATTAGTGGAATTTCGCTACTGCAAGGAACCATCAATACATAGGTTGCGACGGTCTTAATCTTCATTCAAAATTGGCTTTACATGGTTCGTGAATATGCGGCACGGCACGCTCCGGCTGCATAGAAAAACTCGAAGCCAACCCAATTCATTCATACATGCATGGTGTATTTGGTTTCTAAAATCCGCACCCTTATTGCGCAAGCTTGTGAGTTTTGGACGAAGCAACGATTGAGCGACTTATGGCTCTAAGTCAACTTTCGTTAGACCATCACGAAAAGGCGAAATTAAGTGCCGATCTTGACTCGATTATCAGTTTTATTGAAGCAATGAATCAAGTTAGCACAGAAGACGTGGAGCCACTAGCTCACGCCTTAGATCTGACCCAAACATTGCGTCCAGACGTGGCCGTTGGAGGGATTGATCGGTCGGCATTTCAGCGTATTGCGCCTGAAACATCAGACGGCTTTTATCTAGTTCCCAAAGTACTCCAACAGCGGTGAAACCCTATGCCGGATTGCGCGAGCTCACCCAAGGTCTTCGCTCGAAGGCATTTAGCACAGTAGAACTCACACAGTTCTATTTAGATCGAATCCATCGCCTCAATGAACGTCTAAATTGCTTCATTACGGTCGACGACGAAGCGGCCTTGGAACGTGCGAAATTGGCGGATCAACGACTCAGTCAAACTGACGTGCCGCGCCTGTGCGGAATCCCGATTGCCCATAAAGACCTCTTTTGTACCAAGGGTCTGCGCACGACATGCGCCTCGCGGACGCTAGCTTCGTTTGTTGCACCTTACGATGCCACGGTCGTGCGCCAAACTAGCGCGGCAGGTGCCAACATGCTGGGTAAAACGAACATGGACGAATTCGCCATGGGTTCGTCCAACGAAACTAGCTATTTCGGTCCGGTAAGCAATCCTTGGGATGCAACGCGTTCACCCGGCGGGTCGTCAGGCGGCTCCGCTGCAGCAGTTGCGGCTGGATTGGTACCGTTCGCGACCGGCACGGATACTGGGGGTTCTATCCGCCAACCTGCAGGCTTGTGCGGGGTCACGGGGTTGAAACCAACCTATGGGCGCGTATCGAGATTCGGCATGATCGCGTTCGCGTCCAGCCTAGATCAAGGCGGACCCGTCGCGCATAGTGTTGAAGATGCATATGAGCTATTACGTGCGATGGAGGGCTACGACCCTGCCGATTCCACCTCTGCCAATGTTGAACCTACTGCGCTACCCGCGACGCATGAAAACCTAGTCATTGGCTACCCAGAAGCGCTATTCGATGGCTTAGACGCTGAATTTTCATCGGCCATCGATGCTGCGCGGGGCCGATTCGAAGCATTGGGCCATAGCATTAAAACGATAGAACTTCCGCATGTCGACGCGGCGATAGCGGCGTATTACGTCTTGTCTGGCGCTGAAGCTTCCACGAATTTAGCGCGCTATGACGGGGTCCGCTATGGTCATCGCAGCGGGGATCAGAACGATTTAGCCGATATGTATCGGAGTTCGCGAAGCGAAGGCTTTGGCTTAGAGGTCAAGCGGCGCATTTTGACTGGCACGTATTCGCTGTCGGTAGGTTATTTCGACGCTTACTATCTCAAGGCCCAAAAAGTAAGGCGTTTAGTTAGAGATGGGTTCCTCGCCGCATTTGCGGACGTCGATCTCATTTTGGCCCCTGTCGCACCGACGCCCGCCTTTGAACTTGGTTCGCTTAAGGCGGACCCCGTCCAGATGTATCGCCAAGATATCTACACCATTCCTGTAAGTCTCGCGGGATTGCCGGGATTGTCTATGCCTTGCGGCTTTGTGGATGGGTTGCCGATTGGAATGCAATTGATTGGCAAGCACTTTGAGGAAGGCAAAGTTTTGGCTGCGGGTATGGCGTACCAGCAAGAAACAAATTGGCATGAGCAGCACCCCGCTTTAGGCGACGAGAGCGTAGCGTGAATAGTCAGTGGGAACCTGTGATTGGCATTGAGGTTCACGTACAGCTAGCCACGCAATCCAAGATTTTTTCCAACGCGCCGGTCGAATTTGGCTCAGAACCAAATGTGAACGCGAATTTGGTTGACGTTGCCATGCCAGGCGCACTACCGGTGTTGAATGAAGACGCGGTACGCATGGCGCTCAAGTTTGGTCTTGCCATTGAAGCTGAGATTGCGGAACGATGTGTTTTTGATCGAAAAAACTATTTCTACCCCGATTTGCCGAAGGGGTACCAAATCAGTCAATTTGCCTCGCCGATTGTGGGGCGCGGCGAGCTTGATGTGCATTTGGACGATGGTTCCGTGCAAAGCATTGGCATTACGCGAGCTCATCTAGAAGAGGACGCTGGCAAGTCAATTCATGACCGTTTTGCACAGCACACAGGCATTGATTTGAATCGTGCAGGTACACCACTCCTAGAAATCGTTACCGAGCCAGATATGCGCTCGGCGGCACAAGCTGCCGCATGCTTCCGTCAACTGCATGGATTGGTCAGGTGGTTACAGATTTGCGATGGCAATCTAGCGGAAGGCTCCATGCGCTGCGATGCGAACGTGTCAGTTCGTCGAAGTGGAGAGAGCGCTTTTGGCGAGCGCACTGAAATCAAGAACATCAATTCGTTTCGTTTTGTAGAACGAGCGGTGAATTACGAAATAGATCGTCAGATCGATGTGTTAGAGAGTGGTGGTGTTGTGGTTCGTGAAACACGCCAATACGATGCTGATCGCGATCGTACGTATTCAATGCGAAGCAAGGAACTGTCGGACGACTATCGCTATTTCCCAGATCCTGATTTGTTGCCGTTGCAGTTGACCGCTGACATGCTTGAAGCAGTCAAGGAATCTATGCCGGAGTTGCCACGAGAAAAACTCGCAAGGTATGCGCAAGAGCATGAGTTGCCACCGGCCACCGCGGTTAGGCTTACGCGAGACTTCGATTTAGCGAGCATTTTTGATAAGACGACGGATCTCGGCGGTGACGCGCAGCTTGTTGCAAATTGGCTGCTTGGTGATATCGCCGCAAGTTTGCGCAGGGAGGATAAGACATACGCAGAACTGCCTTTAACGGCGCAGCAACTTGCTGATCTCGTCAAACGAATCCACGATGGCACGCTGTCGTCGACGCTTGCTAAGGAGGTATTTGAGTTTGCTTGGTCGACGGAAGATTCAATCGACGCGATCATTAACGAACGCGGCCTGCAGCAAGTCAGTGATCAAGACGAACTTACCGCATTGGTTCAAGGCATCGTTGATTCGCATCCTGCGCAGGTTGCCCAAATTCACGCGGGTCAAACCAAGGTAGTAGGCTTTCTAGTGGGCCAAGTTATGAAGCAATCACAGGGGAAAGCGGACCCTAAACAGGTCAATGCGCTATTAAGGCAAATGCTAAACATATAACACAATATAATATATAGCATTGTCAAATATAGCATTTAGTTATTTAGAATACTGTGCCGTAGTGTCGATTAGTGCGCTAACCCAATGAGCGCAGCCTACAAGCTCACGCATCTTGAACAACTCGAGGCGGAGAGCATTTACATCATGCGCGAGGTCGTCGCGGAACGTGAACGACCAGTCATGCTGTATTCGATCGGCAAAGATTCGTCCGTATTGTTGCATCTTGCCAAAAAGGCTTTTTATCCCGGCAAGCTGCCATTTCCCTTGCTGCACGTCGATACGACCTGGAAGTTTCAGGACATGATCGCTTTCCGCAATCGCTTGGCGGCGCAAGGCGAGTTTGACCTTCTCGTCTACACGAATGAAGAAGGCCGAGAGAACGACGTCAATCCTTTCGACTACGACTCCGATACATACACCGAAATCATGAAAACCGATGCGTTGAAAGCCGCATTGGACAACTACGAATTCGATGCTGCATTCGGTGGTGCGCGTCGCGATGAAGAGAAGTCTCGAGCAAAGGAACGTGTGTTCTCCCTTCGTGACAAATACCACCAGTGGGACCCGAGCAATCAGCGACCTGAACTGTGGAACCTTTACAACAGCAATATCCGCAAAGACGAAGAATTGCGGGTATTTCCGCTCTCCAATTGGACTGAATTGGATGTTTGGCAATACATCTACCAAGAAAACATCGAGATTGTGCCCCTCTACTTCGCTAAAGAGCGTCCAGTTGTGCGTCGGCAAGGTACGTGGATCATGGTCGATGACGATCGCATGCGACTTGAGCGTGATGAAACGCCACAAATGCGGATGGTGCGGTTTCGAACGCTAGGTTGTTATCCACTTTCAGGGGCGATTGAATCTACGGCCGACACTCTGCCAGAAATCATTCATGAAATGCTCACTGCTGAAACGTCAGAGCGTGAAGGGCGTTTGATCGATCACGATCAAGTGGCGTCCATGGAACGTAAAAAACAGGAAGGCTATTTCTAGCCGCTCGATTAGCTATGCTTCAAAACGCAGTTTCCGATCTTAGACCTCCGTTAACCGTACCAAACTCGCTGGACCAGGACGTGCCGGACATCGACTACATCAACGAGTACCTTGCCGAAAACGAGCATAAGGAGTTGTTGAAATTCCTCACTTGTGGCAGTGTCGACGATGGCAAAAGCACCTTGATTGGCCGGCTCTTGTATGACACCAATAAGGTGTATGAGGACCACCTTAGCGCATTGTTGCGCGATAGCAGTCGGTTAGGACGGACGGACAGCGAACCAGATTTCGCACTACTTGCGGATGGATTGAAGGCCGAGCAAGAGCAGGGTATCACCATCGATGTGGCCTATCGCTACTTCACCACGCGTGCGCGTAAATACATCATCGCAGATTGCCCAGGGCATAGTCAGTACACAAAAAACATGGCGACCGGGGCCAGCAACTGCGAGCTTGCAGTGATTTTGATCGACGCCCAGAACGGCGTGCTAGATCAGACGCGCCGCCATTCGCTAATCGTCAGTTTGTTAGGTATTCGCCAACTCATCGTTGCCGTTAACAAAATGGATCTGGTCCATTACGACGCCGCGATCTATGAACGCATCCAAGCAGAATATTTGGCATTTGCGAAGGGATTGAACTTCACGAGTGTTTCGTTTGTACCGGTAGCTGCCAAGTTTGGCGAGAACATCGTTGAGCCATCGGTCAATATGCCTTGGTACGAAGGTGCGACCATTGTCGATCTATTGGAAGCAGCTCCGGTCGCTGTCGCGCGTGATTTAGGCCATTTTTGCATGACGGTTCAACGTGTGCATCGGCCTGGTACTGATTTTCGCGGCTATTCAGGCACCGTAACCAAAGGTTTGATCCACCCAGGCGATCCTATTGTGGTGTTACCCGCAGGCATTGAAACGCATGTAGAACGCATCGTGACAATGGATGGAGATTTAGATGTTGCACATGCACCGCAATCTGTTACTTTGACGATCAGCGACCAGCTCGGCGTCAATCGAGGCGACACGTTTGTATCACCGCAATATAAGCCACAGATCGGCAATGAATTGTTCACCAACATTGTGTGGATGAATAACAAGCCGCTAGTGCCAAACAAGAGCTATCTATTCAAACTAGGCGCAAAACAGCTATCTGGCAAGGTCTCGACGATTGTTCATCGGCTTAACGTGAATACTCAAGTCCTTGAGCCTTGCGACGAGTTAGCAGTGAATGAAATCGGCCTGGTACATATCGATCTGCAACAGCCCGTCGTGTATGAAGACTATGAAACGGACAAGACGATGGGTTCTTTAATCGTGATTGACCGCATTACCAATGAGACCGTTGGCGCGGGGATGATTAACCACAATTTGTCCAGTGGCGCAAGCAATCGTTGATGCCGTTCAACGATTGACTCGATCGACATAGTCTTGCCGACGCTGGGTTAATCCTTGCGTCCACTCTTACACAATTCCTCCAATCTGAACGAGATTGAATTTGAGTATTCAAACTGACGCTGTCATCGTGGGTGCTGGCCCATGTGGTTTATTTCAAGTGTTTGAGTTAGGTTTGCTAGGGCTGAACGCGCACGTCGTGGATGCACTTGATGCCATTGGCGGTCAATGCACCGAGCTGTATCCAGACAAGCCGATCTACGACATTCCAGGTATCCCTGTTTGCGACGCGCAAGAGCTCGTAGAGCGGCTAGACGAACAAATCAAACCATTCAATGCTCAATACCACTTAGCGCAGCAAGTTTCAAAGGTCGAACCATTGGACGATTTGCTGTTTCGAGTCGAAACGACAGCAGGCACAGAGTTCGAAAC
>VXLJ01000035.1:29596-37447 GCA_009841635.1 Gammaproteobacteria bacterium
GGTGAGGTGTTAAGCGCTGTCACGGTGACAAATCCCGACGCATCCACCGAAACGTTGCCGGTCGACGACTTGCTTGTCTTTTTCGGCTTGTCGCCGAATTTAGGACCTATCGCGGATTGGGGTTTAGAACTAGAGCGCAAGCAGCTGCTGGTGGATACGGAGAAATTTCAAACGAATGTGCCTGGCATTTATGCGGTGGGCGACATTGCTACGTATCCAGGCAAGAAAAAGCTCATTTTGTGTGGGTTTCACGAGGCAGCGCTGGTCGCATTTGCGATCAAAGAACGCATCAATCCCAACGAAAAAGTGTTTTTGCAATATACGACCACGAGTCCGATCATGCATGAAAGACTCGGTGTCAATTAACCCAATGACAAGGGTCATCCGAGCAGTATTGGCCTGTCCTCTATTGCGGATGAATTACTTCGTCATGTCCCGCGTATTGATCGCTGCGCTCTCTTTCGCAAGTTTGTGGCAGATGGGCGATTCCGCTTATGCGGAGGATGATGCAACCTTGAATACGGCACAGCTTGAGACGTTAAAACCGATCATGCAAGGTTGGGTTGACGCCAACACGTTGCCCAACGCGGCCGTACTCGTGCGTCACCAAGGTGAAACAGTGTTTAGCCACCAGGTTGGGACGCTGGATTTAGAGACGGGAACGCCGGTTCAGGAAGACTCGCTATACCGGATTTACTCGATGACGAAGCCTGTTACCGCCGTCGTTGCGATGATCCTAGTGGACCGTGGCGCGCTCTCGCTTGATGGGCCTATCTCAACGGTGTTGCCTGAGTTTTCAAACCTCACCGTGCTCAACGGTTCTTCGCGAGCACCGGCAAACCCAATGACGTTGCGACATTTGTTGTCGCATAGTGCCGGCCTCACCTATGGTTATTACGGCGACACTGCCGTGGATCGGATGTATCGCGAAGCAGGATTGATCGGCAGTTGGGATTACCTAGTTCCTACCACCCACGATTTGGTTGTTGGACTGGGTCAATTGCCATTGCTATTCCAGCCCGGCGAGCGCTTTCACTACAGCTTTGCCTCCGACGTGCTAGGGGAAGTTATTACACGAGCGAGCGGGCAAACGCTGGATGTATTTCTGCAAGAAGAGCTATGGGAACCGTTAGGCATAGAAGATGCGTATTTCGACGTGCCCGAAAGCGAGCTAGCGCGGTTTGGCACCAATCAATACCCATTCATGGACGCCAGCTTCCCCATCCAAGATTCACCCCGCCAAGATCCTGAATTTCGCGATGTAACTTTCTTGTCCGGCGGCGGAGGGTTGGTCATGACCATTGCGGACTACGGTCGCTTTGCCCAGTTCTTATTAGACGGTTCGACCTTGACTGGCGAACGGTTGTTGAGCGAGGCGACGCTGCGTGAGATGGTTACTAATCAGATTGTCTTAGCGCCACAAGGCGTCGAGTATGGACTCGGCTTAGGCATTCGCCATCGACCCGACCCGCGCGATGCGGCACGCACGATCACCATCTACTACTGGGGTGGGGCCGCTGGCACTTCGTTCTGGATTGATCCCACGTACGATTTGGCGGTTGTGTTCTTTACGCAGCTGATCGGTGCTCCTAACGAACCGGCCATGGCGGTCGCCAATGCGGTTTATGGCTCGCTAGCTAGACCATGAATTTGTGTTCGGTTAGACACACATTGAAACTTTTAGAGATAACTGCGTACATCACTTCCGCTAAAATCAAATGTAACCGACTGTACAGAGGGAAGGATGTCAGACGGGCCATTACCGGTTGTTAGTTATCTAAAGATGCCACCTGGTGGCGAGCCTTACCTTGAAGGCCACCGTTGCCAGGAATGTGATTGCGTTTATCTTGGCGAACGCCAACACTGTTCCAAGTGTTCGGCGCGCGACTCAATGAAGGCGGTCCAACTAGCTAACAACGGGACCCTCTACTCCTACTCTATCGTACATCGTTCCTTTCCAGGCATTGACGTGCCGTATATCTCGGCTATCGTCGATTTGGAGGGAGGCGGAACGGTCAAGGGCAACCTTATAGGTGTCGAAGCTGACCCGGAGAAGATCAGCTTCGGCATGCCCGTTCAGGTTGTGTACGACGATGCGCTTGGTCGCAAAGATGGTGAAGGCAACAGCTACCTTTCCTACTTTTTTAAACCATCTTAATTAAGGAGAAAACCATGGCAGACGCGTACATTGTCGGCGTCGACATGATCAAATTTGGCAGATTCCCGGAAAAGACCGTCCCACAATTAGGTGCAGAAGCCGCCTTGCTAGCGCTTGATGATTGCGGCTTGTCGATTAGCGATATGCAAGCGTTATATTGCGGCAACCTGAACCAAGCCAGTGGCATGGTTGGCCAGCGCATTTTGCAAGAGATTGGGCAAACCGGCATACCAGTTGTCAATGTATCAAATGCTTGTGCAACGGGTGCAACGTCCTTCCGAGAGGCCTGGATGTCCGTCAAGGCCGATGTCTACGACCTGGTGCTTGCTGTTGGCGTTGAGCAGATGGGCAAGGGTTTGTTAGGGGGCGGTGGCGGTAGCAAAGGCATTTCCAAAGAAGGTCTCTTGGGGTCAGGCACGATGCCTTCAGTATTTGCCGAAGCTGGTTTAGAGCACACGCGCAATCATGGTACGACGTTTGAGCAATTCGCGAAGGTGTCGGTCAAGAATCACCACCATTCGACGATGAATGCGAAAGCCATGTATCAGATCGAAACGCCGTTAGAAGTCGTGATGAACGCGGAAATGATCTCGTATCCAAATACCAAACTGATGTGTTCAGTTAATGTGGACGGTTCTGCGGCAGCGGTGATTGCTTCTGAACAAAAGGCTCGCGAATTGGGATTGATGGATCGAGCGATCAAGGTTCGAGCGTCGGTGTTGACTTCGGACCCCTGGCAGGAACGTGACTTGGTGATGCCTGATGTCAACTCATGCACGCGCATGGCCGCGAAGTCAGCTTACGAGATGGCAGGTCTAGGACCTGAAGATGTTGATCTCGTGGAATTGCATGATTGTTTTGCAACAGCTGAGATTCTTCACTATGAGAACTTAGGCCTTTGCGAAGAAGGCGGAGCAGGCCGTTTAATCGATGATGGCGAGGTTGAATTAGGTGGAAGGATCCCGGTCAATGTTTCAGGTGGTTTGTTATCGAAAGGCCATCCACTGGGTGCCACTGGCATCGCCAATATCTACGAGGTCAGCACGCACTTGCGAGGCGAAGCAGGTCGACGCCAAGTAGAAGACGCCAAGATCGGTATGACGCACGTTATTGGTTTAGGAAGCGCGTGCGGCATTCATATTCTTGAAAAGGCCGCCTAGCCAGATACGCAATTTAGCCGCGTTTCTGAATCTGCAAGCGCCTATGCGCTTGCTTTGAAATCGCGCTAGTCCATTAGCGTTGCTTATCTTTGGATGGGCAACGCTTTACTTTTGGAGCAGGTGTGAAGATTGGTGTTGTGTGTGACACGCACAACAATGTACGCAACGTCCAGCGCATCATTGAATTGTTCAACGAGGCAGCCGTTGAGCGCGTCGTGCATACGGGCGACATTACCAAAGGATCAACGCTCGCGCTGTTCGCTAAATTGACGTGCCCGTTAGTCGGCGTCTATGGCAACAACGACCTAGAACGAGATGCGCTAGATGAGGCTGTTGCGGACAATGGCTTCACGTTTCAAGATCCGCCGTTGCGTCTACACTGGTCCAATCGCCAAGTGCTCGTCGTACACGATCCAGCAGAATTGAATCACTTTGATTGGACCGCCGCAGATCTTGTATTGCACGGTCATACGCATTTGTATCGTGAAGAGCGCAAAGACGGTCAGTTGCTATTCAATCCCGGCGAATGCGCTGGTCATATGACGGGTTACAACACCGTAGGCGTGGTTGACCTGACGAACCTAGAAGTTGAACTACTAAAGTTCTAAATCACACCAATGGTGGATCTATAAAAGACTAGGTCCAGAGACCTTAGCTTTGCGGCAGAACTTCATTCAGGTCTTTTAAAAATTCCCTGATCCGCGCTGCATTTTTGCCTAAATCGGTGCGTCCAACGCGCGATATGGAACGAATATCGATCGTAGTTGCGTTGGCTTCTTCGTTACGGCGCATGCGGATCGCGACGTCGTCTTTAAAGCCCATCCAGAATGTCGTTGCAGTCGCTTCAATCACACCGGCTTGCTCATCCATCGTCACGATTTCCCAGCCTCGGTCTTGAACCAGTTCGAGCGCTTTGCTAAACGACATGCTTTCACTGGTTTGGACTACGACAGGCTGCACATCGCCATACGCTTCACGATGGAGTTGCTTCGTGTGTTCGTCGAATGTGACAGGATTTGAATTCGGACCGCGTCGCTCAAGCATCGCTTCGGAAAACACTGGCGGTTCGACTAGGTCCGTTGAAACATTGTGAAGGAACGGACTATTGGATACTTTGTTGAAGATAAAAGCCGCGTATCCTCCTAACAGGAAACAAATCAGGAAGGTCGCGAACATGGTGAATAACCCGTAAGGTTGCTTGCGAAGAATAGATACAAAGAGCGTAACAATCGTGCATACAGCCACGATGATGCTCAGCCCAAACCCAGCCTGAACGATTAGCGAAACGGGTCCGAAGCTCGCGATACCTGATTTATGAAGTAACGCGCCTCCGACGGCGAGAGCTACGCTTAGCAGCGCCGCGCCAAGAAGGATTCGAACCCAAATCCGCATGATTTGAACCTAGCTTTTCCCGTTGTCGTTCAACGATTATCTACCGAAGAATGCGGTTTTGCTAATTGCATCCGCGCATCAATCACGTGGTTGCTTAAGGCTCGTTTGAGTTGCTGCGAACTGAGCGGTGGTTCGCTAAGCAGAAAACGGCTTTACGTGCAGCAGAGGCATTCAATAGGAACAAACTAGCCTGATTCATCGCCATTGGCAACTTGCTGCTCCTCCGGTGCTTGATCGATTAGCTCCAGATTTTCTCCCTTGAGTTTTTCGACTTTCGTGTGGATTTTTCCAGATGAAATATCAATATTTCTTGCTGCCTCGACCGATTCCACTAGCTTTTTGTTTAGCAGGGCGGTGCGATCTTTGAGCCGCCCTGCGTCTTGAGCCACATCTTGCAGACTTGCAATCACTTTACGGGCAGATCGTTGTACCTCCATCGTATTGACAACAGATCGCATCGTATTTAGTGCCATCATCATGGTTGCTGGCGATACAAGGTGAACGTGATTGCGTCTTGATTCTTCGATTAACCACTCCATCGATTTGTTGATTTCCGCGAAGATGGCTTCGGATGGAATGAACATCAATGCGAAATCTGAGGTTACATCAGGGATGATGTACTTCGCGCCGATGTCGGTTATGTACTTCTTTATCACCTCTTTAAAGTCCTTCTCGGCGACTTTACGCTCCTCGTCGGTTGTGGCATCGATGACTCTGCGATAGTCTGCCAGGGGGAATTTCGAATCTACGCCGATGGGACCCGGTGGGTTGGGGATTCTTAAATAGCAGTCGAATCGGACATTTTTCTGTATATGTTCATTAGTTACGCTGTACTGGAAGTCGTAGAGCTTTTTGGGCAGGGCTGTTTCCACGATATCGCGCAGTTGGCTCTCGCCAAACAAGCCGCGTTGGTTGGTGTTCTCAAAAATACGTGACATGCCTACGACGTTGTCATCAAGCTTTTCAACCGTTTTCTTGAATTGATCGATAACCGCCAACCGTTCTCGCACATTCGTGATGACTTCATCTCGCTCTTTGTTTTGCGCAGCCGTTTCATTGCGGCTTTTAGTCAAGCTGTCTTCAATGGTTTGCTTAAGCGCTTCCGCCGAATGAGATTGTTGGTTTTGCATGGCTTCAAGCTGACCTGCAAGCTGCTGATTTGTGTCGTTTTTCTTACTTAACATGACGACGCTAACAACAGCTAATATCAATAAAAGTACGCCGATAAAAAGCAGTATGTAGATTGGATCCATCGATTGGTTCTCGGAAAAATGAACCACAATCTTAAGTAACGTTTGCCTCATAACATGTGGAAATTTCGTCTAAATTCAACCCGGACGGTCACTCACTCATTCCTTTAGGCCGTCTAAAATTTCGCCGCCGTGTAGGGGTGGTTAACCACCTAACAACGCTTTTCAAGGCATCCGCATGACCGCACAAAACATGGACGAACTCGTCGCCCTTTGTAAGCGGCGCGGCTTTCTATATCAGTCCAGCGAGCTATACGGCGGTTTACAGGGGGCGTATGACTTCGGACCGCTCGGTGTAGAGCTAAAAAACAACCTCAAAGCGGCGTGGTGGTCCGCCATGGTCCATGAGCGCGATGACATTGAAGGCTTGGATGCGTCAATTCTGACGCACCCGGCGGTGCTTCGCTACTCCGGTCACGAAGCGACCTTCACGGATCCGCTTGTCGACTGCCGAGATTGCAAAAAACGCTCCCGTGCCGACCACATCGTAGATGGCAAGTGTCCGTTTTGTGGGTCTACGTCCCTCACGGAACCGCGTCCATTCAATCTCATGTTCAAAACGACCATTGGACCGGTAGAGGATGGCGCAGAGTTCGCATATTTACGGCCTGAAACCGCCCAAGCGATATTCACCAATTTCAAAAACGTTGTCGATTCGACGTCGCGCCAACTTCCTTTCGGCATCGCGCAAGTGGGTAAAGCGTTTCGCAACGAAATAACACCACGCAGTTTCATATTTCGGGTTCGCGAGTTCGAGCAAATGGAGCTCGAGTTTTTCGTAGAACCAGGCAGGGATGAACAGTGGCATCATGAATGGGTGCAACGTCGTCTTGATTGGTGGCGTGAACAAGGGGTAAGTTCCAACCACCTCTCGCGGTATGACGTGCCTGAGGATGAACGCGCGCACTACTCGAAAGCGACCGTAGACATCATGTATCAGTTTCCGCATGGTGTCGAAGAATTAGAAGGCGTAGCCAATCGCACCGATTTTGATTTAGGTTCGCATACCAAACAACAAGCCGAGCTAAATATCCAAGCGCAAGTTGAAGCCAACACCGATTCGACAGCAAAACTCGCGGTGCAGGATCGCACTACGAATCAATGGATCGTGCCATTTGTGATTGAGCCGTCGGCGGGGGTCGAACGCGGTGTGCTCGCCGTACTCAATGATGCCTATACCAATGAAGTGCTAGAGGACGGCAAATCGCGCATTGTGTTGCGCTTGAAACCTCATCTTGCACCGATCAAAGCGGCTGTGATTCCTTTGAAACGCAATCATGAAGGCTTGGTAGAAAAGGCCCAGTCAGTGCGTATTAAGTTGCAGCGCCTTGGTATCGGGCGCATTTTCTTTGAAAATAGCGGGAACATCGGCAAAAGCTATCGCAAACATGATGAGGTAGGTACGCCGTTCTGCATAACGGTGGATTTTGACACGCTGGATTCCGATACTGTAACGATTAGAGATCGCGACTCGATGAGTCAGATCAGGCTTGCATGTGATGAATTGCCGGCCTATTTGATCGACGAATTGCAGTCCAAATCTAGTATTTAATGGGATAGTGATGAAAATAATGAAATTTCTCCAACGAAAACTTCAACGAAAACTTGACGATGGTAGATTGCCTGTTGAAGAAGCGCTCGCAAAGGAACTAGCTGACAATCGAACATTAAAAGAAAAGTATGGTACAGTAGAACACTACTTATGGACACTAACTGTCGAAGAGTTGCGTCCTGAAAAACCTCGATCAGTTGGAAATTTAAGTGGTAGGTATGATGCATCTCTAGTCAGAGAAATAACAGATGAATTTACAGGTGAGTTTCAGTCTACTGTGAATGTCATATGGGATGAATATGTAAGACGAGTTGGTATAGCAGCAGCTTATACAGCTCT
>VXLJ01000048.1 GCA_009841635.1 Gammaproteobacteria bacterium
CTTTCAGTGCTCTCTCTGTTGAGCCGTTGAATGGAACACCGACAGCAACCGGCCCATCTCCGCGCTGCAGACCGTCTTTCAGTGCTCTCTCTGTTGAGCCGTTGAATGGAACAAGCGGCTGCAGGAGCTCCTCGCAAAGGAGGATCGTTCTTTCAGTGCTCTCTCTGTTGAGCCGTTGAATGGAACATGGTCGGAGCTTCGGCCCGCATACTGTCCTGCTCTTTCAGTGCTCTCTCTGTTGAGCCGTTGAATGGAACGATGAATGGTTATGGCGTTCACTAGGAAACCTCCTCCTTTCAGTGCTCTCTCTGTTGAGCCGTTGAATGGAACAGAAGCTGTACGAATTCGTCGACCAGAACGTCGAATCTTTCAGTGCTCTCTCTGTTGAGCCGTTGAATGGAACGACCCTTTGCCGCGGATAAAGATCATCTTGCCGGTATACTTTCAGTGCTCTCTCTGTTGAGCCGTTGAATGGAACCCAACAGTATCGTCAAGATCAAGGCCGGCAGCGCTCTCACCAGACTTTCAGTGCTCTCTCTGTTGAGCCGTTGAATGGAACATCGCGACGCTGCATCGCAGGCCATCGGCAGCGTGTGCTTTCAGTGCTCTCTCTGTTGAGCCGTTGAATGGAACCCCGCAGTCGGTGACGTGGTCCGTGGCGAATGCGCCCTTTCAGTGCTCTCTCTGTTGAGCCGTTGAATGGAACTTCTGAGCCGACTATCACCTTTGCCATTCCCTGGCCCTTTCAGTGCTCTCTCTGTTGAGCCGTTGAATGGAACAAGTCCACTACACCGAGCACTTCACCCGGCAAAACCTTTCAGTGCTCTCTCTGTTGAGCCGTTGAATGGAACTCTATGGCGACGGTATCGCGCAGAGTACTTCCAAGTCTCTTTCAGTGCTCTCTCTGTTGAGCCGTTGAATGGAACCCTGGAGTCGCGGAGCGCACGGTATACAGTCGGCGCCTCCTCTCGCTTTCAGTGCTCTCTCTGTTGAGCCGTTGAATGGAACATCTCAACTTCCGCACGCGAAAGGAGTGCGCGGCGCACTTTCAGTGCTCTCTCTGTTGAGCCGTTGAATGGAACCGGCGGGTGTTGGCGTGACCTGCCTGAGAGGCTCCACACTTTCAGTGCTCTCTCTGTTGAGCCGTTGAATGGAACGGCGATGGCTGCCGTTATCCTCGGGGCTTGCGTCGCTCTTTCAGTGCTCTCTCTGTTGAGCCGTTGAATGGAACATCGCCACCCCGACGGATGATGTCGCTCAACCATCCCTTTCAGTGCTCTCTCTGTTGAGCCGTTGAATGGAACCAATGGTACTGGCGACGAGTCATTCGCGGCGGCTTCGGGTCTTTCAGTGCTCTCTCTGTTGAGCCGTTGAATGGAACCTTCGTGCTCGGCAGCTTGCCGTATGACAGCACTGCTTTCAGTGCTCTCTCTGTTGAGCCGTTGAATGGAACCTTTTCAGGTGTGGGAAAACTGGCGGCCGGCAGACAAGCTTTCAGTGCTCTCTCTGTTGAGCCGTTGAATGGAACAGGGAATCCAGCGCCTTTGGAGTCACAATGCACTCATCTTTCAGTGCTCTCTCTGTTGAGCCGTTGAATGGAACTCGGCTGGGTCACATCTCTCACCGAGCTTGAGAAACTTTCAGTGCTCTCTCTGTTGAGCCGTTGAATGGAACTATCAACGACATCCTGCGCAGCTTCGGCTTTGAAGGCTTTCAGTGCTCTCTCTGTTGAGCCGTTGAATGGAACCGCCGCCGAATGTCAAAGTTCCGAAGCGCCATCCCGATCTTTCAGTGCTCTCTCTGTTGAGCCGTTGAATGGAACTAAGAGGGCGCTACCGTTTGCGGTTCGGGGCGGCAACTTTCAGTGCTCTCTCTGTTGAGCCGTTGAATGGAACTCGTTCCTGTCCGACCAGGTCTTGCCGCAATGCCCCCACTTTCAGTGCTCTCTCTGTTGAGCCGTTGAATGGAACAACGCCGAACTTGCCCTAACTGACGAGCGCGATTACCTTTCAGTGCTCTCTCTGTTGAGCCGTTGAATGGAACGTGGTAACTCAATGCCTGATGCTGGCTAACCCAGATCTTTCAGTGCTCTCTCTGTTGAGCCGTTGAATGGAACGACCACCGGGCACGGCCAGGAACTACCAGCTAGGCCACTTTCAGTGCTCTCTCTGTTGAGCCGTTGAATGGAACCAAGTTTACAATCTGTCGAACTCTGGCAGATTTACATCTTTCAGTGCTCTCTCTGTTGAGCCGTTGAATGGAACCGAACACCCGGTCGATCCAAGTCTGCTGATTGTGCTCTTTCAGTGCTCTCTCTGTTGAGCCGTTGAATGGAACAGCGCTGGAAGTACGTCACCTGATGTTGTGGCTGCTACACTTTCAGTGCTCTCTCTGTTGAGCCGTTGAATGGAACGTAATCCGCTAGGCTGGCTCTCGGCGAAGGAATACTTTCCTTTCAGTGCTCTCTCTGTTGAGCCGTTGAATGGAACCCATGATCCTTTTCCTTTCTGCCTCAACTACGCTGTACTTTCAGTGCTCTCTCTGTTGAGCCGTTGAATGGAACGTCTCACTGACAATGCGCGAGCCGGACCGACTGGACCTTTCAGTGCTCTCTCTGTTGAGCCGTTGAATGGAACCAAACCCGCTGGCTGTCCGCAGCCGGGAGATATTGCTCTTTCAGTGCTCTCTCTGTTGAGCCGTTGAATGGAACTCGCCGGGGAAAGGTCGGTCGCTACGGTTACGCTTACCTTTCAGTGCTCTCTCTGTTGAGCCGTTGAATGGAACTGGGACGCTGAAGCGTGGACCGAGGTAGAAAACACGTCTTTCAGTGCTCTCTCTGTTGAGCCGTTGAATGGAACGGACCATTGTCAGATTGATCGGCAAGCAACGCGGCTCTTTCAGTGCTCTCTCTGTTGAGCCGTTGAATGGAACTTCCTCGGCGAACAGGTCTATGACGTCGTGGTGATCTTTCAGTGCTCTCTCTGTTGAGCCGTTGAATGGAACCCTGGCAAAAGCAAACGGTCTACGTTGAACCGTTCGGCTTTCAGTGCTCTCTCTGTTGAGCCGTTGAATGGAACAAGCGCGCCATTGGCATCGTACTGAGCAAGCCAGTCCTTTCAGTGCTCTCTCTGTTGAGCCGTTGAATGGAACGTCAATGATGCTTGTCTGGTTCTGGTTTCGTGAAAGCTTTCAGTGCTCTCTCTGTTGAGCCGTTGAATGGAACACACCCTGATTAAGAACCGGATACGCAAGACATGACCTTTCAGTGCTCTCTCTGTTGAGCCGTTGAATGGAACGATACTGACCGGCATGGCAGCCCGCATATTCAAGCCCTTTCAGTGCTCTCTCTGTTGAGCCGTTGAATGGAACGCCTCGCTGACCGAAGTCTTGATCGATTCAAAAGTACTTTCAGTGCTCTCTCTGTTGAGCCGTTGAATGGAACGCCATACTGATGTACCGCCTGGCATCATCAGAGGATCTTTCAGTGCTCTCTCTGTTGAGCCGTTGAATGGAACTGATTCTAAACTGATTATACACGACAATATAACAGCTTTCAGTGCTCTCTCTGTTGAGCCGTTGAATGGAACC
>VXLJ01000003.1 GCA_009841635.1 Gammaproteobacteria bacterium
CATACTTTGAAAACATACTATCGTATATTCTGTTCCTAATGCAGATATTGCTGCTGGTTGATTAAGTATGTATGCTATAAACTATGAAAAGTTTCATACTAAATCGACTGCGCTATTGCCTCTCTTTGACAATAAAGCAGGTTGTCGATGCCTTTTTCCGCTAAAGTAATCAGTGCGGCCATTTCGTTTTTGCTGAACGAGGACCTTTCACCCGTGCCTTGAATCTCAATAAATCCTTGCCGCTCTAGCATGACCACGTTCATATCCGTATCTGCCGCCGAATCTTCGACGTACTCTAGGTCCAAACGCGCCTCGCCAGCTACAATACCGACCGATACTGCGGCTACATAGCCAATAAACGCAGTCGTCTTACCAATGCCTGAGAGCGCGTCTCGTACGGCAATGCAGCCACCGGTGATAGCAGCCGTGCGTGTACCGCCGTCTGCTTGAATAACATCGCAATCGACCGTTATTGTGACTTCGCCAAGCGCTGCCAAATCAACGCATTGTCGCAACGAACGGCCAATCAATCGCTGAATTTCCACTGTACGACCAGATTGCTTACCTCGTGCCGCTTCTCGATCAACTCGCTCGGCCGTCGAACCAGGCAACATGCCGTATTCAGCAGTGATCCATCCGTTTCCCGAGCCGCGTCGAAAGCGAGGTACGCCATCTTCTAAACTAGCTGTGCATATGACCTTGGTATCACCAACCGTTATTAGTACGGAACCAGCGGCGTTTTTTGTATAAGCCCGTGTGATTGATATAGGCCGTATTTCATCGTTTTTTCGGTTATTAGGTCGTAAAGTGTGTTCCAATATCATCGATTAGAAAGTGTTTAAACCGATTATAGAAGGGTAAAATCAATATATGATCGCAAGCATGACTGCGTTTGCACGATTTGAGTCTGAAGCCTGGATTTGGGAACTCCGCAGTCTCAATCATCGCTATTTAGACCTCTCTTTCAACGTGCCCTCTTACGTGCATGTTTTAGAGCCAGAATTACGTCTCCGTGCTAAGGAGTTCTTGAATAGAGGTCGAATCGAAGCAACGATATACCACGTAGGCAGCGATTCACTGGCCGATTCGACGATCGACATGGATGAATTGCGATCGCTGCTAGCAAATGCACAGCAGGTGCACGAGGCTGTGAACCAATTCAATGGTGGCGTACAGGCCTCCAAGTCAGCTGAGCGAGACTTGGACGTTTTTGAAGCACTTCGCTGGCCTGGCGTTGTTAAGCAGGAACTTGCTCTATCGGACGCAGCGCGCCAAGCCATTTGCGACGCATTTTCCCAGGCGCTGGAAATGTTGGTTGCAAACCGCCAAGTCGAAGGAAAATCACTGCAAAAACGATTCGAAAACCGCATCGAGTCAATCAAAGCAACCTTAAAAGACATCACTTCTCACTCGTTATCGCAAGCCGAGTACATCCGCGACAAATTGACCCAGCGCATCCAAAAATTTGAAAAAAACATCGATCCTTCTCGAATTGCACAGGAGGTCGTGTTGCTTGCGCAACGGGCCGATATTCATGAAGAAGTTGATCGTCTAAATGTGCATATTGAGGAATTTGAGGGTTGCATGCAACGAACTTCACCGCAAGGCCGACGATTGGGATTCATCGTGCAAGAGATGGCGCGCGAATCCAACACGCTCGCAGCTAAACTCACGCCACCCGACGCTGTCAACCTCACTGTCGAGCTAAAAGTTCTCATCGATCAAATCCGCGAACAGGTGCAGAACATCGAGTGAGCGTCGCAGCTTCTTCGCACGCTCATTTATTCGTGCTGTCCGGTCCTTCGGGCGTCGGCAAAAGTACCTTAGCGCAAGCAGTCCTAGATCAAGATGAGCATTTGGCTCGCGCAATCACTCACACCTCGCGGGCGGCACGCGAAAGCGAACGCAATGGCGTTCATTACCACTTCGTCAGTGAATCTCAGTTTCTCGCCATGATGCGGCGGGATGAATTTCTTGAGACCGTGCATATCTTCGGGAACTATTACGGCACAAGCCGTAAAGCAGTACTAGACAGCCTAGCTAACGGCACAGACACTCTGCTGATCATAGATTGGCAAGGCGCTCAGAGTGTGCGCCAGCAGTTCCAAGGTGTGACAAGTCTTTTCGTATTGCCACCATCTGTTGCTGCACTCAACCATCGTCTTACGGGACGCGAAACAGAAGAGCATGCTTCCTATGAATCACGGTTGGCCTCCGCGCGAGATGAAATGTCTCACTACAACGAATATGACTATGTCTTAATAAACGATCTCTTCGACACCACGGTTGAACAAATTCATGAAGTTGTAGAAACCACACGCGCTAATCGCAACATCCAAATTGGGCCTACCCAAGCTGCCATCGAAGCGCTGTTGGCTTCGACGTAGCACTAGACGACCCTAACTTACGTACCGCTTCTACATAATGCGGCATCTGAATCCACCCACCAAGAGACTGGCTAATGTCTGAAGCACCCCTTCCTATGGGCGATCCTGTTGAGCTTGGCTTCGACCCTGAACGCTTAGCACAACTCGGACCAGCAATGCAGCACTTTGTCGATGAGCAAAAAGTGCCTAATCTCGTGACTTTGCTAGCTCGAAAAGGTCAACTGGTGCACTTCGAGGCACGAGGCGTTTTAGATCTTGAACAGGGCAATCCGGTTGGCAAAGATTCACTATTCAGGATGTTTTCCAACACGAAACCCATCGCTGGCGTAGCAACGTTGATTTTGTTCGAACGTGGCATATTGACACCCGACGATCCCGTTGCTCGATTTCTGCCTGAATGGGGCGATCTGAGTGTTGTCAACCGCAATGAACTCATGCTCACTGAACCCGCCAAGCGACCCTTGACGATTCGACATTGCTTGACGAATACGACTGGCTTAATGAACCCAGGGGTAATGCCGGAGATGTATCGCCAACGCTTTCGTCAGGAGCTGGCGCAACTCGGTCATGAGGAGGCCGACGCCTATGCGCAGGACATCCCAAATCGAGATCGAGTTCGCGCTATGGCCGCTCTACCTCTCGGTTTCCACCCCGGCGAACGGTTCGTTTACCACGTCGGCTATCCAATCCTATCCGCGGTCTTAGAAGAGGCTTGCGGTCAAACTTTGGATGTTTTCTTTAAAGAAAACATCTTTGATCCCCTCAAAATGGACAGCACCGACTTCTACCTGAAACCTGGCACGCAAAACCGCTTTGGCACCAACTATGCACCTCGAGAACTAGACGGTGAGATCAAACTGCATGCTGTCGAAACCGCGGCAAACAGCGAGAAAAACGGGCCGCGCAAGCATTTTGGTGGGGGTGGCGATGCCGGTGGCGTGCTTTCGACAGCTGGGGACTATGCTCGATTCGGCCAAATGCTCTTGAATGGCGGCGAATTAGATGGCGCACGCATCTTAGGCCGCAAAACCGTCGACATCATGGTCGGGAACCATACCGGCGATATGACCATTCCCATGACAGGTAGGGGGTTTCATTGGGGACTTGGCGTGGCAACCTATCATGGACATGGTGCGCCACCCCTTATTCGGTCAGTTGGAACCTATGGTTGGGGTGGTGCGGCTGGCACGACATATTTCGGCGATCCTAAGGAAGAGTTACTAGGCGTTTGTCTCACACAGGTCATGAACCATGGCATGATGCCCGGCAACAACTATCAGGAGACTTTCCAGCGATTAAGTTACCAAGCGCTGGTCTGATTGTGTGGTTTGGGATGGTTGCTTTACCGGCGTAAGACCAAACGATTACGCTCCTAAGCGACGAGTCCTTGTTTTTTTAGCTCAGCCCACTCTAGTTTTAGCCATGGTGTTAAGAGCATATTGGCGTCGCCGATCATGCCATCAAGCGCAGCGGGTTCGATCCATTGCCACTCGCTGATTTCAAGTGGATTGACCATTGGCTCCGTGTCCGAATGGCCAATAAATACCGAACATAGCTCGTTCTCCGCGTGGGTTAGGCGCCATGCTGCTTGGTATTCGAATTTGTAGACGAATTCGAGCTCCGTAGCTAAACCGAGCTCTTCTCGAACGCGACGTTTTGCAGCTTCTACCGGCTGTTCGCCAAAAAATGGATGCGTACAGCAACTATTCGACCAATAGCCACCCCAAAGGGCTTTATCGTCGTGTCGTCGGGTCAATAACAAACGCTTTTGTGCATCGAACAGAAACACTGAAATCGCTCGATGGAGCACGCCGTTGCCTTCGTGACATGCAATTTTTTCACGCAAACCAATCGCTTGATCGTTGGAATCCACCAACACTAGCAAGTCCTCGTCGCGCGAAACGACTTGAGCCAAATCAATATCCCCTTCTTGCTTTGCAACTATACCAAGTGCTCACCCAATTCAAGTAATCGTTCGCTCCGACTCTACCGAATTTTGGAACGCTTGTTTCTCTCGATGAACTGCGTTCCTGCTCAGCGAAGCGACCATGCATAGGCATCGAGAACACTGAAATTAGCGCTATTGAGTATGAAAGTGATCCGTTAGCCACCGCCCGGCAACTTTGTGCGAAGGGATTTCCTATTCGGTGCTGTGTTACTTGCTATTTCTACCTGAATACATGAACTTTCAGACCCACTCGACACAGAACGTGCTGCGATCAGCTGCACTACCCGTTGCAAAACATCACATGTTAGTAATCATCGAACGACTAAGTTAAATAACGACTAGCTCTACGGTGTTTTTGTCTCGGACAAATCGTACAGAAGGCCGACGAAATGAAAGTGCAGAAGATCTTGCTAGGTATGGTGATCGCAGGTGCGAGCCTAAGCGTATTCGGCGCAGTTGAAGGTGAAGTTGCATTCACGCTCAATACTTTCGCATTTTTGATATTTGGCGCGCTCGTTATGTGGATGTGCGCTGGTTTCACTATGTTGGAAGCCGGTTCGGTTAGAACCAAAAACGCATCTGTCATTTGCATGAAGAACATTGGTCTGTACTCCATTGCAGGTTTGATGTACTACATCATCGGGTACAACGTCATGTACGGCGATGGCACCCCATTCTTCGGCGCTTTTGAAATTGGCTTTCAGTCGTCAGAAGCGGAAGGAGCTCTATTCCATGGCGACGCAGATGCGTCTATCGATACCGTATTGGACGATAGCAGCTACTCAGCCATGTCTGGCTGGTTCTTTCAAATGGTGTTTGTCGCCACGACGGCTTCGATTATTTCGGGTGCTTTAGCCGAACGTGTCCGCTTGATTTCCTTCTTTATGTTCGTCATCGTTTTAACAGGTCTGCTTTATCCTATCGTCGGCAAATGGACTTGGGGCGGCGGCTGGCTTATCGACATGGGTTTCGTCGATTTCGCTGGTTCAACCATCGTGCATTCAACAGGCGGTTGGGCCGCTCTAGCTGGCGTCATCATCGTCGGCGCGAGATCCGGCAAGTTCCTCGAGGATGGTTCAGTACGCGCAACGCCGCCTTCTAATGTGCCGATCGTCACGCTTGGGGTGTTCATCCTTTGGCTCGGCTGGTTCGGCTTCAACGGCGGTTCGCAGCTTGCTTTGGGATCTGGCCTGGACGCCATTTCCATGGGTGTCATCCTGGTGAATACGAACCTGGCCGCAGCGTCGGGGTGCTTGATCGCGATGGCTCTCTCAAGACCCGTATTGGGCCGTCTGGATCTGTTTGCCACACTCAATGGCGCGATAGCTGGATTGGTTGCAATTACCGCAGCGCCAAATTTCGTGGATCACATATGGGCGATACCCGTTGGCGCAGTAGGTGGCGCGATATGCGTACTCGGCATGAAAGCGCTGGATCTGCTCAAACTAGACGATGTGGTTGGCGCCATACCCGCTCATTTATTCGCAGGCATTTGGGGCACGCTCGCCGCTTCATTCACTGTCGGAGCGAGTTTTGTTGCTCAGCTGACCGGCATCGTCGCAATTGGGGTCATGGTGTTCGTCGTCGGCTTTGGTGTCTGGATGATCATCAATTTGATATTTGGCGTGCGCGTTTCTGAACGAACTGAACAACTCGGCCAGGACGTCGCAGAACTTGGCATTGAGGCCTATCCTGAATTCGTCGTCGTGCCGGATGAACAGATCATCGGACCCGACAAGTAATGCGTCGGTTGGACTTCTCGTGTTGCGTAGCTGAGGTGATTTAATAAAGCGGCGATAACTTACAACCTCGCTAAGGCACAAGCAGACTATAGCACTAGCGCATACAGGCTGAAGGTTTCTGGCGACGCATTACATGTAAGGCATTTGCGCCGAGCCTGCGCTGATTTCATAGGTCATTGCCGCACCTAGGTTTCTCACAAACCGCAGCTGAGCCACACAAGCAGCTATTTACGTGGTAGCTCGCCCCTCAAAACTTTTAGCGATGTACTTCCAATAATTCGCCACTCCTTGCTGTTTGCATGAACCATTGCAACGTACACCGACTCAGCATCACATTGAATTAGTAAACGCTGATCTCTGCTATTTTGAATGGGAAGGTGATCAGGAAAAAACCGTCTTGTTGCTTCACGCAACCGGCTTCCATGCACGTTGCTGGGACAAAACCGTCGACAAACTGCCACCAAATACCCGAGTGATTGCACTCGATATGCGTGGCCATGGTCGGTCCAGCAAAGCAGGTCCCTTTGAATGGGCGGATTTTGGTGAAGACACGGTTGCGTTTATTGATGCTATAAATCTGCGAAATATCGTCGTGGCAGGACATTCAATGGGTGGCCATTGTGCTGTTTATGCCGCTGCGAATCGACCGAGTCATTTCCGTGCGCTGGTGTTGGTAGATCCAGTCATTCTTGCACCCGACCAGTACGTGTCACAAGAGCACGGATTAGATGTGAATGAGCATCCCGTGGCACGACGACGGAATAAATGGCAAACACCGTCGGAAATGTTTGCTCGTTTTAAAGACCGGCACCCTTTCTCTTTGTGGCGCGAAGACGTTCTGCACGATTATTGCGACTATGGCGTTTTACCTGACGATGACGGTTTCAAACTGGCGTGCCCCCCGGAAATAGAAGCCCAAATTTATCTGGGGACTAGCCAGCGAGATATTTATCACTTACTGAATAAGGTCATTCATCCTACGGTCGTCATGCGTGCGAAGCCACGCGAAGGTGTTCGCCAAACTATGGATTTTGCGGCCTCGCCGACCTGGCCGGGACTCGCCTCAGCCTTGCCTTCAGCACGTGACTGCTATCTACCCGAGTTATCTCATTTCATACCGATGCAACGGCCAGATCTGGTTGCTGCAGAGATCCTAGCGGCAAGGCTCTAAAAGGCTGACGGCGACCGAAATTCCCAATAGCCTGAACGATAACGACCGTAAAGAAATAAGCCGATTGAAATGAGTATGCCTGGCAACAATGCGTTCAACGCGCCTAACCATTCCACCAAATAACCTAACACCCAAGCAGCCAGAATACCGCTTAAGGTAAACGCAAACAAATAGAACCCCAGAATTTTTGACCTATGTTCTGGCGGAGCTAACTCCTGTATGGTGCTACGAATCAAGGTTGAATTCACGCCCATGTTGATTCCCCACATCATCACGAACACCATGAATAACCATGGATTTGGCTGCACCCAGATGCCAGTAATGACAATGATTCGAAATAACTGAAGCGATATGAAGATCTTGCCCGGATTGCGCAACGGCATGAGCCAAAACAACGCAATGGTTGAACCGGTGCTACCTATCGTGAACGCAATGAACATCGCAGTGAACAACGATGCGTCATCAATCGGCAGCGTGCCGCCCGCATAGTGCGACATAAGGACGTACGGCATAACGACCATATAGCCACCGGCATTAAAAATCGCCGAGACAAAATTCATACCGAGCAAATTGCGGATGAGCGGTATTTGAAACATGGCTCGGAAGCCGTCTATCACCCGCACGCGCTCTTCCTGTGCCGGGGGAAGCTTGGGGAGTCCCAAAACAGCAAGCGCAGAGCTCAAGTAAAACGCGCTCAAGACTAGCAATATCGGCACTAGGCCAAATTCTTCAAGCTGCGTGCCAAACCCCATCGCGCCTATGCCTACAAGCGATGGCACGATAGTTACCAGAGCAATGGAGCGTTGCACGTCCAAACGTGAAACGCGGTTGATCATGCCTTGCCGTGCAGGATCAGCTAACGACGACAACACTGTGGTTGCCGCGCCGAATGCGATCACCATCCAGATGTTTAGATCCGCTAAACCTAGCGCGAGTAGAACCGGGGCAAGTGCCGTAAGAGCAGTCAGCACGAACAGCATGCGCTTCGCATCAAAACGATCGCCCGCAAACCCGCCGATGAGCAGAATCACAAGCGGCGCTGCATTAATCAGTGCGCGACTGTTCCCATAAACACTAGGTGTCTCGCCCAACTCGCCAACCAGTATCCAAGTGATTAACAGGCCTTGCAAACTCAACGCCGCCATAGACAAACTGCTACTGGTCAAGTACCAGAAAAACGCCGCTCGAGGCGGCGTCGAAGGTGAATTCATCGCGAGAATGGCAAATTCCTAATTCGCGCGTACAGTATCTTCAAGTCATCTAACTAATTGACAGCATCAAAATAGGTTTGCGCTGATCGCAAATGATCTTCAACGCTGGTATGGCCTGCATTGTGCGTCGCTATCGCGATATGAGTGCAGCCCAACCCACGCCACCGCTGAAAGTGCGAACGCCAACGCTCCGGATCACCACCACGAATTTGCGCCTGTGCCTGAATACCGAAGGACTCCCACGATAAGCCAGCTGCAGCACGTTCTTGCTTAAGCACTTCGATCATGGCGGCGGATGCATCGTTCGGTGTGCCTAGAGGAATCCAACCATCCCCAAGTCGGGCACACCGTTTCAGCAGCGCCGGTACCCCACCGCCAAACCAAATAGGAATAGTCTGTGAAGGACGCGGGAAAATGCTAGCTTGTGTCACAGTGTGATAACGACCTTCATAAGAAAATGCGTCGTTCGCCCATAGTTGTCGCATTAAATCAACTTGCTCTGCTTGGCGACTGCCGCGAGCGCTAAACGGCACGTCCAACGCTTCATATTCGACTTCATTCCAGCCTGTGCCAATACCCAATCGAAAGCGGTTGTTTGACAGCAATGCAAGTTCGGCAGCTTGTTTCGCTACTAGGGCAGTTTGTCGTTGGGGCAGAATCAGAACCGCAGTCGTAAACTCGATTTTTTCAGTAACTGCCGCCATAAACGAAAACACAGTAAATGGCTCATGAAAGGCGACATCTTTGTCGTAGGGTCCGCGCCATCCGCCAGGCCGGTTTGGGTCAGCTCCTAACACATGGTCATAAATCAACATGTGGTCCGCACCCATGGCTTCAGCACCTTCCGCATACGCTTTGATGGCACCAGGATCGGTGCCTATTTCATTGTGCGGAAAAACAACCCCAACCTTCATAGAACTTCCTCCCAATTGAGCGCGAACAAGCGATTTGGCACGCTTTAAGGCGTGAAATCTGGCTAGTGAAGAAGACGCAGATTTTTATAATCTTGCCGTCAAATCCGCCTTTTTAGGCGGATTTTCCTATATCGACGCCAAACTTTTGCCGTAATGTCCGATTCTACGAACCGAGCTGAATCATTCTCGTTTCCTGGTATGGAACGCGATATTTTGGCATTCTGGAACGAACATGACACGTTCCAGAAATCCCTTGAACGCACCGCATCAATGGCGCCGTACACGTTTTACGACGGCCCGCCCTTTGCTACCGGTCTTCCTCACCATGGCAATCTGCTGGCGTCCGTGATCAAGGACGTGGTGCCACGCTACTGGACCATGAAAGACCGATTTGTAGCACGGCGATTCGGTTGGGACTGTCATGGCCTGCCGATTGAACACGAAATCGACAAAAAACTAGGCATGCCCGCCCATGAAGCCGTAGAAGAACTTGGGGTCGCTGGCTACAACGACGAGTGTCGAGCCATCGTTGACCGCTACACCTCCGAGTGGCAAGCAGTTATTTCTCGGTTAGGTCGTTGGGTCGATTTCGAAAACCAATACAAAACCATGGATGTGTGGTTCATGGAGTCTGTATGGTGGGTGGTCAAGCAGCTGTGGGACAAAGGTCTGATCTACCAAGGTAGTAAAGTCATGCCGGTCTCGACCAGACTCGAAACACCGCTATCCAACTTCGAAGCGACGAGCAATTACAAGGATGTGCAGGATCCGGCTATCACCGTTTTGTTCAAGCTTCGCGATGAAGACGCGCATATTGCAGCCTGGACGACCACGCCTTGGACCTTACCTTCCAACCTCGCCTTATGCGTCGGAGCAACGATCAGCTATGTGCTCGTGGCAGATTCCGATACCGGTAAGCGCTTCTATATAGCTGAAGATCGCCTCGGCGACTATCAAGAACGTCATGGCCTGGAAGTTGTAGAACGAGTAAGAGGTAAAGACCTAGTCGGCAAGTCGTACGAGCCGATGTTTCCCTACTTTGCGGACAAGGTCGACGATGGCGCGTTCGTGATGTTTGCAGATGACTATGTAACGACTGACGAAGGCACCGGTATCGTCCATCAAGCTCCAGCATTCGGCGAAGATGACCAACGCATCGCGCAACGTGAAGGCTTGGTGTCTGTCGTGTGTCCTGTCTCGATGAGTGGCGAATTCACCGCAGAAGTGGCTGATTTTGCGGGACAACACGTTAAAAGCGCCGATCGCGACATCATTCGCTGGCTACGCGACCACGATGTGTTGCTCGAGCATACGACGATCCAACACAACTACCCTTACTGCTATCGATCGGACACGCCTTTGATTTACCGGGCCGTACCTTCGTGGTTTGTCGATGTCGGTCAATTCAAGAATCGACTCGTAAGCTCGAATCAGGAAGTACGGTGGGTGCCAGAGCATATTCGTGATGGCCGTTTCGGCAACTGGCTCGAAAACGCGCGCGATTGGGCTATATCCCGCAATCGCGTATGGGGTACGCCATTGCCAATCTGGGAGAACGCCACGACCGGCAAGTTCGTCTGCATCGGCTCAAGGCAAGAACTGCAGAACTACACCGGAGCTAATCCTGATGATCTGCATCGTGAACACGTCGATCAGCTGAGTTTTACGCTACCTGAGGAGGAAGGCGAGTATCGGCGCGTAAGCGAAGTGCTGGATTGTTGGTTTGAGTCTGGCTCAATGCCATATGCGCAACAGCACTATCCGTTTGAAAACAAACACGTATTCGAGAACGGCTTTCCCGCTGACTTTATCGCAGAAGGCCTCGACCAGACCCGCGGGTGGTTCTACACCCTCATGGCGCTATCAAGCGCGATTTTTAGCAAGCCAGCGTTCAAAAACGTGATCGTCAACGGCATGGTGCTGGCCGAAGACGGTCGCAAAATGTCGAAGCATCTGAAAAACTACACCGACCCTGTTGAACTCATGGAGCGTTACGGTGCTGACGCGCTGCGCCTCTATCTCATCAATTCCGGTCTAGTCCGCGCCGAGGAACAGCGCTTCGTCAATACTGGTGTGGAAGGCATCGTGCGACGTGCCCTGCTGCCTTGGTACAACGCTTTTTCCTTCTTCAAGCTCTACGCCGACATCGACGGTTGGACGCTTGAGCATAAAAGCGACGATTTCGACAACCATCTCGATCGTTGGCTGCTGTCAAAACTGCAGACGTTGAAAGCCGCCATTAGCCAAGAAATGGAAGCTTATCGATTGTTCAGCGTCGTACCTCAGCTGTTTGAGTTTATCGAAGACTTGAACAACGGGTACATCCGTTTGAATCGAACCCGGTTTTGGGCAGAAGGACTTACGCCAGATAAGTGCGCTGCATATACGGCGTTGTATACGGCCGTACTCGAGCTGACCCAAGCTATGGCACCTTGTGCACCATTCCTTGCTGAACACGTTTATCGCGAACTACGTCCCTACGGCCGTGCCAACGCGCCAGAGTCCGTTCACCTCTGCCGCTACCCAGAAGCCAACCCTTCTTTGCAAGTGACAGAGCTCGAAACTGCGGTAGCGCGCATGCGTCAAGTCATATTGCTTGGTCGGCGGCAAAGGGAAGACAAGAAAATCAATTTGCGGGTGCCATTGCGCAATCTCAAAGTGATTCATCGCAATTCGAAGCTGCTCGACGGCTTACGTGAACTCGAACCTTATCTTCTCGCGGAACTCAACGTTAAAACGGTTGAGTATGAAGACGACGAAACAAAATTCATCCAACAATTCGCCAAACCGAATTACCCTGTACTTGGCAAACGACTCGGCAAGCGTATGAAATCGTTCCAGCCACTGATCGCCAACCTAAATGTCGACCAGCTAGAGGCACTGCAAACAAATGGTTCGATTGAATTGGGCGGTGAGATCTTCAGCACGGACGAAATCGACGTGTTTCGAGAAGCTCGAGAGAATTCCGGCGTCGTAACAGATCGTCTTGTTGCGATCCACCTCGACACCGAATTGAACGATGAATTGACGCTCGAGGGACTAGCGCGCGAGCTCGTACACCGAATTCAATTAGCTCGGAAAGCCAAACAGTTCCAGGTGACCGATCGGATTGAACTATTCGTCGGTGGCTCGTCGCGCGTATTGGAAGCACTTGAACGTCATCACGACTACATCGTACGAGAAACGCTCACATTGAACGTTGAAACACAAAGCACAGACGCTTTCATCGAAGATCTAGATGGTGAGGAGTTTCGATTCAATCTAGAGCGACGTGAAGCTGCTTAATTGCCGGTGAACGTAGGGTCACTTTTCGCTAAATAAGCCTGAATCGCTTCGCGGCGATCTTCAGTTATAGATGAGAAGAGATTCTGATCGACATCCATGTGCATGACCGCTTGATCAAGCGCAGAGGCGATGGCATTCACACTTTGCTTGATCATCTGTTGTGGGATGGGCGGCAGTTTTGCATAACGCTCGGCCCAATCCATGGCGGTCGCCAGCAGCTCATCACGCGCAACTAGCTGGTCAAGGATTCCCCAAGCAAGGAGCTCCTCGGCATGTATCCGCTCACCTCCCGCAACTAAGCGCTTTGCTCGCGCCGGTCCCGCCAAATGAGTGATCAGAGGAAGACTTTTCCACATGAGATTGACGCCAATTTCGACCTCTGGGTACTGCATAAAACAGTCATCCGCACCAATTCGAAAATCCATCGCGGTCGTTAGGCACGCGCCACCACCCAACGCGCCACCATTCCAGGCGGCGATGGTGATTTGATCCATACCGTAGACTGCTTGAATCGCTCGCTCACCGATTCGGGCGCGTCGTCGTCGCAATGCCAAGTTCGCATTCGCGTCAATGGGGTGTATCGTTGGTGAAAGATCAGCGCCACTGGAAAAATGTTTACCAGTGCCCGTAAAGACCACCACCCGAGTTTCCGGGTCATCACGGAAGGAAAGTGCGACAGCCTCGATTTCTTCAAGATCAGCGCGATCAAGCGCATTCATCTTCTGTGGTCGATTGAACGTCACTGTCGCAATGTACCCCTTCCGTGAGCACAGTAAATTCTTGTATTCAGTCATAACCAAGCCCGTGCAATAGTGAAATATGGCAGCACCAAAGACCGACAAGGATATAAGCCGGTTGTTGCGGCCAACAAACGATGCAATGAGTGAAAGCTAAGAAAAAAGGCAAGCCGAAAAAGGAGAAAACCGGCTTGCCTCAGATTGCCGCTTCCCAATTGGAATAAAAGTAGAAGCGGCTTTTCTCGAGTATTTGTTGTTGTAACCCTACATTTCGTAAGACATCAAACGATGTCGAAAGTTGGCTAACTCAAACTAGCGCGGCTTGCTTGAAAACCTCATTCACCATCTACCACTTGAGCGGATGTTTCCTGATCAGCCAGAGCCCCCTCCCAAAGCTGCCGCAAGTCGCGATTCAAGTCGCGCTCAATGCGTGAAGTCTCGTCCAGCACCATCGTTTCTCGTATCGTCGGCTCATACTTGGGCCAAGCAGGCAATCCAGCACCATTCGGCTCGCCCGTCTTGGCGAACTGTATGACCGTATCAGACCAACGTTGTGCAAGTTCAGCCGCAACGGAATCTGCATGGTCATACCCGAATATTTGTTCTGAACTCTTGCTGTTGAATCGATTGAACGTGAATGGAATCTCAGCTGCATGCGTCGCCCCTAAATCCCGTCCTAAGAGCGGCTTGGTCGTCGCGTAGTCGAATTGATAGAGCCAGCCTCCTTGACCAGCTTGGGTAGCTTGCGTTACGCTCTCTATTGCCGCTTTAAGAAACATCGCGTCAAACACGCGTTCAAGAATCACCATCTTATCGGTGGTCTCGTAATGCGTGGCTAGAGCGTCCAGAAATGGCTTGGGATCCATGCCAGCAGTAACTGATTGGGCAATGCCCTGCATCATCGAACTAGGGTCGCCAAGGAACATAGCGAACAGCGCAGAAAACAAAGTGCCTTCATCTCGATTCGTCCCAGCAATCAAAGGAACGCCAGCCTTGCCTCGATCCTTGATCGCTTCGCTTGGTGAACGAGTCACAACAACATGGTCAATGGCAGCCCCAACACCAGGCAGCTTTTCCTGCAGTGCCAGCAGTTCGACAGTGGAAAACTTGGTCAGCTTGCTAACAACCTCTTGTTCTGCGGCTGTCAGATGTTCGACTAACTCACTTACAGGACTACTAGACTCAGTATCAGTTGCGCCAGGGCTATGTGCGATAGCTTTGTGATACAGACCATCGGCGCTCGGGGTTGCTAAGAGCGTTAGCACCGATGCGCCACCAGCAGATTCGCCAAAAATCGTGACATTGCTAGCGTCGCCGCCGAAATCAGCGATGTTGTCCTGCACCCATCGAAGTGCGAACACTTGATCGCGGATGCCGTTATTGGCCGAGCCGCTATAGGCGTCGCCGAATGGTGCTAGATCAAGAAAGCCAAGCAACCCTAATCGATAGTTGATTGTGACAACAACCACGTCACCTTGGGTCGCTAACACCGAACCATCGTATCCATTGGCGGATCCTTGTGTGAAGCCACCACCGTGGATCCAAAACAGGACCGGCCGGTGCGCACCTTCTACACTCGGTGTCACGATATTGAGGTACAAACAATCTTCATCTAGCTTACCAACTGGTTGCCCAAAGATGCCACCATCCGGTGGTTGTATACATCGGTTAGGGAACTGCGTTGCATCCAACGTGCCTGCCCAACTGGCGGGTTTGCGAGGTGGTAGGAATCGAAGATCGCCAACTGGCGGTTGTGCGTAAGGCAATGAGCGGAACTGAAGCGTGTCATCCTGTCGCACGCCTCTAACCTCACCCAATTGAGTGGTTATGACGATGGTGTTCGCCGTTTCTTTTGCCATTGTGTCCCCGTGTCCTGAATTTGGTTCAGAATCTTGCGCCGAGAGTTGCCCGCACGAAAAGCCGATTGCAAGCATCGTGATCATGCGGGTTAGGACGCTAGCTGAGCCACGCAGTAGTTTGGCAACTAAAACCAGTCGTTGAGTCACCCCGATCCCCTGTTATCCATCGCGAAAGAAGCAGGGAATTATTAGCCTTGTTTCGCGCGGTGAAACGTTGACAGAACTGAGCTCAGCTTTTAAAAAGTCGCATTAGAGATCGTGTGGATTCGACTTACGATTCGATAAGCAATTTTTAATCTTCAATGGCGAAATGCGCTTGGCAAGTGACCGTCGACCAATCGCAAGTGCAACCTTCCATTCGTCAACGCCATGCTCATCTGCCAGCACAGAAACCACTAGCACCCCTTTAATAATTGCGCGTTTTCATTTACGTTGACGCTTATGAACAGCAATGACCTTGTCGCTGACATCCTCAAATCTGAACATGTCGAATGGATTTCATGCTACCCGTCCAACCCATTGATCGAAACCGTTGCTAAAGTCGGTATTCGACCTGTTGCGTTTCGACACGAACGAGGGGCAGTCATGGCGGCCGATGGCTATTCGCGCTGTTCCGATCGCAAGCGATTCGGCGTGGTCGCGATGCAGTCTCAGGCAGGCGCAGAAAACTCTGTCGGTGGACTTGCCCAAGCTCATGCCGACGCAGTGCCCATCCTCGCACTGCCAGGCGGCAACCCTTTGAACATGTTGTTTGTAAGACCCAACACCGTTGCCGCCAATACTTGGGATACGGTCGTCAAGCACATCGAAATCGTCATGACGCCAAACCAAACTACGACAGTCATGCGCCGTGCATTTCACGCACTGCGTACAGGTCGACCTGGACCAGTCGTCGTTGAACTACCAGGCGATGTATGCGCAGCCGAGGTCCCGGAAGCCGCCCAACCGTACCGTTCGCCACAACCTGCGGAATTTGTACCCTCTGCTGGCGCTATTGCGGATGCCGCACAAAAACTAGTCGACGCAAACAACCCACTGCTATGGGTAGGTGCAGGCGTCATGAGCGCTGACGCAACGGTGGAATTGCGCGAATTGGCCGAACTTTTAGACATTCCGGTGTTTACCACCATGCCTGGTAAATCTGCCTTCGATGAACGCCACCCCTTGTCCGTTGGGGCGGGTGGATCCACCGTAACGGGTCCGGCGGCACAATGGCTTCAGGAAGCGGACCTCATTTTCGCCCTCGGCGCATCTTTAACCAGCTCGCCATACGCTCAGCGGGTTCGGCGCGACGCGTTCTTGATTCACAACGTCATAGACGACCATGAAATAAACAAAGACACGCACGCCGATATCGGTCTAGTAGGGGATACACGCCTTACGTTGCAAAACCTTCTCGACACCGTGAAAGGGTTGGTAGGCGAAACGCCGCGCAACACTGGTGTGCAAGCAAAAATCAAGGCTGCCAAAGATGCATGGCACGCACAATGGTTGCCATATCTAACCAACGATGACGGACCCCTGTCGCCTTATCGCGTGATTCATGAAATGAACGTGAATCTCGATAAATCGCAGAGCATCGTCACCCATGACGCAGGCGCGCCTCGCGACCAAATTGTGCCGTTTTATGAAGCAACGACTCCGCATGGATACATCGGCTGGGGCAAATCGACACATCTAGGCTTTTCGATTCCACTCATGATTGGTGCGAAGATGGCTATGCCAGAGCGCATGTGCGTCAATCTCATGGGTGATGGCGCATTTGGCATGTCAGGCCTTGATATCGAAACCTCTGCTCGCGCCGGCATCCCAATCACGACTGTCATCCTGAATAACGGCATCATGGCAACTTATCCGGGAGGGTTTCCGACGGCTCGCGAAGAGTTTGGCGTTTCCTACATGCAAGGTAACTACGCGCAGCTAGCACAAGCACTTGGTGCAGAAGGTATCGAAGTGAAACAAGCTGCTGAAATGGGACCTGCTTTGCTGCGCGCAAAAGAGCTCAATGAAGACGGTAAAACCGTGTTGCTAGACGTGCACACCCGGGCCGAGAATTCGCGAGCTCCTAATCGTTTCGTCTGATGCAAGGCGTTGCGATGCAACGTTGAAACAGCGTTTCAGCTAAGTGGCCTATAGCAATTGGCCAATTTACAATCACAGTAACTCGCACGAAACGGATGACTGCACATGCCTGATCAAGATACGCAACACATCCGATTTGAACCAAATGAGAATCCGCCGCCACAGCTAGCGACTGGTTTAGCAGCCCAACTTGTCGTTTTAACTATTAGCGGGATTGTCATAACGCCAGTGATTGTCATCCAAGCTGCAAACATCGGTGAACCATTTCTTTCTTGGGCTCTTTTTTGCGTATTACTAATTTCAGGTTCAACGACGATATTGCAAGCGGTTCGCATCGGGCGATTTGGCAGTGGTCACGTTTTGCTCATGGGCACGTCCGGGGCGTTCATTGCAATCTGTATCGCCGCGCTCATGAATGGTGGTCCAGCACTGATGTGCACATTGATCATCGTCTCTTCAATCATGCAGTTCTTGCTTGCATTCAAGCTATCGCTTTTGCGACGCATCGTGACACCTACCGTCGCCGGCATCATTCTGATGTTGATTCCGGTCACGGTGTTCCCAATCGTTTTCGAGCTTCTCAGCAACGTCGAAGAACGCCATCTTGCTTTCAATGCACCGTTCGTCGCAGCCATTACGATTCTTGTTTCGGCTGGCCTAGCCATGCGCGCAACTGGCATGCTGCGCCTGTGGACGCCATTGCTTGGCTTGATATGTGGCACGCTAGTTGCGGCCCTGCTTGGCATGTTCGATACGGCACCGATACGCGAAGCTGCCTGGCTTGGCATTCCCACTTGGGCATGGCCTGGGCTGGATCTATCGTTTAGCCCAGCGTTTTGGGCGCTTGTTCCCGCCTTCATATTTGTGACGGTCGTCGGTCTCATTGAAACAATCGGCGACAGCGTGGCGATTCAACGCGTGTCCCAACGGCAACCACGTGCGCCTGACTACCGCGTGGTGCAAGGTGCTGTAGGAGCTGATGGCGTAGGCAATCTCCTCTCAGGGGTTTTGGGTACGGTGCCCAATACAACCTATTCGACGAGCGTTGCAGTTACTGAGCTAACGGGTGTCGCTTCTCGCAGAATCGGCATCTACGTCGGCGTGATTTTTCTGTGCCTGGCGTTTCTACCGAAAATAAAAGGCGTTATTCTGGCGTTGCCTAATCCAGTGATGGGTGGCTATCTGACGATCGTCTTGGCCATGCTGTTCATCGTTGGGATGAAACTGGTGCTTCGCGACGGTCTTGACTATCGCAAAGGCATCATCACAGGCGTTTCACTTTGGCTTGGTATCGGATTCCAATATAACCTGATATTCCCAGGTTTGGTGGAAAGCACAGGTTTTTGGGGAACCATCATCCAAAACGGTATGACCATTGGGGGATTGGTCGCCATTGGTTTGACACTTTGCTGGGAGGCGCTTGGCAGCCGTCGCCATCATATGCAAACAGAACTCGCCATGGCGAACTTGCCACAGCTTAATGAGTTCCTGTCGACGACATCCAAAAAATGGCGGTGGAACGAGGCGTCCGTACAGCGGTTACAGCAAGTGAACGAAGAACTGCTGATCAGCCTTATCGACAACAACGAAGGTGATGCTGAACAAAGTCGGGATTTGCGCGTGTCCATTCGCGCAGATGCGGGTCGCTTAGAGCTCGAGTACATTGCGGCCGTAGCCGATTCAAACATCGAAGATCGTGCCATGTTTGTCGAGGACGACGCTTCTAGTGAAATTTCTGCGGAACTTTCCATCAAGTTGCTAAAACATTTGGCAACCGAAATTCGGCATCAAAAATACTTTAATATGGATGTCGTGAACATTCGAATCGATCCGATTCCCGAAGCCGCTTAAGCAAGTGCAAACGGATCACGTGCGGCCTTCGTCGCATAGCTACTTCTCGCATCGGTTGCGCCTGCACTATTTAGATTGGGGAAATAACGACGCTGCGCCGCTTCTGCTCATCCACGGCATCCACGATCATGGGCGTTCTTGGGACTGGTTTGCGCAATCGTTTCAAAAGGATTACCACATCATCGTGCCTGACTTGCGCGGTCACGGTGATTCCGATTGGGCTATTGGCAGCAGCTACACACTCATCGACTATGTATACGACATTGCGCAATTGATCCGTCAACTTGACTTAGCACCAATCACGATCGTTTCACACTCGTTGGGTGGCACCATCGCGGCCATTTACAGTGGTCTCTATCCATCTTTAGTAGACAAGCTGGTGATCATTGAAGGGGTCGGTCTGTACCCCGGATTGAATACGCCCAACCCAAGTCAAAAAATTCGTTATTGGATCGATGCCGGGCGCAGTCTATCGGGTCGTACAGTTCGCAAATATCCAACGATTGAATCTGCATACCAGCGCATGCATGAAACGAACCCACATCTAAGCACTGAGCAAGCACGCCACCTTTCCATGCATGCGAGCAATCAGAACGAAGACGGCACCTTTTCGTGGAAATTCGACAACTACACCCGCAATCCTTCGCCGTACGAAATTTCTCACGATGACATGGTCGCGCTTTGGCAGTCGATAACCGCCAGAGTTCTGATCATCAACTCAGCAGACGGCTATCCCCATCGCATCGGTCAAGATGGCACGAATGCGCACTTTCGGCAACGCACCGAGATCGAAATCCAAGACGCAGGCCATTGGGCTCACCACGATCAATTGGATGCCGTTGTTAAAACCACCGTGTCGTTCTTGGAGGGAACCATTGACTGATTCTTGCGTGGACTACCAAGAGCTTGACGGCGTGGCGGTGCTTACGACAAATCGGCCTGAGCAATACAACGCACAAAGTCGCAAACTGCTTGAAGAATTGGACCGCGTTTTCGCCGAAGTAGGCGCGAACCCCAACGTGCGTGTTATTGCTCTATTCGGCGCTGGCAAGCACTTTTCCGCTGGTCACGATCTCGGCAGTTCGGCTGAGTTGGCCGATCGTGAAGTGCGACCCTTGCAAGAAGGTATGCGAGGTCGTTTCGAGCATTCACGCGAACAGTTCGTCGAGAAATCAATGCGCTGGCGCAACGTGCCAAAACCGACCATTGCCGGCGTGCAAGGCTATTGCATCTTTGGCGGTTGGATTCTGGCCAGCGCCATGGACATCATTTATGCAGCGGAGTCTGCCATGTTTCTGGCGGGAAACTTTCAGTTCTTCACGGTACCTTGGGATCTTCATCCCCGCAAAGCCAAAGAACTGCTCTATGAGAGCCGATTTATCGATGCCCACGAAGCACAGCAGCTTGAACTTGTCAATCGTGTCGTACCTGACGATCAGCTCAAAGACACGGTTATGGAATACGCGACTCGAATTGCCCAGAACGACCCCTTTCAATTGCGCATGATGAAGATGGCCGTCAATCAGATGCAAGACACGCAGGGCTATCACGCTCACATCTCCGCGGCGCACTTGATGCACCTACTTTCCGCGGAAGGCGAGAAGGATCCTGACTACGCGCTAGAGCGGCCCGATCGTAAACGCCGACCTATGGTAGAACGCGCTTTTCAGAACTTTCGCAAGTCAAAACCGGACCATTGATAGCTGCTGGTTTCAGCCATATTTCAATACGGCACAAACTCACTAATCAAGACTAATATCGTCAAGATTAACCCTTTCTATAATCCGCACCGCACCAACCCACCAGGCAAATAGTGGCTCCGTTTTTCAAGCTCTCTATAGTCGTTCTGATTGCGTCCTTAACGTTGTTCGCGATCGCTCAAGACGAAGAAACCGTTGAAAATCGACTGCAGCCATTTGGCAACGTTTGTATGGAAGGTGAAGATTGTGGTTCAGCCGCACCAGCAGTTGTACAAACTGGTCGGAGTGGCATTGATGTCTATAACGCTCATTGTTTCGCATGCCATGCGACAGGCGTATCCAATGCGCCACTCGTGGCAGCGGAAGATTGGCAGGTGCGCTTAGATGAAAAAGGCTACGAAACGTTGCTTGCTAACACCAAGGCAGGGTTTAACGTCGTTATGCCGCCAATGGGAACGTGCATGGCGTGTTCCGACGACGAACTTAAAGCAGCAATAGACTACCTGCTGTACGGCGAGTAACCACAATTGCGAGCGTTTACTAGCTCGCACTTCAGGCTAGATCAAAACGGCACGTCACCTTGCACAACGATGCGGTGCATTGTCCGCAGTTCCTCGTAATCGCCAATCGCGTAATGCATCACTGAGCGATTGTCCCAAAGCACCAAATCGTTCAATGCCCATTGATGCCGATATACGAACTCGGGTCGCGACGCATGTGCAAAGAGCTTAAATAAAAGACGTTCGCTTTCGTCTGCTGGCATATCGCAAATGTACTTCGTGAAATTTGCGTTGACATATAGCGCTTTTCGTTCGCTTTCATTGTGAGTACGCACCACAGGGTGAATGGAGTCCTCCACATCGGGACCAAACACTTTTCCTGTATGAAATGCCCTTAAATCCGCGATTCGTTCTTTGGTCTCGTTATCGAGGGTCTCATACGCGAGGTGTTGATTTGCAAACGCGGTATCGCCACCCGCATCAGGGAGCTGCTGTGCATGCAAGCCCGTGATATGCGGTGGCGTCGAATGCCAGGTCATGTCTGAATGCCAACCGCCGCCAAACGGATGGACGCCGGGAGAGAACTTGAAGCGACGCGAACGACCGCCGATAAACTGCACAAATGGCGTGTCGCGATGCCGCGTGGCGGGATGCGTGAGCAAATCGCCCCATTGCCTCCCGAAAGCTTCTAGTTCAAGCGCAGTTAGGTGCTGATCTGGTAATACCAATAAATGATGATCTAGCATCAAGCGGCGCAATTCACGTATCGTGAATTCGTCATAGCCAGAGGCCAAATCAACCCCTTCAATGCGTGCGCCAAGCGCTACGCTAACTGTGCTTACGTCATTTTGAATTGCAGGTTCAGCCATGCGCCCGTCTATTCATGCTTGAAACACGTTTCGTAGTATAGGCACGAATGCCATGACACTCGATGGTGTCATTGTGAGCCAAGATGTTGGCTCTGACCGACAAGCTAGGAACTGCACAACCCATGAGCGGCGAAATACTCTACGAAAAGCATGACGGTATAGCGGTCATCACATTGCATCGACCTGAGAAGCTCAATGCAATTACAGACGAGATGCTAGCGGACTTCACCAACATTACCAATGAAACGATGGTGGATGATGATGTTCGCGCGGTCGTTCTAACTGGCAGCGGTCGAGCATTCTGCGCTGGTACCGACGTCAGCGCAGGCATTGCGCGTGATCATGCCGCAGCGGCCATTGAGCGCAACAAACGTATCAAACCAATCGATGTGCCGGAATCAACCTTACCGCGTCTTTGGACGATGGCGCGGATTCCTAAGCCGACTATCGCGGCCGTGAACGGGGCGGCCGTCGGCGTTGGTGTTGAATGGACGATTCAATGCGATTTTCGCGTCGCAGCGCAGGAAGCAAAGTTCGGCTGGGTGTTTGCATTGCGAGCCATTACGCCAGATACGGGCGCTGGACCTTATTTGCTGCCCTATATCGTTGGACTGCCGAAAGCTCTTGAGCTCATGTACTCCGGACGCATCATCGACGCAGACGAAGCACTTGCTATCGGGCTTGTAAGTCGAGTCGTGCCTAAAGACGCACTGCTCGACACCGCCATCGAATTTGCCCAAGGTCTAACTAATGGTGCGCCACTTGCCGTCAAAGGCATCAAGGAACTCACGTATGGCTCGCTCGAGTGGCCACCGAGCGTTTTTGACGGTCACAAAACCGCATTGCTGCAAGCCACGAGCAATTCTGAAGATGCACAAGAAGGTGTCGATTCCTTTCTTCAAAAACGACCGCCGCGGTGGCGTGGCAAGTGAAGTTCATGCTTCGCTCGGACGTGTGTAAACGAAACTAAAAAGGGGTAGGGTATGGCTGAAGATGTCGTTGATGTTCTGATTATCGGGGCTGGTGCTTCAGGTGCCGCCGTTGCATGGAGTTTGGCGGACACCGGCATGCGCATCGTGTGTATGGAACAAGGCGATTGGATGAATCCAGCCACCTATCCAAGCAACTTTCAAGATTGGGAGGTCCATGGCGGTGAAACCTCCAGTGCGAGTCCAAATCATCGAAATCGTGCGGCGGACTACCCGATCAACGACTCAGAATCGCCGATTGCCATCGTGAATTTCAATGCCGTAGGAGGCAGCACGATTCTCTACTCTGCGCATTTTCCGCGTTTTCACCCTTCCGACTTCAGGGTCCGGACGCTAGACGGGGTTGCGGACGATTGGCCTATTGACTATTTCCAACTTGAGCCGTTTTTTGCTCAAAACGACCGCAATATGGGAGTCTCAGGTCTAACGGGCGATCCTGCGATACCAGAGCACCAACCACCACTGCCGCCGATACCGATGGGGAAGATGGGTGAAACCATCGCGCGCGGCTTCAACAAATTGGGTTGGCACTGGTGGCCTTCAGACAGCGCCATCATCACCGAACCGTATCAAGGTCGGGGCCAATGCCTAAATCTCGGCCCGTGCAACACGGGTTGCGCGCAAGGCGCGAAAAGCAGTGTGGATATCGCCTATTGGCCCGTCGCGCAACGCATGGGAGTTGAAGTTCGCCCAAATTGTCGCGTCAATCAGGTCACAGTCGACGAAAATGACATGGCGACCGGGGTCGAATACTGGGACGGTAACGGGATACTCCAACACCAACGCGCAGAGGTCGTCATCATGGCTTGCAATGGTGTCGGCACCCCACGACTATTGTTGCATTCCCAATCCGCTCGTTTTCCTAACGGTTTAGCGAATCGTTCTGGTTTGGTTGGCAAAAACCTGATGCTGCACCCTTGGGGACACGCAGCAGGCATATTCCCAGAACCGCTTGATTCACACGTCGGGCCGCAAGGTTGTTGTCTATTGAGTCAGGAGTTCTACGAGACCGATACCTCAAGAGGATTTGTACGCGGCTACAACTTGCAAATTACGCGGGGCAGTCCGCCGGTCGCTACCGCTCGAAATGGGGTCGCAAGCGGCACGATTCCTTGGGGAGCTGCTCACCATGATGAATTTGAAAAGCGTTACGGTCGTTCTATAAGCATCGGGGTATGTGCAGAGGATTTGCCCGAAGAACACAATCGCGTCGTGCTGGATGACGAGCGCTGTGACTCAAACGGGATTCCAGCGCCAAAAATCATCTATCGCACCAGCGAAAACTCGCTAAACATGCTCGCACACGGTACAGCTAGAGCCGCCGAGGCACTGCATGCGGCTGGCGCTATAGAAGTTCACGAGACCAACTACCCTATACGCTATGCCGGCTGGCATTTATTAGGTACGGCGCGCATGGGCAGCGACCCTGAACAATCCGTCGTCAATGAATGGGGCCGCAGTCATGATGTGCGCAATTTATTCATCGTAGATGGCAGCGTTTTTGTTACGTCTGGTGGCGTCAATCCCACTACCACGATTCAGGCTGTCGCTCTTTATATCGCCGACGCGATGAAGCAACGTCTTGCCACCCTTTTCGACTAGGTTACCACGATGTCCGACGCAGCTTCTGCCAAACCCACTATTAGCAACTTGCAACGCGAAATCGTGTCTGTCGTACTTGACATGATCATCCCCGCGGATCCTTTACGAAACAAACCAAGCGCGACCGATGTCAGCGTGCTTGAGTACATCATCAAGCGTCATCCAAACACACTTGCTCGCACAGCAGAGGAACTTACCGAACTCCAAAATCAAGCGCAATCTGAAAGACAAAGCGACTTCCTTGCCCTATCGCGAGAGTCGCAAGATGCATTAGTGGCGGCGATGCGCAGCAAGAACCCGCGCTTTCTCATGACACTTGCAGTGCAAGCCACCGAGGCTTATTACCTCGACGAGCGTGTGATGAGTTCAATCGGTATGCCGTCGCGCCCGCCATATCCGGAGGGTTATACGGTCGAGCCACGCGTCAATGAATTTCTGCTTGAACCGGTCCGAGCGCGAGGTTCTATTTGGCGACGCACAGAAATTGAGCAAAAAACAGACGTGTAATGCACAAATATTGAGCATAGCTGGGCACGAACCGCCTGAAAACGGCTCAATTTCCACCAAAATCGGTCCCTAAGCTCTTGGCATGAATATTGCTATATTTAGAAAACGCTTTATGCCGCTTGACTCAGGAGGAATCGGTCATGCGAATCAAATTCTTGGTGGCAACCGTCATCGCGTCCTTGCTTTCGAGCACGTTTGCGTTTGCAGAAGAAGAAGGGGGGTTTTCTGGCAACGTCACAATCGCGTCAGACTATTCGTTTCGCGGAATTTCGCAAACAGGCCTACTCCCGGCTATTCAAGGTGGCTTCGACTACGAACTAGACAATGGCTTTTCATTCGGGACCTGGGCATCTAATGTCAACTACGGCGACGGCACCAGTCAGGAACTAGATCTCTATGTTGGGTTCAGCACCGAACTCAACGATTCGACTTCGATGAGTTTTAGCCTGATCCAATTAGAGTATCCCGGAGAAGGGAACGCCTACGACTATCAGGAACTAGTGGCTGGCTTAGATATAAGCAGTTTGAGCCTAGGTTTCGTCTATTCACCTAGTTATGTTGGCGTCGATGATTGGCAATTCACTGCGGTGACGCTGGGCTATGGCTCGACGCTTGGCGAAAACGTTTCTTTTAGCGCAGGCATGGGCATCAATTCCGCCGACAACATCACCGAAGGCGAGGATTCTTACATTGATTACAACGTTGGCGTGTCATTCCCAGTGAACGGTCTTGACATTGGCGTTACAGTCGTCGGCACGAATATCGACGATAACGACGATGCTGCAGGGCGTCTAGTTCTCTCGCTGAGCAAATCGCTCTAAACACCTCACTTTAACCCAACCCCTTTATTTCCCGGCGCTGTCCCCGACAGCGCTGGACGGGCTCTTGCGCCCTACATAACCGTCTTTCAACTCGAGGAGCATCGAAATGAAGATGATCACAGCCATCATCAAACCGTTCAAACTTGATGACGTACGTTCAGCCTTGTCAGAGATTGGCGTTGCGGGTATGACCGTCACTGAAGCAAAAGGCTTCGGACGGCAGAAAGGTCATACAGAACTCTACCGCGGTGCCGAATACAAAGTCGATTTTCTCCCGAAGGTGAAGATCGAAGTCGCAATCAATGATGATCAGCTTGATCAATGTCTTGATGTGATTCAAAGCGCGGCCAACACGAACAAAGTCGGCGACGGCAAAGTGTTCGTAACAACACTTGACGAAGTGATTCGCATTCGCACACAAGAAACCGGTACCAGCGCAATTTAGCTGCGAACCCAGTCAAAAGGAGACTAAATTGTGGATACACTGCTAGAAACCAACTACGCTCTAGACACGCTCTACATGCTCATGACCGCTGTATTGGTCATGTTTATGGCATGCGGCTTCTCGATGTTGGAATCAGGAATGGTCCGTGCAAAAAACACGGCAGAAATCCTCACCAAAAACGTCGCGCTATATGCAATCGCTTGCATCATGTTCCTATTCGTCGGCTACCACATCATGTATGTCGGTGCGGAGACGGGTGGTGTTTTGCCTAATTTCGGCCTGCTGATTGGAGAAGAGCACAGTGCCGTTGAAGATAACACTTATTCCCTCCGCGCCGACTACTTTTTCCAGGTAGTCTTCGTCGCAACCGCGATGTCAATTGTTTCCGGCGCCGTCGCGGAACGCATGAAACTCTGGGCTTTCTTGATTTTCGCAGTTGTCCTGACTGGTTTCATCTATCCGATCCAAGGCATGTGGAAATGGGGTGGTGGTTTCCTAGACGAATTGGGATTCTTGGATTTCGCAGGCTCCGGTGTTGTACATCTTTGCGGAGCGACAGCAGCTTTCACCGGCGTCCTGTTTTTGGGTGCACGCCGAGGTAAATACGGTCCAAACGGTGAAGTGAATGCGCTGCCTGGTTGCAACATGCCATTGGCAACGCTCGGCATGTTCATACTCTGGTTCGGCTGGTTTGGCTTCAATGGCGGCTCGGAACTGATCATCTCGAACTTTGAGGAAGCCAACGTCGTTGCACAGATATTTGTAAACACCAATATTGCCGCTTGTGGCGGCTTGATTGTCGCGTTGCTGCTCGCACGCATCGTGTTCGGCAAGGCGGATCTCACGATGGCCTTAAACGGCGCACTGGCCGGGCTCGTTTCGATAACAGCTGAACCAGCCGCTGGCTCAGCCAGTCTTGCGTTGTTTACGGGCGCAGTTGGCGGTGCGATCGTGTTCCTCTCGATCATCGTGCTTGATCGTTATCTCAAAATCGATGATCCAGTAGGCGCGATTAGCGTTCATGGGGTCTGCGGTATTTGGGGTCTGCTGGCCGTTTGCTACACCAATTCAGACGCAACGATCACTGCTCAGCTAATCGGCATCGCGAGCATTGTCGCGTTTGTCGGTGTTGCCACCGCCATCGTTTGGGGTGTTCTGCGATACGCGTTGGGTATTCGGGTTTCCGAAGAAGAGGAAGAATTAGGTGTCGATTACTCCGAGGTGGGTATCGAGGCCTATCCTGAGTTCGTGACGACGTCGTAACTACCAAATTGATCACGACGAGCAAGTCTCCTCGTGGTTTTCTCTGATCGAAAGCGCGCGGTTATGCCGCGCGTTTTCATATTGTCCTTGATTACGCCTTGTCTAGCACCGATGCCAGTCTGTCTTCATGCGAGTCGCACGTTTTTCACTTTCATTCCCAGCGGCCAACTAACTCAATTCGAGCTAGCGTGTCGACGATTGAAAGCCCCTGCTAAAAGCGATTTCGGGACCTATTGGCCATTGACATTCTGGAAGATCGCCAAACTGAAGACCAACTAGCCAACTCGAAAACACCAAGATTGAATAAGCGACCAATCGTCCGTTGGGCAAGCTCTGGTTTTCCGAAATCGCAGTAAACCACTGTGATAAATGCAAAGTAGAATTTCAGCAATGCCTGTGGATAACGCTCTATGAAATTCATTACCGCGATCATAAAGCCGCATAAAGTCGATGAAACTCGGCAAGCTTTGAGCGAAATAAACATCGCCGGCATGACAGTAACTGAAGTGAAAGGCTTTGGTAGACAACGTGGCCACACAGAGATGTATCGTGGTGCTGAGTACGTAGTCGACTTCTTGCCGAAAGCAAAGCTCGAAATCGCAATAGACGACGACCAAGTCGATAGCTGCATCGATGCGATACGCAAAGCGGCAACGACAGGCAAGGTGGGTGACGGCAAGATATTTATTACCTCGCTCGAAGATGTCATTCGAGTCCGCGACGGGGAACACGGCTCCGGCGCACTGTAACCCCAAAACTCAAACAATCCAATCTCTAGACAGCGAGCCAGCTCATTCGCTAGTCCAGCAAGCCATTTCCAGATCCTAAATTAACCTGATGCGCTATATCTCAACGCGAGGTGGTGTCACACCCGTTTCTTTTGAAGAAGCGCTACTAGAAGGTCAGGCGGAAGATGGCGGGCTCTTTCTTCCTGAATCCTACCCAAACATTGGTAATCGGTGGAACGAGCTCAAAGCACTTTCATTCCCCGACCTCACTTTTGAAGTCATTTCGCCATACGCGCCAGACGTTGAACAAGCTACGCTACGAAACTTGGTTCGTGACGCGTTTGCAACGTTCGACGATGCAGCCGTGGTACCACTGGTGCAGATCGAAGATCTCCATGTACTTGAGCTCTTCCATGGCCCGACACTGGCTTTCAAAGATGTCGCGTTGCAGGTCCTTGGTCGTTTGTTCGAGCACGTTTTAAAACACCACGGCCGGGTCATGAACATCCTCGGTGCGACAAGCGGTGACACGGGCAGCGCTGCCATCGCTGGCGTACAAGGACGTGACGGTATCAGCATCTTCATCATGTACCCCGATGGTCGTACAAGTCGTCTGCAGGAGTTGCAAATGACTACAGCCGTCGGCAAGAACGTCCACTGTCTAGCAATCGATGGTAGTTTCGACGACTGCCAGCGTATCCTAAAAACCATCTTCAGCGACGTGGAATTCAAGCGCAATGCCCATCTCGGCGCGGTAAATTCAATCAATTGGGCACGCATCATGGTGCAGATTGCCTATTACGTCTATGCCGCGTTGCAATACAACGAACCAGTGACTTTCAGCGTACCAACTGGAAACTTCGGCAACATCCTTTCCGCGATCCTTGCCATGCGCATGGGTGCACCAATTCGTGCTCTCATTCTTGGCACCAATGAAAACGACATCCTGGCGAGATTTTTTGCTAGCGGCGAATATCAACGCGGTTCGGTCCAACACACCTTAAGTCCTTCAATGGACATTCAAGTAGCAAGCAACCTCGAGCGCTTTATCTACTTGTATTTGGACGGTGACACAGATCGATTGAGCGAGTTCATGCACTCATTCACTGACACAGGTCACGCGCACCTGCCATGCGGTGGTCAAGTCGACAGCACGATTGTTGCGCACAGGATTGGGACAGACGAAACCGTGGCAACCATAAGGCACACGTGGGGACGATACGGTTACCTACTCGACCCACACACCGCAGTCGGAGTCGCTGCGTCCGCACAGACTCAGGCTGAAGGTCCCGTGATAAATCTCGCGACCGCACATCCGGCCAAATTTCCAGACGCAGTCGATCAAGCTACCGGGTTAAGCCTTGCCAGGCACCCGCGCTTGGCAGCGCTCGATGAAAATGCTGCGCGAAAAGTCAAATTGCCGTCGGATCCCCATCGCGTTCGCGAACACATAAACGCGCGTCTACTTAGATAAGCAATAACACCTGAATACGCGGTTCATGCAGATGTTTCAATCGTGTGAATCGCCTCAGCTACTTCCTCAAGATCGTTCACGATGACGGTCGCGGCCGCTAATTCGTTGACGCGTTTGTGATCAATCCATATCGTCTTCATGCCAATCCCTGCCGCGCCCTCTATGTCGTCTCGCGGATTGTCCCCCACATGAATGGCGCAAGCCGCGTCCGCAACATTAGCTAGTTCTAACGCACGCTCAAAAATCAGTGGTGCCGGTTTGGCGGCACGAACTTCCGCAGCGTTCAAATTGAATGAGAAGTACTGATTCAGCGATGTCCTCGTGACATCAGAATTCCCGTTGGTGATCGATGCCACGATATACGACTTGCTGAGCGACTCAAGCAGCGCTTCCGCCTCGGGATAAGGCTGCACCTGACAACGCCAGTGTATGAAAACCTCAAATGCTGCTTCCGACAGCCGTGCTGCTTCGTGTGCAGTTTCGCCAATCTCTATGAAACACCTCGCCACAAGTAAACGCCGCAAGGCACTGACGTCATAAAGAACTTCTGGCCGATCCCGTATCAATTCCTGCCGAATTGCCCAATACCGCTCAGCCGCCAACGAGGCATACGCTGGTACATGTTCAGCAATCCATGTATTGGTTTCTCGAGTAGCGCGCAGCAACACCTCGCGCTCTTCCCAAACCGTGTTGTCAAGATCAAACGTAATTAACTTGATTTTCACGTTTTGCGCTTGGCTCGCGGATGCGCTTGTGCATAAACCTTTGCGAGGTAGCCTGCATCCAAGTGGGTATACACTTGGGTCGTCCCGATGTTTTCATGCCCAAGCATCGTTTGAACGGCGCGAAGATCACCGCTGCTCTCAAGCATATGGGTGGCGAAACTGTGTCGCAACATGTGAGGGTTCACCCCATTTGTACCTATGCGTTGCATACTGAATTTCTTAAGACGCAGTTGCACGGATCGCGGAGATAGCCGTTGCCCGAGCCTTGACGTAAACAACGGTGAAGTCAAATCGAGCGACTTGCGTGTGGCAAGCCAAACTCGAATAGCTTCGATGGCCGCCCTGCCCACAGGCGCTATCCGTTCTTTATTACCCTTGCCGAGGACGTGCACAAATCCTTCGTTCAAGTCCACATCATTGACATTCAACCCGACCAGTTCTTTGAGGCGTATGCCTGAGGAATACATGAGTTCAAACATTGCGCAGTCGCGCACTTCTAAATCGGATTCGGGTCTTTCGTTTAGAAGATAGTTGACCTGGTCGACATCTAGTGTTTTCGGCAAGCGCGACCGACCTTTTGGGTTGCGCACGACCGCAGCTGGATTGACAGCACAAAGACCTTCACGCAGTGCGTAGCGGTAAAACGACCGCAAGCACGACAAGAGTCGAGCGATTGAACTCGGTCCCTGACCCCGCCTATTTAGGTCAGCGATGAACTTTTTAATATCATCCGACGAGGCTTGCAGGATATTAGGGTGCGATCCGACAAACGACCTTAGATCCCGTTGATACGCGGTGATTGTTGCGCTGCTGAAATTCTTCTCGAATTTCAAATGGTCGATAAACGACTCACAAACTGAAGGAAGCACAGCTTTCATGTCAAAAAGCTCGACTCCCATAGCGTGCGTCCCACGATCAACTGCCGAAGAGCCGATATGCGCTCCGAGCTAGTGAAGCACCCAAAAAGTCCAGATAAATCGTGCCAACTTCGCGTGCAAAAAAATCAGGATCGCCGGCACCGATTACGAGCACGCCTCGTACCGTATGGAAATTGGCAGGGATCATCGCAATTGATGCCACATCTTCTATGTCAACGTGCAGCAGCGCTTTGTATGTTTCGGGTCTACATACTTCACAAGTCGTACCATCCAGTTGATCAAGTCGCGCCCGGATCTTTTCATCTAACGTCGCCACATCATGGATGAACTTAGCGCTGCTGGGTTGGTTTGCAAAGTTCTCTAAATAGAACCTTGCATGATCGGCCGATTCTTCAACCATTTTGATACCGACGGCAGCATCGAGATCTGCGCTTGAGTGCGCTTCTTGAAGGCTCAGCGCGATTTCTGCAACAATGCGAAAGCTCCGATCGTTTTCAATAAAAATCTCAGTTACATCCTGCAGGCGTTCGCGCAACGCTTCAATTTCGTCGCGCAATTTCGGCAACCGCAGTTCTGAAAGAGAAACCACGTTGCCTTCGCGTTTATTCAATATCAATTTCTCCGTCAAACACAAATGTTGTGGGTGCGGACAACTCAATCTCTTCATCTGCACCAGCCCAATAAACTTCCGCCACGCCGCCTTTCTGTTCCACACGCACGCATTGGTCTACCAAGCCTGAGAGTTTTGCTGCTGCCACAGCGGCGCACGAACCGGTGCCGCACGCCAAGGTCTCGCCGGCACCTCGTTCAAAAACACGCATACGAATCGTCTGGCGATCCAGAACTTCAACGAACTCCACGTTAACAGATTCAGGAAAGCGGACATGGTTCTGCAAAGCATGCGCGACGGCTTCGACATGCTTGGCGTAAGGATTCGTAAATAAGACAGCGTGAGGATTTCCCATGCCTATCGGCGTGACTTGGACTTCAGCAAGCGCATCCAGATCCACGCGTACCTTGTACTGCAAACTCGCGGAGGATGCGACAAAAGGCACCGCCGCAGGATCAACTAACGGCAAGGCCAGCTTTGCGAACACGTTCTGACCGTCGACGGTCACTCTCACTTTGCCACCAAGTGTTTGAAATGACAGAGTTTTTTTTATGGAGAAATTTCGGTCAGCTAAAAATCGTGCGACACACAACGTGCCGTTCCCACACTGCTCAGCCTTTGTGCCATCACTGTTGTATATATCAAGGTCAAAGTCAGCTTGCGATTCGACATTTCGTCTTATCACAAGCAATTGATCAAATCCTACGCCTAATTGACGATTGCCCAGTTTGCAAATTCCGTTTGAATCAACCTCAAACGCTTGTTGCAACGCTTCCACAACCACGAAATCATTTCCGAGCGCGTGCATCTTGGTGAAGTGGAGTCGTTGTGCGCTCACAACATCTCCAACTCGAGCATGTCCGCCATAGATTCCCGCCTTCTCGCAAGTTCGCATTCACCACCGTGAACGATGACTTCAGCTGGCCGCGGGCGCGAGTTGTAATTCGAACTCATTGCGAAACCGTAGGCCCCGGCGTCTAACAGCGCCAATAAGTCGTTTTCTTGCACGGCAAGCCTACGATTTAAAGCAAGAAAATCACCACTTTCACAAATCGGCCCTACCAAATTCCACGTTAGTTCTTCGCAAGCTCGGTTTTCGACGGCTTCTACTCGATGGTAGGCATCGTATAGAGCGGGTCTACATAGGTCGTTCATAGCTGCATCGACGATGCAAAAGTTTCGATAGCCAGCCTGCGACGCTGGTTTTAAATACTCGACCCGCGTCAAAAGCAATCCGGCCGGACCAACCAGCGAACGACCTGGTTCTATTTCGAACCTAACCTCGCGGGAGTTGTAGGCCGCTAGCAACTCACCAAGTGTCTCGAACGACAACGGCATCTCATCTTGATAGCGGATGCCAAATCCGCCGCCGATGCCGACGGAGCCACAATGAATCCCTTCGTCAAGCAAACTTTGTCGCAAAGCGAGCATCGCTTCCAGTGCGTCTCGATAAGGATCAATAGCATTTATCTGTGAGCCAATATGACAACAAAGACCGAGGAATTGAAGATTCCTGCTATCGCGCCTTATGAACTTAGCGAGATCTAGCGCATCATGTTCTGCGACCCCAAATTTATTCTCACGCATGCCAGTCGCAATGTAAGGGTGCGTTTCAACACTAATGTCAGGATTGACTCGAATGGCAATGGGGGCTTGGGTCCCTTGCTGCGCTGCGACCGCTGCGATACGATGAACTTCCGCCGTGCTTTCAACATTGAAGCACCCAATACCAGCCTTTAGTGCGAAACTAATTTCCTGCTGAGTCTTGCCAACACCTGAAAACACCACGCATGAAGGCTCTCCGCCAGCACGGATCACTCTTTCTAGTTCACCGCCTGATACGATGTCAAACCCGGCTCCGAGCTCCGACATCCGCCGCAAAATGGCTAGATTGGAATTCGCTTTTACCGCGTAGCGAATGTGCGCATCGCAAGGTTGCAATGACTGCTCAAGCTTGCGATACCGGGCTTCTATGTCGTCCCACAGATAGACATAACAAGGCGTACCGTACTGAGCTGCGATGTCGTTTAGAGCGACCGTGTCGGCGCACAAAACGCCGTTCTTTCGCTGGAAAGGCATTTTCAAGTCCTTTTGTCATGCCTCAGCGGAGCGCGTCCGCTCATCAAAGTATAAGTGCGACTCGACTAATCGATGACGCCTGAGCTGAGTGTGAATTTTGCGCAATATTTCCTCAAAATGATCCCATGAAACAAAAGTTTGGTGTTGCCACAGCCCACGCGCTTGTCATAGGCAGCATCGTTGGGACAGGCGTGTTCACGAGTTTGGGATTTCAACTCCTCGAGTTTGATACCGGCTTCGTCTTGATGCTCCTGTGGGTGCTTGGTGGACTATGCGCGTTTTGTGGGTCTGTCTGTTACTGTGAGCTCAGTGCTAGGTTGCCACGCTCAGGTGGCGAATACAACTTCCTCACGGGTGCGTTTCATCCAGCGATCGGCTTTGTGGCTGGGTGGTTGTCTTTCACTATCGGCTTCGCCGCGCCCGCTGCGCTCGTTGCTATGACATTTGGGGCTTATCTGGAGGCGGGTCTACCATGGGTGGATCCTCAGTATGCCAGCATTGCGCTCGTGGTGATCGTGACAGCCGTTCACGCTCATAGTCACCGAGCTAGTGGCGGATTGCAAACATCCTTCACTTTTGTGAAGGTTGGCTTCATCCTGCTAGTGTGTATCGCAGCATGGCTACTTGTGCATGAGTTTCAACCCGTTTCTTTTGTGCCAATGGCTGCGGACATCGGATTCATTGTCAGCGGTGGATTCGCCGTGTCCCTTATCTACGTCAATTACGCATACGCCGGTTGGAACGCAATGACCTACGTATCCGAAGAACTAGAGCAACCAACTCAAACGATTAATCGCGCACTCATGTTAGGGGTTGGCACCGTTGTCGTGCTGTATCTGGTGCTAAATGCGACCTTTCTCCTCGTCGCACCTATTGACGCGATGCGCGGCGAGGTCGAAGTAGGCTACATCGTGGCTCGTCATGCATTCGGCGAGCAGGGCGCTTGGTTGATATCGATCGCGCTCGCTGTGCTCCTGATCTCGACGTTGAGCGCATTTATCCTCGCAGGTCCTCGGGTCCTATCCAGAATCGGCAGCGACTATCCAGTGCTTGGTTGGTTAGCGAAAACTAACGCAAGAAGCGTGCCCGCGATTGCAGTAGCAATGCAATCGACGCTAACGCTGGTCTTCCTCTTGACCGGCACATTCGAGACCATCCTGATATTTGCAGGTCTGATTCTCGGCATCAGTTCCTTTGCGACGGTCTGTGCGGCATGCTGGCTTCGTTATCGGCTCGGGCCTCCGGTGGACTATCAAATGCCCTTGTACCCCCTACCGGCGGTGGTGTTTTTATCCGTAATGGGTTGGACCATCATTTATGCCACGGCCGAGCGTGTGATAGAAGGATTGTTGTCTATAGCGATGATCGCTTTGGGGTTCATGCTGTACGCGGCGACCAGATTGATGAATGCGAAGCGGCGACAAATAGCGCAAGCGCTCCAACGAATCCTGCCACCTCGCGTTTGACATTTCGCGACGACAGGTGCCTAAAGCATCGAATCGCAGAACGAGCCAACGCCGTTCGCACCGGCAGGATGAATCTAATTCGATTGCTAAAATTCGGCTTCGCCAGCCGGAGCATGCTCAATGAACAGCAAGATACAGCACGTAACCGACGACACGTGGGATGATGAAATCCTTGAGTCGGAAAGTCCTGTATTGGTTGACTACTGGGCAGAGTGGTGTGGTCCTTGCAAAATGATCGCTCCTATTTTGGATGAAATCGCCGACGAATACAGCGATCGTCTAAAAATCTACAAAATGGATATCGATGCGAATGTTCGTACACCACAAAAGTATGGCGTACAAGGCATCCCAACGCTTATGTTGTTCAAATCTGGACGATTAGAAGCATCTCAAGTTGGCGTAGTGCCTAAAAAGCAGCTCACCGCATTTCTTGATCAATTTGTTTAATTACGCACTCGCAACTGCGGGTATGGCTTTTTGCTGAAGGTGCAGTCCCATTAGCCTAGGATTTGATGTAGCTAGTGCCGAGGAAGGTTCAGCTCTCGTAATTGATGTTAGTGGCCGAGTAGACGGCACCAACGCATCCGCTTTTGACACCTCGCTGCAGGAGTTGATTGGCGAATCCAGCCAAGCTATCGTGCTCGATCTCGACGGGCTTACCTACATGAGTAGTGCTGGCCTAAGGACTATTTTGATGACCGCCAAGCGATTGCAGGCTCGCAAAGCTGAATTAGCCTTATGCAGCCTTCGTTCAACGATTAACGAGATATTTCAAATAGCTGGTTTCGATCGAATATTGGCGGTATGCGACACGCGATCTGAGGCCGTCGCAAAAGTAACTAGCGCCTAACTAACCCGTAATTCGCGATTTTGATCGCGATACTCTAAGCCATTCGATCGACCTCGCCGACGCATAGCGTCAGGCAGGTTATATCGTCGGATTGGCTATTGTCACCTGCAAAAGTGCGGACGGCGTCAAACACGACTTCGTTCGCCCGTTTTGCGTTACTAAAACCACCATCTTGAAACAACGCTCGAAGACGATCCATGCCGAAGCAGTCTTGCGCCTTGTTCTCGGCCTCGTTGACGCCATCGGTGTAGAGTACAAGACAATCACCGTCCAGCAGTTCTATTTCGTGGGAAGCGAATTCATAATCACTCGTAATACCTAACGCGACCCCATCAAGGGGATCCAGCAGGTCGGTTGAACCATCGAAATGCGCAATCATCATCGGATTGTGACCGCCATTGCAATAAGTCAGAGACCGATTCGAGGGATCGAAAATCGCGTACACCAATGTCACGAACATCAAACTGTCATTGTCTGCACACAAGATGTCATTCACAGCACCGACCACCAAGGCAGGATCGGCACCGTCCTTCGCGACGCTTTTCAACAAGGTTCGAGTAACCATCATGAATAAAGCAGCTGGCACCCCTTTGTCAGACACGTCCGCTATAGCTAAACCTATGCGGCCATCCGGCAGCCGATAAAAGTCATAAAAGTCGCCGCCAACTTCGCGTGCAGCCGCCATATTGGCGTAAAGTCGATGTGTCGGCTCGGTTATGAAATGCTTCGGCAAGATGCTTTGCTGCATGGCTTTGGCGACGCCAAGCTCGTTCTCAATCGACGCTAGCCGGTTCCGCGCTGCCGTCGCATCGCGCCAGGTCTCGAGGTTTTTGATGGTTCGATCAATCGTGACTCGTAAATCGTTAAAGTCGACTGGTTTCACCACGAAGTCGAAAGCGCCAAGATTCATCGCTTGACGAATGTTCTTCATGTCGCCGTATGCCGATACCACCACGGAGCGCAAGTCTTTCGTTTGTGACGACAACCTAGAAAGCAACTCCAACCCATCCATGCGCGGCATGTTTATGTCAGTTAGAACGATGTCAATCGAGTGGTTGTTAGCTAAAACCTCAAGCGCTTCTTCACCATTCCCGGCAAATTCGAATTCATACACCCCCCTGCGAATTTCACGGCGCATCCTTTGCCGGACCAGTGTTTCTAGATCTGGTTCGTCGTCAACGACCAATATCGCGTAGGTCATGCTAGCCTCTTCTCTTTAACAAGAAGTCGCCAGCAGGGCATGCTTGATCTATAGGCTTAAGCGATTTCAACGGTTTTGGTCGGAATTGGAAACTAAAAGAGTTGTCTTTTTGAAATTCTAGTGTAGGAACGAAATTCCAACGTCAGTGCGGTAGCTAAACTCGGCATGCAGCTAGCCCACCATAGAAATGAGGCCAAGGCATTGTTTTGCGAAATTTGTTGGCAAATCACTTGAAGGACCACCCGAACCATATATTGTCAGGTGCCGAAGCCACGTCCTCTTGAACATTTCTAGTGTCCACCCACCATTGGTACTTGGGCCCGGGACCAAACTCAAGATCATCAAGATAAGTTTCGCCAGCCCTTTGGTAGTCAATCGGAGCTATGAGACGAACCATGGGTTCGGCACTGTCGCCTGACCGATTGACTCCCGCTGAGTGAATGACTCGCGGATGCCAAAAAATAACGTCGCCAGCCCGCCCGGTGAATTCCACGGGTTCGGTATCTTTCAGCAGTTGATCGCGCATAGCTGGGTAGGTCTCTGCACGCTCACCGGTAATGACGCTGCCACTAACCCGATCCCAACACAAGTGCATGCGATGGTGCGAACCGGGCCAAAGCGTAAAACCACCGCAGTTTGGTCCTACATCGCCTAGCAACACCATGGCTGAAAGTTGTGAAGCCATGTAGTCACCATGCGGGAAAAGTCGATCGTGGGCTTCGTCGCGCATAGGGAAAACGCCGTAGATGCCGCGGGCACGATGCACGGGTCGAACCGGGGCCGCTAAAAACGCACTCGCGAGCTTGAGCATCTTTGGGTGATTGGCAAGTCCTGCCACTAAGCATGACTCGGTGCCTATCCCACGAATACCGCGCGACCGCATCTTCCAGTTGGTGCCAACCAAACTGCCTACACGCGCGTGATCTGCTTCTTCCCAATGCGAAGCGGGATCGTCCAACCAAGACTGAGGATCGTCGCGCCGCAAGGCTTGTTTTGGCACGCTGTCCCAAAACAGCTCATTCGCTTGCGAAATTGCGTCCGTTTCGGTCGCTAGCACACCGCGCTTGATTAGGTAACCATACGACTTGAAAAATTCGATATCGCTTGGTTCGAGACGGCGCGCGTGCATTGAAGTAGAACTTTCCTTGGCGATACCTGGACGAAGCAACTGCACGCCTTTGGCGATGGCTTGCGTCGTTGGATGGCCAACGTTGTAATCCGGCGAAGAGGCGTAAATACTTGAGTCCTGGATCACCATAGCGATGCCAACCTTCGGTTGCCTATGCGCACTTGGGTCCTACGCACGCAAATAGATGCCTGGCTCACGGTTCCACTGCATCGGAAATTCTGGGTCGCGTTCGAGAATCTCCTGCGGTACCTCACGATCCCAATCTTTTGGCACCTCATTCGAACGCCGATAAAACCAACCAAGTAGCACCGTGCGACGTGCTTGTGAACGGTTGGGATGAGTGCCGTGCAACAGGCGTGCATCGCCAATCATGAGCTGGCCGGCTTCGACCGGCACGTCGATCGCATTAGGATGATCTAGAAACATCCACTCGTTAGTTTCCTCGATGGCGTAACCACCTCCTTCGTGCGCTTGCACAAGGTGATCATGCAAATCTAATCGTTTTAGGTGGCTGCCTGGTATGACGCGCAAACAACCGTTTTCAACGTTCGTATCGGTCAAGTACCAGTTCAAGAAAACCTGTTGTGGCCACGGTGACATGCTAATTGGATCATCCCAACGCGCCCAATCTTGGTGCCAATATAAAGCAGGGGCATTGGGTGGTTTTGAAATAATCTGAAAAGCTCCGCCAGCCTTTAGGTCACCTATCCCTAACGCGTCCATGATTGCGGCGGGATACTCGATTAAGAAATCCACTGCTTCGTCTCGAGGTAGATCTGGCAACCGCCTCGCAGGATTACGAATACCGCTGATTTTCACGTCAGATCCTTGGTATTTCCAATGCGGAGGGTGCTCAGTCTCGCGGAGCCATTTATCCGACCATGTGCGCAACTCTTCGACAGTTCCAGCTGGCAAATGTCCATCTACTAGGCAGTATCCGTCTTCCAATAGCTGCTCTCGAGCAATACTCATACTGACCGAGTCAAGTTGCTCAGGCACTAGTTTCAAGTTCAGGTTACTCATTTCAGCGAGAAATTTTGCTCAGAATTTGATTTCGGGTTGTCGTTCCCGCAATGGCTGTGAGTAGCTCTCCATCTGGGTCGACGATCAACGTTCGCGGAATGAAATCTGGGCGCGGCTCGTCCCATCGCAGGCGCGGGTTTTCCAGTAAATCCGGGTACTCCGCGCCCCAGCGATCTTTTTGCTGCGCCAATTGCTCACCTTGAACGCCATCGTAATTCAAACCTAGCACGATCACGTTGTGCTTAGCGCGGTCACGATGAATCGAATTCAAGATGCGTATTTCCTCTCGGCAAGGTCCACACCAACTTGCCCAGTATGAAATGATCACCCATTTGCCGGCGACATCGTCGAAATCTATCTCTTCCCCATTGTCAAGCAGATAAACGCTTTGCAATGAAGCGGCAGCAGCTAAAAACACCACTAACACGCTGATTGCGAGAAGTGCCCACTTACGTGCAAACGCCATGTGATTCAGTTCCCGGTAAACTCGGGAATGGGTTTGCCGTCAAACGCTGCGCGCAGTGCTTTAGCAGCATCTTCAGTACGCATCAATTCACCAAATAGCTGCGATTCCCGCCGTAAACCATCGGCTAATGGCAACTCCACTCCCTCACGGATTGCGCGTTTTGCATTGGCTAACGCTCGTGGCGCCCGCCGCGCGAGGGTCGCTGCGAAAGCTGCGACTTCCATCCTGTAAGTTGATAGGTCGCTTGCAAGCACCCGGCTAACGATCCCTAGCTCAAGTGCTTTCTCGGGACCGAAAACAGTGCCATGCAGGATTAAATCAAGTGCTCGCGCGACACCCAACAGACGTGCAAACCGTTGCGTACCGCCAGCGCCTGGCAGAATCCCTACACCCGTTTCAGGCAAGCCAAGCCTAAATTCCCCTGCGCGCACAAGACGGAAATCGCATGCCAGTGCGAGTTCCAAGCCGCCGCCAGTAGCCATGCCGTTGATTGCTGCAATGGTGATCGCATCCATAGATTCGAGCAAATCCATCGCGCCTCGAAGTCCCCTCGCACGGCGATTTGGTGCGGCACGTGGCGATTTCGCAAGAGATTGGGGATTGGCAATCTGCCGTTCAGCCGACGTGGCTAATTCGTCTACTTCGTAGTGTCGCACGAAGATATCGTCAGAACCACCGGTCAAGACGATGACACGGACACTGCTCTCCGCAGCGAGCGCATCAAGCGCTTCGAATAACTCCTGCGAGCCCGCCGCGTTTATCGTGTGCCGAGGTGGATTCGTTAAGGTGATCGTCGCCACGAAGCCGTCTTTATCGACGTCGACAAATTGTCGGTTCATGCTGTTCCCCTTGAGATTTCGGCGTCGGTCAATGCGGCGCGAATCTCATCAAGAATGTCCGGATCGTCGATGGTAGAAGGTATTACGTACTCATCGCCATCGGCCATCTTGCGCATGACTTGGCGAAGGATTTTTCCTGAGCGGGTTTTCGGCAATCGCTTTACGACGACGCTCCGTTTGAAATTGGTAAAGGGTCCTACTTTCTGCCGCACTAGTTGTACTAATTCGTCTTGCAACGCGGCTGCTTGGATGTTCATGCCATCTTTTAACAAAACAAGGCCGAGCGGAACCTGACCTTTTTCGCTATCTCTCACCCCAACCACGGCACATTCAGCAACAGCTGGGTGAGCTGCGATCGCCTCCTCAATTTGACCCGTAGAGAGGCGGTGGCCAGCGACATTCATGACATCATCGGTACGCCCCATGACGTACACGTAGCCATCTTCGTCCCGATAACCCCCATCGCCTGTGGTGTAGTAACCGGGAAATGCCGACCAGTATGACTCAATGAAGCGATCATGGTCGCGCCAAATCGTCGGCAATGCACCAGGCGGCAATGGTTGAGCGACAACGACGTTACCGTCTTCATTCGGTTTGGCTTCGTCGCCGTCATCAGTCAGAATCTTCACGTCATAACCAGGCACCGGCAGCGTTAATGAACCGACCTTTTGCGGTTTGAGGCCGTAACCCACCATATTGGCGCAAATAGACCAGCCTGTTTCAGTTTGCCACCAATGATCTATGACGGGGACATCTAAATGATCGTCCAGCCAATGCCAAGTTGGCGCGTCACAGCGTTCACCCGCCACGAACAAATATTCCAAAGACGATAGGTCGTATTTAGCTAGCAGGTCACATTCGGGATCTTCTTTCTTAATCGCACGAAATGCGGTCGGTGCCACGAAAAAGGTTTTAACGCGGTGATTAGCTAATACCCGCCAAAAGGTGCCCGCATCTGGCGTTCTAACCGGTTTTCCCTCAAACAAGATGGTTGTGCAACCTTTAAACAAAGGACCGTACACGATGTAAGAGTGGCCTACCACCCAACCTACATCAGATGCCGCCCAAAACACATCGCCCGCGTTCACCCCATATACAGCGTGCATGCTGTAAGTCAATGCGACGGCATGACCGCCGTTGTCACGTACAACGCCTTTCGGCCGACCCGTCGTGCCGGACGTATACAGAATGTAAAGAGGATCAAGCGCAGAGACTGCAACTACCTCGGCGCTAGGCCCTGCGGCTTCCCATGCGGACCAGTCAAACTCATTCTCGGCTCGTAGCGTTGCTTCACATTGTGGTCGTTGTTTGACCACCACCCCGTCGACCTTGTGCGTAGCCAGCTCAAGCGCTGCATCGACCAAGGGCTTATACGGTATTACTTTGTCGAACTCGATACCACAGGATGCCGTGAGAATGAGCTTAGGCTCAGCGTCGTCGATGCGCATTGCGAGTTCACGCGGGGCAAAGCCACCAAACACCACTGAATGAACGGCTCCGAGACGCGCACACGCAAGCATTGCAATAACTGCCTCAGGAATCATCGGCAAATAGATGATCACGCGGTCGCCTTTGCTCACGCCAGCTTCGCGCATCGCGCCAGCAACCTTCTTGACGCGAGCGCTTAGTTCGTTGAACGTATAAGACGCAATAGATTGCGTGGCTGGCGAGTCATAAATTAGTGCAGTCGCATCACCGCGTCCAGCTTCGATATGACGATCGAGCGCTAACCAACAGCTATTCAAGCTGCCATCGACGTACCAGCGCCAACTACCGTTGGCATCTTGGTCTAATGTCTTGGTGGGCGTTTCAAACCACTCTATTTCCGACTGACGCTGCTGCCAAAATGCAACAGGATCCTCAATCGAAAGCTGGTAGTCGTCTTCGTAGGTTGGCATCGTCGATGGTTACGCGACTACGGCTGCTTCCTGCAGTGCAGCGATATCTGCATCGCTGAAACCGTAATCGCTGAGCACTTCCTGCGTATCTTGGCCTGGGGCGCGTGCAGCATGCGAAACCTCTGCCTGGGAACGACTGAAGCGCGGCGCTGGCGCGGGTTGTGTAATGCCATCAAGTTCAACAAATGACTGTCGAGCTTTGTTATGCGGATGCTCGGGTGCTTCCCAAATCGACAACACCGGGGCAAAACAAATGTCCGTGCCTTCCATGATTTCACACCATTCATCCCGCGTCTTGGTCAGGAATATCGCCGTCAAGACATCGCGCTTTTCGTTCCAACCACCGCGGTCCAGTTGTGCTTCGAACTCTGTTTCATTGACTCCCGAGTGCTCAATGAGCAATTTGTAGAACTGTGGCTCGATCGAACCCACGCAAATATGTTTGCCGTCCTTGGTTTCGTAAGTCCCGTAGAAGTGCGCCCCGCCATCTAGCATATTCGAGCCGCGCTCAGGGACGAACCCACGATCCCGCATCCCGAAAAACGCCGCCATGAGGCTCGCTGCGCCATCCACCATCGCTGCATCTACGACCTGCCCTTTGCCCGATTTTTGGGCTTCCAACATCCCGCAAACCAAACCAAACGCGAGCAGCATGCCACCACCACCAAAGTCGCCAACGAGATTCAAGGGCGGCACAGGTTTGCCACCTTGTTCGCCAATCGCATGCAATGCGCCAGCGAGTCCAATGTAGTTGATGTCATGGCCGGCCGCGTGCGCTAACGGCCCCTCTTGACCCCAACCAGTCATACGACCATAGACGATTTTTTCATTACGCGCAAAACAATCTTCAGGACCGACGCCTAAGCGTTCCGTAACCCCTGGTCGAAAACCCTCAAAAATGCCGTCAGCTGATTCGCATAGCTTGAGCACCACCTCTGCGCCTTCTGGCTGTTTCAGGTCCACGGCGATGGAACGTCTATTTCGTTGCATGACGTCGCGTGGTTGACGCGGATCCGCGACGATCCGATCGACGCGGATGACCTCTGCACCCATATCTGAAAGCATCATGCCGCAAAAAGGCCCAGGACCGATGCCAGCCAATTCAATTACTCGAAACCCAGTTAACGGACCCATGAAATCGCCTCAAAGCTGCGTGAAATAGCGGCAGGATTTTATTTGGCAACTGCCTTTTCCCGCCCGTCTTACCGAACCTTTTAGCGCTATCTTCAAAACGGGTTACCAACTCATAATTCACGCCTTCTCATTACCAATTTCAAGCTCACCGTGCGCGTTCTCGGTATTGAAACTTCCTGCGACGAAACGGGCATCGCAATTTACGAAACAGGTCAAGGCATTGTTGGCGAGCATATCTATAGCCAAGTCGAACTGCATGCCATTTACGGTGGTGTCGTCCCAGAGCTAGCGTCCCGAGATCACATACAAAAGACACTACCGCTCATCAATCAGACCCTTGACGAATGCAGTCTTGCCTTATCCGACTTGGACGGCATCGCGTACACGTCAGGTCCCGGTCTGACACCCGCACTTATGGTTGGCGCTTCTCTAGGCAGGTCGCTCGCATGGGCATTGGAAATACCTGCCATTGCGGTGCACCACATGGAAGCTCACTTGCTGATTGCACTTTTAGCTTCACCACAACCGAGACTGCCTTTTGTCGCATTATTGGTGTCGGGCGGGCACACCATGCTTGTACGGGTCAACGCTATTGGTCAATACAAGGTTCTTGGTGAGTCACTCGATGATGCGGCCGGTGAAGCGTTCGACAAAACAGCAAAACTGCTTGGCTTGGGCTACCCGGGGGGTCCCGAAATCGCTCGCATCGCCACGACTGGCAACCTTGGCGTATTCAGTTTCCCGAGACCCATGACGGATAAACCTGGCTTGAATTTCAGCTTCAGTGGCTTGAAGACCGCGGTTCAAACTCAGGTCAAAGCACTTGGTGCCTTAAGTGACCAACAACGTGCAGACATCGCGCTGGCATTTGAAGACGCTATCGTCGATACGCTCTATATCAAGTGCCGGCGAGCCTTAGAGTCGGAAGGCATGAGCCGTCTTGTCCTAGCAGGTGGTGTCGCCGCAAATCAGCGCTTGCGCAGGCGCATGCAGGAACTTGATGGCGATACGTTCTATCCCTCGTTGTCTCTTTGCACCGACAACGGCGCCATGATCGCCTATGCGGGTCATGAGCGATTGCAGCTTGGACCAGGATCTAATTTGGTGATAACCACCCAAGCACGATGGTCGATAGAGCAGATCGAGCCAGCTGCAGCTGCTTAGGAAATTAGCGTACCCACGCCACCATCAGTAAACACCTCTAGTAGCGTCGCATGCGGCACTCGACCGTCAATGATGTGAGCCATTTGCACACCATTCTCTACCGCTGCAAGCGCGCACTCAGTCTTTGGCAACATCCCACCTTCAATCGCACCTTTATTTATCAAACCATCCACGTCAGCTCGTGAAACTGTCGCCAAGGTATTACCATCGCTATCTAGCAGACCAGGTGTATTAGTCAGCAAAATCAACTTCGCTGCCCGCAGATGCGACGCGACCGCACTCGCCACGAAATCAGCATTGATGTTGTAAGACTCGCCATCGGGTCCCACCCCAATGGGTGCGATGACCGGAATGAAGCCATTGTCTTCAAGCGCGGCCAGCACTTTTGTATCAACGGTGGCAACCGTCCCTACGTGACCAAGGTCGATAATCTCTGAAGGCTTGTATTCCGTCGCATGACGGGTCAGCTTCATCTTTTTGGCGCTGATCAAGTTACCGTCTTTGCCAGTCAAACCAATAGCTTTACCACCGTGAGCATTGATGATGGAGACGATTTGCGGATTCAACAAGCCGCCTAGCACCATTTGTACGACGTCCATCGTTCTGGCATCAGTGACTCTCATACCGTCCACGAATTTCGTTGGGATATTGAGTTCATCGAGCAACGCGCCGATTTGCGGACCACCACCGTGCACCACAACCGGATTCATCCCGACGAGTTTGAGCAATACCACATCGCGAGCAAAAGCATGCTTAAGCTCCTCGTCCACCATTGCATTGCCGCCGTACTTAACGACGATGGTGGCACCTTGAAACTTGCGGATATACGGTAACGCTTCTTCTAAGACACGAAACGTACCCCTGTAATCGTTTGTTCTCACCATGGTTGTCTTGCCAGCTGAGGTTCGATTCGAGCTAATTCTTTGTGAAAGATGTGCTTGATTCGCTGTAGTGCGGCATCCGTTTCCGCTTCGAATCGCAGCGAAAGTTTAGGACTGGTATTGGAAGGGCGAACCAGACCCCAGCCATCCGTAAAGTCGATGCGCAGTCCGTCCGTGGTATCGACCGACCCACTTTCGAACGAGCTGCTGCGCATCAAATGGTTAACTATTTCGAATTTTCGATGCTCATCGACCGAAAGCAGAATTTCAGGCGTTGACGGCAGTTTTGCGATGTCTCTAAATAATCCACTTGCGCGGCCGGTACTCCTACTTACCAGCTCTAAGTACCGCGCTCCCGCATACGATGCGTCATCGATGGGATACCATCGATCCGGGAAACAAAAATGTCCGCTGAACTCACCGCCTAACAACGCATTGTGAGCGTGCACCCGCTGCTTAATGTTGGTGTGTCCTGTGGCAGAAAGAACCGCCTGTCCGCCAAATTTTGCAATCGCTTGACGAATGCTCATACCGCATTTCACGTCGAACACGATGGCACGGCCTGGGTTTTGTGTTAAGACTTCTTGCGCAAAAAGCGCAAGCAATCTATCGGCCCAAACGTTTTCACCGGTTTCGCTTACGGCGCCAATACGATCGCCATCACCATCAAACGCGATGCCTGCGTCAGCCCCCAACCGTATTACCGCTTCCTGTAAGTCGCATAAATTGGCCGGGACAGCTGGATCTGGGTGGTGATTAGGAAACGAACTATCTACTTCTTCGTAAAGTATGGTCGTTTGGCAACCAAGCGCTTCAAATAGGCGTCTTGCCAACACGCCGGCTGCGCCGTTGCCGCAATCTATTACGACGTGCAAGGGTTTCTTTATTTCAATTCGAGATGCCAGGTCTTTCACGTACGGCGACACAATGTCGTAATGGCTTGATTTGCCATGACCGCTCGCAAAATCTCGGTCGATCAAACGTCGCTGCAATCGACCAAGTTCAGTGCCTGTAAACGGTAGCTCGCCCAGCGCGAATTTCAAGCCGTTATAGCTTGGCGGGTTATGCGAACCTGTCACAACGACGGCTGCCCCGGTACCGAGTTTTAGTGCGCCGTAATGTACAAGTGGCGTCGGAACCAACCCGAGATTAATCACATCGAGCCCACATTCACACAAGCCCATTGCCAATGCGTCTAGATATGCTGGACTTGAGGCTCGTCCGTCTCGACCAACTGCAACAATGGGTTCTACCCGACGTTCGCGAACCTCCGAGCCAAACATACGACCGATCGAATACACGACATCAGCGTTCAGTTCGTGTTCGACTAGCCCACGAACGTCGTATGCTCGAAAAATTTTCGAGTGGATTTCGGTCAATTCGGGCACGGTTGGTGTGTCGACCACCGGTTCAGGGTCGACCAAGACTACGCGCCGTTGACGTTTCGTCGCTTGGTGGTTTTCTCAAACAAACCTAGAGACTGGCTAACAATCTGTTCGGCAACAAGTGCTTTTGATGCACATGGGATTTCCGTCTCGCCATGGTCGTGAATCAGAGTAACCTGATTTTCGAGACTATCGAATCCGATGGTGCTATCAGACACATCGTTTACCACAATGACATCTAGATTTTTACGCGTTCTTTTGGCACGGGCGTGCGTGAGTACATCATGGGTTTCGGCCGCGAAACCAACCAAGAACGGCGGGCTGTCCAAGGTTGCGACTGAACTGACAATGTCGACGGTTTCTTCTAGTTCGAGCGTCATTCGCGTGCCAACATTCATCTTTTTTTTGATCTTTTCGCCGCTGGGATTGCTTGGTTTGTAATCTGCAACCGCCGCGACTGCAAACATGATGTCACATTCTGCAACCTGCTCATGCACCGCACAATACATCTCCGATGCGGTCTCAATGTCAATGCGCTGCACGCCAGGTGGCGTGGGCAACATGGTCGGACCACTGACTAGCGTCACCTCAGCACCCATCGCTTGTGCTGCCGCCGCCACCGCAAAGCCTTGGCGACCAGAACTAGCGTTCGTCAGATAACGGACGGGGTCGATGCGTTCACGCGTTGGCCCTGCAGTAACCAGTATCTTGCGGCCCAAAGCTAATTTCGTGGGTAGCGGCGACGCCGTTTTTAAACCTTCTAGTACTTCAGCAATCGCGCTGACGATCTCTTCGGGCTCTGCCATACGGCCTGGACCTATTTCGCCACAGGCTTGTGCACCTGAATTCGGACCTACAAATAAAACACCGTCGGCTTTCAGCTGTTCTATGCTCCGTTGTGTCGCCACATGCGCGAACATTTGCTGATTCATGGCGGGAGCTAACAATACAGGTGCTTGCGTTGCCGCATAAGCCGTGGTTAGTAAATCGTCTGCCAAGCCATATGCAAACTTCGCCATCAGGTCGGCCGTTGCCGGCGCGACGACAACGATGTCAGCGGCACGTGCCAATTCGATATGACTCATCGCATGCTCGGCCTCCTCATCCCAAAGAGATCGTCTTACGCGTTCGCCTGCTAACGCCGCCAACGTATGCGTGGTCACGAATTTTTCGGCTGCCGTTGTTAGAACTGGCAATACTCGATAGTCCGCAGCTACCAACCGACGCACGAGCTCAGGCGTCTTAAAGGCTGCAATTCCACCGCTGATTCCTAGCAGAACTGTTTGCTGCGTCATGATCTAGCCCTGCCAGCAGGAACCGTGCACATTGACGTTCCTGCACTCAAAGAATTTGCGAATTTAAAGCAATTTATAACCTGATTTGTACGATTGCACGAGGCTTAGCTCAATGTGAAGAAGATCAGGATAGGCTTTTTTAATCCTATGTTGAGCGTTAGCGGAACAACCCAGCTAGAGAGCATTCTGTCGGTTTTTTTGATCGCGTTTATGTTGCTCAAGCCGACCAATCACGAACAAAGTTAAGTTACAGGTTACGCAAAGGGCTACGCAAGCAATCTCATTGCCAATTCAACAAAACCATTTGCAGGGTGCGCTGGTTGTCAGGGTTTCGACTTAAAAACCGGCTTACTAAGCGACTAAAAGCGCAATTTGATTGCAGATCCACGCAGATTTGAGTTTAATTCCCGCCTCAATTTCTATTCGTATCCGCTATGTCCCGAGTGTGCCAGGTAACCGGCAAGAAACCGCTGACCGGCAACAACGTCTCCCATGCGAAAAACCGCACGAAACGGCGTTTCAACCCGAATCTGCACACCCATCGGTTTTGGGTAGATACCGAGAATCGTTACGTCAAGCTCACCTTGTCGAAGGCCGGCATGCGAATCATCGATAAAAAGGGGATTGACGCAGTGTTAGCCGATATGCGCAATCGAGGAGTGAAGGTCTAATGGCAAGCAAACGCGAAAAAGTCAAACTGGAATCAAGTGCAGGCACCGGGCATTTTTATACGACCGATAAAAACAAGCAAAACACTCCCGATAAACTCGCCATGCGCAAGTACGACCCCGTTGCCCGCAAACACGTTATCTACAACGAAACTCGACTAAAGTAACTCATACCTGAATTACCTGAGGTCGAGACCACACGGCGTGGACTCGAACAAAGCCTTGTTGGCTATCGTTTAGTTGACCTAGACGTTCGGGAAGCGCGTTTTCGCTGGCCCGTCGAACTACCTGCAAATGCACTAATAGGTCAAACGCTCAGAACGATAGAGCGTCGAGCTAAATACCTCCTGCTCCGCTTTGACCATGGCGTTCTGATACTTCATTTAGGCATGAGCGGGCACTTGCGGGTGGTGGCAGCGGATGCCGAGCTTAGACCACACGATCACATAGATTTTGCGTTCGCAGACGATCGAATTCTGCGCTTCAATGACCCCCGCCGCTTTGGGAGCGTACATTGGTGCGATGCAAACGTCTACGATCACCCGCTTCTAAGACACTTAGGTGTTGAACCATTGGGTGAAGCCTTCACTGGCGACCTGCTTTACCAAAGTTCGCGTAAACGACAGGTCGCCGTAAAGAATTTCATCATGGCATCCGACGTTGTCGTCGGGGTAGGCAACATCTACGCCAATGAATCGCTGTTTCAAGCAGGCATTCGCCCAACGCGGCCCGCCGGCGCCATTGCACGAGCGCGTTACCAGCGGCTTGCTGAAGCGATCAAGTCGACGCTACAGCGCGCAATCGATGCCGGTGGTACGACACTACGAGATTTCGTGGGCTTTGATGGCAAGCCTGGCTATTTTGCGCTAGAACTTGACGTATATGGTCGCGCCGGCGAGCCTTGCTTAGCTTGCGATCGAAAATTGAAAGGCATCGTGTTGGGGCAACGCCAGACGGTCTATTGCCCGCAATGCCAGCGGTATTAAGGCCTACGCTGCGCTTTGTAGAAATCCACCACACAAGGCGCTACAAATGCTGAGATATCACCGCCAAATGAAGCAATTTCTCTGACTCGCGTCGACGATACATGTGACCACTCATTGGACGTGGGTAGCAGCACATATTCAATCGACGGATCTAGCGCTTGGTTCATTTCAAGCATTTGAAATTCATAATCGTAATCTGTGACTGTTCGCAACCCACGCAGTACAAACTTCGTGTTTTGTGTGCGCACGAACTCGACTAGTAACGTGTTAAAGCCTTCCACCGAAACGCTGTCGCCGAAATCAGCTAAAGCCGCGCGACATAACTCGATACGGTCACGTAATGCAATATCTGGATCTTTATCCGCCGATGTTCCAATCGCAACCACCACGTGATCGAATAATTTCAAGCTACGTTCGACGATATTGGCGTGGCCGAACGTAATTGGATTGAAACTGCCTGGATAGACGACGGTTGTCACAGCGAAGCTTCGCTTAGAAAAACGAAGCGACGGATTTTAAGTTTGGCGTTTTAGGCTTGCTTAGTCTCGTCAAGTTGCGTGAATAGCTGTATGCGGACCTCCCCGACATTTTTTGACTTCCACTCATGTAGCGGACACACTAATGCTTCAGCGCGCGCTGAACTCTCAACGTACACGACGCCGCCCGGCGTTAGATGATTGACTATCTCGCTGAGAATACGGGCGTAGTGTCGCTCAGCGTGGAACGGCGGATCAACAAAAACTAAATCCCACAAGCTCTTATCGCGTTCAAGCCATTGCAATGCATTGGCCTCTACGACCGAGGCGTCAGCGGCCGCTAAATCAAATGTTTGGCATGCGTCGCGCAGCTTGGTTAAGGTGCGTTTGTCAATATCGACAAAGGTGGCATGATCTGCACCTCGCGATAGGGCTTCAAACCCAAGAATGCCCGACCCAGCATAAAGATCCAACACACGACATCCGCGAATGCTGTCGCCTAGCCAATTGAACAAGGTCTCGCGGAGCCTACTAGGTGTTGGGCGCAGCTGCGGACGCGATGCGACAGCTAGCCGCCGTCCGCGCCATTCACCTGCAATAATTCGCACGTGACCGGTGCGGTTGCGCCTATTTCTTCGCCAACCATTCCCTGCCAACGTATGTTTCTTAGCGTATGCCATAGCTGCTATCTAGCTGTCGTGGATACTGTGTGAACGCCGAATACGACCACTCGAAACAGAGCATTCTCGCACGATTTAGTAGCGCGCTTGCGAAAACCAGGTCGCAGATTAGTGATGGCGTCGGTTCCTTGCTCTTAGGCAAGCGTGAAATCGACGCGGGAATATTAGAAGAACTGCGCACACAGTTGCTAGTGGCCGATGTTGGCGTTGTCGCCACCGATCGCGTATTAGAGAATCTTGCTCGCAAACTGCGCCGCAAGCAACTAGGCGATGGCGATGCTGCCATGCGCACATTGCGCGAAGACCTGCACGCAACGGTTGCCGTACTCGAACGACCATTCGAGCTATCGAAAACGCGCCCAACCGTGATTTTGGTCGTCGGCGTCAATGGTGTCGGCAAAACCACCACCATCGGCAAACTCGCTCACCACTTTAAGCAAAACGGTCTCTCAGTTATGTTGGCTGCAGGTGATACGTATCGTGCAGCGGCGATTGCGCAACTGCAAAGCTGGGGAGAACGCACCAATGTCCCAGTCATTGCGCAGCGTCCCGGTGCAGATAGCGCGTCCGTCATTTTTGACGCGGTGGCGTCTGCGGCTGCCCGTAACACGGATGTTGTTATCGCCGATACTGCAGGTCGATTACAGAGCAAGGCTGGTTTAATGGGGGAGCTCGGGAAGATTTGTCGCGTCATCAAGAAGCATGATGCTTCTGCGCCGCACGAAACACTGCTCGTACTAGACGCCAATATAGGTCAAAACGCCATTTCGCAAGTTCGCGAATTCTCGGAAGTTGCCGAAGTTAGTGGGCTGATCGTCACTAAATTAGATGGTTCGGCAAAAGCGGGTGTGATCGTTGCAATCGCTGAAGAGAACCCGTTGCCGTTGTATTTCGTTGGCTTAGGCGAATCTAAGGAAGATTTGCACCCGTTCAACGCCAGCGCCTTCATCGACGGATTGTTTGCCGTATGAAAATCGTCGAATTCAATGGGATTAGCCATGCCTTTGATGAGACCACGACGATATTGCAGGATCTTTCGCTTTCTATCGAGGAACAGGCATTCCATTGCATCACCGGACCATCTGGGTCAGGCAAGACGACGCTACTCAACTTGCTTTTAGGATTGCTACGACCAACCCATGGGGAGATCTTCGTTAACCAATGCAACATTTGTTCACTTGCTGAACCACAGATTGCGGCGTATCGACAACACATTGGCACCGTTTTTCAACACAACAACTTGATTCCACATCGATCGGTGTATGAGAACGTTGCGTTGCCGCTTTGGTTAAGAGGTCTGCGCGACAAGGCCATCCGTATTCAAGTGCAGGAATACCTCGAGCGCGTGGGGATGGCTGGTTTTGAAGACGAGCTGCCGCCTCACCTTTCAAGTGGTGACCAACAGCGAGTCGCAATCGCCCGTGCTCTCATTGCCCGCCCCAAAATCATGGTTGCCGACGAACCGACTGGCAATCTGGACAAACTTCTGGCTCTGAGTGTTGCTGAGTTGCTCAAACATCAGACTTCCATCGGCATGACAGTCATAACCGTTACCCACGATGAAAACGTCGCGGCATTGGCTGATACCGTGAGCCGCCTTGAGCCGCACGCACAAGAGTCGGGTGCGAGCACATTCCTGTGAGCTTGATTAAAGCGCAAGCCACGCCACCTTGGCCCGCGCACGAGCCAACCGAGAAGCAAGTCCGTTTACGCGAACACGTCCGTTACTGCAAAGAGGCCGTTCTTCAACTCATCACCCAGGTCCTTACGACTTTTTTCGTGATGTCATTAATCGGCGTTTCTATTGCGATGCCTGCCGGTACATGGGTTTTGCGCGACTATCTCAGCCATGCCGATTTGGCGTGGCCTTCAGAACGTGGATTCAATGTGTTCTTTACAAACCATGCGACCGACTCTCAAATTGCTTCAACGGCGCAAACTATTGCAAGCCACGCGTTCGTAACCGACGTGCAAACAATTCCCAAAGACGTTGCATTAAGAGAGTACCTCACAGCTGCTGATTTGCCTGATATCGCCGCGAGCATCGTTGAAAATCCTTTGCCGGACGCGCTCACAGTATTCGTCAGTGACTCAATTCAGACAACCAAAGTGACCGAACTCACAGATTTCATTCGCGCTCTAGATGCAATTGATCTAGTTAGTTACGATCCAGAAATCGTCGTGAGATTTAGCGCGATAGCGAGCATATTCAATCGCATACTATGGTTGATTGGGGTAGTGTTTTGTTTATTCGCACTGTTCGTGACGGCCACCGCCGTACGGATAGCAATTCAATCGCGACTGCACGAAATTCGCATATGGCACATCATTGGCAGTCCGCGACGGACGATACGCGGGCCATTTTTATGGTGCGGCACGCTCTATGGCTTGCTCGGCGGGATATTTGCCCTCGTCTTGCTATCCCTGGTATTAATTTACGTCGAGGAGCCACTCAGTAGGTTGACGGCAAGTTATGGCGTTTCGCGCAACATGCAGAGCCTTGAATGGGGCGTCGTCGTGATCGTGATAGGTATTAGCGCTGCGCTAGGCCTGACTAGCGCGCTGTATTCGACTTGGCGCTACATTCGCAAAGTTACGCTCAACTGGGAGATTTAGTTACGACTAGGCAACTGCCCTGTCGTCTCAAGTAGAAGCAACCGTGCGCCTACGGATGCTCACCGTGCCAAAATCGAATTGCCCAAGAGTCTAGTGAGCCGGTATCACCGACTGCCGCATCGATGATTTTGATTCTCCAGAGGCCTCGTGGTGACTCGCCATAGAAAGCATTGCTTAATAACTGCCAATCCAGCTGAGTATCGCCCGCAATTGCATTATTGAACACTTGATTCAGTATGCTCCGGGTACCGCTTGGTGACGTGAGTTCGATGCTCAAATCGGACAAATTGTCATGCGTGCCATTGACCCACAGTTGCGCCGCTTCGATGTTTGCGCGAGCTGGTAGGTCTACATTGAGCGACGACTCTAAGCCGCCACCATCGTGATCAGGTATGTTCAGAACGTCCCCAGCATAGCTGATCCATTCTGAAAGCTGCTGCTCACCCAGATTATCAGGTCGGAAGTCACCACGAATGAAATTCAACGCAGCGTCGACATCTAGTGCGCCAAAACCGAAATGGTTGTGAAACATGTACCCGGCACCGTTGGTGATCCAATGGCGCTGAAACGTAGCAAGCCTATTCCCGATCATCACATCTTGGCTTTGGTCTGGATTACGGGAACTGTTGCTACGCCGCGCCGTCGAAGCCAACACATGTTTAACATCGCGCCACGTCAAGCCAGGCTCTTCTTCTAATAACAATGCGACTGCACCAGCAGTGTGCGGTGCCGCGGCCGAAGTGCCATTGAAATTACTGCCGTAGTCGCCGTACGGATCGGCGTCTTGGTTCTCCGCTATACCTGGCCAATTTCGCGAGCTATACCCTCGATATCTGCCGAATTGATCCGTTGTAATCGACGCAGGTTCATTGACGCCGTATTCTCCTGCTGGTGCCGAAATCCAGAGATTGCTGCCCACGCTCGAATAAGAAGCCTTGGCACCGTGTGCGTTTAGAGCTCCTACTACGATCAAATGTGGAACGTTGTTGAACGGATCACCATTAGAACTGGAGCAACCAATCAGATCATGTATGACATGCCTGAAACTGACGCAACGGCCGAAACTATTCCCTGCCGCTTTGACATAAATCGCACCAAGACCAGCGCGAAGTTGACGCGTCCCGTATCGAACCACGGTATCGTCAGGATAGGAATATTGAAAGCCAAACGTCCCGAAACTCATGTTAAAAACATCAATCTGCGCCGAATTTGGCTCACGATTACTGGCACCTAACGCGTCTTCCCTACAGCAGTTTTCAGACAGATAGTTGAATCCAAACAATCGAACGTCGGGCGCTACGCCGCGCAGACCCATGCCGTTGTTGCCTTTTGCCCCAATGACCCCCGCGACGCTCGTACCGTGATCGCCACGCGAATCAGGCAAGTACGGATCGGTTAGCTCTGCATTGAACCAACCATCGGATTCACGACGCAGATCCGCTCGGAAGTTGTAAGACTCGTTTCTTTCGACATTGGCTGCCAAATCGGGATGACAGATCTCTAAACCCGTATCGACGACCGCGACATTAACGCCACGCCCTGTCGGTTGACTGGCTTCAATAGCAGACTGCATTTGCAAATCTTCGCCGGCGGTACCGCCATGGGCCGCGAATGCTTTCTGGCCGCTGTTTTGAAGTGACCACTGATGCTCAAACAGTGGGTCTGTTTCGGTCTCCCCTACCGGACGATTAGGCTCCTCACAACCAACAAGAATCCGGCCACGTGAATCAAGGGTAAAACCGTTGTACTCCCGATTCGGCAGCACGTTGTAATCACCTTCCTCAGGCACTCTATCAATTTCTGCGTAACTCCAATAGGTTCGGCCATGCGACAGAGCCGCCAGCGAAAAATCGAACGAGGTCCTAAATCTCTCACCGCTTCCTAAAGGTGGTACTTCAATTCGCTGGAACTCCTCGACGGCTCGACCGAGCTCGCCAGGTCTTATCAGGCGGTGCAAGGAGACAGCCATGAATGTCTCCGAGCTGGTCATGTTGCCGAAATTCCAAACGTTAACTTCAAGCTTAGCAGTAGCTGCTGAAAAGCTGGCGTCGGTGTAAAGGAAAAGCTCAGCTCGAGAGACTTTTTGTGCAGGCGTTAGTTCCTGATCACCATCGTCCGCAATCGTAAATGCGACAGAGCCTGGCACACCGACCGAAGTTGCCGTAGACAAATTGCCCAACGATAGCGTGAGTGTTTCTGTTTCCTCCGGTAGCCAATCGTTGAGAGGGCGCAATGTTGTGCTGGCTCGGGTCTGATTTGGTCGAAAGGTCAACAATGGATCATCAATGGCGAAGTCCAATCCCTCAGTCGCTGTGCCTTCAAATGCAAACTGGACCCAGACGCTCCTATTAACAGATGGCGTTATGTCTACCCAAACTTCTTCACCATCACGCGAGTTTTCGAACAGTTCGGTAGCGCGGGCGGAAATGGTCGCCGTGACGGGTGTGAGAGGTCTTAAGCGTGACGAAGAGTCTGAATCAGACGACCCGCAGCTCGCTATGAGCATTGTCGTGGAACTAGCCAAGACGAACTGCATTGCCCACCAATGACAGCAACGTCGTAGCATGCGTTTACTGAGGGAACTGACGGGGACGCTTGAATTGCAAGACTGCTTTGCGTACGCGGGGATCAGCCTGCAATTCTTGGACAACCGCCAGTGGATTTGCCGTGGGGCGCAACCACAAGATCGCATACCCCAGTTCGCCGTAATCCTTTGAACGAATGACCTCAGGCGAATTGGCGAGCGCGCTTAACGTCTTAGGGCTATCACATTCAACGCGCACTCGACTATCAAGTTCGTGAAATCTACCATCATGGCTTCCGTATACGACCCAAGGTCGACGCGACGTCCGGCTATACCAATGTGAACCCACATTCTGCGTTTCTAGTTTTGCGACATAGCGAAATGCAACGCCTCGACGTTCTAAACGAATTTCTGCGTCGGCGATTTTTTGAGCACCATTTGCAAAGACGGTTTCTGCCATATGGTGAAACGTCTTATCTGCCTCGTGAACGGCAAGCACCTGCTCTACTTGCGCCCCAATGCCGACCGCGACAAGGCATGATGCGACGACCAAAAACCTTCTTGTAGAGCAACTAGCTGAGGCCATGCGAGAACTTAGACCGCGACGCTCGCTTCCGCGACGTACACGATGCTGTCATCCTCCTTTTGCATCCACAAAAACGCTTGCCGACGATCTAGCTCCGTCTGCGTGGCGAGTTCAACGCCATGCACTGTCACAAGATCATCACACCAACAAGGGTTAGTGAATTTCAAATCCAATTTACCGCTTGTGGCCCAAGCATCGCCAAAGTAGTCTTCAAGGACAGTACCAGCATACGCCATAGTCATGCGGCCACCCACCACCACACGTTGGAAACCTAGTTCTTTTGCCGCTTCGTCATCCGTGTGGTAATTGGCGTTGCCGTGGAAAAACAAGCCGCACATTTCCTTCGTTATGACCTTAGCAAAACCGCCAAAACGTTTACCTTCCGGCACAATAAATTTTCGCGCGCCCGGCTTTTTACTCGGATCTCGAAGTTCGACACTGTCCCCACTAATCCGTTCGCGAAGAAAGCTCTGATGGTGGTAAGTCCGAACCACCAGGTCTCCGCCTTCGTCTGCCATGTCGACGCGATATTTCACGACCTGCCGGTCTCGCTTGTCATAGATATCTGTTATTTGACCTGAGATCTGATAGGCGTAGTTTGACACTAATGGTCGATGCAGCTCCCACTCCTGCCGCATCCAAAGATGACCAATCTGATATGGAAACGCGATCTCCGCGAAATACGCATTGTCAATGCCAGTCGCGACCATGACAGGAATTTGGTCATTCACATTTGATTCAAGCTTCAATCCTGTGAGGTAATCGTTCAATACGCCATCGTCAATAGTGAATTGTGATTCCGAAAGCGTCTTGCCTACGTACGGGTCTGCCATTGTGTCGAGCGCCAAAATCCATAATCTTGCCGAATTATCCACCTGATTTCGAGGTTTCGATTGCTACATTTCACAGCATTTGCGCCATGAGATTACAGTCGTACGCCAGGAATTTGCGGCTTGCTCTAGCACTGTGCATGCTCGTGATACCGTCCACCTCAAATCTCGTTGGGCAACTGGCCTCGCCACTGTATGAACGACCGCAACAAGCGTTGCGCATTCACACCACAGACGGCTCGATTGTCCACCTAAAGACAGTCATCGTGTCCAACCGTGAAGACATGCGAAGAGGGTTAATGCACGTAACGCATTTGCCGCTGAACATGACCATGCTCTTCGTTTACGAGCGACCCAGGCCTGCCTCAATGTGGATGAAGAACACATTGATCTCGCTTGATATGTGGTGGATTGATACGAATTTCACCGTTCAACACATCGCCCATCAAACCAAGCCGCTATCACTCGATCCCATTGGTTTAGATGAACCAGTGCGCGCGGTTCTCGAAATCAACGCAGGCCTGAGCCGAATGCTTGGCGTATCGAAAGGTGCTAAAGTCGAATTGGTCCGCTAGTGGATCGAACAGCCACCGCGTGCGAAGCACACGCACTCCTATCCCCGCTATCTATTTGTGGTTTAGAATGAAATGACATCACGGAAACAGACAATCCGGGGAACCCAACGCCATGCGTTTCTGCCGTTCCGATTGGCTTCGAGGTTTATTACGTCGTCACGCGCTCGTGTCAGATCGGAGATATGACTGCCGCTATTCCGCATGCAAAAACTTGCTTTTCGTTTCAATGCTCGTTAACGGTTCCGTTCGAAGAACAAGGTCCCACGAATAAGCGTTATGGCGGACCAATCTAACAAACACCTTTCGCGGCCTTTCCGTATTCGCATGTGGGGTTGGTGGTTACTGGTCAGCGTTGTTTGGGTTGTCTTTTGCTTCGTCAAAGTACAAACTGTGCGAAGATGGGGCAAGCGGCTCGCCCACGTCTTTAAGCGAATCCATCCTAAGCGATTCAACGTCATTCGTCTCAACCTCAAGCTCGCATTTCCCGATATGGATCCTGCCGAGCGAGAGCGGCTTGCGGTGCGCAATTTAGAGGAAACTGGCGCGTACTTTCTTGAGACGGCGTATGTGCATTTGCACGGTGCCGAAGAGATTCTCAAAAACTCAATTGTTCGCGGGCGCGAGGTATTGGATATAGCGCTAGCTGATGGCAAAAATGTACTGTTATTCGGTGCACACTACACGTGTCTTGACTGTTGTGGCACCGTTATGGGGCACGATGTGCCGGTGGACGTTATCGTGCGTCATCAAAACGCTGTCGTCGCCAACTATCTTATTGCGCGCTATCGAAAACAGCACTTTCGATCGGCCATTCACCGAGACGATAGGAACGCCTTAATTAAGGCGTTTCAAGACAACTCAAGCCAGCGCGTTATCTGGCTCGCGCCAGACCAAGATTTCGGGCACCGGCGTTCGCTATTTGTACCGTTTCTAGGCGTTGAGCAAACTGCGACCCTGGCATCCGTGTCACGCATCGTCCAGCGTTATGACATGAATCCACTATTTATTGAGTTCTCGTACGATGACGAGTCGAACAAATGGGTTATCGAATATCAACCCATACCTGATTTTCCAACGGACGACCAGCACGCCAATGCAACCAGATTAAATCGCATCATCGGTGAATCCGTATGTCGTAAACCTCACCAGTATTACTGGGTGCACCGACGTTTTAAGTCACTTGCGGACGGCAGTATCCGAAGCTATCAATAAGTAAATCGTCGTCGCGTTAATTATTGGCTTGCGACGTAGGTATGCCATTCCGGATGAGCTTCGCGCTTAGCTCTAACCTGCTCAAAGTACATGGTCTGTAGCTTTTCTGTCAGGGGGCCGCGTCGACCATCGGCAATTTGACGATTATCTAACGCTTGAATTGGCAGCACTTCGGCCGCCGTTCCCGTCAAGAACGCCTCGTCGGCAATGTATATCTCGTCACGGGTGATGCTACGTTCCGATACTGTCAAACCCATTTCGTGCGCAAAGGTCAGTATCGAATCGCGCGTAATGCCTGGCAGGCAGGACGTTAACTGCGGCGTGTGAATTTCGCCTCGTTTCACGATGAAAATGTTCTCGCCACTGCCTTCAGCGACATAACCCTCGTTATCCAACAGCAAAGCTTCGTCATACCCGCCGTCTTGTGCCTCAGAAAGCGCCAGAATCGAATTGATGTAGTTACCCGTCGCTTTGGCCTTGCACATACTGATATTTACATGGTGGCGCGTGTATGAGGACGTTTGAACTCTGATGCCTTTTTCGCGGGCTTCAGGATCCATATAGTCGGGCCAAGGCCAGCAAGCAATAGCAACGTGCACTGACAATCCTTCGGCGCGTAATCCCATCGCTTCAGAACCAAGAAAAACGATCGGGCGCAGATAGCCTTCTTCCAACTCATTGGCTCGCAATACCTCTAATTGAGCGTTATTGAGTTGGTCCTTGGTATAGGGGATTTCGATACGCAGAATGTGTGCAGAATCGAATAATCGTTGCGTGTGATCTTCAAGGCGAAAGACACACGCGCCGCGATTCGTCGCATACGCACGTACGCCTTCAAACACGCCTACACCATAGTGTAAAGTTGACGTAAGAACATGGACATTCGCAGCGCGCCAGTCGCGAAGTTCACCATCCATCCAAATTTTGCCGTCTCGATCAGCGAAATTCGCCGCTAAATTCGTCATCTTTAAGGGTCTGTCAACTATTTTCAATTATCGCAATCGTCGTTTTGCCTTGAGTGCGACATCAAATTGCTACCTGCTTGTCGAATAGCGCAAATTAGCCAAACTAAAACTCAAGCATGCCATTTGGACTGCCCCAATCTAAAGACTCAATAGCAAGGCGTGCAAGGACTCACACCCATTCAATGCTGTTATCTGCGCTAGCCGCCTTATCCGCACCTGCAACGTACGCATCGTGACCGCCATGTAGTCGTTCGAGAACGCGCTGTGGTATATGCAAAAGCAATCCTTGCAGCTGCCAGCGATCTTTGAGACCTCCCAAACGGGATTTTTCACGGCTAAATCAATCTACAAATATAGTATAATAGGAAAACACGGCGGGGGAACGCTCTTGTTTGCGTTTTAAGCCATGCCGCTCGCTTTCACCAACACACTATCGATGTAGCTTGAGTGGATTTCGACCTAGGAGTGCTGGTCAAGCGACGCCTCGTAGCCAGCTGCTATACCCAGCTGGGCAGCTGGGGTCCCAAGCACACATCTTCTCGCGCGATTTATCGTGTTGAAGTGTGTAACAAGCTATATGGAAGAACGAAGCCTCTTATCATTAAAGTTATCTAATTCGGTTGTTGCGCCAATCGCATGATTCCTAGTATTGGCGAAATGCTGCGGACGCTTGTAAGCACACCGTCAGTGAGCTGTCCAGATCAGCAAATTGATCAAAGCAACATCGAAGTCATCCATCATCTCGCAAATTGGCTTGACGATGAAGGCTTTGAAGTTATCGTAAAGCCGCTCGAAACGAATAAGCACAAAGCTAATCTGCTCGCGAAAAAAGGTCTAGGAGAAGGCGGACTCGTCTTTGCTGGGCACACAGATACCGTGCCCTGCCTTGAATCGCACTGGAACGTCGACCCTTACGCTCTCACCGAGCAAGACGGTCGATGGTATGGGCTGGGTACATGCGATATGAAAGGGTTCTTCCCGCTCGCGCTGGCGGCGGCATCAACGGTTAGCGCAAGCAAGCTGCAAAAACCGATTTGCATCGTAGCGACGTCCGACGAAGAAACAAGCATGGCAGGCGCGCGCGAACTGGAGAATTTTGATTTTCCAACGGCCGATGCGGCTGTCATCGGCGAGCCCACTGATTTGGTGCCGGCCTATACCCACAAAGGCATCGCATTGTTAAAGATCACGGTCAAAGGTGTTGCCGGACACTCATCCAACCCTGCGGCTGGCGTGAATGCGATTGACACCATGCATTGCTTCATCTCGTTGCTAATGCAATTCCGCATCGATCTGAAAGCTCGCTATACCAATGAAGCCTTTGACGTTCAGCATCCAACTTTGAATTTAGGCTGTTTACACGCCGGTGATGTGCCGAATCGCATCTGTTCGCACGCTGAATTACAGTTTGATATCCGCATCTTGCCCAATATGAACCCATCACATCTGGTTGAAGAGATTGAGCGACTCGCGGAAGTTGTCTCCCGAGAAACGGAATCTGAAATAGATGTTGCGCTGTGTTGCCCCATTATTCCACCTTTCGAGACCACAACCTCCGGCAAGTTAGTCCGGCACTTGACCCAGGCGACCAAACAACCGCCACAAGGCGTAGCGTTTGGTACCGAAGCGCCTTTCTATCAAGCTTTAGGCATCGAAACAGTCGTGTTTGGCCCTGGATCCGTTAATCAAGCGCACCAACCGGATGAATATCTCAGTATCGATCGTATCAAGCCTATGCAGCTGATTCTCGAAGATCTCATTCACACATATTGCACGTCGAATTAACGCAATCCCCTCTCTGAGCAAGTCTTCCCATGGTTGCCCATCGTTTTGCGCAATGGTTTCGCTCGTCGTCTCCCTACATAAAAGAGCATCGCGATAAACGATTCGTCTTACTGTTGCCAGACGTCTGTCTCCAGCACGAGGAATTGCGGAATATTGCGCGCGACATCGCCCTCCTTAACGTGTTAAGCATTCAACTGTTGCTCGTCGTCCAAGCAAGCTCTAAAACAGGTGAGGAAGCGCTCCAGCGTGTGTTCGATCAAGGATTGCCGAGCAGTCGCCATCCCAACCGAAGCGTACCACTTTTTAGTTCCAACGAGCCAGTTTTGCACGACAGCATGGCAACATGGCAATGGCATATCGATCGTGGCGAAATCGTGATGATCACTGCTAACACAGAAGAAACACTAGAGCAGGCGATCGTGCGAGCTTCGCAAATAGCCATCGAGATGAAAGCCGATAAGCTCATCGCGTTTCATGAATTTGCCACTTCGTCTGACCTGGACATTGAGCTAAATAGCGATTTATCGACTGGCACTTTGCGTCACTTGATCAAGGCAAGCAAGTTCGCCACCGAAGATGAGCCGTTGATGCAATCTCTACTTCACGTCTGCGAACAAGGGGTGAAGCGTGCACATGTGGTCTCATATCAAGACGATGGTGCATTGCTTACTGAACTATTTACCGCCGACGGCTCAGGTACGCAGATTTCGACAGACGACTACCTGACTCTCCGTAAAGCGACCGCTTTGGATATCGACGATGTTCTGCAGCTCATGCAAACCGACATTGAGCAAAAACGCCTGGTACCGCGCGAACGAGAGCTACTTATCGGCGAAACGACAACGATGTTCATCGCAGAACACGACAATGTCCCCGTAGGTTGCGTCGCGCTTTATGACCTAACGGACGGCATGCAGGAAATCGGGTCGCTGCTGGCCGCGCCGAAACATCGCGATCGCAACATTGGGTTGCGACTGCTGGCCCGCGCTGAAAAGGCAGCTGGCCAGCGGGGCGCAACGCACGTATACGTCTTTACCAAATCCGCAAGCGATTGGTTTAAAAAGCACGGTTATCAAGTTGCGCCGATTGACTCACTGCCTGCTTTGTGCCGCGCGAAATTCGACCATGAGCGACAACCAACACTCCTAATCAAGGCAATCGCATGACCAAGAAACGCCCTTATTCCAGCATCATCGTAGACGGCGTTGAACAAGCGCCTAGCAGAGCGATGCTATACCCCGTCGGTTTTAGCCGCGAGGATTTCGCTAAGGCGCAAGTCGGCATCGCTTCCACTTGGAGCAATGTCACACCGTGCAACATGCACATCAATGAACTAGCTGGTCACGCCGCAGCCGGTGCAGACGCAAACGGTGCGAAGAGCGTCGTGTTTAACACGATTACCGTGTCTGACGGAATCTCCATGGGGACGCCAGGCATGCGCTACTCGTTAGTGAGTCGCGAAGTTATCGCTGATTCAATCGAAACCGTAGTTGGGGCACAGGGGTTCGACGGTTTTGTTGCGATCGGGGGCTGTGACAAGAACATGCCTGCCTGTGCGATGGCGATGGCTCGCCTTGATCGACCATCGGTATTTGTTTATGGTGGTACGATCCAGCCAGGTGCCGAACGCCGCGACATCATTTCAGTATTTGAAGCGGTTGGATCGCGCGCGGAGAACCTGATTACTGCAGAAGAGTTGCAGGTGGTCGAAGAAACTGCTATCCCTGGCCCTGGCTCCTGCGGTGGCATGTATACCGCTAACACGATGGCTTCCGCCATTGAAGCACTAGGGCTGAGCCTACCAAATTCCTCATCACAAGAAGCCGTTAGCGAAGATAAAGCAAATGACGCATATCGCGCCGGTCAGGCTGTCGCTGAGTTAATCCAACAAGATTTAAAACCATCGCGCTTGCTTAGTCGCGAATCGTTCGAGAATGCGATTACCTTGGTCATCGCGCTTGAAGGATCCACCAATGCAGTGCTCCATCTGCTAGCTATCGCAAGCGCTGCAGACATACCGTTGAGCATCGATGATTTTTCCCGCATCGGCAAACGCGTGCCAGTCTTGGCCGATATGCGCCCCGCTGGCCACTACGCCATGTCTGAACTAGTGGCGATTGGTGGTATACAACCATTGATGAAGACACTGCTGGACGAAGGGCTGTTACATGGCGAATGCATGACTGTCACAGGAAAAACGCTCGCCGAGAATTTATCGACTATTCAGCCATATCCGGACGATCAAGCGATTATCCGGCCTTTGGACAACCCGATTAAACGCGATAGTCACCTGCGCATCTTGCGCGGGAATATCGCAGCCGGAGGTTCTGTCGCAAAAATCACTGGCCATGAAGGTGAACGGTTTACCGGTTCTGCTCGTGTGTTCCACGGCGAAGAGGCAGGCATGGCCGCCATCATGAATGGAACTGTCCAAGCAGGCGATGTCGTCGTTATTCGTTACGAAGGTCCGCGCGGCGGACCTGGCATGCGGGAAATGCTGAGTCCAACAAGTGCTTTGAATGGACGTGGCTTAGCTGGCAAGGTGGCCTTGATCACGGACGGCCGCTTCTCTGGCGGTTCGTCCGGTTTCGTGGTCGGCCATGTTGTACCTGAGGCGTACGAAGGAGGACTCATCGGTCTGATCGAAGATGGCGACACCATCACCATTGACGCTATCGCGAATGAGATCAATTTAGAAGTCGGCGACGACGAGCTGGCTGCACGGCGCGCAAATTGGTCAGCGCCAAAACCCTATGCAGTCAAAGGCACGCTGGCGAAATATGCAACTTTGGTGTCGAATGCAAGCGAAGGGGCTGTGACCGACAAGCAACTCCGCCTTTAGCCGGTGTAGTTATGGACGAAGTCAACTAAGCAACGCACATGATCGACCGGCGTCTGCGGTACGATCCCATGGCCTAGATTGAAGATGTGTCCAGCCCGACCGTTCACTGAGTCCAATATGGCTCGAGCCTGTGACTTGATTACTTCTGGTTCGGCACACAGCACCAGAGGGTCGAGATTTCCTTGAATCGCAGGCGTTCCCAAGTGATCCCACGAAGCCTTTAAATCCACGCGCCAGTCAAGCGCTAAAAAGTCCGGTCCGGTCGCTTGCATGCTCTCTAAAAGGTGACTGTTGCCTACGGCGAAATAGATGATGGGCACATGACCCGCGAGACGTTGCATGAGGGTTTTGGTGTGTGGCGCAACATATGTTTCGTAGTCCGTTCGTGCCAACGTACCAACCCAGCTATCAAAAATCTGCACCGCCTGAACACCAGCTTCGATCTGGAGTTCGACGTAGTCACCAATAGCTTGCGTCAGTTTGTCCAGCAACTTTCGCCACGCATCCGGATGCGAATACATAAACGTCTTCGTTTGTTGAAAGTCCCGCGAACCTTTGCCTTCTAGAACATAGCTCGCCAATGTAAAAGGCGCTCCCGCGAAACCAATCAAAGCGATGGTCTTCGGCAGGTCTTGCAGAATGTTCTGGACTGTTTGACTGATATAACCAACGCCTTCCGTGGCTGGGATTACCCTAACTCGTTCGACATCGTCGATCGTCTTGATGGGATTTGCGAACACAGGGCCAACACCGGCTTCGTAATGCAATTCGAACCCCATGGGTTCGAGCATTGGCAGCAAATCCGCAAACATGATGGCCGCATCCACGTTCAAGATCCGTTGCGCGTCTAACGTAACTTTTGCCGCCAGTTCCGGATTCTTAAAGAACTCCAAGCTAGGGGTCGTGCCTTTGACCCGATGGTATTCGGGCATATAGCGCCCGGCTTGACGATTGAGCCAAATTGGGGTGTAAGGGGTAGGTACTCCCCTGCAAGCGTCAAAAAAGACGCTCAATGGGTAGAGATGCTCGTTAGGTCTGTGAGAGCGGCGTCGTAGTCCACGTCGGACCGGCCGAAACCGAATATCTTTAAGAACTCTTCACTAAATCCCTGAATATCTGCATAAGCTGCCAAGTTCTCTTGATCGACATCCTGCCAGCGGCGCAAAACTTCACGTTGCACAACCTCGGACAATTCCAGGTTGTCCATGCGAATGCGGCCGACATCATCGATACGCCGTGCGCTGCCCGCGTAGAGTTGTTCGCGAAATAGCCTATTGATATGTTCAATGCAATCTTCGTGATTGCCTTGACCCTTCATCACCTTAAAGAGGATCGAGAAATAAAGCGGTACCACCGGAATAGCCGTACTTGCTTGGGTGACGACTGCTTTAAGCGCAGCGACCAACGCCTCGGCCCCGTGCTTGCCGAATTTCGCATTCAGCTCAACGCAGGTCTGATCAAGATGCTCTTTAGCTTTACCTAAAGTCCCCCCACGATAAATGGCGTAAGTCAAATCGTTGCCTAAATACGTGTACGCGATCGTTTTGAAACCTGGGCTTAGCACGCCGGCGGATGCACATTGTTCAATCCACTCGCGCCAGTCGTCGCCGCCCATGACTGCGACGGTGGCGGCCGTTTCTGCTTCGTTTGCCGGTTCTAGCGAGACGGGCGTGAGCTGGCCTACCGCATTCAGTACATCTAAAGTGAGAGTTTGTGCCTCGTAGGCTTCACCCAAAGGTTTGATGACCGAACGAAATCGTTCCCCACTATCCGGATCCACGCGGACAGGGGAGGCTAGACTGTAAACCACTAGATCCACGGGTCCGAAATTGGACTTCAACTCATTAATGACCTGGCGTTTCATGTCATGTGAAAACGCGTCGCCGTCAAAAGTAGCGGCTTGCAAACCGCTCTTGCTCGCAAGCTGATCAAACGCTGCGTTGTTGTACCATCCCGCAGACCCTGGCTTGCTCCCGTCCGGCGCTTTCTCTAACGAAACGCCCACTGTGTGTGCTCCGCACCCATGTGCGGCAACAATGCGAGATGCCAGACCGTAACCAGCCGAACACCCAATGACGAGCGCGTTTTTCGAACCTGTGATCTTTCCCTGCGCCGTCGTTCGGTTCACTTGCTCTCTGACGTTCGCTGCGCAACCCAAAGGGTGCGCCGTGGTGCAAATGAACCCGCGAATTCGTGGTTTTACGATCACGTAATGTTCGGCCCCGCTGAAAGTGGTGGTATTAAACGAGTAGCTAGGTTTCTAGCAGATGCTCGCGCAAGAACATAGCAACGACGTACCACCAGTAATCGCGGTTTGGTTTTTTTCGGAAGCCGTGCCCTTCGTCATTGGCAAGCACATACCAGACTGGCACTTCACTAGCTTGTAGCGCATCAAATATTTGTCTGCTTTCCGACGCAGGCACGCGAGGATCGTTCAAGCCTTGGCCGATGAGCAAAGGTGATGTGATACGTTCCACTCGATTCAACGGCGCGATGGATTCCAAAAATTCTCGCATCGCTGGGTCCCGTTCATCGCCGTATTCCGCCCGTCGCAAATCGCGACGATAGTCTTGCGTGTTTTCCAAGAACGTCACAAAATTGCTTATCCCAACGGTTTCAACCCCAGCGCGTATTCGATCGCTGTAATGCACAAGCGATGCGAGAACCATGTAGCCGCCATAGGAACCGCCCATAACCCCAATCCTGTCTGCATTCATCCGAGGTTGTGTTGCGATGAAGTCAATCAGTGCGCCAATGTCCTTAACTGAGTCCTCGCGCAGGTACCCATTGTCAAGTCCCACGTAGTCTTTGCCGTAGCCTGCCGAGCCTCTGACATTAGGCACCCATACCGCGATGCCTAATTCGTTCACATAGAACTGAAACGTCGACGAAAACCCAGGGCGATATTGAGACTCTGGTCCACCGTGAATATGAATCAATACCGGGTGTGGACCATCGCCTGGTGGTTCAAACACAAACACTGGAATCTCGCGCTCGTCAAACGACTTAAAGTGCTTTAATGAAGGCGCGACCATCTGCTCTGCTGGAATCTCACCTAATTCAGATTTCGTCCAGCGAGAGACTTCTTGCGTCGCTATATCCATTACATAGACATCGCTCTGGTCAACGGGCGTCTGGAAAGAAAAAGCGATGCGTGAGTTGTCATGATTGAAGCGGATGTTCGACATCCGACCTTGCGGCAGTTTCGGCATCATGAGATCTTGGCGCGATGCGAGGTCTAACAGATGCGTCCGGGTATAGCCTGCTTCATTCACGACATAAGCGAGCAAATTCCGATCGCGCGACAACGTGAAAAAGGATACATTCCAATTCAACGCCGGTGACAGTGGCGCGACCGCGCCAGATTCAAGATCTATTTCATAAATTCGTTCGAACTGACCATCTAAAAACGACACAAAAAACACCTTACGACCCGCTGCGTCATAGGCAATAGATCCAAGCGAAACCGCGCCTTGATCCGCTAGTAAGCGTGTACGTGCATGCGACTTTAAATCCACCTCATAGAGTTCGGATTCCACAACACTCACGAACCTAGATATGAGAACTCGACTGCCGTCCTGCGTCCAATCTTCAACGTACCAGCCAACACCTTGATCCCGCTGCACAATCACTCGTTCACCGCCGAGCGATTGGATGAATAAATCGGTGTCGCGCCCGGTGAGTTCAGTGGATGAATAAGCGATCTTCGTACCCGTCGGATCGAACGACACGCCTGTATAACGCGATTTACCATCTGTGAGCAAGTCGCTTTTACGAGTTGCCAAGTCCATCAGAAATAGCTGGTAGCTCTCACTACCTCCGGTGTCTTTGGCGAAGACGATGCGCTTAGGTTTTTCAACGTGAGGCGCGAGCGCGCCACCAATGGGTTCAGCCGCGAAGGTGAGCTGTTCCCGCATCCCTAGAGGTTCGCGAACGACGTGAAGTTGGGACGTATCGCCGAACCGCGTCGAAATCAGCAGCGCATCACCCAACCAGTCTATAACCGCTGCACTGCGCACATTTTGATATCGAGCGACGTCTTCCGTCAATGACATCGGCACTTGCGGGACAGCTTGCAGTTCAAGTGCGGCCGGCGCTTTTGCACGCAACTCGTTCGCTTCTGCTTTGCTCACTTGCAACGCCAGCATCATTAGCCACACAAAACTCAGCCATATATGCATGCAACCTAACGCACGCAGTCTATGGCTAAGCTGCTTAAAACTCCAAACCAACTTGGCAAAAGCCATCCCAAACTTCCCTATTCCGAGCGTTAAAAGTCTAGCGAGAATGTCGAGAATGCATGCACGGTCGTTTTGACCTCGGTGCGGCATCGTTAAAGCACTCATTTAATATGCGACCAAATTTATCGATGTATCAAAAGAAATGTCCCTAGAACGAGCAATTACCGAGGCTTGGGAGCAACGAGAAGAACTTTCGGTACATACAACCGGACCGATCCGGGAAGCGGTGCAAGCCGCATTGGCAGCATTGGATGCGGGGGAGATTCGAGTCGCCGAAAAGCGCGGTCGTGAATGGGTAGTGAACGAATGGGCAAAAAAGGCAGTCTTGCTGAGTTTCTCATTGAATCCTATGCGAACTATGCCAGGCGGCCCCGACGGATCATTCTGGTGGGACAAGGTTCCCGCGAAATTTGCCGGTTGGGACGAGCACAGGTTCGCTGCGGCCGGTTTTCGCGCTTCACCGACCGCCTATGTAAGACACTCTGCATATATCGCACCCAATGTCGTTCTAATGCCGAGTTATGTGAATTTAGGAGCTTACGTAGACAGCGGCACCATGGTCGACACTTGGGCAACCGTTGGCTCATGTGCTCAGATTGGGAAAAATTGCCACATTTCAGGTGGTGCAGGCATCGGCGGAGTGCTTGAACCGTTGCAAGCCAATCCTGTCATCGTGGAGGACAACTGCTTCATTGGCGCACGTTCTGAAGTTGTCGAAGGTGTGATCGTAGAAGAAGGCGCGGTCATTTCTATGGGCGTATTTATCGGGGCTTCGACCAAGATCATTGATCGAAGAACCGGAGAAATCCATACCGGGCGTGTACCAGCTTATTCAGTCGTCGTACCTGGCACGTTGCCACAAGGATCTTACGAAAACGGCCACCCGCGACCGAGTCTTTACTGCGCCGTGGTCATCAAAACCGTGGACGAACAAACGCGATCTAAGACTTCGATCAACGAATTGTTGCGCGATTAGCGCGTGCCGAGAGCCGTTAAAGGTCCAAAGTTAGGTTTTCGATTTCCTGCTCAAACACAACGTTCGAATCGTGATCCACTATTTGCAGGATGAGATCGTTTTCGGCGAAAACCGGTATGCGAGAACCCCACGTTCGCTTCGTCGGATCGCCGTGTGCGGTGGTAAGTGGTTGAAGCCCTTCGCGATGGAGTTCAACACCCGAGGGCAAGTGAACCAACTTCAGCCTGAATTCTGTTTTGCGAACTGACAAAGTCAAAGGCGGCTTTGCCACGATCGCCGTTTTTTGCAAGGACCAAAGGCCGTCCTCACTCACGTAACCTGTGACGACCAAGCCATAGCCTTCAAGTACCTCAAAATCCCTCGCCGTGTACGAAGGTGGTTTTGAAGCAGAGACGAGCGGCCCAAAGCTGCCTACGAAGTAATCTTGTGCCTTCCCGTAGCTGTATTGACTTGTGAACGTCTCAAGACAATAGGCCATGACGTCATAAACCCTGCTTATCGCTAGACCTGCTTGACCAACAGGTTGTCGCTTTAGCATGCGCCAACCACCTTCGACGCCGATGGAACCATCGTCGTGCGGGAAACTGGGGTCGGGGTTGGCAGATTCCGCACCACAAGCAGGTGCGTGTCTTAACGAGAAGTTGTGACCTAATTCGTGAGCAATCGTGTTTTCTGAACACACCTCATCAATTTCACCGGTTACGCCTGCATTTCCGGGGACGTGTGCCAAACCGCAAACTTCAACCTCGTCTAAATGCTTGAAAATTCCGTGATAAAACTCATTCCACTCACCTTCCGCTAACCAGAGCTCCCAAATCCGCTGAAGTGACTCTAGCGGATCGAAATTTGCGTCGTTGGTCATGTCAAGTGGATCGCCTACCGTGACATTGTGAGGTCCGATCGGCAACAGTTCATAAATGGTTTCTATATACACCTCAACGTTGCTTAGATCGGGACCGCCGTGACTCGCCTCGATTGGAATCAAGGTTATGTTCAATTCCGGTAGCTCAACCAAAGGCAACATCGCGACGTCGAATTCAATGACATTCAAGCCCTCGTCGCGCTGCGGGATTTCATCCTCAGGATCGATATGGATTTGTAGTAAACCCAAATCAGTCAACGAGGTTGCGTTTACATCAAAAACAACACGCCGAATGTAATTGGGTCGCGTGCCAGAGATATTAGGCGCTAAGTTGCTCGTACTTACCAGCTCGATCGCCGCGCTATCGACCTGATTCATTGACGATAAATCAAAAGCAAGCTCGCTTACTTGTTCGGATTCGTACTCTAACGTCACGAATAAGCGGCGATTCGAACCGACGCGAAGCAATCGTTCTTCGAAATAGGATACCTGGCCGACCGTAGCCTCCCAACTATCTTCGATAAGTGCAAACTCCACCTGAGCCAATAGAGGGCCTTGGTGGAACTTTGCAAGAATCGGCGTGAAATCTTCGACCGTACATGTGACCAGCCATTCCACACGTTGCGTAGCACTACCAATCGTTATCGACAACGCAATTTCATGAACGCCAACTGAATTGCATAGATAACGCAAATCATGTTCAACGTCCGTTCCCGCGGCGACACTGCCGGTGCCGTTAGTGAGCTGCAACCCGTCTGCAATAGACGTGACTTCGTACATCAACTCAATCAACTCATCGCCAGTCGTTTGAAAACGCCAGACCAGCGTCGTTAGCGCTACGTCGTTGTTTGCGACGCGTTCATCCGCAAGGGGCATGAACGAGACGGTCTCTTCAGTGCAAGTGATGGACCAAGTCACTGACTCGGAGGCAGCGCCAACCGCCAGCGTCAGCTGCGCTTCTGTTGTCCCGCCGGCTGTGCAACTAAATGTGATATTCGTAGTAATCGACGTCCCTGGTACCACGCTGCCAGAGCCGCCCGATATTTGCACGCCAGAAGTCGATGATGAGACGGCGTAGCTCGCTGAACCAGCATCGCTTGACGAAGCTGAGAAAGACCAAGTGATGGTAGCCTCCGCTAACCCGCCTACTGACGCGGACGATTCAGCCGGACCTGAAGAAACGACAATCGTATAGGTGATCGTTGGCGGAGGCGCAGGAGGGGGAGGGCTTCGTGCCGGCTCGTTCGATCCACCGCCACCACCGCCACAACTCACGAGCGCGAATCCTGCGATTAGCGTGGCAAGCGGCAGAAACCATCTAGCAATCGTGTTTAGCAGCACGCGCTCCTGTTGTGTTTACATTGATTAGACCACGGGCGTCCGTAATGGGCGTACGGCTTGAAATTCCGGTTAAGCGCGGCTATTGGGTCGCTAATTCCCCGACTAGTGCGTCTTCGTCTGGAAATTCGCCGGTTTCGAATTTGGAATACACGAGGCGATCGTCTATTCGCACGTCGAAAATGCCGCCGGATCCTTCAATTAATTCGGTGCTTGCGCCGAGGTTTGATTCAAGTTTGGCAGCCAAACTGGCCGCTACTGATTTATAGCCTCAGGACCCGCAGTATTTGATTGAGATATGCATAGGGTTGCCCTGCGAATTTGCATTAATGATACTGTCCAATCAACCGGATGGTTTAGCTGCAATCGCAACAGCTTGGCAAAGCACGACTTATTTAGTGATCAAGTTAACGTAGTTCCATTCACTAACGCTAATTGCTATTCCGCGCCAAACCTAACGATCTTTTGCGCTTGCGTCGAAATCGTAAACCAGTAACTGTTGACCGCTCTTGTCAACGATTTCAAACTGAATGCCGCCTACGTCGAAGAACGGAATCCGCACACCCCAAGAGGCTTGCTCAACCTTGCCATGAGCGATTAGCACGTGGATTCCTTCTTCGTGAAGCAACGTACCGCTTGGCACATGCTCGACGCGCAGCCTAAACTCGTCTGCTTTCGGATAAAAGCGATAGGGTTCCATTTGAACGATAAACGCTTTGCGAACTTCCCACCCTTTTGCAGATGACTTGCTGCCGGTTACAACGACGCTCTGATCACGCACGCGTTCAAAAGCTGCAGGCGCGTTGTTGCGATCGCTCAAGGACGCCCGAACACCAAAGCGCTCAACGATATTCGCTAAAGCCTTTCCGTAGCTGTATTGGCTGGTAAAGGTATCGGGACAGTACGACATGACATCGTAATACCTATGTTCGAGTTGCTCATATATAGGGGGTGCCGCACCGTCAATGAATACCTCTTGACGCATCAACCAGCCTGTTTCCACACCAATGCTGCCGTCAAAGTAGGGGTATGCGAAATCAAAAATGGTTTGCTCAGCACCACAAGCCGGAGCATGATCCAAGTCGAAGTTATGCCCAACCTCATGTGCAACAACATCGGGGGAACAAGCCACGTCCGGGTCAACCGCAATGCTCACGTATGAATTGACAAAGGCAATCCCGCAAAGCCCGCTTTCAAAATCAGGTTCTGGCATGACAACGCCATGAAAAATCGAAGCTGCACCTCCCCTTGAAAGGAATGCTTCGTACAGTTGGTCTAAAAAGAACACACCGGTGTCGGCAGACCAAGTCTGGTTCCGAAGATCAAGCTCATTGCCAATCCTCGGCCTGAATGAGTGTACAGGCAAATATTCGTAGATTGGATCCGAAATACGCTCATGATTACTCAAATCCGGCACGCCATCGCGAGAGCGAATCGGTACTAGCGTGAATATGAAGGGTCTTACATTTAATGAATTCTGCCCGTCGAGCGAGTACGCAAGCTCGTTATTGGTTTCGTCCAACTCAACATAAAGTGCATTGGGATCAATCGATATCTGCAACTCCCCAAAAGCAACCAAGTCATCTGCATCGACATTGAAAAGGAAAGTCGAAGCGAAACGCTTCTCGCCGCCATTTAGTTGTTGAGTTTGCACCTCCCCGACTGGATTGGCAGCTGCGTTTAGACGCGTCGAACGAAAGCGCACCTGCATTGGTAGTGGCACCCTTTCGTCGTGCTCAGCATGCAATTGCACGTACAGCTGCCTACCTAGTAGAAAGCGCATGGGATCGGGCGAGCTCGTTTCTATCTGAGGTCGCACGGTGGCATGCCACTCGCCTTGATCGGCGGTGAAATCAATCGTCGCGATTTCAGGGCCTTGGAATAAGGTCGCGGTAAAACTTGTCAGGTCTTCGCCGGCGCAGTCAATCCGCCAGGACACAACACGCGAAAGACCTGCCGCTTCGATTTGCAGTCCCACATCGACGCTTCTTCGAGCGTTGCACCTATATCGCAATGCGGTTGTAATAGGCTCACCATTGAGCGCGGTGCCTTCGCTATTTTGAAGCTGGACACCAGATGTCGTTGTACTTACCTCAAAATCTGCCAACTCGTTGCTAATGCTGGAGCGAAATTCCCAAATCAGCTCGCCAAACGCGGAATCGCCAACAGGGACTACAACGCGACTAGGTTGCGAAACGATTACGATGGCTTCATCCTTGCATGTGACCTCCCAAGTTGCCTGGCTTGAAACTTCACCAGCTTCGACCTGCAAATCCACGACAACAGTCTGAATGGTTCGGCAGGCGTAGCTCATCGAAGTGACGACAGTCTCACCCGCAAGGACTGTACCTTCTGCATTGTCCAGCTGAACGCGTGCATTCGATGTATGCACACGGTAAGGTACGCGTTCGCCTGCAAGGGTCGAACTGAATGACCAAAGAAGTTCAGAACTAGCAGTACTGCCTAAGCGGATCTGTTGCGATACTGGTCGCGACACGATTTGAAGCGTTTGCTCTTTGCATTGAACTCGCCACGAGATTTCGCGGCGGGCGTTGCCAGCCTCGATGAGCACGGTAGCTTGCACAACCTCGGCCACTCGACATGCGTAGGTCAGCGTGGTCGTGAGCGTCATGCTTGCTGCAACTAATCCCTCGGGTGGATCCACCTGAAGATTCGCATTCGATGACGACACCGAGAACATAAACTCACGCGATTGGGTCGCAGTTGTTTGCACCTGCCAACGAAACGGTGCCGTTGCCACGGCGCCTTTGGAGACAACCGTCGAATCAGGCAAGGTCACGAATTCGATCTGCTCCTGGGTGCACTCCACAGGCCACGCTAGGACCTCCTCAGCACTGCCCGAACTGATCGTGATTTCGATTGAACGTTGCTCTTGCTTACTGCACAGGTACGTCAGCGATGTGGTTACGCCATTTCCGGGCATAACGTGCCCATTCGGTGCCTCAATCTTCAAATCTAGTGTCGGTGAGGATATCGAGAATGCAAATTCGCGATCTTGCTTGCCGGTGGTCCTGACTAGCCAACGAAAATCCATGGCGGCACTAGAGCCAATCGATACGGATGCCTGCGCAGGTGGCTCTTGAATGGCCACCGTCTCGCGCGTACAGGTGAATAGCCATCCCGCACTTTGGCGCGCACTCCCAATGGCGATCTTGATGTCGATGAATTGGCTGCCAATCTCCTCGCATACATGTTCGAGCCGAACAGTGATTGCACTACCTGGCGTCACGACGCCAAGTGAGTTGGTTAGTTGGACATCGGTTTCATCGACGCTTATTTCATAGTCAAAACTCGAACGCGAACCGGTTGTCGTTAGCGTCCACGTTAGATCTAATGCTGCGACGTCACCTAACGAAACAAATGTATCGCCAGGAATCGGTTCCACGGTGACGGTTTCACGTGAGCACTCAATTTGCCAAATAGCATTTGCGAGCGCGCTACCCACGGTAATGGCGATATCGATACGAAGCTCGCCAGGCCGCACACAGGCGTACATAAAGCCAACGCTTACAGGTTCATTCGGCTGTGCCGTACCCTGACCGCCCATCACATCAATCGCGGCACCAGTCACCATTGTCGTGTAGTCAAATGAGGTTCTGCTGCCAGTCGTTGCGAACTGCCACACCAACTCTAAGGACACGCTCTCGCCTATTGAGATGAACGAAGCTTGCGGAAGCACATCTATTGCGATGACTTCACTAGAGCACTCAATTCGCCATGTGCTTTCGTGCGTCGCGCTTCCGACCTCAATCGTGATCACAATCTCAAAGTCAGCGGCGGTCACGCACTCGAATGCCAAATCGTGTTCTACACGCGAATCGGCAAGGACGGTACCTGTTGCCATTTCGATTTCGACGTTTTGTTCCGACGCGGCGAGTGAAAAGTCCAAACTGCGTGGCTCGGTCCACGTGGACTCAAAGTGCCAGGCAAACGTCGTTTCGGCGCGCTCTCCGACCGATAGCGTAAAGGCTTCTGGTTCTTGTTCGATCGAAATGGTTTCCTCACTACAAAAAATGGCCCAACTGGTCGTTTGCGATGCGGAACCTACGGCAATCGTCAGTTCATGTGCCACTTCGCCTGCCACCGCACACGTATAGCTCAATTCGATAGCAATGGATGTCGTCGGCAACGCTTCGCCAGACGCAGGGCTAATCGTCAGTACTTCAACGCTACTTGATACGGTGTAAGGCAGCTCTTGAGGATCCTCGCCTTCACTGACATAACGCCAAATTACCTCAGTAACTGCATCGTGGCCATACGAAGCAACCGATGGTTCAAGCGGTTCTATGGTTATTACCTGACCGGTGCAATTGATCCGCCAGGTCGCAGTCGCTGAACCCGTCGCGACCGTGATCGTGATTTGCGCTTCAACGACCTCGATAGTCGTGCATTCGTAGCTCAACTCAATGTTGACATTCGTATTGGGCAGTGCCGAACCAGAGGCAGGCGTAATTTCCACAGCTTCTATCGACGAGCTGACGGCATAGTTGGTTGAAACTGGATTAGCTGCAGTCGAGGAGTATTGCCAGGTCATTGAAGCCGTAGCAGCTTGCGGTATGCGAGCAGCAGACTCACCAGCATCCGATGAAATTTGCACGGTGTAGACAACGGGTGGTGGTGGTGCAGGTGGATCCGCGCTGTCGCCACCACCACCACCGCAACCTGCGAAAAACGCGATAGCAAAAAGCGCACACCACCGCAGCAGCAACCACATAGAAGATGGATAGTTCTTCAACCGAAGCCACGCTGTTCGTGACGATTCGTCAAAATAACGCACGATAACTAGACCATCTCCATTTTTCCGCCAACGAGCGATTTACAGTGACTATTTGTGTGTTCGGCGCTGGTGCCATTGGATGTTGGTTAGCAGCGCGCTTGCAGCGTGCAGGTTTGCGTCCAAGTCTGGTCGCACGAGGCGACCATTTGCGTGCCCTCCGCACAAGTGGTTTACGCATAACCGAAGACGGTCATACAGAAACGCTGCAGGTCAATGCACGCGGAGTAGAAGACGACTTACCGCCACAAGACCTGATTATCGTAACACTAAAAGCACACTCAATAACAAGTGCTTTGGACCATCTAACAAGCCTTTGCCATGACGAGACGGTTTTGGTGTTTGGCGTGAATGGCATTCCCTGGTGGTTCTTTCATGGTATGGACGGGCCATTTGCCGAACGCACGATAGCAAGCGTAGACCCAGGGAACCAAATCTGGGAAGCAATCAAACCACAACGGGCGATTGGTTGTGTGCTCTATCCCGCCGCTGAGCTGCTCGCACCCGGCGAAGTGCAGCATGTTTCAGGCAATCGCATCAGTTTGGGTGAGCCATCTGGCAAGATGAGCGCACGTGTTGAAGAAGTCATGAATGTGCTCTTATCCGCCGACATAAGGGCGTCCGTACGGCGTGACATCCGCAACGAAATTTGGATCAAACTTTGGGGAAACGTGGCATTCAATCCATTGAGCGTACTCACTGGGGCGACCTTGGATCATCTCGCCACCAATCCTGGCACTAACGCTATTGCACGACGACTAATGGAGGAAACTCAAACCATTGGTGCCAGCTACGGTGCACGCTTTGGCATGACCATCGACAAACGTTTGCAAGGCGCGGCGGCCGTAGGACCGCACAAAACGTCGATGCTGCAGGACTACCTCCACGGCAAACCACTTGAATCCAGCGCCATGCTGGATGGCGTGTTGGAACTTGGTGAACTTGCTCAAATCGAAGCACCTACCATTCGCATGATGCAGGCAATGTTGGCGATGAAGCTTGCGAGCGAACGCCACCCAAACAACAGTTAAGGAGACACCATGACGAAAGCGCACTTCGGCGTGACGATCCCGCAAATCAAACGCCCCTGGGCCGCGACAAGAGACTCGGCGCACTTGTTTGAGCAACTTGGCTATGACTCGCTCTGGGTCTGCGATCATCTATATGGGCCGCAAGCGAAGCAACTACCCATACTTGAAGCTTGGTCGTTAATCGCCGCGGTTGCGGCGATCACCGATCGTGTGGAGCTTGGCACGTTAGTGACTCCCGCAGGCATGCGTAACCAAGCGCAGCTAGGCAAGACCATAGCCTCTATCGACAACATTGCCGGTGGGCGCGTGATTGCAGGTCTTGGCGCAGGCTGGATGCAAAGCGAATTTGAAGACTTTGGCGTGCCGTTTCTAGGCGTGAACGCTAGGTTGAGGCAATTGCGAGAAACAATCGACTTGCTTGTGCAGATGTGGCGCGACGAAGCGCCAGTGACGTTTCAGGGTGAATTCGTCCAAGCCAATGAAGTCGTGTGCCAGCCACCTCCTGCTCGCAAAGTGCCGATTTTGATAGGCGGGGCCGGCGAGAAAGTCACACTCAAGCTCGTCGCCGAAAAGGCCGACATGTGGAACAATCTAGCTGGCCACCAAGACAATCTCGCTCACAAAGTGGACGTGTTGAAGGCTCATTGCGACGTCGTTGGCCGGCATTTCGATGACATCACGATCAGCCAACAGTGCCTCGTGACGATTGCTCGCACAGCTGAAGAAGCGGGACCGATGGCCGATAGTGCACAACGCATTTTCGGTGGACACATGGGTAATCCCAAAGGCGAACTAGCCATCACGGGGACCGCCGAGCAATGTTGCGAAGCGATTCAAAAACACATAAACCTAGGCTGCACTATGTTCGTGATGGAGTTCTTTGGCAAAGATACGCGCGAACCAGCACAGCAGTTTGCAGAGGAGGTCGTGCCAGAATTCTCCTGAATTCAGCTGCCAGCTACGCGACGCACCCTATCGTTCGTGCGCCAATCCGGGGGTGGCGATTCACAGGTGTGGCTAGCGTAGTGCGTGGAGATCGATCGCCTGCATTCCGATGTGGTATTACGCCCAGACCCATGCACGAGCAAAGGGTGGAATAGCACGGTGTCGCCAGGGTTCATCTCAAGATGAACATGGTCGAGATCATGCTTGTCTTCGACCCCGTAAAACGCGAAATTCACAAATTCCCAATCGGGCATTTCATGTGCGAGCAACCCCAACCGATGGGATTTAGGCACGACGGCCAGACACCCATTGGCGCGCGTACAAGGTGAAATCGCAGTCCAGGCTGCGACGATCCTATCGGCGGGACGCATCCGAAAATAACGCAAATCCTGATGCAATGGATGTCGCCCATCCACCTCAGGTGGCTTGTTGAACACGTTGGTCACCAACGAGTACAAATCTTCACCGATGAGGTCCTTCGCAACCTCAACGAGCTTCGGATGTTCTACATATGAGTAAAAGCCTGGATCGTCCTCAAAATTTAGAAGTTTGTTTATGCCAAGGATGGCCGTAGTTGGTTGCACGGCACCTTTTGCGACCATCACATCCTTCATTAGGACCATGCCACGCGCGCTGGGTAGCTTGCCAGTAACCACGTCGATAAATCGATGGCTCCAGCCCTGTAGCTCCGCTTGAGAAAAAAGCGCAGGAACTACAAGAAAACCTTCCTCTCGATACTGCGCGATTTGTGATGCACTAAGCAATCAAAACTTCCAGCATGCAACTTGTCTAATATTTGAAGATACTATCCATGCGAATGGTCAAGAGCAACGTTCCGATTGCATTGGAATTGATATTGTCGTCGTTCGATTGACCGCTGAATTGAAGAGATTTCTGTTTTTGATGAGTGCTCACTCAAATATCGTTCGTATCGCAGCAGTTGGGAGCTTTTTATTGCTGTTAATTGGTTGCGCCTCTCAGATTAGAGATGACGATATCAGTCTACAACCGGTTCTGGAGACAGGAGGCACTCGTTCCAGTGCTTCCTCTTCGGACCACGCACCTCCTACGGTACGCGAAGCAGAAGAAAACGCGACGCTCATACGTCTGTTTGCAAAGATGGATGAACTGGTTGAGCAACAGGCACCCAAGGTCCAAGCAAAGTTATGTCTTTCGGAATCTAACCAAACGGGGGACGCGTCTTCGTGCCAACCGAATCAACCGAATCAAGCGAATCAAGCGAATCAAGCAATTCAATCGAATCAGGCGAACCAAGGAAACCAAACAAAGGAAACACCTTCAACTACCAAGCCTACAGCAGCTCAAGCTACAACCCAAACTGGTGTTGTTAATACAAACACAACTGCCGAGCTAAATAAACCCACCTCTAGGCTTGCCAAACTGGCCCAGACCTTGAATCAAAAGGAAACGGGTAATGACGTTTTGCAGCAAGTCGGTGGTAATGAGCTGGTACTCGACGATTACGCGAAAACCTTACACGAAGCTTACAAGCAAGAAACCGATCCGACTCTGAAGCAAGCATTGTTAGAAAGCCTCGATGCGTATTTAGAGGGCCAAAAATGATGAAGCAAAGTCGCTTACTCATGCTAGCTCAGACCATCGCAATGATGAGTTTGCTGAGCCTCTGCGCACAAATCGTTGCTGTACCAGTGGGTCCAACGCCGCCGCAAGATCGAGCAAAGGTGCGTAACGATGTAGGGCCGTCATTTCCGCAACTGTCTATCCCGCCACTTCATTTTGCGGTTGTCGTGTTTGACCCGCAAATTGATGAAAACAGTCGGAGCTTAGAAGATGACGGAGTCTGGCCCGAAGTGCGAAAAACGGAAAGCATGCGGTCGGCGCATCGTGTCAAAGAAGCCATTGAACGTCTAAACCAGTTCGATAGCGTTGCCGTTGCACCTTCGACCCAGGTGAGCGCAGATCTCTATCTGCGCGGACATATAGAACGGTCGACCTCGGAAATCATGCGAATCCGTTGGAATCTAATCGACGCGCGAGGCGTTACATGGGTTCCTTCGAAATCCTCCGATCATCGCGTCGAACTTGGTTGGCACAAACGTTTTTACACACCAGGTAAAGATGCTTTTCAGCCTTTGTGGAATGAAATCGCGAATGACGTGCACGCAGCACTGAAAAAAAGAGCAGCCAAGCATGTCTCGATAACGCGTAAGAACAGTTCGCGTATACGACGTGGCAAAGCTCCAAGATTGTCAGAGCTCGACCAAATTGCTGAAACGCGCGACTTGGTGCTTGCCCGTTTCTTTGCGCCAGAACTCTACGGTGACACGCTTCGCTTGACCAATAAGAATCAATGGCAAATTTCGTATATTCCTGATAAAAAAACAGAAGAATGGTTACGCGTGCAGGCGTTTGCAAAGAAAGACCAAGATCTCGCCAACGTGTACGACGTTCAATACGGCATGTTTTTTGAAAGCGCTAATCCAGTCTACGAAAAATGGTTGAATGACGTTTACCCATATGCCCGCGAAATGCGTTTGGAAAAACGGCGCTACCGCATCGAACAGACCGTCGGTGGATTGGTATTGCTAGCAACTGCGGCGGCCGCAGCTGGCGCTGGATCGGCCGAAGCCTCAAGCGAAGCACTCAAGGTTGGGGCGGCACTCGGTGGTGGATTGCTCATTAAGAGTCTCTTCGATCGTGCCGACTTTAAAGACAATAGCGCTAAGTTTGATGAGCTATCAAAAAACTACCACGACAGTTTTCAACCTATGAATTTGGTCGTACAAGGTGAGACCGTCACCTTACAAGGCAAAGCCGATTCCCAGTTCACGCAATGGCGTGCGTTCTTGCACGATTTCTATCGCCAAGAGCAAGCTGACACGTATGCTATTGAAATCATCCAATAGCAAGTCAGCATTCATTTGAGGTCCAAGCGTCCACGTTTCTAACGAGTAAGGTTTGTTGCGAGTCGATTTTTTAGCTAACCGTACTCTGCTGACCGTACATTGTTTGACGTTGATCCTAGCTTCACCAACCCTAATCGCGACGCCTGCGGTGAAGCAAATCGAGCTTCGACTAGACGTACAGTTCACCTCGGCCAATACTTCGAATCGCTCGCCCGATTTATCTCGCAACTCATTAGCAGCCAGTTCTGGGTTCAATGGAAATCTGAACACGCCATTGATGCTACTAGCCGCCAACGAATCCTCAAGCCAGCCAAACACAATCCCTGAAACGAAACGTGAAGCCGTTAAACCAAAACGATCGTTCAATGACTTGATGACATCGGCCCATCGATATGTAGAAGCAGAAGAATGGGCCAAAGCCAAGCACGAGCTAACACTAGCATTGCAGCATAACCCCAAATCTACTGCGGCTCAGGAACTTCTAGAAACTACTAATGCAGAACTCGCTAAAGTACAAAACCGCCGGAGTTCAGCGGCCTTTAAGGCGGCTGTCGCGGCAGAGGATTGGGTCAAGGCGAACCAGCTTGCTAGTGATTTGAATCAACCTAACTCAACACAAACGATCGAGATTAGGCGTAGCAATCAGCTCGCGGACATCGAACTATCTGTAGATAGGCTACTGGCGAATCCCTCCCAAATGGCGCGTCCTTCGGCACAACGCGAATTCAAGCAGATCACCGCTTCGCTCACGAACATTGATCCTGGGCGAAGAATTGCCGCAAAGTACCAAGAGTTGGCGTCAGCAAACCAGCATTGGACGACACCGGTGACAATTGTTGTGCAGTCAGATCGACGAACCAACGTGATCATTCAGCCAGGCCAGACGCTAGGTAAATTTCGTGAGAAGCGATTGAAGCTTATGCCGGGAGAGTATCAACTAATAGGTCGCCGCCAAGGATTTCACGAAGTGCGACACGAACTGGTATTGCAACCCGGGCAAGAAGAAAGGACTTACCAAATTCGCGCGGACATGCGGTTTTAAGCAATCCGCAACCAACGTAGTCGGCTAGGTTAAGTGAACAACCAACCAAATCATCGGGACTCGACCGAAACACCGATCAAGACGTCTTCGCGCCGGTCAAGGACGCAGCGCACCGTGAGTGCATTGATCTCAACACTGGTCGCGGTGTGCGGTGCCTTATTGATGCTCGCATTTTTTAGTTTGGACGTCTTTACCTACTCAGTTGGCCCACCTGAAATCGTAGATTCTCACGACCTCGCACAAATAGACGGCACTGCATTTGCCATGGGAAACCGCGTCTTAGTTTTCTCGGAGCAAGCAGCTTTCACTATCTCTCACCCTGGTTATAGGAGTGAAGATGTTGAGTTTTTAAAAACATCGAATTCACGCGCTACACATGTTGAACTCACGCCTTTGCCCGGTTACATAACAGTTTTGGTAACTGATGAATTTGCAGTTTCTATAGCAATCAACGGAATTCCGCGCCAACCACTCGAAGAAATCGAGTTAGCGAAAGGTATGCATGTGGTGGCGTTGCTTAGAGGTGAGACCGAACTGACGAGCAAGCGCATAGAAATCGAAGGCTTCGGTCAAAAGCAAACTATTGGGTTCGACTTAGCTAACTATCAATCGTTTCTAAGCGTCGCAACGGATCCCGCTTGGGCGATTATTGAGTTGAATGGCGTACAGGTAGGTCGCGGCCGATTTCAGGGAGGCGTGCCCACTGGCCCAGGCGAAGTTCGGATTTCCAATCCTGGCTACGAACCTGTAACCATTCCCATCTCGTCGGTGGTGCCACAAGACTTTCAGCTCGGCACAATAGAACTCACACCATCTCCCGTATCTTTAGAAATAACGACAAACCCCAAGCATGCGTCTATCTTGCTAGATGGGGAATTCGCTGGTGAAAGTGACATGTCGATCACACTCCAACCACGAAGCACGTACGAGCTGGTCGTGAAAAAACCAGGCTATCGCGAACATCGTGCAGTCATTCAACCTGAAATTGGCAAAAACATCCCCCTGCTTATCGATTTTGAACAAGAGACCATCGCGATCGCCGCAAGTGTCCAACCTACGGGCACGTTGTACGTAAATGGCATACTGAAGGGCGAAGCGCCGCAGACGTTAACCGTTTACTCTGGCGACACGATTGAAGCAAGGGCAGAAGGGCTCAAAACGCGCTCGCATACGGTGGATCACAGAGAGGGGCGCGAACAATCGCTCACATTTGAGTTGTTTACACCACCAATGCATGCATTTAGGTTCGCGGCCGACAAGGTCACGCCGACGGATGGCATCGACCTTTTGAAGTTTCCGCCGTTCGAATTTCAAAAGTTGATAGACCTCGACACGCGTGAGGTGATTACTATTGAGATGAAACGGCCGTTTTACTTGAGCACTACCGAAGTTACCAACGAAGCATATAAACGTTTTCGACCTTCGACGAGCGGCGCGAGCAAAGAACCCGTCACGGGAGTAACCTGGGCGGATGCGGTGAGATTCTGCAACTGGTTGAGTAAAGAAGCGAATCTCGAACCGTTTTACACTGTCACACCACATGGAATCGTCAGTTCAGTCAATCGCGACTCGCTCGGCTACCGTTTGCCTACCGAAAGAGAGTGGGAGGCTGGTGCAAGTTACGATTGGAAAGCTAAACGAGTACTCGAGCCTTTCGAATGGGGTTCAGCGCAGGTTGCACCGCTCGAATACGCCAATCTCGCCGGCAATGAACTGGTCGGATCCGGAGCTAAATTTTTAGAGTCTTTTACAGACAATCACGTTAGCCTTGCGCCCGTTGCTTCGTACAAACCAAACTTTAACGGGCTATACGATCTAACGGGTAATGTGGTGGAGTGGGTCCACGACTACTATGTGGCAGTACGTGAAACTCGCGCCTTACCCGATTACCTCGGCCCTCGCACTGGTTTTGTCAATGTTGTGAAAGGATCTAGCTTCCAAACTGACGAGTTAGACAAGGTCGCCATACACCATCGGGACTTTGAGTTGGGGAAAAGAGCCAATATTGGTTTTCGAGTGGCTCGATGGATTTACTAAAGAAACTCTCGATTTTTTTGCTGTTCGCAATCTACAGCTGGCAGGCCTGCATTGCTGAAGACGATGATGCTGAGGCACAAACTGAAAAATCGTCCCCAGCATCAGTTGCAAACGAAACCGAGCAAGAATCGACCACTGGTGACGCGCAGCCAGCCAAAGAAACAACTGATTCACAGAAACAAACTACACAAGAAAAGGAACTTGCCCCTTTGAAACTCACTCAGCGAGTGCGTGCTAACGCAAACATCGACCTGCCTAAAGACATATAGACCGTCGGAGCACCCTACCAATGCGAAGGCTCGCGAATTTCGCTTCGAACAACCGTATTGTCGTCGACGTGCTGGGACTCATCATCGCCAGCATCGTGGTGCACAGCGTCTACATGTTTTGGATTGATCCCAGTGCCATACAGTTGCTTTTCGAAGCAAAGGAGCTGGGTGAACCACCACCACGAGCTTTAGCCGTCATCCTGAAGGATCCTGAGCAAGAAATTTGCATCATCCTAAGTCTGTGGTGCTTGTGGTTATGGGTACTGCGCTACCAGATATTTATGGACGAGGCTTACCTGCTGAAAGACGATTTCCTTGGCCTGCAGGACGTCACCTCCTTCAACGCCACAACGCTACACGAACTTAGACAGCAAGTTGCCGCTCATTTGCAGGCGGAACCGCATTTGCGCCTGCTTAGCCCAGTTGAAGCGGCATTGAATACATTAGAGGCTCACGGTCCTGCGACTCAATTTAAAGAAGCGGGAGACTTGGGAACTGCATCCTGCGATATGCACCTTGAACAGCTAGACGCGAAATTGAACTTAAACAAATACATCCTCTGGGCAATCCCATCCTTAGGCTTTCTTGGCACGGTGCGAGGTATCGGCGAAGCCCTCGTTCGGGCGGACGAAGCGTTAGCAGGTGATATAACCGGCGTCGCTAGCAGTTTAGGTGTCGCATTCAACTCGACCTTCTGCGCGTTGTTTCTCAGCTTGATCCTTATGGCGGTTTCGTACGTGTTTCAAGGCCGTGAAGAGAAACTAGTCGGCGACTTCAAGCAGTTCATCGCGACGGACTTAATCGGCAAACTAAGTCAACTGTCGCGCGCACGAGATTCGACCGCACTCCCACCACCGAGCTATGAGTCGTAACACCAGACAACAATCTGTCGTCTCGTTCAGCCTCAGCTTTCTGGACATTCTTTGTTGTGGATTAGGCGCAGCTGTCTTGCTGTTGCTGATCGTTCGCTACGGTGAAACCATTGCAGAAACCGATGAGCAAGGCTTGTTGTTAGTGCAAGTGACAGAAATACAACAGCAGATCGCCATCAAACAAGAGAAATTAACAGAACTTGAGCGCATCGCGGAAGCCATCCGCAGCCAAATCACGGCTAAGACCTCTGAGGAAGACGCCACATCGGCCGTTTCGCGGCTGCAAGCGCAGCACTTGTCGACTTTAGTTCAAGAGGTGCAGCGACAACGTGCTGCTTTAAATAAAGCAAGGCAACAACTCGCATCGGCCGCTGTAGCAAACCAACAAAAGGCGAAAGTTGCCACAGAACAATCGTCGCAGCAGCATTTAACTGGGTTGATGGTTAACAGTGACCGCGTGCTTGTTCTGTTAGACCGTTCAGCGAGCATGCTGAGCGACACGCTTGTTGAAATCATTCGCTTGCGAGCCTCGCCGATGCCTACCCGCGCAAACGCAAAGAAATGGGTATCCGCGCGTGGCGCGGTAAAGTGGGTCGTTGACGAACTAGCAGATGGCGCATCCTACCAAGTACTTACCTTCAGCGATGAGATACACGACGCACGTGGCAAAGAGATCAAGGCGAACGTGGCGCCAGGATGGGAAGTCAAAAGTGCCGGCGGTTTGCCGAAAGAACAAATGGTTAATGCCATCGCGCAACGCCATCCCGATGGTCCGACAAATTTGAAAAGCGCGCTTGAAGCAGCATCGCGAATGCGGCCCTTACCCGCCCAAATCATGCTCATCACCGACGGCTACCCAACGATGCCGACGCAAGGCAGAATGCGACCGTTGCGAAACTGTCATACGTCCAGTGGGCGCTCGTCAATCTTGATTACACCTCAATGTCGATTGGAGGTGTTTAAAGATGCTAGGAGAATGGCCGAGAGAAGCCTGAAGCACGTGCGCATCGACGTTATTCTGCTGCCTCTCGAAGGGGATAGCAATTCGATTTATGGTTACTGGCATCTCGCTTCGCATTTTGGTGGGCGGTTGCTCACGCCGGCTCAAGGCTGGCCAACATCATGAAAAAGCAAGACGAAAACAACAACAGCTCGTCGGTCAGTTTTCTGGATGTGATTGCATGTGCATTTGGGGCTATCGTGCTGCTTTTACTGATTCTGCCCATTGAAAAACTCGGCGAACTTGCTGACTCGAACCCGACTAATGTCGATTACGGGCAGCTAGTTCTCAATAGTCAAGTGCTCGATGCGGAAATTGAAGCGCTTACGCAAGAGGTAGAAGAGAACCAGGTGCTACTGAATCGTCTTGGCAGCACCGCAACGGATGAAAAGGCGCGCTCCTCCCGGTATAGCAATGCCCTCGCTACAACAACGGAGGAGCTAAACCGTTTGCGTGCCCGTACCCAAAGCACTGAACAAGCATTGCAGACGATGACCAATCGAAAGGTTGTTTCCGTGACCCCAAAGGAATACGTGGGTATCCCAGTGGACTCTGAGTACGTTATATTCGTGATCGATACATCGGGCAGCATGAAGAACATTTGGCCCAAAGTCACGAATGAGGTGAATAGCGTGCTGTCGCTATATCCAGAAATGAAAGGCTTTCAAGTTATCAACGACGAGGGCATCTATTTGTATCGAACAGAGAGGAAACGATGGCTGCCAGACTCACCTCAAGCAAGATCACGAGCACAGACACGCCTAACGAATTGGAAAGCACGCTCAAACAGCAGCCCAGCGAAGGGGATTAAAACAGCGCTGAACGACCTTTATGACCCCAGAAAGAAAATCGCGCTGTTTTTGGTCGGCGATGATTTCAGCAGTCAGGAAGATTTGGACGAATACATTCTGGATATTGAACGTACGGTCGCAGCGGCGAATGTTGAAGAAGGCTCGTTGCGCATACACGCGATCGGTTTCGAAAACCACCTCAGTGGGGTGTGGTCACCTATGCGTTTCTCTATTCTGATGCGCGAACTTTCTCAACGCCATGATGGTGCGTTTCTTGCGCTGCCGATGTATGAAGGGTCAGTCGTTACGAAACGGCAAATAGCCCAGAAGGCATCCACTAGCACACCTTGATTCGACTAGCCAATAACTTCCCAATTAACTAACGTATATTCTGGGTCATGGTCCTTGTGGTGTTCAAAGACCGCTTGGACTTCTGAACCAATGATCACTTCTTGTTCCGGATCGCCGATCAAGTTGCCGACCATCCGTGCATGATTGTGCTCAGGGAATTCGACCAATACAATCAAATAAGGTCCTTGCTCATTCAGAGCCGGATGAACCGGATGCCAAACCCGTTCATAGCTGTAGATCTTGCCTTTCGGTGAAACCGCTTTAAACGTGACGTTTTCACTGTTGCAGTTGTGGCAAACCCATTCAGGACCCCACTGATAAGTTCCACAATCCTCACAATATTGGAGCACCAATACGTCGTTAGCGACGGCTTCCCAATATGGCGCATCCAAGCCATCCGGTGCTGGTACGGGAACGGGCAAACCAGGATTTAGGTAGCTCATAAGGTCGCCTCCGAACCGAAGATCGACGAACTCACGGGCGTAACCATCGGCCCTGACGCAACCAATGAAACATCCACGTCCTGCACCTGGTTAGTGGATTCGCCGCGCAATTGCCGTACCGCTTCGATATTCAACCCTAACCCGTGCATATAGCACTCCGCTAGATTGCCGCCACTTGTATTGGTGGGGAGTTTGCCGCTAGGCGCGATTAAGTTCTCTTTGATAAAGAACTCATTGCAACCGTCTGGCTCGCAAAAGCCGTGCTCTACGATGCTCATGAGCACGCCGCCTGTGAAGTTTTCGTATACCTGCGCGACTTGAACGTCATTCGGACCGAGTTTCGCCATGTCGTACAACCTTGGCACCGTTGTCTTAAAGGTCGAGGTGGCGTAATCGGGCGTGTTATGAGCGGACGCGCCTGCTCGATAGTGCGATCCCGACACGGCGCTCAAAATGTACGTCGGCTTGTGCGGGAAATCCTTTGCCCGTTCAGCAGGTACCAACAACATCGCTGCCGCTCCGTCGTTTTCCAAGCAACAATCAAACAAATGAAACGGCTCGACGATCCACCTAGACGCGTCATATTTGTCTTCGTCGAGCGGTCTCCCATGCATAACGGCTCGAGGATTGTTCTGCGCATGGTGGTACGATGCGAGCGAAATTGCTCGCAAAGCTTCCTGCTTCACACCGTGATCGTGCATAAATCGATTGACTTTCATGGCGAATGACTGTGCTGGCGACATCAGGCCGTACGGCACAGTAAATGCGCCTGCACCAGACGTGGTATTGCTGCGCGGACCTTGACCGAATCGGCCAAATTGTCCTTGCGCTAGCGCACGAAACACGATGACGCATTCAGCCATACCTGTCGCAATCGCAGCCGAAGCATTGGCGATCGCACCGGAACCACCACCGCCGCCACCACCCCATTGCATATTCGAAAACCTGAGATCGTCGCACCCAAGTGCCGCCGCTAAGCGAGATGGGTCGCTACGGTCGTTCGAAAAGGATGCAAATCCATCTACCTTTTTAGGCGAAATGCCAGCATCCTTGCACGCAGAAATGATGGCTTTTAAGGCTAGCTTGAACTCGGCATCAGGCGATTGACCCCGCTTGTAATACTGCGTTTCGCCTAACCCAACAACCGCAACCTTGCCACGAATCGTGCGAGTCATATACATTTCCTCAGGTTTTCGAACCGCGCCGTGTGCAAGATACAATTCAAGCCAAGCTTCACATCCGGTACAGAACCATTCCTATTAATCCAGATGCCGTTGGCGAAACCGGCGGTCCCGTTTCGCGTCGCTGGAATTCTACGGACGCTCTTCTATATGCCGTCGGCGTTGGCGCAGGCACCGACGAACTTGAATTTACGACTGAAAACACGGCCGACGTGCCGCAGCGAGTATTGCCTACATTTGCGGTGATCATTGGCGGCGGCGGTGCCCCCATGAACAAGATTGGCGACTTCAATCGCGCACTTATGGTGCACGGATTCATGGGTATTGAACTGTACGACGAGATTCCCCCTGATGGCGAAATCGAGAGTTCCGGCACTATTTCTGGCATTTATGACAAAGGCAGTGCTGCCGTGGTAGAAACGACGTCTACAGGTGTCAATAAAGCAACTGGAAAGCCACTGCTAAAGACCGTTTCGCAGCTCTTTTTACGTGGTGAAGGCGGCTGGGGCGGCGATCGCGGTTCAGCGGCAAAAATTGCATACCCAGATAGCGAACCAACCCATGCAGTCACGCTAAAAACGCGTGAAGATCAAGCCTTGACGTACCGTTTGTCAGGTGACCGGAATCCGTTGCATTCAGATCCGAAATTTGCGGCCATGGGCGGCTTCGACAAGCCGATTCTGCACGGTCTGTGCACCTACGGCTTCACGGGTCGTGCATTGCTAAGCGCACTCTGCAACGGCGATCCAGCAAGATTCCGCGCCATGGCTGGCCGATTCTCGCAACCTGTTATTCCTGGCGACGAGTTGACCGTATCCATATGGCAAAACGGCAACGATGCGGTCTTTAAGACCACGAACCAACATGGGGATGTCGTGCTCGATCAGGGCACATGCACGATCCATTAGCTGGTCTGAGCAACGTACTCAACACTTGACTACTTCAAGCTCGTTGCGCTCGAACAGGTAACGAGCTTGATTTAAGCGCTTATCCGACCAAGGTGATCTAATGTTTGCGCCAAGCATGTAAAAGACGCGCGTGGCTCTCGGTCGGATACCAATCAGAAAATATGACTGCAAGGCCCTATAGATGACCTATATTTTGCTTCGGTGACTTCACGGTACATGCACCCTGATCACTTAAACCTCTAGCTCAACGCGAACTCGTATCAGCAGTGAAAGCATGACAAAGACGAAGAAGATCGTTTTAGCAGGGTTATCTGGCAGCTTGGTATTGGCCGTGATACTAGGCGCGTTCATATTCAGGTTTTATGACGTTGAGCACGAAGTTACGCACCACGATGATCACACTCACACCCTTGCAACAAAATCGAAACCTGCTAACCCTGCGACGCTACCGCAGGATCTCCCTGCGCGTAAAACGCAGGTCGCCTGGACCACCTTAACTAATCAGTCCCTTCGAAATGAAGACCGATGGTCACACGTGCCTGAACATGCGGTATTCGTCAATCTAAATCGCCAGTTTGAGCAATGGCTACTCAGCACGCCGGTGACCATCGAAGTACCGCATATCGATGCGTCATTTGAAGCTCTCATTGAGCGAATTGAGCGAAACAGTCCCAAGTCCACCACGATTTATGGAATTCCTAGCGAAAACGAGGAAGAACTTCATAGACTCATTGTGACATTTAGCGAGAATCGAACACTTGCTTACATCTCATCCGCACGTGGGAGCTGGGAGTTGGTTGGTGATCGAGAAATTGGGTGGATCGTCGCAACGATCGATCTGAAGAAATCGCAGGACTATTCGGAAACAGACGTCCGAGGCAAGCGAGTCGACCGCTACGCTAATGCGGAATATGTACCAAAGTTAAAGCAGTAGATTTTTCCCTATTTGGCATGCCTACTATCACGCGCAAAAGGGTGTTTTTCGCAAGGATCTCAGCCGTTATGGCGTTTTACTGCTCATGACCAACGCAATTCCGATTAAGATAGTTTTGCTATACAACGTTCCTCAATCACCTTAACAAACGCCACGTTGTACATAAAACTTCACCGTTGTTTAAGACCGTTGCGTTAAGGGTGCGAGACGTGCTGGTTCGCTATTTTGCAAGCCTAATCTTGGTCTTGCTTGCGTTGCCTAGCTTTGCGCAATTCGACCGTACGTATATCAACTTCGTATGTCCATGTACGTTGAGCAGTACGGATGGCGTCACTGGTGAGCTTAGTTTTGCGCTCACGAACTTCACCAACTCGAAAATAAGCAAACTTCACGCAACCGTTGCCATATCGGGTTCACGCCACACCACCTCAGGCCATTCGGTATCGCATAGTGCGTTTATTGACACGTTTCTGCTAGGCATTGAACTAGAACCTAATGAGACCATTGAGCAGCTTGCCTACACACTAGAACTAGGCGTGTTACCAGAAGGTGACTATTACTTTGAGCTATTACTACATGAAGACGAGGAATTCGACATCTACTCGCTTTTGGATTCGATTTGGTTTTATGGTGAGCATCAAACACCACTAGAAAGTCTGGACCTTTTCGACGCGAACTACCTTCTTGATGAAGACGACGATGGTGTGGCGGATCTCAACGAACTGCTTGAAGGTACTGATCCGTCTGACCCAAACAGCCAGCCAGCCGTGCCCGTCATTGACATCCTGCTGTTGTACGAGCCAGCATCGTTTGGGATTTATCCGGACGATGCTGGTACATTCGTAGCGCACCTGATTGCAGTAACCGAAGACATGTTCACCCGCAGCGACGCTGCCCTTGATTTACGTGTCATTGGCATGTTGGACTCCACTGACGTTCCCGAAATCGCCGACGGCGAATCACTCACAGAAAGTCGCTATCAAGCTATGTTGACCGAGTATCAAGCAGATTTGATAGCCGTGTATCGGCCATCGGGAGGTGCGCTCTGTGGCTTCGCGGTAAGTATCGGCGGCCTCGAAGACAAGGGCTTCCTACACCCTAATGAACGTTATCCGTACATTGAAATGTTCATGGACCCAACATCGTGTGCAATCGACACGACGGCCCATGAAATCGGGCATCTCATCGGATTAGGACATTCATTTGTGCAGTATTCCGTTGGTACGTTTAACTGGTCACGAGGCCACGGTGTCCTGGGCGAATTCGGCACGATCATGACTTACGCCGAAAGTGCATACGCCGCAGTTGGGATTGATCGATTCTCCAATCCTCGTAACGATTGTTTCGGCACGCCGTGCGGGGTCCCGCATACGGAACGTAACAGCGCCGCAAGTGCAGATGCAGCACAGTCTATAAACATATTGAAGTATCAGTTTGCACGCACCTCTAGTCCTGACGAGGCATTTGATTTCGATGGCGACGGCGCCGGCGCCGTGACAGACGCATTTCCGATCGATCCCGAAGAATCTGCGGACAGCGACAATGACGGCGTTGGCGACAATCGCGACGTCTTCCCCGACGACCCATTCGAGTGGGCGGATACAGATGGCGACGGTATTGGTGATAACTCTGACCCGGATATAGACAACGACGGCTTACCCAACTTGGCCGACGCTAATCCCTTTGACGCCGATCTGATGGAACCACGATTAATGGCCGTTACCAGCGGAGTACCAAGCGATAGATTTGGCGGGTACGGGTTGCGTATTCACGACTTTGATCAAGATGGCACGCCAGACCTCGCGTTTTCCGCTACTGGTGCGATGAACGCCAACAACGAACGAACCGGCGCTGTCTATCTAGTTTCGACTGCGGAGTTCATTGCCCCATCGCAACTTGAAGAAAGCGAGCCAGGTGCCAAACCTCTACATGAGTTGCTTGCGAGTCCTAATACATGGACACTTCAAGGGACCAAGGAAAACAGCAAGTTCGGCCTTCAATTGGCATTTGCACACCATGCAAGCATGCCGTCGGAGCTGTTGGTTCGAAGTAAAGATGCAGTGCATCTCATTCGAGCTGACATTGAAAGCTTGGCCGCATTGGATGAGGCGGATACAGTCGTTGACCAGCAGATCGACTTATCAAACTGCACGATTCAACTGGGTTGTGCAAGCATCGAGTTCGGGGCTGATCAGCATGTCCAGACCATTGCCTCAATGCATGATCTAGACGGTGATGAATTGCGCGAACTTGCCATTGTTACGCTCGTCATAGCTCAAACCAGAGTTGTCGTTCTAAGCAGGGCCGGGATTGAGGAATACCTAACCACCAACGATACGAGCACCGCGCGCTATCGTGAAATATTCGATGCAGACCAAGCGAGTTTTCAGCTAATCGTGGACGATGGCTATGCCCCCGGGGAACTAGCCATGCGAGGGAATCGTGTGGGTGAGGAGCCACAAGGCTTTTTGCTCGGCGTGCCTTCCTACGCCGGGGATTTTGAGTCTGGTCGCATATACAACGTAGACGTAGAGCAGCTCAGACAGATTGAAGAGCTGGATGAGGACAACGATCGTTTGATTAACCTCGACGATTTAGTGGCATCGACTAAGACGTATAGGGTGACAAATCCCAACGATGCGTTCTTTGGCTATCGAGTCCACGCACTAGCGTCCATCGACGACGACAAATCCGACGATGTTTTCGCGTGGGGAAGTCAAGATGGCCACTATGCCCTAACCACCGCAGGCATTGCCTTGCATGACCTTAATGATTTTTCAATCGACGGGGCGGTTGAACTTCAAGACGATGCACCGAGTAAGTTCGGAACCTGGCTGTTCAATCGCATATACGCGGGCTCAAATAACTCTGCGACCAGCATCCTACCTGCGGTTAATGAATACACGGCAAATCGCTTAGCAATCGAGCAATTCAACAGAGTTCTAACAGCCGACTTGACAGATTTTGACTATCTCGATGATCCCGATGGTCTTGATCTGAACGGGTTCATCAATCTACCAGCGCGGATTCATGATCCGAATATTTATGAGCTCCGGCCGGCGTTTGGCCCAAATGGACCGGTGCGGTTAGCTGGCATAACCTCACTCGGTGATTTAGATGACGATAACAGTGTAGACCTGGCGTTTACCATGCACTCGCACGAAACGAATGGGGAATTCAGCACGGTATACGTGGTGTTCTCATCTGAATTGGCAGCCCTCGATCAAGCGGATGGTGAAGCAGACGGCGTTGTGATGCTTCAAAACACTCAAGCTGACATAGATGGCGATGGTACGCCTAATCTCTACGATGAGGACGATGACGGTGATGGACTGCGCGATCGACTCGACACCTACCCGACCTTCGCCAAGTTCAAATTCGACGCAGATTACGATGGCTACGCAAACGCTCTTGACGCATTCCCGCTAGATTACAACCGACATTCTGACATTGATGGCGACGGCATCGCAGATCGCGATGACGATGATGCGGATGGGGATGGCGTACCAAACGACGAAGATGAATATCCATACGACACCGACAACGACGGTATCCGAAACGAAGATGATCCAGACGATGACAACGACGGCGTCATGGACGATGAAGATGCATTCCCGTTAGATCCGACCGAGAGTATCGATACAGACGGCGATGGCATCGGCGACAACAGCGATGCGTTCGCGAACGATCCGTTGGAGTGGTTAGACACCGATCAAGATGGGGTAGGCAACAACGCAGATACCGATGATGACAACGATGGTTATTTAGATGAGGACGATGCGTTTCCATTGCTTGCGAGCGAATGGCTTGACTCCGACGGTGATGGTGTTGGCGACAACTCCGACGCGTTTCCATTAGATCCGCTCGAGTGGGAGGACAAAGACGGCGATGGCATCGGCGACAACTTCGGCAAGAAGGATTTTTCATCTTATCGCCTCATCTCAAATTGGGCAATTGCGACGGACAACGCTGATATTGCGACGAGTGACACCTATCGCCTCGGCGACTTGAATAGAGACGGTTGGCATGAGTTCGAGCTCGCAAATATGCTTCCAAACGAAGAAGGTCAGCCGCTTCTGATCGTTTCCGCTGCGGATTTGGCAGCGCTTGATGTAGCCGACGGTAAAGCTGATCGTCAAATCGAACTCGCCAACGTCCGTCAAGGGGCTGCAAGCTGGCACCTTCAAAACGCTGAGTTAGATCTTGATTACCTCCGCTATATAAGCGGTAATGTGGGTGACTTTGATGGTGATGGCATAACTGATTTAGGCATATCGAATCCACTCTCGTTCAATATCAGCGGTTCGTTAACGGTCATTTTTGGTGGTGATTGGCAGACGGTAGATGGTCTAGATGACCAAACAGATGGCGTAATAGACCTGCAGCAATGCGTCCAAAGCAAGGATTGTGCTAGATTGCGCGGTACCGAAGTATTCCAAGGCTTCGGCATAAGCGGCACGCAGCTTCGACTTGACACCACGGTCGGCCAAACTAGCTTGGCAATTGGTACATTTGAAAACCAATCCAGACGCTTCAATCAGGGTGGCATGGGTGCAGCATTCATCATTCCGCACAGTGCTGTCGCAGTTGCACTTAGTGATCGTACAAACGGGGAGATTAGCCTCAATGACCTAACCGAAGTCGAAGGTGTCTGGACCATTTACCCTGAATTCAATGCGTTCCTTCCTGGCCTGGGTCTAACCGCCGTTATGCGATTTCCTGACCATGATCGGGACGGTGCGGACGATTTGGTATTGCTTACGCCGCTGGCTACACCTGTTCGCTCTTATGTCATCGCCACGTCAGATTTGAACGCGGCCGATGCTGCAGACTTTTCAAGGGATAATCGAATCGATCTACGTTTTCTTTATCGTCAAGCCAATTCGTATCGACTCGACGGTTTCGCTATTAATTTGCCCTCCTTGTCGTCGATCACGCCGGCCGAGTTGCAGGATGGCGCAATAATGCCTAACCTGATTTCAATTCTCGAAGAGGACGCTGAGCCTCCTTTGATTCACTTAGTTGATGTCGCACAATTTGGTGAATATGACCGTGCAGACGGGAGTGCCGATGGGATCATCGAGGGTTTTCCAACTGGCGAGTTTGATGCGTGGACGGTTTCGAATGCAACAAATCTGCAAATCTGCAAACCCGATGAAAGTAACGATCGCTCGCAAGCTGCAGCAATCTATTTCGATCCTATAGATGTAGCGGCAGGGTCAGAGCCTATTGACCTGTACGTCTTCGACATGATGGACTTGAGCGCGTTAGACGAAGCGGATGGACAAGCGGATGGACAAATCGACGTGCGCGGGGCAAAAGCTAATGGCGTGGATGAGATTTGGCAGCTGTCGTTTGGCAATCTAACCGTGAAAACCGGAGTTTTCCTAACTAACTGCGCCGGCGACGTCGACGGCGATGGTCGTGAAGATTTGGCGATCACCTTGACCGATCTAGATGAAGACAGGATTCGAAATCAGGTCTTCCTGCTAACTTATCAAGACATGCTCGAATTGGACCTTAGCGACGATGCACAAGATTTCACCGTGGATGTTTCTTCGCTCTGGCCTAAATAATCCTTTAGCGCCGTTGCGCTATGAGAGTACGTTGCGAGCTTAGACGTGACAAAACAGATAAGCCGCAGCGTTTGCGTCAACGATAGCTTAATGCGGATTCTTACACCTGCTCAGAGACTTGTAGGTCGCATCACCCATAGCGTTCAATTCCACATGCAGAAAGTTCCTCTGACCGGCTTACTCTATTCGGGATTTCTAATGGCTACTTTGACCTATGCGAGCGAGCAAGATTCTCATCAATGGCTTGAGCAAGTGCAAGATGAGGCGGCACTCGCTTGGGTCAAGCAACGTAACGCTGAGACGACAGAGAATCTAGCACAGTCTGCCGAATTTCGCGAGCTACAAGAGACCATTCGAGCCATACTGGATACAAAGGATCGTATCCCCGCTGTAGCAAAGCTCGGTGCTCACTACTACAACTTCTGGCAAGATGAAAACCACGAACGCGGCATCCTTCGGCGCACATCGCCAGAGGAATATCGCAAGTCAGAACCAGTTTGGGAAACTGTGCTCGACCTGGATCAACTTGGGGCAGATGAATCAGAGAGTTGGGTGTGGAAAGGGTCAACCACGCTCGCGCCAACGTATGACCGCTCCTTGTTCGAACTTTCTCGAGGAGGGTCGGATGCTTCGGTTGTTCGCGAGTATGACCTCTCAGCTAGGGTTTTCGTACCTGATGGGTTTGTTTTGAGTGAAGCCAAAAGCGATGTCGCATGGTTAGACCGGAACGCTATCTTGGTCGCCACCGATTTCGGCCACGACAGCCTAACGGATTCTGGTTATCCGCGCAGCGTCAAGCATTGGTCACGAGGCCAACAGCTCGAGCAGGCCGAAGCCCTCTTTACAGCGGCTAAAGCGGACGTTGGGGCATTCGTCTTTTCCTACCAGACGAAGGACTATCACCGTGCGGGCATCGTTCATGCGATCGATTTCTTCAATTCAGATACGTACCTATTGGTTGACCAATCGTTGGTACATATCGAGAAGCCGACCCATACGACAGCTTCATTCTTCCGCAACTGGCTATTGCTAGAGCCCAAAGAGGACTGGCAACTTAACGGCACCATATTTAGCGCTGGTTCGTTGCTCGTAGTAGATCTTGAACGATATTTGCAAGGTGAACGTGATCTGCACACGTTGTTTGAGCCCACGCGAACACGAAGCCTGATTGGATTCAGCCAAACTCGAAACTTTCTGTTGTTGAATATCCTGGAGAACGTCCAATCCCGAATCGAAGCGCACCAATACGTGCTGGATAAGTGGCATGCGCACACCTTCAACGACGGTACCAAGTTTGAGACCATCTCCGTCAGAGGCGTCGATGCCATTGAAAACGACGAATACTTCATCACCCGCGAAGGATTTCTTACGCCGCCAACGCTAGCAATCGGCCATATTTCCAAACCTGGCGATGAGGTGCTCAAACAAGAGTCGCACGCGTTCGCCAATGAGAATCTTGATGTCACGCAACACTGGGCGACCTCCCTTGACGGTACGCAAATCCCCTACTTTCAAGTTGCACCGAAACATCTTGATCAAGCCAAGCCCACTTTGCTGTATGGCTATGGCGGTTTCGAGATTTCGTTGATACCTGATTACCAAAAGGTCGTCGGGAGCGCATGGCTTGAACCAGGTGGCGTGTACGTAGTCGCCAATATTCGCGGCGGCGGTGAATTTGGGCCGGCTTGGCACCGCGCCGCGCTGAAGGACAAACGTCACAAAGCATATGAAGACTTCATCGCTGTAGCTGAAGATCTCATCGCTCGCAACGTTACAACACCGCAACTGCTAGGCACGATGGGCGGTAGCAACGGCGGCTTGCTGGTAGGCAACATGTACACCCAGCGACCCGACCTTTTTGGCGCGGTGGTTTCCAACGTGCCATTGTTGGACATGCAGCGCTATCACAAACTGCTAGCAGGTGCAAGCTGGATGGCCGAATTTGGCGATCCAGACAAACCCGCCGAATGGGAATTTCTTAAGCGGTACTCCCCTTATCACAACGTGGCACCGAATATTGATTACCCTGCACTATTGGTAACCACATCCACGGCCGACGATAGAGTGCATCCCGGACATGCGCGCAAATTTGTCGCGCGGATGCTTGAATACAACAAAGACGTTGCCTATTTCGAAAATCTTGAAGGAGGGCATGCAGGCGCTGCCGACAACGGACAAAGAGCCCTTATGCTTGCGTTGGAATACCGCTTTTTGTGGGAAACGCTTGCGAGCAAACCGCATTCATCAAGGATAGATTGAGCGATCGCGCGACGCCTATTTGCTGCAAAAATTGCTCAATACAGCATCAAGACGCAAACACTTTACCGGGATTCAGAATACCTTTAGGATCAAGCGCTCTTTTCAGCACGCGCATGATGCTAATTTCTGTTTGATTGCGCGAAATATCCAAGTAAGGCCGCTTCTCAAGACCAACGCCGTGTTCAGCAGACACCGAACCACCAATCGGGCGCAACGGTTCATACACGCAAAGATTCACGTCATGGTGAGCCGATTCATCCTGTCCTGCTGATACTGCGAAGTGCAAATTACCATCGCCCATGTGGCCAAACGTAAAGAGTTCGTGGGAACCAAATTTCTGTGCAAGATTTGAACGCACCGCGGCTACGTAGCGTTCCATGTGCGGCACTTGCAAACTGACGTCGTAAATAAACACGGGATCGTATTGGAAAATCTGTTCAACATCGTCTCGCATGGCCCAAAACTGGTTCCGTTGCGCTTCGTTCTGAGCCACGGCCGCGTCAACTGCCAACCCCTGTTCGACAGCTTCTGCCAAAGCGTCTTCTAGTCTTCGCTTGTCACCTTCAGCATCGCCACCCATCGCCTCGATGAGCACGTACATTGGGTACTCTTGAGAAATGGGCGGTCTTTGTTTAGCTGGGGGAGTGGTGACTAGGCGATAAAAGTCATTCCACATGACCTCAAACGCCGAAAGCGTACCACCTAAACAAGCGTCCATGTGCTTCAAAATCAGCGGCATCTTATCGAAACTTTCGGCAGCAACTAGCGCCGTTTCCTGACTGCGAGGCAACTCACGCAAGCGCAATACCGCTCGAGTAACGATGCCCAGACTTCCTTCCGTACCGATGAATAGCTGCTTGAGATCGTAACCCGCATTGTTCTTAATCATTTCGTTCATAGACGAAAGGACAGTGCCATCGGCCAGCACTGCTTCGGTACCTAATACCATGTCTCGCGTCATGCCGTACCGAAAAACGCGGTTCCCACCTGCGTTAGTAGCGATATTGCCGCCAATCGTGCAGCTACCACGGGCACCAATGTCCAGTGGATAGAGCAGTCCGTGTTTTTCCGCCTCTTCCTGAGCTGATTGCAGCAATACGCCAGCTTGCAATGTCATCGTACGATTGACGACGTCAACGTCCTCGATCTGATTCATCCTTTCGAGCGACAAAATCAGATCGGACTGCACAGTATCTGCGCCTTCTACTAATCCAGTACGGCCGCCATGCGCCACGACAGTTTGCCCATGTGCGTGACAGAGCTTTAGGATTTCACTAACTTCCTCGGTCGTGCGCGGACGCACTATCGCGGCGGCTTCAATGCCTTGCGGCCGCCATATACCGACAGCGCGAGAATGGACATCCTCGCCGGCTAGAACGCCGTCGGTGCCCGTAATCTCAACAAGATCAGTGAGCAATTGACTCATGAAACCCGATTCCCATGCTGCATATGCGCAGTATAGAAAACACCGCGCATAGATCTAACTGCTTGGTGTTGCGCGCCCACTAAATCAAGGCGCTCGTGCAATCACCAGTTAGTGAGCGCCAACGTGCGTAGGTGGCGGTGCTGGTATTGGCGAAACCTCGTCGCCAAAGTACACGATACGGGAAGCCCACGCATATTCAGCCTCGAACGCGAGCAAGTACATAAGCACGAGAAGTACCAACGGCGGCACCAGAATCGCAGTAATCAAGGTCCAGCGTTCCCACTTCATATGCATGAATATGGCAACAATGAACCCAGCTTTCAGGAGCATGAAAACTATGATCAGAAACCAACGCAAATGTCCTTGAAAATCCAGATAGTCGACAAAATACGACCCTATACTGAATACGAACAGTAACAGCCAAACCAGTGCATAAACCTTGATCGGATGCTGTTGACCTACTTCAGCCATTACTTAAACAACAGTCCTTACCATAAATAAAAGAAAGCGAAGATGAAAACCCATACCAGGTCAACAAAGTGCCAATACAAACCGGTGATTTCGACAATTTCGTAATTCGTGTGTTCATATTTGCCACGCAACACCCGCCATGCCACGATGGCCAGATAAACCACACCGGCCGATACGTGCAAACCGTGGAAACCAGTGATCATGAAGAAGAAAGAGCCAAATTGCGCTGAACCCATGGGGTTGGTCCAGGCTTTCACACCTTCGCCCGTGATCAGCTTCGTCCACTCGAAAGCTTGCATCCCAACAAATGAAGCGCCCAACAACGCAGTCGCCAACATAAGCCAGAACACTTGCTTCTTTCTACGCGCATAGCCCATATTGACGGCCATCGCCATGGTGCCGCTCGACGTAATCAAGATAAACGTCATGATGGCAATCAACAACAGTGGTACCGGCGTACCTAAAAACTCAAGCGCGAATACAGCGCTTGGTTCCGGCCAGGGATCCGTCGACGTCATTCGCACCGTCATGTAGCTGACGAGGAATGACGTGAAGATAAAGGTATCCGAAAGCAAGAAAATCCACATCATCGCCTTGCCCCAAGGCACAGCTTTAAATGTGGAAACGTCCGATGACCAATCGTTGACGATGGTCGTTAGCGGACCGCTTTCTTCGTGCGCAGCTTCAGCCATATTGATTTGCTATTTACCTGGTTGCGAAGGCTACGCCGTTTGCTCTTGTGGCACGTTTTGAGGAATGAAATCTCTCTCGGCACCTGGCACGCTGTAGTCATAGGCCCAGCGATGCACCGTAGGCAGCTTGTCCCCCCAATTGCCGTGCGAAGGCGGCGTGTCTGGCGTACACCACTCTAGGCTGTTCGCACCCCAAGGATTGTCGCCTGCAGGTTTGCCATAAAAGTAGCTCCAGATGAGATTGCCGATGTACAGCAACTGGGCCGCGCCTACGAACAAAGCAGTCACCGAAATCAACTCATTCAAATCTTGCGCAGATTGCGGGTAGAAGCTGGAATCGAAGTTTTCGTAGTAGCGGCGTGGCACCCCGATAAACCCAAGGTAATGCATGGGGAAATAAATGATGTAGGTGCCAAGGAACGTAATCCAGAAATGCCACTTGCCAACGGTGTCATTCAACATTCGACCAGTCAGCTTGGGATACCAGTGGTAAATGCCGCCAAATATCGCCAAGATTGGAGAAACGCCCATCACCATATGGAAGTGCGCCACCACAAAGTAGGTGTCGGATAGTGGAATGTCAATGATCACGTTGCCGAGGAATAACCCGGTGATGCCACCCATGATGAAAGTCAGCACGAATGACAACGCGTACAACATTGGCACCGTCAGCTTGATGTTGGCCTTCCACAGCGTCAAAATCCAGTTGTAAACCTTGATCGCTGTTGGTACGGCAATGATTAATGTCGTTGTTGCGAAGAAGAACCCAAAGTATGGGTGCATCCCCGCGACGAACATATGATGGGCCCAGACGATAAATGACAAGATGCCGATAAACACCAGTGCCCACACCATTAGGCGATAGCCAAAGATGTTCTTGCGTGCGTGAACTGAAATGAGGTCAGATACGACGCCAAAAGCTGGCAACGCGACGATATAGACCTCAGGATGACCGAAGAACCAGAACAAGTGCTGGAATAACAAAGGCTGGCCACCGTCATATGCCAACGTCTCACCGAGCGAAACGATCGCGGGCATAAAGAAGCTGGTGCCGATCTTTAAATCCAAGATCATCATGACCGCACTCACGAACAGGGCCGGGAACGCCAAAAGACCCAAGAAGGTCGCAACAAAAATACCCCAAACGGTGAGCGGCATTCGCATCAATGACATCCCGCGCGTGCGGGCCTGCAATATCGTTGTAATGTAATTGAGTCCGCCCATGGTGAAGGCCACGATGAACACCGCCAAGGATGCGAGCATCGTTGTGATACCCCAATCAGCGCCAGGCGTGCCTTCCGTAATGGTTTGGGGTGGATACAACGTCCAACCAGCACCGGTTGGGCCTCCCAATCCCGGAATATAACCTAGCAAAAGGATGATCACTGAAATCAAATACACCCAATAGCTGAGCATGTTCACGAATGGGAATACCATGTCCCGGGCGCCACACATCAATGGCACGGTGAAATTGCCAAACGCGCCCAACAGAAACGCGGTGAGCAGGTAAATCACCATGATCATGCCGTGCATGGTGATTGACTGGTAGTAGAAGTCTTCGACAAACCACGCCATCTCACCAGGCCACGCGATTTGAATACGCATCAAATCTGACAAGACCAGTGCAACCAGACCAACGGCTATCGCGGTGATCCCGTATTGCACGGCAATCACTTTATGGTCTTGGCTGAAAACGTACTTACCTATCCAAGTCTTTGGATGGTGAAGCGGCATCGTCTCCTGATAAGGAATTTCAGCAGTTGCCATTACTTGTCCTCATCACGTTTTTTGGCGTTGCTCCAGTTCATCTAAGGTGCGTTTGTAGCTTCTTGTAGAAAGCTTAACAACGCGGCCATTTCATCATCGGTAAATGAATAGGGCGTCATGACCGACCCATACCCTTCAACCAACTTGACCGCTGGATCGACGATGGATTCGATGATATAGGCTTCGTCAGCGACGACCACGCTGCCATCTGACAAGGTGATCTCACGATTCCAAAGACCTTGCCACGTAGGTCCTACCACTTCCGTGCCATCCAACGAATGACAGGCGAAACAACCGTTCTGGTCGGCGATTTGCCGCCCTTTGGCGACAATGGGAGATTCAGGTTTTTGACCCGCTTTCATCTCCGCCCAAGTTACTTGAGTATCCAACCACGCTTCAAAATCTTCTTGCGTATCAATATACATGGTGCCGCGCATGATGTGGTGGCCGCGCCCGCACAACTCAGCACACAAAATCTCAAACTCGCCTGTACGCGTTGGCCGGAACCAGAAATAAGTGATCATGCCAGGGACCATGTCCATCTTGGCACGGATTTCTGGCACCCAAAAATCATGCAAAACGTCTTTCGAACGCAGCACCATTTTGATGTTACGGCCGAGTGGGACATGCAGGATATTGCTGGCAACTAAGATGTCGTCCTCGCCATACGGGTCGTCGTCACGCATCCCGAATGGATTTAGCGAGGTCATATTTGCTTCATAGGTGGTTTCTTCTAAACCACGCACCACGTTTTTCTTGACCGCCGTGGTGCCCAAAATCCCGTCTTCGCCTGGGAACCGGAACTTCCAAGTCCACTGTTCACCCAGCACTTCGATTTCCATCGCATCGGACGGCACCTGTATATAGTCATCCCAAACGATCAAACCCGGAGCCAACATGATCACAACACCAATCGCGGTGATGATCGTTAGCCAGCTCTCTAAGACCGGATGCTCTGGTTCATAGTGCGATTCGCCGCTCTCGTGGTACTTGTAACGCCAAATCGCCCACGCCATAAATAAGCCGAGGATGACGAACGCCACGCCACATATCCACCATGTGACCATGACCGTGAAATCGATGAATTTCCAGTTAGAGGCAATTTCCGTGAATTGCCACGGACTCCAAACGTTGAAAATCACCGAGCCGATGACCACAAGCCCAAGCAACAGGGCTACGTGGTGATCTAAGAGCTTTCGCATGTTCCCTCAGTTTTGCCTAATTCAACTAAAACAACGCCAATCGCGCCGAGCTAAAGACGCATGGCATAGAGTGAATCGCAAGTACTTAAACACCGCCTGCTAATCCAATCAGATGCCACAGAACTGAAGCTAGACGCTCAGTCTGCAAGTCGTTATGTAGGAGCGACAGACGACGTTCAATTAGGTGCGTAATTTTGCTTATCAGGAAATCGATTTCAATAAAAACTTCGAATTAGCGCGTCGGGAATATCTCAGAAGCCGGCACATAGTCCAAATTGGTCGCTGCTGCGACTGCTTCGTGAGTGACGTGACCCTCGTAGACGTTAAGCCCGTTACGCAAGTTTGGATCCTCTGAAAACGCTCGGGCCGGTTCCTTGTCGGCCAAGGCCAACACAAACGGTAAGGTGGCATTATTCAACGCGAACGTCGAAGTTCGGGCAACCGCACCCGGCATATTGGCGACGCAGTAATGAACGACGTTGTGCTTAATAAATATCGGATCGGAGTGAGTTGTTGGTTTCGATGTTTCGAAGCAGCCCCCTTGATCTATCGCAACATCTACCAGTACCGAACCATGCTGCATGTCTCGGACCATATCTTCACTAACCAAGCGCGGTGTCGTACTGCCAGGCACCAAGACGGCACCTATCACTAAATCGGCGCGCGTCACATGGTCATAAACAGCATTGACCGTGGAGTAACGAGTGTGTAGCGCAGGCCGAAATTCGAGTTCAAGCTCCGCGAGTCGGCGCAAATCAACATCGAAAATCACAACGTCCGCTTCCATGCCCAATGCGATACGTGCCGCATTCATGCCAACAACCCCGCCGCCGAGTACCACCACCGTTGCCGGTTCAGAGCCTGGAACACCACCCAGCAATGCGCCACGTCCGCCTTGCTCTATTTCCAGCGCGTGTGCTCCCGCTTGAACTGACATACGTCCTGCAACTTCGCTCATCGGCGCGAGCAGCGGCAAACGCCCTTGATTGTCTGTGACCGTTTCGTACGCGATAGCAATGCAACCACTTTCCTGCAAACCACGTGTTAGGTCAGGGTCCGGCGCTAAATGCAAATAGGTGAACAGGATTTGACCAGAACGCAGGCGTTTGACTTCCTCAGCCTGAGGTTCTTTCACTTTGACGATCATGTCGGCTTCAAAGAGTTGGTCCAAATCACTTGTTAAGGTCGCACCTGCTGCTTGGTACTCTGCATCCGCCAACCCTAATTTAGTGGCACAGTCTGACTCCACCAGCACCTCATGCCCGTGATGCGTGAGCTCAAGCACGCTCGATGGTGTGAGTCCGACCCGATTTTCATCAGGCTTGATTTCCTTAGGCACGCCAATTCGCACAATAATCAGTTCCGTTAAGTTGACATGTCGCGAGCAACGTCGGGCATCACTTCCCCGCTCGCAAGCCGTAATTTTGAAAGCATTTTGACCCTGTGGCTGAATCTACCCCTACTTCTTTCATTATTTCGCAATTAGAAGCGTGCATAGCTGCCAACTTTTCTGCTACAGAAATCGGCACATTGAGCGAAGCCTTGCTGGCAGCACCAGCTGACCTGGCTCCGGCGTACGCCGAGTTGCTTGAAGCATTGACAAATTACGCGCTCCAGCTGCGAGACGGTGCCGTGAAACAATCGTCTTCAACGGCGACGCTATTTCGCGAATCTGCGGCGCTACTGCAGGAGGCTGACACCCGGGAACAGCCTTCAGCCAATGTGGCTGAGGCCATACACAGCTTATTGGAACGGCTTGATTTAGAAGCTTCTGGTGGCTTCGATGCCGCTGAAGCAGGCGAGCTTCCAATCGACGCCACGTCGAGCGAGAATGCCGCGCAGACTTTCCGGATGCGTCAAGCGATGCACCGGATACGATGCCTCATAGATTCAATACGCCCTTCAACGATGTCCCCCACGCCATTAAGTGCTCAAGAAGCATTGCGCAGGGCTCAGCTGGGGATCCTGCAAGCATTAGAAGCCGACCTGCCTATAGAACCGTCGGTCTCAGTACGTGTCGTCGGTGACGCAATCGCGGGGAAATTCACTGACATCAATCTCAAAGTAAGTGTCTCTTCAGACCAGCAAGTGCACAGTAGTTGCATCCATGCACTTACGACCCTTGGGTCACACGTAATAACTTCGTTGCCGCAGGAGGGCGGCATCGAGGTAGACATTGCTGCGACCGGTGAGACAATCGCCATGAACTTGTCCGTACCCAGCGAGTTGCCAACACCAGATAAGTTAATCCATGTTGCGAAAGAAGCGGGTTTTGTAAGGACCAGCGCACTTCTTGGTAGCGATGAATTGCGTCAATTTATGCTATTGCCAGCCAAGCGCGATAGTGGCTGGTTGAAAGAGGTGTCGTCACTGTTCGCAGTACTGAACCATTACGGTGCTGAGGTCAAATTTCAATCGGCTACCAACGGCACTCAAGTCAACTTAACGATTCCGAGCACGATGCGAGAGTGCGCGGTTGCTGTGTTTGCGCTCGGCAACTCGCTGTATGCGTTCGCAGTTCAAGATATCGAAAAAGTCGAGGTGAGAAATCCAACAACTCATTCAAACATCGATCGGGAACCGAGCTTCGACGATTCAGACAATATTTTCAAATTGAGTAGCGAGCGTTCCGCCCATGCGGATGTATGCGTGACCTTGACAAGGCCACCAAACACGCACCAGATTTACTTCACTAGCCAGGAGCCAGACGGCTATGTTGTCTCGCTTGACTCGCCAGTAACACCTCATGGATGTGTTCAACTAAGGGATGGCCGTGTCGTTAACTTGATTTCTATATGGGATCTGGACGGATTTGCCGATGCTAGACGCTCAAAAACCTCTATAAAGCCGGCGTTACGTCTCATTGCGTTCAACGACTGTGAATTACCGATGCAATTGAGCTCAAATGAGATAGCTGTCGAAATGGTTTCTACTGAATTGGCAGCGATAAGCGCGATGCAAGAGAATCGACCTCACGGATTACTCGTTGCGAAGCAAAGTCCAATATCTCACCCAGCACTTTTCAACTTCGCTAAAGATCGTCGAATTAACGTTCTGACAGAAGTTCGTTCCCAAAATCAAAAGGACGAACCAGGAGAGCTAGTGGCAACTGTTCAAGTACAAACAAGCCAAGACTTGCGAGCAAGCTTACGGGCCGAATCGCTCGCTAGAAGGAGCTCATAGAAACGCCTTATTCGTCGATGAGCCTAGTCAATATTGCTTGCGTGGGACGAGCCAGATTCAGCGTATAGAAGTGCAATCCACTAGCCTTGTTCTGGAGCAATGTACGACATAAATCAGCAACCACGTCTGCCCCGAACTCTCTTATCTTGGCCTGATAGCCTTGCATGAACGTGAGTTTTATCCTCAGCCAATCCGGGATTTTCGCACCGCATTTACTCGAGAACGCTAGCAGCTTCGGAAAGTTCGAAATAGGCATGATGCCCGGCACGATTGGTTGGGTAATTCCAGCTTTCGTGCACGTCGCAACAAATTCCTTATAGGTTTCTGCGTCATAAAAATACTGTGTGATGCAACAATCGGCACCTGCATCTACTTTGTCTTTCAAATGGCGTATATCGTCCTGCGGCGACTGCGCTTCTGGGTGCACTTCCGGATAGCAAGCGACATTTAGACGAAATTTTTGACCGGTACACGTGCGGATGAGCTCGACAAGCTCACGCGCGTAGTGGAACGTTGTGGGTTTAACGTCGTCTTGATCAGCGATGTCTCCCCTCAATACCACGAGTTGATCGACACTCAATGCCTCGTAGGTTTCCAACAGCGACACCATCGTCTCGCGCGTGTCGTCGCGCCAAGTTATGTGAGGTATCGCATTGAAGCCTTCGGCACGCAGAATTCGAATGGTTTCTAGCGTACCGTCTCGTACCGATCCACCTGCGCCGTGCGTAACCGAATAAAAATCCGGCTCGTACTCTGCCAAGCGGCGTGCTGTGCGTAAAAGATTGTGGGTTCCGCGAACGGATTTTGGCGGGAAAAACTCGAAACTAAGGTGCGCGATATCGCTACGTTTCATTCAAAGGCATCGGCTTTGAGCAGCTCGGCGCGATCAGTGTTCTCCCACGAGTAACTATCCACTGAATGACCAAAGTGACCGAAGGTAGCAGTACTTCGATAAATTGGTTGCTTAAGACCCAACATTTCGACAATCCCACCCGCACTAAGGTCAAACCGATGCTTCACGATCGAGCCGATTCTTTCGTCGTCGATGCCTTCCGCTGCGGTGCCAAACGTATTGACTACCACATCAACTGGTTGTGACTGCCCAATGGCATAACTCAATTGCACTTCACAGCGTTCCGCCAATCCAGCGGCAACGACGTTTTTTGCGACATACCGAGCAGCGTAGGCTGCAGACCGATCTACCTTCGATGGATCCTTGCCTGAAAATGCGCCACCCCCATGACGAGCCATGCCACCATAGGTGTCCACAATGATTTTGCGACCGGTCAAGCCGCAATCAGTCGCTGGTCCACCTAACGTCCAAGGTCCGCAGGGATTAATGTGAACGTTAGCGTCGTCAATATCAATGTTCTCTGCTAATACTGGTTTGATGATTGCCTCAAGAACTTGCTGTTCCACGAAATCAGCACTCACATCCTCATCATGTTGGGTCGAAAACACGATAGTTCGAATAGCGGTCGGGCGCCCGTTTTCGTAGGCGACAGTTAACTGGCATTTCGCGTCTGGTCCCAGAAAATCCAACCCATTGCGCCGCGCTTGCGCATGCTTGCGCATTAACAGGTGCGAATACATGATGGGGGCAGGCATGAGCTCAGGCGTTTCATTTGAGGCATACCCGAACATCATGCCCTGATCACCAGCGCCTTGTTCCTTCTCAGCCGTGGCGTCGACATCGACCCCACGTTTTATGTCGCTCGATTGATTGTTCACGAGCACTTTTACTTCGCACGCGTCGTAATCGATGCCAAATTCTTTGGTGTAGCCGACCGCCTCGAGCACCTCTCGAGCAATGTGCTCGTAATTAAGGTTGGTACGCGTGCTAACCTCACCAGCAATGATCACGGTATTGGACTTGATCAATGTTTCGCAAGCCACCCGTGCGTCAGGGTCGCTCTTAAGTGCCGCATCTAATACGGCGTCCGATATTTGATCGCACAGCTTGTCCGGATGTCCTTCAGACACTGATTCGGACGTAAAAGTAAGGTATTCGCTCAACTTTAGGTCGTAGTTGATTTCACCCTTTACAAGCGAAATCGATGGGAATGGAAAGCGCTATTGTAAGAGCGGAAATCACGTCTGAGAGTTGCCAAAGCACACCGATTTCGTGTTTGAAATTGCGAAACAATCCTGAACTCTAGCTACCGGTCAAGCAGACCCAAGGCACGACCTGCAACATGACCCAACGCTTTGCGATTCGTGATCAGGCGCTCATTTAGTGACTCGCAAAACGCAATAAAATGCAAACGACGTTGCCTTTTCAGCGAGATTTGAAATGACCGATGCTCTTCCGGCGACAGAGTATCGGCGTCGAATGGAAATCTATGCTCAGGAAGGAGCAAATCGCGCAGCGCAATTAGGCAATCGCGGCCCAATCAGACTAGATGATCACGGCAAACTCCACGCCGACATAGTTGAGGCCTATTGGAAGCATGGCTTCTATGTTTTTCGGCGTGCATTAAGCGATTCGGAAGTCGGTGAACTGAGAAAAGATGTGATGCACGTGCTCGCGCACGCACCAATTGGTCCGCAACAAAGCGTTGACGCCAACGGCGAACCAGCCATCGGCACTGAGATGAAACGTTTTCCCTACTTTTTCGTCAAACCACTATCAGATCCAGTCGGTGGTACAGCTAGCTCAGAAGGTCGCCATATGAGCAAAATGGCGGAGGCGCAGCCTGATGATGACGCCCCTGAGTATGTCATTCAAATCATCGCAGGCATGTGCCAGCTATTTGAATCTGGCTTGCGTGTCTATGGTCATCCAGGGTTACTTGCAGTTGCTGAAGCGATCAATGGTCCCGATTTTGTGCCATACAACGATGCCATCTTCGTGAAGCAACCAGGCTTGGGCGGGTCGGTAGCCTGGCATCAAGATGGGGTCACGCATTGGGACAGTTCAAATTGGGATGAGGGCATTCATGGCGTTAATTTCCAAGCCCAACTCAATCGAACGTCACCGTTGAGTTGCCTATGGGTGGTGCCCGGCACGCATAAAAGGGGTCGTGTGGATATCAAGGCGATGGTCGAAGCAAATGGCGGCTCAGATCAGCTGCCTGACGCCATCCCGTTGCATTGCGAACCAGGTGATGTGACTATCGTGAACCGGCAGACGTTGCATTGCTCATTTGCCAACACCTCTGACGATTTTCGCATTTCGGTTTCTTGGGGCATGCATAGACGCGAGGCGGTGATCGGTCAGCACGGACACCTTCTTCAACCGAAAGAAGTGATTTACGACGAGGAATTCATTACTAAGCGCTCAAGCGTCATTCAGGTCGCGATAGATGCACGGCGGCAGTATTACAGTGAAGAAAAACCATACGAATACATGCCATTCAAGACGGTCGCCAAGCAATATCAATGGAATCCCGAAAACTTTGAGCGTGTCATTCGAGATTACAACACTCGCGATATGGGGATATGAGTAGTGCTTAGCGCCCGTCAATGCATGATGATTCGTGCTATTAAAGTCTTTTAAATCAATGATTTAGTTTTACTTTAGGCGCGATAGTTTTAATCCGCCACCGAGCAGTCGCCCGACCATTCAGACTAATTCAATATGGGTAATTGCACAAAGAAACGAACTTCAACGCTCTCGCGTTCTTGCAATCCGTCTGAATCTGGAATCGGCACTGCCGTGTGCAATGTGGGGCAGAAAACCTCTCCGTCCGGCGGGTGCGAGTCATAGGTCGTAAACACCAATGCTTCATCGTTGGTCATTGCAGAGTAGTAATTCCATCGTTGCGCATCGTTTGGTTTGCAGTAATGTGCGTTAAATGGCCTAGGCTTAGCGTTGGGATTCAAGTTGTACTCAAGATCGCTTGGTTCAACTGACGTCCGATCACAAACCGCTAACGGCAAACGAGCCAACGGTTTAGGGGAAACGGACCGCCAGATATTGATGCCAATCAAACGCTTGTCCTGCGGCATCCCCTGAACTTCGCTGAATTTCTCAATGACTTTCCCGGTGTGCTCGTCAATGAAGTCTGCGTAGTCATTGTGAACGCCTGTTGCGCATGGACCGTATTGGACGCCATTTTCCCAAAAATGCTCTTTGAATTGCTCATTGCGATATGTGTGGCTGCCCGTAGGTGGCACAACCGCATTAGGGAGTAATTGCTGGAGCAAATCTCGTGTCTCAGCGTAATAAATCGCTGCGACTTCCTTCGTGTCGGTCCAGTTTTGCACTTTGGTTGGTGAGTTAACCAGAAGAAAACCAGCACCGTCCGTTAGCAACTGCGTAGCGTCTTTTGGTTCGGGTATGACACCTTGCGTTAAGCGCGCATCCCTGATCAATACTGGTCTGTTAAACCTGGATTCGAAAAACTCGCGCTGTTGCGAAGCGGACCCTTCTGCTTGAGTTTCAGGATTGACGAAGTTCAAGTTGCCGACAAAGTCCAAATTACTTTCCTTTTAGTGAATTGCGCCTACTGTGCAAAAACCGTCCACGAACCAACGTTGGTTCTAATTGTTTCATTCAAAACCAGCTTCACTATTAATGTTAAAGGTTGCCGCGGCTCACACTTTCAGCTTGTTTCGTTGCTAAAGCCGATCTATGCGCATCGCGGCCACGATAGCTGCTTGATAATCGCTAGGCACATCTCTCACAACAAGCGTGATGGTGCGCAAGTCACCTATTGACTTCATGCATCGCTTACTGATCTTGCGAAACTAACAACCTTCAATCAAGTCCTCACATGCTCGTATCAATCCCGCCGTTTAAAAACGCCGATCTCCCAGAACGAACCAAGCCAATTCTCGTGATGCTCGGCCCTGGCATCGTGATGGCGGGACTCGCCATCGGCTCGGGCGAGTTGATTATGTGGCCATGGATCACCTCCGTGGTAGGTGCGCAACTGCTCTGGGCGGCCGCGATAGGCATTTTCCTGCAGCTTTGGGTCAATATCGAAATTGGTCGATGGTCCATCGTCACTGGTGAAAGCCCGTTCACTGGGATGGCACGCATTCTCAAATTAATGGTGTTCCTGTTCGTCTTTGTGATCTTTGTGGGGAAATTTCTACCCGGTTGGGCACGCGAAACAGGGGTGGCATTACGGGATTTGATTTTTGGACCAGGGCATGACAGTCCGCCTTGGCTCTGGACCGCGATTGTGTTCGCAACCGTCGCCGCCATTCTGTTCGGTCCTAAGGTGATCTACACGGCCGTGGAACGCTGCATCATGGGATTGATCGTTGTGATCATCGTAGGCCTGCTTTACGTTGTATGGCAAATCGGCTCAGTGGACATCTTTGTTGCCATGTGGCATGGCGTCATAGGAATTTTCGAATTTCCCGATTTCCCTGTCGACGTGCTTGCCGATGACGGAAGCGTTCGTGATCAATTGACTTTCAATCGCTTTTTTGGTGCCGTCGTTTTCGCTGGTGCAGGGGGCTTAGGCAACCTCTATTACGCCTACTACTTGCGTGAAAAGAACATTGGGATGGGCGCACGGATGCCCTCCTTAATGAGCCTGGCCCACAAGCACGAAGTCAAAGAAATGGATACAGGTTATCTATATCCGGAAACTGATGAAAACCGTCGTCGCTTCAAGGACTGGTTTCGCTACGTCGTAGTCGATCAGACATTCACGTTTTGGCTGCTCGGCACCTTTACGATGTTCCTGTTCATTTTCGGCGCACTCGCCGTGCTGCATCCGATTGGCTTGGTTCCCGATCGTGCCAGTCTCGTCTGGGACCTTGCGTCGATTCTCGAACAAAGTATGGGAACCTTTGGTCGCTACGTGTTTTTGATCGTCGGAATGGCCGCTCTCTTCAGCACACAACTTGGCGGGGTCGACGGTGGTAGCCGCATTTTTGCAGATCTACTTCACACAAACTTCAAATTCGGGCGCTGGTTCAAGCTTGAACAGTGGTATGTGATACTGGTAGGCACAACCATGGTCATCGGCGTGTTCAGCGTATGGTTCTTTGCGAAATACGACATCGCCGGTTTGGATTTTCTGTTTATTGCAGCCTTGATGAGCGGGTTTGTCATGGCTGTGTATGTGCCGATGATCTTATATATGAACATGACGCGTCTGCCTAAATCTGCACGTCCGGGGTGGATCAATATCTTTTTTATGCTACTTGCGTCTGCCATGTACATCACTTTTGCAGGCTTTACTATTTACAGCAAAGTCGCTGAGGTGGTCGCCGGTTAGCACATAAGGTAGACAAAACCTGTTTGGCTATGTATTGGGAACTGGCTTTCATCTAAATACGATAGGTCAAAGACCTAAGACACATTTCCTAGCATATTCATTTCCGCAAAGCAGAGGCTTTGTTGAAAGCAATGAGCTGACAAATCGGTAACCCAAAGGAAACTTGAACTAAGTATGAAACTTTTCATATTTAAATAATGGGCACAATTATTTTTCATACTTTTTAACACACTTTTATCTCCAACACAAGCCATTGCGACATGTATATAAAAGGTCTTGTGCACGAACGTTCGAACTCATGCAAGCATGTATGGCGCATATTGCTGTATGCAAAATTCGCCACTCGTTTCCTGGCAACCTCAGATGCATACGAGATTAGAGCGCGCAAATGCCATCCGCGCGTTGGCTATGGATGCCGTGCAGCAAGCCAATTCAGGTCATCCCGGTGCGCCAATGGGTTTGGCCGACATCGCTGAAGTGTTATGGCAAGATGTCCTGCGGTATAACCCGGCGAACCCGAACTGGCACGACCGTGATCGTTTTGTGCTGTCGAATGGGCATGCGTCCATGTTGTTGTACGCAGTGCTTCACCTGACTGGTTATGACGTCACGATCGACGATATTCGTAATTTCCGGCAACTGCACTCGAAAACAGCCGGTCATCCAGAATATGGTGAATGTCCTGGTATTGAAACGACCACCGGGCCCCTCGGGCAGGGACTCGCAAATGCAGTAGGCATGGCGTTGGCAGAACGGGAGCTAGCGACCGCCTTTAATCGCGACGAATTCGACGTCGTCAATCACCGAACTTGGGCATGTGTGGGTGAAGGTTGCTTAATGGAGGGCATTTCCCACGAAGCAGCGTCATTAGCTGGGACGCTCAAACTTGGCAAGCTCATCGTTCTATTCGACCGCAACAACATCACCATTGACGGCGACGCGCATCACTGGTTCACCGAAAATGTTGCTAATCGGTTTGAAGCCTATGGCTGGCGGGTCTTATCCGATGTGGATGGTCACGACCCTGCAGCGATTGCCGAGGCGTTTGCCGCCGCCACAGCTCGAAGCGACCAACCCACCTTAATCGACTTTCGAACTGTCATTGGGTACGGTGCACCTAACAAAAAAGGTACGGCAAGTGCACATGGTTCGCCACTCGGCAACGACGAAATAGCTCTCGTTCGTGAGCGCCTTGCCTGGTCGCATGAACCGTTCAAAATACCTGCGTCGTTGTATGAGGCATGGAATACACGCAACCGCGGTAGCAAGCTCGAAAGCGCTTGGAATGACAAATTCGAGGCGTATGCTCGAGCTCATCCAGAATTAGCGAGCGAGCTGTCTCGCCGCCTGAAAGGCGAGCTGCCAGTAGATTGGTTCGACGCCATCACACAACTGGCTAAGGAAGGTCAGGCAGAACCCGCATCGTTAGAAACTCGCAAAGCGTCGGGACAGTGTCTAGACCTGCTGGGTCCTGAAATTCCAGAGCTGTTTGGCGGTTCGGCGGATCTCACAGGATCAAACAACACCCAATGGGACGGCGCCGGGTGGCTTTGGGAAGGCGGACGCTACATGAACTACGGCGTACGTGAATTTGGGATGACCGCGATTGCGAATGGCATGGCCTTGCACGGCGGCTTCATTCCTTATACGGGTACATTTCTGGTGTTTATGGAATATGCCCGTAACGCAGTTCGACTCGCATCGCTCATTGGCCTACGACACATTCTCGTCTACACGCACGACTCGGTGGGTCTAGGCGAAGATGGACCAACGCACCAGCCAATTGAACAGCTGACCAACCTGCGCACAACCCCGAATTTATCCGTTTGGCGGCCATGTGACGTTGTTGAAACAGCCATCGCCTGGCGAGAAATACTCCAGCGCCAAGATGGTCCATGCGCCATCGTCCTGACGCGCCAAAAAACTCAACCACAAGCGCGTGATTCAAGTACCTTCGACAACATCAAGCGCGGGGCGTACATTCTGCGTAGCGAAACGAAAGACTTAGAGCTCATTCTCATCGCAACAGGTTCTGAAGTGGAAGTGGCTCAAGAAGCTGCGGATCGATTAGAGACAGCTGGTACCGGCGTTCGGGTCGTTTCCATGCCTTCGGTCGATCGATTTATGCAACAATCTGACGAATATCGGGAGCTCGTCCTGCCCTACACGATGCGTAATCGAGTTGCCATTGAAGCTGCACACCCTGATTATTGGCGCAGGTTCGTTGGTCTTGACGGGGCGGTTGTCGGTATCAATCGATTTGGTTTATCCGCGCCGGGCGATGAAGTGATGCGGGAGCTTGGCGTTCATGCCGATGCGGTCGTGGCTGCAGCCGAGCAACTACTCGCGTGACCTATGCCTGTCACGCAACTAACTGACGTCGATTTACGCGGCAAGCGCGTACTAATTAGGTCAGACTTAAACGTCCCACTCAAGGACGGCGAAATTACCAATGACGCGCGCATCCAGGCTTCGTTGCCGACGATCGAATATGCCCTTAAAGAAGCCGCAAGCGTCATTCTGGTGTCGCACCTTGGACGTCCTCAAGTAGGTGAAGACAACTCGGCATTTTCACTGCGGCCTGTCGCGCACCGTGTTAGTCAGTTACTCCAACAAAGAATCCCCTTGATTGCGAATTGGCACGATGATCTCGAAATTTCCGCTGGCACCGTCGCAATGCTTGAGAACATCCGCTTTGAAGCCGGCGAAACAAAAAATGATTCGGAACTAGCGGCAAAACTAGCGCGGTTATGCGATGTATATATCAACGACGCGTTTGGAACGGCACATCGAGCTCATGCGTCTACTCACGGCATAACACAGTATGTGGCAACAACGTGTGCTGGCTTGCTGCTAGGTAAAGAAATTGATGCGTTAGAACGCGCGCTAAATGCACCCACTCGGCCACTTGTGGCGGTATTAGGCGGTGCTAAAGTGTCTGGCAAGCTTGAAGCATTGCACCAATTAAAAGAGAAGGCCGATGCCGTGCTGGTTGGCGGGGGAATGGCAAACACATTCTTGCTAGCCGCTGGCTTTGAAACGGGCCAATCTCTCGTCGAACCGGCCTTGCTCGGAGACGCTCGCGCCATTCGAGAAAGCGCAAATCTACCATTGCCGGTAGACGTTATGACGACCCGCAAGATTGATTCAGAAAGCCATGCCACGCTCCGTCTGCGAGAAGCAATTCCGCATGATGAACAAATCGTCGACATCGGACCCGAAACGGCGCGTCAGTTCGCACAGGTCATCGCTGCGGCGGGTACGGTGATCTGGAACGGACCGATGGGAATCTTCGAATACCCGCAATTTGGCGACGGCACGCGAGTTGTCGCCGAAGCGATTGCGGAGTCCGAAGCTTTTACACTCGCGGGTGGTGGCGACACCATCGCGGCGCTGGATCGTTTCGGTGTAGCAGCTCAAATGGACTATGTCTCGACGGGTGGTGGCGCATTCCTCGAATTCGTCGAAGGCAAATCCTTGCCAGGTATTGAAGCGTTGCAATGACCCGTTGCCGTCCACGCCATAAACACGCCATGGCATTAACAACTTTCGTGCGTTGGCATGCTATCGCAAGCTGAATTCCAAGCTAACGCACTAAGCGTTTTAAGCGCTCATCAGATCAAAACGGACCCTGCAGATCTCGCAACTTGGGGGACGGATTGGACGCGGAGCTTCGTCGTCGACCCGCTTGCTGTGGTCTTTCCTGAATCCGTCGAGCAAGTTGTGCAAATCGTCAAAAAAGCACCTGAGTGGGGCGTCGCGTTGGTTCCGTCAGGGGGACGGACGGGCTTATCAGGCGGTGCCGTCGCGCCCAATCGTGAAGTCGTGGTTTCGCTCGATCGAATGAACGCGATTTTGGATTTTCTTGAGAACGACAAAATCGTGCATTGCCAAGCCGGCGTGATTACCCAGCAGCTGCAAGAAGTCGCACACCAGCACGGCTTGTTCTATCCCGTGGATTTTTCATCATCTGGTTCAAGTCAGATCGGTGGCAACATTGCAACCAATGCAGGGGGTATTCGCGTTATCAGATATGGCCTGACCAGACGCTGGGTAGCAGGACTCACGGTCGTGACGGGTACAGGTGCGGTGCTCCGCCTCAATCACGGGTTGGTAAAAAATGCGACTGGCTACGACCTGCGCCACCTCTTTATTGGCTCAGAAGGAACCTTAGGTATCGTCGTCGAGGCCGAAATCCGCCTGATCCCAACCCCAGCGACGCAACAGGTGATGGTATTAGCCATCCCGCAGTTGCTCGACATCTTGAAAGTCTTACGGGTGTTTCAAGATAGCCTTGAACTATCCGCGTTCGAATTCTTCTCTGAATTGGCGTTACAGAAAGTGCAGGCGCACCGCGACCTGCAACGCCCATTCACCCGTAGCAGTCCGTTTTACGCGCTGCTTGAATATGACGAAAATGAATTTGAGCAAGCACAACAAACTTTCGCAGCTGCAGTTGACGCCGGTTGGGTTGCAGACGGTGTCGTCAGTCAATCACTGAGTCAAGCTTCAGCATTGTGGGAGTTGCGTGAGGGCATAAGCGAATCGATCGCGCCGTACACACCCTACAAAAATGACATATCCGTGCGCATCGGCGAAATCCCGGAATTCCTTGCGGATGTGGAAAAAGTTGTCGCTCAGAACTATCCAGACCTTGAGGTCGTCTGGTTCGGGCACATCGGGGATGGCAACGTGCATCTGAACATCCTGCGACCCCCAAACGTTTCTATAGATGAGTTCTATGAACGTTGCCACACGATCAGTCCGCAACTCTTTGCATTGATTCAAGCGCGCAATGGCAGCATTTCGGCCGAGCATGGCGTCGGCTTGTTAAAACGTGATTTCTTGAGCTACTCTCGAAGTGAGGAGGAAATACAAGCGATGCGTCAAATGAAACGCATCTTTGATCCTCACAATATTCTGAACCCGAATAAACTGCTCGCGACTAGCCAGTAAGCGTCAAACTACCAGTTGTTGAATGCGCCATCCCGGCGCTGCAATTGTGGTGGCCAGCTATTCAATGGTGCGGCAATTTTCCGTGCTTCGGCTTCATTGAAATCCACACCTAAACCAGGCTCTTCGCGGGGCCATGCATAACCATCTTCAAAGTGCAGCTGTTTTGGGAAAATGTCTTGGGCGTAGCTGCCCGGTGCGCGTGGCATTTCCTGCACGCCAACATTGGTACTTGCCATACATAAAGCGACACCCGCAGCAGCTGATACCGGTCCTAGTGGGTTGTGGGGCACGATATCGATAAAGTGAGTCTCACACGCATGCGTGATTTTGCGCGCTTCTGTCAAACCACCGGCAATGCACAAATCAATCCTGGCAAAGTTAATCGTCTCATTCTCGATTACTTCGCGGAATCCCCATTTTGAAGACCACTGCTCGCCAGCGGCGATCGGCACACTGACTTGCTGCCGTAATGTCTGATACGACCCCGGATTTTCGGAGCGGAGCGGATCTTCGATGAAGAACATGTTGAATGGTTCAAGCGCTTTGCACAATGCCACCGCATTCGCTGTATCGAGGCGCGTATGCACGTCAATGCATAAATTGATTTGCTCACCAACCGCGTCGCGAATCTTCGTCAATAACTCGACCGCTCGTGGGATCGATTCTCGCGGCTCAAAAACCACCCCGTCTTCGTTCGCTTCAGTCATATCGATCGGCACATCAAAACGAGCGAACTTCCAACCTTGTTCTGACGTTTCACGGCAACTCGCAACGGTGGCTTCAATGCTGCTAGCTCGGTTGTGTGGATAGCAAACCACTCTGTCCCTTACGGGTCCACCCAGCAGGCGATAAACGGGCAGATTTAGAGCTTTCCCTTTTATGTCCCAGAGCGCGATGTCGATCGCGCTCAACGCGCACGTATACACCCGATCGGCGGGGAAAAAAGACGCGCGAAACATACGTTGCCAAAGGCGTTCAGTCGCTAACGGATCAGCGCCGATACACAACTCACCTAAATGTTCTAGTGCCTGACAGATGGCACCGGCCCAATGGCCAATGCCAACTTCGCCTAATCCAACGATGCCATCGTCGGTTTCGACCTTGACGATAAAGAATTTGCGTGATCGAGATTCATCATAAAAAACAAAAGGCTCGATGGCTGCGATTTTCACGTTTGCTAGGTCCTGTTAATGCGCTCGCGCAAACAGTGATGGTCAGTCCTTTAATAGGAAAACGCTGACGCGGTGTTCGCAACTCTCGCGCTCTTCCACGTCGTTGGCGGGGAAAGGCTCTTCAAATGCGGAGTGATACGTGTTGTAGACCATCGTGCCGTCATCGTCTTTGTGACATTCGAAAAGGTTCAGTGCGAGCACTTCATTTGTAGTCATCCGTGGGTAGTAATACCAGCGTTGGCCTTTGTTGTAACGCAAAGATGATTGATTCGTAATCTGGCCGGACATGGTGAAGCCTTTAAGACCACTTGAGACCACGTCATCGCGCTCAACCGTACTTGCATCAAGCACACCGAGAGGCATGTGCTGCAACGGCTGGTGCATGTGTACCGTACGCCAGAAGTTCACGACCATAAAACCCGTTACGTCGTCACGATCAAATTGCTTGCGCCATTCCGCAGCATGCTCAGGATTCCCAAACGCAGCCGAGTTTTCTTCGAAATCATCAGGCGTCATACCGTAATCATTGTGAACAACCGTGCCGAAGAAAGGATTTGGCGAATGCTTGCCGCGGCGCAACAGTCGATCAGGCTGTTGGATTTCAATACGCTTGCCTGGAAGTAAAGTGTTTTGCAGGATAGCCTCTATTTCCGGCATGTAAAACTTCGCGACTTCGTTCTCAACCTCCGCATATTGCTTCGATTGGTCGCCGAATCTGTCGGTTGCGCCGAACGCGCCAGAATCCCAGTTTTGGACTTCTGATTCGTGATCTAGCAGCACAAAACCGTGTCTATTGAAAAAACGACTGTGGAAATCTGCATTGCCATCGTCTTCACTCGCTTGCAACGCCCGACCATCACCGATATCGATTAGCGGCTCTTGACCGACAGCAAACACCCCAGGCGTAGGGTGCTGTTGCAAAACGTCGATTACGATTTTTTGATCGCTCGAAAATCCTGGCTGAAATAGACCGTTCAATCGCGTGCCTACAGCCGTCGCGTCGTGCATTGCTTTCATCATCGTTTCCTCAGGAACCATTTGTCACCCTATTCGAAACCCCGCGAGTTGAACACGAAAGCTTCGGTGCATTCAAAATCATCGCTAGTGCGACAGTGGATATTAAATTCCGTCTAGCCCTCGCTACTTGGAAAAGGTGGTTTCGCAACAAACGCCTGTTCCCTGAAGCAGGTCGGCGAAGGAGGCCAACATTTGTTTAGCGCCTCGGACCTCAACCCCGCAGCCGCAGCTTACCAGCGCAAGGGTTGGTCGATTTTCCCAAAACACACCGTTTTCTACAACGCCAGGTATGTTGTTCAAGGTGCACTCAAGGTCTTCAGGATCCTGAACCTCAAGCTGCGCAACATCGAGAATCACATTGCCGTTGTCAGTGCGAAAATCCTCGCGCAGGCGCGGCTCGCCACCAAGCTCGGCAAGCCTCGCCGCAACGTGTGCACGCGCCATGGGAATCACTTCGACAGGAATCGGGAAGCCACCTAAACGATCAACAAGCTTGGTTTCATCGACGAGACAGATAAAAACGTCGCTTAATGCCGCGACGATCTTCTCTCGAGTTAATGCCCCGCCGCCGCCTTTTGTTAGCGCGCCTCGTGCATCTATCTCATCCGCGCCATCTACATATAGTGCTGCTCGCTCGCCGCAATTTGAATCGAAAACTTGAATACCTATGTCGGCCAAAGCTGCTGAAGAAGCTTCTGAACTAGAAAAAGCGCCGCGCACGCTCACATTGCGTTCGTGCAATGCTGCGATGAAGTGATTTACGGTTGATCCGGTGCCAACACCGAGAATGTCATGAGGCTTGAGTTTCGCAGTGACGAAATCAGCGGCCACTTGCGCGACCTGTTGCTTCAGTTGCTCTTGATCCATTCGAAATTGCTTGGTTGCTCGTTATTCCACGCGTTTCAGATACTCATCTTCGGGCAACAGCAGATCTGGGTCTTTGATGTGATCGATGTATAGCACGCCATCCAAATGATCGATTTCGTGTTGGCATACCGTCGCGAGGAAACCATTGAACTCCATACTCCTTGGCCGTGCGGCGAGGTCGAGGAAGTCCAATCGAATGTGCTGCGGCCGCTCGACATAGCCACGCTTGCCAGGCACGGAAAGGCAGCCTTCCCAATAACCTGCTTCAAGTCCTTCCAGAGGTGTTATGGTTGGATTGATGCATATGGTTCGCGCCAAGGCCTCCCCTTCATCCGTGTAGCCGTTGTCTTCGGGCACATCAAATAGCACCATGCGCACTTGCTCGCCGATTTGTGGCGCGGCCAAGCCAATGCCTTTCGCTTCTGCCAGCGTATCGAACATGTCACGAACCAAACGCCGGGTTTGTGGGGAGCGAATTTGATTTTTTGACAATTCCGTCGACCGCTCGCGCAACGAGGGTTCACCGACGGTCAGAATGCGTCGAATGGTCATGATTGAATGGCTTGCGAATTCAAACTCAAGCAGGTTTTAGCCCGACCAGAGCATAACCGCCAACCCTTTTCCGTGACGACAGCATCAAGCGATTTATCCCAGCGATGCGGTGTAAGCGTTGGTACACGTTGCAATTCATGTCCTATGCCGACCATAAACGTGTCGCAGTGTTGGAAATAGCGGTCGTAATAGCCGCCGCCCCGACCCAAACGATCCCCAGCATCCGTGAAAGCTACGAGTGGCACCAAGGCAACATCTAACGACTCTGATTCAACACTATTGGTAGCGCGCGGTTCGCTTATACCCCAAGCATTTGTCTCAAGCGATACAAAGCGTTCCAGTTCATAAAACGCCATATAGCCACCCGCCTTCATGCGCGGCGCAACAAGGCTATGACCGCGCTCGTGCAGACCCTCGATCGTTGCACTCAGGTTGACTTCGCCGTCATTACAAAGGTACACGGCAATAACTTTTTTTTCGCTAAAGAGATTCGAGTCCAGCAAATGTCGAGCAATGGCTGCAGCATGCTTTGCTTGGCGTTGTAACGAGAGTCCGCGACGGGCATCGCGAAGTTCGGTTCGCAACTTCACCTGGTTGAGCCGTACGCGAAAGAACCACCGGGATACCACGACGACTGATCCGATCCTGAACCGATAGGTAACAGGTGGAGAACCCGACTGTGTCTTTAGACTTCCCCGTAGGGCGTGTACACCGACACGACCAGCGATTACTCCAGAAAGATGAATACGGTTCGGTACAAAACCAACCGGTGATATCTCCGGTAAAAAAAGTATATCAAGCGTTAATCAGATTTATGAATCGGCGATAGAGGCTTCAAGCGCTTGCAATTTTCTCGTCGCCGCTTCTATCCGCCTAGCTGATTCGCCATCTTGCCCCGACCCTTCACTCTCTAAGTTTTGGCACAAATACTCCAACGCAAGCGCAACTAAATTGTCGATCATCTCACGATTCGAGACTTCGCCAGACCCTAAATCCGCTTGTAGGTCTGCGTCGAGGGTTTCCGCAGCAGCTAACATGGTGTCGCGCTGTTCACTCGGACACGTCATCGAGTAGTTTCGACCCAAAATCGAAAGTTCAACTACGACGGTTCGTTTAGCCATGCAAAACTCCTACGAATCGACGCGGATATCTTGTAGCTGCGCCACGATCGTGTCGATTCGAGCGAAAGCTGCATCGCAGCGTGCTTTTAATTCCTTGCGTTCTTCAAACCACGCCGAGCGATCTTCCTCACGTTTCTGACGCTGTTTTTGCGCTGAGGCAAGCCGTTCCGCGAGTCGTTCGACGGCCGCTTCAAGCTGCTCTAACTGTTCGTTCATCGCCAAATTTCCAAAGCGAAGATCTTTGATTGTATGAGAAGACCAATCCTAAGAAGCAATGCGGATTTGATAATTAGCTCATCGCCCCGCAACCCATATGCAAAAGCTCTGTTTATGCCATGCTTGAACATCACGAACAACGCGAATTGAAACGCCGTCGCCAACGTTTCATGGCAAGCATTGGGCCTGAGAGCGTCGCACTCGTTTTTAGTACGCGTGAAAAACGGCGCAACTCCGATGTGGATTACCTATTCCGACCGAACAGCGACTTCGTCTATCTCACTGGGTTTCACGAACCGGATGCCGTACTGGCATTGGCGCCCGGTCATCCAACTCACGAAGAAACCCTTTTTGTACGGCCGCACGACACGCTTAGAGAACAGTGGTATGGCCGTCGACTTGGGGCGGAACGTGTAACCGAAACTCTCGGCATCGCAAGCGCATTCACCATTGAGGAACTCAATCAGGTCATTCCCAATCTGCTGGACGAACGAGCCAAACTACACGTTGAAGACGATCCAGAGACAACCTCTCAGGTTGAAACGTTTCTCGGCGCTACCAAGATCGCCGGTTTAACGCCGCCACCCGATCGTTCAACATTGGCGGATACGCTCCACGAATTGCGATTGTTCAAATCAGCAGCTGAAATTGAACTGATGCAAAAGGCCGCGGATATCTCAGCCTCGGCTCACTCGCGCGCCATGCGTTATTGCCGACCAGGCATCAATGAACTGGCCTTGGAATCGGAATTGCAACATGAATTCGCGTTAAGCAATGCCCGCTTTACCGCGTACCCTTCGATTGTTGCAAGTGGCGCGAACGCTTGCATCATGCATTACATCGAAAACAACGCAACTATTCAGGACGGGGACTTGGTGCTAATCGATGCCGGTTGCGAATATCAATGCTATGCCTCCGACATTACGCGCACATTTCCTGCGAACGGTCGGTTTTCGCCACTGCAACGGGACGTGTATGACGTCGTTCTAGCGGCCCAGGACGCCGCTATCGAAGCAACCAAACCAGGCAGTAAATTCACCGATCCACACAATGCTTCAATGGCCGTCCTGGCGCAAGGATTATTGGATTTCGGCGTGCTTGAAGGCTCACTTGACGAAGTCCTTGAAAACGAATTAGCAAAACCACTTACCGTGCACCGCTGTTCGCATTTCTTGGGCTTGGATGTGCACGATGTCGGTAAACGCGAAATCAATGGGGAAGATCGACTGTTAGAAGCAGGCATGGTTCTCACCGTTGAACCAGGGTTGTATTTCGGCAGTGCTGAGGCCATGCCGGAAATTGATGCTAAATGGCATAACCTGGGGATTCGCATTGAAGACGACGTGCTCGTGACGGACGATGGCAATCACGTATTAACTGACGCTGTGCCCAAACGCGCAGATGAGATCGAATCCCTCATGAATGGCTGACTTCCGTGTCGTGATCAGTGGCGGCGGCATCGTGGGTCTCGCTGCTGCTCATTGTTTTGCTAGTCGCGATTGCCCAACGCTCCTCCTAGATAAACCAAATGCCACGAGTTCCATTGGCGAGTTCGGTGCCGATTTGCGAAGCGTTGCGCTGGCTCCCGTCGCGGTAAGTTTCTTGGAAAAGCTTGTTGGCAAGCCTATCCCGTCAAGTTTCATCGACTCGATGCATATTTGGGAGCGAGATGGCAGTGCCGCCATCACCATGGCTGCAGCTGAAGTCAATGAACCTCACCTAGCTAGCGTTTACGAAAACAACGAACTAACTGCTGCGCTGCGCGCCAAATTACCTTCGCAGGTCACTGTGCACGAAAGTGAAGGCATCTCGGCTATGCACGGCGAAACCCATTCAATCTCTGTCGACGGCTTGGGAGAAGTTGTGCCGGAGCTGCTCGTCATTGCTGAAGGCTCGCGCTCGCGAACCTGCAAGACGCTAAATCTCTCCTACCAACTCGACGTCAACTTAGACCAGCGCGCCATCGCGACCATCGTCGAAACACCTAAATCTCATCAAAACCGCGCGCTGCAACTCTTCGGACCTACGCCGCTGGCGTTATTGCCGCTGTCTAACCCACGTTTGCGCGCATTGATCTGGAGTTTGCCTACCGACGAAGCATTCAACATGCTCAACGCCTCAAAAACCGCCTTTCTAGATAAGTTGAATCGCGCCACTGAACATTTGGTAGGCACTATAAGTGACGTTGATCGTCGCCTTAGTTTTCCGCTAAGTCATCAATTACTCGACGATTTCAACCCGCAACCCAATGTCATCGTGCTAGGCGATGCGGCCCATACGATCCATCCGTTGGCCGGGCAAGGTGTCAATCTTGGATTGGAAGATGTTCGCGCGGCACATGCAAACCTGCAGTCCATGCCGACGAGATTGAACAAACCGGGCTATTGGCGCTCGTTCAACGCTAAACGCAAACTTCGCGCACTTGCAATGTTGCGGCTCATGAGTTTTTTCGGCAATATTTACGCAGTTCAATCCCCTTATCTGCGGTTGCTAAGGAACGCAGGCGTTCGCTGGGTGAACGAAAATTCTCCCCTTAAGCGACAGCTCATACGCGAAGCTATGGGCATTGGTCCAATCGCAAACGTTTTATGAAGACACCACTATGCGACCTACATGAGCAACTTGGTGCTCGCATGGTCGAATTTGCCGGCTGGGACATGCCGGTGCACTACGGCTCTCAACTTGAGGAGCATCACGCAGTGCGGCGGCATGCTGGCTGTTTCGACGTATCGCATATGGCCGTCGTGGCTATACCGACACAACCTGGCGAAGAGTTGTTGCGACAGCTACTGGTAGGTGATGTAAAGAACCTTGAGATTGGCCGCGGCTTGTATACGCTAATGTTGAACGACCGCGGTGGCATTGTCGATGATTTAATCGTCTATCGAGGTTCGACCGAATTTCGTTTGGTGGTTAATGCTGGTACGACACAGAAGGATCTCGCCTGGATTGAGCAACATGCCCTCGCTTTAGGCTGCGGCGGCATCGCTAACCATCACTCAGATCTTTGCATCATCGCTGTTCAGGGTCCCACCGCAATCGGACTGGTCGGCGATGCACTAGCTGTTCCTTCGCTCGGTGACATTGCGCCGTTTTCGTTTGTTGAGCACCGAGAGCATTTCATTGCGCGAACGGGTTACACCGGCGAAGACGGCGTTGAGATCATTTGCCGGCCTTTGGAAGCGCGCGATCTATGGCAGCAACTTACGGCCGCAGGCGTTGTCGCTGCTGGACTCGGTGCGCGAGATTCGCTGCGACTAGAAGCTGGTTTAAATTTGTACGGCCACGACATGACGGAAGAGACGAACCCGTTCGAGTGCCGAGTAGCCTGGACCATCGATTGGGAGGATGCGAGTCGCCCATTCATAGGTCGCGACGCGGTCGAAAAACTGCTTCATGCTGGTTCCCCTACCAAGTTGGTTGGCGTGCGGCTCACTGAGCGCGGCATCCCAAGAGAAGGCTGCGAGGTCCACAGCGCAGCAGGCACAGGCGTCGTCACGAGCGGCACCTTTTCGCCAACTTTGCAATACGGAATCGCACTGGCTCGGGTACCGCGGCAAATGCGCGGACCATGTCAAATTCAAGTACGCAAGCGTCTTATTGATGGACGAACTGTGCGTTTACCGTTCGTTAAGCGAGAGCAATAGAAACCAACATGGCTGAATTCCCACCTCATCTTCACTACGCCAAAACTCACGAATGGGTTCGGTTCGAAGGCGATCGAGCAATCGTTGGCATTAGTGATTTCGCCCAAGAGCAACTTGGTGACGTGGTTTACGTCGAACTGCCCGAACTCGGCCTGCAAGTAGAAGCTGGGGATGAAACGGCGGTAGTTGAATCGGTGAAAGCAGCATCGGATATCTATGCGCCGGTCGCGGGGGAAGTGGTCGAGTGCAACGAGCAGCTAGATGCCGAACCCGAAATCGTGAACCAGGACCCGTACGGCAATGGTTGGTTCTTTGTGTTGCAGATCCAAACCAAGGAAGAATCAAACGATTTGTTAACCGCCGACGCTTACGCGTCGATGTGCGAAGATGAGAGCGCATGATCGCTTGGGGTTGTAGCAACTCGGGTTGCGTGTCGCGATTCGAAAATCGCGGTTAAACCGATATGCCGTTCATACCTCACACTGAACAAGACGTGGCGGAGATGCTTGCTGCACTAGGCATCGCGTCTGCTGAAGAACTCTTTGACGAAATTCCTAGATCGTTGCAATGCGACGGCTTAGACGGCATAGCCGACGGCATCTCTGAAATGAGCATGCTCAACCTCATGCGCGCGCGAGCTAAAAACGATGAAACTGGGACGTGTTTTCTGGGAGCTGGGTGCTACGACCATCACATTCCTGCCGCCGTATGGGATATCGCGAGCAGAGGCGAGTTTCTAACGGCTTATACACCCTATCAAGCCGAAGCCAGCCAAGGTACATTACAGCTCGTCTATGAGTTTCAGACCATGCTCGCATCGCTGGCTGGCATGGATGTGGCTAATGCATCGGTGTACGACGGTGCTTCCGCTTTAGCGGAAGCGATTCTTATGGCGGTGCGCATTCAACGTCGTGCAAAATCGAAACGCGTTCTCGTGCCAGGGGCATTGCATCCTACGTATCTCGCAACGGTCAAAACAATCGTTTCGCAGCAAGGCATCGAGGTCGATTTGCTACCTATGCAAGAAGGCGTTGTACCCACTGCGAACTTGAACATTGACGACGCCGTGGCGGTGGTGGTTCAACAACCGAATTTTTTCGGTTTGCTGGAGGATGCAGACGCCATAACTGATGCTGCCCACACGGCAGGGGCGCTATTGATTGGCGTTGTCAATCCGATGACGCTAGCGATGTTAAAACCACCCGGTGCATGGGGTTCGAAAGGGGCGGATATCGCGTGTGGCGATGGGCAGCCTCTCGGCATTCCGATGGCATCAGGCGGACCTTCATTTGGCTTTTTATGCTCTCGTCTCGCCAACGTTCGCCAGCTGCCAGGGCGCATTGCTGGACGCACGACCGATCCAAATGGCAATGAAGGTTTTGTGCTAACGCTCCAAGCACGCGAACAACATATCCGCCGCGCTAAAGCAACGTCCAATATCTGCACCAATCAAGGACTGCTGGTTACTGCTGCGACGATTTATTTGACGCTCCTAGGACCGCATGGACTACGCGCGGTAGCAAACACGTGTCATCGCAATAGCCATCACCTGGTCGATCGGCTAACCTCGTTTGAAGGGGTAACAAAACGCTTCGACCAGCCTTTTTTTCACGAATGTGTTTTAGATTTCGATCGATCCACAAGCACACTCCAACAAACGATGCTCGAGCAAGGCATCCTTGCTGGTTATCCGCTTGAAGGCTTGATTGAAAATGGTGAACGAGCCATGCTGGTATGCGCAACCGAAACGCGTACGGAGGCAGATATCGAGCGATATTGCGAGGTGTTCGCGAATGGCTAGCACGATTTTTGACAAGTCGCGCGCGACGCGACGCGCCAAGGCGCAACATCCGACTTTGGCGAGCTCGCCAGAGCTGCCGAGCAAGTTCCTGCGCACCGAGCAACCAATGCTGCCAGAGGTCTCAGAACTCCAAGCAGTGCGACATTTCACCAATCTAGCACGGCGTAATTTCTCCATCGACACGCACTTCTATCCGTTAGGTTCGTGTACGATGAAATACAACCCGCGCGGCGCGCATCGCGCTGCTATGCAAGAGGGGTTTTTGCAGCGCCACCCACTTACCCCAGCATCGCATAGTCAAGGCACGCTCGCCTGTTTGTATGAGCTCCAAGAAACTCTGCAAACCGTCACGGGCACGGCGCAAGTATGTCTCACGCCTATGGCTGGAGCGCAGGGCGAATTGACTGGTGCTTTGATGATCAAGGCCTATCACGCTGACCATGGCGACACCGAACGCAACGAGATCATCGTGCCGACTGCGGCGCACGGCACCAACCCTGCCACCGCAAGCATGGCTGGTCTTGTTGCAAAGGAAGTTCAGGTCAACGCCGAAGGCGACGTGGATTTACACAGTTTGGAACAAGTAGTGGGACCTAAAACGGCGGGTGTCATGCTAACGAATCCGAGCACTTGTGCCGTGTTTGAACGGAAAATCGAAACCATTAGCGATATCGTGCATGGTGCGGGTGGACTGCTCTACTACGATGGCGCTAATCTCAACGCCATTTTGGGGCGAGCCCGACCTGGCGACATGCAATTCGACGTGCTGCACCTCAATCTGCACAAGACGTTCGCGACCCCGCATGGCGGCGGCGGTCCTGGCGCAGGACCTGTCGGCGCAAACGAGCTGCTCGCACCTTATCTACCTACCCCTTTGGTGGCGAAAGATGAAAACGGCTATCGCTGGGTAGAACAAGAAGAACGACCACATTCCATTGGCCGGCTATCGGCCTTCATGGGCAATGTCGGCATTCTTCTCCGAGCATACGCATACGCCTTGATGCTTGGTCGCGACGGCATGCGTCGCGTAAGCGAATTTGCGACTTTGAATGCCAATTACCTGATGCAACGCTTAGCTGACGCTGGGTTTGAATTGCCATACCCAAATCGTCGCGCTACGCACGAGTTCACTATTTCTTTACGGCGCGAAGCTCACGAAACAACCGTTACAGCGATGGATTTCGCCAAGCGCTTACTTGACTACGGGTTTCATGCGCCTACGACATATTTCCCGTTATTGATACCAGAGTGCTTTTTGATCGAACCAACAGAGACGGAAACCAAGGAAGAACTTGACGCATTCGCCGATGCCATGATCGCCATTTTGAAGGAAAGCCACGATAACCCAGCATATGTCAAACAAGCCCCCCACCAGCAGTCGATCGGCAGGCTTGACGAAGTGCAAGCTGTACGCAAGCTCGATGTCACCGCGATTCCAAGCTAAGCGACAGGCTGCCTAAGGCTGCTTCAATCACCCTTTTTTTAGCGTCGTTGGTTGTCACTTGAAATCCTTCGTCCGTCTGGAGGAGCACGTTGCCGCGGCTGACATTGCTCGCCGTTCGAATATCGTCATTGGCAAGGCGGGCGCGCGCGACCTAACTGGCAATCTATATGTACCAGCTCGCATCGGCGAACCTCGATCGGCCGTTGTCGTAGTCCACGGTGGTGGCTGGCGTAAAGGTTCCGCAAAAGGTGTTCATGGCTTCGCTGAGTTTCTTAGTCGGACAGGGGTCGTATGCCTTTGTCCCGACTATCGCTTGAGTGGCGAGGCGCACTGGCCTGCGCAAATTGAAGATGTCAAATGTTCGATTCGCTTTCTACGCGCGCACGCTGGTGAATTTGAAATCGATCCCACTCGAATTGGCATTCTCGGCGACTCAGCGGGTGGTCATTTAGCGCTCATGGCAGGCGTTGAAGCTGCTTTTGAAGGTAACGGCGGATTCAATGAGCACTCGAGTGAAGTTAGCGCCATCGGCGCGTTGTATGGTCCAGTTCGCGTGAAGGAACAACGTGCAGATGGTACGCCGCTTGGATTGATGGCACCAAACTCAACAGCTGCCGAGTTTGCCGCAGCGGGACCCATTCACTACGAGCTAGGCCAATTCCCGCCTTGCTTGCTCATACACGGGGCCGACGATCAACCGGTTCCACTGGCGGGAACCATCGAGTTTTACACCAAACTAAAGGCATTCAATCGAACCGTTGAACTTCATGTGTTTGCAGGTGAAGGGCATGCATTCGATCGTCGCAGTTCGGTACGTGAAGGCATGGTGGACGTCTACGACCCATCATCGATATCAGGTCCTACGGTCGTTGGTTTAATCGCGCGCTTTTTTCACAAATTTCTTTAGGTGGCTCAACCCAGAAGATGGAAATTGGTGTCGTAGCCGACGATTTGACCGGCGGCGCCAAGGTGGCAGCACTGCTTGAAAGCGTGGGCGTCCATTGCCCGTTGCTGCTCAATGTGCAAGCACTAAACGGCATCGGCGAAGAAACGCAAGCAGTTGTCATTGGCCGCAAGTTGCTCGCGCAACCACCTACCGAAGCCGTTGCCGATGCATTACAAACAGCGCGCGAATTAATTCGAACTGGTGTAAAACAGTTGTATTTCAAGTACAGCGCACTCTTCTCATCTACCGCGCGTGGGAACATCGGACCGATCGCTGAAGCGCTCATGAACTTAACGAATGAGGAGATCGTATTGTTCTGCCCAGCGCGGCCAGCGCGCAATGCGACCGTATATCAAGGACGCCTATTTCTTGGTCAACGCATGCTGCACGAGACGCCACGCCGCTTCGATCCCATCACACCCATGACGAATGCGAATTTGGTGGAACTTCTGCAATCGCAATCTACTGTGTCAGTAGGCTTGTTGCCACTGCAGAAATTACGAGGCACTCTAGAAGACACGCGCCGCTTTCTTGCTGAACATCGTGCGGCTGGAACGAGGTTTTTTATCGTAGATGCCGTCGAAGATGAAGATCTCAATCGTGTCGCTGCATTGGTGCATGGTGCAACGTTTACCACCGGCTCTGATGACCTGCCTCAAGCATTGTCGAAGCTTTGGCCAGCAACTCCGCGCCCGCATCGAGCGCGCAACCTATTGCCACCAGCACCAGGTCATGTGGCGCTGATTTCGGGCAGTTGCACGCCTAAAAGCAACCGCCAACTCGATTGGTTTGAACGAAACCACCCAGTCCACCGCATTGACCTGGAGCGTGTTGCGTACGAGAGCGAATACCTTGAGCAAGTCATGGATTGGGCGCGTGAAAAACTACCCGTAGGACCTATCGCCGTTGCCACGACGACGGACGCAACCAACGTGCAAAACGCACAGGGAAAATTCGGCATAAATGGTGCGGCGGCGCTAGCCGAGCAAGCTCTGTGCACCATTGCTCAGCGACTGCACCGCCTAGGTGCGCGTAAATTTCTTCTTGCTGGTGGCGAAACATCCGGTGCAATATTGACCGCGCTTGGTGCGGACACGCTAGAAGTCGCCATACATGACGATCTGCAAGGTGGGTATTGCCACTATGAGGGCGATTCCTCCATGGCCTTTGTTCTCAAAGCCGGTGCAACAGGTGATGAAAATTTCTACGATGTTGCACTCACCCGCCTAGCACAGGCGGACTCAGCAGCGACGTAGATTTATAGCTGATATGGACGATGAACGGCAGCTCCGCGAGGAACTAACTGCACGCTACAAACAAGTCGACGAAATCGGCTTAAATGAGTTGTCGTCGGGGAATTTGAGCGTTCGATTCGGCGATGGTATGCTCATTTCCGCCAACGGTGCAGCAGCTGCCAGCATTACGCCTGACGCAATCGTAAAAACGGCGTTCAACGGTGCCTATGACGGCGAACGCCGGCCATCTTCGGAATGGCGCATGCATGCTGCGATTTATCAAATGCACGCCGAAGCGCAAGCCATTGTGCACACACATTCGGACTATTGCGTCGCGGTGGCGAGCCACGTCAAGAAGCTGCCTGGATTTCACTACCTCGTAGGGGTTTTCGGCGGCGACGATGTGCCATGCGTGCCCTATTCAACATTTGGCACCCAAGCTTTAGCGGACGACGCAGCAAGAGCTTTGACAACTCGCAATGCATGTTTGCTAGGAAATCACGGCATGATCTGTCGAGGTCCAACCTTGCTACGGGCGGTGAAAACCGCACATCGCTTGGAAATCATGTGCAGGCAATACGTGCTTGCTCGACAGCTAGGTGAACCGAAAGAACTGACCGATGCTGAATGGGACGAATTCCACAACCGTGACAAAGACACGCTATATTCAAAAATTGGTTAACACAGGTAGGTATTCAATCAAGCTATGAGCAACGCCAAAACAAAGGCGGCGGAGTTTCAGGAACGCGCTGTCACAGTACCGACACCACAAAATCACTATAGCTTTCTGGTGGCCGACAATGGCTTGATGCTCGGCTTGAACGACGCCGGCGAGCTAGCAGATTTCGCAGAAGCTTCAGACCAGGTCATATGGCAGGCAGCCGAAGCTGATCTAACGCACGTCGCCTCTCAGACATCCTTCAGCGTGTCTCAACAAGAGGGTCGATGCGACCTAATCGTTGATGGCGTTTCACGTAGCTATGTGATTGCTCATGGACCCGAGAAGCTGCCTTCGGCATACCTCGCACACCTGCGAGCTGAAGGATGGGTGTGCCTAACAAGCATTCTGCCACCTGAGGTTGTGGATAGCCTGCAACGCGTCGCAGGGTCCGATGCCTACGAACATCTCACGATGAACAACGACAGCCCGAAAATCTGTCAGGATGTTGCAGTCGGTATCGCCATTAGCGAGCCTATTTCTATCTGGCTCATTCGTGAATACATGAGCACTCGAGACCTTCATTTGGGGCATCCGCCAGGTTTCGCCGTGCTTCGACCTTACGATGGCGAGAGTCCCGTTCAAGGTTGGCATGCAGATATTCCGTACATACCGTCAATTGGCGGAAATTTGGTAGCTGATCGAAACGGGCCGATCAAAGCAGTACAACGCAATGTGTGCGTTTCCGACTTTCGCAAAGCAAATGGCGCAACCGCCTTCAAATTAGGCTCCCATGTGCTCGACAGTCCACCTGAAAATTGGAACCCCGCGCGCCATGGTGGTCCTACAAATGCACGACCGTATAGTGGACCTGAGGCCGATGTCCTCGAAGCACCCGCTGGCAGCATCATTTTGTACGACGCCAGAACCTGGCACCGCGCCGGCTTCAATCACAGTACGCGCAAGCGCGCCGCAATGCTTCAATCGTTTCAAGCGGCCGACGTCATCCCTAAGCGCGACACGCGACCAACATGCGCACAGCTTCACGCGAGTCCGGTGTATCAAGATTTAAATCGAAGGCAACAAGCCGATATCACCGAGCTCCTTATGAATCAACCCGATTCGTTGCAACCATCTTCATAACTCGGAGAAGCCAATGCAAGTCGGGATCATGTCCGGCCACTTCGCCCGTTCGACGCTAGAAGAATCGCTCGACGCCATTGTGGCTTGCGATATTTACCATCTCCAATTCAATATGAGTTCTGCACATTTGCAGGGACCCATTGACGAAGAGATTGAATCTGTTGGGCCGCGTATACGTCAAGAAATCGCTAAGCGGAACATGACCATCGCTGCACTAGGCGGCCCGGCCAACATGGTCGCTACGGATCCGGTCCAACGCCAAAAGGCGATTGAAAAACTAAAAGTTCTTATTGCGGCCTGCAAGCATGTTGGCACATCCGTGATTGCGACGTGCACCGGTTCTCGACACCCGGAAAGCATGTGGCGGCACCATCCGGACAACGCCAGCGAAGAGACGTGGCACGTGCTCCGCGCAACCCTTGAGGAGGTCTTGCCAGTTGCCGAAGCAGCGGGTGTGGCACTTGCTTTCGAGCCTGAAATCAATAACGTGGCAAGCGATGCCAAGAAGAGTCGCCGCCTCATTGACGAGATGCAATCGCCAAATCTCAAAGTCGTCATGGATGCAGCCAACATTTTCGGCGAACACGATTTACCCCGGATGAGCGACATCCTGGACGAGGCCTTTGAACTATTAGGTGACCATATCGCCATGGCGCATGGCAAAGATTTGGATCACGGCGGCGACGCTGGGCACCTTCCTGCCGGGACTGGCAAACTCGACTACGCTCGCTATGTCTCGTTGCTTTGCAACCTCCCGTTCGACGTGTCAGTCATATTGCATGGTCTCAGCGAAGCGCAAGTGCCGGCTAGTGTCGCGATGCTACGCGGCCACGCAGAAGCATTTCAAGCCGCCGAATGAAGGCCAAAATCGCACTATTAGGCTGCGGCAACCCGGCTCAAAAATGGCACCTTCCGACCCTTCACGAGTTAGCAAAACGTGGTGCTATTGAGTTCGTAGCGCTTTGCGATATGGTGGAAGCTATCGCGACTGCATCAGGTAAGCAGTATGGCGTCCCGCACTACACCAATCTCGATGAAATGCTTGATCGGCACCCTGACATATTGGTTGTCGATATCGTAACCGGCGATCCCACCCACCACACTTTGGCATGCCACGTTGCTGAGCGTGAAAAGCACGTATTGGTAGAGAAACCGATGGCGCTGACTTTACCGTGTTGCGATCTCATTATCGATACGTGCCGCAACAATGGCGTGCGCTTTGAAGTGGCGGAAAACTACTTCCGCATGCCGAAGCAACAAATGATCTTGAAGCTGCTTGGCGAAGGCATGCTAGGCGATGTCTTGCGTGTCTACTTTATGGAACCAAAACGCCAAGTTCCTTTTGAAGCGCATGTGACACCGAGCGGGCTTGGACGACCCATTGCTGGGTTTGGCCGTACCAGCGGCATGTGCATGGATATGGGTGCGCATCGACTATCGCAACTTCGCCTGTATGCTCAAAGCCAGCCAACCCAAATCACAGCGACCGTCAAGAAATACCACTCAGATCCAAACCGCGTCCACGAAGACTGGGCTCACGCCATGATCGAATTTGCCAATGGCGCAACCGGCATTTACGAAACGTCGCGTCTGGGCGAATCACAAAAGTACTGCCAAATCACCGGCACGCTAGGCAGCATGCTCGACACAGATTACTTTGGTCCCGAAATACCGCTGCGTTTAAGACATGGGGAGGCGTGGCGGGACACACCTGTTGAAACGGAGAGACGGCAAATAGATGGTGTCGACGTATTGCAACGCATCATTGTCCACGGCCAAACCCCGCTCATATACGAGAATCCATTTCGAGATTACGCCATCGATGATTGGTCGGTCGGCCATGCGGCGGAAATCATGAGCATCGCAAACGCAGCGCTACACGACCAGCCTGCTGAATATGCTCTTGGTGGGCGTAAAGATGTTGAAATGGCGATGGCGTTATATGAATCTTCCCTCGCACAATCAGCGCCAATACAGCTGCCACTAAAACACTTAACCAACTACGAGCGGCAGGTTCATGAAGATTTTGAAGCTAAATTCGGCCGCAAGATTGACGCCCGTCTAAATTAACCCTCCTCGCTAATGACGTTACGTGTAACGGCTTCTTAGATCCGTGCGTACTGAAGTCGAATCTGCCAAATCAATCCAGAATCTAGGTAGGCTTTAGTTCATCATCCTTGCCAATTGGCGTTTGAAGTACTCATTCGTCTCTCGGTCTACACAGTACACGTAACAGCCTTTCATACCACGCGTCATTAGCGTTCGATAAGTGTTCTTGATGATGTGATCGAGTGCTTCGAGGGTTTTTTCAGGCTCTCTTGCCAATTGAGTCTTATAGCCTCGAATAGTTTGATCGCCTTTTGCTCGTGCATCAGGGTTTGTGACAATCGCACCATCACGGACGACGAAATCATCACCGACAATAACACCTACGTAATCCAGTTCTAAACCCTGACACGTATGGATGCAACCTATTTCGCTGATTGATTCTGATTTGATGATCCAGAAATTACCATCGTCACTCAAATTCCAGCGTTTTCTGAAATCATGTTCATCGATATGTATGTCGTATAGATTTGGATCTCGTCTGCTCACCCACTCCCAGCAATATCCGGCAACCACTCTCGCACTGTGCTGCGTTTTATCAATTGCCTCAATGTCGTCATATAGTTCGACCGGCGAGTCAAATACACGAAAATCGTAGTTAATGTCACGAAAATTCAAATTTGCTGAGCTTCGCACCTGCAATATGTGGTCGAGCCAAGCGATATAGCTGTCTGAACCATTGCAGCGAAATTGCGACTCGAGTTCGATATGAGTTACATCAGCCTCATAGTGTTCGGCCCAGTGTTCAATCTCGCGACGCGACCCGATATCTTTAAGTAGCACTTGCTGTGCTTCATCAAGAAAAAATACTGCTAAGTTAGAAGCGTTAATAACTTCCTTAACCTGATTCTCACCTAAATTGCCGTTTGGCCCAGACTTTGGACTCAATCGATGCGCTTCATCGACCAGCAACACATCGATGCTTCGAGGCCGTGCGTTAATGTAACTTCCCGCTGACTTAAACAAATTTCTAATTCGGCTCTGTCGGTACGACCCTGTCAGCTTGAATTCGAATACCTGCCGAGGCGCTGTGTTTCTCGTGACGTATTGCGCGACTCGGTGATTTGCCGTGAGCCTACCGAGCAAGTTAATGGCAAGAACCGACTTGCCGGTGCCGGGTCCCGCCTCAACGATCAATACTTGCCGTTTGCCAAATTGAGCGACCTTGTCTAGCACGAGAATGGTCTCAGCAGCGACTTTTTGCTCGTCAAGCAAAATAAACTCGTCGTTGCCTTTTAAAAGCGAATCCAAATACTCAATTAGCGCTTTGGAAGGTCTGATCCGACCTTTTTCGATCTCGTATAGCGCTTCGCCGTGATCGCCTTTGTGCACAAATGATGAGATGAACTCGCCAAGTTCGTCTACCTCGTCGCGCAGGAAAAGAGGTGCCTTCTGCAACGCGGTGCTGTATTGGGAATCCTTGAAAACGTGAGGATCCACGGCATTGTGTAAATAACTGCATGGTTGCAATTGAATGTGCTTGGTCTGAACCGCTTCGTTGTAATCCGCAATGAACGTCGCATAGCTCCACGCTTGATAGGATGGATGGGTTGTTTCAACCAACGAACCCCCTAGAACCGTTTTAACGAGGTCTTCCTTGTCAGATTTTTCCGCAGAACTCCATTGTTTTAATTCAACCAGCACGACGTTCTTAGTGCCAGCAGGACCGATGCCGCTGACCAACACATCGACACGTTTTGAGGTTAAAGGTATCTGAAATTCAACCGCTATGCCAGAATCGCCAGGCGTGCCAGCGAGGTCAAGTGCATTTCGCATGAAGACAAGCGAGTTATGCCATGAATTTACTTCACTGGGGCTGACATTCATACCCAACTTATCAGATATTTGCGTTTGCAGCACGTTAGCGATCTGATTGCGTTGCACGATGTCAGAAAATTCATCGAAATTGGATAAATAAACAAACATAGTAGACTCGTCTCCTTAGACCACTTGATACTGGTTTAGCGTGGCATCATTTTTGTCGCGATTAATTTAGAGTGCTGTGGCTTGTTGATTCACACGCCAACCACCCCTATTTGGATCGGCACGTAGAGTTTTTTGATACATCGTCAGCTTGTCATGGTCCAGGTTGTCGAGCAAGCCGTTCATGTGCTTTTTCATAAGTTCGTTACGAACATATTCGTATGCAGGATTTTCAACGCGATTGGCTAATTCTTGCGGATCTTCATGCATGTCGTAGAGTTCCAGCGGTTCGCGCGTAAGCGAATCAACATTGAGTTTGTATCGATCGTTTCTTACCATCGAATATAGCCGGACCTCGCTGAATACGGCTTCCTTGACTCCCAGATGAGCTTGGGCGGCGTTGGCGTCGTTCAAACATTTGTTGACTAGGGATGCCCGTTCACCGCCACCGTCAAGAGAATTAGCACTCGCAATCTCTGTCATCGTCTCCATGACGTCCAAATGATCGGTGAGTGCCCGCGAACTCCATCCGCGCACGCCCCCAGGTGGGCGGATTAGCAAAGGAACGTTCAAAGCTTGCTCATAAAACAATGCTTTGTGCCGACACCGATGATCACCCAACATTTCACCATGATCTGAGGTGTAGATGATCCAAGTGTTTGCTAGCAAGCCATTCTTTTGCAATGCATTCACAACCAAACCAATGGCGCGATCAATATGCGTGACTTTGGCGTAGTAGAAAGTCCGCATGAGACGGTCTTGACTCGGCGTCATGGCTGCAAGACCGCCACTGTTTTGACTGCGCGTCACTTGTGGCGAAACTGGACCTTCAGCATCTTCGGTGATGGCAGACGGCATGATCTCGGGGTTGTATGCAGCCCGATCCGTTGCACTTGAATCGAACGGGTTGTGGGGTCCAGGGAACATCACCTGTAAATAAAAAGGTTGTGCCGATTGATAGTTTTCGATCCAATCGATCGCTTTCATGGCGGTGTACATATCGAGGCTTTCGTCCTCGCCGACTACGCTCGGCGGTGTCTCCCACGGCCTCAATGTCCCATCATTCTCGCCTTGAACGATGAGTCGCATATAGGCCCGAAACGCATCCAATCGGCCTTGTTCATGCAAAAAATCCGTGTAATAGCACTCCGCGTTGGCATATGCCATGATGTCACGAAGTTCGTGGGTGTCTTCAAACCCCCACTCATGCATGCGATGCGCAAAATCACGCGAGTGACCGTCCCCGGGCGTGCGGACATGAAGATGCACCTTGCCTACCTGGGCCGTGTGGTAACCGGCGTTGCGGATATTCCGGACATGATTCGGGGTAACGGGATCGCCGCTCACGTTATTCGCCCACATGCCGTGCCGCGAAGGGTGCTGCCCGGTCATTAACGACATTCGGGCAGGCATACAAATGGGCGAATTGGTGACGCAACGACTAAAGGTCACGCTTTCACGTGCGAGACGATCGAGGTTGGGGGTTTGTGCGACCGAATTGCCCGCATATCCAACCACATCGCCCCGCTGTTGGTCCGGAAACATGAAGACGATATTGGGTTTGCTTGGCATCAGAATCTGAAAGCTTAGAAGGGGTGATTCTCAGGTCGCGAAATAGCGATTTTCCAATGCGCGTTGATTTTCGTAAATTGAGCCTTGATTAGGCGCAGCCGGTAATGGCATGCGCACAGGCACGTTCTCCATGCGCGGATTGAGGGTCGGACTCCCATGCATGATCATGCTGTCGAACTCGTCTAAATCAGCGACGCCAGCCAATGGCCAAGCGTCACAGGCCGCGTACACGTAAAACAAAATGCGACGCGAGCGCGTCGAGTGATTAATCGCCGAGCCATGTACGAGTCGAGCATGGTGGATGGTCATAGCGCCGGCCGGTGCATGTAGTTCTCGAGCCTTGGAAACATCCAGACCGGTGCGCTGGATATCGATCGCGCCGCAAAACACGCCTTGACTGTGGTGATCGTAAATCGGTCCCCGATGACTGCCAGGCAGGACGAGTAGCGGGCCATTGTCGCTTGCCACGTCGTCTAGATGAACGCCTATAGCCAGTACGTCCTGATTCGTATGGGGATAGAACGCCCAATCCTGATGCCATTCGACGGGGGCTCCGTCATGTGCAAGCTTCAAGTTGATCTTGCCGCCAGTGCGTAAGCGAATGTGCTCGCCGATTAGTGGCGTGAGTGAGCGCTTGATGGATAGATCTCTTGCTAGATCGCGATAGAACGGGTGCGCGAAATATGGATGCTTAATGCGGCGGACGCGTGGAAATTCAGCAGTATGCGCTGGATCAAGGTCAAGTACTGAGGTGTGTTCGGTGGCGCCTGCTGCACTTGCAACCAATTCATCCGTCACACGTCTGAGCTCGCTAAGCGTGTGCGGTTCTATACCACGCTCAACGACCACGTAACCGTCGATTCGATATTGTTCGATCTGCGCGTCAGTAAGCATGCAGGAGCAAAGTTCGGACCAGGTTGAATCAGGTAAAGTTCAAGAGTGATTTCATTCTACGAGCCCGTATCCTCAAACCGTCACACTAAATATCGGTCATTAGACTTCTAAGGAGCTCTGCTCCGTGTTTTTAGCTAGTTCGCGCTAACCTCTCTCTATGGGTAGTTATCTTCTTCGACGCTTGATGTTGGTTGTCCCGACCTTGATCGGCATCATCACGCTGAATTTTTTCATTGTGCAGCTCGCGCCAGGCGGACCAGTCGATCAAGTTGTTGCCGCTCTCACCGGTCAGGATACGGGTGGCGCATCCAGTCGCATAGCCGGAGCCCAAAGCGGCAGCATGCTAGCTAGCGATACGGACTCTATGAGCTCCCAATTTGCTGGCGCGCAGGGTCTCGACCCCGAATTGATCGCCATGATCGAACAGCAATTTGGGTTCGATAAACCAATTCATGAGCGTTATCTCAAAATGCTTGGCGACTATCTAACCATGGATTTAGGCGAAAGCTATTTTGAAGGCAGACCAGTCGTCGATCTCATCGTTGAGCGGTTTCCAGTTTCGATATCGCTTGGCCTATGGTCTATGTTGCTCATCTACACGATTTCAATCCCACTCGGTGTCGCGAAAGCAGTCCGTGATGGCTCACGATTCGATGCGTGGACGAGTGGCGTTGTATTTATTGGGTATGCGGTGCCTAGCTTTTTATTTGCAGTGTTTCTGATTGTCCTGTTCGCGGGTGGTGCATATCTAGACCTATTTCCACTCAAAGGGCTGACTTCGAACAATTTTGACGAGTTGAGCTTGTTCGGCAAAGTGGCGGACTATTTCTGGCATCTTGCGTTGCCGGTGCTCGCGCTGACTATCGGCGGCTTCGCAACGCTCACCATGCTCACCAAAAACTCATTTTTAGATGAGGTCGCCAAGCAATACGTGCTCACTGCACGAGCCAAAGGTATGAACGAAAAGCGCGTTCTCTATGGTCACGTATTTCGCAACGCAATGTTGATCGTGATCGCCGGTTTCCCAAGCGCATTGGTTGGCATCTTGTTCACCGGTGCATTGCTCATCGAAGTCATTTTTTCGCTCGACGGTCTTGGCTTGCTTGGCTTTGACGCAGTCTTGCGCCGCGACTACCCGATCATGTTCGGCACGTTGTTTGTGTTCACATTCGTTGGTTTAGTCATGACCCTCGTCGGTGATGTGACATACACGCTTGTCGATCCTCGCATCGATTTTGAAACACGTGGTAATTGATGTCTGAGGTTAGCCCCTTGTCCGGCACCACGGATCTTTCAAAGGAACAACCCTGGCTTCGCTTATCACCATTAACACGTCGCCGCTGGGCAAATTTTCGTGCCAATAAACGAGGCTACTGGAGTCTTTGGCTTATCAGCGGCATGGTGTTGCTAAGTCTCTTTGCTGAACTGCTTGCCAACGACAAACCACTACTACTTGGCTTTGACGGTGAGATTTACGCACCCGTGTTTTTTGAATATCCGGAGACGACATTCGGGGGTGAGCTCGAATCAGAAGCGTTGTACACCGACCCAGCAGTTCAGCAACTCATAGAAGCGCGAAATGGATGGACAGTCTGGCCGTTGATTCCATTCAGTCATGACACGATTGACCGCTTCACCATCGGTATCGTGCCGGAAGCGCCGAGCAGCAGGCATTTACTTGGCACAGACGATGTCGCGCGCGACGTGGCCGCTCGCCTCATCTATGGCTTTCGCCTTTCTGTGTTATTTGGCATGGCGCTCACGCTTATCTGTTCAATCATCGGCATCGCCATAGGCTCATCACAAGGCTACTTTGGTGGCTTGACGGACTTGATCGGCCAGCGGTTGGTTGAAATTTGGTCCGGCATGCCAACACTCTTCTTGATCATTATCCTGACCAGCATATTTGAACCAAATCCACTCGTCTTGTTATTGCTCTTGGTCATGTTCAATTGGATGGCGTTAGTGGCGGTGGTTCGTGCGGAGTTTCTGCGTACTAGAAACTTCGAATATGTCAACGCCGCCCGTGCCCTAGGCGAAGGCGATTTCAAAATCATGCGAAAGTACGTGCTGCCAAATGCGATGGTTGCCACCCTGACATTTCTACCCTTTATCCTGAGCGGTTCCATCACCACGTTGACTTCGTTAGATTTTCTGGGTTTTGGCTTACCTTCAGGCTATCCGTCACTTGGCGAATTGCTGGCTCAAGGCAAAGCGAATCTGCATGCACCATGGCTTGGCTTAGCGGGTTTCGTGACATTGGCGGTGATGCTCACCCTTCTTGTGTTTGTCGGGGAAGCGGTGCGCGACGCGTTTGACCCGCGTAGGTCACTTTCCTAAAAAGTTCAAAGGTTTAGTTAGTCTGTTTTAAATCGACAGGTACGTCGCCGTTTTTGCGCTAAATTTTCCTATCACAAAACGCACAAACAGCTTATCATTTTTATCGTTTGCGGTGTTATTGGGGGGAACACTTGCGATGATCACAGGCAAATCTATATCGTCACTATGGCGACTCTTATTCATCGTACCTCTTGTTTCATTACCTTGGCTAACTGTCAACGGACAAGACGCCGCCGCTGAGGATGAAGAAGAGAGCGACCGCGTAACAGAAGAAATCGTGGTGTACGGTATTCGCGGCAGCATGCAACAGTCGCTGCAGCGCAAAAAAATGGCGGATCACTTCAAAGACACGATCACCGCTGAAGATATCGGTTTGTTCCCAGATCAGAACCTAGCGGAAGCGCTGCAGCGCGTAAGCGGTGTCGCTATCGACCGAAAGAGCGGCGAAGGTGCATACGTGAGCGTCCGCGGGCTCGGACCAAATTTCGTTCAGACGACGATCAATGGCCGCGTTTCTGCTTCCAACGTTTCACCAGGTAGCCACGACGGTCGGGGCGCAACCAATGCTGGCTCAAGAGTCGTCGGATTCCATTCGTTCCAATCTGGCTTGGTGCAAGCTGTTGAAGTTCATAAATCGCCTCGAGCGGATCACGTGGAAGGCGGCCTCGGCGGTTTCGTAGACGTACAAGCGCGCAAACCCTTTGACTTGGGTGAACGTCATATGGCGCTCTCGTTCGATTCAACGATCAATGAGCTGGCCGACGATACCGCACCAGGTGTATTTGCTTTGTTCAGCGATGTGCTGAATGAGCAAGTGGGATTTATGGTATCCGCGCAATGGGACAATCGCGTCTTTCGATCAGATTCCCTTCACCATTACTCGTACGTCGGCGACCCGCGGACCGTCACACTTGACGGTCAGACATTAACTGGTTACTACCCACGGCAGCTGTTAGGGGAGTTGCACCTTACGGATCGCGATCGCTTGAATGTGTCATCCTCGCTGCAGTTTCGACCTTCCGACCGTGTCGATATAAACATTGATTTGCTCATGACAGACAATGCCGAAAATGAGCGCGACTTTTGGCGTGATTTCCGGCTTCAACAAGGACACGCAAGAATCACCGCGGCCACCTTAGAAGACGACAACGGCACCGGTGTATTTACCCACATTTCCACTTCTGGCGCCGGCTTGTTCGTGCAGCATGCAACAGAAGTCGTCGACACGCAAGCAATGAATTTGGGTGCAAATATCGAAATTCAAGCGTCGGATAACTTGACGCTCAGTTTCGACGCCACCATCTCGCAGACCGAATCACCTATCACTAATCGCGACTATCTCATGCGCAATGTCGGGACGCAGATGACGTACCGGAAGTATGGTCCCGGTAACTTGCCGTCGCTCACAACCAGTTCGCCAATCACGGATCCCAATTGGTTTCATGTCGTAAAACACTCGATTCAAGATCACTTGGTTGACGATGAAGTGCTACAAATGCGCGGCGACGCAACATTGGATTTAGATCGCGACTGGCTTGACACATTTCAATTTGGTTTTCGAACCTACGACCAGAATCGCCGCGACCGACACCGTTATCTAAATAGTCGCGCCTTCATTCGTTCGCCAATTACAGAATTCGGCGGCGACGACCCGTTTCCGGCCGAAGACGATTTCATGGATGGGCTTGGCAACCTTTTTCCTGGTCCCATCTTGAATCCGAATCTAGACGTGATTCAGCGCACATTTGTCACTCGAGCCGACGAAATTCGAGCTGGGGGCGGATTCAACACGGGCACTGCGAAAGCACTTGAAGATTTCAAGACCGGGCGCTTCAACGAAGACCTCAATCATGACGATGACGGCACTGCAATCTATGGCATGGTGACCTTCAGTGGCAATTTCGGCGAAACCCCTTACTCAGGCAACTTCGGGGTCCGCTACGTTAGCAATAGCACAGGTTCTGTAGGACAAATCACCGAGCCAGTCACGATTGACTACTCAGATCCAACGGCACCAGAGATCATTTTGTCAGATCCGGAATACGTCGACATCGGGCACGAATACACTCGCGTGTTGCCTGCATTGAATTTGCGCTTCGACCCGAATGATGAGGTCGTGGTTCGAGCATCCCTAGCGAAAGTCATGAGTCGACCTCGCTACTTGGATCTGAATCCACGCAAATCTGTCCAAGCGCGAGTGCGCACCATGCGCGGTGGCAACGGCGAGCTAGACCCGACCACAGCAGTCCAATTCGATCTGGCGGTTGAGTGGTACTTTGCTGACTATTCCATTGCGTCTGCCGGTTTATTCACAAAAAGCATCGAAGCATTCGTCCAGCCTGATATCGAGCTTGTGCCTTTTGCCGGGCTGACCGATCCTGAGACAAACCAACCGTTGGTTTTCACGTTGTTCCGCCCGTTAAATTCTGGCGAATCAAGCCTAACTGGCATGGAATTCGCGTTCCAACGCACGTTTGCCGATTTAATGCCTGCGCCCTTAGACGGGTTAGGCGTGATTGCGAATTGGACCTATATCAATTCTGGGTCCGACTTCCGCAACGAAAAGACCAACGCCGCGTACGGCATCCCTGGTTTGTCAGAAAACACGGTGAACTTCACACTGTTCTATGAAAAAGAACGCTTCGCAGCCCGTTTGTCCTACAACTCACGCGATGAGTTCTTAGATGCGATAGCGGATGGCCAAGGTCACCCGTACTTCGTGGATGGGTATTCGCAACTCGACGCCTCGTTCGGTTTCAACTTGACCGACAACATCGCATTCAGCCTTGAAGCGATTAACCTCGGCGATGAGAATGTGTACTACTACAACATCCTCGGCAGTGGGACTGAGAAGCATTTTTCGAGCGCGATCAATGCTGGTCGTCGATATCAATTCGGCGTCCGCATCAAAATGTAAGCGCTCAACCGGCGACGATGCGGAGGGGGAGCTGCGTCGTCGCTTTTTCTTTACTTAACTCCCGCTTCAATGGGCGGTTTACGGTGGTTGTTGCTTTAAAACGGGAAAGGCGCGTGTACGTGGCGCGAATCCCCCGCCTTTTCAAACTCAAATCCGTTGCTCCAATCCTAGCTGCGAGCGCCATGCTATTGCCCACACAGTTGCATGCGCAAGAAATCGACTATCAGCACGGTATCTCGCTCCTGCACGAACTCAAATATCCGAAAGATTTTGAGCACTTCGAATACGCAGACCCTGACGCACCAAAAGGCGGCAAGATTGTGTTGTCAACGACCTGGCCTATCGTAAATTTCAATGGTGCACGCAGACCTGAGTTGCCAAATGCCGTAGGTCTCGGCCGAACTATTGACCGTCTGATGATTCGTTCAGCAGACGAGCTTTCTGGCTTATACGGTCAACTTGTCGATGGCGTTGCACTGTCGTCCGATAAACGAACGCTTCACATGCGACTTCACGAGCAAGCTCGCTGGCATGACGGGGTGCCCCTTACTACAGCCGACGTGCAGTTCACCTATGACGAACTCATGGCAACCGTACATGGCAAGGTGTATTTTGAAAGCTGGATTGATTCACTCGAAATTCTGGGTCCAAAGAAATTTGCCGTCCATCACCGTACTACGTTCACGAACGCCAATTTGGTCGCGCTCACGTGGTTTCCAGTACGACCAGCGCATTACTGGCAAAATCGTGATCCCCGCAAGGCAACATTGATCCCGCCAGTTGCCAGCGGCCCATACCGCATTTCCGGCTTCGACCGAGCCTACGTGCACTATCAACGCGTCGACGACTACTGGGGTCGCGACATCCCGGTAAATCGTGGTCGTTACAACTTCGATGAAATCCGCTACGAGGTGTACCGAGACCAAAGCGTTGCACGAGAAGCCTTCCGCAAAGGACTCTTCGACATCATGTTTGAGAGTGACATCCGCCATTGGGTCGCATCCTACAACGTGCCAGAAGAGCAGGCGAATTTCTTGCTGCAAGACACGCGCGAGGTACGCAAATTTATCGGGGCTGAACGAGCTCTTGCGCTTAATTCGCGCCGACCTCAGCTTCAAGATGTCCGCGTTCGTGAAGCGCTAACGCTTGCGTTCGATTTTGAATGGCAAAATCGCGTCATTCGGCACGGCACCCAATCGAGGGCACTAAGTTACTTCGCCAACTCTCAATTCGCTTCATCCGACCTGCCTTCAGGTCTAGAACTTGCAATCCTTGAGCAGTACCGCGACCAACTTCCTGCGCGCGTTTTTACTGAAGTCTTCGAGTTGCCTGTGTCAACTGGCTACGGGACCAATCGTGACGCTATTGCAAGAGCTCGGCAACTTCTAGCTGAAGCAGGATGGGTCCTTAAAGAAGGCCGGCTTCAAAATGCCGATGGCGAACTATTCATGCTTGAGTTCCTTACCCAAGATCAATCCATGCAACGCGTGCTACTACCGTACGCGGATACGCTGAAGTTGCTGGGCATTGAAGGGTCCATCCGCTTGGTAGACAATGTGACCGCTATCAATTTGTTGCGGGAGCGCAATTTCGATGCATATGTGCGTGAACAACTCTTTTTAAACCCGCCCATCGGTGAATTGCGCAACGCGTTCGAATCAAGTTTTGCCCACGTAGCCATGAGTGGCAACATGGTCGGTGTTCAAGACGCGGTCGTCGACGAGCTGGTCAAACTCGCCGAACGCGCGACAAGCCTAGACGAGAAAACAGCTGCAGTAAGAGCCCTTGACCGCGTCCTGCTCTGGGGCTTTTTCCATATCCAAATAAACAAGGCCGATCTTGAACGCTTCGTCTATTGGGATAAATTCGGCCGGCCAGCAGGTGAGGCATCCGCTAGACTCGAATATCTAGTTGGCAGTTCGGTAAGAGTTTTGGATAGTTGGTGGGTTGATGAGTCGAAAGCGCTAGTGGTCGCTTCCGTCTTGAATTGACGCACTGCTCAATCAACCCAATCCCGTCATCGTGTTACCACAAATATAGGTTCAATCGCTATGGCGATCGCATTAGGCTAACCCTTTGCGTGGAATAAATATCCCGATGAATGACATCGGCATCAACATGACGCCTAGACATAACACCCACTATAAATAGATCCATACTTCTTTCCGTTACTCGGCACTTGTCGCCTGCAAGATTCTGCAACGATGTTTTACTTCATACTTAACTCGTGAATTTAAGTCCGAAATGCAACGTGAAGAGGGCTAACGATGATTTTTTCGTC
>VXLJ01000032.1:0-2305 GCA_009841635.1 Gammaproteobacteria bacterium
TGTGACGGATGCGATGCTGCTTAAATTACGCTATGACGCAAGATGAATATTTCTCTCTGCTTGGCCGCTTAAGGCAATCGAGCGTTGGTAGTCATCGTGCACCACATAAGCCGCTATTGCTATTGCTCGCGCTTACGAATCTTCAGCAAGGCAACAAAATTTCTCTGTCCTATGTGGACATCGATAAAAGGTTAGCGCCCCTTCTTAAGGATTACGCGCCGCAAAGTTTTAGTAGCAATCCAAACACCTGGGACCCGTTTCGAAGACTGTCCAATGACGAACTTTGGATAGTTGAGGACGAACGAGGCGCAATAGTCGAACGCCCATTGGCATTCTCGCGCAGCGAGCTAAGCAAACTCAATCTAAGAGGCGGCTTGCCCCCCGCAGTAGTGTCCTTACTTCAATCAGATCCAGGTTTGATAAGCCGTTCTGTGCGCTTCTTACTTGAAAGGAACTGGCTGCAAGTTTGCACGAGGACATCATCCACTCGCTTGGACTATCAATTGAAGATAGTGCAATAACTACGGATCAATCGACGTCGTTAAGTAAATCGATTAAACGTGACCCAGCATTTCGCGCCAATGTCCTGATGGCCTATGAACGTAATTGCGCTGTATGTGGGTTCGATTTGCGTCTTGGTGACGCCAATCTTGGATTAGAAGCTGCGCACATTCAATGGCACGCATACGAAGGCCCGGATAAGGTTGACAATGGGATTGCTTTATGCACGTTTCATCACAAAGCGTTCGACCGCGGTGCATTTAAGCTCGAACCGAATGCGGATTGCTATAGGATCATCGTTTCACAAGATATATCGGGTGGTCCTTCTTCAAAAGCTCAACTTACGGACTATCACGGGTTGACATTGCACCAGCCTCAAACACCTCAAGACGGACCACAACTTCGTTATGCAATATGGCACGCCAATGAGGTTTTCCATGGACCAGAAAGGCCTTTGTAGCGTCCACATGTGTGAAATGAAATAGATGTTTGCGTTGTAAGAAAGTAAGAAATGACAAAACGAACCCCAACTGAAGCGATCCTCGAGCTTTGTCTTGCATTTGAAGGCAGCGAAAATGCAAATAGTCACGGCATGAAAGATTTCCGCGTTCGAAACAAAGTTTTCGCCTACTACACCGTCAATCATCATGGCGACGGTCGAGTTGCTCTATGGTTAAACGCGCCAGAAGGTGCTCAAGGCGAATACCTAGCGATGGACGACGAAAGCTATTTCCAGCCGCCGTACATGGGCAAAAAAGGATGGCTGGGCATCAACCTTGACAAGCATTTGTCTTGGGATGAAATCCAATTGCAGGTGACGGAGGCCTACCTACATACAACAGGTTTAGACGTTAACGTCGAAGAGATCATGCCGGATGTCGAACCACCCAACGCACCGATCGATCCAGTTGAATTTGATGCTTTTAATGACCCAACATGTGCTAAAAGGCTTAAGGAGATACGCGCTATGTGCTTCGCGTTGCCTGAAGTCCACGAAGGTACACAGTTCGGCACACCCGCATTTAAAGCTGGCAAAAAGACGTTTGCCACTGCGTATGTCTTAGCTGGCCAACCGTGTGCCGAGATATGGGTAGGCAGAGATCAACAACCTGCCCTAACTGAAGATGAACGATTTATTGTCCCTCGCTATACCGGGCACAACGGCTGGATTCAATTTGCATTGAAGGGTGAAGATTGCATGGAAATATTGCAAGATTTGCTTTTAGACAGCTACAAGCATTTCGCATTGAAACGTATGGTCGCTGCGCTAGCTGAGGCATAGAAAAGCCATTGGTTGCGCGGCACACGAGCAATCACATTCAACGTCAGAAGTAGCTGCTAACATAAAAATAGCATAGGTCCGAGATTTCGAGGGGGAGATCATGCCTATCACACTTAGCGTAAACGGCGCCAAACACGAAGTTGATGTTGACGGGGATACACCGTTGCTTTGGGTAATCCGAGATCATCTCTCGATGTCGGGGACCAAATTCGGCTGCGGTCGCGCACTGTGTGGTGCTTGCACCGTCCATCTAGATGGCAACCCAATACGCTCCTGTATCACTGCCGTGGCAGCTGTTGGCGACCGAGAAATAACCACGATCGAAGCTCTTCATGAGCAACAACCAGGACTCGTGGATGCATGGGTTGAAGAGAACGTAGCTCAGTGTGGCTACTGTCAGTCTGGGCAGCTCATGTCCGCAGCTGCCTTGTTGGCGCACAACGCTTCGCCTACCGATGCTGACATCGATGCCGCCATGGCTGGCAATATTTGTCGATGCGGAACCTATGGTCGCATTCGCAA
>VXLJ01000032.1:2405-33653 GCA_009841635.1 Gammaproteobacteria bacterium
GTAGTCGCGCAAGCTGAAGGCGACGCTCGCTACGGCGACCAAAACACCGACGGGTCACGAAGCATCAAGAATTTCTTCGTCCCACTACGTAATGCCGGTGCAGCCGCACGTGAAATGCTTACGCAAGCGGCAGCCAACGAATGGGGTGTGTCTGTAGAGTCGTGTGAAGCTCAGAATCACATGATTCATCACAGACCATCAGGGCGCAGCAAACCCTACGGCGAGCTAGTCAGTGCCGCAAGCTCACTTGATGTGCCAACAAGCCCGAAGTTGAAAGACCGCTCTGATTGGAAACACATAGGAAAAGCGCAAGTACATGTCGATGCCCGTGATGTTGCGACGGGTCGAGCAGCGTACGGTGCAGACGTTTCATTTCCTGACATGGTGGTGGCAGTAATGGTCCACGCACCCGCATTAGGCGCTTCACCGATCGGCGTTAGTGTGCCCGATAGCGCGAAGGCCAACGCTCGTTTTATAGGTGTTGAGCTCATCGATGCGACACCTGGACCGATCGGCTTTAATCCAGTTGGCAGCATTGCGGTCATTGCTGAAGACACCCATACCGCTATCAAAATCGCTGGCGAAATCGAAGCGACTTGGACGGAATCACCGCACGCCTCGTTTCAGAGCGAGGCATTCCAACAAAGCCTACGTGAAGCGGTTGGCAAACCTGCCAAGGTGTGGTACGAATCTGGCGATGCCAACAGCGCACTAGCTAATGCGACCGACAAAATCGACGCCGTGTACGAAACACCGTTTCTGAGCCATGCACCAATGGAACCACCAGTCGCACTAGCGAACGTGAATGGTGATTCCGTAGAAGTTTGGGCACCAGTTCAGGATCCGCAAACAACGCGCAACACTATTGTCGGCGCAAAAGGCTTTGCTTTAGAAAACGTCAAAGTGACACCTACGTTACTAGGCGGTGCATTTGGACGCAAATCGAAACCGGACTTTGTGCTCGAAGCCGTGGAATTGTCAAAACGGCTCAAGCGCCCAGTACGTGTGCAGTGGACCCGCGAAAACGACTTGCAGTATGACTACTTTCATGCCCCCAGCGTACAACGCTACGAAGCCACCTTAGGCGATAACGGCATGCCAACGGCGTGGCGACAACGCACTGCATTCCCCTCCATCATGTCCACCTTACAAGCTCCTAATGTATTCGAACCGGCGAATTGGGAGCTTGATATGGGGTTTACCAATACACCATATCGTTGTGAAAATCAGTCTATTGAAGCAGCCGGGCTACAAGCCGGCGTGCGTATTGGTTGGCTGCGTTCGGTTTGCAACATATTCCATGCGTTTGGTGCCAATGTGTTCGTGGATGAACTAGCTGAAAAAGCAAGCATGGATCCCATTGATTATCGGTTGGCGATGTGGGAGCAAATGGATGTGGTTGCAGGCGCTCTACCAAGCGAGCCCGGGCACGAGTTCAAAATAGAACGGCTTCGCAACGTCCTTAACAAGGTGCGTGAAATTTCCGAGTGGGGCGACAAGCTCGCAGCTGGGCGCGCATTAGGCGTCGCCGTACATCACAGTTTCATGTCTTATGTGGCCATGGTTCTTGAAGTCGATAGAGCATCCTCTTACTATCCCGTTACGCATGCGCATGTCGTTTTAGATTGTGGTACTTACGTGAACGCGGATACGTGTAAGGCACAAATGGAAGGCGCGGTTGTATTTGGCTTATCCGGCGCGCAGCGCGCTAAGTTGACGTTTAAAAACGGCATGATTGAACAAACAAATTTTGATGGGTATGTCATTGCACGAATGCCCGACGCGCCGAACATCGAAGTCGAACTCATCGATTCCTCAGAACTCCCTGCTGGTGTTGGCGAACCGGGCGTACCGCCAGTTGCGCCAGCACTGAGCAACGCAATATATAAAGCAGGTGGCGGTCGGCGCAGATCGCTACCGTTGGTTTGAGAAGCGCTATGCAACAAATTGATGATTTCCGCGAAGAAGGTTTAGCCCTGCATGAATTGCTCGTGACATTGCAAGATGAGCAGTGGGTATTGCCGACACCGTTCAAGGAACGAACCGTCAACTGGGTAGTGCAACATCTTCACGATGCTGATCGTTGGGCGTTGCATTCGGTTACCGACCCGGATGGTTTTCGCGATTGGATGCAAAACCGCGAAAAGTACCGAGCCGAGGAACCAGTACCTTTGCAAGGTCGGGCGCTCATGGAATGTTGGATTGAATACCAACAGAACCTATGCGACGCCTTTGAGAAAGTCGATCCGAACATTCGTGCGCCATGGTTTGGTCCGGACATGGGATTACGCATGATGGCAACCGCTCGGCAAATGGAAACTTGGTCGCACGGTCAAGATATTTACGACCTTCTGCGTGTGCAACGCACCAATACGGATCGCATTCGCAATATATGTCATATTGGCGTCGCGACGTATGGTTGGACATTTGTGAATCGCAAGCTTGAGGTGCCTGACCCTGTTCCGTTTGTGCGCCTTGAAGCGCCATCGGGTGCCGAGTGGACATGGAATGACCCTTCAGAGGTGGATTTCGTAGCAGGTTCGGCGGTTGAGTTTGCGCATGTTGTGACACAAGGCAGAAATATCGCAGAAGTGAATTTAGATGTGCAGGGACAATCCGCAACCAGTTGGATGGAAATTGCGCAATGCTTCGCTGGACCACCGGAAACGCCTCCCGTAGTTGGTATACGTGGCTGGCAATAGAAGTTAGTTGATATGGATTTCGGTGTTTGCGTTGCCTCTCATGTCAATGACATCGACTACATCGTGCGAGCCGAGGAGCTTGGTTTCTCCCATGCATGGTGTGCCGACAGCCAAATGTTATGGTCCGATTGCTACGCCACGCTCGCGCTTGCAGCCAGGCAAACGTCGCGAATCAAGCTTGGCACTGGCGTAGCAATTACTGGTACAAGACCTGCGCCGGTTACGGCAGGCAGCATTGCTACGATCAATGCACTCGCTCCGGGTCGAACGTTTTTAGGCCTTGGTGCCGGCAATACAGCAATGCGAGTAATGGGCCTACCCCCTGACAGAGTTCGTGATCTAGAACGGTATATCGAAACGCTTCGACCGCTGCTGCGTGGCGAAGAAGGCATCTTTCATGCGTACGGTCGTGCTATCCCGATACGTCATGTGATGCCCGATGACGGGTTTGTAAATTTCAACGATGAAATCCCGTTGTATGTATCTGGTTTTGGTCCCAAATCTCTGGCTGTAGCAGGGAAATTAGGCGATGGCGCTGTGTTGGCGATGCCGGCGAATCCGGCTGTCATGCTCAATATAAAGCACATGTTGCAAACTGGCGCAAGCTCAATCCACCGCAATTTGGCTGATGAAAGCTACTACAACACGGCATTAACCACCATCGTTGTTTTAGACGATGGTGAGGCGGTCGATTCCCAACGTGTGAAAGCAGAATGCGGTGCAATGGCGATGGCTGCTATTCACTATTCCTACGAGCAGGTGCGCAATTTCGGACGGCAACCAGGAGGAGCGCTGAAATACGTTTGGGACGACTATGTCAAGATGATCGAGACGTATCCTGAAGAGCGGCGGCACCAGCGGATTCATGCTGGACATAACTGTTATGTCATAACCGAAGAAGAACGGTTTCTTACACCTGAAGTGCTTAAGGCGTCGGCGGTTATCGGCACAAAGGATGAGATCATTGATTTGTTGCAAGCACTTGAGCAAGCAGGACTTGACCAAGTGATGGTGCTGCCAAACTTCAGCACGCGGTTCGAATCCATTGAACGTTTGGCGCGTGATGTCATCCCGCATGTTTGACCATTAATCCCACAAATCTCTTGATCAAATGCATGTGCTCGGGCCAACGAATTTCGTGATGAAGCTATGAAATACCAAGTCGATTCAGTTCAATGGCAAGATGCCGATGATGGTGCAAAGCACGCGACGCGGGAATTCATTTTTTCGACTGAACAAGGTCGTTTGTGCACTGGTGCTATCTGGCATCCTCTAGAGAATGCAAGCTCGGCGCTAATTGCATTCGGACACGGTGCGTCTGGTGACCGCTATCAAGCGCCGATACCCTACCTCGCAGGAAAATTCGTGCGTGAAGGTCATACCGTGTTGTCGATTGACGGACCGGTGCATGGATTACGGCAAGTCGGTCCTGGCGGACGCGAGGCGTTCGGTGAAGAAATGCGCCGTGAAACCATGATTGACGATATGAATGCAGACTGGCGATTTGCGATCGACCTAGCTAAATCGGAAACGACGACTGAACTCACTGAGATCGCATATTTCGGCTTGTCGATGGGTTCTATATTTGGCATCCCGATGCTCGCGGACCCGACTCGTGGTTTGCCAGTTACCGTGGCTACGTTAGGTTTACTAGGTTCGCAGGGCGTTGGTCGACGCTTGGGATCGCGAGTTGTCAATGATGCCGAAAAAATACTCTGTCCCCTACTCTTTTTAATGCAACTCGAAGACGAGCTGTTTTCACGAGACGGCTATCTAGAACTGTTCGACGCATTTGGATCAAATGACAAACGCATACACGCGAATCCGGGTCTTCACCCAGAAGTGCCGACGGCAGAAATGCGATTCGCATTTGAGTTCATGCGAAGCCGACTGGGATCCTGACAGAAACGAGCGATCGCCAAGTGCTTCAGTCGTTAAAATCCTGCGGCCGCATCCCCATTACCTGCTGATTTCATCATGATCGCATCCAGTTTGAAGAGCATTCTGAAGATTTTTGACGAAAGACCTTCGTCAGATAAGGAAGTTCAGGATCTTTTCAATGAAACGGTCTTGATGACACTGTCGCGCGCAACGAGCGTAGATTCAAACATTCATCCGGTAGAAGTCGGTATAGCTCGTCAAATCGTTGAAGAGTTGACTGGACAGGACGTCACCGACCGCGATATTCGAGTCGCATCAAGTTCCGCGATTTACGAAGTGGGATCGTTAAGTCGTTATCTGAATGCAGTGAGCTCAAGTTTGTCATTGGATCGCAAGCTTGAATTGGTCAATGGTCTTGCGAAGGTGATAAACGCTGACGAGCGCATTACCGAACGTGAAGTGTTCTTTTTCAATATGGTCGTAAGTGACCTCAATTTGCGCGCATCGGATCTATGCGGTTTGTCGCAAACACAAAGTTTCTAAAAAGCAACTGTTGACTCCCGAACAAAAACAGAGTTTCTACCAAGACGGATTTCTGATTTTTCGCGACATCGTCGCACCGGACGTCGTTAATCGCGCAGTACGCACACTTTACGGCGGGTTGTCCGCTGTTTGGCAAACTTCCATGAGCGCTTTCGCTAGAGGTGACGCTAAGCCTGATCAGGACGCAGAAGCAAGACGGTTAGACGCAGTTGAGGCAGCAACGCGCGCCGGAACGGAACCCGCCATTCTGGATTTAGTTAATCCAACCTCGCCTCTCATGCTCGCGATCGCGGATGCACTTGGTAATCCTGTACGCGAACCTCGTGGTGCGCAATTAGCAACCATCTTTCCAAGTCAAGCTACGAAAAGCCGTATTAACGAATCAGGCTACCCAAGTGATGAAGTCCCGTTTTACGGTTGGCACGGACATTTAGACGGACTTTGGAACGGTGCAGCACCCATGCACCAACGCACGGACAGACCTATGAATGCGACGGAATTAGCGCTATGGAATAGAGATCCTGCCAAAAACGGTGTTCGTCGAACTTATCCCGGCAATATGAATGTAGTTAGTTTCACTGCCTTGCTGGGTATACCTTTATCTGATCAAATGCAGGAAGGGTCAGGTAACCTTGGCTTACTAAAGGGCGCGCACCATCATATGTCACGCTTTTTTCGCTATCAACGTGAACAAGGTGGACCGTTAGGTCCGGATGGACCAGATTGGGAGCGAATAGACAAGGAAGCGCCTAACCACGGAGGATTACGACACTATCCTGAGCGCGTGCGCCGCGAATTTAGCAAGGGCGCGAAATACACGTCTGACGGCCGAATGTGGCCTAAACCAGAGTTTATAAAAGTAAAGCCTGGCGATGCAGTCTTGGCATTGCACGCTGTACCTCATTCTGCCACACGACTAGAAGGGCATACCCCACGACTCATGGCCTACTTTCGTCTCCTTTCGGCTAGCCGTGGTGGGAAGGAACCACAGTTGAACCCAGACACGTTATGCAACTGTTGGTTTGAATGGGAAGGCATGCGAGAAGTCGTGGCGTCTAATCCCACGAGCTAGCGTAGCTCTACTCACTCATATACTTCAACCAATCTGACTTCGCAGCTTTGCTACGGCTATAAGCATCTAGGACTGGCCTGTGGATCTTGAATACAGCACTGAATATCAGACATTTCGCGACGAGTTGCGCGAATTCTTAAGAGAACACAAGCATCTTTCCCCTGGCGCGATTGTTCGCCGTCCAACCGAACGTGAGCAACCACAGGACGGCCCAAACCCTGCGCAACGCTGGCAACAGCTGCTTATTGAGCATGGCTATGCAGCACGCACGATTCCAAAAGAGTACGGTGGCTATGGTGCAGAACCGGACCCACTGAAGAATCACATCATTGCTGAAGAATTCGCTAAGGCAAGAGTGCGACCCGGGCATTCCGGGGACAATCGTCTGGTGCCGACAGTACTTGAGCTTGGGACCGAAGATCAAAAGCAATGGTTGGTGCCACCGTCCATCCGCGGCGAGATGTCGTGGTGTCAGGGTTACTCCGAGCCAGGGAGTGGTTCGGACCTCGCGTCTCTGACGACGCGTGCCGAAGTGGACGGCGATGACTTCGTTATTAATGGGCAGAAAATTTGGACATCCGGCGCGCAGTATGCCGACATGATGTTTTGCTTGGTTCGTACTGAGCCCGATGCACCAAAGCACCAAGGCATCAGTTATCTGGTGTTTTCAATGGACCGGCCAGGCATTGAAGTGCGTCCTTTGGTTACCATGACAGGCGAAGCGACTTTTAACGAAGTCTTTTTCACAGACGTACGCGTTCCTAAAAATCAGATCATTGGCAAGCGTGGCGAAGGTTGGTTTGTGGCAAATACCACACTCAAGCATGAACGCGAAGGTTTAGGCGATCCGAACCAAGCTGAAAACCGCTTTCGAGAAATCGTCGAGCTTATGGAAACAGAAAAAGTGGATGGCAAGCCAATCATGAGCAATGCGACGCATCGCGATCGGCTTTTGCAGCTACAAGGCCGCATGTTGGCAATGAAATACAACGGCATGCGGGTTCTCACAAGCCAGCGGAAACACGAGGAGCCAGGCCTACCGCGCTGGATCATCAAGTTACAGGGTTGCGAACTAAATCACCAAATGGCAGCCATGGCTATCGATTCATTAGGTGAACTTGGTACGCTCTACCATCGAAGCGATCACATGCGCGCCGGAGGCATGTGGCAGCAAAGATTCATGATGGATTTAGGTTTGATTATTGGTGGCGGCACGGCGCAGATTCAGAAAAACATGATCGGTGAACGTGCGCTTGGTTTGCCTAAGGAACCGAAAATCGAAGAGAAATCTGCTTAAAGCGGCGAAATAACGTGGATTTTGCGCTTAGTGAAGAACAACAGTACCTACAGCAGACTGTTATGGATCTCCTTGCTGACTCGTGCTCGCTCGATGTCGTACGCGCCGATGCATCGGAAAATCAAACCAAAAACTCCGACCTTTTTGCCTCTCTGGCTCAACTAGGGATACAAGGCACCCTAATCAGTGAGGATTACGGTGGCGTCGGTTTGCGTCTCATTGACGCCGCGTTAATTGCAGAAGCATTAGGAAGCTGCGTCGCGACGGTGCCGTTTATTGGGAATAGTGTCATTGCGCCGCTCGCCATTGACCTTGCCGGCTCCGATGAGCAAAAAAATAACTGGTTGCCTCGCCTGGCAAGTGGCGAAATTACTTGTGGCATCGCGTTAGGGGAACATGTTGGCGCGCGTGATAATGATCCGATTACACGCGAAAAAGACACTATCTCCGGCGTTGCTATGTTCGCCTTAGAGGTACAGGACGCTGATATTTTTCTCGTTGCAACAAATGAAGGCGAGCTCCATATCGTCGAATCGCAGAACGTCCATGTGAATCCATTATTTTCCATCGACAAGACGCGTTCCATCGGCGAATTGACGCTTGAAGGCACACCCAGCGATCATTTAGCCCACTGCACAGATCCAAGTGATGTGCTCGCTCGCGTCGTAGATGCAGGTCGAGTTGCAATCGCAGCCGATACGCTGGGCGCTTCTCAGACTATGCTCAATAAAGCGGTCGAGTACGCGGGGGAACGTCAGCAATTCAATCGCGTCATTGGTTCATTCCAAGCCGTCAAGCACATGTGTGCTGAAATGGCAGCAGAACTTGAACCATGTCGTTCACTCGTTTGGTATGCCGCTCACGCTTATGACACAATAGCGCAAGAAGCCCGACTCACCGCGTGTCACGCGAAGGCTCACCTGGCGGAAGTCGGTCGATTCGTCGCAAGAAAGGCTACGGAAGTGCATGGTGGTATGGGATTTACGGACCTTTTAGGCTTACACTATTGGTTCAAGCGCGTGGAACTCAATCGCCAACTATTGGGAACACCAGAATTTGTACGCAACATCGCAGCAGAGGTGCAAGGATGGACATGAAAACTGTAATTGAGGTTGACCAATGTTTCTTTGACTCGGTTGAAGAAATTCAAGCCGACATCAAGAAGCACGACCTTTATGGTGGGGAAAACGAATTTGACGCCGCGCCAAGCGGAGGTACCCCGCTCCATTGGCATGCAATCGGTCTTTATGTATACATAACGGACGGTAAGTTTCGATTTCAAGATCCCGCAACTGGCGAGATACATGAATGCGTCAAGGGTACGCGATTCGTCATTCCCGAACGCGCCTTGCATATCGAAGAGGAGCACAATGGGTACAAGGGTTATCTTGGTATGACACGCGAAGTGTTTCCTCAGAATTTTGTGCGCGACCCTGCCGAATTAAAGGATTTAGCGCCGCTTGAAGCGGAGGTTAAAACTGAAACTCAGGAAGCGTAACGACCAGGTCGTCCATTTCCTCGGTTACTGATATTTGACAGGATAATCTGGAATTGTCGGTGCGTTCTGGGTTGAGTCCGAGCATCGCATCTTCGTTTTCGCTCGGCTCGCCTAGGCGATCGTACCAGGCATCTGAAAGGATGACATGGCATGTTGCGCATGAGCATTCACCGCCACAGTCCGCATCGATGCCAGGGACGTTATTGTTAAGTGCGTTAGCCATTAAAGATACGCCTACAACCGCATCAATCTCGTGCGGCGTGCCGTCGAATTCGATGTAAGTTATGCGTGGCATTAGGTTTTGGGGATGCGTCTTGCGGCGAATTCTAGGGTGTGATTTAGATCACGTGAAATGGCTAGCTAAAGCGAATTCTGAAGATCAACATCCGTTAATTTACGTCACGAATGCTAAATTGACCGCGCACTCCTGCATTCTCTTAAGAACCAATGAATGCGCGTGATTAGTTTGAATCGATATTGCTATGGTCTATGCATGGCGATTTGCACTCTCTTCGCCACCAACAGGTTAGCCGAACACACGGTTCTCTATTTCCCGGCATCGGACGGGACTACAAGCGAAGGCTACCTTCACATCATCAATCATTCCGATGAAGAAGGCGAACTATCCATCACGGCCATCGACGATTTCGGGAATCGTCTAGAAGCGATAGTTTTGACGCTCAAGGCAGAAGAGGCGCTCGACTTTTCTGCAAGCGAAATCGAACCGGCGGAGAAGAACGACGATACAAATGACTCAACCGAAAGACGGCGAAACTGGCGACTTGAGATTAGTAGTGAATTGCCGATTGAGGTGCTGAGTTTTATGCGCGACGCGAACGGTGCGATGACTCCCATCCACGAAGGCGTACCGCTGATTGCCCACCGCCATCGAATACCTGTTTTTTATGTGGGTGACCCAAACAGCTCAAATAGTGTGCTTCGAGTCGTGAATCAAAAAGATGAATCCGTCATAGTTGAAATCAGCGCAACCGACAAAACCAAGCGACAGGCGAAAGCATCGGTGAGGATTCCTGGCGCGCATACGTTGCATATCCAAGGTGCAGATTTGAGAGAGGGTGAAACACCTCAATCTTGGCCGGAAGAATCAGAATTAGTTGGAGCGATTGATCTAGACGAGGGGATGTGGCAGGTCGACGTCGAAGTGGCTAGCAACCAATCGATCGCAGTTGTTCATTTGCTTAAAAGTAAAAACGACCAACAAGTGGACTTGTCAGTAAATGAAACGCAATGGTGGCGCGGCGTCGTGGTAAAACCGGAATACCGGTGCGCCGGTAACGACTACATCCGTAATGACTACGGTGTGCGCTATCGTAGTAAGAAAAATGAAATTTTGGAAGCATTAGGTGGGAATTTTGGTCCTTACACAGGAAAGTGCTTTGATGACGAAGATGCCGTTGAAATCGACCATATCGTAGCTTTAGCGGAGGCGCACGAAAGCGGTATGTGTACGGAAGAAGATATAGAACGTAAAAAAGAGTTTGGTGCCGATTTATTGAACCTAACCCTCGCTTCACGTGAAATCAATCGTCAAAAAAGTTCCAAAGATGCCCTCGAATGGCAACCGGAAAATGAAAATAAATGCTGGTTCGCTAACCGAGTCTTAGAAGTGAAGCAAAAGTACAAGCTAACGGTTGACAATGATGAAGCGGCTGCACTAGCAGAGATCCTTAAAAACTGTAAATCTACCGATTTAGTCGTAAGTAATTGCTCTGATTAACTTATTTTGAACGAAGGAAACGGTAAAAAGTCACCGTTAGGAGAATATTTTGTATACAACATAGACAATAACGGCAGACTTTGCATTTGTAACCGCAAATCGTCGTTAAAAAATGGCTCCGCCTGCTGGGCTCGAACCAGCGACAAGTTGATTAACAGTCAACTGCTCTACCAACTGAGCTAAGGCGGAACGGCAGCGATTATAGAAAGATAGATGTGAAATAAGAGCTTCTTAATGCTCTTGATCAGATGCGGTTGTGTCGACGAGAGATCGCAATTTACCGCTCGTCATTGCTTTTTATAGAGTCAACGCTATAAAGTTCGAGTAAGTAAGTTGGAACACTTGTCTAGATGGATCGCGCGGCAATAGGTAGTTCGCCCGTTGCGGGTCAAGTAAGTTGGGATTTAGCAATCAATGGTCCACCAGCGGACTACAAATACTTTCCAGAAGTGCGAGCTGGCATCAATGCAAGCCCTCTACCTCAGCGCATTGGCCCAGAAATCACGATAACTGATAAGCAAAAAACCTCTTTTTACCACGATGGCTTTCTAATCATTAAACATGCCGTACCGCTCGACCTTACGCGCGAAGCTCGGGTGCGAGTTGAAGGTTTACGCGATCGAGGCGGCACCACCGAATTTCAACGAGGCTTTCAGTTTTTCGCAACAAGCCCAGAGTGCCAGCAGGCCTTCGTCAATATGTTCGAAGGAAGCCAACTGGGTGCGTGTTTGCGTGAGCTAATAGGACCATTTTCACCCATTATCGCGTGTGACGCACACAATACACCTGGCGCAGACGATAGCGGATTTGTAGGTGGCGATCAAGGTGAAATGGGACATATCGATGGCATGATGGCACCGCCACCAGAGTTTTATCCTGCCAATCGCGATGACATCATCGCGCTCGGTAAAGATCCAGATGATCCTGAAGCGATGCATCGTTACATGTCGCATTTAAATCACACCATTCAAAACCCTATGGGTACGCCGTTCTACATGGACCCAGAACAGACGTTAACGATTGGTGATTTCACCGCATTCGTTGGGATTGCATTTAGTGACCAAACTGTAATCGGTTCCGGTCAAACAGGCGTTAGACGTGGCTTTCATCACGATATGGAACAGTTTTTTCGAATGCAGCGCGAAGCTGGTGGTCCAATTGGCTATGAAGGCCCTGGTTGGCCTAGGGTAGAACCAATATCCGCAGCTCATGGCCAGCCGCATATGGGTATGCCAACACCATTGCTTCAACCACCAGGTCCACGGCATGGTGGATCAGTCCATATCGATGGGTGGCGCGATAGCCGCGGTAACCCGTATACGTGGCTAACACCTGTGTCACTTGAAGAAGGCGATGCGTTTATTGCATTACACGGGCTGCCTCATGCGGGGACAGCTAATCACTCAAGACGTACTCGCTATGCCGCTTTTTACCGTGTGCGCCGTTTTCGTTCGCAAAATCCCTACGAAGGTGACCCTCGCTGGATGCACGGTACCCGCGACCATAACGATCGTCTTGGGGATGCGTCAGCTGCGAAGTTCGACTATGACACATACAACCCATACGCAATGACGATCGATCATTTATGCGACATGTGGTCTGAATGGGACGGTATGCAAGAGATCGTCAACTCGGAACGTGATAAACAAGGCGGAAGATACCCTGTTCGTCTTGAATTTCCGCAAAGCGAACACTATTCGTTAGGTCGATTGCGACCCGTCGAAAAACCACAAGAAGGATGGCGCTGACCAAGAGTTCTGCTTGTCATAAATTAGCTTCGTCTAGACCAAGTTTGCCTTTCGGTTGATCGAGCACCTCGTGACAATCACGGCATCGCGCTTCATAAGACTCTGCACCGCCAACCTGGATCGTAGGACCATCAACTGTTGCAGGTTTCCCATCAATCAAACGTTGATTTCGTGTAGCCCGTTCACCGCAAACAACGCAAATTGCTGTTAGTTTCGTAACTTCCTCGGCTCGCGCTAACAACGCACCCATAGGTCCAAATGGTTCACCGCGGAAATCCATATCCGTACCAACGACGATAACGCGCTTGCCAGCCATCGCGAGCAATTCGACAACTTGCGTAATGCCATCATCAAGAAATTGCGCCTCATCGATCGCTACAACCTCAGTCGTTGGCAGGATCTTGGCTCGCAATTCATTGGAATCCGATATCGGTTCCGCGTCAATGGTGCGACCATCATGAGACGAAATTTGAAATTTGCCACTGTATCGGTCGTCAAGATGAGATTTAAAAAGCTGCACTTGTCGCCCTGCGATTAATGCTCTGCGAATTCGACGAATCAATTCTTCGGATTTCCCACTGAACATCACCCCAGTGACTACTTCAATCCAGCCTTGCCTTCTCATCTGGGCTTTTTTCATTTTTACCGTTTCCTAGGCCGCTGTTTTAAGCATTGTTTTCTATTTATGCTGAGTTGTACAACCAACCCCGTGTAAGCGCAACTAGGAGGTTACGCGAGTTTTTAGTAGTTTACGAACGCTAACCATTCATTGTGCGCCAGTCTCAACGAAAGTTTCTTGAATGAACGATTTCATTGGTGTTTTCTTCGCGCTGGCTGAGTTTCTCAAGTTGGTCGCTCATGTCTTCGGCGTGGCCAACAATCACATGGACCACTGCCCCTTCCCGATCAATCACACCCTTGATCATTAACAACTGGCCGTGCACCAATACTTTGCGGAATCGTTCTAAAACGTTCGTCCAAACCACTAGATTCGCATTCCCGGATTCATCCTCCAAAGTAAGAAATAGCACGCCTGTTGCAGAACTCGGTCGTTGACGACACGTAACCAATCCCATGAGTTGCACAAACCGGCCCGGCTTCATGGTTGCCAAACTGTCAGCTTTGACACACCGACGAAATACCTTGTTTTTCCTTAGTAACTCTACCGGGTGCGCACCTAACGTGAGACCTAAGTAGCGATAGTCAGACACCGTATCGTCGCTTGTGGTTGGCGGCATAAGTTGAACCTCTGTGACATAGGCTTCAAACGCCTGAGCCATCATCGCTAGTCTGGTCGGTTCCTCCACACCAGCGGCATCCCAATGAGCTTGATGTCGATGTCCGCAAAGGGTCTCCAATGCGCCTGCTCGTGCCAGAAAGGTCAAAGCCTGATCGCTTAATGCGGCGCGCCTAGCAAGATCGTCGATGTCAAGATAAGGTCGGTTCGCTTCAAGAAGCCTACCAGCATCCTCACCCAATCCTTTGATCTGGCGCAAACCAACACGCACGCAACCTTGTTGGCGTGTGTCCTGCGGACCTGCCTTATTCGTTGGTTCTAGGTGATAGTCCCAATTGCTGAACTGCACATCCACAGGCAAGATTTCAATGTCATGGCGAACGGCATCCTGCACCAACTGCGAAGGTGAATAAAAACCCATCGGCTGACTGTTCAACAAGCCGCAGTAAAACGCCGCCGGTTCGTGTCGCTTCAGCCATGCAGATACGTACACTAATAAAGCGAAACTTGCGGCGTGCGATTCAGGGAAACCGTATTCGCCAAACCCTTTGATTTGTTCAAAGATGCGATCGGCGAATTCACGCGGATGACCGCGCGCCAACATGCCGTCAATGAGTTTCTGCCCATATTGATCAAGACCACCTTTGCGCTTCCAGGCAGCCATTGCGCGACGCAGATGGTCCGCTTCACCAGCGGTGAATCCTGCTGCAACCATCGCCAACTCAATCACTTGCTCTTGAAAAATCGGCACGCCAAAAGTGCGTTCTAGAACTTTCTTCACTTCGGGACTGGAATACGTGATCTCTTCCAGACCTTGCCGCCGCTTCAAATAAGGATGCACCATGTTGCCTTGAATCGGTCCTGGCCGCACGATCGCAACCTCAATCACCAAGTCGTAAAAACACGCGGGTTTAAGCCGTGGCAGCATCGACATTTGGGCGCGGGACTCCACTTGAAACACCCCTACGCTATCGCCTTGTTGGAGCATCTCGTACGTATCTAAATCTTCCGGCGGTACCGTTGCCAATGTGAGACGGTCGGCACCACGCAAACCATGAAAAGCATTGGCGTAATCAAATGCTTTCCGGATCGCACTCAACATCCCTAAACCAAGCACATCGACTTTCATGAGTTTCATCGTCTCCAAGTCGTATTTGTCCCACTGAATGACAGTGCGGTCAGGCATCGCTGCATTCTCAATCGGAACCAGCTGCGACAACGGTCTCTCCGAAATGACGAACCCGCCTACATGCTGAGATAAATGCCGTGGAAAGCCGAGAATCTCGCTCACTAAAACCACAAATTGCTGAACATCGGTAGCTCGTGAATCCAACCCAAGTTCATCCAAACGTTCGTCAATAACCTCCCTTTTGTCCCACCATGACATGGATTTAGCCAATAGATCAATCAAGTCCAGATCGAAGTCCAGTGCCTTGCCAACGTCGCGTATCGCACTTCGGGGTCGATACGTAATCAAAGTTGCTGCCAATGCAGCGTGATCGCGGGTATACCGTCGATAGATGTACTGGATGACCTCCTCGCGGCGTTCATGCTCAAAATCAACATCAATGTCTGGCGGCTCGTGTCGCTCCTTCGACACAAACCGCTCGAACAGCACATGAATGCGGTCCGGATCAACGGACGTGATCATCAGGCAAAAACACACGGCTGAATTCGCAGCCGAGCCACGACCTTGGCACAGAATGCCTTGATTGCGTGCGAACCGCACAATGTCATGTACCGTCAGAAAGTACATCTCGTAGTTCAATTCCGCAACGAGTTTCAATTCCTTTTCAAGCAGAGCAATGACATCTGGCGGTATGCCTTCAGGCCAGCGTTCGTGCGCCCCCGCAAATGTCAGTTGCCGCAAGTGTTGCGCTGGTGTAAATCCGCGTGGAACTAAGTTCGCTGGATATTCATAAGCCAACTGCTCCATCGTGAAGGTGCAAGCCTGGGCAATGTGAAGCGATTCAGCAAGCATGTCTTCGTGGTAAAGCGCTTGCAGCGTTTCCAATGGCCGGAGATGGCGTTCGTCGTTGGAATCAATGGCTGATCCCAACTTGTGCACTGGAAGTCCGAGCCGGATGGCCGTGAGCGTGTCCAGCAGTGGTTTGCGTTCTGGAATGTGCATGTGCACGTCATTGCTAGCCACCACTGGCAAATCCAAAACCATTGACAATTGCAACACGGTGGCCGTCTTGTCTTCGTCGGTGCCGTCCAAAAACAATTCCAGCGCTAACCACAAGTGCGGCAAGCGCGTGCGCAAAGTGCGTCCTACCACAGTCAGGTCATCCAGTCGTCCACGTGGCACAGGCCAAATAGCAAAGCAATCTTGCGCTGCTTCCAGCATGTTCGCATGTAGTTGGTAAGCGCCCTTCGTGGCATTGCGCCGAGCAGAGCTGATCAAGTTCGATAACCGACCATATGCACCTAACGTTGGTGCTAACAGCACGATTTTGATCGAATCAAACGATCCGATGGGTAGTTCGAATTCAGCACCAACAATCAATTGGATGCCGCACTTCGTTGCGGCTTCGTGCGCCTTGACAATGCCGCAAAATGAACATTCATCAGTGATTGCAACAGCTTGATAACCCAAGGCATGCGCTTGCGTGACGAGTTCTTCTGGGTGGGAAGCTCCGGTTAAAAAGGAGTAATTGGATTTGCAGTGCAGTTCGGCAAACCCGATATTGGTCGGCGTCTCAGGCGAAGTAGCCATGCACAAACCATCCTTGCGCATCGCGGAAACACCAACACCATGTCGCGTCACGATCCTGCGCCACGAAATAATCCCGACATTGTTCCTGCTCCCACCAACCACAACGTATGCGTTCAGGACCACTGACAATGCGCAAATGGTCAGCGCGCATCGGCATTGGCGGCTCTAGCAACCACAGCGGTCTACGGCCCCGCTCCGGTACGGGAATTGGTGCCTTGCCTGCATCGCGTTCAGCTGTCGGCCTCCACGCGAACTCAGGCCGATGGTCGTCGAAAATGCAAAAACGCTGCAATGCATCTTTACCCAAGCGCGCGCTCAAACGTTCAACCAGTTCACGTGGCGGCGCAGGTTGCGCCACTGTTTGCCCCAACACATCCCGTTCCACCCACTTCGCACTAAGAGGCATGGCGTACAGCACGTCGAGCGTGATCGTCATTGCTTCGCCCGGCAAATCAACTGTTTCCATCTGCAAGCGTGTGATCGCCATGATGTCTGCTACCTCATGACGCGGCTGCTCAAACCCCACTTCGAATGAAGCTCCCTCTCCATCGAACGTATACACACCCCAACTCAAACGCCTCACGCCAAAATTCAACCGCGCCAACCAAGTAGCTAGCAACTTGGCCAAGTGCTCCATCGGCTCAAGCACCTCGTCTTTGCCGCGTAGTGGCTCAATCAAATGCAAGCTTTCGCTAAAGGACTCAGGCGGCCGCTCGGCATTCCAGGGGTCCATGCGTTCGCCGGTCAGTTCCGCAAGGCAATCGGCTATTTCCACCCCAAAGCGCTTAACCACCTCGTGGCGCGGCACATGCACGATATCCCCGACTTTTCGCATACCCATATTCACAAAGCGCTCAAGCGTTTTAGGCGCCAAGTCCAGGCTTGCCAATGGCGTCGTATCCAACAGTTGCAATGTGATGCGTCGAATGGTTTGGGGATCAGGCATATCAGGCCAAGCCACATCCATGCCACTTTTGGCAAATGCCAGCGAAGCGCGCGGCGTGTGCGCAACGCCAATCGCAACACGGTGTCCAGCCCGTCCAAACTTTTTTCGCAGCTTGCTTCGGGCCTTATGGATGCCATCGAAGAGTTTGAGACTGCCAGCCATATCCAACAACAACGCATCCCCAGCCGCGACACTTACATAAGGGGTGAAGGCATACGCAGTGCTGACTAGACGTTCTAGACGCTGCGCCTCGATCTCACGGTTTCGTGCATGGTGCACCAACGCTGGAGCTAGACTGCGAGCAGTTGCCAGACTCGCTCCTAAACGAATGCCGGCCGCCCGCGCTGCATCGTTTTCACGAACAACTCGTTGCGCGTCGGTCACCACGATTGGCACACCAGTCGTTGAGCTCGGTTGCTTGAAAACCTCCAGCGGTAAGTGAGGCAAGTACAGTCCGAACCACAGCATTACAGCAGTGCGGTTTTCATATCGCGACGGGTACGCTCCCAATCGGCCATTAACTGATGAGTCCGATCCGCATCAGCCGTTGTTGGTCCCCATGGCAAGGGCAATTCAAGTCCCTCCACGCGCCAACCTCCTCGACGCTTGATGATGGACACGATGAGTTTGCGATCGAGGGTCTGCTGCTCGATTCGGAGTCGCAATTCCGCCGGCGATGGATGCCGTTCTGCGGCCAAGGGGCGAAACAGGACACAAAATACGTCACGTTCTTTGCTTTTAGCTTGAAGGCGCCGCAACTGCTTGTCCTGCAGGTCGCCCTCGCTCAACCATCCCAACACAGTCTTAGACGAGCCCGACTCAATCACTTCTTCAAGCGACCACAACGCTTCGCGATGACTGCTTGGATGGACTACCATCAGATCACGCACATTAACACCCAATGCTTGAAAAGCTGGGGCGTACGGAACGCACGGTGGATTGATGAGAACCGTCCATTGCGATGCAGAAACTGGTCTCGTTAACGCCGACGCTACCAAGCGCAGTTCACCTACACCGTAACGGGCACAGAGAATTTCTACCAACGCGGCGCACGGCCAACCGCCATCCACTAACAGATCGTCAAGTTGCTCAAACCCCGTACTTAGGCCGTGCTTGGTGGACATCGTCTGCTGTCCATGCAAATCTCGCGCCCGCCATAGTCGGGCATCATGAAAAAGCGTTGCTGTAGAGCTCATAAGGTATCTATATTTTTGTATAACTGTTATTGTATACAGTATCTAACTTTTTTCAACCTCCATTAGCTCAATCGTCAGAGCACAACAAAAATCCCGATTACGAAGCCACTTGATTACCCCATGACGCTGATCTAAGGAGCTAACGATCTAGATGCGCACTACTTGCTAACGAGGAAAGGACTTAGGGCACGAGCAAACTGCTAGAACGCTGCCAAACGTTTACAACGTTGTCAAAGCCAGAAATCAGCGTCAATTGGGAAGTACCACCCTAAAAACGCAATGACACACCCAACCAATGTAAGCACCGTCCAGATCTTCAAACATAAACTGATTTTCTTAAGCGCAATGCCAACATCTCCACTATCAGAAAGCAATGAAGCGTCTACTAAACGCTTTATCCCTTGATAAAGGTTCACGCCGGCAACGATATAGGCGATACCAAAAGGAAGCGTCAGAATCAAGAAGCACAAAATAATGCCGCCAATAGTCGTTGCGATAGCAGCGAACTTAATCCAACCAGCGTTGGTAATCAGAGGTTGTAAAACCTCTTGCGAATTCATAGCCAGCTCACCTTAAATAGCCAATGTCGCGCGAAACACCAGAAATCCTGCCGCAATGAACTAAGGTATGAAAACAACCACGGCAAGAATCACGCTCCCCACCACCAAAATAATCCCAACAAGAATGGTGATAGCAAAAATCTTGAAGTAGAGCGCAAGTTTTGCAACACTCTCAGATCCGGCTTGCAGATCGCCGGCAGTGCGAAAATCCTCAAGCATTTGCGCAGCTTGCCATAAAAGGATCCCCATCCAAAGCGGCAACCAAACAACAAGCAATGCCCAAGTAGACACTAGCACGTCTAGCACGGCGTTAATGAGAAGGGCCATAGCAAAAACCTTCAACCAAACCGTGATCTTTGCTAAATCGTTTAACGCGGTAATAGCATCGAATCCACTAGGACGAATCTCTGTCATGGCTTAATCAGTTTGCTATCGGCCACAACATAAAAACGTAACGGCATATTGAACTAGCATAGCTATAAGAGATGTCACCTAGCGGCCTGCCGTTGATTGTAGTGCAGGACACACATTCATCGAACAGCGCTTGTATGCAGCATTTACAAGGGACTTTGCACTCGTAGCCGGCGTAGCGTTCTCGTTCGTAACATTTCGCGCTCATTCAATCACCCAAACTGCTTACCTAAGCCGCAGTTCGCTTGGAGATCCCTCATGATCATGGAAAACACGTTTCGGCAAAAGCTAGATCAAGGTCTACCAACCATTGGTACCCATTTTTTATTCGCCGAACCTGATATTCCTGAAATGATCGGAGACTCAGGCTGTTTTGACTATGCCGAATTCGTCGGTGAGTATTCAACGTTTGATATGAGCTTGCTGTACCACTTGGCTCGGGCTGGTCAATGCGGCAATTTGCCGCTCATGATCAAACTTGATCAGGAAGCTCAGGCGTTTTGGGCGCAAGTCGCACTAGGCGCAGGTTTTAAGTCCGTGCTGTTCACCGATGTACGCACCGCCGAAGATGTCGATCTGTGTCATGCAGCTATACGACCTGACAAACCTGGCAATGACGCAAGGATGGGCGTGAAACTTCGCCGTCCTGCGTTATCTGGTTACAACACAGATAAGTACGGGGTAGATTTGGACTCTATCGTTTCCGTCATCATGATCGAGAAAGGTGTCACCGTCGACAACATAGATTCAGTCTTGGAACGCGCAAAAGCACGTGGCATAGACATGACTCAATGGGGACCAGCAGATTTCACGTTTTCGAAAGGAGATACGTTGCGAGGTACCAATGCCGTGCGCGAATACGAGGAACTCGTTATTGCGAAATCTATCGAATACGACGTGCAACCTCGCATTGAAATCGGCGAAGTTGAGCAGGCGAAACGCTACATCGATTTAGGCGTGCGTCACTTCTGTATCGGCTGGGATCGGTTCATCTACAGCGCGGCAATATCTCGTCTTGGTAATGGACTGAAAGAGCTGCTTGCGACGATTTGAGCTTGCTAGGTAAGGCAACAGAACGCGTCTGTACCAAATTTACCAGACTTTCTCCCAACGTTTCGTTCGAACGCTTCGGTACATCGCTATAGCCGTTCGCAACTCGCCCAACGCATACTCTGGCGGTGCCGCAAGTGGTTTATCGTCTAACACATGGTCGGCGAAGTCCGCAAGTTCAACGCCATACGAAGCCGCTTTGCTTTCAAATGCGCTCATGACATTCTGTCCTTGTGGATTCGCTTCGTTGTAGAGCATTAGCCGCCCTTCGCGGCCGCGCTCAATGACAATTTCGCCTGACTTGCCGGTGATGCGGAAATCCTCAATGGGACCGAGTGCGCCAGTGCTTTGCACCGCTTGAAATGTACCAATCACCCCTGAGTCGAACCGCAACACAGCTTGGGCGACGGACTCGCCTTCCATTTCAGGGATATGTCTGGTTGTAGCTGCAACGACTTCGTCAATTTCGCCTAGCATCATGCGCATTGGACGAATCCAATGAGCGCCACCATCAATACTTATGCCCCCACCAGCTTTACTTAGGTGAAAACGCCAGGGCAAGTTATCGCTGTCAAAGGGTTTAAGAGGATCGTAAAAACACGCGCGCGCGGTGATGACATCGCCGATTGCACCAGCGTCAATGAGTTGGCGCGTTTTGACGACGTCCATCCAGTATTGCGCTTGCTCAGCGACCATGAGTTTGATGCCAGCTTCTTTCGCGCCCTTCAAAATCCGTTCTGCTGTCGATACGTCCATCGCAATCGGTTTTTCAAGCAGAACATGCTTCTTTGCACGGAAACACGCCGATGCACCCCACTCATGCAAATGATGGGGCAACATCAAATCAAGGGCATCTAGATCAGCCTCATAAAGACACCGCTCAAGCGACGTGTACGGTTTCGCGCCTACGTGTTCGGCAAAGGTTTTCGCCGCTTCTTCGTTGACGTCGACTACTGCCGAAACTTCAATGCGCGGCGCAAAGTGTTGTATGCCGTACCAATGAGCACGAGCAATACCCCCGCACCCAACTAATGCGAGCTTAAGTTTGGCTTCGTCGGCCACGGCTAAATGCCAAGATCCTGAGTGTTGTAATCCTTAAATTCAGCGATCCGGCCAGGCGACCAGGCGAACTTGCTGGTTTCATTTGCAAACGGTTCATAGACATAGGCTTGCTCGTCACCAAAGCGTTCTTTGCGCGCTTCAATACCGAATTGAATGAGTTTGGAACGCTTGCGTATGTACTCGTCAGTGTAGTCTGCAACTGGACTGTGGATTCCGCCACTGCGAACATTCAATACACTCTTACGTCTATGAAAACCGAAGGTGAATGAGACGCGGAATTGTGAACTGGTATTAGCAAACGATCCATGAATCGCTTGGCGATTCACAATCGCCACATCGCCTGGTGCACAAATCAGCGGCACCGCATCGGGAAGACGATCTGAACCTGCGTCTTGTAGCATTTGTTTGATGTCAAGCTTGCCTTTGGCGTGCGAACTTGGCACGACCCAAAGCCCGTTCTCGGCATCACACCCATAAAGCTGAACCATGTAGTTAAAACCATGTGTGTTCCGATGCAAATCAGGACTATCCCAATGGGTGAATCCATCTTGGTGCCAAGCAACCGAACCGCCTAATCCAGGTTGTTTAATCCACAACGCTTCATGAAAAGGGGTGAAGTCTGGGCCATGCACAGCTTCGGCGAGTTTCAAGAGACCGGGATGCCCATAGAGACGTAAATACGCCTCAGAGAATTGGAGACAACCAGAGAATAACTGAACTATTTCTTCAGGGGCGTCTTCTGGTGGCGCAAGTTCGATCATCTTGCCTGGATGCCGGCCATAAGATGCACTCGTGCCGCCGATTGGATCAGACAAGGGTTTAACGAAACTCACACATCTGCCATCATGTCCGACGCCCAACGCCGGTCGACCATGTTTGTCTACTGTCGAACCTCGATGAGTCGGCGCACGATCGAGCATATCAACTAAATCTGCTTCAAGATCTGCCAATTCCTTAGCGTCGATGACACCTTCTAGCACGTAGAAACCGTACTCGTTGTAAGCATCGAGAATAGCACTGCTAACAGAGCCAGACCGCGTGAACGTAAGAGGGCCTCGATTTGGCAACGCTAAAGCACGCTTTGTGCCGTCTTCCCTATATTGCACGATGGCTTCTTGATGTTCTCCATAATCGGAGCGCGCACTGTTTAGGCGTGGTAAACCGCTCATTGATACATCTGCGAAATTGGAGTCGAAATTATCGGGGTTAAACCCACCCCAGGCCATTTTTACGCAACGAATGTTCAGTTGCGACCTGATCTAACGAGTTTCTACCATAGATGTTTACAGCGGGATTACTGAAAAAGAACTCTCTTACTCGCAACTAAAGACTGCTTCCGAAAGGACTGCTGGGACTGCCACAAATCAACCCGCTGCATCAAACTAACCTGAGCAGCAACGCTTTAACTGAGTTCTAATCGTTCGAATTGTTCTGCCGGCGCATCATTGTGTTCCATGGCTTCGCGCATTAGGACGATTAATCGCTCTTCGACCTCTCTATTCTCGATTGGGGTCTCTTGTTTGGGATCAGCACGCAAATCAAACAACTGCGTTGTAAATTCTTGTGTAGTACGAGCCATGCCTGGTGCCGGTATGCGCATAACAGGACAACCTTTCGTAAATGAAAAACCTTCGTGCCATTGCATATTTTTGAGTTCATTAGCGCTAAACGGGCTGCGCATATGAACCGGCATCAATGTATAGTGGTTAAGCGGTGCGTTGCCTTCCCTCGGAGCCCGCATATAGACGTATTCGCCATCAGTGACGTTCACATGGCCACCAAACATGCCATATATCGACGCCTTTCGAACCGGCTCATCGGTGTCAACCGTCCGTTCTAGATCAAATCCTTGCATGTCATCAGGTTGAGGAATACCGAACCAACCGAGTAGCGTGGGTCCAACATCTATGGCTTGAGTAAGACTTGCGCGGCGCACATTCCGTTTTTTGGTCCGGGGGTCCCATACAAAAAATGGGATGTGAGCGGTTTCGTTGTACCAAGGCATTCGCATCTTGCCCCACCAATCGTGTTCGCCGAGCAGGAACCCGTGATCTGTCACGACCAGCAGCATGGTGTCATCCCACATGTCGTGTTCGTCCATGAAATCGATGACCACACCTAAGTAATGGTCGCACTGGGTGAGCAACGCAGCGTATTGATAACGCAGATATTCAACCGCATCTGGATCTTCACCAACCCGCTCATATTTCGGCCAGTCAAAATGAGGACCATCCCACGCATAGTTGTAGCGATCTTTCCATTGCTTTAGCGTGAAGAATGGTTCATGTGGATCGAACGTTTCAATTTGCAGATACCAGTTGTCCTCAGTGTGATTGGTTTCGAGGAACTCAATCCCAGCTGCAAAGGTTCGAGCTTGCGGCGTGAGTTCCTCTTTCTGCATGTATTTCCGATTCACCCAGTCCTGTCTATTCAGCCTACCCAGGTGTTCTGGTAAATCAGGATTCTTGACTTCGCCTTTCCAGGCATCACCTTCCTGACCACGTACGTTGATCCAACTCGAATAGCGATGATGGTACGTTGCACCGCCATCTTCCCAATAGTGGTAGTGGTCAGAAACTAAATGGGTGTAGACATTGTTGTCTTTCAGGATGGAAAACGTGGAATCATCAAAAGGTTCATAAGGACCCCACGATCGGTGTAAAAAGTTATGTCGACCGGTATGCAACTCTCGCCGAGCTGGAATACATGGCATGCTCCCCACGTAATGATTGTCGAATGTCGCGGTGCGTTCAGCTAAACGTTTGAAGTTTGGCGCAAGGGTCCAATCACAGCCATAGTTCGGTAGCATGTGTCGATTCAAGGAGTCGTACATGACCATGATCGCTTTCATCAGAAAATCCTTCTATTGCTTGGTTTTAGTGTTAGCCGAATCAAGCACACTAACCCCGTTGCTCTAGTCCGGTTGGAATCAAATCTTCGTTGTTTGACCGCTTGGTCTCAATCTCTTCATGGGTTTTTGTCAATAGCAGATAGCGTTCTGGGCTATACGGATGGGTCTTGAAAAACGAACCCGTAAACGAAACTTCATCTGCAAGATTGCGCCACAGTTCCGCTCGATTCTCTGTGCTAAATCCAGCCTTGGCGAGCAAGTACATCGATACGTAGTCGGCTTCTCGTTCGAGTCCAATCGATCCGGCGTTTTGCGACATTTGCGTGAACGCGCCGCCTAGCCAGATTTTTTGGCTAAGAAAAACCAGATCGACGAAGAAACCAACGCCTGAATTCAAGGTCGCTTTTCGCAAATGACCCATCGTGCAATGGGCAAGCTCATGAGCAAGCACGGTTCGTATCTGTTCATCGTCAAGGCGTACCGCCATGCCGTGTGTCACAACGATTTCACGACCATTCGTCCTAGCTTGGACGTCTAAGCTTGAATCGAGTGCAGAAGTTACATTGCATGCATTTACTGGTTCAAGCGTTAACGCAACCATCGCACCGTCACGCTCTACCTTCAGATCGACCGAGCCGTGGCGTGCAACCGCATGGAGTCGATCTTGAAATTCACGATTGAAGATTTGTGCATTCGATTCAGACCAATCCCAAGTAGCAAGGCTTGTCACTCTATCGCCAGGCCGTACTCCTGCCTTCGCCGCCGGCGACCCAGCCGCGACAGCATAAATAACGACGCGTGAATCAAAGTCATAGATTGCATCACGCACCCGTGCCACAAGGGGATTCGCTTCGCCACGTCGAGCCGGCCAGGCATAGCGCATGCCTACGCTTGGTCGCGTCAATGAACCGCACAAATCTGTGTTCTTTTCAAGAAGTGGCCACAACAAATTGAAGATGCGGACGTTTTGATTACGACCAAAGGTTAAGGTGCGTTCGAGTTGGTTTGCACGTTCTGCACGTAATTCATCGGAGCTGATGGATGGCATGTTGGTCGTCGCGCATCCCATCGCTAACAATGCACAAGACACGATTGAGGACGCAGTTAGGCAGCGGGAGAATACCTTCATTCTTTCAACATAACGGAGAAAATAGCTAATTTCGTACGACGAGCACAACGCGCGAAATTATGCAAGGGTTCATGAATTTAGAGTTTGCAGGAAGTGACTTTCAAGCACTCACGCTCTAATCTTCATGATATGTTCGCTTGCGCGAATGGTGTAACTATCATGCCGCGTTCTTAAGAAAGCAGTGTTGAGCTTTGTTTCTGATACTGCATACACGTTAAAAAAAAGGAATTCGAATCCAATGGCAAATCGCTTAGAAGGCAAAGTCGCCGTAGTGACCGGTGGCAATAGTGGTATCGGTGAGACAACGGCTCATACGTTTGCTCAAGAAGGTGCAAAAGTCGTATTAATGGCGCGGCGCGCGGCCGAAGGTGCAGAGGTCGAAGCGGCGATCCGTGCCGAAGGCGGTGATGCAACGTTCGTTGCATGTGACATTCGAGACAACGAATCTGTCGTTAGTGCAGTTGAAACCGCCGTAAGCACCTACGGAAAAATCGATGTGTTGTTCAATAACGCTGGTGGAGGTGCTGGCGGCCGTTTCCCGAATGAGCCGAATGAAGAATGGCTCCGCGTCATCGACGTGAATCTAACAGGTACTTTCTATATGAGCCAGGCGGTTTGGCCGCACCTTGTGAATGCTGGTGGAGGAGCGGTCGTCAACATGTCGTCCCTTGCCGCGCAACGAGGTTTTAGTGGTGCCATGGCAGACGCCTATGGTGCTACTTCGGCTTCGTACTATGCTGCAAAAGCTGGTGTAGACGCGCTTACACGATACATGGCAGGGATCGGCGGCAAAGACAACATTCGCGTCAACTGCGTGCGTCCGGGTCAGATTCTTACACCGGGTGCAACCCGAGGCACATCTAAAGATCCAGATGGTGGTCACCACGTGTTTGAGAAGATGTTCGACTTTCACCAGATCATTCAAGGTCCCGGTTTGCCACAGGATGTTGCTAACCTCGTTTTGTTTTTGGTTTCTGATGAATCGCGTTTCTTAACCGCGGAAATCATCAACGTCGACGGCGGCGTTGCAGCAAAAATCTGACGAGAGTATGGTGCATTCGGGTAAATAAAGGGCGAATTGAAAGAACGCGAGATAACGACATGAATATCGACGATTGGACTTCCGCACGTTATTTACCGTGGTTGTATCGAGAGCTCAAGCAGCTAGATCTTCTCGAACACATAGCAGAACTTGAAGCATTTGGCTATACCGTGATCCCACCCGAGAAAGTCGGCACCACGGACGAGCATGAAGCAGTGTGCGAGGCATTGATTCGTGTCGCATGTGCCCGCAAACAGTGCACCGAAGCGGAACTCGCAGACGTGTTTGAAGATGGTCAAGAGTTGATGCGCTTTATGCTTTGGGACGATCCTATCTTCGAAAAGACGCTGCTAAATCCAGCCGGATTGGGTCTGGTCCAGTATTTGCTAGGCACCAATTGCATATTGAGCCTTTGCGATGGTTGGTTAAAAGGCAAAGGTAATTCCAGAACTGGCATTCATGCCGATTGGGCGCAGTTCGAAATGGCAACCTTTCCCCCCGAGCCTTTCACCGCTAACTTCAACTATTTGCTTACTGATTACAGCAAAGATGACGGTGCGTTGGCGTTTGTGCCTGCAAGTCATCGTTGGCGGCGCTGGCCTTCATCGGAGGAATCTGAATATTGGCTTGATCGAGCTCAACCAATCGAAGCGCCGAAGGGATCAATGATCATTTGGGGTGACCACACCTGGCACGGCTCATATCCTCGTAAAACCGAGGGTCTCCGACTAATGATGCTCGCAACATTCTGTCGACCTCACATGCAGTCACAAGAACCCTTCAGAGCAACGGTGACGCAGGAGGCGCTCGATCGCAATCCCATTCGGTTCGGGCAGCTTATGGATGTAGCAGGTGCGTTCCCATTTGGGAAGTCGCCTCCTCGACCTCACGAAGACGCGTCTAAGCAAAAAATCGCACCGTATCAGAGTTTGTTCGATCAAGAACCAGCCAATGGCGCAATGCGACTAAAGCAAGAGGTGAACTTTGACGCCTATGATCTTGAATTTATGAATGTGATAAATGCGCGCGCCAAGGGCAAAACGATTCCATTTCCTGATGTTTATCGGATCAAGGACAAAGACAAAATCTAGTATATTTTCTTAATTATCAATCAGTTATCTGGATTAGTTACTAGATTTAATACAGCGATAACCAGATGCGCATAACTTATGTGTTAAGTTATGCGTACCCAGAGATCAATGTCTAGCAAGTAGTTGCCACCAGCATCAAATGTGGTTTGCTCTTGGTAACCGAACATCCACAGCGATGAGTTACCACTGCTTGCCTATACCACCTCGTACACCGAAAAACGCTGCAGGCCAATTTCGACCTGTAATCATGGCTTTGTCGACGTCTTCAGGTGTGGCTAAGCCGTCATCCACGATCTGCTTCGCTTCTCGTGCCGCAGCCGCGAATACTCGATTAAGGATGAAACCGTATGTACCTTCTTTGTCTTTGACCATCGAAACTGCACGTCCCGCAGCTTCACCAACCGCTTTGCAGATCTCGCCCACTTCCGGATCTGATTCTTCGGTTGTAATGACTTCAAGCATTTTCATAACTGGTACGGGATTGGAAAAGTGCATGCCTACAAATTTCGTTTTACGCTCTTCGCTTACATCGCGAGCGATTTCTTTAATGACGAATCCAGAGGTGTTGGATGCAAAGATACAGTCTGCTTTGACGGCGCCATCTAACTCTTTGAAAACTTGCTGTTTCAACTCAAGACGCTCAGGGACTGCCTCAATGATTAGATCGCAATCCGCTAAATCGCTTAAATCTAAGGTGTAGGAAACGTTTGCCATAGCCTTAGTTGCTTGATCGAACCCAAGCTTGCCTCGCTCAACTGCTCGTTTCACGCCCCATTTGCGCTCAACGATTTCATCACGCGTGTCGTCAAGAATCTCTTGCGTTAGGTCACGTACCGTGACTCGGTAGCCAGCCAACGCGCTCATGATTTGCGCGATACCACCGCCCATAACGCCACCACCAAGCACACCAATATGTTGAATATCTTCGAGTCTCATCGCTAGGGACCTATTTCGAGTGTCGAGAAGAACGCGCGATTTTATGCGTCATAAATCGCCGATTCCGCAAGATACACCGCGCTTGTTTATGTGATTGATTAATCCGCAAAATACCTGCTTTCTAAGCAGCGCAACTCAAGAGTCAAGGAAATGCCAAATTACGACGACTACGACAACCTGATAGTAGATCACGTAGGTACGGACGGTCGTGTTGGTCGCATCACGATGAATCGTCCAGAAAAACTGAATGCGCTTTCAAGTGGGTTGTTGTTCGAACTCAACGAAGTTCTGCATGACATGGAAGCGGACAACGACATTCGCGTAATCATTCTGCGAGGCGCGGGACGTGCGTTTTGTGCTGGTTATGACTTGACGCCTAATCCAGGCGGCAGCGGTGGACCCAATCGAGCCTACAAGTCGTCCGATGACAAACGACGCATGCTCATCATGGGTGTGCGTACTAGCATGCAGCAAATCACCGATATCCAAATGTACTTTTGGAACATGGCGAAAGTCACGATAGCGTCGGTGCACCGATATGCACTCGCTGGTGGTTGCGAACTAGCGATGATGGCAGATTTGGTTGTAGCATCCGACGACACCGAAATTGGGCACCCTGGTCATCGCGGTCTAGGCGTGGCCCGTAACGGCGTGATATGGCCGCTCGTCATCGGCATGCGTAAGGCTAAAGAACTTTCGTACACGGGTGAAAGTATCTCAGCAGCTGAAGCCGAAAGAATCGGCATGATCAACTACTGTTGGCCCCGAGATGAATTAGAAAAACGCACCATCGCATTTGCGGATCGGTTGGCCATCATGTCGGCCGACCACCTTGCCATTCTTAAACTCAATATGAACCGTTTCTATGAGAACATGGGCATCTACTCTTCGGTACGAAGCAGTACAGAGCACGACGCTATGGCGCAGATGACACAGTTTGCTTATCTATGGCAAGAAAAAATGCGCGAACTCGGCTTCCGCGCAGCGGTCGACTGGCGCGACGACCAGTTTCGCGATTTAGACACATATCGGGACAAAGATTGAACCGTTGTCAAGTTTCAGCCTCAAACAGTTTTCATCTCACTCGCTAAAGGAGTAGTACCCCATGGCGGACAAGCAATTAGCAGACTGGATTCAAGAACATCTTGACCGATATCTCGCATCTGATGGCGAGGATGGTCATATGTGGAACGGTCTACCCACACTTTTATTAACCACGAAAGGTCGCAAAAGTGGCGACGATCGACAACTTCCTTTGATATATGGCGAAAGTAACGGCGCATACATCCTTGTTGCCTCTAAAGGTGGGCATTCGCACCACCCGTCTTGGTATCTAAATCTCGATGCGAATCCTGATATTGAGTTACAGGTTAAAGCTGATCGATTTGTCGCTAAGGCACGTACCGCGACAGGCGATGAACGCGCGAAGCTATGGGATTTGATGGCGCAGCTATTCCCAACTTACAACGACTACAAAATTCGAGCAGGGTCTCGCAAAATACCCGTCGTTGTGTGTGAAAGGGTTTGAACCACACCGGTTATAAGGTAGCGGTTCAGTTCAACGACGCAGCACCTGTCGCGTCGTGTCGTATGTGCGGCCTAGATTTCAACCATCTCAAAATCTTCTTTTGGGGTAGCGCACTCAGGGCATAGCCAATCTTCTGGCACGTCTTGCCAACGCGTTCCTGGTGCGAGCCCTTCGTCTGGCAAACCCAAGGATTCATCATAGATGAAGCCGCACGTCATGCACTGGTATTTCTTAAATTCTTCTGACATTTCTTCTCCGAGAAAGCAAGTGCATTATTACTGAGATTTCATGAACTGCCAATTTAATGGACAGTCGGATTGAAGTGAACTTTCAACGACTCGGTTGATTTATCCGCCGCAACGCGAAATGCTTCATTTGCCTGCGTCAAATTAAATCGGTGCGTCACAAGTGATTTTGTTTCTGTTAGATACTCGTGCACCACATCTAGCGCAATCTTGTAGTCAACGTGACCATCCGAAGCATTGTAAGTCATTGAGCCGACCATCTCGATTTCTTTGATCGCTAGGTGAAGCGCGTTTATCGATACCAACCCGCCAGTGAACACCCCAAGCACCACAAGACGTCCTTTTGGACGGAGTACACGTTGAGCCTGCCACAAAGTTTCAGCGCGCCCACCTACCGTCTCAACCGCCACATCAATCGCATTGATACGCGTTAGCTCCTGGACTCGTTGTTGTGACGTTTCGTCTTCGCCAAGCACTTCAATTGCACCCAATCGATGAGCTGCTTCTTGTTGGTGAGGATGCCGTGCGAGCACGATGACTTTCGCACCGATGGCTCGTGCTGCCAGGATCGCGGTCAAGCCAATCGTGCCAGCGCCTACAACGAAAACCGTTTCGTGTCCTTGCAGACCGATCTTTCGAAAGCCATGAACTGAACAGGCCAAAGGCTCCGCAAGCGCTACAACTTCAGCATCGATAGCTTCAGGCGCTGTGTATGCAATATGCGCTGGCACGTTTACCAATTGGCTCATCCCGCCGTGCTGGCCTT
>VXLJ01000043.1 GCA_009841635.1 Gammaproteobacteria bacterium
TTTGGTGGGATTGCTACCGGCGATAACGACGAGTCGTTTGTCCATTGTTGACGCCATGCATGCGTAACTAGGGTTACCGAGATGCTTAGACAGATCTTCAAGATTTCGATGATGAATCTGCGCAATTTGCCGTCACGCATCGGGGTGTCATCAGTCGTCGTCGTTGGTATTGGTGGCGTCGTCGGCGTGCTGGTAGCCATTCTTGCGATGGCCACAGGGTTTCAAGCGGCCTTGGCTAGCGGCGCATCGAGCGACCGGGTTATCGTTTTGCGCGATGGCTCGACGGATGAAATGTCGAGTTCAATCAGTCAGGCCCAAATACAGCTCGTTGAAACACTGCCAGGGGTCACCGCGCAAAGTGCGGAGCTATATACAGTTGTCGATGTCCCGAAAATAGATACGGGCACTTACGCTAATCTAATTGCTCGTGGGGTTGGCGAAGGTGCATTTGAGGTGCGACCCGAAATCGAAATTGTCAAAGGACGCACGTTTGAAGCAGGTCGAACAGAAATCATCGCAGGCGTCAAGGCGGCAGCTGAATTTCGCGGTCTTGAAGTTGGCAACGACGTCTCGCTTCGAGATTCGAGTTGGACAGTCGTGGGACATTTCGAAGCAGGCGGCTCGGCTTACGAGTCGGAGATATGGTTGGACTTTCCCGCGTCGCTCAATGCGTTCAGGCGCTCTGTCGCTTCATCTTTGCGCGTAAGGCTGGATTCCCCTGCGTCGTTTGACGCACTTGATCAGGCTATTCAAAATGATCCACGCTTGCAACTAAGAATTCAATCCGAACAGTCTTTTCTAGAAGGCCAATCGGCCGGTCTGCGTCAGATCATCACCTCGTTCGGTTATGGTGTGGCAGTCATCATGGCAATCGGTGCACTGTTCGCAGCGCTAAACACCATGTACACCGCCGTATCGACGCGCACCATCGAAATTGCGACCTTGCGAGCAATTGGGTTTTCGAGCGTTCCGATTGTTGTGTCGGTCATGATCGAAGCCATGTTATTAGCACTCATCGGTGGCGCGTTAGGTGCGCTGTTTTCCTATATTGTGTTCAACGGTTTCACGGTTGCGACACTGAATCCTGCAGCGTTTTCTCAAGTTGCGTTCGATTTTCAAGTTACGCCGGAACTCGTTACGCTAGGCATGACCTGGGCCGTGGTAATAGGTTTCTTTGGTGGGTTGTTGCCTGCACTAAGTGCTGCTTATATTCCAATTACAGCAGCACTGCGTGGCGAGTAATTGGCGACAAACGCCGTTTTAGCTTGAGAGACAGATCGGCTCGTGGCTGACGCGCCACAGGCAGCGCAAGAAGCCGCGCGTATTCAATTAGGTGGATCGAGTGCGAGTCTCTTAGAAGGTTCGATTCCAAGACACCTAGCCCGTCTAACGCTACCAATGCTGCTGGGTATATCGTCGATGATGCTGGCGTCACTGATTGACACCTATTACGTCGGGCAGATCGGCACGATCGAATTAGCCGCCATGACCTTGACCTTTCCATTGGTCATGGGCTTCATGAGCCTTTCGATGGGATTTGGGGTTGGCGCGACTTCCATTATTTCGCGTACAGCGGGTGCGGGTGATTGGGAGAAAGCCCGTCGCATCGCCACGCATACGCTGATTCTCGTGATGGTGTTTGTGACTTGCTTGGTAGTCGTTGGATTTTTGTGTGCAGAAGCAATTTTTGAATTGCTTGACGCCCGAGCTGAGCTCGTTCCAATCGCGATCAAGTACACCTACATAACGATGCTGGGCGTACCGATCCTCGCACTGCCGATGGTCGGCAGCATGATGTTGCGTTCGTTCAACGACGTGCGAACCCCAGCCATCATCATGGTAGCTGGTGCTGTCGTTCAAGTCATTATTGCGCCGTTGCTCATTTGGGGTGTCGGGTCTTGGGAAGGATTTGGCGTTTACGGCTCAGCATGGTCATTTGTGATTTCCCGGTTTGTGGTCGCGCTTTACGCCTTGGGCGTCTTCAATCAGCGTGGGTTGTTTCGTCACCCCGGTTCACTAGGGTCATTCATTGAATCGGTTCGAGAGGTCATGCGCCTGGCTATACCTTCAATGGCAAGCCAATTGCTCATGCCAGTTTCGATGTATCTGATCATGATGCTTATAGCGCAATATGAGAACCATGTCGTTGCCGCGTATGGTGTCGCAACACGCATTGAGTCAATGACAATGATCGTCATCATGGCGTTGAGTTCGAGTTTAGGACCTTTCATCGGTCAAAACTTCGGTGCCCGGCAGTTCCCGCGCATTCGAGCAGCATTGCGCATGTGTTATGGCTTCTGCCTAGCCTGGGGTTTGCTGGTTACCTTGCTATTGGTGTTATTCGGTGGCACCGTCGCGGGCTTTTTCAGAGACGACGCTGACGTTGTACGAGTAGCGACTGAGTTTTTTTACATCGTTCCCATCACAATTGGCATTCTCAGCGTGTCGATGGTCGCAGGAAGCACGTTTGTCGCATATGGTGAACCTATTCCGTCGTTTGTCCTATCCATGTTTAGGATGTTTGTACTTTTGCTGCCGATGTGCTATTTGTTGAACACCTGGTGGGGTTATATTGGGATTTTTGCGGCGATTTCGATCACCAACGGGGCCGTCGGATTCCTTGCAGTTGCTTGGCTTCAAACGATGACCCACCGCATGACTAGACGGCTCTCATCCGCGGCATTAATCGTGAACCAGAGCTAGTAAATTCCGGCTTCTAGTCCAGCTGCCATCGCTAAGCCGAGTTCACGACAGGCTTCGATCTGCGAGTCGGTCGCTTTGCCTTTGACGACGATTGGCTCTTGGACCTCAATAAACGGATAACCTTTTGCAATTCGCCGGATTGCCGTTAATGCGCCGGTACCGTCATTGCCGGCGCTTATGAAGATACCACACGGCAAAGGCTTGAGTTTACCTTCAACTTCGTAAAACGTCCGGTCTAGAAAATCCTTCATACCGCCGGACATATAACCAAAATTTTCCGGCGTGCCAAGAATCAAGCCATCGGCCTGCAGCAAGTCGTCGGAATCGGCTTCCAATGCTTGTTTTACGATGACTTGGGTGTCTTCTAACGCTTCGTCGGTCGCCCCTTCATACACGGCATCCGCCATCTGTTGAGTCTGGCCGGATTTCGAGTGGTAAACGATCAGAAGCCTCGCCACTGCCTAACTGTCGCATCCTTCATACATCGCATTATCTGCCTATGCGAGGCTTCGCGCAGGCCGAAGTCGATTAGAGCGATAGTTAGAGTCAGTTTTAGCCGGTACTCAGATAGTAAAGACTACACTCATTCAATGAAAATAATTTTTATAAATCAATAATTTATGTTCTCTTTGAAAGTCAAAAAACCCCTTAACAGTTTAAACGTTTTAACAGTGTTTAAAGAGATGTCGAAATCGACTCACTGGTCACCCTGCTGGTCTAGCTTCCAAGACATTCCATCTGTTATTTGGGATCGATTTGAAACATCGTTCTCGGTACTAGGCTAATCAGCATGACATCATTCTGTCCCGTTATAAATTTGGACGTTCGACGGTTTAGCCAGATTTTCGCCATCGTCGTTTTTCTTGCTGCATCTTCGATTTTAGGACATGCTGAAGACGATCCTAAAAACATGAGCGGAAAGCACCGGAAGAACTGAGTGCTGAGGCAACTTCAGAAATTCAAAGTAGAGGAGAGGCAATAGGGAGAGCTTTGTCGGATGTGAGTCGGCGCGCATCTGCTGAGATTATTCCGACGTCGAATCGTTCTTACCCGTTGCTTGACCGGCCGATTGCAATCGACGATTCGATCCCTTTTAAGTTTGCACCTCTAGACACTCTTCCAAAAGTGTTGCTTGTACATGCGAATTCAGGCAATCGTGTTTTCGATGAACGGCAATCACCACTTTAGTTTATGGAGAAGTTCAATATTCAGCTTCTGGTAGAAGATGACATGGCTCGAGCAGTTGCCATTCGTACTCGTTGAATCAAACGGCCAGCGCCTGTCACACTCTTGTTGCGCTTGCAGCGAGAGTTCGGATTGCGCCACTCGCTGTGCACGAGGAAGCGATTAAATTTCAGGTAGGCTATGCGGACCGTGTGGATATGCTCCAGCTCAAGCCGAATTGGTGTAAGGGTCGACGACAGCGGGAGATTCCGATTAGGAACGTGGCGCAGCACTAGCTGTTGGAAGAGATTCTGGAGTTCACCGGGGACGTTTCTGATATATCGCTGATTCGAGCGGAACTACGTTTTGTCGATCAGCTGCATCGCGACGAGTACCGACGCAACAAACCGGCCTGAGTAAGATGCACGGACTACGCCACGCTTACGTCCAGGATCTCTAGCTCGGACGATAGGGTTCGGATTACCCCATGACAACGTACACCATTGACACCGCTGCCGCAATCGAGCAGCTCGAAAGCAACGGATTTGATACCAAACAAGCGAAAGCATTGGTCGAAATCATTGCCGAACGACAAGAAGAGCTTGCCACGAAAAGTGACCTTGATTCGCTTAAAACAGAAATCAACGGCGAAATTAACAACCTCAAAAGCGAAATTAACAACCTCAAAAGCGAGCTGAAACTCTGGATCGTCTCTGCGATCGCTATCGGAATCGGGCTCATAAAGGCGCTCGATTAGCTACTTCCAGGTGTGCCTTAACATATGTAAAAACGTGCTGGTTGCCCACGCGTGACGACCGCGGTCCAATAGAGCAGTTGCAGAAAACACGGAAAACAGCGTTTTTTGGCGTTTTTGGACGTCGGGAGACGCACTACAGTGCGCCGGATTTCGGTTTTCAGCATAATCGGTCAAGCGCCTAGACGATCGAGGGCTCATGACGATGACTTTGACGAACTCGAACGTGCGTGAATTGGAGGAGCCGGGACGTATGTAGATAACTTCTCGTCGACGATCAAGCCGACGAATGCGGTCATCCGTGACCGAAAAATCTACCGAGACACGCTCTCGGCTGGCCGTGGTGTCGGGGTACTGAGTAACGCAAAATCGCGTCCGGAAGTACATCAATTCACGAAGGAGCTATTCGATGAGTAACAAACGCACGCCTCCCGTGTAAAACGCACCTCAGGTTACCGGCATCATTGACGGGATCGATATCACTGACAGGTACATCGTTAAATGGCGACTTTATGAGTACCGGTGAGAGCTGTTTCGCTAAACAGAGATATTTAAAAATCGTGAGTGTTGAGATGCTCCTAGCGATCTCGCAAATCTTCTACACCGTTGACTGTAATTCTGTGTACAGCTAAAACTCCCCAACTCATGCGGCTGCTCCCAGTTGATATCAATGCGACTTCCTGATCGAAGTCAAACCGGTAGCTGATGCCGCCGTACAGCCCAGGTACGCGATAGAACATTTCTGCGTCTTCGTGTTCCAATAACGGCTCAATCTGGGGAAGCAGGAGCTTATCGATTGGACAGTAACGTGAGTAACTCAATACCGTAGCATGGAAGTAAGTTTCGATAGTGTCGAGAACAGCCTTTTCAACTTGCTTGCAGTAAGTCGGCTGTAAGACGGGTAATAGGTGATTCTGACCTCTATGCTGCGCGATATCCACGGGTCGATTGCCATGTGCATCACGGAGTGTTCGCCAAGCTCCTGCTTCGATCAGTTGCTCAACGACCGCTCGTGGTGCGCCACCGTAGGCAGCATGGTGCAAAGGAGCGTACTTCGCTAGGCCTAATGGTCGAGTCGTATTGATAAAGGAATCTTCTTTCTCGATTTCCTCAAAAAAATAGGACCATTGTTGTGCTTTTGCTACATCAATGAGTCTGTGTCGCAAGTCCTTTCGATATTCAATAATTGGCCAAATCAATGTAGGTCGTTCAAATATATCGTTTTTTTCATTCTCTTCTAGATTTTTAGCCATAACCACTGTCCTCGTTCGCCAATTTGTTCGAATTATCAATCGCCAAACGACATATTGTGTCGCATGATCTTGAATTTGATGTATGCCTTGATAACCGGATTGGGTAATCACAGTAAAACTCGTAATTGCTTCGATGCTAGGCATTAACACTGTTCGCACGACACAGGTTTGAACGGCTACGTATTCGGCATCGTCCGATGTCGATGGCTCAAGGTAAGTAAGCATTTCAAATGGATTTCTTGAAACTCAATCCAACAGAACTGTGCTGCTATGCAAAATCGGATATGCGGAGGATTGCATATGGACTTGAATAACGAGACGCTGCTTGACATCCATCTTCGGATGGTGCGGATCCGCACGTTTGAAACAGAGGCGGGCAAGATGGCAGAAGCCGGGAAAATTCCTGGCGCGTTGCATCTATATGTTGGTCAAGAAGCTGTGGCTGGCGGCATCATGGCACATTTGTCTAACGATGACTGGATCACAAGCACCCACCGCGGGCATGGTCACCTTATCGCTAAAGGTGGCGAATTTGGCAAGATGTTTGCTGAGCTGTATGGCCGCGCGACGGGTTATTGCAAAGGTAAAGGCGGTAGCATGCATATTTCCAATATGCAGCTTGGTATGTTGGGTGCGAACGGTATTGTTGGGGCGGGTCCGCCAATCGCCGTTGGTGCGGCCTTTTCGATTAAGTATCGCAATGCGCCCAATGTAGCCGTTACGTTTTTTGGCGACGGCGCTAGCAACGAAGGGTCGTTCCACGAAGCGGCGAATATGGCCGCGCTATACAAACTACCTGTTCTGTTCGTCTGTGAGAACAACGGCTACGGCGAGTACACAGCACAAGCAAATCATCAAGCTATTGTCGATGTTGCAGATCGTGCGGCAGGATACGGTATGCCAGGCGTGGTGGTCGACGGTATGGACGCGATCGCTGTTTATGAAGCTACGGCTGCGGCGATTGAGCGAGCCAAAGAAGGGCTCGGACCTTCATTGTTAGAGTGCAAGACCTATCGATTTTTCGATCATGTAGGGGTTCGCGGGATGGGTCTTTCTTATCGAACTGACGACGAACTAGCAGAGTGGCAAAAACGCGATCCCATATTGATATTCGAAGTGCGCCTTGCAGAACTAGGTGTGTTATCGGAGGCGCAAGCCAAAGAAATTCACGAAAAAGTGCTCGCAGATGTAAAGGAAGGTATCGAATTTGCAGAAGCGAGTCCAATGCCCAACCCAGATTCATTGCTCGAGGACGTCTATGCCTAAGTTCAACACGGAGCAGAGCAATGGCTGAAGCTCGTGAATTAACCTATATTGGCGCGGTCGCGGAAGCAACCAAGACAGTGCTGCAAGAGCAGGACAATGCGTTCGTAGCCGGCGAGGACGTGGCTGGCGCCGGTGGGGTCTTTGGCTCGTATCGAGGAATCCTTGAAGAGTTCGGTGACCGGCGAATCGTCGATACGCCGATATCGGAAGAGGGGATCATTGGGTTAGGTGTCGGCGCTGCTGCAACCGGCTTGCGTCCCATCGTAGACATCATGTTCATGGATTTCATGGGTGAATGCATGGACGAAATCGCTAATCAGATGGCAAAAATGCGCTATATGTTTGGCGGATCAGCGAAATTGCCCATTACGATCATCACGATGTCAGGCGGCGGTATAAACATGGCGGCACAACATTCGCAAAGCCTGGAAGCTTGGATCTGTCACTTGCCAGGTTTGAAAGTCGTCGCGCCTTCAACCCCGTATGACGTCAAAGGTCTGATTATTAGCGCTGCACGGGATGACAATCCTGTGTTCGTCGTTCTCAATAAGCTGTCGTTGCGAAATCGTGGCGACGTGCCAGAAGCCAGTTACGAAATACCGGTTGGCGAAGCGAAGGTCGTACGCGAAGGTGGGGATGTCACGATCGTGACCTATAGTCGCATGGTTGGGGAAGCGATAGCTGCCGCCGATAAACTCGCTGAGAGTGGTATTGATGCAGAGATACTGGATTTGCGCTCGTTGCAGCCTATGGACACGGCCGCCATTGTTGCTTCGGTTAAAAAGACCCAACACGTCGTGGTAGTGCACGAAGCGGTGCGGTTTGGTGGGTTAGGTGGTGAGATTGCTGCACAGATTCAAGAAGAGGCGTTTGACTATTTAGACGCCCCGATTGCAAGAGTTGGCGCGCCTTTCAGTCCCGTGCCTTTTAGTCCCGTGCTTGAACAAGCCTACATTCCAAATGCGGAACGCATCGTTGAAGAGGTAACCAAGCTACTTGGCGTAGCCTAGCGACGTCATGGACATTGGCATCATCGCCAATCCCGCATCTGGCAAAGATATCCGGCGCTTGACAGCACAGGCGTCGGTTTTTGATAATCAAGAGAAATCAGCGATCGTACGCCGGTGTCTAGCGGGTATTCAAGCACTTGCGCCGAGAGCTTGCATTCACTTTTTCCCGGATACGCACAACATTGTGAGCGCAGCACTTGCGCGTGCCGAGTTAGATTCGTTGCCGCTAGCCATGGAGTTGACAGGAACAAGCGAAGATTCGACCCAAGCGGCTAAGCGAATGCCACGGCTTGACGCGCTCATTTCGTTGGGTGGCGACGGCACCAATAGGGCCATTGCCAAAGCGGAGTTAGATGTTCCGCTTATCGCTTTGTCTACTGGCACCAATAACGCATTTCCAACGCTATGCGAGGCAACGTCAGCGGGCATGGCTACGGCACTGATCGCAGCACGGAAAATCCCGCTTGAATCGATAGCACCGAAGACCAAAGCCATTCACTTGCGATTTGCGTCTGGTGAAGAAGATCTTGCGCTCATCGACGTCGTCGGGACCGTCGATCGGTTCATGGGCACACGCGCGTTGCTAGAACCGCGTAATTGGCGTTTCGCGATCTTGAGCGTCGCTGACCCGAGCAAAGTTGGTATGACGGCGGTAGGTGGTCTTGCACATCCCGTCACGGCTAACGATGAGATGGGACTGCACCTTGTGTTTTCGGGACAACTAAGCGATACCACGCGTACGGCCGAGGTTTTGGCACCCGTTGCACCTGGCATTGTGAAGCGCGTGCAACTAGAAGAGATCCACCACTTACCATGTGGTGAGACTATTCGCCTTCGAGGTGTGACGATGCTTGCGTTTGACGGCGAGCGTGAACGCATCATAAATGCGCAAGAGGACATAGAGATTTGGGTCGCACGAGATGGACCTAGAAGAGTTGATATTGCCGCTTGTTTGCGTTATCGGTCACGTTTCAACGAACAACAGCAAGTACAGGTAAAGAGCTATGCCTTCTGAGGTCTACTTGGTTAAAGTCGGTATGACGATGACAGAAGGTGTCGTGGAGGAGTGGTATATTGCAGATGGCGCCACGGTCGAGCAAGGTGCGCCGGTTTATCGTCTTGAAACCGAAAAAGTCAATATGGACGTTGAAGCAGACGTGGCTGGCATCGTGAAACATATCGTCGAAGCAGGTACTACGCTTGAACCAGGCGAGGTCGTCGGGTGGATCTTCGCTGCGGACGAACCAATACCAGATGTCTTGCCGACACCAACTGCGAACCCCAACATTGCTGCAGTCGATTCTGCGTCCGACTCGAAGTCGACGGAGGCAACAAACGTCGCAGACAAGGAAACAACTGGCAGTTCGCAGCCAGTTAGAGCTTCGCCAGCAGCCAAACGATTAGCACGCGAGCGAAACGTTTCGCTTCAAGGCGTAGTTGGAAGCGGTCCTGGCGGGAGAATCACCGAAAAGGACGTTCCTACCGCAGCGAAGGCGGATGAAGCTAAACCCGCTAGAGTGCTTGCCTCACCGGCCGCGCGTCGATTGGCGACGGAACTCAATGTCCCGATTGACTTGCTAACGGGTACAGGTCCGAGGGGTCGGATCACCAAAGACGACGTGGAACAAGCAGCGGCAAAGCAAAGTCTGACCAGCGCTAGCGAAGGGATGAATGCAACGCCACTTCAAGGCAAGCGCAAGGTCATTGCGGAGCGCATGTTCGATAGTTTGCGTTCTACTGCCCAACTCACCATGGATATGGAAGTCGTCATGGACGACGCCATAAAAATGCGAAATGCGCTAATCGAAGAATGGAAAACCGAAGCCGTGCGCGTGACCTACACCGATTTGGTAGTCGCTGCGGCTCTCAAAGCTCTGCAAAAGCACAAAGCTATGAACAGCACTTTCGAAGAGAGTGAGCTGCGTATGCACGGTGCGATACACATTGGCATTGCGGTCGCACTTGACGATGGCTTAATCGTGCCTGTGATTCACGATGCGCAATCAAAGTCGTTGCGAGCTCTAGCGCAAGAAGCAGCTGATTTGGCGACGCGTGCTCGGACAGGCAGATTAAATCTTGATGAAGTGAGCGGTGGCACATTTACAGTGACGTCGCTCGGTATGTATGGTGTTGACTCATTTACGCCAATATTGAATGCACCACAAACCGGCATTTTGGGAGTCGGTCGAATATATGACTCGGTAAGGTGGGAGGAAGAGCGGCCGATTCGAACACAATGCATGCGGTTGTCGCTGACGTGGGACCATCGCATTGTGGATGGCGCACCTGCAGCTGCGTTCTTAAGAGAGGTTAAGTTGTATTTAGAAGCACCATATCGTTTGGTCGTTTAACGTCGCTCGTTTTCGCGCCGTTGATTGGCTGAACATTCAAAATTCCAAACTCTCGTCATCACATGTAGCCAGCAGCAGTTCATATGGGTGCTAATCGCATTGATCTGAAATTCATACGCAGCTTGTATGAACGGATTGCTCCACATATCACGCGTACGCCGTTGTGTCCTTCGACGACTCTGTCGACAATCACAGGTAGAGACCTACATCTCAAACTGGAAAACCAGCAATTCACATCATCTTTTAAAGAACGTGGTGCGCTTGCACGGTTGCAACAACTGAATCCCGACGAGCGTGCCGCCGGTGTGATCACGATGTCTGCAGGCAACCATGCACAAGCACTCGCTCGACATGCACGGCGACTTCATATTCCGACAACGATCGTGATGCCTCGCACCACACCCGTCGCGAAGATAGAGAAGACCAAATACTTCGATCCAGATATCGTGTTAATGGGTTCGACGATCGATGAGTCAGTGGCGTATGTGAACGCGCAAGCAGCGAGTGCTAACTTAACTTTGATTCATCCTTACGACGACGCATACGTCATCGCGGGCCAAGGATCACTCGGCATCGAAATACTGGAACAGTTGCCGGAAGTCAATACGGTTGTGGTGCCCGTAGGAGGAGGTGGCTTGATTTCTGGCATTGCCATCGCACTAAAAGAAGCGAAACCTTCGGTTCGAATAGTTGGTGTTCAGTCAGAGCAATACAGTCCAATTTACGCAAGTTTTCATGATCGAGCTTGGTCGGCTGGGCGCCCTCAAATTTCCATCGCGGAAGGCATCGCCGTAAAAACGCCAGGCAGATTAACGCTGCCCATCATCAAAGATCTCGTCGATGACATGGTTGTCGTGAGCGAATCCGCCATTGAAACTGCGATTTTTAGGTTATTGGATATCGAGAAGACACTCGTAGAAGGTGCTGGCGCAGCTGCATTAGCTGCGGTTCAAGAGCACCCGGACATTGCCAAAGGCAAAACCGTGTGCGTGATAAGCGGTGGCAACGCTGACCCTTCTATTCTTGCGAACGTTATTGAGCGGAGTCTGGTACGGCACGAACGCGTCGTGAGAATTTTCGCAACGGTTCAAGATGTTCCCGGGTCGCTGTCGAAACTGGCTAACGACATAGGTGAAACTGACAGCAACATCATTGATATTTACCACCGCCGAGCGTTTGGCACGTCAACGCTGGACGCGACAGTTGTAGAAATAACGCTCCAGTTGCGCGGCGAGGACGATAAACCTTCAGTGATTCAAAAACTGCGCGATCTAGGTCATACGGTTTCAGATCCTGACCTAGCGAACCATTAAGAACAAGCATGACACACCATAAAGGAGTAGAACGTGGCTAATCCAATCTTGATTACCGGCATGAGCGGGCTCATTGGTTCCGCGGTTCGATCAGCCTTAGAAGACGATGTAGAACTAAGGGCGCTGAATCGAAGCAACGTAGAAGGTGTGCCTACCACACGGGCGGATTTGGCCGATTTAGACGCCATCCGGCCTGCGTTCGAAGGGGTAGATGCGGTCATTCACCTCGCGGCGAAGGCGGGTGAACGCTTCACTTGGCAGGAATTGCTTGATACGAACATCACCGGAACTCGCAATGTCTATCAAGCCGCGGCCGACGCGGGGTGCAAACGGGTGATATTCGCAAGTAGCGGTGCCACGGTATCTGGCTACGAGCAAATCGAACCGTACAAGTCGCTTGTCGAAGCTCGCTACGAGGACGCGCCAGCGACTTGGCCATTGATTTCACCGGAGATGCCGACTCGTCCAACCGGTGTTTATGGCAGTACCAAGGTTTGGGGCGAAGCGCTCGGCCGCCACTACGCGGATACCACCGAGCTATCCATCATTTGTCTCCGCATAGGCTTCGTGAACCGTACGGATCGACCTACGCGAGCACGAGATTTCTCGATATGGTGCAGTCAGCGCGACATTGTGGACTTAATTGTCAAAAGTGTGCAAATCGATTCGACGACCAAATACGCGGTCTTATTTGGGACGTCACGTAATAAATACGGCTATCGAGATTTGACGAACGCCGTCGCTCTCGCAGGCTTCAACCCACAAGATAATGCCGAAGATTTTCGATAGTTTGTTTGAACTTTCGGCGCTAACTCTTTAGCTCTGCCACAATGCTTGCATAGTTATCTAGCAATGGCAGAACCACATCGCGTTTTTCCGACGGCACGTTAAAGATGAACTCGTCGAAGCCTTGATCGGCTCGTCCACGGATTTGGTCGGCGTCGGGAAACGAACCGAACAACGCCAAGGTCAAATCACGTACGTTCCGCCCATGTGCTTCCATTGCCTCGGTTAGCCGTTCCATATTGCCTGAGCCTAATCCGCCGATGGGCATCCAGCCGTCTGCGTATTCAGCGACGCGGTCAAATACCCACTTGGAATTCGCGCCTATCCAGACGGGCGGACCACCTTCTTGAACTGGTTTGGGGTAAGACCAAAGCGGATCGAAATCGACGAATTCCCCGTGATATTCTGCCTCTTCTTCGCGCCATATCGCACGCATTGCCGCGATTTTTTCACGTACGATCGCCCAACGTTTTTTGTAGTTAGCGCCGTGGTTTTCCATTTCTTCCTGATTCCATCCCGCGCCTATACCGAGAACCACGCGTCCATTTGAGACCATGTCGAGCGATGCTATGACCTTGGCGGTCGTAATTGGGTCTCGTTCGATGATCAGGCAGATACCAGTACCTAAACGAATGCGTTCGGTGACGGCGGCACAGGCTGACAATGCGACAAATGGATCGTGAGCGTGCCAATATTGTTTCGGGAGTTCCCCACCACCCGGAAATGGCGTTCTTCGATTCGCAGGTATATGCGTATGCTCAGGAAAGAACAGACTATCGAATCCACGTTCTTCAACCGCTTGAGCTACTGCGGCAGGTTGTATCGAATAATCCGTTGGAAACATCGAAATGCCAAACTTCGCGTTAGCTAATCCTGAAAACGCCATGAATCGCTCCTCATCAATTGAACCACCACACTACGGTTATTTTTATGATACGAGTAAGAACCGTCGAGCCATACCATGGCTGTGAGCGAAGCGTTACCTGGCGGTGCCATCGCGCCGGATACAAAAGGTCAGAACTTTTTCTCTGACGATCGCGCCCTAGCCGAAATTGCTTCGCTTTACCTAGACGACCAGGTCCTGCGAGCCATCACGCCGTATCTCGAAGAACTTGGCTATCGTGTAGCGAACGACTTAGACGAACTCGCTATGGCCGCTAATCGGCACCCGCCAGTGTTGCATCAAAGGGATAAGTACGGCACAGACCGCCAGTGGATCGAGTACCACCCTAGCTATCGAGCGTTGGAGCAAGCTGCGTTCGGAGACTATGGCATACATGCTTTGAGTCATCGTCCGGTTATTGAAGAGTTGGGGAAGCCACTGCCAACGCTTGCTAAGCACCTCTATACGTTCCTCTTCAATCAAACGGAATTCGGGCTTGGCTGCCCTATCAATGTCACAGATTCGGCTGCACATGTCATTAGCAAATTTGGTAGTCCTGATCTAAAGCGCAAGTATTTGCCTCGCATGCTCGCCATGGACATGAAGGAGCTCTGGCAGGGTGCTCAGTTCATCACAGAGCAAGAAGGTGGTTCCGACGTTGGGCGAACGAGCACCACCGCTTCTCGGCGTGATGGCGAGTGGTATCTCACTGGCGACAAGTGGTTCTGCTCGAATGCAGATGCAGATATCGCGATGATTTTGGCGCGGCCTACAGGGGCTCAGGAAGGCACTCGTGGTTTAGCGCTATTCGCCATGCCGCGTGTGTTAGATGACGGTTCGGTGAATCGAATTCGGATCGTGCGACTTAAGGACAAATTCGGCACTCGCTCGATGGCGAGCGGTGAGTTGCGTTTAGAAGGTGCGCTAGCGTATCCAGTTGGTCAGCTAGGTTCGGGATTCAAACAAATGGCTGAAATGATCAACCGGTCGCGATTGAGTAATGGCGTCAAATCTGCCGCACTCATGCGACGCGCATTGCATGACGCTTTCACTGTCGCTCATCATCGCTCCGCATTCGGTAAGCCTTTGATCGAGTTGCCACTGGCGCGACGTCAACTGCTCAAAATACAGTTGAGTGCAGAACAAGCTTTATCGATGTGGGCTTTCGCAGCGGCACAACTGCAACTCGCTGAGAGCAATGATTCTGGCGCGAATGCGGCAAGGTCGGTCGCGCGTTTGGCGACGCCTGTCCTTAAATTGCGTAGTACGAGAGACGCACGCGCAGTTTGTGGCGACGCGATGGAATTCAGAGGCGGTTGTGGCTATATTGAGGAATATGTGAACCCGAGGCTTGTTCGCGACGCTTATCTGGGTTCAATTTGGGAAGGCACGACTAATATCGTTGCAATTGACGCGGTTCGACGGGCAATCGGCAAAGACCGTTGTTTAGAAGCGTATGTCGCTACCTTGCATGAACGCCTCGACACCTGTGATGCAGCGGTGCCGGTTCATGTCCAAGATTTGCGGCAATGGTTAGATCGAGTGGGCGAGACTGCCCAACGAGTGGCCGACGAAAACGATGAGTCACGCTTTCGAGTCATCGCAACGGCTCTGTATCACGTGAGTTCTGCCGTGTTATTAGCTTGGGAAGGTTTGCAAATTGCGTCGCTTTCTGGTGACGCGTCGCGATTGCTCTGGTCGAAACTTGTGTTAGAGCATAAACTGAATCGACCAGGTTATCTTGACCCAATTCAAAGACAGCACGAAATTCACGATGCGTTGCTCAGGCAAACATCGCTAGGTCTCAACGTCGCTAAACAGTACCTACAAATATCAGCGAATCCTTGATGGGTCGGAAAACTGCACTAGGCGTGGCATTGAATTGTGGCCAGCCAGTCTCAATTTCTACAGCGTTTGGGCACCAGCGAAACCGTCACGCATGATTTGCTCGTGAACGTCGAATTTGGCTTTGCGAAGATCCTTCACCGCTTGGGCATTAGCTTGAATGGCCATCGACCGATTCGTTTGCACAGAATAGGTAGGCCAGATCGGTAGGCCGTTACCGTTGGGATTGCCAGTTCGAGCGAAGTTGACCCAGTAGCCTCGCATTAACCGAGCAACCTCCCGATCGGTTTCATCCCAGAGCGCTGGCAGGCCATCTTCGTTGGCTTCGCCATTGTGAGATTGGAACACGTACTGGATTTCGCCGCCATGAAATGCGCCTAAATTTCGACCCATGCCTTCGATTGGGGGTGCATGATTGAAGATGTAGACGTAAGAGTTCCGGTTGCGCGACTCAACGAGCTGCGCCCAGGTGCGCATCTCTGCACCAAACACGGCATCGGACATCATTTCTTGTTGTGCTAGTTTGGTTGACTTTTGTGCGTCTTCGTCATATGCAGCTATGAGCTGGTCGGCATATTTAGGTGTATTCGTTCGAATCGATGCTGCCCATTCATCGAGTGAAAGTTCTTCCACGTCAGTGAAAAGCATGATGCCCTCGTCTTTAGTTGAACCAATGAGCGAGTCAACGTTGCTTGCTTGACCCTGAGCGTGCAGCATGCGCATTTGTTTCGGGAACACATAACCGTCGACAAATATCGAGCGCCAAGGCATAACAACCCCCGCACTGAGTAGCTTGGTGCTGATTTCTGTAGTCGATAGTGACCGCATGATCTCGAGCGCATCTGGACTGACGCCCGCAGCACCTAAGGCAGCAGCTACTTCACGGCCAATGGCATAACCCGCCCGATTGTCCTGTTCTGCATTGCCAAGAAACGATATTTCAGAACCCGGTTCCTCAAGTGTCGCGTGCTTTTGATAGCAGCCACCAGATTGCCCGATGGCTTTGTGAAATAGCCCTTTCGCTAGAGGTGTCGCAACTAGGTAACAAACGCTTATCGAACCCGCGGACTCGCCAAATATTGTGACATTCTCTGCATCTCCGCCGAATGCCGCTATGTTTTCTTGCACCCATTTAAGGGCGGCGATTTGATCCTGTAACCCTTGATTGCCAGAAGTGTCTGTAGACGATTCTTTGCTCAGTACGGGGTGCGCGAAAAAACCGTAAAGGCCTAGACGGTAATTAATAGTCACAACGACCACGCCATCCTGCGCTAGCGCGTCGCCGTGATAAATGGATTCGCTACCGGACCCCATAATAAATGCGCCACCATGAATCCACACCATGACCGGCTGCTTTGCGTCTGGCGCTGGGCTGCTCGTCCAGACGTTGAGAAATAAGCAATCCTCACTCATAGGTTGGTCGTCGGTGGCATAGAACCCCGTTTCGATCTTTGGTTGCACGCATCGATTACCGAATTCGGTTGCGTCCCTGGTTCCAGGCCAGGCTGCAGCGGATTGCGGTGCTTGCCAACGAAGATTGCCAATTGGTGCCGCCGCGTATGGAATTCCCTTATAGCTTCGAACTGAAGGATGGGAATGGCTTATCTCGCCTCCTAGCGTACCTTGTGCAGTTTGCACCAGGAGATTGCTGGCAGTTACGTCAGATTCCGTCGCTGAGAGTGTGCTAGCGAGCGCACCGAACAACCCAAGTAGAACGACACGGCAAAACGGTCTGAGGAATATGTGCATCTCTGAAACGCAACACATTGTTACAAATCGGGTGGTCATTATCGGGAAAAAGCCATGAAAAGTCCTCACAATCGAATGCAAGGATGAGATAACCGAGAGATTAGGGTTAAGCGACGCTGGTTGGAAGGTGATTTCATAGCATGATTCGGCGACCAAGACCCCTTGATGTTTCTGTTAACATACAAGTAGTCGAACGCACTGTCTAGTGGCGTTTGATGGTCAGTAGAGTGAATATCGGGCAAAGATTAGGGAAGTCGTTGTCTGATTTGTGCGAGTGCGCACGATTTTTAAGTCACTCAATTGGCGCGCTGTGAGGGGCTACAACGAAGATACATGAAAGTCGCTAACGGGATCCTAGCTGTTGCGCTGTTTGCGATGGCATTTCTCGTTCGGCACGACATCGTGCTGTGTAGTGCGTTGTGCGCGACCGCGATACTCACTTTGCTAACGTTATTGCCGTCGGTTCGGCAACCTTTTATTCGTGTGTATGCCGCCGTTAACACGTGCTTAATGTTCTTTTACTTCTATACGTTTTTCGCGGCAGTTCCGCTCCTCGAACATAGCTGGTTCCTGCAACTTGAGTACGCGCACCATATGGTGGTTTTAGTGGCAGGCATCGCGTCCATGCATATTTTGGCTGACAACAGTTGCTGCTTGAAACGAACGCTTGAGACGCCAATTGGGTTCGAATGGCCGAGATTTTGGACAAATTGGCGCGAGCGAATCGCCTAACTTGATTTGTTCTAACGCGAACGAAAGCTACCGTTTAGAACGACTAACCAGCTAACGTCAAATCGACGGTTGCAAGGTCCCAAAGTACCTCACACGATTCCTACCACTCGCCAGTGTTAGGCATCGATGCCCACGGTTCTTGTGGTTCTAAAGGTCGCCCATTTTGGAGGATTTCGACGCTAATGTTGTCGGGGGACCGCACGAACGCCATATAACCATCTCTTGGTGGTCGATTGATGGTTACCCCGCCATCTTGCAAGCGTTTGCAAGTGTCGTAGATGTTCTCGACTTGGTACGCCAAGTGACCGAAATTGCGCCCACCATCAAGCGGTTCGGGATCCCAATTGTGAGTTAGCTCGATTTGCGCGGATTCATTGCCAGGCGCTGCTAGAAAAACTAACGTAAATCGACCACCTTCGTTGTCAATGCGTCTTAACTCGGTCAAGCCAAGCAGTTTGCAATAGAAATTGAGTGATGCGTCAATGTCATCGACGCGAACCATGGTGTGTAAATACTTCATGACGCCACAGAATGTAAGTGGATAGAAAGAACGATATTAGCAAACTGCGACACAATAATCCGAACCTACACAACTACGGCGCACCGACATGGAATTGAGAGAGAAAAATTGCATCGTAACAGGCGGAGCGAGTGGCATAGGAGCAGCATGCAGTCGTGCGTTTGCAGCACTTGGTTCAAACGTGGTGATAGCAGACTTGAATATCGAGGATGGTGAGCGAATCGCCGCCGAAATTAATGGTCGCGCGGTTCGTTGTGATGTGAGCAAACAATCGGATATTGATGCAGCGGTCAGTGAAACAGAACGCGCTTTCGGACCCGTAGATCTCTTCTTTAGCAATGCTGGCATCGCGACGGGCGGCGATCCATTAGAAGCAGATGTTGAGACGTGGTCTACGCAATGGGATGTGAATGTCATGGCACATGTGTACGCCATTCGCGCTGTACTGCCAAGTTTTCTTGCTCGTGGCGAAGGGTATTTCGTCCACACCGCATCGATGGCCGGTATTTTGACAACCCATGGAAATGTTGTATATGCCGCGACGAAGCACGCTGTCGTAGCTATTGCCGAATGGATGTCTATCACCTATCACGATAAAGGCATCCACACGTCGCTGTTAGCGCCGCTTGGCGTAAACACGCCGATGCTTGGTAATCGCGGCTCGCCTTTTGGTCAATCTGCGGCAGGACCGATTAAAGAACCCGAGGAGGTCGCTGGCATGGTGGTCGAAGCCATTGAAAACGAGCGCTTTTTGATCTTGACGGACGAAATTGCACAAACGTGGATGGATCGCAAGAACAGCGATATAGAGCGATGGTTGAACGGCATGCGTCGCCTGCAACGAAAAATAGAGGACGCGAAGGAAAAAGGCGTTTAAGAATGGTCGGAGTGACTGGATTTGAACCAGCGACCCCCGCCTCCCGAAGACGATGCTCTACCAGTCTGAGCTACACTCCGACAGCAGGGAATTCGACGCCGAATAAAGTGTGCGCCGAGTGGGGGTTACGCGCGGAATTTTAGTAACGTGTTTGAGATACAGCTATTCAAGTTGCGCATGACAACGTATGTGAGAATAGCCTATTGGAGGCGTTCGAGAGCAATATCGGCGAGGTTGATTAAACCGTCTTGATAACGATTAGGCGGCAATCGCACTAACGCGCCTTTCGCTAAATTCGTTTGCGCTATCGCGTTCGTGCGCACATAACCAAGCGCGCCAGATTCTCTCACGACCTCAATAATCCGTCGTGCGTCATTGGTGGATTTCGATTCGATCGCTTGTCGAATAAGAGCAGCATCGGCTCCCGACCCGTAGCGCATAGCGAAAATCAGTGGTAGTGTGGATTTACCTTCGGCTAAATCGTCACCGACATTCTTACCCAATGTGTCGTTGTCTCCAGCATAGTCGAGCAAGTCATCCATCAATTGGTAGGCTAGACCAAAGTGCAACCCGAATAAACGCGCTGCTTCAACTTCATCGCTTGAGGCATTTGCGACCACCGCGCCCGTTTCGGTCGCAGCTTGGAAAAGCAACGCGCTCTTGCACCGAATGATGTCCATGTACTGTGCTTCGGTCAGGTCGGGATTACCAACGTTCTCAAGCTGTTTCACTTCACCTTCAGCGATGGTGTTGGTGGCATCGCTAATAACAGTCATCACTTGCATGTGATTCAGCTCAACCATGAGCTGAAATGCTCTGGAATATAAAAAGTCGCCAACGAGGACGCTCGGCGCATTGCCCCAAAGCAAGTTGACTGTTTTATGCCCGCGCCGTCGTTGGGAAACATCCACAACATCGTCGTGTAACAGCGTCGCGGTGTGCAAGAATTCCAGCAGCACCGCCAATGTGATCAGCTCTGGGCCACTATGACCGAGCGCGCGACCAACCAAAATTGCCATCATTGGACGAAGTCGTTTACCGCCCGATTCGACAATGTGTTTACCAATAGCCGCTACAGTTGCAACATCAGAGTTGAGGTTTTGTCGGATAGTCGCTTCTACGCCCGCCATTTCGGTTCGCACGAGCTGTGCAACACCGGCAAAGGAAGCGGATAGTAGTGTGCCAAATGGCACGATTTCTTCATTGAGCCCGGTGTCAGAACCCGACACGGATTAACCTCTGCATGTCACCTGCCATTGGCAGGTATTTGACGCTTGATTAAAATTCTAGTGTAGCCGTAGACCCAGCGTGGTTCTCGCTGGTGGGCTAGTGTGCGCTTTTTCAAACGACTTTCACTCAGTCAGTTTCGCGCATATCCAACAACACTTTATTGAATGGCTAGCATGTTTGCGGTGATTGAAACCGGTGGAAAGCAGTACCGGGTGGAAGAAGGCGCTAAGGTTTCTGTCGAAAAACTTGACGCTGAAATTGGCACCGATGTTGAATTTGATCGGGTCCTAATGGTCGCGAATGGCGAATCGATTGAGATTGGCACACCATTGGTAGACGGGGCGAAGGTCACGGCTAAGGTCGTTGAGCAAGGTCGCCATGCAAAAATCCGCGTCATCAAATTCAAACGGCGCAAGCACTATCTGCGGCGTGCTGGGCATCGACAACAATTCACAGCCGTCCAAATAGTCGGCATTTCTCACTAGGGTATCGACATGGCACATAAGAAAGCGGGCGGTAGTACGCGCAATGGCCGCGATTCCGAGTCCAAACGACTAGGCATCAAGAAGTTCGGTGGGCAAAGCGTCGAGCCCGGCAATATCTTGGTTCGACAGCGCGGCACGAAATTTCATCCGGGCGACAATGTCGGTTGTGGTCGAGACCATACTCTTTTTGCGACGGCAGCTGGCACCGTTGTGTTTCTAAAACACGGCGCGCTGCAACGGACCTACGTCAGCGTAGCACCCAACTAAACCTACCGACTTTGCGGTAGACAGGAGCGAATCCTGTCTTTTCGCCAATGCTATTCGTCGATGAAGTCACGCTTGAGTTGACCGCTGGACGAGGCGGGGATGGCTGTATGAGTTTTCACCGCGGTCCCAATCTTCCCAAAGGTGGACCCGATGGCGGTAATGGTGGCGATGGCGGCAACATCGTGTTTACAGGCGATCGTGCACTGAATACCCTCGTCGACTTTCGCTATCGACCCATGCTGAAGTCACCAAATGGCCGATCCGGCGGTAGTGGTACCAAGACGGGTGCCAAAGGCCAAGATTTGGTTTTAGCAGTGCCTTGCGGGACCAGTGTAGTCGATGCGGACACACTTGAGTATATCGCCGACATTACCACGCCGGAACAGGCGGTTATCGTCGCGAAAGGCGGGCAGGGTGGCCGCGGCAACCACTCATTTCGCTCTAGCACCAATCGCGCACCACGCGAATTTGAAAGCGGCTCACCTGGCGAACACAAGCGGTTACGCTTGCACTTGAAGGTACTTGCTGACGTCGGCTTGCTTGGCAAGCCAAATGCAGGGAAATCGACGTTGTTGAGCACGGTATCTGCGTCGAAACCGACTATCGCTGACTATCCGTTCACGACGCTCATACCAAATCTCGGCGTCGTTAAGGTGGACGCAGCTCGCAGTTTCGTCATGGCCGATATTCCTGGTTTGATTGAAGGCGCCGCAGAAGGACATGGGCTGGGTACTCGTTTTCTCAAGCACTTGAGCAGGACGCAGCTATTGCTTCATTTGGTTGAAGCGGCACCGTTAGATGGGACCGACCCGTGCCACAATCTAGCGGCGATTGAGCGTGAGTTAGGGCGTTTTAGCACGGCGTTGGCGAACCGAACCATCTGGACCGTTGTAACCAAAACCGACGTCATTTCACAGGATGCGCTTGATGCAATTGTGGACCGATTGCGAGCAGTAGATCCGATTAGACCCTTATTTCAGATTTCGGCCGTCACGCAACGAGGTGTGCGTGAAATGATCTTTGCTCTAATGGCGGCTGTTGAACAACATGTCGACGAGACGACATCTGATGATGCGCAATTAGCATCTGATGTGCTAGATGACATTTTGAGCCGCACCAAACCTCAAAGTGACGTAGTTTCAGGTGATGAAGACGATGTCGAGGTCGTGTATCGACGTGGGTGATGTTGAATCGTCATTCGCGCAGGCACGACGTACTTGGGTGATCAAGATTGGCAGTTCATTAGTAACAGACCGAGCGGGTCTATCGACTGAGCGACTTGATGCGTTGTGTGAGCAGATTACGAAATTACGTCAAGCTGACATAGACGTGGTGATCGTATCAAGTGGCTCGATTGCGGAAGGCTGTCATCGCTTGGGTTTGACCGAGCGGCCACACGAACTGTCGAAGCTTCAAGCTGCCGCCGCGGTGGGTCAAATGGGTCTTACCCACGCTTATGCGACTCGCTTTCAAGAGGCCGGCTTTCAGACTGGGATGGTGCTCCTTACTCACGATGACCTGAAGGACCGTGAACGCTATCTGAATGCACGCTCAACAATCGAAACGACGCTTGCCCACAAGGTAATTCCCGTCATCAATGAAAACGACTCCGTATCTACCGAAGAAATTCGATTTGGCGACAACGACACGCTCGCGGCGCGGGTGGCCGCACTTATCCAAGCAGATGTGTTAGCCATTTTGACAGATCAGCGAGGTTTATTTGAAACAGATCCACGCCTAAACCCTGACGCTAAACTAGTCGAAAACGCGTCGCCGTTCGACCCAATGCTCGATTCGATGGTCAATCACGATCCTGGTCCCTTTGGTCGCGGTGGAATGTTCTCGAAGCTCGAAGCAGCTCGATTCGCGGCAAAATCGGGCTGCGACACTTGGATCTTGGATGGTAGGAGTGGTGATTCGTTGACCCGCCTGATGGCGGGTGAGACAATCGGTACGCATCTGACAGCGGATTTGAACCCTGTCGATGCGCGCAAACAATGGATCGCTGGACAATTGCGCAGCCGCGGTGAGGTTTGTGTTGACGCAGGTGCGGTGCAAGCCTTAAAACACCAAGGCGTAAGTTTGTTGCCAATTGGCGTCAAGAAGGTCGAAGGTCATTTTCATCGTGGCGATCTTGTGACAGTATGCGACGACGCAGGCAACGAAGTTGCCCGAGGGCTGTCAAATTACAGCGATCATGAAGCGCGCGCAATCATGGGACACGCTTCGACCGAGATAGAAAACTTGCTGGGATATATGGATCAGCCCGAGCTGATCCACCGGGACAATTTAGCGCTGCTTTAAGCGCTTAATGCTTTTACTTTCGCGTTTAATCTAGATTTGTGACGCGCGGCTTTATTCTTGTGAATGAGACCTTTATGGGAATAGCGATCAAGAATGCTCGAAACTGCGGCCAGAGCTGCTTGGGCTTGCTCTTTGTCTCCTGCGTCAATCGCCGCTACAGTTTTTTTGATTGCCGAACGCATGGTTGAGCGTTTCGCAGAATTGCGTCGGTTACGCCGTACATTTTGGCGGGCGCGTTTCTTAGCCGATAGCGAGTGTGCCAATTCGTCGTCTCTGTAAGGTGTCGCCACATAGGGAAGGCGGGAATTTTAGCTACCTAGATCGGCGATTGCGTACTGTGCCGAACGATGCCCTTGTTGCTGGCTTGGTTGCGTTAGCTTGACAGAATCTAGCCCATCGACAAACCAGCTGGATGAGACGACCAATCTAGCTGGTAAAGGGTTGGGTGTTGCGTCGCTAACGGGCTTGTCGCGAGTTGCTGGCCTTGCGCGCGACATCGTCGTTTCTTACTTCCTTGGTGCTGGTCCGATCGCCGACGCATTCTTTGTTGCGTTCAAGATACCGAATTTTTTTCGACGGTTATTCGCCGAAGGTGCGTTCCAGCAAGCGTTTATTCCTCTCTTATCGGATTACCGAGAAAACTACACGCAATCGGAGCTACAAGAGTTTGTGCGAACTGTCGCAGGTAATTTCGCATTTGTTTTGTTGGGTTTGTCTTTCGTTGGGGTGCTCCTTGCGCAGCAACTCATCGATCTATTCACATTACGCGCGTGGGTAGGTGAACCACGTTACGAAGTAGCCATCGATTTGTTACGCGTGATGTTTCCTTATTTAGGTTTGATTTCCCTTACGGCGTTTGCCGGTTCGATTTTGAATAGCTATCAACGATTCGCGATTACAGCCGGTGCACCCCTAATCCTGAGCGTTTGCATCATCATTGGGGCGGTCTGGGCCGCCATGCTGGCAGGTGAAGTAGCCTACGCGATGGCCCTCGGCGTTTTAACGGCAGGTTTTCTGCAGCTTCTCGTGCATTTGCCGACGCTGATGCGCCTGAATTTACTCCAACTACCTCGTCTGAGTTTCGCGCACGAGGGTGTGCGGCGCATGCTGAGATTAATCGTGCCAGGCGTTTATGCAGCTTCTGCGGGACAGATCAATATTCTTGTTGGCACAATCCTGTGCGCACAGCTGACGGTCGGTACGGTTTCCTGGTTCTACTACGCTGATCGGCTCATTCAACTACCGATGGCGCTGCTCGCCATCGCACTTCAAACCATCCTATTGCCGAACCTCGCGCGACTGCATCGTATGAATGATCGCGAACAATTCAATGCGACCATTGATTGGGGCGTGCGAATTGGTGTGCTGCTCGGGCTTCCTGCTTCGGTTGCTCTTTATTACCTTGCTAAACCAATTCTCGCCACAATATTTCTGCGTGGCTCGTTCGAAATCACAGACGTAGAAATGACGGCGATTGCATTGCAGGCTTTTTCAATTGGTTTAGTGCCAATGGTGCTAACGCGGGTGTTTGGTCCCGGTTACTTTGCTCGTGAAGACATGCATACGCCGTTTGTTTATGCCACGGTGGGCGTCGGCGTGAACATTGGCGTGAGTTTGTCCCTATTTTGGTGGCTAGGGTTGCTGGGTATCGCGTACGCGACAACGATAGCTGCTTTTGTACATTGCTATCTCCTAACGACGGGATTAATCCGCAACGGCCACTACCAGCCGTCGCGTTCACTCTGGCGATTCGTGATTGCGAGTGTCGGTGGTTGCGTAGTTATGGTTGTCGCGCTCGCATATCTCAATCTTGACTTTATGCAATGGGTTGAATCTTCAGAGTGGCGTCGTGTAGGTCGGATGGTTCTTATGGTGATTGGGGGTGTGGCTGTATATGCTGGCATTGCACTCATTTGCGGTATTCGACCGCGTCACGTGATCCATAGGGTTTAAATGTAGGTATGGAGCTTATTCGTGGCTTGCATAACGTGCGGCCGCAACATAGAAACGGGGTCATCACGATTGGCACGTTTGACGGCGTTCATCATGGTCATCAAATGTTGTTATCGCATTTGCGTGCGAAAGCGAGTGAGTTGCATTGCACGAGCATGTTGGTCACATTCGAGCCACAGCCGCGAGAGTACTTCCGAGGGGCAGTCGTGCCCGCGCGCTTGACACGATTTCGCGAGAAGATTGCGATTTTGCGTGAATGTGATGTGGATTACGTCTTATGCATCCCGTTTAACGAACGAACAAGTGCCACGCCTGCAGAGGTCGTGATCAACGATTTCCTAGTGAGGATTCTTGGGGTCCGTTACTTGGTTGTAGGCGATGACTTTCGGTTCGGCAAAAACGCCGAAGGCGACTATGCCATGCTTCAGCGCGCTGGCGACCAGCTTGGTTTTGGCGTTACACATTTAGGCACGATGGTCTTTGATCACGACCGCGTATCGAGCACCCGCATTCGAGATGCGCTTGCAAGTGGCGACTTCATGCTTGCGGAGAAACTACTCGGGCGAAAGTACTTCATGATGGGCACCGTTGTTGTTGGGCAACGAATGGGGCGTGAACTAGGCACGCCAACCGCAAATATTCGGTTACAGCGTTATCGCTCAGCGCTGGAAGGCATATTTGCCGTAACTGTACAAGGTCTCGAACGAGAGTACGAAGGCTCCGCTTACGTCGGTACGAGACCTACGGTAGACGGAACTGAACCGCTATTGGAAGTTCACCTGTTCGATTTCGACGGTGACATTTACGGTCGTCGGCTCACCGTCACGTTTCACCATAAGTTTCGTGAGGACGTAAAGTACGAGGGGTTAGAGCCACTTAAAAAACAAATTGCTAAAGATCTTGAAATGACAAGAGATTGGTTTGCTGCACATCGTGCGGATCTCACCTAGCTTAAACGACCGCTGGTGGTGGCCGTTCATCGGCGCGGCCGCCGTCGTCGCGTTCGATCAGGTCACAAAGTACTTCGCAACTGTCCAGCTAATGGACGGACCAGTCGATGTTCTGCCGTTTCTGAGCTTTAGATATCTGTGCAATACAGGTGCCGCATTCAGCATATTGCAGGGTTTTACGAGTTTTCTTACATTCGTCGGTTTTACTTTCATTGCCTTTTTTAGCTGGGAGATATGGCGTTTGCGACGTACGCCGAACCCGCCGTTTCTATTCGAAGCCGCACTCACATTGATCTTGGCAGGGGCGGCAGGCAATCTAATCGACCGCGTGTCGCAAGGTTGCGTGGTGGATTTCGTGCACTTTGTACACGGTCAATGGCTCAATTTCCCTATTTTTAACGTTGCAGACTCAGCCGTCTGCATAGGGGCAGTTTGTTGGATATTGGCAGCGTTGCTAAATCGTGAAAAACGTGGTGCAGAAGCCGCCGACGACCCTGATTAGGGTAGAGAGCAACCTTTTAGGCTCGCTTTCTACCGGTCCCTGCTCGGTGGCGCCTCCGCCGTTTGTGGAATGTCTGTAACACCGATTTCCAGTGGCGGTGGCAATCTGGGTCTGTCAAGTAATCCGAACGATAGTATATTGGTTAGACTGCGATTCTGGGCATTTGCAGCATCGCGCAAAACTAGATTTCCGCGTGCATCGAAGTCCGCGTAGTTTGGGAAATTCAGTGCGAGCACGCGCAAGGCATCATTGGCGGGTTTTGTAAGTCCCAGCTTGTAATTTGCTTCGACGACGATGGCCAATGCAACCGGTACGGATGAGCTAGACGGAAAATCCTCGACAATGCCGGCCGCGCGATTTGCAGCCGCGACCCATACATCATTTTCTAAGTAATACTGCGCGACAAGCAACTCGTGCTCGGCCATGATATTGCGCAGATGAATCATGCGCGCTTTTGCGTCTTTTGCATATAGGCTGTTAGGGTAGTTTTGCAATAAATCGTTGAATTCAATAAATGCCTGTTCAGCATTTGAAACGTCTCTTGATGCTTGTGGCGAACCAAGAAATCGGTCAAAAAAGCCGCGATCTTGCTCATAACTAGCCAAGCCTTTCATATAGAAGGCGTAATCTGCATGAGGATGTTTTGGGTGCAGTTCGACAAAACGTTCCGCGGCAACTTTCGCGCCTTCAAAATCGCTTTTCATGAAGTACGCGTAGATCAGCTCAAGTTGCGCTTGCTCGGCAAACTGACCGAATGGAAAGTGCGTTTCGATCGCTTGCAAACGCTCGATGCCGACCGAATAGTTGCCGGAGCGAATCGAGTTTTGAGCAGCTTCGTATAGTTTTTGCTCGCTTGTCAGCTCATATTCTTCCTTCGTTTTGATATTGGAAAATCCCAACATGCTGCAACCGGCAACAAACCAGCAGGCAATAACCATGACGAATAAAGTACGAATGTCGTTCAATGCAAGACCCTGTGCGAACAGCTAATTTTAGGTAGACACGTATTTGGCAAGTAAATCGTCAATGTACTGCAAATCGCTAGTCATTGACTCGAACGATGCAGGGGAACGCTTGGATCGTGCCTTAGCCTCGCGGTTTGCCGATGTGTCTCGTGCCCAATTGACCAAGTGGATCAACGACGGTTCCGTTTTAGTCGATGGCAGCGAAGTAAAGCCGAATCGCAAGCTGCGAGGTGGCGAACAGATCGAGATCAAAGGGTCGTTTTCGCCACGCCAGGACTGGGATTCCGCAGAAGACATGCCACTGAGCATCATCTATGAAGATGAAGATGTGCTCGTTATCGATAAACCTGTTGGATTGGTCGTGCACCCTGGTGCAGCGACGGTTGCACCTACGCTTGCCAACGGCTTGTTGGCATTGCGGCCGCGTTTGCGTGATTTGCCGCGAGCTGGGATCGTGCATCGACTAGACAAGGACACATCGGGATTGTTGATCGTTGCGATGTCGGAACTTGCCCGAGTGCGTTTAATCGCGGCGCTTGCAAAACACGAGGTGGCAAGAACGTACTTGGCCGTGGTCGAGGGTCTATTGGACGAGCAGCTTGAAGTTGACCTGCCCCTAGGGCGGAGTTCTCGAGATCGTACTCGGCAAACTGTTCGCGATGACGGCAAGGACGCGCTTACCGTGTTTAAGCCGATCGCGCGCTTCCGAGCCCATTCACTCGTGCAAGCTGAGTTGAAAACAGGGCGGACCCATCAAATTCGCGTTCACGCTGCTAGAACAGGGCATCCACTCGTCGGCGACGTGAAATACGGCGCAAAGCGCATACTGCCTCACCAGGCTAGTACTGCTCTACGCGACCAGTTGAAAACGTTCCCGCGGCAGGCTTTGCACGCGCACCAATTAGCTTTCGCGCACCCGCGCACAGACCAGAAGAAGGCATTCGAAAGCCCAGTTCCAATCGAATTAGCAAATCTCATTCATTTACTACAACAAGATAAAGCTCAACCTGACGCATAGTCGCATAGCGGTTCAAGCTATGTGGATTCACCGCCGAAGCAGTTAGCAGACTTTGCGACTTCGGTCGCTTCGTACTAGACAGGGCTAAAATTTCGCGCCCCCGCGGGCGCACGAAACAACTAGTAGCTAGCGCTCCTTCATCGCATGCACACACGACGCGCTTTCTTGCTAGGGTCCGGCGCGTTAAGACTTCTACCAAAGAATTTCCAACCCAAACCGACGTCCAATACGCTAATTCGATGACAGAAATGCTCTCTGGCGGCGAAATGTTGATTCGCGCCTTGCAAGACGAAGGTGTTGAACAGATCTTCGGCTACCCTGGCGGCGCGGCGTTGCATATTTACGATGCCATTTTCAAACAGCAGCGCGTTGAGCACATTCTTGTGCGTCACGAGCAAGCTGCGACTCATATGGCGGATGGTTATGCGCGGGCCACCGGCCGACCAGGCGTGGTCCTTGTAACTTCTGGTCCGGGCGCAACCAATGCGATTACAGGTGTTGCGACAGCGTACATGGATTCGATTCCAATGATCGTGATTTCCGCCCAAGTGCCGCACGATGTGATCGGAACGGATGCATTTCAAGAAACTGACATGATCGGCATATCACGGCCGATCGTGAAGCATAGCTTTATCGTAAAAAAGGCTGAAGATATACCTGGTATTGTCAAACAGGCGTTTTACATTGCGACGACGGGTCGCCCAGGCCCAATTGTGATCGATGTGCCGAAGGACACGACGGATCCGAACGAGCAATTTGCGTACGAATACCCAGACACAGTGAGCTTGCGTTCTTACAAGCCAGCACTCAAAGGGCATTTTGGGCAGATTCGCAAGGCCACTATCGCGATGTTGCAGGCCAGGCGGCCAGTGATTTATTCTGGTGGTGGTGTCGTTCAGGGTGGTGCCGACGAAGAGCTCGTCAAGGTAGCTCGATTGACCGGCTTCCCCATCACGAATACGCTCATGGGGCTTGGTGCATTTCCTGGCGACGACCCGCAGTTTTTAGGCATGCTCGGCATGCATGGCACCTACGAAGCTAATTGCGCCATGCATCATGCGGACCTAATTCTCGCGGTGGGGGCACGATTTGATGATCGCGTAACCAACAACCCAGAGAAATTCTGTCCGGATGCGACCATCATTCACATAGATATAGACCCAGCGTCTATCTCTAAAGTCATTGCAGCAGATATCCCGATCGTTGGGCCCGCGAAACCGGTGCTGCAAGGCATGGTCGAAGCGTTGGAAGCTGAGTTGCCAAATCATCCAATCGATTCGGCTTCTTTAAATGCGTGGTGGCGTCGGATTGAACGTTGGCGGGAACAGCACGGGCTAAATCACGATCAGCGTGAACGTCGAAGTGAGAGTGGTGAATTGCTGCCGCAACAGGTGATTCAAGCGGTCTATCGAGAGACGGAAGGTGATGCATACGTCACCTCCGATGTTGGGCAACATCAAATGTTTGCCGCCCAGTACTACAAGTTTCAACGCGGTCGACAGTGGATAAACTCAGGTGGATTAGGCACGATGGGTTTCGGGTTGCCTGCTGCGATGGGTGTACAACTCGCGCGGCCAGACGCGACTGTGGTGTGTATCACGGGTGAAGGCAGTTTCATGATGAACATGCAGGAACTGTCGACTTGTATGCAATACGCACTGCCGATCAAGATCGTAAATCTCAACAATCAAGCGTTGGGCATGGTCAAGCAGTGGCAAGACATGCAGTACGGCGGCCGCTATTCGCACAGCACATACCGTGATGCACTGCCTGAATTTGATCAGCTGATTCGATCTTTTGGTCACCATAGCTTTTCAGCAAGCTCGATCGACGAGCTCGACACGGTGGTCGCTGAAACATTTAGCCCGGCCTTGAAAAACAAGCTAGTCTTTATCAATGCCTACGTTGATCCAGACGAACACGTTTACCCAATGTTCATTCGTGGCGGTTCGCTTGAAGACATGGTGCTTTCGAAAGGCAATTCATGATGCGGCGGCTTCTTGCAATATTGCTTGAAAACGAAGCAGGTGCTTTGTCGCGCGTCGTTGGTTTGTTCGCGCAACGCAACTACAACATCGACTCATTGACCGTTGCGCCGACTGAAGATCCAACGTTATCGCGTCTGACGTTATTAACGGAAGGCGATGACAAAAAAATCGAACAGGTTACGAAGCATCTGAACCGACTGATTGAGGTGGTGAAAGTCATCGATTTGACGGACGGCGCGCATCTCGAACGAGAACTCATGTTGATCAAAGTTCGCACCGAGGGTGGTGGGCACCGCGAAGAAATTTATCGTACCTGTCGAATATTTCGCGGCACTGTAGTCGACGTCGCACCTGACTCCTATACCGTGCAAATAACTGGGCCGACGGAAAAACTGTTGGCTTTTATGCGCGCGATCGGTGAAACGTCTATCTTAGAAGTCGTCCGCACGGGTGTATCCGGCATCGGTCGGGGCGACAAGATTTTTGAACTTTAACGCAACTCTTCATAGGAATCGTCATGCAGGTTTATTACGACAAAGACGCTGATTTGTCGCTCATTCAAAACATGGAAGTAGTCGTGGTAGGCTACGGTTCACAGGGCCATGCCCACGCGAACAATCTGCGCGACAGCGGCGTGTCCAACATCACGGTCGCCCTTCGTGAAGGTTCTGGCTCAGCCGTGAAGGCGCAAAACGCGGGGTTCACAACCAAACCTGTCACAGATGCTGTGAAGAACGCCGATCTCGTCATGATTTTGACACCTGACGAACATCAAAGAACGATTTATGCAGACGAGATTGAACCAAACATTAAGCATGGCGCAGCGATTGCGTTCGCACATGGTTTCAATATTCATTTCGAGTTGATTCAAGCCCGCAGCGATTTGGACGTCATCATGATCGCGCCGAAGGGGCCCGGGCATACGGTGCGCTCAACCTATGTTGAAGGCGGTGGGGTGCCGTCATTGATTGCGATCGGACAGGATGCTAGCGGGCAAGCAAAGGAAGTAGCACTTTCTTACGCAATGGCAATTGGCGCTGGTCGTGCCGGGATCATTGAGACCACCTTCCGCGAGGAAACCGAGACAGATTTGTTTGGTGAGCAGGCGGTGTTGTGCGGTGGCGCTGCGGCGCTCGTGCAAGCAGGTTTTGAGACTTTAGTCGAAGCCGGGTATGCGCCGGAAATGGCTTATTTTGAGTGTTTGCACGAGCTCAAATTGATTGTCGACTTTTTTTACGAAGGCGGCATTTCCAATATGTGGTACACCGTGTCCAACACCGCTGAATACGGTGGTTTGACGCGCGGCTCAAGGGTCGTTAATGACGACACGAAAGCAGAAATGAAGCGCATTTTGAATGAGATTCAAAGCGGTGCATTCGCGCGTGAATTTGTAACGGAAAATCAAGCGGGTGCGACAACCATCAAGGCGATGCGACGCTTGAGCCAAAACCATCCAATTGAACAGGTCGGCGAACGTTTGCGCTCGATGATGCCTTGGATCGAAGAAAATAAATTGGTCGATAAATCACGCAACTAACCAATGAAAGGAAAGCGGCAGCGCTTGTTTGTCGTGGATAAAACAAGGGAAGCGGTAGCGAGCAAGAGCCGTCGTGGCGTATTTCTGCTCCCGAATGCAATTACGTCAGGTGCAATGTTTGCGGGATTTTTCGCCATCGTTGCAGCTACCGAGAGTAAATTCCTATTTGCCGGCATAGCGCTCCTTGTTGCGATGATTCTGGACGCGCTGGACGGTCGTGTCGCGCGCGCGATGAAAGCGGAGAGCGATTTTGGCAAACAATTCGATTCGCTTTCTGACATGGTCGCGTTTGGCGTTGCACCTGGGGTGCTCGCATTTGAGTGGGGTCTGAACTCACTCAATCAAATTGGCTGGGCAATCACGTTTCTCTATATGGCTTGTGCCGCGTTGCGCTTAGCGCGTTTCAATATTGCGGGGGACAGCGCTTCATTTACGGGGTTGCCATCACCGATGGCCTGCGGTGTTGTTGCATCCGCGGCATGGTTGTGGGGTGATTTCTTTGGGACACAACCATCACTGGCAGTCGTTATCGTGATGGGCGGGTTGATATCGGGCACTGCATTGCTCATGGTCTCAAACATACGTTATTACTCGCCGAAACTATTTCGGATTCGTGGCAGAGTTCCGTATGTGTCTTTTGTTGTATTGGTGCTCGTACTCGCGGTGATTTTTGTGAATCCGCCATTGGTGTTTTTCGTATGCACGATGGTCTATGTGCTTTCAGGACCAGGACAGTTC
>VXLJ01000039.1 GCA_009841635.1 Gammaproteobacteria bacterium
GTATCGCCAAAGGCAAACCAGGAATACCGATCGAACCTGCTTGCAATGGCACTAAACCAGCAATGACGCGTAGCAACGTGCTCTTGCCGCTGCCCGATGCGCCTAATAAACATACGATTTCACCTGCCGCGACGGTTAATGAAACGTCTTTTAATACTGGGTTTGAGTCGAAGCTATGACTTACGCCTTTTACGACTAGCGATTCTGGCGAATTGGGCTCGTCTCGCGCATTTTGACTCATCTCTATCTAGAATCCACGCTCATGTCTGACAGTGCGTCCGTATTAGCAGCCAAGCTATTGCGTTGGCCGCGGCGGCCTTCAGCCTGGTCCCTCCTTGCGCTTGTCATCGCATTACCCGTTGTCGCACCCATCGTCGCGATTCTTCTGACGTTCTTCGCACCAACCACTGAAATCTGGTTGCATTTACGCCAGACTGTGTTGCTTGGGTATGTGCTTAACACCGCTGGATTGCTGCTCGTAGTTGCCGCGGTTGCGTCACTTCTTGGTGTCGTCTGCGCCTGGCTTACCGCCACTCGAGAATTTCCAGGCCGATGGTTTTTCACTTGGTCTTTGATTCTACCGTTAGCTGCGCCTGCCTATGTGGTCGCGTATGCCTATGCAGACTTGCTTGCATTTGGCGGATTCTTGCATGATGCGCTTGAAGCGCTTGGCTGGCAGAACCCACCTCTTCCGCAGTTGCGGTCGCTGGTAGGCGCTGCACTAGTCCTCAGCTTTACGCTGTATCCGTACGTTTACCTTCTGACATTCACTGCTTTTAAGTCTCAAGCCGGACCGTTGGCTGAAGCAGCGCACTCGCTTGGCGTCGGTCGAACAAAGTTCTTCTTCAAGGTCGCACTGCCGCATGCTCGGCCTGCGATTGCTGGTGGGCTTGCATTGGTGCTCATGGAAACAGTGGCCGATTTTGGCGTGGTTGATTTTTTTGGCATTCCAACTCTTACCTATGGTGTGTTTCGAACTTGGTACGCGATGGGAGAACCGCAAGCGGCCATGCAACTAGCAGGTTGGCTTTTCCTCGTGGTGGTCGTTCTAGTTTCGTTCGAGAGACTGGCTCGGCGTGGTTCCCATGCAAACCCGGTTGCTCGCAATGCCCCGCCTCGTAGAACCCAACTCAAAGGCGTTGCAGCCTTCGCAGCAGTTGGGTTTTGCTCTATTCCGCTATTGTTTGGACTTCTCATTCCTGGTGCGACATTGACCGCGCATGCTTTGCTCACTGGCGATCCTGCACTTGGTCAATCTTTCTCTGACTATATCGCCAACACCCTATACGTGGCGATCATCGCGTCTTTGTTAACGGTCCTGTGCGCGCTTTGCTTGACCTACTCAAATCGCCTACAACGTGAACGCAAAGCAATCCGCTTAACCATCAGCGTTGCGACCTTGGGTTATGCCATCCCAGGGTTGGTACTCGCCGTTGGATTTATGGGTCCGTTGAGCTCACTTGACAAGATGCTTGCGAGTTGGCTAGAAGCTTCTTTTGATCTTCACGTAGGATTGCTGCTCACAGGCAGCGCTGGTGCACTGATCTTGGTGTACCTTGCGCGATTTCTAACTGTTGCGTTCAATACGCTCGACAGCGGTATGGCGCGAATACACCCGAATTACGATGACGCAGCGCGTAGCTTGGGTTCTAATCCTCGGCGAGTGCTGTCGCGAATCCACTTACCGTTGTTAGCGCCATCCGTGCTCACCGCGTTGTTGCTCGTGTTCGTCGATGTCGTGAAAGAACTACCAGCAACATTGGTGTTGCGGCCCTTCAATTTCGAAACGCTGGCTACGCGCGCTTATCGACTTGCGTCGGACGAACGACTTGCTGAAGCCGCCTTGGCATCGATTCTCATTGTGGCAGTTGGGTTGGTGCCAACCCTGATCCTTGCCTATCAGAACTTTGACTTACGAGCAAACCGCTTACGTGTTTCAAGTTGACGCGAATTGCCAATAATGCGCAGGTCGCAGATCAGACACAGCGAGTGATGAATATGAAGGTATTTCCGCTCAAGGCGAAGTAATGCGTGTTTTTGACTTTGCCGTTGGTCGTACAAATCCTGAAACATTCCCGATCGAACGCGTTCAAAGAGCGGCGATCGCAGCCATCGGCAATGAATACGCAGAGCTCACCGAGTATCCCGGCAAATTAGGTCATGCAGGTTTGCGTGAGGTCATGGCACGACGCGAATGCGAGCGTGAGGGAGTCGCAATCGATCCTGATTTACTGGCACTCATGAATGGGTCGATGCAGGCTGTGACGTTAACAGCTGAGGCTCTCACGAGCCCTGGCGACACGGTGATATGTGAGGAAGTTACGTACTCAGGCACGATCAGCGCTTATCGTACATTAGGCATCCAAATGGTCGGATTGCCAGTGGACGAAAACGGGATGTGCGTCGATCAACTGGAAGCCAAGCTCAACCAACTTGGGAATGAGCGAAAACCTAAATTCATCTACGCGCTAACCACGTATCAAAACCCAACTGGCATCAATCTATCTTTAGAACGACGCCATCAATTGATCGAAACAGCGTCGAAAAGGGATATTCCAATCGTCGAAGACAACTGTTACGGTGATGTTCATTACGACGGCGAAAAACCGTCTTCACTTTATGCGCTAAGCGACTACGAAAACATCATCTATATGTGTTCGTTGTCGAAGATCCTAGCGCCTGGACTCCGACTAGGCTATCTATACGCACAACCACATCTTCTCGAAAAAATCCTTGCTCGACGCCATGACGCGGGTGGCAACTACCTTGCCGCAGCCGTTGTCGCACAGCTTTATCAAGACGGCGTCTGGTCTTTAACCAACGAGCTAAATGAATCGCTGAAAGTTAAGAAAAACCTAGTCGTAGACGGGATTCTCGAGCATTCAGATGGAATATGTGCATCGTCAAATCCGACAGGAGGATTGTTCGTATGGGTAAGATTCCCAGACGATGTCGATCAGGACAAGCTCGCGCGACTAACCGCTGAGAGAGGCTTTTTTTACGCGTCAGGTGCACATTTCCACATTCATTCGAAGCAAGTCCCCTATTTGCGTTTAGCGTTCGGCCATGTGCCTGACGACGACATTCGAAATGGCATTCCGATTCTTATGGAGTGCATTCGGGAATCCCGCACGAGTAACGAACCTCCTGCCTTTACGAACGTTTT
>VXLJ01000030.1:0-2290 GCA_009841635.1 Gammaproteobacteria bacterium
AACAACCCGCACGTCTTGCTAGAAGGCATGATCATCGCGGCGTATGCCATTGGCGCAGAGCAAGCCTATGTGTTTCTCCGTGGCGAGTACTTCGAACCAAAAGCAAAACTGGAAAAAGCCATTCAGGAAGCGACGGCGGCTGGTTACTTAGGCAACGATATCTTCAGATCTGGTTTCAATCTCGACCTCCGCATTCATTCGTCCGGTGGTCGTTACATTTGTGGTGAAGAGACTGCGTTGCTGAATGCGCTGGAAGGCAAGCGCGCACAGCCTCGAAATAAGCCCCCGTTTCCACCGGCGAGCGGCGCGTGGGGTCGGCCGACGATTGTCAATAACGTCGAGACGTTCTGCAACGTGCCGTCAATCATTCAAAACGGCGCGGACTGGTATCGAGATTTAGGTCTAACTGAAGACGCGGGAACCAAGCTATATGGCGTTTCCGGCCGGGTCAATAACCCGGGCTTGTGGGAGCTACCTATTGGCACGTCGATTCGTGAGATCATCGATGAGCATGCTGGCGGCATGCAGACTGGGTACAAGTTGCGAGGTTTGTTGCCAGGTGGCGCTTCTACGGACTTTCTAGTCGAAGAGCACTTCGATTTAGCTATGGACTATGGGACGATTCAGGCGGCGGGCAGTCGGATGGGCACCGGCACGATGATATTGATGGACGACAAGACGTGCCCTGTGGACATGTCGCGTAATTTGCAGCATTTTTTTGCGCAAGAATCTTGCGGTTTCTGCACACCCTGCCGAGAGGGGCTACCTTGGGTCGAACAGGTGCTTCTCGATATCGAAGAAGGGCGTGGTCAGCCGGGCGATTTGGAAATTCTGGATCAAAACGCAAGCTATATCGGAGCGCCAGGCAACACGTTCTGTCTGCATGCAACTGGCGCGATCGAGCCACTCCAGTCGGCGCTCAAGTATTTTCGCGAAGACTTTGAAGAGCACATCAAGACAGGTGCTTGTCCTTACCGCAAGAATGGAGACGCGTGATGGCGACCCTGACGATCGACGGTAAGCAGTATGAAGTAGAGGAAGGCACCAATCTGCTTCAAGCGGTGCTGTCGCAATCACTTGATTTACCTTATTTCTGCTGGCATCCGGCGATGGGTTCGGTGGGTGCGTGTCGACAGTGCGCGATCATTCAATATCGAGATGCCGAAGATGAACGTGGTCGGCTGACCATGGCATGCATGACGGATGTCCGTGATGGCATGATCGTCTCGGTGGACGCTGCGCATGCAGCGGATTTTCGTGCGTCAGTGATCGAATGGCTTATGGAAAACCATCCGCACGACTGCCCGGTTTGCGAAGAAGGCGGCGAGTGCCATTTGCAAGACATGACCGTCATGACCGGTCATTCGGTCCGCCGTTATCGTGACAAGAAGCGCACCTGGGAAAACCAAAACCTCGGCCCCTTCATCGGTCACGAAATGAACCGTTGCATCACCTGCTATCGGTGTGTGCGGTTTTATCAAGACTATGCTGGTGGCAAGGATTTAAGTGCCTTCGGCTCCCGCAGCCGCATGTACTTTGGCCGCGTTGAAGACGGCACGCTCGAAAGCGAATTCGCGGGAAATTTAGTTGAGGTTTGTCCGACTGGTGTGTTTACCGACAAACCGTTTTCCAGTCATTACACACGCAAATGGGATCTGCAATCGGCAGCGTCCATATGTCCAGGTTGTTCGGTCGGCTGCAACACCTTTGCTTCTGAGCGCTACGGCGTTCTCAAACGCTTGCATAACCGCTATCACAACGACCTCAATAGGTACTTTTTGTGCGATCGCGGACGCTTCGGTTCGCACTTCGTGAATAGCCAGCAACGACTGCGCCGCGCTGCCGTGAAAGCCGATGATGGTGTATTTGAATATGGCGATGTAGCTCGCGCCGTTGCCAAAGCTGCTGCTATCGCAAACGGTGAAGACGTGGTCGGTATTGGCTCCCCGCGGGCGAGCTTTGAGGCCAATCACGCATTACGTCGACTCGTGGGCGAAGCGAATTTCTGCCGTGGGTTAAGTGAAACCGATCGAATTGTGACGGATCAGGCGTGCTCGATCCTAATGAAAGGCGGTTTTCATGTGCCGACGATTACTGAAGTAGAAGAAGCCGACGCCGTTTACGTCGTAGGTGAAGATGTAAGCAATTCCGCGCCGCGAGTAGCGCTTGCCATTCGGCAAGCCACACGCAACGTCAGTTTTGACATGGCGCAATCCGCGGGCATTCCTTCGTGGCAAGACGCAGGGGTGCGCGGACACGCGCAACACAACCGTAATCCTTTGTTCATTTC
>VXLJ01000030.1:2390-31291 GCA_009841635.1 Gammaproteobacteria bacterium
GATGTCGTCCTGCCAGCTGCTTCATACGCAGAACAAACCGGCACGTTCGTGAACTATGAAACACGTGCGCAACGGTTTTATCAAGTCTTCCAGCCAACGGACGACGTGCAGCCAGCATGGCGGTGGTTGTCGACCATCGCGTCGCAAGCAGGTCGCACCGATGCAAGTTGGGAGCATGTCGACGAACTTACGCGCAGTGCTCTGGCGGCTCTGCCAGGCATTGAAGCGTCACTTGAAGACATGGCACCGTCGAAAGATTTCCGCATTGCGGATGAACATCGAGTTGCGCGCCAAACCCATCGCTACAGTGGCCGCACCGCGATGCATGCGCATGTTTCGGTGCACGAACCAAAAACGCCTGACGACGACGAAACCCCCTACAGCTACTCGATGGAAGGTCAGAATCCCGGTGATCAAACGGGATCGGTTATTCCGTACTCGTGGTCGCCAGGCTGGAATTCCAACCAATCTATCTTCAAGTTTCAAAGCGAAGTGAGTGGCGATCTGCTAGGTCAAAGTAGCGGCTCACGCTTGTTTAAGGTGCCGGTTGAAATCGACGCTTCGATCGACGAAGAATTTGATTTTGAGGTCAAGCCAACTACGATCGAAGCTGCTAATGGCGGCTTGATTCCGTTCCCAGTCCCGGACGTGTTTGGTTCTGACGAGCTTTCGGCGCAATCGTGGCCAGTCGCACAACGCGCAAGTGGCCCGTATGTGTTGCTAAACACTTCTGATGCGCAAGCGTTAGGCGTCCAAGCTGGTGCAGGCGTGGCTAGCGATGCGTTGGTCGGTAGCTACGAAGTCGTAGTTGATGAACGGATCCGACCCGGTTCAGTAGGCGTCGCTAGCGGCTTGAGTGGCCGCATGGATGTTTCACGTGAAACAATCTCGCTAACCATTGACCCAGACTTCGTGCCGAAGCAACTCGGCGATGCTAGAGTGATCGCGAAGAACTGATGTTCGGTATCGAAGACTTCTGGTCGTACGCACTCATCCTGCCGGTGGCGGTGGGTGTGCTACTCAGTGCGCTGGTATTGGTGTGGTGGGAACGTCGCTTGCTAGGCTGGTGGCAAGATCGACTAGGACCCAACCGCGTTGGTTGGTTTGGTTCGCTGCAAGCGCTCGCAGACTTGATCAAGCTGCTCACCAAAGACGATTGGTTGCCGCCGTTTGGCGATCGCGTTTTCTTCATTATGGCGCCCATCATCGTGACCGCGGCCATGTTGCTCGCATTCGCGGTGGTGCCGTTCACGCCGGTGTTGGTGATTGTCGACAGCAATATCGCATTGCTGTGGTTTTTGGCGATGTCGGCAATGGCTGTGTATGGGGTGCTGCTCGGCGGCCTTTCAAGCAACAACAAATACGCCTTGCTCGGTGGCTTGCGCGCTGCTGCGCAAATGGTCACCTATGAGGTGTTTTTAGCTCTGTCGATCCTCGGCGTGGTCATGCTGGCCGGGTCATTCAGCTTGGTCGATATTGTGGAAAACCAACGCGACGGGCTGTGGCATTTCATACCGCAATGCGTTGGTTTGGTGATCTTTGTCATAGCAGGCTTAGCCGAAACCCACCGGTTACCGTTTGATTTGCCGGAAGCTGAGCACGAGCTCACGGCCGGATTTCATACTGAGTATTCAGGCATGAAGTTCGGGCTCATCATGGCGGCTGAATATGTTGCGCTCATCTTGCTATCGTGCTTGATCGTCATTCTGTTTTTCGGTGGATGGCTAGGTCCCGCATTTTTGCCACCTGTCATTTGGTTCGGCATTAAGACGTTTATCGTCATCAACTTCTTTATCTTGCTTCGTGCGGCAATTCCGCGCCCGCGCTACGACCAACTGATGTCGTTAGGGTGGAAGATCTTGTTGCCGCTCACTCTCGTAAATATCCTCGCGACCGGCGCGTGGGTGCTCGCGACTTAGGACTGCATTGATGCTTAGTCAACTGAAGACGATTTGGACGATTTTCACGCACACGTTCAAACGCAACGAGACCGTCCAATATCCAGAGGAGATGCCGTACCAAGCCCCACGTTATCGTGGGCGGATCGTTCTCACGCGCGATCCCGACGGCGAAGAACGCTGTGTCGCCTGCAACCTTTGCGCGGTGGCATGTCCGGTGGATTGCATCGCATTGCAGAAAACCGAACGCGAAGAAGACGGCCGGTGGCTGCCGGAGTTCTTCCGTATCAATTTTTCGCGTTGCATCATGTGCGGGATGTGCGAGGAAGCATGTCCGACTTACGCAATCCAGCTCACACCAGATTTTGAACTCTGCGAATTTGATCGCCAAAGCATGGTGTACGAAAAAGAGCATCTGCTGATCGACGGACCAGGCAAATACCCCGACTACAGTTTTTGGCATGTCGCAGGGAAGACGATTGAAGGTAAGGGTAAAGGGGAAGCGCAGAACGAAGATGCCCCAACCGATTTTCGCAGTTTGTTGCCGTAAGGAACGCGAGAACTCACTTTGACCGCGTTGATTTTGTTCTACGTCGCTGGGTTTGTAACCCTCGCCGCGGCGATCTTGGCCATTACCAGGACCAATGCATCGCATGCGCTCATTTATGTGGTCGTCACGTTGCTCGCGATAGCGGTGGTGTTCTTTTTGCTAGGTTCACCGTTCGCAGCGGCCCTGCAGATCGTGGTCTACGCGGGTGCGATCGTTGTGTTGTTCTTGTTCGTGGTGATGATGCTCAATCTAGGCAAAGCATCGGTAGCCCGCGAACAGACGTTATTAACGCGCGGCATTTGGACAGCACCTAGTCTGCTCGCGTTGGCGCTGTTCGGCGTGTTTTTGTTCGCTTTGATCGGCGGCGATCATGAAACCGTTTCGCAAGCTCGCATGATCTCACCGAAAGAGGTGGGCATCGCGCTCTATACCAAGTATGTGTTAGCTGTGGAATTGGCAGGGGTGCTGCTGCTAGCAGCGCTGGTTGGTGCATACCACCTAGGACGCCGCTACCTGGCCGATCGGCGGGAAGAGGAAGAAGCCTCTTGATGCCTCCGACCGAGCATGTGCTCATATTGGCGCTGTTGCTGTTTTGCGTAGGAGCAGTTGGCGTACTGGTACGGCGCAACATCATCTTCATTTTGATTTCGCTTGAATTCATGATGAACGCGTGCGCACTCGTGTTTGTCGCGGCTGGCGCAAAGTGGGGTCAGCCGGACGGTCAGATCATGTTCTTGTTGATCCTAGCCCTAGCCGCCGCCGAAGTCGCGGTGGCGTTAGGCATTGTGATTCAAATGGCGCGTCGCTTCGGCACGCTTGACGTCGACGCCGTTAGCGGTTTGCGCGAATGACCGGCGTGCTTTGGTTGGTGCCGGCGTTACCGCTGCTTGGCTCAATCCTATTGCTATGCACCGAGGGACGGCTACCGAAACCGGTGGTTGGAGCCATTGGTGCGGGTAGTGTCGGGATTGCCGCGCTGGTCGCGCTTGCCGTCGGTTGGACCGTCGCAGGTGAAGGTGCTTGGAGCTACACCGAGACCTTGTGGACCTGGCTGGCGGTTGGGAATTTCGATCCGTCCATCACGCTTTATCTAGACGGCTTATCGCTGGTTATGACCGGCGTGATCACAGGCGTTGGTTTTCTCATTCATTTGTACGCCACGGGCTACATGTGGGACGAAGGAGGCTACAGCCGCTTTTTCGCGTACATGAATTTGTTCGTGTTTGCCATGCTCATGCTAGTACTTGGCGACAACTTGCTCACGCTGTTTTTAGGCTGGGAAGGCGTCGGTTTGTGCAGTTATCTGCTCATTGGCTTCTTTCATGACGACCCTGCGAACGGTTATGCGGCGCGTAAAGCGTTTGTCGTTACCCGGGTTGGCGACACGCTCATGGCATTGGGCTTGTTCCTGTTGTTCCGCGAAGTTGGGACGCTAGAGATTCAAGCAGCACTTGATGGCGCGACGGAGTTGTGGCCGGCAGGTTCGAATATCAATACGGCGATCTGTTTGTTGTTGCTTGGCGGCGCAGTTGGCAAATCGGCCCAAGTGCCGTTGCAGACCTGGCTTCCGGATGCCATGGCTGGTCCAACGCCAGTATCCGCCCTTATTCATGCCGCGACCATGGTGACGGCAGGCGTCTATCTCATCGCGCGCATGCAGGACATGTTCTTGCTCCCAGGGCCGGCGATGTTGTGGGTGGCTTTCGTTGGCTTGATCACGTTATTCATTTCTTCATTCACCGCCCTGGTGCAAACGGACATCAAGCGCATCCTGGCCTTTTCCACCATGAGCCAGATTGGCTACATGTTTTTGGCGTTGGGGGTTGGCGCTTGGTCAGCTGGCATTTTTCATCTGATGACCCATGCGTTCTTCAAGGCGTTGCTATTCCTCGCTAGTGGCTCGGTGATACTGGCACTCCACCACGAGCAAGACATCTTCAAGATGGGCGGTTTGTGGAACAAACTGAAGATCCCGTTTGCAAGCATGCTCATTGGCTCGTTGGCGCTGGCGGCACTGCCTGGCACTTCTGGCTTCTTCAGCAAGGACGCGATCTTGCTAACGGCTTACGGTGAGGCGAACTACGGCTTGCTGTTCTGGATTGGGGCTGTCGGCGCGGCGTTCATGACGTCGCTTTACACGACTCGCATGATGTTGATCACGTTTTTTGGTGAAACCAAGACCGAACCGCACGACCACTCCCGACTCAATATGTGGGGACCCTTGTTGGTGTTGTGCTTGTTGTCTATTGGTGGTGGCTGGCTAGGGTTCACGGCGATTGACGCCTATATGGCCGACGGTGGCGTACCGGTCGAGTTTCATGCGGATCCAGTCGCACTGCTAACCATGGCCGTGCCATTGCTAGGCGTAGGCTTGGGTTATCTGATATGGGGTAATCATGCGCTCAAGGTAGATCGGTTGGCCGCTTCGGTAGCAGGGCAACGACTGCAACGATTCTTTTTCGCCGGTTGGGGGTTTGACTGGATTTACGATCGCGTTGTCGTGAAGCCATTTGTGCGTATTGCGCAAATAAATAAGAGCGATTTCATCGATTTGATGATCACGGCGATTGCTACATTGGCGGCAGGCTTACATCGACTGGTGAAAACAACCCAGACTGGTTCATTGCGTTGGTATGCGACCAACATGGTGGCGGGATTGCTGCTAGTCGCGCTTATCGTGATTGTGCAGACATAAAGCGCTGCAATGACGATTCTTTCACTGATTCTGTTTTTGCTCGGCGCAGGCTTGGTAGCGTGTCTAGCTGAGCGAATTCATGCCAATGCACCACGGTGGATCTCGTTGGTTGCGTTCGGCATCGCGACTGGTTGGGTGCTCCTGCTGTGGCTGAGTGGCAGCGATGCTGAAACCGGTTTTTATGCTGCGGAATCGCTGGCGTGGATACCCACGTTAGGCATCAATGTCATCCTGAAGATGGATGGTTTGAGCTTGATGCTGGTCGGACTCACGACCGTACTTGGCATCATCGCAGTCGTTTCGTCGTGGTCTGAAATCGACGAAAACCACGGCTTTTTTCAATTCAATATTCTGTGGGTGATGGCAGGTGTGGTCGGGGTTTTTTGTGCCTACGACCTGTTCCTCTTCTTCTTTTTCTGGGAAGTCATGCTCATCCCCATGTACTTCCTAATCGCCATATGGGGTCACGAAGATCGTTCATACGCAGCGATGAAGTTCTTCTTGTTCACGCAAGTGAGCGGCTTGCTCATGCTCGTGGCCATCGTTGCATTGGTTTGGGTGAATTACGCCAATACTGGCGTCATTACCTTCGCTTATGAAGCGTTGCTAAATGCCGAAATGAGCGATACGGTGAGCGCTTTGCTCATGTTTGGATTCTTTCTTGCGTTTATCACTAAGTTGCCTAGTGTACCGGTCCATACCTGGTTGCCGGATGCGCATACACAAGCGCCGACGGCCGGGTCGGTCATATTGGCAGGCATTCTGCTCAAGACGGGTGGCTATGGCCTGATTAGGTTCGCAGTCCCGCTATTTGAGGAGGCGTCGCGTGATTTCGCATTGGTTGCGATGATTTTGGGCGTCGCGAGCATTTTGTACGGCGGCTACATGGCATATAGTCAGTCGGATTTCAAGCGACTGGTCGCCTACAGCTCTATCGCGCACATGGGTTTCATCTTAGTTGGCGTATATGCGTTCAATGAACTAGGCATGCAAGGCGCGATTGTGACGATGATCGCCCATGGGTTCTCGACCGCAGCGCTGTTCATGATGGCGGGATCGTTGCAAGAACGTTTGCATACCCGTGAGATGTCGAAGATGGGCGGGCTGTGGTTAAAAGCGCCGCGTATGGGTGCGATGACGATGTTTTTCGTGATCGCATCGGTAGGTATGCCTGGTCTAGGTAACTTCATCGGCGAGTTTCTTGTCCTGATAGGCGCGTTCAAAGTGAACGTTCCTATCACCGTGCTGGCGACGATTGGGATTGTCGTTGCAGCTGTATACGGGCTGTCGCTCATGCAACGCTCCTTCCAGGGTGAGCCTAATCCACAAGTGGCGGCGATGTCAGATTTCGGCTTTAGGGAAATGAGCGTCTTCGCGATCATGATTGCGGCGTTGGTTTGGATCGGCGTTTATCCGCAGCATGTGCTTGATTTAGCACAACCCACCCTTGACGCCTTAGGGGTCGCGCTGTGAGCTTGACCGACGTTTGGGTCAGTTTTCCGTACCTGATCATGGTTGGCGGCACGCTGGTTCTGATGATCGGCGTGTCCATCGTGCGGACGCATGCCATTGCCTTAGGCTTGACGTTATTGACTTTAGTCTTCGCGCTTGCAGCGCTCGATATCGGTTGGGATCACATTCCAGCGGAAGGTTACGTGCTGTTCAGCATCACGCGCATGACCGGCATACAGGTGTTTTTCAACGTCTTGTTCTTGCTGGGCGCGATTGTTACGGCACTATTCGCGTACTCGTACTTCGACAGTCGAGCAAAACGTTGCGAAGAGTTTTACATCCTACTTTTGACGGCGACGACTGGCGCGATGGTGTTGGCGGCCGCAACACACTTCGCAAGTTTCATACTTGGGTTAGAGATTCTGTCGATCTCGTTGTACGCGATGATCGCGTATCCGCGCGACGCGCGGCATCCACTTGAAGCTGCGGCGAAATACCTGGTTTTGTCGGCCGTTGCTTCGACTGCAATTCTGATGGGCATGGCGCTCATCTACGCGGCGACAGGGACCATGGCCTTTGCGGAAATTAACCAAGCAGCCGCAGGAGGCGAACAGAGCTATTACTTGCTGGGGCAAGCGTTGATTTGCGTGGGGATTGCATTCAAACTTTCGCTTGTGCCGTTTCACATGTGGACCCCAGACGTCTATCAAGGTGCACCTGCTGTAGTCACTGGTTACGTTGCCACTGTTTCTAAAGGCGCGGTCATTGCAATGCTGGTGCGATACGTGCACGCCAACGACATGCTGAGCCACGATGGGGTGTTTTACGCGGTGGCATTTGTCGCAGTGGCGTCCATGATTGTTGGCAACTTGCTAGCTTTGATGCAAACGAATCTAAAACGGTTGTTGGCGTATTCCTCCATCGCGCACCTTGGCTATTTGCTGGTCGCTGTGTTGGTCGTTCAAACCGCGCGGCCTGAACTAGTCATGGAAACCGTATTGATTTACGTGGTGGCTTACTTTGCAATCACATTGGCAGCGTTCGGTCTTGTGAGTTTGACGACTGAAGCGGCAGCTGATGAGACGGAGTTTTTAGAGTCGTACACTGGTTTATTCTGGCGCAATCCATTGCTCGCTTCGGTTTTGACCGCGGTGGCTCTCGCGTTGGCGGGTATTCCGCTTACGGTCGGTTTTATCGCCAAGTTCTACGTATTTGCGAGCGGTGTCGAGGGTGCAGCTTGGGCGCTCGTGTGGGCATTGGTTATTGGGAGTGCGATCGGCATCTACTACTACTTGAGGATCGTCTATACACTCGTTAAAGAAGTCAAACCAGGTACGGTTGCCATGGCGCAATCAAGCACAACAGGCACCGTTGCGGTCACTGTTCTTGGGATAGCCATCGTAGTGCTAGGTGTGTACCCAACGCCTCTCATCGATGCGGTCCGAACCATCGTCCAAAATTCTGGTTTTTAACTCGATTGAATTGAGCGTGCCGTTTTCGGCTGAGGACACCATTGATTGTTCACCATAACGAGCGAAGCCGAGTGTTTCTAAAAATCGAAATTACGTTCAATGGTGTTACTAGGAGCACGAGCGTCGCCGATCGTATTTTTGACCGAGTGAGAGTTCAGTGATTGGTGTGAGTTAGTTATTGATTTACTTAGATTTTCGAGTTTTGGACGGGACTACAAGGACCGATTTCCATTTTCTTGAAGGTTGTTTGTCAGTTACTTATTTCACGCATCGATATACCTAGAATCTTGAAACAAACAAGAATTACAAACATGCAATGCGAGTTGTATCGCATCTAAACAACGACGTTACAAGAGTGGGTTCATACCTTTAGGTTACCTAAACGCCAAAGGTACTTCAATCGGCACGGTATAGAAAATACGCCGTGCAAACCCCGAACCTTCGTTGGTTCTTAAGACCTTACTTTATTACCCATTTTGATACCCCTCACGAGGATTCGCCATGACTTTTCGCGTATTGTGGCCTAACGGACGCGGCACCAATAACCAGATTGAGCTCGACGCGCTTGGCGAGGGCGTTGCTGGCGAATGGGGTGGTGGTTTCCCAAACGTCACCGATGAACAGTGGGCGAATTGTGATGGTATCGTGGGAACCCAGCCCCCGGCTGAGTGCATGGAAAAACTCGAGAAATGCCGGATTTTCGTGAAGCCTGCCGTAGGCTTCGACGACGTGGATTTGCCGTCCTGGTCGTCACGAGGGATTGCTGTGTGCAACGTGCCAGATTACGGCACGCGCGAAGTCGCGGATCATGCCATCGCACTCATGATGACGCTTACCAAAAGCATCGCTTTCCATGACGAATCGCTTCGAGCAGATCCGCGCGGCAACTGGCGTCCGGCTTTGAACCCATACGGCAAGCGGATGGCTGACTGCACGTTCGGCGTGTTGGGTTTAGGACGCATCGGTACCGCGGCCGCTCGACGCGCAAACGCCTTTGACATGCGCGTGATTTTTTACGACCCCTACAAACCAAACGGTACTGAGCTTGCACTAGGTCTCGAGCGGGCGGATTCGCTAGAGGAATTGATGGCAGAATCAGATATTTTGAGTGTTCATACACCGCTTAATGACGAGACGCGCCATCTCGTGGGGGCAGATGCGTTTCAGCATGCAAAACGAGGCATGATTGTCATCAATACTGCGCGTGGACCCATCGTGGATGTGGATGCGCTTTATGAAGCGATGAAAGACGATCGTGTGTTGGCGGCGGGGTTGGATGTTTTGCCAGAAGAGCCAGCGAAGATGGATCGTCCTTTGTTAGCAGCTTGGGGCGCGAATGAGGAGTGGCTTAAGCATCGCTTGGTTGTGACGCCGCATTCCGCGTTCTTTACGCCAGAGAGCGTACGTGATATTCGTGCATTTGCTGCGAGAACTGCCGCAAGATTTCTGCGCGACGGTCGCTTAGAAAACTGTGTAAATCAAACAGAGATCGCGGAGCGTCTGAGCTAGCATGTTCATTGTTCAGGATGGCTTCCCAATATTTTCAAGAGAATAGGGCGGATTAGACGTTTTTTGCACGAAATTTGTGCAATGTGCATACGAAAGCCTTTAAATAGCAATGTATTTGCTTGTCAGTAAGTTGCTGAATCCCTAAACTTTCCGCCGCTAAGAATCCTGCCACAAGCGGGATTGCCGGCTGCTAACAATCCGCACAACGGAGGGAGAAAGTGATGGACAACGTCGTGCAGGACGAATACACGTCCGACTACAAGCCATTCCGCAAGTTTTGGCGCGCGCTACTCCGGTTCGGTTCGCCTCGCTTCACCGCTCAGTCAGTGAGTGAACTGATCGTCCGAGATGCCGCTAACGACGAAGACTGTTGCAACGAACAGATTTCCTGCCAGTGTCAGCTAACTGCAGCGTAAAGTCTGAAAAGACATCTCCCATCCGCTGTTGGTCATTGGATTGTTGAGGTAGTTGCAGCCGCTGGTATAGTCGTTATTCACTTCAGTTGAGCGTTCGCGTACGTCGTGCGCTCTTCTGTATTTTCAACTGGTCTGAAACAACGATCTCTGTCACCTATGTTTTGCTCAAGGCAAGTCAAAGCGGCCTCTATGTAAGCCAAAATCTGTGCATTTACATCATGCGTGCGCGTTACATAGCTTCACGCGTTTCTCAAATAGAAAATTCCATATAAATTCCATCATTCCTACCAGATATCAGAACCGTTTCAAACCAGCTGCCTAACGCTGATCCCGATTGAACGTGGGTAAATAGAGAACCATGCGCCACGTAATCTCGTTTATTGTCGTTTTCTTGGCGACGGCAATTTTTGGCTGGGTCGGCTTGATCATAGGCGCGTTGATTGCGTTTGGTGTTTCCATGATTTATGGCAACACCGTTCAAGTTGACCACTCTCAACCATTTTTCTCGGCTACTAGTGCGGCATCAATCGATGATGTGCGGTTTTTCGAGTTATTTGGGTTTCTATGCAAAGTCGATGGCATCGTATCTCGAGATGAGATTCGCGGTGTCGAGATCGTCTTCAGACACCTTGCGTTTACAGATGACCAACGCGCTGCAGCAATCGCAGGCTTCAATCGCGGTAAGCGACCTGATTTTGACTTTGAGGAAGCACTTAGCTCGGTTCGGCAACTAAAAATACCACCGCAGGTGGCCGTGGAATTAGTTCACCTTATGAACGTGGTTGTTGCTAACGCCGACGGCAGCGGTCTTGTCGCAGAAGAACGGGCTTTGCTATATCGAATCGGTGAAGCTTTTGGTTTGAATCACGTCGCGACAACAAGCGTTCTCTCTTTCAATCAAACCAACACAGACAATCAACAGCAGCAAGAGGCATTTGCACAAGATACGCGTAGTACCCTCGAGCGGGCCTACGAGACATTGGGGATTACAAACAAAACTACGACGAAAGAAATGTCGCGGACATACCGAAAGTTGCGAGCTAAATCCCATCCCGACAAGCTCCCTCGCAACGTTTCAGATGCAGAGCGCACTGCGACCGAGCAACGGTTTACCGATATTCAACGTGCCTGGGATGTCGTTCGCGTCCATCATGGGATTTGACCTGAAGCTAGCGTCACCTTGCCATACCATTGCTTTCGGTATGGCACAGCTCTTAAGCAACGCATCCCTAACCACGTCAACTCATTTAGCTCTGCGAACAACGCTTTGACGACGCTCACTTCAATTCCGGACGAATTCACGGATATTGCGCCGTACCCAGCGTCGGAGTTGATCGCACGAATCGAATCACTGTGCGAGGATCCAGAACTCCTCGACGCGGCTTGCGCGTTGCGTTTCAAATCACACTCTGGCTTGTTCGCAGCAATCTTGCGACCTTTTATTCGTTCACGATTGAAGAGGGAGGTCGCCCAAATCACGAATCGTCGCGAATGGCATCGCTTTCTTGCGGGTTACATAGAACGCGTCCTCACGGACACATCAGATGGGTTCACGTGTTCAGGTATTGATGCCATTCCTAGGGATCAACCGAGCTTGTTTGTATCAAACCATCGCGACATCGCGTTGGATCCAGTACTTGTGAACTACGCGTTGTGGCTGCACGACATGCCAACCTGCAAGATTGCCATTGGGGACAACTTGATGGATATGCAAGCCGGCGCTGAGTTTATGCGAATCAATGACAGTTTCATTGTTGTGCGCAATGCGAAGGGATTGAAGGCCCAATACGCCGCTATGAACAAGACGTCGCGCTATATCCGCTATGTATTAGATGAGGGTCAATCGGTTTGGATTGCGCAGCGCGAAGGGCGTGCAAAAGATGGCATCGATCAAACCGACCCGGCGGTGTTGAAGATGTTCGCGCTTGCGTATCGAGAAGAATCGAAGGAGTTCAGCTACATGCTTGAACGCATCAATTTGATCCCGACGACTTTTACCTACGAACTTGATCCTTGTGCCCCTCTTAAAGCGCAAGAACTCGCTGCCATCGAACGAACTGGCACCTACACGAAAACTGAGCATGAGGACCGTGATAGCGTTGTGCAGGGCATTACGGGGTTTAAAGGACGCATCCACGTCGCGTTTGGCGAACCAGTGGCCTCGTCCTATCAAGATGCCGATGAGTTAGCGCGAGCCATCGATGAAGTCATGATCGAAAATCGCAGGAAATACCCAATATTTGAAGTGGCCAAAGATCTTCTAGCAGGCGTAGCAGCACAGTCGCTCGCCGGCAGGCTTGATGAGGAATTCGAAGCTCAGTGGCAAAGCATGGAAGATCGCGAACGCGAACTGCTATTGCAACAATACGCGAATCAAGCGCCGCAAGAAGGGGGATTAAGCGAATGAATGTTGTTAGTTTCACGAGCCAAGTTCTATGACAACCTATAACCCACCCATTGACGACGTTGAGTTTGTGCTCTACGACGTCCTCGAAATCGATGACGAATGGCAAAAGCTTGACATCCCGATGGATCGAGAACTCGCTCGCTCTGTTTTAGAGGAAGGTGGTCGAGTCGCTCGAGATGTCATGGAACCGCTTTCCCAATCCGCTGATCAAGAGGGCGCGACGTGGGACGACGGCAACGTATACGCACCAACTGGTTTCAAAGAAGCGTTCGATGTACTGACTCAGGGTGGGTGGCTTGGCACAGGGGGCAATCCCGCATATGGCGGTCAAGGGATGCCAAAGATCCTGACCACAGTCATTGAAGAAATGTTTTGGGGCGCTAACACCAATCTTTGGTTGTATGCCGCGTTGACTTCTGGTGCGACCTATTGCATCGATGCACACGCGTCGGCCGAACTTAAGGCACGTTATCTCCCGGCCATGTATGAAGGCAAGTGGACCGGTGCGATGGCGCTCACAGAGTCGCACGCTGGTACTGATTTAGGCCTATTGCGTACACGCGCAGCACATGTCGGCGGCAATACATATGCGATCACCGGCACAAAGATATTTATCACGAGCGGTGAGCACGATCTAGCTGAGAACATCGTGCATTTGGTGTTGGCGCGTATCGAGGATGCGCCTCAAGGCACGCGCGGCATTTCTTTGTTTTTAGTGCCGAAATATCTCGTCCGAGACGATGGTTCGATGGGGCACCGTAACGGATTCGCGAGCGGCTCGATCGAGCACAAGATGGGGATTCGGGGTTCCGCGACGTCGGTGATCAACTACGACCAAGCAGAGGGTTATCTGATCGGTGAACCTAACGCCGGACTACGGTGCATGTTCACCATGATGAATTACGCGCGTTTATCCGTCGGGGTGCAAGGCTTAGGTCTTAGCGAACGCGCATACCAGATGGCGTCGACGTACGCTAAAGAACGGGTGCAAGGACGACCACCGAGCGGCCCCGTCGACTCTGAAAAGGATGCGGATGCCATCATTGAACATCCGGATGTGCGCCGCATGCTTTTAACACAGCGCGCCTTGACAGAAGGCAGTCGTGCGTTTTCGTTGTTTGTCGCGATGCATCTTGACCGAGCCCAACATGGGACCGATGCGCATGCTGAGCAATCTACTCGATATGTTGAACTGCTAACACCGATCGCGAAAGCGTTTATTACAGACCGGGCCATGGAATGTGCGTTAACTGCACAACAGTGTTTTGGCGGGCACGGTTACATTGCTGAAACGGGTATTGAGCAAATAGTCCGGGACACCAGGATTTCGCAAATATATGAAGGTACCAACGGCGTACAGGCGATGGACTTGCTTGGCCGAAAAGTGCTGCAAGATGGTGGCAAGACTTTAGCTGCGTTGATTGCGGAATTACGCCAAACCCAAGTTGCTACGAGCTATGCAAAGAGAGTCGGAGAAGTCTTCGATCTATGGCTTGAGTCGACGGAGTGGTTAGGCAACCGTGCACAAGAAGAGCCAGATTTGATAGGCGCTGCGGCAGTTGACTATCTCAATTTATCAGGTTATGTCCTTTATGCATGGCTTTGGGCGCGGATGGCCCATATGGATACTGGCGAAAGAGGCAAACGAGCACTAGCGCAGTTTTATTTCGATCGTTTGCTACCGCTCGCAGATTACCATGCGACGTGTATCCGCACCGGTAGTGCTTCTTTGAGTTCGCCTGCTTCTAGTTGGTTTTAAACATAGTCTGAGCCAATGCACCGGTTGCTGCTTTATCTTCTGAATTAGAAGGGTCAATAAACACCTTTTGTAGAAAGCCGGCGAGTGTTGTGCGCTTTGATTGCGGGTTTCAATGGCGTGGGCAACGAGGAAGGGCTTACAAACTGCAGCCCGTTGCGAAATCAGTGCGTGTTGTCGAGCGTAGTGACCTATGAGATAAATAAGCATGCCGAGGGCTAGAACCAATGGCATGCCAGATTTGAGCGAACTGGCTCAGTTCATTTGTTCGCGCATCCTTCGGGTCAGTTTTGGCGATTTCAGCATGACGGTAATCAGTTCAGAAGCGTCCATCGCACAAAACGGAGCGGACTCTTCTATATCCCAATCTTTAACGTTACACCGAGTTTTCGATAACCTACAAAAGCGTGACCATCGAATTTCACTAGGGGATTCTCCGTCCGTTGACACTTTCGGTTCTTTTCGAATGATCAGCTCATCGGGCCATAGCCATACACGATAGTTGGCATCAGCGTCTTCGAAGTCTTCGTACTTAGACTCATTCTCGGGGATCAGAAGACTGACGAAAACACCCGCCTCGCTGAATGTCATATCCAGTTCCTGGAGGTCCAACTTTCGCGCAACTTGCTGTAACACCGTGCGATCTAAAGGAATACCAAACAAGCTCTCATAAGACTCAGACGGATTGCCGTGAGCGTGGCCTTCGAACTCATCTACTCGTCGAGCACCGTCTACACAATCTACTGACAACAGGGCGAATGTTGAAGCATCCGCTTCGAGCGACCAAAACTCCATCTCTAAGTTTCTCAGCTTTTTGAAGTAACTGTGCGTAGTAAAGGTGTCTTTATGCCTTACACATAGCTCTAGAGTTCGTCCAACACTCAACAGTTTCTCTTCAGACACCACTCTTCTTAGTGTGATGGTCGGAAAATCAGCTGACTTGATTTCATCGATCTTCTGGTCGCAAACAGCTCGTCTGGCGCTCGCTCGCTTGCCGCAAATTTGAACTCGACCGGCGAATTCTCGAGCAGCGTTTGCCGTCAACTCAAAGTTAGTGTGGTGTTGCAATTGAATAAGCAGACATTTCGCCTCTTTATTACAGTGGTCCTGTTTGGTCAAGCTCCTTAGTGCGGATTTGATGTGCCGCAACGTGGTGATTGTGTTCTTGATTGTTTGCTGATTTACACCGCGATCATCTCGGTTGATTGCCATAGAGCCGAACGTATTGATGTTCTGGATCAATCGTCTTGGTAGCTTTCGGGCTTGGCCGACCCTGATCCAGTTCTGCTTAATAAGAGCCAGCTGTTTTCTGATTTCAGGGTGTTGCGAAAGTGGTCGCTGAGTCCGGTTAGCCATGGGCTTTTCCCTTAGTTTTCGAGTCGATGAAGTCATTTGAATTCCTCCCTATTAATATTGCTAATTATATATATTTATATTAAATTTTGATAGAGTACAGGATGGGTTTCGTCATGTGCGCGGGTTCAAAGTTGTCATATCTAGCTACTTGTTAGTAAGTAAAGAACACAGTTGAATTGCAACGCCAACTGTGGGCAAAGATTTGGGGTCTAGTTAAAAAGGACAGCCTGCATGTGTAATTGCTAGCTGTCTAGCGGTCACTTTATCGTACTAATGAGCGAGACCGCGCGCACCTGTCTTCGCATTGATTTATTCAACGTTTCTGCAATCCCGTAAAGCGTTGCGAGAGATTTATGAGAAGTAACGAGAGATCCGGTTTCACCTGCTTCGAAGGTAAGAAGACGATTTGCCTTGTTGCTGATTGCTAAACGATAACGAGCAACGCAAAGGACGCTGATCAAGAACGCGGTAGCGTTGCTTTTGCTTCAGACTTGGTTTAGATTAGCTCGAACTTTTTCGTAAATCCCGCCAAAGCCACCGTTGCTCATCAATACAACGTGACTCGGTTTATCCGGCAGTCTGCAGATGCGTGCAGCGAGCGCATCGTGGTTGTCCATCACATCGCTAGGCACAATGTTGTTTCGCGCGAGTGACGGCAAGTCCATTTCAACGTTGTCACCACGAAACCAAATCACGTGGTCAGCGGGACTGCAGCACATCGTCAAGGGCTCGCGGTGCGTGCCTAACTGCATCGTGTGCGAACGTGGTTCCACCACGGCCAGGATGTGCTCCTGACCGACACGATTGCGCAATCCCTGCAGCGTTGATTTGATGGCAGTTGGATGGTGTGCAAAGTCATCGTAAACGGTTAGCGTGCCTTTGCTAGCAATCACTTCCATCCGCCGTTTTACTCCGCGAAACTCACGCAGAGCAGCCAGTGAATGTGCTACGCTAACGCCGGCTTCGCGTGCCGCGACGATGGCTTGAATCGCATTGCTCACGTTGTGCAGGCCATAGTGATCCCATTCAAGGGAGCCAACTTGCTTGGCATTGTGATATAGCTTGAAGGAACTGCCGTCCGCGGTGGTGGTGCGTGCCCACCAGCGATCTTGATTGCGACTGGTAGCCATTTCCTTTTCGTCTGGGTCCACGCAGGTGAAGGAGATTGGCGTCCATATCCCTCTCTGCAAAACCTCGTCGACAGCCCGTCGAGCCCACGGTGCCACAATGCGACCGGTGCGCGGTACGGTACGAATCAAATGATGGAACTGGAACTGAATTGCGGCAAGATCTTGGTAGATGTCCGCATGATCGAACTCGATGTTGTTTATGAGCAACGTACGCGGTCGATAGTGCATGAACTTCGCTTGCCGATCGAAATACGACGTGTCATACTCGTCAGCCTCGACGACGAAACAGTTGCTCTCGCCAAGTCGGGCCGAATCTGCAAAGTTCAGCGGAGCGCCGCCGATTAAAAATCCAGGTTGTTTACCAGCATGTTCCAGGATCCATGCCAGCATGCCGGTTGTGGTCGTTTTACCGTGCGTGCCGGCGACTGCGAAAACGTGTCGGCCAGCTAGCACATTGCGCCCCAACCACTCCGCCCCCGACATATACGGAATGTCGGCATCCATGACGTATTCGAGTGACTCGATGCCGCGTGGGAGATTCGCATTGCCAATGACGACCGCGGACGGTGGTGGTTCGAGCTGACCTTGCTCAAAACCTTCGGTCACCGGAATCTCTGCAGCTCGCAATAAATCGCTCATTGGCGGATAGATTTTGCTATCCGAACCGAACACGTTGTAACCGGATTGTTTTGCGAGTATCGCAAGGTTTCCCATCAGCGTCCCGCCGATGCCGAGGAAATAAATGCGATCTGCCATAGGTCTTGTCTATTTCAAATCATGTGGTCAAACTTGCTGGCGCAGGCACAGCTACGCCACCTGGCATGCCAAAAATCAAGGCCACCAAGGCCATGACGATCGTCTGTAAGACACCAATAAATATCGTAAAAAGCACGCCTATGAACGTCGATAGGTTCAGAGCTTGTCCCAAGATATAACCAGAAACCAGCAAGGACCAAATGCCTAAGGCAAGGAATGTGAATGCCCAAATCAAAGGTGATGATGAACTGATTGCGCTCCCTATGAGCATGAGCGCTGCAAACACCAGGCTAGTCCCAATGAGCGCAAACAATGTCTTGTACGCGCGCTCTTGGCGATTGAACAAGCGAAGCAGTGTATAGACAAGCACGGCGAACACGATGAGCGCAAACAGACTGGTACCGAATTCGCTCATGAAACTCATCTGTACATAGGTTTCTGGTTGGAAAAGCATTTGCGCCAATGACCGTGCATTGCGACTCAATGCGGTATTGACGATGAGGTAAATTGCGATCGTGATCCCAATAAGGACGTTGTTGTGGGGTAGTTGGGAAGGACCGTTGCGAAACAGGCACATGGACCAAAACGCAAGGATTAATTGAGTAAAAGCGTTCAGGTTGATCGAAATCCCTAGCGTGGCGAGTAGCCTTAGCCCTGTTGCGATGCGCGAAATGAGCAACGGGACATGACAAGCAGAATTTTAAAACCGAGTTTCAACACAAGAACGGTTGGCAGAAAAGGTGAGTTCGATGGTTAGACGCAATGCGATTTACGCTCAATCGGGTGGTGTGACAGCGGTCATTAATGCAACCGCAAGCGGTTTGCTTGAAACAGCCAGAGCGCATAGGGATCGGATTGGCAAGGTGTATGCCGGGCGTAATGGCATCATTGGGGTGTTGCGCGAAGAACTCATCGATACGAGCAAGGAGACGGCCGCGACGGTGCGCCGATTGCGAGAAACACCTGGCGGGGCGTTTGGTTCGTGTCGCTACAAGTTAAAAAACCCCGTCGCAGATGATCCAGACATTCAACGCTTGTTTGAAGTTTTTGCGGCGCACGACATCGGTTACTTCTTTTATAACGGCGGTGGCGATTCGCAAGACACCGCCAATAAAGTCTCGAAGCTGAGCCAACAATTCAATCACCCGATGCAATGCATTGGGATTCCGAAGACGGTGGACAACGATCTTAGTGGTACTGATACCTGTCCTGGGTTTGGTTCGGTTGCTAAATATGTGGCGATATCTACAAGAGAAGCTGCACTGGATGTAGCTTCCATGAGCGAGTCTTCGACAAAGGTATTTATTTTGGAAGTGATGGGTCGGCATGCAGGCTGGATTGCGGCCGCCGGTGGCTTGGCGGGAGACGGGCGCGACGAACCACCGCACGTGATTTTGTTTCCGGAGGTGCCATTTGAGCAACCGCGTTTTTTAGAAGCTGTGGCGAAATCGGTATCTAAATTCGGTTACTGCGTGGTGGTCGCTTCGGAAGGCACGCAGGATGCTAACGGCAACTTTCTCGCGGACGCAGGTACGACGGACGCGTTTGGACACGCGCAGCTTGGCGGGGTGGCCCCAGTATTGGCCGGGTTGGTCAAACATGAACTTGGATTTAAGTACCACTATGCAGTCGCAGACTACCTGCAGCGATCAGCACGTCACATTGCTTCAGGCGTGGATGTGGACCAAGCCTATGCGGTGGGTAAAGGCGCGGTCGAAGCGGTGGTAGGTGGTGCTACGGATGTCATGATTGGCATTGAGCGCACGCGCGATGATCCATATCGATGGCGGTTAAAGCACGTTAACTTAAGCAAGGTCGCGAATGTAGAACGGACTGTGCCTAAATCATTTTTGACCAAAGATGGTTATGGGATTTCGGCACGGGCGCGACGGTATTTACAGCCACTGATTCAAGGCGAAGCATATCCCGCCTACAAACATGGCATGCCGGTTTACGCGACCGTAAAAAACCAGCTGGTGCCTAAAAAACTGCGGAGTTACGAAGTCAGTTAGGGTTGGTGCTTAGCTCGCCAGGCAGAGCCGTCGCTCTGCCTGGGTGGGTGAGGTTGGTTTATCGCAATCGTTTACGCAATAACCGGTGCGATGACGAGACTGACGATAGCCATCACATTGATCAGAATGTTCATGCTCGGACCCGATGTGTCTTTGAACGGATCGCCGACGGTATCGCCGACAACCGTCGCCGAGTGGGTTTCCGAGCCTTTTTCGTGACCTTCGCCTAGCGCGCCTTTTTCCACATACTTTTTCGCATTGTCCCAGGCACCACCGGCGTTCGCCATGGTGAGAGCTAGCAGGACGCAACCAATCAAGCCGCCGCCGAGCAAGCCGCCTAATGCTTGCGGTCCTAGGGTGAACCCGACCAATGGCGGCAAGAACACGGCAATGACCCCAGGCAAGATCATCTTGACGAGGGCCGCATTGGTCGCGATTTGAATACAGGTGTCGTTGTCAGGTTCAGCTGTACCTTCACGGAGGCCAGAAATTTCTCGAAACTGCCGTCGAATTTCTTCGATCATCTTTTCTGCCGCATCGCCGACTGCTTGCATGGTGATCGACGCGATGATGAAGGCGGTCAAGCCGCCAAGGAATAGGCCTATTAATACGCGCGGATCGCCGATGTGGAGCACGAATGCGGTGCCTTGCACATACTCAATGGTTTCGACATAGGCAGCGATGATGGCAAGCGCCGCAAGCGCTGCGGCACCAATCGCAAATCCTTTCCCCATGGCGGCAGTGGTATTGCCGAGTTCGTCGAGCGAGTCCGTGATGCTTCGTACATCTTCGCCTAAACCTCCCATTTCCGCAATGCCACCAGCGTTGTCGGCGACGGGCCCGTATGCATCGACCGCCATGGTCATGCCTACCGTCGCGAGCAAACCCACGGCGGCGATCGCCACGCCATAAAGTCCGGCAAGGGACGTCGAAACGAAGATGATCGCACAAATCGTCACGATGGGAATAAGTACGGATTGCATGCCGGTCGCGAGACCAGAAATCAAAACCGTCGCTGGTCCTGTTTTACCTTGTGCCGCAATCTTTTCGATGGGCGGGCCTGAGGTGTAAAACTCGGTGATCAGGCCGATGATGATGCCGCCAACGGATCCGGCTAGTACACTCCAAAAAATGTCCATGGTCAACCCGGCGTACTCCGAAATGAGGACAAACGCGGCAATCAAGAACAGGATAGGCGTCACGATCATGCCCAAGCGCAGAGCAAAACTGGGGTTGCGATTGGATTGGGTGCGTACTACGCCAATGCCGATGATCGAACAAATCAAACCAGCTGAAGCTAATGTAAGTGGTAGCGCCATGAGCCATTCGCGAGTCAATTCGCCGCTGCCAGCATCCAGATTGGTCAGATCGGCTGCCGCCAAGGTGGACGCGATGGCGATGCTGGCGATCATGGAACCGCAGTACGACTCAAATATGTCCGAACCCATCCCGGCAACATCACCGACGTTGTCGCCAACGTTGTCTGCGATGACACCAGGATTGCGTGGATCGTCTTCAGGAATGTTCTCTTCGGTTTTACCGACGAGATCTGCGCCAACGTCGGCGCTCTTGGTGTAAATGCCGCCACCGACGCGCGAAAACAACGCGACGGTTGAAGCGCCCATCCCAAAACCATGTATGTAGTGAGCTTGCTCGGTATTGCCGAAAAGGTAGAACACGATGCCGAGACCGAGCAGGCCGAGGGATGCCACCGCCAGACCCATGATGGAACCGCCAAAGAATGCGACCGACAGAGCGGCGGCTGCGCCTTGACTTTGGGCTGCCGTGGTGGTTCGGACGTTGGCTTTCGTGGCGGTATACATGCCGAAGAAGCCAGCGCCAGCTGATGCGAGCGCACCGACGAGGAATGCAATCGCAGTATTTACGCCGAGATGTTCTTGCTCGAGCAGCAGCAGCACGAGGAGAACCGCCGCAAAGATGGCTAACAGCATGTACTCGCGCCGCATGAAGACCATCGCCCCGCGATGGATTTTGTCGGCGATGTCCTTAACCGTTGCTTCGCCTTCTGGATAGCGTCGCACGAGCATGTAGATGATGAAAGCGACGACGAGACCGACCACGCCTAAGATGGGCGGGATGATCGGCGGGGTTACGCTATCGAGCATGAAATCTCCTAATTCGGCTACGCGTTAGCTGCGTTTTGGACGGGTAAAGCGTTGCGAATGATACGGTCTAGTTATGGGATTAAAGGTGGTACTAACAAGGCTGAGAGACTTGGCTTAGACGAGGTTTGCAAGGTCGTGGTCTTGGGCGTATGCGTGCGTTTGCGCCGTTCGTTTTGGTGGAATTTAAGGGTGTGACTTGAGCCCACGACAACGACGGTGTGAACGGCTTTTTACCGCTTTGCTAAGGTGAGTTTGCGCACTTCAACCCTTGGCACTGGTACAGGTCAGTATGCAACCACCGCGCGTGCCGAAGCTAGCCTTGCTCAAGCAACTGTTCGATTTCGATGATTGCGGCATTCACACGGGAAATGTACGATGCCATCACGAGGGAGTGGTTAGCCAATAACCCGAAACCACCACCATTAAGAATCACGGGACTCCAGATGGATTCTTGGGTGACTTCGAGATCGCGAATGATCTGTTGCAACATGGGCAGTGCATTCTTGTCTTCAAGCACCGGCCCGAAATCGTGTTCGACGGCTTTCAATAAATGCAATAACGCCCAAGCTTGGCCGCGAGCTTCATAAAACACGTCGTCGATTTGCGTCCATGGTGTTTTCGTTTCGCGATCTGCAGGCGTAGGCGTCGATTGATCCGGATTGCGCTCGCCAAACGCGGCGAGATCGCGCTGGCGTTTGCCAACGCTTTCAGATAGTCGTTGTGAAACGTCACCGAGCCGTGCTGACACACCAGCCAACCAGCGCCGAAGATTGTCAGCTCGTGGATAGAACTGTGCATTAGGTGACGACGGATCAGCAATGCCTGCAAGGTAGCGGTCGGTGAATTCGATGCCGGCACGGTATTCGTCTTCGGTTTGCGGGAACAGCCAGCTTGAGTTATCGTAGAAAAAGCGACCTTCGGCCTCTGCTACGTTAGGGTCTTCGTTAGATTGGCTTTGAGCTCTCGCGAGATCGGCACGAAGCGAGCGACCGGTGTCGCGCACCATCACTAGAACACCAAATTCCCACGAGGGGATGTTGTCCATCCATACGCCAGGCGGGAAGATATCGTTGGAAAGATAGCCACCGCGTTTATCTAGCATGATGGATGCGAGTTCGCGGTTGGTATGCGCGAACGTGTAGCCAATCACCGGCGCTAACTCGTGCTGTTCGGCATGCTGTGCGGCAGCAACGACAACATCAAATGTGTCAGGTTCTGCGTCCCACCACCACGTTAGAAATGCCATGACCAAGAAGTAAGCACCGACCACGCCTGCAACGACAGAACCAATCGCCCCAAGACGCAAAAAGTTGAGTTTCGGGATGTTCAGTTTCCACTTTTGGGCGATGTTCAAGCTGGGTCCTGCGGTGCCGATTTAGTTAACGCACATGAGTTCGGGTGTGTATAGACAGGTGCGAGTTTGGATTTGTTGTTGGTGGGATGAATTTCGTGCGCAATCTTAAAATTCAAACCACGTTTATGCGCTGAATTTTTAATTGCAAACCGCTAGTTTTTGCCCCACAAACTGCGCTAAGCCATGACCTGTTCAACGATTTTGAAGCGACTTTTATGCAGCTGTTTGGTGGTCGTGGGTGTTGCGCTGCCGGCACAGATTCTGGACGAACCGGATTTTCTGCCTGTCGACGAGGCGTATCCGACTGAAGTAGAACTCACTGAAGATGGTCAGGTACTGGCGCGGTGGGTCATGCCGGAAGGCTACTACCTATATCGACACTCGCTTAATCTCGTAGGTAAGGATGGCACCACGCTAGGTGACGTTTTGATACCAAACGGCATACCAAAAACAGACGAGTTTTTTGGCGATGTCGAGGTTTATTACAACTTTCTTGAGATTTCCGCACCGGTACTGAGCCAGACCACTGCAGACGTTGCCTTCGATGTGCATTTTCAGGGATGCGCCGACGCTGGGTTGTGTTATCCACCTGAAGCACAGGCATTTCGTCTAACGAAAAGTGGGTCAGGATTCGGTACTGGCGGCGTTTCGAGTCTAAGTCTTGATGGTCCCGGACTCGCCAGTAGCGTCGAGTCAAGCTCAACGCCCGGTGGATTGAGCATATGGGTTGCACTTGGCTCTGCGCTGTTAGCAGGCATGATCTTGAATTTGATGCCTTGCGTATTCCCGATCTTGTCCATCAAAGCGTTAGCGATGCTGCAAGGCGCATCGGAAGCGAATCAAGTAAGTCACTCATTAGCCTATCTAGGTGGCGTCGTTGGAACTTTTCTTGCGTTGGCGTTGCTGTTGCTGGCATTGCGAGCATTCGGTGCGGCCATTGGTTGGGGATTTCAACTGCAATCGCCAGGATTCGTAGCGGCGATGGCATTGTTGTTCTTCCTGATGAGCGCGAATATGCTCGGGGCGATCGAAATCCCTGGATTTGGCGTATCTATGTCGCAACCGAATCCGTTTCTAACTGGCGTGCTCGCGGTGATCGTCGCGACACCTTGCACTGTGCCTTTTATGGCAGCTGCGATCGGTTACGCGATTACCCAGGGCGGTTTAGGTTTGGTGTTCGTGATGACCGCGATGGGTGCAGGCATGGCCATCCCTTATGTCGTCATTACCGCGACACCGCAACTTGCCAGGATCTTGCCTAGACCTGGCGCATGGATGGTCACGTTGAAACGCATCATGGCGGTGCCGTTGATATTGACGGTGGTTTGGTTGGTGTGGGTGCTTACACGCCAAGTCGGGGGCGCCGGTGTAGCCTGGAGTATTGGCGCAATGATCGTGCTGTCACTTGCCGTATTCATTGGACGCCGTCAAGTTAAGTGGTTAGCTTCTGTCTGGGCACTCATGCTGCTGGTGATTGCGGGCACGGCGTATGCGGTTTCTGTGCCAATTAGCAGCCGCAATGCAACGCAATTGAGTGAGTTTGAATATGAGGCGTTTCAAAAAGCGTTAGATGTGCGAAAGCCACTGTTTGTCAATGTGACGGCAGATTGGTGCTTGACTTGTTTGGCGAACGAACGGACGACGCTTTCGCGTACGAGTGTACGGGAGGCGCTTAGTGACCATGGTGTCGAGTACCTGAAAGTCGACTGGACGAATCGGGATGCCGAAATTACGAAATTGCTTGAGAGTCATGGCCGCTATGGTGTGCCAACCTATGTGCTATATCCACAGCAAGCGGAACCCGTCCTGCTGCCGCAGGTTTTAACACCCGCGCTGGTGAACGAGTATCTCGTTGACTATGTAAGTAGCGGAGACACTTTCAGCATTGGTCCGCAGACGAATGCCGGACGCTAATAAGAGAATAAATCTAAGAGCTACGTAGCGTGAAAAAGATCTTGCTTTTAAATGGCCCAAATCTGAATCTATTAGGCACGCGCGAACCCGCTGTATATGGTCATGAAACGCTTGATGACATCGTAGCAGGTCTTAAAAAGGTCGCGGCTGACCTGGGCGTAGAGGTTGAGCATTTTCAATCGAACGTTGAAGGCGAGCTGATCAATGCAATACACGCTGCGAAACAAGATGAGGTGGACTTCATCCTGATCAATCCAGGCGCGTTTACCCACACCAGCATTGCGTTGCGAGATGCGTTTTTGAGCGTAGAAATTCCCTTTATTGAGCTGCATCTGTCGAACGTACATGCGCGCGAGTCGTTCCGGCAAAACTCATTTCTCGCCGACGTGGCCGTTGGGACAGTGGTTGGTTTTGGGGCGTTTTCCTACGAACTCGCGTTGCGTGCCGCAGCTAAACACATCACCTAGCGACTAGTGAAACTAGGTGAGCGCAAACCGACCTTCAATCGCGGTCCCTTGAATAGCGCTCCTTTGTGAGTTTTAGCAGGCGACTATTGCTTCTTGAGGTGTTTCATTGGCTCGATTCTGAGCGAGGAAGACCAGCATAAATTAGCTCATTTGAGGTCTAGTTTTACCGACCTGGCCGTAAGGTGGGTAAAACCGCAAAAGTACCACTTAACGCTGGAGTTTCTAGGTGATGACGTTGCATACGAGGACCTTGAGAAACACCAAGTGAAACTAGAACTGTGGCAAGAACGGTTCCCTATTGAGTGCCTGGCAACTCGCTTGCATGGATTTCCTTCGCCAAAGCGAGCAAGAGTCTTGGTAATATTGCTCCACTCAGAAGGGCGATTTGAAGCGTTAAAGCCCGTTCAACGCTCTTTCTTACCGCACGTTACGTTAGGATATTCGCGTCGCAAGACCATTGTGGTCCCGAAATTGAAGGCCGATGTGTGGATTACGGTTCCAAAACCGTCGCTTTATCTGTCTAAGGATGGACAGTACAAGCAGCTGAAAATCTAAGGCCAGGTAGCTCAGTCGGTAGAGCAGTGGACTGAAAATCCTCGTGTCGGCAGTTCAATTCTGCCCCTGGCCACCAGGTTTAAATTGGTGCGTAGAGTATCTCTTGCTCAGGCCTTGTCATTATGGTCTGACTGCACTCTATTTTCGCAGCTTAGCTACGAAATACACCTGACGTATCAATGTTTCACGATCGGGTAGAAATATGTTGTTGACCACAGAAGATTATTTAAGCAAGCTATATCTTAAATCTACAGGAAATGTGGTTGCATCAGTTCCGCCTATTCCAATAATTGACAAAACCAGAATTTTCAAGAACTACTATCTATGAAGTAGTCCCTGGCGAAATTATGCCCAAATTAGATTTCGTTATGACGCAACTGACCACCTAATTTACTGAATTCGTTGCATTGATGATCCAAGAGTTGATTCTGTGTTTACGAGAGATCAATAGCCTTGTTCAGGGGAGGCCATTCAGGAATCTGTTGATCTTGTTTCAGCCTCCTGCGCTGATGCTCAGTCGCTTCGTGTATTCTCTCTAGTGATGGTTTTTCGCTTGACAAACCCGGCAGAGCAAAGTTGGCTTCAATAAAAAACTGTTCTTCTTGTGGCGTGTCTAGCCAGGCACGCTCCCACCAAGAGACTATTCGCGCTTGTGCGTCGGCTAGCGTTTCAGCCGCAGGTAATCGGTCTGATTTCTTGAGATTTACATCTGCTCGAGTGGGTAGTAGATTCCAAAGATCGTTATTAGGCCAACGAGACCAAGGGAAGCAATGATCTATTGCTAAATTGGATTTTGACTTTAATAGCTTTGCAGACCATATACAAGTGAGTGGAAATCCTTCATTTCTAACCTGGCGTGCACGTGAACTTACAGTTGTAGTTTCTCGCTGTGAAGATCCCCATTCGAAAGCATAGTTGTCCGCTGCGTCTAGTTGACCTTTATTCTGCCACGGAATGATCAATTGTTTCCACTCACGAACGATTGCAGGATCTAACCAACAAGCAAACTGTCCAAGAGTTTGCCATAGAAGCGAGGGAATTCGAAAGGTCCCAAAATCACTGAGGTAATCCTTCGACAACGTGACTGGGCCTTGGTGCTTCTGAACTGTCTTAGCCTCACACTCAAACACCTGCCGATTAGCGTCGCCAGGATAGGTTATGAAATTGGCAGGCATGATTTGAATATTTCTGCAAACGTCCAAGATAGCCTTTCGCAAACTATCTGCACGGTCGACATCAAATCGATATCCTAGATCCAAAACACTTGGTGAAGTGTGTTCAAGAGAGTAGAACGCGTCCTGTGCGAAGCCGTAACCGCCTGGACCTGGTGGGCGTTGACGCAGTCCACGTTGTAAGATAAGAGGATGATATAGCTTAATCCAATATAGTCCTACTGCACCAAATGGCACCTCTACATAATCTTCCTCACGCTTAGTTACAACGCCGGGTGCATTCTCTGCAAGCTTGACTAATGTTCGCAACAAACCAAGTTTGTAACTTGCTGACTTGTTGTCATTAACGATGATATGACGCAGGAGAGGCAAATTCCCCGTTCCGTCATCAGGCATTTCAAAGATCTGCCAATCCCAATTCACATGTTTTCTTGCGAGATCTTGTCGATTTAGATACTCTGCTCGATGTTCAACGGCGTGTTGATTACCTAACTGTATAAGCTCTGCCGAGTTCACTGGATGAAACTCACGCGCTTGATTCTCAGATTCGTCCTCGCCTTTTCTCAGACTGAACAAGAGCAAACCGGCAGGATTTAGTAATTCGCAGAGTACTCGAAATACACGCTTTCGTTCACTTGTACGCACATGCTGCCAAACTGCGTTCAACAGTATTAGGTCAAATCGATGGCCAAGAGATCTTAGAGTCTTCAGACTAGGTAGAGAGTCATCAAGCCACGTAACTCGCGGGTCGCTAATTTCTTTACCCAGTTCTCGCAGTTTGCTTGGTTCGACTGCAACGACTTCCCAGCCTAATTTAGCTAACCAATTTGCATCTCTACCTGACCCAGCACCGATATCGCAAGCTGCACCGGCTTTTCGATTCTTAATCAGGTCTTTCGCCCAGACTTGGTGTAGCTCTTCTGGGTCTAACGCCTGGTACGCCTTGAATATTTGATCTTGATGCTCGTCGTAATACCGTGTATTAGTCAATGGGGTATCACCGAAAACGTAGACACTCTTTGGTAACTCTCAAGAATTAATGAGAACTAATCGTTCAAAACGATACGGATAAACAAGCTGCAGAGAATTTGTGCTTTAATTCTAAATCTTGATTCAACGCCTTCCTATTTTCTGATTTCCAGTACCTCCGCTCGCCATGCTGCTGACCATTCTGTGCCCTCGCCAAAAAACTTAGCATTTGATTTGTATCTCGCGACTTGAAAACCTCTATTCTCAGCTAGTTCATTAACCTTATTCTTGATATTTTCGGTTCTTTCATTTAAACTTGATATACCAGGTTTTCGTACCCCATCATAGATTAGCATCGAATAAGCGATTAATCCCCACGTGAGTTTATCTGCTTTGTCTAAAACAGAGAATATGCGTTCCGCGTCTTTATTTATCTCCACACTTCCGTGTTGTGTTTTTTTCACTTCGATAATTCCAATAGGTCTACGCGTGTTCCAAACAACAATGTCAAATCTTCCGTCTAATCTGCTCAGTTCGCTTTTCCTGCCGCGCATTTCTCCTTTAAGTGTCTTTATTGTTTCTTGAGGATTCTCTTCCAATGATGTATATATGTTCTCATTTCTGGTAACCTCGCGTGCGATTTCTACTGTGTTTACGTATTCAGGTATTCTACAACACTCACCGCCAATCCATTTGTCATAATTTCTACGAGCGTTATTCAACCCTTTCAGCGTTGATTTGATAATTGAATCTTTAGTCATTGCGAGCTAATGTGGTTAAGAGACAAAACTTGAATTGTGAGCACAGAAATCGGAACACAAATGATAAGTGTACTTCACGAAATTGTAGCAGGAGTAATGAGCACATTTCGACGTTAAACCAATTAGATATTAAAGCGATAAGCGCCATTCTTTGTTTCTTTGATCGAACTTGAT
>VXLJ01000052.1 GCA_009841635.1 Gammaproteobacteria bacterium
GGCGTCAACAATGGACAAACGACTCGTCGTTATCGCCGGTAGCAATCCCACCAAAGCACCTAATCCTGCTGCTAGCCCTAGTGAGGATGCCGCCGTTGTGAGCATCACTTCCATAGGCGGGATTGGAATGAACATAGCTGCCATACCGCTAGCTGCCATTGAATAGAGCGCGCCCATGCCTACCAATACGCCAAATATTGCTGGCAACACGCACAGGCAAACCGCCTCAACGAGGACCCATAGACCTAATTTAAGGTCATCGAAACCGATGGTCTTCAAGACCGCTAGCTCAGCGATGCGCTCGCGAAACGCTTGCGACATCGTGTTGGCACACACCAGCAGAATGGTGAAAAAAACTGCGACCAGAATCCCGCTCATCATGAGCGTGATGTTGCCATATTGCGCAAGAAACTGACGGTTGGATTCGCTTTCAGTGGCAGTGCGGACCGGATCAGACGAGTTGATATACATGGCATCGATTTTCTGAGAAATTTCAGGCGCAAGCGCAGGATCGACAATCTGAATGCCTAGCCATCCTACGCTGCCAGGCCCATAGCCATTCGCCTCTTCAAAGTAGTCATAGTTGATCAGAACTGCCGACATGCCATCCCGTTCTGTCGTATATGTGCCAACGAGCTCGAATTCCCAGTTGTAGCTGCCATTGTGCTGCGGATAAATCTCTGAACCGATCGGCACGATATCGCCAATCTGCCATCCGTACTGTTGGACCATTGCAGCAGGTGCAACGAATCCACGGCGTGTCTCGTTGAAAGCCGTCAGATGTTCATCGCTGATTAGGTATTCAGGAAACACGCGGAAATATGTCGCCGGATTGACTGGGAACGTCACTAACATGTTGGTCGGTTCTTGGTAGAAACCGCCGAACCAGGTCATATGCGTGACGAGTTCTACGCCTTCTAATTGCGAAATCTCATCGACGTAGCGCTTCGGCATATCATCGATCATCGAGTATTTAGCGGTAGTCTGCAAGCGATTCGCACCAAGCTCGCCGCTCATCGTGTCCATCGAAAACACGATAGCGATAGAACCTAATGCCACATATAAAAGGAATGCAACAAACAAGCAAAAGAACGTCAAAAATGTACGCGTCTTTTTACGATAAAGGTTCTTCCAAATAAATCCTGCTGACGTCATGCCGCTTGCTCTCCTTCTGAGTTTTCTACGAGTATGCCTTTATCAAGATGCAGCGTCCGTTGCGCTTGCTCGGCCGCAATTGGATCGTGCGTCACGATGATCACTGTTTTACCGAACTCTTCATTTAGCAAGGTAAGCAAGTCAAGAATTTCGCGTGCACTTTGTCGATCAAGATCACCGGTTGGCTCGTCGCATACGAGAATCTGGGGATCAGCAACAATGGCCCGCGCGATGGCGACGCGTTGCTGTTGGCCGCCGCTAAGCTCGCCAGGTTTATGTGCCGATCGATCTTCTAATGAGACGGTGCGCAACGCAGTTAGCGAGTTTTCCTTGCGTTGTTTACCACCTAAATTCGTCAAGAGCAGAGGCAGTTCAACATTGCGCTGCGCAGTCAAAAATGGCAGCAGGTTGTAAAACTGGAATACAAAACCAATGGTTTCAGAACGCCATCTAGCCAACTGTGAACTTGACATAGTCGAGAGTTCAGAACCTGCAACCGAGACTGTACCACTACTCGGTGTGTCAATACCACCAATTAAGTTCAGCAACGTTGACTTCCCACTACCACTGGGGCCCATGAGCGCAAGAAACTCGCCTTGCTCAAGTGACAGGCTAAGGTTCTGCAAAACGTGCACTGTTTCGCTACCTTTTACGTAGTTTTTTACGACGTCGTGGAGCTCAATAAACGCCATGATTTGCTTATTCCTTGTTTAAATCTGAGATACGGTCAATCCGTCTTTGAGCTGCAGCTTGAGTTGGTCCGTCAGATCAATGACCACTCGCTCACCAGCGCGTAACCCGTCTTCAACACGCACATTGCTGCCATTCAATGGTTCGCCAAGGCGAACTTGGCGTGAATTGACGTTGTCGTCCTTGATAACCCAAACCCGATCCGTGCCTGTGTGCCTATCTATGGCGGATGTAGGAATAACGACGCCAGTTGGTACCTGAACTAGCTCCGCTATTTCACCTTCTTCTAAAAACGCGACTTTCACCGCCATGTCGGGGAGCACACGATCGTCACGATTTTTAAAACCAACTCGCACCTTGACTGTTGAGCGAGCGCGATCAGCGGTCGGAATGATTGCAATCACTTCTGCCGGCATGCGTACATCTGGATAAGCCGTCAATTGGACGGTTACTTGCTGTCCGGGCTGCACTCGATTGATATATGACTCATTCACATCGATCTGAACTTCTAGCGAATCCATGTCGACGATCGTGCAAATACCTGTGCGTGTGAAACCACCGCCGCCTGCAACCGGCGCGATCATTTCACCTGGCTGGGCAGTTTTTGAAATAACGATGCCTGCGAATGGTGCTCGAATCTGCATGTCGGCAAGATAGCTTTGCTGCAGTTCTAGTGTGCGTTCAGCAACTACGATGCTTTCTCTCGCGACGTCCAAAGCACTTCGCAAGGCGGATTTCTCTAATCTGCTTTGTTCCACGACGTTTGAACTGACAATGCGTTCCTTCAAGAGCTTCTCATTCCGCTGGTTGTCCAACGATGCTTGTTCATATCGCAGTTGAAGTTCTGCCAGTTGCGAGCGTGTGGCGGCTAGTTGAGATTCTGATACCGCGAGTTGGGCTCGATTGATTGAATCGTCCAATGTCGCCAGCAATTGACCTGCTTCGACCATCATGCCTTCTTCAACCAGTACCGTCATCACCTTGCCAGGCACTTTTGAGCTGACCGAGGCTTGACGGCGTGCAACGACGTATCCTGTCGCATCCAGCACGCTGTCAGAGCGTGATTCACGCGCAGCTGACATCGCCAATGTCGATGCCACTTCGATTTTTGAGTCGATGAAATAGATAAAGTAGCCGATATATGAGATGCCACCGATCACGGCAATCAATATCAACCAAATCAGCATACGCCAACGAGACTTGGGTCGTGCCGAACGATCGATGCTTAGGTTTTGTAGATCGGCAGCGCGATCGTCAGACATAGAAAAGGCTATGGCGTTTGGACGGTGATCCCGCACAAGCCTTCAACGACGACTCTTTCGGAATCGTTCTATCTCGGCTGGAGCAGTGTGAACCGTGAAGTTTACGTTTAAGTCACCTAATACGTGGCCGATAGGTTCTTGTAAAACCAGCACCTTCGGTCATTGCTATCCTTCACTTTTTGAAGCCTTCAACGGACGTGCCTTCACCGGCCGCAGACGAAACGAAAACACTAATCGGGCGTGTTCACTACGACATCGCGACGATAGGCGAGGCGAACTGGCGCGCATGTGCCGAGCATGCGACGTACAACCCATTCGTTGATTATCGATTCCTACATGCTCTTGAAGTTAGTAAAAGTGCTTGCCAAGAGACAGGCTGGGCACCGTTCCATATAGCGCTTGAAAACGAAGGCGACACGGTGGCCGTCATGCCACTATATCTAAAGTCACACTCTCGTGGTGAGTACATCTTCGACGGTAGTTGGGCTAATGCTTGGCATCAAGCAGGTGGCCGCTATTACCCCAAGCTCCAGTCCAGCATTCCGTTCACCCCGGCTACTGGTCCAAGGCTCTTGGCAAAGCCAGGGTCAAATCAACGTGAATGGCAACGGCAGATACTAGCCGTTGCTGCACAACTGGTCGAACAAACAAAGGTCAGCTCATTACATATCACATTTCTGCCCGAAGAAGAGTGGGAACTGGCAGGTGCCAGTGGCTATTTAAAAAGGTTGGATACCCAATTTCATTGGTACAACAACGATTACGACGACTTTGAGCAATTTCAAAACGAGTTGTCGTCCAAGAAGCGTAAGAACATCCGCCGCGAACGACGTGAAGCGATGCAAGACGACATTGAGGTGGAATGGGTGACCGGCAGCGACTTACGAGAGCATCATTGGGACGCGTTTTATGAGTTCTATATGGATACCTCCTATCGTAAATGGGGCTCGAGCTATCTGACGCGCGAGTTCTTTAGCCTGATCAATGAATCAATGCCCGAGCAAACATTGCTCATACTCGCGAAACGCGCTGGTCGTTACATAGCAGGTGCCATTAACTTCATCGGCGACGATACGCTTTTCGGTCGAAATTGGGGATGCGTTGAACACCATCCCTTTCTTCATTTCGAGATTTGTTATTACCAAGCGATCGACTACGCAATTGAGCGCAAGTTACGATGCGTCGAAGCTGGTGCACAAGGTTCGCACAAGATCGCCCGCGGGTATTTGGCTCGAGAAACCTACTCAGCTCACTGGCTGGCAAATGACAGCTTCAAAGAAGCAGTTGCGGATTTTTTAAGACGAGAACAGAGATACGTAAAGAGCGACATCGAATACGTAAAAGCACACTCACCTTTCAAGTCTTCGCTTGCGCCAATCAGATAGCCTCACCTATGTCGAACCGGACATCATGACCTGATGGCAACACCAGCAACTAAATCAACCATATCAATCGGCGACATTTTTTCTGCCGCCGTGGGTGTGAACCAACATGTCCTAATCGAAGGCTGGTTGCGGTCCGTACGGCTATCCAAAGGCGGATTTGCGTTCCTGTCCGTACATGACGGGTCCTGTTTCGATGCGATTCAGGTTGTCGTAGACGGTGAGATTGCAAATTACGACGCGATCACAAAGTTGACCACGGGCGCGGCAGTCATCGTCGAGGGCGCGCTAGTTGAGTCACAAGGCAAAGGCCAAGCAGTCGAAATTCAAGCTAGCGCGGTGACTTGCGTTGGCGACGTGACTAACCCAGAAACCTATCCTATTGCGAAAAAGCGCCACACATTTGAATATTTGCGTAGCGTAGCGCATCTACGACCTCGAACAAACACGTTTGGCGCGGTCGCTCGATTGCGGCATCAGGTGGCCTTCGCCGTTCACGAGTATTTCAGCAACAATGGCTTTGTTTGGGTAAATACACCAATCATTACCGCCAGCGATTGCGAGGGTGCCGGTGAACTATTTCGCGTAAGCACGCTTGACCTCGCGAATCTGCCACAGAACGGCTATCAAGATGACTTTTTTGGCACTGAGACGTATTTGGCAGTGTCAGGTCAGCTAAACGTTGAAGCTTTCTGTTTGTCGATGACAAAGGCATACACGTTCGGACCCACGTTCCGTGCCGAAAACTCAAATACCAGTCGCCATTTAGCTGAATTCTGGATGATCGAACCGGAAATTGCTTTCGCGGATTTGCATGGGAACGCTTCACTTGCCGAGGATTTTCTCAAGAGTGTTTTTTCTAAAGTACTAGTAGCATGCAAGGACGACATGCATTTCTTCGCAGAACGCATCGACCCCAAATGCATTGAGCGTTTAGAAGGCGTTATCGACAGCAAATTCGTGCGCTTGGATTACGACGATGCCATTGCAGATTTGCAGAAGACAGACCAGGTTTTTGAGTTTCCAGCTACATGGGGCGCAGACCTCCAATCGGAACATGAGAGATTCCTAACCGAAGAGGTATACAAAGCACCGGTCGTCGTGATGAATTACCCTAAGGCGATAAAACCGTTCTATATGCGAGTCAATGACGACGATAGAACCGTCGCCGCGATGGACGTGCTCGTACCTGGCGTCGGCGAAATCGTTGGCGGCAGTCAGCGTGAAGAACGACTCGAAGTTCTAGACAGTCGAATGACCAAGGAGCAGCAACAAGAGCTCTGGTGGTATCGAGATTTGCGTCGCTACGGTACAGTCCCGCACGCCGGCTTCGGTGCGGGATTTGAGCGACTGCTCATGTACATATCTGGCATTGACAACATTCGGGACGTTATGCCGTTCCCACGCGTACCCAATAACGCAGCCTTTTAATAGCAATGATCCGAAGGCATCGGTCCTACAAGGCGGCTACGTAGTCTCGGTCATGCGCATTCCACACGCGTTTTTCCCGTTCATTAACTTCTGCATGCGGATTCTCTTGCGCTCGCCAGGCCATTTTCTAATGAGCGCCAGCATTCTTCTACTGACGTTTACAGGTCGAAAATCTGGTCAGACCTTTACCACACCATTGCGTTACGTACGCCATAACGATTCGCTTCGTTGCTTCAGTTCGCCTGAAGCGAAATGGTGGTCAAACCTGCGTGGCGGTGCTAAGGTCGAGGTCGTCGTAGAAGGCAAGCGGGAACATCGAATCGGCAGACTGCTAAATGTGGATGACGATGAAAAACTAGCGATCTTTCGGGACTATTTACTTAAAAATCCCGGCGATGCGGCTTACCACGGTCTGAAACCTAATCGCCGCAATCCACAGCCCGATGAGGCTTTACAGGCCGTATTGCCGGACGTGGTGATCGTTGAACTGACCTTACCCTAATTCTCCCAACTCAGTCTCACCCTATGGTTGATCACTTCATCGACTAAGACTAGGTGAGCAAAAAATACGCTCACCTACGATGTCTGGCACCGTCGTGATTTCACGTTTGTGCTGCACTATGCAAGTAAAAACGTTCCATGGTGAGAACGCCATGTTGAAATACCACCAGCGCAGTTATGCATGAATCCAATGATGAAGATTCAGATGTCTGCTCGGACTTCAAGACGAGTCTGGTTGAACCTATTTATCGCACTGTGCGCGTTGTTAGAACGGATTGCCTATTCTGACGATTCCAGGTCAGAGCTAATTAGAGATGGTTAGGTGAATGCGCTGGCTTCACAACCGTTCGTTCAAATGGCAGCAATCCTTATGACTTGCCTGGGTAAAGCTGCCTAGCTAGATTGAGCCACCGCTGGTCCGCGGCTATGGTAACGGCATTTCGTTGGATATCGCTAGGAATTTATGAGGACTTTCTTCCTGAAAATCTATATAGTCAAACTGAAGCGATTTCATGCTAGTTATCGGTATTTTGCCTGTTCTAATTACCAAACATTCTCTGGGAACACGCTCGGTCAAGCCTGGTTTACGCACAACGTTTTAAGAAACGCTCTAGGGCTACGATAAAGGAATGTCTTCATGGCCTCGTTCCAACGCAGATTTCTTTAACCAACCTAATCCACTCATGCAATCTGCGCTATAAAAAGTGAAAATTTGTGCCATGTCGACGCAGCCATCTACTTCTGACGAACGCAGCACCATCATTGCGTCTGATTTGCGCAGCGGTGCAAAGTACCGACATCGCGATGGACACATTGCCATTAAGGATGGCATCAAAGCATCGAAGATCACACCTGATATAGATCAAATCAGGTCACCGAAACCAGCTTGGATTCGAGTGCGAGCACCTAGCGGTACACGTTATAGGCAAGTTCAGCATATCGTGCGGACTAACCAGCTCGCGACTGTCTGCGAAGAGTCGCATTGTCCCAATATCGGCGAATGTTGGACTCACGGCACAGCTACCCTCATGCTAATGGGCGACGTCTGCACCCGTGCATGCAGCTTCTGCGCTGTCGATACCGGGAATCCGCATGGCTGGCTAGATCCGAATGAACCTCGCGCGGCCGCAAATGCGGTTTCCTTAATGGATTTGCGCTATGTCGTTTTGACTTCAGTAGACCGTGATGACTTGCCGCTCGGAGGTGCTGAACACTACGCAAATTGCATCTACGCCATTAAGCAATCGAATCCTGGGACCACCATTGAAGCATTGACGCCAGACTTTCAAGGCAATGAAGACGCCATTGAGCGAGTCGTCGAAACAAGGTTAGACGTGTTCGCGCATAACATTGAAACGGTCGAACGTTTAACTCCAACGGTTCGCGATCCACGTGCAACTTACGCACAATCTCTTCACACGCTTCAGCACGCGAAGAAAGCTGGGATGGACCTCACCAAGAGCGGCTTGATGCTTGGGTTAGGTGAGACACCAAGCGAACTCCGTCAAACCATGATGGATTTGCGCTCACAAGGCGTGGATCTCTTGACGCTTGGTCAGTATCTACGACCCACGAAGCACCATCTATCGGTCGCGCGCTGGGTTACCCCAGATGAATTCGAACAATATCGGGAATGGGGTCTTGACGCCGGTTTTCTAGAAGTTGCTTCAGGTCCACTCGTGCGCTCTAGCTATCGCGCCGATGAACTCGTGAAAAAGGCTAGCAAATCTAAAGTAGACGCAATCCAATGCTGAGTTTTGAACCTGCACTGAATGTCATTCCTATCGAGTTGGTGAGTAGAAAGGAATTTCCAAATTGGCTGAAGTCACAGTCCCTGAAGGTCAAGAATCTAGTAAAACGCGCCGATTTTTCAGCAGCCGCTAACCGCTATGTCGAAATAGCCGATGACAACGGCTGTGTTGAACGCATCATTGCGGGTACGGGCAACAACTTAACACACCAGAGCGTCGGTGCACTGCCAACCACCTTACCTGTCGGCGATTACCAGTTCACGAATGCACCCTCCGAGGCCGCGTACAACCTCGGTTTGGGATGGGGTCTAGGCGCGTATCGTTTCAGCGACTACAAACCTAATCAGAAGCATGCACCGAGGACGCTTCACATGGATCCATCACATGGCGCAGTCAGCGATGAAGTTGAGACCGTGGCGTTGGTTCGTGATCTGATTAATACACCCGCTTCCGACATGTTGCCTCATCATTTAGAAGCTGCGGTTCGAAAAGTGGCAACGAAACACGATGCCGAGCTTGAGGTCACCCTCGATAAAGCACTTTTGAAAAAAGGGTTTCGCACGATCTATACGGTCGGCCAAGCAAGCCAGTCGGAACCACGGCTAATGGACCTTCGATGGGGGGATGCAGCTCACCCCAAACTTACGATTCTTGGTAAGGGCGTCTGCTTCGATTCTGGCGGCCTTGATTTGAAATCCGCATCCAATATGCGCAGCATGAAAAAAGATATGGGTGGCGCAGCGACCGCATTGGGTTTGGCTGACCTCATCATGCGGCGGCAATTGCCGATACGGCTGAGACTACTCATTCCGGCGGTAGAGAACGCAGTGGGTGGGAATGCCTACCGACCCGGCGACGTGATTCGAACTTACAAAGGCTTGACGGTTGAAATCGGCAACACCGACGCCGAAGGTCGCCTCATCCTATGTGACGCATTAGCTTTAGCAGCTGAAGAAAAACCACGTCTCATGATTGATTTTGCCACGTTAACCGGCGCGGCACGCAGTGCGGTCGGGACCGAAATCGCGGCCATGTTCGCCAACCAGGATGACGTTGCTGAAGGCATTGCTTTACAAGGTTCAAATTGCCTTGATCCAGTGTGGCGCATGCCCTTGCACCGTAGCTACCGAGCTGGACTTCGCAGCCCTGTTGCAGACTTGTGCAATATCGCGACGTTTCCAGAAGGTGGTGCAATCACGGCGGCGCTCTTCCTCGAATCGTTCATCGGGAAGCTGCCATGGGTGCATTTTGATATCAACGCATTCAACGCAAAGTCTCGACCCGGACACCCGGTGGGTGGTGAGGCCATGGGAATGCGAGCGACCTATCGCTATATAGATCAAGCATTTAGCGCGTAGGTGCATTGCTAAACGCCTTAGTTTCGGATCCATGGATATCAATCTTTACGACACCAAACGTCGCGCCAAGCGGCCGTTTGAACCAATCGATCCCAATCATGTAAAGATCTATGCCTGTGGTCCGACCGTGTACGATCGCGTCCACATAGGCAATGGCCTGTCCGCCGTTGTTTTTGACGTATTGGTTCGAGTTTTGCGTGCGTGCTTCCCAAAAGTTACCTATATTCGCAATATCACCGACATTGACGACAAAATCAATAATCGTGCACGTGAACTCAACGTGCCTATTCAAACGCTAGCTCAAGAGTGCACCGACGCGCTGCAAGAGGACTATGCCGCACTTGGCATCCTGCCTCCCGATGTCGAACCCAAAGCCACTGAACATATCGACGAAATCATCGTCATGATTTCGTCTCTTATCCGACAAGAACACGCATATGAAGCCGACGGTCATGTGTTGTTTTATGTGCCTAGCGATCCTGAGTATGGGTCGTTAACGAATAAGTCGCTCGACGAACTGCTCGACGGCGCACGAGTTGAAGTCGCGCCTTATAAGAAAGATCCAAAGGACTTTGTCCTGTGGAAACCCTCTACGCCAGATCTACCAGGTTGGGATAGCCCATGGGGACGCGGTCGCCCTGGTTGGCACATCGAATGTTCGGCCATGATCCGAACCCATCTAGGCGCGGAGATCGACATACACGGTGGCGGTACCGACCTGGCCTTCCCGCACCATGAGAATGAAATGGCGCAAAGTGGGTGCTTTCATAAGAACCACGACTACGTGCGCTATTGGATGCACAACGGCATGCTCAATTTGGGTTCAGCAAAAATGTCGAAGAGCCTTGGCAACATTCAGACCATTCATGAATTGCTTCAAGATCATGCGGGTGAGACGTTGCGGTACGCCATTCTGTCGGGACATTACCGACAAAGTTTGCGTTGGGACGATGAATTAATCGACCAATCTGAACGCAGTTTGACCTCGCTCTACCAAGCGCTACGAAATTCCGAAAAGCTATGCACCACCGACGGTGAAGACGTATCTACTAATGCTTCACATAACCAATTCCCAAGTGAAGTCATAGGACCATTGATGGACGATCTAAATACACCTCGTGCATTGGCGGGCATGCACGAACTCGCATTGAGATTAAATCTTGCAACAACATCAGGAGCAGCAAGGGAGCTACGCGACCAGATGCTTAAAGGTGGATCCTTACTCGGCTTGCTTACCCGCGATGTCGACGCATTTTTTACCCAGGACGCTACGTTGGATCCAGAAGACATTAGGCGACTTATCGCTGAGCGAGCGGCGGCAAAGGCAAAGAAGCACTACGATCACGCTGACGCTATTCGAGCAGATTTATTAAGTAACGGCATCGCAATCGAGGACACACGAGATGGCACGATTTGGAAAGTTGTTAAAAGCCAATAGCACGCGAAACACTGGCATGAACCCGGTGCGCACGGCCCGCTTGTCTATGAAATCGAGCCGAGCGTGTGAAACGGTGTGTATGCGTACGCTGTGCAAATCAGCCTGTGCGCTTTTGCTCGGTTTATCGCTTGCAGCCATTGCCCAGGAAGCCGATGAGTCGGCCGAACAGGAGCAGATTGAGGAAATCGCAATCGTTGCAAGCCGCACGGTCGCGGACGTAATCGGTGTCGAGTCGATAAAACTGGACGACATACCACCACAATTCACATTGACCGACTCGATTCGGACACTGACCGGTGCTGCCGTCTCGCAATCGGGAGCGACTGGCTCAGTAACGCAAACCAGAGTGCGTGGCGCTGAAGCGAACCATGTCAAGGTTCTCCTGAACGGTGTACCACTAAACCTTCATAGTGCTGATCTTAATTTCGCCGCATTGTCGCCCGTTGGTATCGATCGAATCGTCGCACTAAATGGTCCGCGGAGCGCTGTATGGGGAAATCATGCCTTAGCCGGTGTGATCCATTTGTCGACACCAACGATTCCCGACAAGAACCGTATTTACATGGATGCTGGGTCACTAGCAGCCTGGAGCGCAGGCGCGGATGCAGGAACAAGACTCCGCAATACTGACATTGGTGTGCACTTCGCAAAGCGAACGACGGAAGGTACGAATACATCTTATATTGGTGACGAAAACGACGGTTTCGACCAAACGACAACCCACATTGGATATCGAAGCGAGTTTGAGGCCTTCACGGCGCAAGGCTTTGTCCGGCGAACCTCCTCGTTGTCCGAGTACGACCCAATTCCCCGCGATGGCGATCGCCATATCGAGGTAAGCAACAACGTCGTAGCACAGAAATTCAATTGGACTACATGCAATACAGTTGATTGGCAGGCTAACGCAAGTCGTACCACGTCTCGTTTGCTGAACTTCGTCGAGCAGGACGAAACCAATTCTTGGCGTGGCGTCCTTGCTCAAGTAGGCATTGAAGGTGCGGTGCGAATTTCAGCTCAACAGCGCGCCAGCTTCGCTTTAGAGAGTATGCGTGAAGAATTTGAGCAACGAGCGCCGGTAGCTCCATGGGGTGATCCAAACTATGCTGAATCGATCGGTGCCTATGGTCTCGCAGCTGAATACGTGCTCGAGCTGCCAGTATGGCAGCTACACGGTTCTATACGACAAGATATGAACACGGAGTTCGGCGACGCATTTACCTGGCAGGCAACAGCCATGCAACGTTTCAATAACTGGGCTTGGTCGTATGCAATCGGCGTGGGGACTAAAAATCCTACATTCATCGAACGCTTTGGCTACACGCCTGCTAACTTTCTCGGCAATCAGTATCTCAAACCTGAGACAGCACTTCAACATCAAGTAGCAATCGAACGAGCCGCTGAAAATCGGTCGCTTACTTTGGCAATCTACGCAAGTACGCTCAATGATGAAATAAATGGCTTTTCTTATGACGTTGAGCAGAATCAGTTTACGGCCGTGAATTTGAGTTCGGATAGTTCGCGTCGTGGCGCTGAGTTGCGCTTCGAGCAATCGCTTGGGTCTGCAACTCTCTACGCCAATTACGCCTACATCGACAGTCGCGAGGCGGATGAACCCGAAATTCGACGTCCAAACCATTTAGCAAATCTTGGCTTGCGTCATCAACTAACTTCTCGATTACGTATGAGGAGTTCATTGCATTGGTCCAGCAACCAGCTCGATCGTGACTTTTCGACGTTCCCAGCGACGGTCGTCACCTTAGACAGTCACTTTCTTGCAGCAGCGTCTTGGGAATACGACGTGAATGCCACATTTGCGATTTACGGAAATATTGAAAATCTATTCGACACGGAATATGAGCATGTTTACGGTTATCGAAATCCTGGGCGGCGCTATCAAGTTGGCATGAAGGTCACCCTTTGAACATCGCTGACACCAAGCGCTATGTTGGTGAAATGTGGGACGATGTCATCGTCCCTGCCCTGACGCGCTACATCGAAATACCAAATAAAAGTCCGGCATTCGACAACGACTGGGAGTCCCATGGCTACATGGACGATGCGGCGCAGCAGCTCTTGGATGCGATTCCGCAAATAACAGTTAAAAACGCTGCGGCAAGAATCGTCAAACTACCTGGACGTACACCTTTAATCCTTATTGACATTCCTGCTACGAATGAATGTCGTGGCAACGTACTTTGTTACGGCCATTACGACAAGCAACCTGAATTTGAAGGTTGGGAAGACGGCCTAGGTCCTTGGACACCTGTTCGCCGTGGCGACCGCCTATTTGGTCGCGGTGGTGCGGATGATGGCTATGCCATCTTCGCAACGCTCGCAGCAATCAGTGTGCTTGATGCACATGATATAGGACACCCACGCTGTTGCGTCATCATCGAAGGGTGTGAGGAAAGCGGTAGTTTCGATCTACCGTTTTATTTGGCTGAGTTGCGAACAGTCATCGGTGAACCTGATTTATTGATTTGTCTCGATGCTGAATGCGGGAACTACGATCAACTTTGGCTCACGACTTCGTTGCGCGGCATGATTTCTGGCACTTTGAATGTCAACGTCCTAACCGAGGGTATTCACTCCGGTGGCGCAGGCGGTATTGTGCCTTCAAGCTTTCGCGTCTTACGTGCTCAAATTGAGCGCATTGAAAATGCCAGAACGGGTCAGCTTTTACCTGAGTTGCATGGCACAATTCCTGAGCATGTCGTTGAAGAATCCGCTTTGGCGGCACAAACGCTAGGCGAAATTGTCATCGACCGTTATCCGTGGCATGGCTCAACCCAACCTAGTTCGCAAGATTTGGCAAAACTGCTCATTCGCAACACGTGGGAACCATCGCTCGCAACGGTTGGACTAGGAGGTGCACCTGCACCAGAAAATGCTGGCAATACGCTTCGGCCAAGTACTGCCGCAAAACTCGTGTTTCGACTACCCCCTTCTGTCCACGCGCAAGATGCCGCGCAGGCCGTAAAAAAAGCCATTGAGGCCGACCCACCATGCCAAGCAACCGTTAATTACGACATTGAGGCTGCAGAGACAGGATGGTTTGCCAAGCCAACTCATCCCAATCTGAAGGAGTCGCTAAATCGGGCTTCTCAAGCATTCTTCGGCAATCCACTGCGACAACTCGGTTGTGGTGGCACGATTCCCTTTCTCGGTATGCTCGAAGCGAGTTACCCGCGATGCCAATTTGTCGCAACGGGCGTACTTGGACCACACTCAAACGCCCATGGGCCAAATGAGTTTCTCGATATTCCCACCGGGAAGAACGTCACCGCCTGCATGGCTGCAGTTCTCGGTGACGCGTCTGAGTTTATTGAGGCAACTGATTAACGAAGCTGCTGCCTAGCGACTCTCGTTCGGCACGCTCGTTATGGAATCGTGATTCCAAGAAACTGAGCTGGTCGCCTAATATGCGACCACTATTCGTCAACGCCAAATACTCGGCCAGATTAGGTGCATACGGCAACGCGATCAATTCCAATTCACATTCGTGCAACAAACGGTCACCTTTATGAATATTGCACCGACGACAGGCGGCGGCTACGTTGGTCCACTCATCCAAGCCGCCACGCGAAATGGGCACGACATGATCTCGAGTTAGCTGGCTATCACTGAACTTATTTGCGCAATACATGCAGAAATTGCGATCTCGCGCAAACAGCGCTTTATTGCTCAATGGCGGAATCGCACCGTATGAGTCTGCATGTATTCGCCCATTGCACGCAATGATGCTATGCACGTCGATCATGCTACGTTTGCCTGTGGCAGAACATATCCCACCGTAGATTCGCAGCGCTAAATCGCCAAAACTCCATACGACAAGCTCGCGTGCATAGAGACACACAGCCTCCTGCCAGGTAACCCAATTCAATGGCTGACCAGCGACATCAAGCCGCAAAATGCGCGGTAAACGTCTGAATTGGTCAAGCGTGGCAAGCACGAATCTGGCCTCGTCGAACGGCATAAGTCTGAATTGACGCGCTAATCATATAAAGCGCTGACTGAACATTCACTATACAATCACTAACGATTTTTCTTACTAACAATTCTTACATACTTTTAGATGAAATTTCAATCCATGAGATTTGTCCTATATGAAACCGAATTAGGCGTCATTGTTGTGGAATCAACACTTGAATATGGGTTTTATTGTTGCTCGGTTTTCCCAATAAGTGATTAGAATAAAACACAGAAATGCAACGGATTGCTTTCAACGGTGACATCATGCACATGACAAATCCAACTACACGGATTGTGGTCCTGACGGGTTTAGTTTTCCTACTTGGCGGCTGCGCGGCTTCCTCGTCGGCGCCAGTTATTGCTCAAGAATCGGGTGAGCTGTACGCCTGCGATGCGGACGATGACTCGTGGAAATGCCAGGCAGTAGACTCGGAACAGAGACCAACAGAACCGAGCTTGCGCCCAACGCTTAATCGACCAGTGCTTGCAAGTCGGTCGGAGCCGGCGGCACGCCAAACACCGCAACGCACACAAACGACTCAAGCTGATACACAGCGACGACCGTGGTGGCAAGTACGGGTACGCGGCGCAAATGCATCACGCACGCCAGCAGTTGTAGCAGACGCAGGGGAACCTAGCGCAGACAGCCGAGCAGCTTCTACACGACCCACCATCCGCACTCGCCCAACACTAAGAACTGAAACGCCATCAAGTTCACGCGCTACCCCGCGAACAACGACGAGAGCGACTGCCGATGCGTCATCAAGAACAGAGCGGCAGCCAAGGGAGCGTCGCGGATTTTGGAATATTCGTCTTCGTGGACGCGATTCCGCAACACCTCGTGAAGAGACGCCAGTTCTAGCGGCAAACACGAGTGAGCCAAGAACGACGACAACTCAAACTACCCGAACTCGATCGGCACCCGCACCGGTGCGAAGCGTCGCCGTAGCGGCAGCTACCACCGCAGTTCAACCTACCAGTACGCGAAGCTCAATTCCAACAGGTGTAGCCTCTACGCAAACGCGGTCCCAGCCTTCTAACTCGGTATCGAGTAACCCCCGACCGCAAGTCATCGCACAACCTCAGCAACCAACTATCCGGCGAATTCCACGTGTGGCTCAACCGGCCGCACAAGTTGCAGCAGCCACACCGCGATACGGTGATATACCGTTAGATGGGCTTGGCCGAGATTACGACTACGCTGTACAGCTAGGAGCGTTCACCGATTTTGGCCTGTCATCCAACTTCATGAATTCGTTTCCGACGTTGGATCTCACGCGTGTTAAAACATCCGCTCGCGGCAAGACGTTTTTCGTGGTGATTGCGGGTACGTTTGAGAACAAACGACTTGCAACGGCCCAGTCTGAAATGTTGGCTAGCACCTACGGTTTAGATGACTCTTACATCCGAACCGTCAAGTCGATCCGGCTAGCACAAATCAACTAATTCAGTCCCTTACGGTCGCTCGTCTAATGCTGACGTGCGGCCGTAACTGCAGCCCTACGACTACATCGATCTAGCCAGTCGCTGACCACTGGGTAATGCGAGATATCGATTCTCGCCATTCGAAGCCAGAACAACACACTCGCAACGTTCAAATCCGCGACCGAAAAATCGTTGCCAATAAGGTGAGAACTATTGGCAAGATGGGCTTCTAAAACCCCAAGCGGCTTGGCGAGTTCATCCATCGCGGCTTGTGCTTTTGCATCATCTTGTTCAGCGCCTAACGCACCAAGTTTGTATTTCAATGCATCAAGCGTTGGTCCCTCGACGGAAGTCATCACCCAAAATGACCACTGCCAAGCGAGCGCTTCGTCTTCTAATGAACTCAGCGAAAGTACGCCGTGTTTCTTAGCCAGATATAGATTGATTGCCATCGATTCGCGCAATACAAAGCCATCGTCGCGAATGACTGGAACTTGACCCATAGGATTGAGTTCCAGCAGCGCATCCAATTGCGGACCTGGTTGAGGTATTGAGCCATCGTGCGTGAACTCAATGCTGTTTGTCGCCTTGATCTCCTCAGCCATCCACAAGGTGCGAAATGCCCGACTTTGGCTGAAGCCAAATATCTCTAGTCCCATATTTCTCTCGCTGAAATGTCGCAGTCGTATCGAATCATTTCTTTGTTTTTAGGTCCGCTCGACCAGCAACTGTTCGATAAATTAGAAGATTGGTAATTTCAGAGATTGGCCAGAATGGCTTGTCCGCTGCTTACCTCAAATTTACCAGGTGCTTCGACAGCTAATTTCGTCACAACACCATCATCGACGACCATAGCGTACCGTTGCGAACGCGTTCCTAGTCCAAAACCACTGCCGTCCATCTCTAAGCCAAGGGCTTGTGCCAAGTCGCCATTGCCGTCTGCCACCATCGCAATCGAACCTGCGGAAGCGTCTTTGCCCCATGCATCCATCACAAATGCGTCATTGACGGATGTGCACATAATCTCGTCCACTCCTTTCGCTCGTATAGCTTCAGCATTTTCGACAAAACTCGGCAAATGTTGCTGTGAGCAGGTCGGCGTAAACGCACCTGGCACCGCAAATATGACAACTTTCTTCCCCGCTGTAATTTCGCGCAATGACACTGGGGCGGGTCGGCCGTCGTTCATTATTTGGACTGTTACATCCGGCAGGCTTTCGCCTTCTGCAATACTCATAGAAACCTCACATATCGTCTGAAAATTATGAAATCGAGCGCTTTTTAGCTAATTGGGTTGCTAAGTCATCGCGTTGACGCACGCTCAGCTAACATTCTACTTGCGCTTTTCATTGCTCATCATCTCCTTCACGCCACCAACATGTACTTAGATCGTAGTAATTGGCTCGGACTGGCTGCCGTCTGTATGTGGTCGACCGTCGCGGTGGGTTTTAAACTCGGCTTGCAACACATGACGCCGATCCAGCTACTCTGGATGGGTGCTTGTTTCTCATGGTTGCTCTTTACCGCTTGCATCCTCTTGATGCCGAAGCCGACATTCACCTTCAAGCTCGTCGGCGCTGCCTTGCTTCTTGGCCTCTTAAATCCGGTTGCGTACTACGTCGTGCTATTTACTGCATACGACCTATTACCGGCGCACGTAGCACAGCCTCTCAACTACACGTGGGCTATCGTCACGGCGTTGCTTGCCGTGCCTTTGCTCGGACAGCACCTTAAACGCACGACCTTGATCGGCATTTTCATCGGCTACTGTGGCGTCGTGCTGCTTGTAACCAAAGGGCATTTTCTGCAGCTTCCGGACTTTGACATATTAGGGGTTGGCTTAGCGCTATTGAGCACGGTGCTATGGGCGTTTTACTGGCTGTGGTCTGTCAAAGTGCGGTTGCCGCCTTGGTGGATCATGTGGTTTGGTTTCACCGCTGCCTTACCGGTTTTGACCCTACTCTGTGTCTTTCTTAGTGGCATCCCAGAACTCACATTGCTCAATCTTGGTTTTGGTGCTTGGATTGGCTGGCTAGAGATGGGGTTTGCGTTTTTATGCTGGCAACATGCCATGTCAATTACTAGCAGCGTGGCAAAACTCAGCCAACTGATTTACCTTTCGCCATTAATTTCACTTGTCTTGATTTATTCCATTTTGAACGAGCCAATTCACTTTACCGCGGCAATCGCGCTTGCTTTGGTGCTAGGTGGGCTTCACCTGGTTAATCGCCAATCCATCGTAGACGCCGCCGCGTCTAACGAAAAAACGAATTAATAGGAGCGTATTTCTCGCGAGCTCCTCATGGTTGCAATAATTAAGCGGCGTGCCCGAGTGGCGAAATAGGTAGACGCAAGGGACTTAATACTTGAGCACTTGGCGGGAAACCGTCGACGTGAATGAGGTCAAATTCGGGGAAACCTGTGTCGAAAGAATGGCAATCCCGAGCTAAATCGTCGTAGTGGCGAGAAGTGTAGAGACTTGACGGCCTCCACCTAAAGTTGTTGCAAACCAAGGTGAAGAGAAAGTCCAGACCACAAACGACTTGATTCGGCGGTGAAAACCGTAGTGGTACGAAAATCCCTCGGAGTTAATCCGTGCCGGTTCGACTCCGGCCTCGGGCACCAATTACTCAGTTTTTCGTCCGTAAACGGTAGCTGCCGCTGCTGGTGAAACCAGCCCTTCTCGCACATCCGCGTCGATCAGAGATGGATCCCGTTCAGCCGGAAGGCCGATGCCGCCCCCACCAGGCGTTTCAATCACGAGCATAGCGCCGACAGGAATTTGTTCGCGCCCTTTTCCTGGAAATTCACGTCCTTCTTTCAATGCAACGCGCCCTTGTTTGCCAGGCATGCCGCCGTTTCGCCCTCGTGCAGGATGCTGTACACGTTCGAACATCTTTGAAATGATGAATTCGCTGCCTTTTGCATGTTCAATTTCAATGGTCTGACCTAAGCCACCACGCAATCGGCCCGCACCACCGGAATCCGGCAAGTACTCCCTTTTCCAAAAAATCAGAGGCGATGTGACTTCATTGATTTCGGTGGGCGTCGTTCGAACGCCAGAAGGAAACGCCGTCGTCGAAAGGCCATCCTTTGCTGACCTCGCGCCAGTGCCACCATTGAATATTGGATTCACCACAAAGTGAGTATTCGGCGCATTGCCGTCTGTTAAGCCACTATTCATAAGCACGGGATTCCAAATGCACGAAGCGCCTTCGGCTGGTACGTCGTCGTTCAAAGCCTGTGCAAGCGCGCCAATTACCACATCTGGCAGCATTTGACCCAAGGCGTGCCGGGCCGACACGGCCGCAGGTGGCTTAGCATTGAAGATGCTACCTTCAGGTGCACGCACGACGACGGGTGCGAGAGAGCCAGCATTGTTCGGTACATCGTTGCCTATCAAACAGCGCACACCAAACGTCGCGTATGCCTGTGCATAAGTGAGCGGCACGTTGATCCCAAATCGTGAAGTGGCTGAAGACCCCGCAAGGTCAATATCAATCGCGTCATTGTCGATGGTTAACTCACACTCAATGTCCACAGCTTGGTCGTACCCATCCACGCGCATGTGGTGGTGGTACGAACCGTTCGGCAGTGCAGCAATTTCCTGCTGAACAGCTGAACGAGATATTTCTAGCAATTCTGCACCGATGGGATCTAACTCGCCGACGCCGAACTCATCCATCATCTCGGCCAACTGTTGTCGACCATGAAAGTTGCAGGCCGCGAGTGAATAGAGATCACCCTCTGCTACCACGGGGTCTCGCACGTTGGCCGCAATCAACGCCAGCAACGGTTTATTTGGCTGTCCTGCCTGAAAAAGATGCATGATCGGAATGTGAATGCCTTCTTCATAGACATCGTTTGCGTCGGGGCCAAAACCGCGTCCTCCCACATCCGCAATGTGACTGGTCGACGCGAATAGCGCGATGGGTCGGCCGTCATAGTGAACGGGCGAAACGACCGTGAAATCGTTGAGGTGACCCGTCGCCAACCAAGGATCGTTGGTAAGCAAGACATCGTCAGGATGCATTTCGTCAAGCGGGAATGCCTTGAGAAAATGCGAAACGCTCGCAGCCATCGCATTTACATGACCGGGTGTGCCAGTTACGGCTTGCGCCAACATTCGACCATGCGTGTCGAATACGCCGGCAGACAAGTCACCCGCCTCTCGCACGACCGTTGAAAAAGCTGTGCGCATAAGCGTTTGCCCTTGTTCTTCGACAACGGCTAGCAGTCGATCCCAGATCAATTGCCTTTGTAAATCGGACGAGGCACTCATCGGACTGTGCGCTGTAGCATCAAATCTAGAGCGTGATTCACGCGAACACAAAAGTCACTCGGAACCACTGTCGTGGTGTGTGGCTCAGTAATCAAGGCTGGACCGTTTACTTGATCTCCTGGACTCAGCTTTTCACGATCGATGCAACGCGCATTGAGGACCGCCTGCAGTTCAATCATGGTTTGTTCACGGTACGCCTGGTCGTAAGGTCTAGCCTCATATTGCTTAGTTATGCGAATAGGTTCGGGCACCGGTGTTGCCAATGTCAGCGTCCAGCTCATGATTTCAATGTCGGCCTTTGGCAACAAACGTCCATATAACGTTTCATAAGCCGTCTCAAAATTCGTACGAAACTGTTCCTTTGACAGCTCCTCTAAATCGAAAGGTACGGAGATTTCATAGCCTTGTCCGACATAGCGCATGAATGCGGTAGCGGTTGCAATGACGTCTTGCAGGTCTGCGGTGCCAGTTAGCGCGGTTTCTGCTTCTGTGCGCATCGTAGTCAAGACGTCGTCAATGAAGGATTGGTCGTACGCCGACAAACGCATGTATCTGCTATGAACAACCTCATACGCAACTGGCGAACGCAAAAAACCTAGCGCGGAACCAACACCTGCGCCAACCGGAATTAACGCGTAATCGCATTGCAGCTTCTCTAACAAACGCGCGGCATGAATAGGCGCCGCACCGCCATAGGCAATCAAGACACGATCCGCTACAGCTTTGCCCCACTCACTCGCATGCCCTCGAGCGGCAGATGCCATGTTCTCGTCGACGATCTCAGCGATTGCACGCGCGCCATCGTGCCAGTCAGAGCTCTCGCTATGAATGGTCGTGCCGATCGCCTCTTTGGCTGCTTCAACCTGCAACACCAGTTCTTTGCCTGCAAAACGCGAAGGTTCTAATCGACCCATGACCACATCGGCGTCCGTTACGGTCGGTTCAACGCCACCTAGACCATAACAGGCAGGACCTGGTTGCGAACCTGCGCTTTGAGGACCGACGCGCAATCTTTGCATCCGATCGATCGATGCGATCGAGCCACCACCTGCGCCGATTTCGACCATTTCGATCACTGGAATACGAACAGGCAAGCCACTGCCTTTCTTAAAGCGATAACGACGATCAACTTCAAATGCCCGTGAGCGCAATGGCGCACCACCGTCAATAAGACATATCTTTGCCGTTGTACCACCCATATCGAACGACAACGCGTGTTCGACGCCCAATTCGCGCGCCTTCCATGATGCCATGACCGCGCCACCTGCTGGTCCTGACTCGACCAATCTGATGGGGAACTTGGTGGCCATAGCTAGTGAGGTTAAACCACCATTTGATGTCATCACCATGAACGGACATTTGCAACCGATCATTCGCAAACGAGCAGCCAGGTCGTTCAGATAAGAAGACATGAGCGGCAACACATAAGCGTTCGCACACGTCGTTGAAAATCGCTCGTACTCCCTAATCTCGGGGCACACTTGCGACGAAAAACAAATGGCAATGCCAGGCAGCTTGGTAGCAACCCTTTCGGCCGTGGCCTCTTCGTGCGCACCATTCGCGTACGCATGTAAGAATCCGATTGCTACGCTCTCAATTTTTTCCCTCTTTAAAACTTCGATAGCGGCGTCCACGGATTCGATACTCAACGGGCGGAGCGTTTCGCCGGTACCACTCATCCGTTCGTAAATAGGAAGTCTTAGCCGTCGAGAAATCAGCGGTTCTGGACGCTCAATATTGACATCGTATTGCTCAAATCTGTTTTCATACGCCATTGCGAGCACATCCCGATGGCCAGCAGTCGTTAGAAAGGCCGACTTTGCGCCACGACGTTCAATAATCGCGTTCGTTGCCAATGTGGTGCCGTGCAGCACAAGCGAAATTGACGCTGGATCGATAGCCTGCTCACGCAGTATCGCCGCCGTGCCTTGCAGCACTGCCTCGGCAGGTTGCGCATGCGAAGTAAGGACTTTTTTCGTGTGCGTCTGACCGTTGCATTCAAGCGCGACATCGGTGAAAGTCCCACCGATATCAATCGCGAGTCGACTGCTCAAAGTACAGATGGTGGTGAAGTGAACAACCCGGATTAAAACTCACTTGGCAGTGAGGGCATGTCGACGCACACTCTAAATACTCATTGATTGAGAGCGTTCGACCACAACCGCCGCACAACACTGCATGAGTATCGAACCTAGCTAGTGGCCACACTTTGGCTTCATGCTTGGCGATTTGAGCATGGCAGTGAATACACGCATACCAATCGCCACAACAGTAATGGCGAATTGCGACGATATCCAATGACGAACGATAGTGCAGGCAGCGTGAACTTTCATCGATTTCGATGCCACGGACCCAAACATCGCCGATACGCGCTCGATTCTCCATCGAATGCTCTGTGATTAGGTGGGCTGATCAAGCGAGAAATAAGTGGAGGCTGGGGTCGGAATCGAACCGGCGTAAACAAAGTTGCAGTCTGCAGCATGACCACTCTGCCACCCAGCCCAAGTGCCGCAGGCGTAAAGCGAATCAATCATAGCAAAGCACTTTTTATTACGTTCACTCACGAAACGGCATCAAATCAGGCCACGCCGCACGCAACAACACCACCATCGACCATATGGTCATAAGCGTCGCGATATACAGCAGAACGATACCCGCTATCACCAGCGGTAAATCAATGTCGACAGGATTGCACAAAAGTGCGAATATCGCGATCATCTGAATTGCAGTCTTCACTTTGCCGACCAAGCTCACGTTGACGATAGAGCGTCGATTCATTTCGGCCATCCACTCACGCAGAGCTGACACAAACAACTCACGGGCGCAGATCACTATAGCCGGGATCGTAATCCAGACCGATGCATAGCTTCCTACCAACAATACCAAAGCCGTGATGACGATAAGTTTGTCCGCGACGGGATCTAGAAAAGCACCGAATTTGGAATCAACCTCCCATTTACGAGCGATGTAACCATCGAGCCAATCCGTTGCGGCGGCGAATCCGAACAACAAACCAGCGACCCAATGCCATTCTTCTGTAATGACGTAAATGAGAACGAAGAGTGGGATGCAGGCAATGCGAATCAGCGTAACAGCGTTAGGCACATACGCAATGTAGTTGCCGTCCTTAGCTGTCATGGAATACGCCATAAATCTCTCGAGCGAGTGTCGTACTGACACCTGGTACCTTGCCTAGTTCTTCGATCGAAGCTCCCTTGATCGACGCAACTGAGCCAAAATGCGTTAGCAATTCACGTTTTCTTTTGGGACCGACGCCGACAATGCCGTCCAATTCAGATTTGCGACGCTGTTTTTGGCGTCGATTACGGTGACCAGTAATGGCGAATCGATGCGCTTCATCTCGAAGTTGCTGAAGCAAATGCAATGCACCACTATTGGGGGCAAGATTTAAAGCTTGATCGTCGGTTGTCCAAACTGTGTCATTGATTGCGCGACGCCCTTCGCCTTTCGAAATGCCTAACACGATGATGGAATCGATCTGAAGCTCGGTCAAGACCTCCATCACACGGTGTAGCTGCCCAAGTCCGCCGTCAATTAACAGAATATCAGGCAAATTGTGGGCATTGGATTTCAGCTTGGTGTAGTGGCGATTGATTGCCTCTGCCATCGCGCCATAGTCATCGCCTTCAACAGCAGTCTTAATGTTGAAGCGACGATAGTCAGACGACACAGGTCCTTCATTGTCGAAAACGACGCATGAAGCGACTGTCGCTTCACCTTGCGAATGACTGACATCAAAACACTCCATTCGTTGTGGCACATCATCAAGGCCTAGCGCTTCCTGTAACTCGGCATAACGTTCAAACACATTGCGACGCTTATCCATATAGGCACTAAGCGCCAGTTCCGTGTTCTCGCGAATGAGCTTTAGCCAACGGGCTCGTTGCGTGATCCCGTGTGAGCTAACAACCACACGATGTTGCGCAAGGTCGGTCAATGCTCGTTGGAGCGTATCTTCGTCTTCAATAGGTACCGATGTCAAAATCTCTCGAGGCAAATCTCGATCAATGCCGCCAACGTAATACTGAGCGAGAAACGCTGCGAGCATCTCATCATCGTCTTGGTTTATTTCATTGCGTGGATACCAAGTTCGGTGACCCAACATCCTACCGTCTCGAATGAAAATACCTTGAATGCACACATAACGACCACTGGTCGCGATGCCAAACACGTCTGCGCTGCCTGTGCTGGTTTCAACATATTGAGCTTGTTGCACTCTAACGAGATCGGTGATTTGATCGCGCAAGACAGCAGCACGTTCGAACTCCAAATTTTCTGATGCCGAATTCATTTGACGCTTAAACTCATTCAGAACATCTTCACTCTTGCCGCGCAGAAACATTTCCGCGAGCTGCAAATCTGCCTGATAAGCCTCGGTATCGACGTCCAGCACGCATGAGCCACTGCATCGACCGATTTGATACTGCAAACAAGGTCTTGTGCGATTGTTGAAGAAGGTGTCATCGCATGTACGCAGTCTAAATAGCTTCTGCAGAATCTGAATCGTGTCTCTAGTTGCTTTAGCGCTAGGATAAGGTCCGAAATACTGTCCTATATGGCGTTTTGCGCCTCGATGAAAACTGATACTTGGATATTTGTGATGGCTAAACAAGATAAACGGGTAAGACTTATCGTCACGCAGAATCACGTTGTACGGAGGACGTTCGTTCTTGATGAACGTTTGCTCGAGTATTAATGCTTCTACTTCACTATTTAGAGCCGTAACTTGAACATCACGCGTTTTGCTCATGAGCGCGATGGTTTTTGAAGCTAACCCACCCGCACGAAAGTAGCTCGTTACACGGTTTTTTAAGTTTCTCGCCTTACCAACATAAAGCACCTTGCCATTAGCGTCCAGCATGCGGTAGACCCCGCACTTGGTAGGTAACGATTTGAGCATTGCTTCATAATCGAAACTCGGTGCGCTCGACTCAGCTGTCATCGACCCGTCTATTGAAAAGCTTGGATTCCGGTTATTGCGCGACCTAGGATCAAAGCATGGATATCGTGAGTGCCTTCGTAGGTATTGACGGTCTCTAAATTCATCACGTGACGTATTACGTGGTATTCATCAGAAATACCGTTGCCACCATGCATATCCCGCGCTACTCGCGCCGCATCTAAGGCCTTGCCACAGTTATTTCGTTTCATGATCGAAATCGCTTCGACAGGACAACTGTCCTCGTCCATCAAACGCCCGATCCGCAATGCACCTTGCAGGCCAAGCGCAATATCTGTTTGTATGTCAGCGAGTTTCTTCTGAATGAGTTGATTTGCAGCGAGCGGGCGCCCAAACTGTTGCCGGCCTAACGTGTATTCACGTGCAGCATGCAGGCAAAACTCCGCCGCTCCCATCGAACCCCAAGCGATGCCATACCGAGCTCTATTTAGACATCCAAATGGACCGGCTAATCCCCTGACGCTTGGGAACATCGCGTCCTTTGGCACGACGACGTCTTCAAGAGCGATTTGGCCCGTCACGGAACTGCGCAAACTCATCTTGCCTTCAATACGCGGTGTAGAAAAGCCTTTCGTACCTCGCTCGACGACAAAGCCACGGATATCACCTTCAAGCTTAGCCCAGATCACCGCCACATCGGCTATGGGTGAGTTAGTGATCCAGGTCTTTGTGCCATTCAATACAAAGTGATCGCCAGCGTCTACTGCGACCGTTTTCATGCCGCCTGGATCGGACCCGTGATCGGGTTCTGTCAAGCCGAAACATCCCACCCACTCGCCAGTCGCTAATTTAGGGAGATAGCGCACGCGTTGTTCTTCGGTCCCGTAGGCATGAATCGGGTGCATGACCAGAGAAGACTGCACACTCATAGCCGAGCGATAGCCAGAGTCGACACGTTCTACTTCTCGCGCTGCCAGTCCATAGCACACGTAATTCAGCGCCGCACAGCCGTACTTCTCAGGAAGCGTTGAACCAAGAATGCCAAGCTCGCCCATTTCATTCATGATTTCGCGATCGAAAGATTCGTTGCGATTTGCTTCAAGCACACGAGACATCAGGCGATCTTGCGCGAATTCATGCACAGATTCCCGCACCGTTCGTTCTTCAGCGGTGAGCTGATCATCTAAGTTGAACGGGTCCGACCAATTGAATGGCGGTGTAGGCATCAGTTAATCCTTAGAAACTGGGGCTGACTCGGATAGATCACTTAGCATGCCAGAACGGTCTACCTACGATCGGCGTCGATGCTTGGGCGGTTTCGCTTACTGCCATTGCGCCTGCTTCGAAAGCAGCGCGTCCTGCTTTAATTGCGTAAGCCATCGCTTTGGCCATCTTCACTGGATCGTCCGCTCGCGCCACTGCGGTATTCAACAACACGCCATCAAAGCCTAGTTCCATAACTTGGGCCGCATGCGACGGCATGCCGATGCCAGCGTCAACAATCAAGCGAATGGAAGGTAAGCGATCACGGAGGGTAGCAAGTGCGTATGGATTAATCAAACCCTTCCCCGTGCCGATTGGTGCGCCCCAAGGCATGATGATTTCACAACCTAAATCCATGAGCCTCGTGCAGACTACCAAATCGTCCGTCGTGTACGGGAATACCTTAAATCCCAAGTTAATGAGCTGTTTCGTCGCAGTGAGCAATTCATAGGGGTCTGGTTGCAGGTTGTATTCGTCACCGGTAACTTCCAACTTGATCCAATCTGTCTCGAATATCTCGCGGCTCATTTGTGCCAGCGTCACTGCTTCTTTCGCCGTAGCGCAACCGGCCGTATTCGGCAACATATGGCACTTTTGTCGCTTCAAGAATTCCCAGAATGCACTGCCACCGCCCTCAGTTGGCGCTTGACGGCGCAAGCCAACCGTCAGCACGTCGGGCGCTGACGCGACGATGGCTGCCTCTACGATTGCCGGTGACGGATAGCGCGCCGTGCCTAAGAACAGTCGGCTCGATAACTGAGTGTCATACACAGACCAGCAGGAAGTACTCATCTAACCGCCTTGAATTGCCGCTAGTACGTCAACGCGATCGTCTGCTTCTAACTCGCACAAGTCCCACTCAGTTCTTGGTACGAATTGCTCGTTAACCGCGACAACCACTTTCTTACCTTCGTAACCCAGCAAAACAAGCACTTCTTCGAGCGGCGCTCGTTCAACGACTACTGGCTCGCCGTTAATGAATACCTGCAAGCTTCCCTCACTTCGTTAGCGACGCAATTCGAGATCGCCGGTGCGACCAAATATCCATGGCGATAAAGGCCATTGACGCATAGCACACCGTTGTGCCATTGCACACGTGGCAAGTTGTCTGGGTACGCAGGTCTCACGCCGACGTTCAATTCCAATATGTCTGCTTCCGCGAACCCCGGGTGAACCGCATATGCGGCAGAAAGCAATTCCAGCGCGCTGCGAACTGCCATTGGAGACCTCGCATTGCTTTCTATTTGGGTTGCACCTACGACATAGACATGCTGATCACGCGGGGAAACGTATAGCTGGTATTTAGGGTGCATCAGTCGAATTGGATGGCGTAGCTCAACTTCGGGCGCATAGAGACGAATCGCTTCGCCGCGAACGCCGCGCAACTCTTTCTCGTCAGCGCCCATACCTCGACAATCGATAACGACATCCGCCTTCAATGAGTGAGGCTCTACCGCCGTTTCATACTCAATAGCGCCACAGCAATCTTCTAAAGTTTCAAGCAATACGCGGTTATCTAGCCAACCTTCACCTTCAAGCAACAAACCAGAAGAAAAGCGACCCGCAAGTTCAGGCTCAAACTCAGTCAGCTCCACGCTCGAAAGTTCACGAACACCGGCTAGACCTGCAGCGCTCAACGTGCGCTTGAACTTCCCCAATAGTGCTGCGTCCTGCGCGTGCGCGACGACGATGGAACCCTCTATTGCGTATGGCACCTGCAATTCATCAAGCCATGATGGCCATAAAGCCATACTTGATTGTGCCATATCCCAAATGGTTTGCTCACAATCGGGATACTCGCTCAACGGTGCTAGCATCGAAGCTGCGACATGCGAGCTGCTTTGCGGTTGATTGCGAGCAGTTCGTTCGAATATGCGCACGTCATAGCCGGCACGAACCAGCCGCCAGCCAACCATCCGGCCAATGAGACCTGCGCCAGCAATCGCGATATTCATCGCTTAAACAGCTTGGTAGATCTCGCTCCCGCTATCACGAAACTGTCGGGCTTTCTCCGCCATTTCCGCCTCTACGTCCACCATGTGAACTTCGTCATGCAGTTTTCCGGCCGCATCGCGAATTTCTTGCGTGATCTTCATCGAACAGAACTTCGGCCCGCACATAGAACAGAAATGCGCCACTTTCGCGGAATCTTTTGGCAACGTTTCGTCATGGAAATCTTTCGCTTTATCCGGATCCAAGCCTAGATTGAATTGGTCTTCCCAACGAAACTCGAAGCGTGCCTTCGACAACGCGTTGTCACGCATTTGCGCACCTGGGTGCCCTTTGGCCAAGTCCGCCGCGTGCGCTGCAATTTTGTACGTGATGATGCCTTCCCTCACATCTTCACGGTCCGGCAACCCAAGGTGCTCTTTCGGCGTGACATAGCAAAGCATTGCACAGCCATACCAACCAATCATTGCGGCACCAATGGCCGAAGTGATATGGTCGTAGCCAGGCGCAATATCTGTCGTGAGCGGCCCAAGCGTATAGAACGGCGCTTCATCACAACATTCAAGCTGCTTGTCCATATTCTCTTTGATCATCTGCATCGGCACATGCCCTGGCCCTTCAATCATGGTTTGCACATCGTGTTTCCACGCGATCTGCGTAAGCTCACCGAGCGTTTCAAGTTCAGCAAATTGCGCTTCATCATTCGCGTCGGCGATAGACCCAGGTCGAAGACCATCCCCTAGTGAAAAGGCGACATCGTATTGCTTCATGATTTCGCAGATGTCTTCGAAATGTTCGTAGAGAAAACTCTCTTTGTGGTGGGCGAGACACCACTTCGCCATGATTGACCCACCTCGCGAAACGATACCAGTCGTGCGTTTTGCGGTCAGGGGTACGTACGGTAAGCGAACGCCTGCATGGATCGTAAAGTAATCTACGCCTTGCTCAGCTTGTTCGATGAGCGTGTCGCGGAAGAGCTCCCACGTCAAATCCTCGGCGACACCGCGCGTTTTCTCTAGAGCTTGATAAATCGGCACGGTGCCAATAGGCACCGGCGAATTTCGGATGATCCATTCACGCGTCTCGTGAATGTTTTTACCCGTCGACAAGTCCATCACGGTGTCCGAACCCCATCTAGTCGCCCACACCATCTTGACGACTTCCTCTTCGATGCTCGACGTGACTGCGCTATTGCCGATGTTTCCGTTGATTTTCACGAGAAAGTTACGACCGATGATCATCGGTTCGGATTCTGGATGATTGATGTTGTTGGGGATGATTGCACGCCCTCTTGCGACCTCGTCGCGAACAAACTCAGGTGTGATTTCAGGGGGTATGCTCGCACCAAAATCGTTGCCCGTGTGTTGCATCTCATCGCGATAGTCCAGATTCGCTCGAGCTAAGTTCTCACGAATCGCGATGTACTCCATCTCAGGCGTGACGATGCCTTTTCGTGCGTAATGGAGTTGAGTTACGTTATGCCCGGCTTTAGCGCGACGTGGCGATTTCACATGGGAAAAACGCAGAGAATCTAGTTTGATGTCAGCGTTGCGAAAACGGGTAAATTCGGAACTAAATCCATCTAACGGTTCTGTATCACCTCGAGCCTCAATCCACTCAGTTCGTAGACGAGGTATACCCTCGCGTACATCCACGTCGATATTGGGATCTGTATACGGACCAGATGTATCGTAAACGCGAAGTGACGGATTTACTTCGAGCATGTCGCTACCTGATTCATCGTGGCTGGGCGTGGCCGCTAGCGAAATTTCTCGCATCGCTACGCGCAAACCATCGCGACCTTCTACATGAATTTTTTTAGAACTGTTTAGTGGTTCAAGTAGAGCTGGATCAATGCCAGCTACGCCGCTAAAGTCATACTGTTCGGACATAAAGACCCCGACTTTCGGTGATGTCAAATCGGGGTTAGTTCCCTACGCCGGTGTTAACCGGATCAGGTTCAACGGGTTCGCAAAAGCGTCTCAACCGAAGGAGGTACCCCGACGGCCGAATTATATATGGTTTGTTAGCTCAGCGTTTGCATTGGGAGACTTCGTTCATCTGACGAACGACGTACGCACGAAAACACTAGTGGAAGTGTCAATAAAACCTCAATATGCGTTGCATTCGCTAAGCCTTCCCGCAAGCATTAGTGAGCATCTAAACAACGTCTGCAAGCTATAGCAATTTGAGTACGTCATCATTCAGCGAACTTGGTTCTCCATGACATTTTGCGAAGTAAGTCTTACCATGTCGAAGTTTGATAGATGATTCCAAGGAAAATAAAACAATACGGAA
>VXLJ01000051.1 GCA_009841635.1 Gammaproteobacteria bacterium
GGCGAAAACGCTATAAATCTTTTTGCACTATAACCCTTGTTTCACACTACAATAAGACAACGCAAGGGGGTGCGTGTTAGGCGAGCATGACTCGTCGCGTATGGCGTTCGTCGTTTGCTCTTCTTAACCGTGGTGTATTTAGGGAGTTAATTTGGAATTTGTGATGGATTGGCTGTTCGGCGTTGTCGGACTCTCCGTTTGGGCGCCCATTGTTTTCACCATCGTGACCACACAGTTCACCATCGTCGCCATCACCGTCTATTTGCACCGGCACTCTGCACATCGAGCGCTAGAGTTGCATCCTGCATTGAAGCATGTGTTTCGTTTCTGGTTATGGGTTTCTACGGGCATGTCCACTAAAGAATGGACGGCCGTGCATCGCAAGCATCATGCGCTAACCGAAACTGAACAAGATCCTCATAGTCCGGTCATTGAAGGCCTTGGTGAGATTCTCTTTAAGGGTGTGAAGTACTATCGCCAAGGGATTACTCCAGAAACGATGCGCGTCTATGGCAAAGGCACCCCAGACGACTGGCTAGAACGAAACGTGTACGTTACACGCGAGTTCATCGGCATAGGATCCCTCGCGGCACTTGATTTGGTGCTATTCGGTGTGACCGGCATATTGGTTTGGGCGGTGCAAATGGCTTGGACACCGTTTTGGGCCGCCGGCGTAATTAACGGCATCGGCCATGCCTGGGGTTACCGCAATTTCGAAACGCCCGATCATGCCAAGAACATCGTGCCGTGGGCTTTCTTCATTGGCGGTGAGGAGCTGCATAACAACCATCACACATATCCGAATTCGCCGAAGTTATCTGTCAAGAAATGGGAATTTGACATAGGTTGGATGTGGATTCGCATTTTCGAGTTCTTTGGGTTGGCTAAACCCAATCGTGTCGGCCCGGTTGTGACCAAGGACATGACTAAGAAAGAACTTGACGTCGACTCGGTGATAGCGCTAATTAATGACCGCTTCGCCGTGATGGCCAAATTTGGCACAAGTGTCGTTGGCCCATTGGTTCGTGCTCAGTACACAGCGAATCTCACAGCATCACCGCGGCGCATGTTGCGACGAGCGAAATCCTTGATCTGTCGCGACGATACAGTTTTGAGCGAAGCCGATCAAAAGCAGCTCGATGAGATCAAGAATCGTTTTCCGACACTCGACACAGTACACACATTGCGCGTACGTTTGACCGAAATTTGGAAGCAACGCACGGCCAGCAAGGCTGAGGTTTATGAAGCGTTGCGAGATTGGACGCAACAAGCAGAATCGCGCCTGCGGGAATTAGGGCACGTTGACGAGCTGCAGATGTTTATCAGTGAATTGAAGTACTACGCGACGACCAAACCAGCACGTACGTAGAGAACCAACTTCCAATGATTACATCGTCGTAAGCACGCGAATTCCCAACGTAGCCAGTCCAGTCTTTAGCGTAGCACCGGTTCTAGCGCACAGCGTAAGGCGACCATCTTTCGTCGACCCAGTTTCACTAAGAATTGGGCACTGTTCGTAAAAACGCATAAAGCGAACCGTGAGTTCGTACAGATATGCGCATAAATAGTGCGGCTTGGCATCTGTTGCTACCTGTTCGATCACTTCTTGAAATCGCAACAGATGCACGGCGAGCTGGTGTTCTACCGCCGTATTCAGTACGGGTGGTACCTTGCAATCTGTTGGATTGACTTCACCTTTTTCAAATATCCCGCTTATGCGAGCATAAGCGTACTGCAAATAGGGTGCAGTGTTGCCATCAAAGGCCAGCATTTCGTCCCAGTCGAATGTGTAGTCGTGCAAGCGATTTTTGGACAAGTCAGCGTACTTCACCGCACCTATCGCGACGGCATCGATCACGTCCGCACGACGGTCGGCATCTAAATCAGGATTCTTAGTTTCGATGGTCTGAGTCGAGCGTTCAATAGCTTCATCGATCAGATCGCGTAACAAAATATTGTCACCGGCGCGAGTTTTGAATGGTTTTCCGTCACCGCCTAGGATTTTGCCGAAGTGGTGATGTTCGAGAGATGTGTTTTCGTTGACTAGTTTGCCTAGCCGGGCTGCGGCAAACAGCATTTCAAAATGCAATATCTGCCGAGCGTCAGTGAAGTACATGACGCGATCAGCGTGCAGTGTTTCGGTGCGGTACTTTAGGGCGGCAAGGTCTGTCGTATGGTAGAGGTAGCCGCCATCGGATTTTCGAATGAGCATCGGCTGCGTGTCGCCGGCCTTTGTTTTGAACTGTGGCATGAATATGCACAGCGCGCCTTCCGATTCACTAACCAAGCCTTCGTGGTTTTCTAGTTCTTCAATCAGTGGTGCGAGGTCATCGTTGTATGCGCTTTCACCGCGAATGTCACCTGGTTTGAGGGCGATGTCCAAGCGCGCATAGATGTCGCTCATATGCTCGCGGGCGAGTGCCATGACGTGTTCCCACCGCGACATGGCGCGCGGTTCTTTGCTTTGTAGCTCAATTACTTTCGACCGAGCGCGATCGGCGAAGGCCGCATCCGATTCAAAACGCTGGCTGGCATGAACGTATAGTCGCTCGATATCAGCTAGCTCAGCAGCCATCGCGCTCGGGTCGTCTAAGTCGTCTAAATAGGCGATAAGCCGACCAAATGCCGTACCCCAATCGCCGATGTGATTTTGACGGATTACTGTATGACCAATGAGCTCTAGGCAACGCGATACAGCATCACCGATGACCGTGCTACGTAGATGACCTACGTGCATTTCTTTCGCGAGATTTGGTGATGAGTAATCAATGACGACTCGCAACGGCGTCGGATCTTTTTCAATCAGCGGCGAGTTCGCGATACGCTCGCCGAGTACGTCGTCGCGTAATCTGATGTTCAGAAAACCGGGACCGGCAACTTCCACTGACGATGCAAGATCGTCGATGTCAAGCGAATCAACGACATCGTTCGCGAGTTGACGGGGGTTGGTTCGCGCTTGTTTCGCGGCCGCCATAACCCCATTCGCTTGATAGTCGCCGAAGTCAGGTCGACTTGACGGAACGACAATCGCGGCTGGTTCGCCATCAACTTGTGCATGTAACGCGTGCTCAATACGACGATTGAGTTCGCGCTGAAGATTGCTGTTGATTTCTACGGGTTCCGAATCGTTAGGGGAAACGTCGAGCTAGAACCTGCGTGATGGTAAGCGCTAGAACAAAGGTGATGAACACAATGATGAACAGCACACGGTAGTTAATAAGCGGTTCGGCATTGAGTGGATCCACTGGCAACAAGAAATGAACGGCCATGACCGCTATGAAACTACCCAGCAGTGCCAAACCACCGAGTAGCGCAATCCGCCGCGCAAGATCCATCGCCCGACCGTCACATAATCTCTACGCTATGGATGACGGTTTTCTCCTTCGGCACATCATTGTGACCCGCTTCGTTGCCGGTCTCTGATTGTTCGATTTCTCGAACGACGTCCATGCCACTCGTAACTTTGCCAAATACTGCGTAACCGGCTCGATCACCTTCTGCATTGAGATACTCGTTGTCGACGACGTTTATGAAGAACTGCGCACTAGCGGAATCAGGGTCCGCGGTTCGTGCCATGGCAAGTGTGCCTGTTTCATTGCGTACGCCATTGAATGACTCATTCTTGATTGTTTCGGGAGCATGTTTTTGTTGCATGTTCTTATCAAAACCACCCCCTTGAATCATGAAGCCGGCTATGACTCGGTGAAAAATCAAACCATCAAAATGATCGTTTTCTACCAGCTTCAGGAAATTCTTAGCTGTGATGGGCGATTTATCGACAAAGATCTCTGCCGCGATAGCGCCTCTGTTCGTTTCAAAAATGATGGTTGGGTTGGCATCTTCAGCCATGGCAATCCTTGTGAATAAAAGCAGACCACCTACAGCGCAAAGTTGAATAAAGAGCCTTATTGCGAACATCTATCAGTCTTACGGTGCAAGGACGGCGGAAATTATGCGAACAACGGGTGAGACCAGACGTCGCAAGTTAGCCTTTGAAAAGTGCCGCAATCTACGACGTGCGAAGTGCTGCGAGATATTTGAAGATGGTCGTTGGTAGACCTTCAGTTAACGCCTCAGAAATCAATGCATGACCAATCGAAACTTCCTTGATATCAGCAATCGCACAGAACTTTCCGACGTTGCGCTGATTGAGATCGTGTCCCGCATTTACCCCTAATCCAAGCTCGATTGCACCTTTGGCAGCGGTTTGATAGCTGGAAAGGATGCTGTCCGCTTGATCAGAATCCAAACCATATTTTTCGGTTGCCTCAACCCACGGCCCTGTATACAACTCTATTCGGTCCGCGCCTACTTGTCGTGCAAGCTCCACTTGTGCTGGGTCTGGGTCGAGAAATAGGCTTGTGCGGACGCCAATGTCCTTGTAGCGTTCTACGTAGTTGCTTGCTGTTGCGAAAGTCGCTCGATCGGTGAGATTCCAACCGTGGTCCGATGTGAGTTGAGTGTCTGAATCTGGAACCAACGTACATTGTGCCGGCACATGGGCTTCGATTAGAGCAGTGAAGCCTGGATACCCATTTTTGCGTGAACCCGCTTGAGGGTTGCCTTCAATGTTGAACTCAATGTCTGGGTGCGCTTGCAGAAATGTCTTGATGCGTGCGACGTCATTTGGTGTGATGTGACGTTGGTCCGGTCGCGGGTGGACCGTGATGCCCTGTGCGCCGGCTTCAATGATGATGCGACAGCAAGCGACGACATCAGGTTGAGATCCTGCGCGAGCATTGCGAAGCCAGGCTATCTTGTTGACGTTTACGGAGAGTCGAGTCAACTAAGCCGCCGCCCGCCACTACGACGACCAAGCACCATACCAATCGTGAAAAAAACGATGGCAATGAGGCCACCAACAGCAAGCATGATGATGTCGTTTTTGCTTTCAGATTCGCGATAAGCACGCGAAATCAGTTCAATCTCGCGGCGCAAACGTTCATTTACGAGCAGGAGCGCTTCTTGCTCAAATTCGACCCGCAGGTTTTCAGCTTTGCTGCTTTTTTCTGGGTTGGTCGGGGTGGTTGCGACTTGACTACTTGAAGATCGTATGACATTCGACGGGGTGGCTGCGTTAGCTGATCCCGTAGTAGCTGCAGGTTCTATTTCCTGGCTTGCCAGATGGGTCACGAACACCAAACACACGCAACCACTGATGAGCCGCGTATGCCATGTGAAAAGCCGTTTCAATCCTAGTCGTCGTTTTCTGGGCGTTGGAACTCAAACTTTTGTTTGGTTAAAAACAAATAAAGAAATACAAACCCAAAACTCGCCGCGGTAACAAAGAAACCACTAATGAATCGATACGTCATCCAGGTGTCGTCCGCGATAGCCCAATTAGGCCATGGTAGAAGGTTCGCCATGAAGAGGTTCAGCAATGCGTTGCCAAAAATCGGGACGCTCCACAAAAGCGTGACGACATTCCATGTTTTTTGTGGGAATATGAGGAATTTGCCGAGTATCGCCTGCAGAACGTTTTTGTTTATGAGAACGGATCCTGCGAAAAAACATGCAATCAAGAATCCAGATATGCTGGCGCGGATCTTGATGAAGTTAGGGTCATTGAAAAGTAACGTGAGACCAGCAAAAACAAAAGCAATTGCCGTTAGAACCTTCATCCACGTAGGAATGGCTTCCTTAATTACTGCATAAATAAGGAGTTGAACGGCTAGACCGCTAGCGAGCCCTACCGTTGCAACGATCATGTCCCGTTCATAAATGAAAAAGACACCAAAGAAACCAATGGCGGGCAGCAAGTCGGCAATAGTCTTTAAATATTGTCGAGCTTGGCCCTTGTTAGTGGACCTGAGGTTTGTAGATTGTGATGGTTCGCTGTCAGTCATGTGAGTTGACTCTCGGCTAACCGTACTGGTTGGTCGTCTGAAGATGAAGAAGTAACGACCAGTGCGCTATCGCCGTATCGAGAAACGACTGTCGCAGTGACGCCTTGTTGTGTTTTAGTTTGATCGCCAATTTTGACCTTGTTACCTACGCATACCGCTTTTCGCAATGTGCGCTTTACGCGTCCGCGATGTTCGGCTCGTGCAACCACCTCTTGCCCAAGATAGCAACCTTTTTGAAAACTCACTGCGCCAAACCTCGTCAGGTTTAGCATTTGCGGGAGAAACATAGAGCTGGTTTGATTTGTAACTAATGGATGACCAGAATCGATTTGAAACGCGTCCAAATCAAGGCTTGTGGCGGCATCTGTCGTCAATCCAAAGAACTCTTGGTTCAATTGCAAAGAGACAATTTCTTTACGTAAAGATTCAGTCACAAACATTGGGAGCGCACTTTCTTCAAAGGTGCATCTTGCGAAACGCAAATACGGTGCTAAATGTTCGTGCAGATTCGATTGAACACTGGCGTGGATGACGAGTTTGAGTTGTTCCGGATTGCCGAAAACCCAGCCATTCGCCACCACGCGTCCTCGCAGGTCGGTGATTGCCATAACCTGCGCACAATCTTCTCGAATCGCGTCTAAATCACATGTGATGTAGCCCTGCAGGAAGCTCAGTGCATTAGCACCAGACACCGTAGCGATCGATAGGTGATTGAGCATAAATTAGCGAAAAATTGCCGTCAAAAAACTGGTTCTGAACCCAAGCTTGCAATGTGATTGTAAAGTCGTTGCGCGACAAATGCGTGGAATTGGCTTTTAGGGAGTGTTTCTGATTGTCGGACCCAATTGATGTTAAATCGGTGCTCTGGCGCTCAAGGCGGGGATTGCTCGAACTTGATTTGTATCTAACGCCTTTTGCCGAAGCTTGTTATCCTCATCTCTCGCCTGAACAACAATTGTGCTATGCGGAGATGCTCAATTGTGAAGATGTCGATATTTTGCAATGGTTGAAGGATGAAAGCTCAATCCCAGTCAAGTATCGAGATCTCATAAAGCGAATAAAAGACCAAGCTACTAATGGCGTGTTGCCCTAGAAACTAAGCGGCTTTCGAATTGCCTTGCTCATCGTCAGCTAGCATCGATCTTTGAACTCACAATCAAATGTGTTCTATCAGCGCTTCACCGATGAGCCTGAATGGCGAGAGAATCGCGAGTTACGGCGCTAGCGCGGTTTGGATACGGGTTTGCTCCTGTATGTATATTCGACATGTGTGGTACAAAACCAGCTGGCTCCATTCGGAGCAATGGCTAGTTCAGCAATTTTGAGTTAGAGCTTGATAGAAAACTACAACAAATGTTGTATTGGTTTTCGGCACTCAGCCTATTGAGTTGTACTAAATTAGCGAGTTCTTCGTGTCGGTGATTCCGAAAGGCGTTTGACCTGATTTAAGACGCACTGCAATAGTGATAACCCGGTTATCAAATACGCATTCCCCAAGTGATAACCCGGTTATCACTTGGTACTTGGCGCGACTTGACGTCTATTGACCGTAACCCTTAGCTGTGTAAGGCCAGCATAATCCTTTAATGTCCTCAGTTCCTTCAATAACCTTTTCGAGTCCAGTCGGAGTAAAGTCGCCCAAGCTGACGAATCAACCACAATGGTCATGACAATGGCTGTCTTGCTCACGTACAAGCAGTGCTCTGCGAGATCGCTGGCCAGCATAGAGCGTACGACTTTGGCATGTTGCTGATTTTGCTCTAATTTGCGTAGAAGCGATCTCGTGCCAACCTTTGCGGACGTGGGATGATCTGGGTTGACTGCGTCCCTTAACGAGTATTCACGCATTTCTGCTAGTTATTTGATTCATGTACATCAGACCTTATATCCTAATCAGAAATGCCCGCTTTAAGGTTCTTGTGCTTGGATCGCAACAAAACCCGGTGTAATTTCATCTAACTAAACACCAAAACCCGATAATTTGACCCATGGGTCGCGTTGACTCACTTTTATAAGCATGTCCATCAATTTCCTATCGAAAGTCTTTGGCAACCATAACAGCCGTGAACTCAAGCGGATGGCCAAGATTGTGGAAAAAATCAATGCGCTAACTGAGGAAGTGGGCGCCCTCAGCGACGATGAGATCAAAAACCGCACAGAATCGTTAAAGCGTCGCTACCAAGAAACAGAAAAACTTGACCCGCTCCTTCCAGAAGCATTTGCCTTGGCAAGAGAAGCGGCCGATCGTGCATTGGCTATGCGACCCTTTGATGTGCAACTGATTGGTGGCATTGTGTTGCATGAAGGCTGCATATCTGAAATGCGGACTGGCGAGGGAAAAACCCTTGTCGCGATTTTGGCCGCATACTTGAACGCACTCACTGGCCATGGGGTGCATATCGTGACGGTGAATGACTATTTGGCTCGCCGCGACGCGGAGTGGATGGGGCCAGCCTACAACGCGCTTGGGCTGTCGGTAGGCGTTGTTCAATCAGGTCAAGAATTTGCCGAAAAGCGCGAGGCGTATCAAGCAGATATCACCTACGGTACAAACCATGAGTTTGGTTTCGATTACCTACGCGACAACATGGCGTATAGGCTTGAAGACAAAGTTCAACGCGAATTGCACTATGCCATCGTTGACGAAGTGGACTCCATTCTGATTGATGAGGCACGGACACCTTTGCTTATTGCCGGACCAGCATCGGAATCAATCGATCTGTATTCAAAAATCAATCGCATTCCTGCGAAGCTCACACGGCAGGACAAGGTGGAATCGACTTTACCGGCAATGCTGGGCGGCGAAACGCCTGAGGATACTGGCGACTTTTACGTAGATGAGCAACATCGCCAAATCGAATTGACCGAACGAGGACACGCGACGGTCGAAGGCGAGTTGCAACGATTGAAACTCCTAGAGGAAGGCGATAGCTTGTACGCATCGTCGAATTTGTCCCTGCTGCATCACGTGCTCGCTGCACTAAAAGCGCACCATATTTACAAGCGTGACGTGGATTACATGGTGCGGGACGGTGAAGTCGTGATCATCGATGAGCACACTGGTCGGGCCATGGAAGGAAGACGTTGGTCCGAGGGCATTCACCAAGCGGTGGAGGCCAAGGAAGCCCTGTCGATCCGGCAGGAAACCCAAACCATGGCGACGACGACCTATCAGAACTACTTTCGGTTGTATCCCCGTTTAGCCGGCATGACTGGCACGGCGGATACTGAGGCTTTTGAATTCAAGCAAACCTATGGCCTCAAAGTGGTCGTGGTCCCAACTCATCTGCCAATGATTCGTGAAGACTTCAATGACTCGGTGTATCTGACACTTGAAGAGAAATACGAAGCGATCATCGCTGATATTCGAGAATGTCAAGGACGGCAACAGCCAGTATTGATCGGGACCGCCTCGATCGAAGCTTCAGAACTTATTTCGAAGGAACTTGCGAAACACAAGATCGCGCACAACGTATTGAATGCGAAGCAACACGAGCGTGAGGCCGACATCATCGCTCAGGCTGGCAGTCCCGGTATGGTCACCATCGCAACGAACATGGCTGGTCGCGGTACGGACATCATGCTTGGCGGTAATTGGCAAACGGAAATTGACGCACTCGGCGACGCAGCGACTGAAGATGTCGTAGCCAAAGTGCGCGACGAATGGCAGAAACGACACGATCAGGTGCTCGATTCAGGTGGGCTTCACATTGTGGGTACCGAACGCCACGAATCACGGCGCATTGACAACCAATTGCGTGGTCGTGCGGGTCGACAAGGTGACCCTGGGTCGTCGCGCTTTTATCTCTCTCTTGAAGACGATTTATTACGGTTGTTTGCAACACCTCGTTGGCAGTCGATGATGCAGTCGATTGGCATGGAACGTGGCGAAGCGATCGAAGCTAAGATGGTCAACAACACGATCGAGCGGGCGCAACGAAAAATCGAGGGTCGGAACTTCGACATTCGTAAAAACTTGCTTGAATACGACGATGTTGCCAACGATCAGCGTCAAGTCATATACCAGCAACGCAACGAGCTCATGTCAGCTGGCGACATCCAAGGCATGATCGAGAGCATGCGCGAAACGGTGGTTTTAGATCTCATAGCGGATCACATGCCGCCCCAATCAATCCCTGAGCAGTGGGATATCGAAGGTTTAGAAACGAGCTTGCGGCGGGAGATCGGCGCGATCATCCCTGTCCAGACATGGTTGGACTCCGATGAGAGTATCGAATCATCGGATGAATTGAGCGAGCGCATACTTGCACAGATTTCCGATGAGTATGCAACGAAGCGGGAGACCTGGCAAGTAGCGGGTCTAGATGTTGAGTCGATTGAACATCAGGTGTTATTGCAAATATTGGATGCTCGATGGAAAGAGCACCTACTGGCAATGGATCATTTACGTCAAGGCATTCACCTTCGTGCATACGCTCAAAAGCAACCGAAGCAGGAATACAAGCGCGAGTCGTTTGAGCTGTTTCAGGATATGCTCTATGAAGTTCAGCGCGCAGCGACTAGCACGCTGTGTCGGATGCAAATTGAAAACGACAATCAATCGCGAGTTCAGGAGCGTGAACGCAAGCGACGCGAGGAATTGGCGCGACGATTACGTTATCAATCGCAGGACGCTAATGGCGGTCAGAGGCCTGAACCACAACGAGTGCAGACGATTCGCCGCGAAGAACCCAAGGTAGGGCGCAACGCGCCCTGTCCATGTGGTAGCGGGAAGAAGTACAAGCATTGCTGCGGGAAGGCCGCTTAGGCTCGACAGCAGCACACGATCTCGAGATGCGGTGGCGTGTAACAAGTGATTGTCGCGAGAGCCGCTAACGCCTTCTACAATCACGTTCGCCGTCTCAGCATGAATCGCGTTCCCTTTCTATGGAATCACTGCTAGGTTTCTTCGATGTCTGTTAATTTGCCTGTAACCAGTCAACTTGCTGTGGTTCCGGGGTTGGCGTGTGGTGCAGCCGAAGCGAACATTCGCTATCGAGATCGACTTGATGTGGCGGTCTTTACCTGTGCACCTGGCTCCGTCGCGGGCGGTGTGTTCACACAGAATAGCTATCGTGCAGCACCTGTCTTGGTCGCCGAGCGACATTGTGGCGACGTTCGAGGGCTGGTTGTCAATAGCGGAAACGCCAATGCAGCCACCGGGGATGAAGGGTTGGCGGATGCGATTCATATGTGTGAGTTGCTGGCTCAACATTTAGACAGCGATCCGCACGATGTCTTGCCGTTTTCAACCGGCGTAATCGGCGAACGCTTACCTATGGATCGCATGGCGAAAGGTATTGAGGACGCTGTAACGGCAGCTTCGGAAGAAGGCTGGCTCGACACCGCACACGCCATCATGACGACCGACACAGCGCCGAAGGGTGTGTCGCTGTCATTTGACGTTCAAGGGTCAACAATCGCTGCTACTGGGATTGTGAAAGGATCTGGCATGATCCGACCGGACATGGCCACGATGTTGGCTTTTCTTGGCACCGATGCAGGATTTACGGTAGAGGTCGCTTCGCAACTTGCGTTCGATCTTGCAGAACGTAGTTTCAATCGTCTCACCATCGATGGCGACACCTCGACCAACGACGCGTTCGTTGTGATTGGTACTAACCAGTCAGAGCTTCCGCTAATTGAGAAGGTTCACTCGAATGCGTATAGGCAGCTCTTATTTCGCCTAACTCCATTGGTCGAAGAACTCGCGATGCGCACCGTTCGAGATGGCGAAGGCGCAACGAAGTTCGTAACGGTGCGAGTTAACGGTGGTCGAACCGAACGTGAATGTTTAGACGTTGCCTATACAGTCGCGCATTCACCCTTGATCAAAACGGCGATTTTCGCCGGTGATCCAAATTGGGGTCGCTTTTGTATGGCGATTGGTCGCGCGGGTATTCGAGATCTCGACCCCAATCGCGTGGATCTTTTCTTAGACGATGTATGCATTGCACGGCATGGCAAGATTGCGCCTACTTATGTTGAAGCGGCAGCAGCCAAGGTAATGGCCTCTGATGAATTTACGGTTGACATTCGTCTTGGGCGTGGCAATGCCACCGAACGGGTGTGGACCAGTGATTTGTCTTACGACTACGTCAAAATCAACGCAGAATATCGGACCTAGCGCTTTAGCCTAGTCGTCAACTGGGGTTCTTTTGAAATTTCGTCCATACCTGGCTCGCCAGGTATTCGATGCTCTTCGTTCAGCCACTTGCCTAGATCAATGAGTTGACAGCGACGTGAGCAGAATGGCCTAGCAGCGTTATTGGTGTCCCATATCACAGGCTTTCGGCACCGCGGACAAGGGATAAGTCGTTCAGGATTTGCCATATACCTTAGCCACTAACATGCCATGACAAGGTAGCGTCGGTGCAAGCGATCCACTTGCGCTTCAACCGCTTGGATACTACCTTCGTTGTTAATGATGTCATCCGCGAGCCGTCGGCGCAAATCACGATCTGTTTGTGAAGCTACCATCTTAGTGGCGAGTTCTTTTGTCATCTTGTCGCGCGTCATCGCACGTTCGATTTGCGTATGAACCGGAACATCCACAACAACAAAGCGGTCATATTGCGGTTGTCGAGTCCTTAGCAATGGATTTACAACGATCGCGTAGCGAGATGCGGCAGTGTGCATATGCATCATCGTACGCTGACCAATCAATGGGTGGGTAAGACGTTCAAGCCAAAGCTTATCGTCCGCATTGGCAAATATGCGCTCACGCATTGCTTGGCGATTGAGCGTACCATCTTTGTTCAGCATGGCTTCGCCGAATCGTTCAATGATTCGGTCAAGTGCTGGTTCGCCAGGTTCGACGATTTCACGCGAGACATCGTCTTGTTCAACGATTGTGATGCCTCGAGCTTTGAAAAACCCAGCAGCTAGGCTCTTTCCGCTGCCGATACCACCTGTCAGAACGACAAACCAGCTGGACATCCTTTTTTATCGTTCGCCAAGTAGAAAACGGCGATTTATAGTGATTTCGCATGGCTTCTTTTTCATAGCGCTATGTAGGCAGGTAGAAGGTGTAAATCTTTGCTCAACAGCAACCCAATTCCAGCGAGAGCGAGAAACGGCGCAAAACGAATCCCAATCTCGCTTTGGTACCGGCCCGTCATTGCCATCACGATGCCAAAGAGCAACGCAATGAGCGCCGCGAACAGGAGAGCTAGAGGCAAAAGCATCCAACCTAACCACGCCCCGAGTGCTGCGATCAATTTGAAATCGCCGAATCCCATGCCGTTGCGACCAGTCAAGGTTCGATAGACGTAATTGAGAAGCCAGAACAGGCTATAGCCAGCGAGTGCGCCGATGATCGCATCGCTCGGACCTAGATCCGTCAAATTAGCTTGCGCTAAAACACTATACAGTAAGCCGCCGCCGATTAGTGGGATAGTCATAACGTCGGGCAACCAACCCGTCTCCCAATCCATGTACGCTATTGCAACGAGCATGAAGCAGAAAAACACTTTAAAGCAGAACTCAAAGGTCGGACCGTAGCTGGTGTAAAGCGCGAAGAGCATCAATGCGCATAACCCCTCGACGATTGGGTAACGCACGGATATGGGTTGCTCACAGTGTGCGCATCTTCCTCGCAGCCACAACCAGCTAAAGATTGGTATGGCATGTCGCCAGCGGATGGCTGTTCGGCACGATGGACAGAAGGATGGCGGCCAAAACAAACTGATTGTTTGAACCACCGGCGGTTCGATGGCCAATTGACGGAGACTTAATTGACGCTCATCGTGAGCCACCATAAGTGGCAGTCGCGTAATTAGGACATTCACAAAACTGCCGAGAATCAAACCTAAGAGAACAATAAAACCAGCGCCTAACGGTGTGCTAAGCCAATACGTCAGATTAGTGGCCATCTTGGTGATAAATCTCAATATCGAAACATGGTCGTTTCGACGGATACATGCGACAAGGTGGATGGTTTTGGCTAGACGTCGCTACAACCGGACAAGCGTTAGTGCCAACGCTGTATGCCATGTAGCGATTCGTGTCAGTCACGCTAGATTGCCAACTGATCTTTTGCAAAAGCGATAGTGCTTCGTGAGTTCGGTAGAACACACCAAAGGCGAAACGTTGAAGCGCTTCATAGTAACTTTCACGAAAAGCGCTAATAAATCCATTACGCGCGAACGTAGTTGAAATACACTGGCTTGCATATCCCGAATACACCGAGACCAAGGCAAATCGCAGAGATAGGTTCGAACCACTCTTTATGCCTCATGCGCACCTTTTACGCTTTATTAGCTGAATTTCAGAGTGTTTAGAAAGCAGCATGAGGTAAAAGCAAGACGTTCATGGCTCAGTGCCAACCTATAATTTTTTGAGCGCCGGGATAGCTCAGCCGGCAGAGCAACTGTTTCGTAAACAGTAGGTCCGCAGTTCGAATCTGCGTCTCGGCACCATTAACTATAGCAGGATTTTACTATATTAATTAACAGTAATTTAGCTTGCGAGTTGCCAACCTTTTTATTCATTTAGTAAACCGCCTTATATTCTGTAACTGGCATAGTGCCATATGTCATGCATGGCTGTCACGTTTAATTTCAAGTCCTCTATAGCGTTAGCTGCAACTAGCTAAACTTGCTCGCGCAAGTCGCTTTGATCATGCGAGTTCTCGAAAATCATCGACTTGAGGGGGTTCAGTTTCTCCCAAGTCCAAATTGTGATGAACGTTCTGCCGCGGCAGATGTGACGTTGGTCGTCATTCACTGTATATCGCTGCCGAGGGGCGAATTTGGCTCGAAAGTTCCATCTGCTCTGTTTACCAATAGCATCGATTTCTATCGTTACGAAGAGCTAAAGGACCTTGATGGCTTACGGGTTTCTGCACATGTGCTGGTGGAGCGAAATGGCGAAGTGACACAATTTGTACCTTTCGATAAACGCGCTTGGCACGCGGGCGTTTCAACTTGGCAAGGTCGTACGAATTGCAACGATTTCTCGATTGGCATCGAGTTAGAAGGTACGGACGACAGCGAATATGAGGACATCCAGTACGATGTACTTACCGCCATCCTAACGGCGTTGTTTGCGCGTTACAGCGCGATCTCGTTCGGCAATGTTGTCGGACATGCCGAAATTGCAGCGGGTCGTAAAACGGATCCGGGACCATTGTTTGACTGGCGGCGCTTGTTTTCGAAACTTGCCAAGAACGTGCCATCGCACAAGAGCTCAAATTCAAGCTAACGTCCTATGCATCGAATCGGTATTGACCTTGGTGGTACCAAGCTAGAAGGCATCGTCATGAATGCGCAAGGCGAGGTCGTTGAACTGAAGCGCATTTCTACACCCCCCAACTACTTCGATACGATCAAGGCGATTTGGGAAATGGTGCAGAGCTTCGACGACGTTGTAGGCGAGGTCTGTCCAGTTGGACTAGGCACGCCGGGTGCGTGGGTCGCAGAGCGTGGGGTTATGAAAAACTGCAATAGCACCTTTCTGAATGAGAAACCCTTCGTCCATGACCTGCAAAAGCTGCTCAATCGGCCGATACGGATCGCCAATGATGCAAATTGCATGGCTCTTTCAGAGGCCGTTGACGGCGCCGGGGCGGAGGCTAATTGCGTTTTCGGCGTCATTTTGGGAACGGGCGTAGGTGGGGGTTGCGTCGTTGGCCAGCAGCTGTTAGATGGACCTAATCTTCTCGCAGGCGAGTGGGGACACAATCCGTTTCCGCTAGTTCCGCCCAATGCCAACTTGTCGTTCGATCTAGCCGAGCATCCTCGAGATTGCTACTGCGGGCGCGTTAGTTGTGTCGAGACATTTCTTTCAGGTCGCGGGTTGGAAACAACGCATTACGAACTTCACGGTTCACGCATGTCAGCACGTGACATCGGGCGCGGCACTTCTAAAGAGACGCTTCACACCATCGATGAGTACATTGAGCAATTGAGTATCGCTCTCGCCGTGGTCGTCAATATTCTCGATCCTGACACGATAGTTATCGGCGGTGGGCTTTCGAATATTCAACGTATTTACGACAAACTACCGTCATTGCTGACGCGATACGCTTTCTCCTCGGATGGCAAAACCGTGGTACGCCAGGCGAAATACGGCGATTCGAGCGGTAGACGTGGCGCGGCTTGGTTGTTTCCTGCTACACAGTAGCGATTAAGACCTAGTCATGTCATTGAGTTCTGCGGCATTTGCCGAACGGCTTGCTGTTGCACTGGCTTCCGACGACGACGCGAGCGCCGCTGCATTGATCGAGTGCTATTCCCCTTACCAAGGCGGAAGGCCTGATCCACAAGAAAATGCTGCATTGCTCATGCTCGGCAAGTACGGCTATTCTGGGCGCACTTCACGCTACCAACGCTATGTTGAACTGCTGCTTGCTAAAGGTTTACGTCCGGAGCTTGTTTCGAGTGCTTATTTAGGGTTGCGGGAACACGTTAGTCAAGCTTTAGCGCTAGATATAGACGTGCTAAACAGACCTAATGCGCAAGGCGAGTATCCGCTCCATGCAGCAGCTGAGCGAGGTGATATTCAAATAGTTACCCTGCTGATTGATGCCGGCGCAGACCCAATGTTGCGTGACGCCAATTCAAAACTACCGATTGACCGAGCGCTTCATGCTGGACCGTGGAAGTTGACTGTCGCAAGCGACGTCGTTGCTCTTCTAGCACCTTTGTGTGGCTTAGAAAGTGACTTAGGATTGGCTTCAGCGTCTGGTAGGACCGACGCTGTCATCAAATTGCTGAGTAGCGATCCGGCAAAGGTCGATGCCTTTAACGAAGCTGGGGAAACACCGCTGTTTCAGGCTTGCCACAACAATCGACCCGAAATCGTGAAATTGCTGCTGGACGCTGGCGCTGATTCAAATCGACCAACCCGGTCAGGCGAAACGCCACTCGCTAGCGCTTGCCTGCATCGACTGTCAGGTGAATGTGAGCTGGCGATTATTGAGGACCTAATAAAGGCCGGTGCAACCAAGACTTTAGAGTCAGCTATTTTGACGCAGGATTTGGCTTTCATTCGCGCCTACGTCGCACAAAAGCCAGAGGAACTCGAACCTTCTGAAGAAATCGATGCGCTGTATTACGCAATTCATTCGAAATCACCCAAATCCTTAGAACTGTTGGTCGAGTTAGGCGCGCGACCATCCGCTACTTCGTGGCAGCATATTGAGCGCATTTTCCACGCAGAACCTAGCTTCTTGGCGCGCCTTCAAAGGCTAACTTCACAGTTCTAGTCGGGAGACCTACCAAGCCGAATGCCTTCTATAATCGTTTTGAACGACCTTAATAGCCGCTAGATGCCCGCAGATCGTGCGAATCACGATACCAATCCAGACGAAACCGCTGAATGGATCGATTCGCTTGACTATGTTCTAAAGAACGAAGGCCCCGATCGCGCCGCCTATCTACTTCGTCAACTATCGTCGCAATTGACTAGAAACGGCTCACAGCTGCCGTTCGTGGTCCATACACCTTATCGCAACACGATTCCTGCTCATCTCGAAGCAAAAATCCCTGGCGATCAGCACATCGAACGCCGGATTCGGAGCATGACACGATGGAATGCGTTGGCGATGGTGGTTCGAGCTAACCGCAAAGATGGTGATTTAGGTGGTCATATTTCGACATTTGCTTCCTCTGCAACGCTTTATGACGTTGGTTTCAACCACTTTTTCCGCGGTCCCGAAGATGAAACCGCTGGCGACCTGATTTATTTCCAAGGACATAGTGCACCTGGCATTTACGCACGTTCGTATTTAGAAGGCCGCTTGAACGAAGAAGATCTGGATAACTTTCGGCAGGAAACGAACGGGCAAGGGCTATCGTCCTACCCACACCCGAAACTCATGCCTGAGTACTGGCAGTTTCCAACGGTTTCTATGGGTCTAGGACCCATCCAAGCGGTGTATCAAGCACATATCATGAAGTACCTTGATGCCCGTGGTCTCATTCCGATGCGCAATCGCAAGGTTTGGGCTTTTCTAGGTGATGGCGAGTGTGATGAACCGGAAACACTTGGCGCATTAGGACTCGCGGGGCGTGAACGTCTTGACAACTTGATTTTCGTTATTAATTGCAATTTGCAGCGTCTTGATGGTCCGGTGCGTGGGAATGGCAAGATCATTCAAGAACTAGAAGGCACGTTTCGTGGCGCGGGTTGGAACGTCATAAAAGTCATCTGGGGTCGCCATTGGGATCCGCTGTTTGCGAATGACTTGAAAGGTCTCATGCAGCAACGGATGGATGAAACCGTCGACGGCGAATATCAAAACTACAAGGCGAAGGGTGGTGGCTATACACGTGCCGAGTTTTTTGGCAAATACCCTGAGTTATTGGAGCTTGTTGAAAATCTAACCGACGATCAGATCATGCGACTAAATCGAGGTGGTCACGATCCGCAAAAGGTTTACGCAGCGTATCACGCGGCTGCCCACCATCAAGGTCAGCCAACCGTCATCATGGCGAAAACCGTGAAAGGCTATGGTATGGGCGACGCTGGCGAGTCCGAAAACACGACCCATCAGGTCAAAAAGCTCACATTTGACGAACTTAAACACTTTCGCGATCGATTTGACATTCCTCTCACGGACGTCGAGGTTGAGTCGGTGCCTTATTACCGGCCACCGAACGATCACGCAGAAATGGTCTATATGCGCCACCAACGCGACCAGCTCGGTGGTCCCATCCCGCGTCGCATTGAAGTGAAAGCACGGTTTGACGTGCCAGATTTGTCGATCATGCAATCGCAGCTAGAAGGTTCGCGTGAACGCGAGATTTCTACAACGATGGCATTCGTGCGTATCTTGGGTGCGCTGTTGCGGGACAAAAAACTCAGCGATCGCATCGTGCCAATCATTCCAGACGAGGCACGTACGTTTGGGATGGAAGGGTTATTCAGGCAACTTGGTATTTATTCCTCAGAAGGGCAGCTCTACGAACCCGTGGACGCTGGCGAGATCGCGGCCTACCGCGAGACGAAGGATGGTCAGGTTCTTGAGGAAGGCATCAATGAAGCGGGTGCATTTGCCGCTTGGATCGCGGCCGCGACGTCCTATAGCACGCATAGTTTCACCTTAATTCCGTTTTACATCTTCTATTCGATGTTCGGTTTTCAACGCGTTGGCGACCTCGCGTGGGCTGCCGGTGATATGCAAGCACGAGGATTTTTATTAGGTGCGACAGCTGGCCGCACGACGTTGAATGGCGAAGGTCTCCAACATGCCGATGGCCACAGTCACGTGTTGGCTTCAACTATTCCGAATTGCGTGGCATACGACCCGTGTTACGCATACGAGTTGGCGGTCATCGTGCATAACGGCTTGAAACGCATGTTTGATGCGAACGAACGCATTTTCTTCTACATCACCTTGATGAACGAAAACTACGTGCAGCCTGAGATGCCTGCAGGGGTCGAAGAGGACATCTTGAAAGGCATGTATCTACTCGCAACCCATGGCGATCCAGCACGCCAAAGCGGGCGCGTTGTTCATTTGCTCGGTGGCGGCACGATTCTTCGAGAGGTCATCAAAGCTGCAGAACGATTAGCCAGCGACTTCGACGTAAGTTGCAGAGTGTGGAGCGTGACGAGCTTTACGGAACTCGCGCGTGATGGCTTGGATGTGCGGCGTTGGAACATGCTGCATCCGGATGAACCGCAACGTAAATCCGTGGTTGCGGGGCATCTCAATGGTGAGATTCCAGTGATTGCCGCAAGCGACTACATGAAAATGCATGCGGATTCGATTCGTCATGCTTTTGACGCGCCTTATCGGGTACTCGGTACGGATGGATTTGGGCGCAGTGACAGTCGCCAAGCGTTACGAAGTCACTTCGAGGTGGATGAACGGTACATCACGCTGGCTGCCTTGAAAGAACTTGCAGACGCACAGGTTGTCGCAGACGCCGAAGTCGCGAAAGCACTAGTCGACTTAGAAATCGACCCCGCAAAGCCCGAACCGCGTCACGCATGAGCGACTTCAAAGTCGTAATTCCGGACATCGGCGACGCTCAAGATGTGGAAGTCGTCGAAATTTGTGTCGAAGTCGGTCAGCGCATTGAGATAGATGACGCACTTCTAGTCATCGAATCAGATAAAGCCTCCATGGAAGTGCCTGCACCAGTTGCTGGTGAGGTCAAGACCATCGAGATGAAGCTAGGTGACATCATCGATACGGGTGATATTGTTGCCGTTATTGACGCTGTCGAGAGAGATGAAACTGAACCAGCAAAGACGGTTACAGAGGAACCTAGCGTCGAATCACAACCCACCATTGAGGAGCCAGCACAACCAAAAGCGATCGCTGAAACTGATGGCGTTGCAGTAGCAGAGGCTACGTCAAGTGAGCTATTTGAGGTAAGCCTTCCTGAACTAGGTGATGTAGACGACGTCGAAGTGGTTGAAGTGTTGGTCAAAGTAGGGCAGGAAGTAGCAGAGAATCAAGCCCTCGTCGTGCTGGAATCCGACAAAGCGACAATGGAAATCCCTGCGGAACTAGAGGGTGTGATCGAGAGCATCGCAGTCGCTGTAGGCGACAAGGTTGAAGACCATTCGCTCATTGCGACCATTCGCACCAAAGGCAAAGCAACAACTGAACTAACCCCAACGACAACCGTTGCGCAGCAATCACGAACTGTCCCGGATGGCGAGGCGCAAATTTCGCAGACATCATCCATAGAGTCCATTAGTGAAGTAAAACCTGCTGAACGCCGACCTCGAGACCGAGGCGCTGCGGTCTATGCCGGACCAGCCGTGCGACGACTTGCACGCGAACTTGGTGTTGATCTTGGCTTGGTTGAAGGGTCGGGGGTACGCGGTCGCATCATTAAGGATGATGTCAAACAATTTGTAAAAACGTTATTACTTAGTCCCCCGCAAACTGAATCTGCTGCCAGCGGCATCCCAGCGGTGGAATACCCCGACTTTACGAGGTTCGGGGAAACAGAAGAAGTCGAGTTAACCCGCATGCAAGCTCGCGGCGCTCAAAATCTTGTGCGCAGTTGGCTTAATGCAGTCCATGTAACCCAACATGACGAAGCGGATGTCACGGAGTTAGAAGAGTTTCGAGCGGAACTCAATGCCCAAGGGCAAATTGAGGAACGGTTAACGGCATTGCCGTTCATCGTAAAGGCATGCGCTGCGACGTTACGCGAACACCCACGGTTCAATGCGTCGATTGCTCCTTCCTTGCAATCGCTGATATTGAAAAAGTACATACATATCGGCATTGCGGTCGATACCGACGAAGGCTTGATCGTGCCTGTACTTCGCGACGTGCTCGACAAAGGACTGCGAGATATCGCCATTGAATTGGCCAACTTGAGCACTGCAGCGCGTACAAAAAGCCTCAAGCCAGATCAGATTAGTGGTGCAAGTTTCACAGTTTCGAGCTTGGGACGTATTGGTGGCACTGGATTCACGCCAATCATCAATGCGCCAGAAGTCGCGATTCTTGGTGTTGCGCGACTCGCTACCAAGCCCGTTTGGATGGATTCGGCATTTGAACCTCGCAAGATCCTGCCACTCTCTTTGTCCTATGACCATCGCGCCATCAATGGTGCCGAAGGCGGACGGTTTATGCAGTCGCTCGTCGAAAAACTCGGTGACGTTCGCCGCCTGATCCTCTAGCCAGCTTTCGCCTCAAACAAGCAAATCCCACCTCGTGTGCTAAGTCGCGAGGGTGGCACACGTTTGCTTTCTGAATGAAAGGGTGTTCGCCTATCCCCTATATTTCGCACTCAAAATTTCCTGACCAACGCGCCGAGGAGCCTCGTTATGTCATTTGAACAAATCATCGTAGATCGTGACGACCGCGTCGGCATCATCACTTTGAACCGACCAGAACGCCTGAACGCATGGACTGATCAGCTTTCGTCAGAAATGACTGCCCAAATGCAGGAATGGAATGAAGACGACAGCATCGGTGCAATTCTTGTAACAGGTGCTGGTCGAGCGTTCTGCGCAGGTGCGGACTTAAACGTATTCGCGGAGCGAGTGGAAACCAATAAGGCGGGTCAAGGTGAAACGCTGAGACGCGGCGGCGCAAATTTCACGCACTTCATACGAACGTCGAAGCCAACGGTTGCTGCGATTAACGGCTACGCCGTAGGGGTTGGATTGACGATGATTTTGCCATTCGACGTGCGCATCGCCTCCACTACAGCAAATCTCAGTATTCGGTTCATCAAGATGGGACTCATGCCCGAACTTGGTTCGACACGCTTGCTTGCTAATCTCATAGGGCTTGGGCCGGCGACGGACATGTGCCTGACCGGTCGCATGGTGCCAGGTGAAGAAGCTCTAAAGCTCGGGTTAGTTTCAGCGGTTGCAGAACCTGACGAATTGATGGGTGTTGCGATGGCGAAAGCGCAAGAAATTGCAAACAATCCGACTCAAGCTGTCATGATGATCAAGGAACTCTTAAACCGCAATCCAATGGACGCAGATTTGGAAGCCGTGATGGAACGCGAAGGCATTCGTGACCAAATCGCGCGCCGCCTCCCGGACCATGCGGAGGCCGTTGCGGCGTTCATGGCCAAACGCGATCCGAATTTCAATCAGAGCTAGTTTTGTATTTGACAATCAAAGGACGAGCCACGCATGGGAAGACTTGACGGCAAAATCGCGGTTATTACAGGCGCAACCAGCGGTATCGGCGAAGCCACAGTAGACGCTTATTGCGCCGAAGGAGCAAAAGTCGTGTTTTGTGGTCGCAACGAGGAACTCGGCAAGCGGGTTGAAGCACGACAACCAAAAGATTGCGCAGTGTTTGTGCAGGCCGACGTCTTGCGCGAAGAAGAAATAGCCAAGGTCATCCATACGGCCGTCGAGCACTGGGGCCAGATCGATGTGCTTTTCAACAATGCGGGCGGTTCGTCCGCACGACCTGGGCAACCGCATGCTTTCAACATAGAAGACGTTGACGAAGAGAGTTTCAAATACTCGCAGTGGTATTTGTTAGGGACCTGCATGGTCGCTACTAAGTTGGTTTCGCCCATCATGCGCAAGCAACAGAGCGGATCGATCATAAACAACTCGTCGAAAGGTGCTCATCAAGCGGAGGTGGCAGCAGATCCTTTGTATTCAGCGGCAAAGGCTGGTCTCTCGAATTACACGAAAGCCGCCGCGATGCAATTAGGTCCGATGGGGATTCGCGTTAATGCTGTAAGCCCTGGTGCGATTGCAACACCGATTTTCTGGGGCGGTCATACGCATGGGCAGCAGATTACTGAGGAACATAAGAAAAACCGACTAGCTCGTTTCGTACGAAATGTGAGCGGCGGTTTGATGCCCTTGACGGGCCCTGGTGGCGAGGCGGTGGATATTGCGTACGCTTGTGTTTATTTAGGTAGCGATGAAAGTCGATGGGTGACGGGTATCGATTTAGTGGTTGACGGCGGTATGCTCGCGGTGAAAGGTGATCATGTCGGCACTGCAAAGCAGATGCGTGAAATGTGGGAAAAACGCGACGCTTCCTAGTTTGGTTTGTGTAAGCGCGATTAGACTAGCTGCGCATGTTGCGATTGAGGCTAGGCTGTCGCTCAGAACCAACGATCTTTGATTAACTGACTACGACCATCAGCTGCCATTTTTAATATCGCACGGTTTAGTGCTTCGCGCAAGCTTGATGACGGTTGCAGCGCAATGCCGATATAGTGCGGCGCGAACATTGGACCGGTTTCAATCAAATCTGGATTGCGTTGAATCTCGTGACTGATCGCAAGAGCATCGTGCATGATCACATCTAGCTCACCCTCGCGCAAAGCAAGGACAGATTCGCTAAGGTTTTGGAAATGCACTGTATTCACGCCGAGGGTTGACAAGTACTCAGACGTGACTGTGTCGCGCTTGGTGCCAACTGTGTATTTACGCAAATCAGCAATGGACTCAACGGGGTTTTGCGCCCGGCTGCCGATTGCATCCGCGGCGAATTGACCAAAAATCACCCCAAATGCTGTAACCCCTGTCAAGATCAATAGCACAGCGCTTAGCCGGCCAAGCCACTTACGTGGCGTAATGTCACCGTAGCCGACGGTGGACATGGTGACCAAGCTGAACCACACGGACTCAAGCACGCCTGGGAAGTAGCGATCGTTGATCGTGGCTTGACCATGTTCGGACCACCACATGAGATGAGCGAAGAAAAGCACGAAAAGCAAAAGGACCAACAGCATCTTCAGACTATCGTCGCCGAAATTCGGGATGACGCTATCTTCTACGAGGCTTGCAGCCCTAAACCCACCGAGTGCAATAGGGTGAGTGAAATCCAAGTTCCGCTCGCGTTCCTCCGATATGCTCACACAGCCAATCGCCACGTCCGCTCGGCCTTCTTGAACTGCATTGAGTTTAGCGGCGAAATCCATCAACTCGAGTACATATTCACGCGCGATTTCTGAGGCGAGATTGCGCCACAGCTCGATGGAATAGCCAGTTAGTTCATCACCCGCGATGACACAAGGTGGCAATTCGCTGACCACGACGCGAAGCGGTTCCGCATACACCTGTTGACCAACACCCGCGGTGATGACACAGATGACGACGCAAACGCGGCGAATGAACTTGCTTGAACCGCGCAAGCAACTCAATCTTTAGCGCGCCTTTTTACGAAGCGAAACGCAGCGTATAGCACTATGGCAAGCAACGCGATCGAAATCAGGCTGCTAATCCATCCTAGGATGAGATACGCGACCACGCCGACAACAACGACGCCTAAACCGTAGCTGAGTGATCGAAAAAAGGTCAAGTTGATATTGCTTGAAATCTGGATAAAAAAGGTCTCTTACCGTCTCACAGTTTGTCAGGCAAGTCTGGTGCGGGTGGCTTCGCAGCCTCATCTACATCGGCAAGAACTGCGGCGACATCGGCATCTTCGAATGCAGGATCCTTCTTCTCGCGAGCATCTCCTAGTAGCTCAGCGCGTCGATTGGCGGCATTTGCGGCTTGGCGAGACTTTGCGGCTTGTTCTGCCATCACTTTAGAAGCGACGCCTAAGTTGGTTGAGCCACTTCGAATACCGGCCAGGCGTTCTTGATGTTCAGCGCGTTTGCTTGCACGCGTTTCCGCACGTTTCGCTCGTTCCATCTCTGCTTGCGCTTTGCGTAGATTTGATTCAAGCATTTTGATAGTTTCCGCCATTTCTTCCTGAATGGCTTCTACCTCATCAAGATCTTGCTTCGCCATTTCGGCTTCTTCGATTTCGGTTTTAGCGCTCCCGAGCAATTCGGCTGCTTCGGCTTTTAGCTTGTCGGCCGCAAGCGTCAGCTTGTCCGCTTTATCGGGGTTTGCGCCCGCCGCTTGTTCAAGCGCTCGAATCTGATCCATCTTTTTGTTGTAGGACGAACGGGCAGCTTCTGCTTCCGCGGCTTCACGTTTGTACGTACTTCGATAGTCTTCAACTTCAAGCGCGAACTTTTCGAATTTCTCTCTCTCGGCCGCAATTTCGGCTTTCGAAGTGCCCTCCGGGTCTAGCTTGACCATCCCAGTAAGAATGGCATCGCCGGCGTCAGCCAATTTGCCCTCACCGTAGTTTTTCCAAAACGCAAGTTTGTTCAGCATGATGCGTTGCTCCAGTTGTGGTAAATGAAAGGTATTAGTAAGTGTTTAAACAGCATCGGGCAATTCCATATCAGCCGCGGCAATAGGTAGACCAACCCAAATGCGCACACGGAATCCGCTTTGGTCGCGTTCGACTGTGGGTAGCAAGTACTCTTCGAGCGTCCCGGCTAGACCATCGAAAACGCGCGCGAACAGCATGGTCCCTAAATGCTCAACTTCGGTTTGGTCGTCGCCATAGGTATCAAGCACGATGGTTTCACGAACCGAGGCTGGCTGCAGCCAGACATCTCGTTCTGCTTCCCAGAGTCTCTCATACGAGGCTTCTTCAGGTGTATGAAAAACGGGCATTCCCAGAATGCCTTCGTCCTTTTTCAACCAGAAATCTACAGCAGTCGTCTCGTCATCGTCCACACCGATATCAGCTAGCGTCGTGTGATACAACGGTAGTTCATACTGTTCATGAAACAAGTAGCGCTCTTCTACTTGATTTCCTGCCTCATCCATGATGAGCATTAACATCGCGCTTTCATCGGGATCGGCTCGAGAATCGAGATAAAGTCGATAGGTTTTCAAGCCAGCCAACTCAACCTCGCTGAAGGCGGATAACAACGTTTCATTGCCCGGATACTGCACGAACGTGCCGTCTCCCGCAATCAGGAATGGCGCTTCTGCAAATTGGATGCGTGATCCCAGCCGCAAATTAAGTGGCAATTGGTCGTCTACACGACGCTTCTCTTCCTGGCCGCGGTTTGCCCATCTCTCCTTTGCGCCTTTTACCTTCAAACGAAGATACTGCTTCATAGACATGATTAACTCGGTCGCACCAACCCAATGAACTGTTGTGGGTTAGTGTTCGCTTGTGAGCGTGTTAATCACCGGTTGTGCGTCTAGCACCGCACCGAGCAGTTGCTCATACGCCTCTGCATTTTCGTCGCGCCAGGCTAAGTTGGCCACCATGTCCACGGGCACCGATAACGTCTCCACATCCGAGAAGAAGATGCCATCTTGGATTTTTGGATATTGGTCGTCTGGAATGTCAAGAAAAACATAAACGTCCTGCCCCGAGGGATCTTGATGACCTTTGAAGAGCTTGCCGTGACCGTATTCCTTATTGTTGAAATCCCAGTCGTTCACCGGCACGAGGACTACGTCGTCACCTAGCGTATTTGCCCGTTGCAACAACTGCGTGTTCAGCGACGCAACATACATCATGCAATCCGCTTCACCGGTTGCGACTCGATTCAGAGCCGAAGAACCGCCGATTGTTTGCGTTTCGACGGTGTTGTAGTTGTCGTCCATCGTGACAAAATCCGCCCAGGTGACCTCCGTTCCAGAACCTACCGCATCGATGAGCAATGACTTCCCTGGTAAATCGCCTACCTCGTCGACATCGCTGTCACGATTGCAGATCATGTGAGCGAATTCCACCGCAGGCGTCGCTACGCGCTCAAAGTCATAGCCACCTGAAGGATTGCGCTCGGCGTAGATGCCGAATGCGTTGCGTTGAACGTATGCACCGTCGCACTTATCTTCTTCAAGATATTCGAGGTTTTGCATAGAACCAGCGGTATTCACGATTTCTATGAGCACGTTGTCACCGCTAACTTGCTGCAGGATTTCGCCGAATCTGTGATAGTTGCCTTCTACCCGTGCAGTGCAAAGACGAAATGTCGGTGCTAACGCTTTCACCACGTCGACCGCCATAACCATGTCTGGATCGATGCCAGGTGGAAAGTACGCCGGATCGATGGGAGTACCCTCTAATTTCGCCATTTCGGCCTTCAATGCAGTTAGTTGCACTTTGACCTCGGCGTTTTCTGCAGCTTGCCGTTCCATGTCGGCCATCCAAGCTTGCATGCCAGGATCACTGCGATGGTGGTAAGCAAAAGCGGAGTAATGTGGTGTGAATGCGTGACCAAGCATGTAACCTAGGAACATGCCGTCAAACATGCCATATCGTGGCGCACCCATGTATACGTAGTTTGGTGCGTTCCAACCACCGTAAAAACTATCGCGTCGATCCCAGTAATCACTGCGGTTGCGTCCTGAGTTTTGCGATGCCTTTCTATAGAGCGGCGACGAAGAAGCTGCTGTGTTTGAGCTGCTGGATGTACCTCGGAACTTGGCTTGCTGTTGGGATTGGTAATTCTTATAGGCGTTTTGTTGGCGATTGCTGCGGAAGTTGTTGGTTGGTTTGCTTGCTAGGCGCGAGCTTGTCGAGGCGCGTCTTGCTGCACTGGCATTTGCGGATGCGCGCGTTCCGCCACCAAAGCCGCGCGAGCTTGTTCTACTAGCGGCACTCTGCGTGTTTGGACGACTTGTGGTCGCTTTGGGTCGAGGCGTCGTTCGTTTTGAGAAGCTCTTGAACGCTGGCGCTTTATAGCTTCGAGCGCTGCTGAACTTAAACGAACCACCAAATCGTCGCGCATCTGCTTCGAAAGCGACTCCTACGACCAGAATTGCGGTAATCGCGAACGCGCACAGTGTTCTCAACATAAAGAAGTGCTCCGGAAAAGCAAGCAGGTTTTACCAATATTGTAAATACCGAATAGTTCATAAGACATCATTACGTATGGTGTAGTTCAATTTTCTTAAAAATCACCATCATTGACCATAATGATTAGCATAGTGTGGCGTTATTTGACATGGTAGTAGGGTTCTGATCGTGGATTTAAAGACGATTTTGACTACCGATATAGACGTGTACCGCCATTCAATTGGCAAGCCGCTAATTTATCGCGTGCATCGATCGGTAAAAGGCGGTCATTTGGCGGACATGGCAGCTAAACCGCTTGCGTGGGCCGTGGCGATTCCTATTGATGGCGCGATGCACTCGTTGGTTAGCGTGCGCAAGAATCGTCGCGAATGGCAAGACCTCAATCGACTAGCGCGTGAAATGCGCCAGTTGGGATTCATTGAGTATGAAATTCGAGACAATCTCAGCTCAAGTTGAACCGACTCATTCTTGCAGAGGTTGCCAAAGCACCTCAGTTGAGCTGACAGATCTTGCTGCGATAAACAGAAAATCAGATATTCGATTTAGATACGCGCCGATGCCTGCGCTGATCAACGCAGCGTCGTTGACGCGCCAGAACGCACGTTCGCAACGTCTAGCGATCGTTCTAGCAACGTGCAATTGAGCGTTGGCAAGATTGCCGCCGGGGAGCACAAACTCCGCGAGTGGTTCCAGATCTGCGTTGATTTTTTCAGAGTAATCGTCAAGTTTTTCAAGCTCGCGCTGCCAAACCGGTTGAGGCTGGCCTGTAGCCACGGCCGCGCCGATGTCAAAGACACGAGATTGGATTTCTTGTAGCTGAGCTTGCATTGCCGCCGCATCGACGTGCAAGCCCGCGACGCCTAGCGCGCTATTGAGTTCGTCGAGCTCACCAACCAATTCCAAACGCGGGTCTGCCTTCGAATAACTTCTGCCGTCCGCAAGCTGCGTGGTGCCCTGATCGCCTTGTCGAGTTGTGACTTTAGATATGCGTGGTCTTTCTTGAGACATGCTTGCACCCTTCGCTGAACAACAAGCCAAATTAAGCAATCTTTACGTGTGGACGCCGTTTTGCGACATAAGCTGTCGTAGCGCTTGTTAATTTTGCCATGTAGCAACAGAATTTTTTGATATATGACACATAACCAATTTGATTTTGCCGGTGAAAGTAGCTCGCTTAAATTTGCTTATTCGGACGGCAGGCGTTCTGAAGCGCCACCCCATCTACAACTTGATTTGACACTGGATAGCCCTATTCGTGCCTTGACAACTTTATTAGGTCATTCCTACGCTGCGTTGAGAAAGTGCATTGAACTAGAGCACTCAGCAGATGAGTTGATAAAAGGAGTGCCGCGTGAGTGGACTATGAAGTATCTCGAGTATGAGGGATTCTCGTTGCGACCGCAACCACTTGCGCATATGCCATTGGCAACCGTCATTGGGTTGCTACCCGAAACACATTACGTTTGTTTGGAAACTAGCGACGGTAACTATGCTGCACTAGTCGATGGCGTGTTATACGACACTGAAGATTGGCGTGAAGACCAGCTCACTTACGTCACTAACTTTTGGCAGTTAGGCGATCCTAGTAGGTCATTATCGGGCAACTTGTGCGCACAAATGTTGGACGTCAATGGCGATGAGGTTGCGGAATTTGAATTCAACCAGCTTGACGACATGATTAGAGAACCGCTCGCATTAGCTCCTTACGCTTTTTTCACACGAAGCCTTGATCATGCTTGGCGCCCGGAACCAGCAGGGGAATTCACGTTCAAGTGCACTTACTTTGTCAAACTCCGCTCGCACGGAGAGAAGATCGCGGTAGCGTCGGATTCGTTGCCTTGTTCAGCACGCTACATGGATGTGTTTGAGCAACCAGTCCAAGACCATTCTGAAACAGGTTGGCACCATCAGCTATTCAACAGGTTAATGAAAGATGCTCATCGCTTCCTGTCCGCTTTTGATGTGGCTTATCAAGAAATTGACGACAATACTATCCAATTGGAGGGAAGAATGTCCTATGCGGTGAAATCAGGCCAGGTGGTTAGACACTTGGGGCGTAAGCAACGAAGCATGGGGCGAGGATATCGGCGATTGCGTCGTAGTCTAATCCGCCCCCACACGTTGGGATCGTAAGTACTGATAAGTCCGTTGCGTCTTTATGATGACGAATGTCGAATTATTCGATATACTGTTTTTAAATTCAGTAAATAGCAAATATATTGCACGTGAAGAGAGTCAAAAAGAATGAAGATTCAATTAATACCAACGACATCGTATTTAGCAACTTCTCGTCGGAAATTATGTCCAAGTTGTATAAAATAACAGTACTCGAGGGAGGGGCTTCACATGAGACACCACAGTAAAGAGGTGTTGTCGATCGGGCATTCCAATTTGAGCTATCGAACATTTGTTGCGCACTTGAGAAAATGGCAGGTGCAAACAGTCGTCGATGTGCGATCGATTCCTTACAGCAAGCATGTCCCACACTTCAATTACGAAGTGCTTAAACGCAAGTTGTGCAAGTCGAATTTGGCTTACGAGTATCTGGGAAACCAGTTAGGTTCGCACAATGTCCGCGTGCGCCAAGCGGCGGACGGGGTTGCGGACTATCGCCGTCAAATTGCGGCCGATGCGTTTGATGACGGTATCGATCGTCTGCTTGAACTCGCTGGCGAAGGATGTGTTGCCGTTATGTGTACAGAAAGCGATCCTTACCGTTGCCATCGGCATACTGTACTTGCGGTTGAGCTTGCTGAACGTGGGCTCAGCACTCAGCACATATTGAAATCCGGCACATTGCGCAATGCTTTTGAAGCACCTATAAGAACGAAACAGCCAAGTCGTTGGGTTCAACGCGAT
>VXLJ01000049.1 GCA_009841635.1 Gammaproteobacteria bacterium
GGCGTAACTAAACGTCCTCATCACGTTAATTATGGGAATTCATGTTTAGTCAGGGGAATAATTCCCTGATATTTCCTCAACGTAGCATTTTTTGTATGACGCGCTATTGTAGGTTTGGCATGAGATTTCATAATTACGCGCGGCCTTGCATGGACCTCTGATGACCGACCAGACAGAATCGACTAGAAACATACCTGGCTTTATTTTTAAATGCGCAAGCTGGCTACTAGCCGTTGGGTGTTTTTATTTAGTTTTTAGTCGATTGAGTGCAGCAGCTGGACGCGAAGGCATTACGTTGGTTGAATACCTAGTGAACTTTCTAGGCGGGGTGAATTGGGTCGCGTGGTTCGCTGTGATGATCCCCTATTCAGTGTTCTTTTTTCTTATTGATTCAAATGTAACGTGGCGAGCGATTCGATGGTTTAACGCGCCAACTTTGAAATTTCAGAATATCCTGCCGATTCGCGCCAGCGCTTACATCCTTTCGCTGCTTAGCGAGCAAGTGGGTAAAGGAGCCATGACGCTATATTTGTTGCGGCGTCACAAAACACCAGGTTGGGAAACGCTTTCGACCATGATTTTCTTAGGTCTCATGGAAATATATCAACTGTTGTTATTTTCTGTCATAGGGTTAATCTATTACTTTGAATATGTTGTTGCGGCCTCTAAATTACTACCACTGGACACGATATTACCAATATTGTTTATCGCTGCATTTACATTTTTATGTATTTGGATTGCTTTTTTTCGGCGATTATTTTTTAAACAAACCAATATTCGCAATCATCGTTATTTACGTGCGTTTCGCGAAGCGCAGATCAAACACTATGTGCTGACGGTTTTATATAAAGCGCCTAATCTGATCGGGGCCGTTATTGTGTATACGATCGCACTTAATCTGTTTAATGTTGAAGCAAGTTTTGGGCAATTGCTTGTCTTTCTGCCGCTCATATTTCTAGCTGCGGCACTGCCATTGCCGTTTCATGCTGGTGCTTTGCTGCTCTGGACAGCGCTTTTCCCGGATTATCCGGAGGTCGGCGTATTCAGTCTATTCATGCACACGTTTTTCGTGCTTTTTAATGCCTCTATCGGCCTAGTCTTCCTCCCGAAAGCCAATCGCGAGTTAATCGACGAATCAAGTTAGAGCTTAGTAGGCAAATTTTGGTTGCCAGTCACTGTCCCCATCCGGCATCAAGTCAAACAGATTGAACAAGGCACAATAAGGATCGCCGGGTCCAAATGGTGTATCGGCGACACGCCCAATCGAGCCGTTGGCTAATTTCTTTAACACGCTAACACCTGGCAAGGCTTCACCGCTTTCGTGATAGTAGCCTAAATCCAACGGCAGCGACGAATCTGCTACCGACGCGATGGGGAATTTCCAGCCGCGCGAAGCCGCAAATGCTTGCTGCTTTGCAGGCGTTTCTGGACTTGTTAATACAAAGCCAGCTCTGTCTTGCAGGTGATCAATGATGCCGTTGAAACCATCCGCCCAGACGGTGCAATAAACGCAGTGCGAGCCCATGTTATGGATTAAAAACAACGTGTCGTGACTGCCAAAGTAAGAAGACACGTGTCGGGAACCCTCTTGCGTTTGCAACTCGTAGTCTTGGATGGGTTCTGGTTCTATGCTCTTTTGTAGGTCGAGCATGGCAGCTCGCACGGCCATCATTTCTTCGTACAACTCACCGAGCTTGGTTTTGGCTTCTTCATTGCTCACTGCTTAGTCCTTTTAGGGTGATTAGCCGAATTAATGGCGGAATGCTAGCCAGGTCGCTGTGAGGCATCGAATCAAGCATACTGCGAAGGGTTTTTACGTCTAAAACAGTTCAACTCAAGGCAAACCTATCGCACGCCTAACCCTTGCCAAACTGTGAAGGTGCGTGCGCCGCTTGGCGCGACTAGGTTTCTTGCGTCGAGTGTGTCTAGTGACGGTCATCCGTTAGCCTGTCCTTGATTCGCATGCAGAGCGAGAGGAGCGTCGCTACAACCAAACCCCAGCTGAGAACATATATCCATAGGAATGGTATCCAGTTGATTTGCAATGCCATTTGTGTCGTGGTCGCACCAATCACCACAAAATATGCGATGCCGTTGTAGCGGCCGAGTTTGCTCGGCAACATGGAGGATTGCCGGATGGATTTGAAGGCGGCATACTCAACAAATGCGACCAGCTGAACGACTGGTAGCACGATCGGCACAGCTCCTTTCAGGTGTAGCGAAAGAGCAAGCAATCCCAAGAAAACGAATATGCAATCTGCGGTATGGTCGATTCGGGTGCCAAGAGAGTTGGCCTGTTTAAAGCGGCGCGCAAGGGGGCCATCAAGCAAATCGCTGATAGCCGCGTACACAAATACACCGAACGCCAACACCCATTGATCCAATGTGATGGCCGCGAAAAACACAAAACCACTTGCACCTCGCAATATGGATAGCGTATTGGGGATTGTGCGTCGTATCATCGCTGCCAGTCTGGATTGAAGCTGATTTTGGGACTTCCAAAGTTAGTGAAATGGCTTCGCAAGAGCGATTTCTTGGTGCGCCGTACATAGACCATGTGCGCGAACCATAGTATTGGACCATCGCGCGGACACTGCGTGGACGTTCCTGTCAGGCTGCGACGACACGGCGTTGGGTGCGACGTGGGACTTCCCCCGGGACTGAAAAAAGGTCGCACATCCGCGAAGGATAGGGTGGAACACCGCCACGCAAACACTTTCAGTATGAGATTGCCTTTGCTTCCCCGACGTTAACGCACAATCTTCGCGCAGGCGGGTTGGCTTGCGAACGACAGGGTCGTTGAGCAAGTCGGCGAGCGCAGCTGGTTGGTCGAGTCACGTGCCAGTCCGGGACAAAGCGCTCGCCATCTCAAACTCCCAATCGCGCGGAGCCCGATCGGATCACATAAACTCGCTAGCATTACAAGCAACCAATGGTTTGTGTGCGTCTCGCACCTTAAGTAGGTACGACGAATGACCAACATCACGATCCGTAATCTTGACAACGATGGTAAGACGCGCCTACGCCTACGCGACGCCGTGAACGTCAGGCCAACCGCCCCCCGGGATCTGGCGGAGTTTACGCGCGAGTGCTTCGCGTGCCTGGGAGGAGTGGAGTTCGAACTTCCCCCGCGCGGCCCGATGCGCGAACCTCCTGATTTCTCCTGATCGACCGGCATGTTTGACTTGGACACGAATGTCGCCTCTGAACTCATGCGTCCGAAGCCGACGTCGGGCGTCGCGACCTCGATCGCCGAACGGGCTTCACAGGAGACGTAGCTCACGGAGGATATCGGAAGCGGCGGTTGATCGCCTGCTCGGCAAGACCGTCGATCCGAACAGGAAACATCCACGCAACAACATCTTTTACACCTTCGCCCGGTCGCATGGCGATGTCGAGAGCATTGCGCCGAACCTCGTGACGTACATCAGCGGTTTCTCCTAAACCGCGCGGCGCATCTTCGAGCGGTTCAAGTACCTCGACCAGATCAAGAAGCTTGACACCAGCAACCGGTCCTTCGAGTTCGTCAACGCCATGGCCGACATCGATCTTCACCCCAACGCGATTGACAGCCTTCAAATGGGTTAACTGTTCGAGTAGCTGATGATGCGCTTCAACGAAAAGGCCAACGAGAAGCGGAGAATCACTTCATGCCCCGCGAGGTCATCCGCCTCATGGCGAACCTCATCTGCACGGTTGAGCAGGATGTCTACCGCCCCTGCATCTACTGTACGATCTACGATCCGGTGTGCGGGACAGACGGCATGCTGTCGGAATCCGAGAAACTGATGCTTGCGCAGAACGAACGGGCGGAACTCGCGCGCCACGGACAGGCGTACAAAGGCGAGTCCTGGGCCATTTGCGCTCAAAGAGCAGGCCAAAACAAGCACACTCAGGAGCAAGCATGGGCAGTCTTGGTGAAGGACGAAATCACGGTCGGAACAATCCCACAATAGAATTAGCAAAAACACCAAACTAACCTATCGCATGCATAGTGCGTCAGTTCTCCGGAGTAACGCCTAGAGTGGCAGGCAAACTCTCAGTCCACCTCGAAAATCGACTTGACGAACTTCAGCGTGTCGACACCGCGATCGAGGAATTTGCTGAGCAGCTCGATTTGCCCTTTTCGGTCGTGTTTCAGCTGCGGCTTGTCGTTGAAGAACTGTTCATGAATGTTGTGAATTACGCGTATGACGATGCGGCAACACATGAGATTCTCATTACCGTCGAATGCTCAGACGAGCAGGTGGAACTTCATATCGTAGACGATGGCAAGGCATTTGACCCGCTCACGATTGATTACGCTGTCAAGGAAGACGAAAAACTTGAAGAGATGGAAATTGGTGGCAAAGGCTGGACATTGATTCGGGCTTATATGGATGACATCGAATACGCTTATGAAGACGGCAAGAACCACCTAAAGCTCGTAAAAACTCTGACGTAGGCAGGTAGCCAGCTCCTGGCATGTTGAATCCAAACTTTGGCTATGGCTTGCGACTCATGACGCTTGTGGTTGCAGTTGCGATTTCCGGTCAAGTCACGGCCGAGGTGGACCTGGGTCTTTCAGACCCCACGGTTGAGGAAACTTCAACCGCTTCGCCTGGCGTCTATGACGAGTACATTGTTTTTGGACAATCAGCCGCGTTCGAAGGCCCCGCAGCAGCACTGGGGCAACGCCTTCATCTTGGCATTCAAATCGCGTTTGAGGAGATCAATGCCGCTGGCGGGGTGCATGGTCGCCGCTTGGAGCTCATCACCCGGAATGACGGCTACGAGCCTGAGCTTGCAATTCAAAACACACGAGCGCTCTTAGAAGAAGAGCAAGTTTTCGCGCTAATTGGCGGCGTGGGCACCCCTACCTCGCGCGCAGTATTGCCGATCACCGACGCGGCGAAAGTGCCTTACATTGCACCATTTACCGGCGCGGGATTTTTACGCGATCCAGCCTCCTATGTGGTGAACCTACGGGCTTCGTATGAACAGGAAACCCGCGCGATCACGCAGCATCTTTTAAACGACCTTAAACTCACACGGATTGCCGTGGTTTACCAGAACGATTCGTACGGGCAAGTCGGTCTGCGTGGGATGCAGAAAGCGATGCAGGAAAGCGGCCGCGAATTGGTCGCCATCGGTGCGTACCCAAGGAACACCAAGGCTGTGAAAACGGCATTACTAGACGTTATCAAGGGGTCGCCAGAAGCGATCGTGATTATTGGCGCGTACGAACCAACCGCCGAGTTGATTCTATGGGCCGAGAAAATTGAGTTGCAAAGCTTATTTTTCACCATTTCATTTGTCGGTAGCCAAGCACTTGCGAGTGCGCTTGGGGAAAAAGGGCGGGGTGTGTATGTCTCGCAGGTGGTACCAACACCGGACAGTGTTGATTTGCCGGTGGCAAAGCAGTACCGCGCCGCCTTAGCCCAATATGCCGATAACGAAGGTCAGGGTTTCGTGTCGTTTGAAGGCTATCTCGCAGGGCGGATGACGATCAAATTGCTTGAACAGGCAGGGCGCAATCTCACACGCGCGAAGTTCATGGATGCCATGCGCGCTACGCGCGTAGAGGATCTGAGCGGATTTACGTTAATGTTTGGGGAGACTGACAACCAAGGTTCGGATCAAGTCTTTCTAACGATGATTGGCGCAGATCAACGTTATCAAGCTCTACCGTGATTCAGTCATGTTGGACTGGGAAGGATCGCCAAGCGCAAATCGTCGCAAGCTACTGTGGATGAAGTGAGTTTGACGCCGCTTCGCCGTGAGCGCTCGCAATCGTGGTTGCGGCGAATCTGGGAACTGCGCAGCCGGTTCGCGGCGCGGTTGGTTTTTTATTTCTTAGGCGCAGCGGGCATAACGCTTGTCGCGAGTGCGGTCGCGTTTGCATTTTTTGCGTACTTGGACGCGAAGTTGCAACAAATTAACCAAGAGAACGTGCCGCAAATGATTGCGGCTTTCGAGGTGGCGCAAGAAAGTGCGGCACTGGCAGCGTCCCTGCCATTGCTTACCACCGCCACACAAAGTGACTTTGACGACATTGTGTCTCGCGTAACGGCGACGCAAGCGACATTTGAAGACTACGTAAGCATGGTGGCGGAAACCGAAACCGGCAGTCAGCGTGCAGCGCAATTGCTAACAGCGGCCGCGGATATGCGCAGCAACATTCAAGAGACCATTGGGTTGGTGACTAAACGCTTTGAGCTGCTTGACGAAGCAAATCGCGTTGTCGCTGATGCCATTCGCATGCGAGAAACAGCGCGAGCGGAATTGCAGCTCATGCTTGATGATCAGTTGTTTTTCGCCATGACTGGGTATCAAGATCTGACCGATGCTCAACAAGCTAGCGTGATGGCCAACGCGGAGGAGTTTGATACCTACCGGCATCTGGCGGAAATCGAGAGTGCGCTTGAATCCGGGGTCGAACTGATGACTGCGGCTTTCAACGAATCTGATGCAGCACGACTTATCCCACTGCTAGAGCGGTTTGAAGCGACCAAAGCGACGTTTGAGCGATATGCCATGCTGGTTCCGGCACAGTTGGACATCAAAGATGTCTTCGATATGAGCACGCAACTCTTCCGAAGCGGCACATCTGGAGATGGTGCATTTGCCCTACAGCAAGAAATCCTGCGCATCCGCAATCTTGAACAGCAGTACATCCTTGCCAATAGCGGCATCGTCAGGCAACTCTATGAAGGCACTGGTGCGCTGGTGTCGGCCGCGTCCAACGATGCCAACATGGCCACCCACGAGGCGGGTGATGCCACCACCTTCGCTGTGTACTTGCTCCTAGGACTGAATATTGCCGGCATCGTAGGGGTCGTTTTGATTGTTTGGCTCGTTGTCTTGCGCAAGTTTGTGCACCGCGTCGATGTGCTCGCGGATCGGATGCACACCATGGCCGAAGGCGATCTTGAGATTGATATTCCTATCGACGGCAACGACGAAATCGCCGAGATGGCAGAAGCATTAGAAGTGTTTCGAGGCAAATCCGTCGAAGCCCTGCGCCTGAACGAAGTGGAGCGACTCAATGAGCGCTTAGCATCGACAAACGACAAGCTCGAATCAATGAATGAAGAGCTTCGCACCGCGCAAAGACAGATCGTCATGCGTGAAAAACTCGCCGCCATGGGCGAATTGACGGCGGGGGTGGCGCATGAAATCAAGAATCCCCTGAATTTCATGATTAATTTCGCGCAGGTTTCGCAAGAACTTATTGCTGAACTGATTGAAGAAATAAATATGGCTGACGCAGAGCGGGATAACGAACTGATTGAAGAAATCAAGAACGATTTGATTGAGAATCTAGAACGCATTAACAATCACGGTGATCGCGCTAATTCCATTGTGCGTGACATGCTGGCAATGAATCGCGAATCTTCTGATTGGTTGCCCGTCAACTTGAACAAAACTCTATCCGAACACGTGCGCTTGGCGTTTCATAGCGCACGAGCGGCGGATTCATCGTTCCAGCTGGAAATCATTGAAGAACTTGACGAGAACCTAACAGAGATTGAAGCACTGCCAAACGACATTGGCCGGGTGTTTCTTAACATGTTTATGAATGCTTGTTATGCAACGAACAAGCGACGAGTTGAGCTGAAGGAAGGTGATTCTTACGAACCCCATTTGATCGTTCGAACGAAACTACATGGCGAGAAGGTTGAAGTTCAAATCGAAGACAACGGGGTAGGTATCGAACAAGCAGCCATAGAGAAGGTTTTTCAGCCTTTCTTTACGACGAAACCTACTGATGAGGGCACTGGTTTAGGGTTAGCGCTTGCGGCCGACATTGTGCGTGCCCACGGCGGTGAAATAGGGGTCACATCTGAAGTTATGCAATTTACCCGTCTGAGCGTTCGGTTGCCGCTGGCGCAAAGCCATGAGAACGCGGAAGAAGCAGAGAACGCGTAACTAACTGCGAAAGCACTTCCATGCGTTTGGTCAGTCTAGTATCGGTCTGCCTCTTTGCGCCTTAATGGCTGAATGTCGTTGTTTTTTCTCCTTGCGCCGCCGTTTAGACGCTAGGGTTGGTTTGGTGCGATGCCGCACTTTGCGCGTTTGCGATGCCGTCGTTAAGAGATCAAGCAGTTGATTCCACGCGTCGATGCGATTCCGCCATTGGCTACGCTGCGAAGAAGCCTTCAAAATGATGGTTCGAGTAGCTTGATTTTTTTCTGGCACCAAGGCTAACAAGCGCTCGCGAGTTTCGCGGTTTATATGCAGTTCGTCGATTGCTATCCGCAATGTCACGGCCGTCGCCACTTTGTTTGTGTGCTGTCCACCAGGGCCGCTGGATTGGCTAAATTGCCAAGTTAGCGCTTTGCGCGGAACCGCCGTATGGTTAGGAAAATACATTCGTTGCTGATTCGTCTTGGCGTGGCGTGTGAGTGAAGTGGGTTTACCGCTCAGGCGGCAGCGAGAGTTTAAACGTCCCGTGAGACATTTCTTGATGTCTTGCAGTTAATTAGAAAACTCTAGTCGTGAAGTGGAAAGGTAATTAGTTTTCCGCACCTATTGAAAGGTGCTACCTTACTTTTCACGACGCGAAATATAGGCGGTGTTAACTCCACAATCCAAGTGCCGGATTCTTCAAGTGGATCTATTTTGTGGTGGCGTCGGGGGCACGCACTTGGTAATTGAGTTCACCCGCCGCCAGCCTAGCTACTGCGAGCTGAAAAGCACTAGCCGCGGTAAAAAGCGTTGTTTTTGAGTTAATAAGTCGAGACTGACCGGGCTTCTTGGCGTAATTTGAGATAGTTATCGAAACGACGCCGGCTGAGCTCACCTGCTTGTAGCGAGATTTGTACTTTGCAGTCAGGTTCTGACTGATGCTCGCAGTCGCTGAAACGGCACGCTCGGGCTAGGGATTCAATATCTTCAAATACGCTGGCGACCGCATTGCTAGCGTTTAACACACCTAATTCCCGCACCCCAGGATTGTCGACGATGATGGCTCCGGAGGGGAGCGCGATGAGTTCTCGCTGTGTCGTTGTATGTCTACCACGCGCATCTTGTTCACGGATTGCCTGTGTGCTTTGCCTGGTCGAACCGAGCAGCGAATTAACGAGCGTGGATTTACCAACGCCGGAGGATCCCACCAATGCGGTCGTTTCGCCGAAGTGCAGGTATCCCGCTAACGCTTGAGCAGATGCTGGTTCTCTCGCGTCTAATTCGATCACAGGAGGCATCGAGGGTATAGCTTCAAGCCGCTCTCGAAATTCCTGAAGATCGGTGGCCAAATCGACTTTTGTGAGGAGGACGAGGGCTTTCACACCGCTTTGCTCAACCAGCACGAGCCCGCGCTCCAGCCGTGACTCGTTGAAATCGCGGTTCGCCGAGGTAATCAGCATGATTTGCTCAAAGTTGGCCAGCATGTCTTGAGCCCGATGATCGCTACCGCTTCGACGCCGGCGCAGTACGTTCTTCCTGATTAATTGGTGAGTTGGTTCTAGTGATGACGGCTGACACAGCAGCCAATCCCCAACGGCGGGCATACGCTTCAGTTTAGGTGCCGCGCGAAGTGGAATCGAATGAACTGCATCGTTGGCGATGATGCTGACCGAGCTGCGACTCGTGGTGATCACGCGGGCCGGTATCGTGGAACGATCAATTTCCTCGTGTTGCTGCGAAAAGAACGAAGTCCAACCCCACGCATCGAGAGGAACTCCCTTGTTCATGTCACTTGCTTTCCCACACGTTTGCCTGCTTTTGGCGTAGTCCTGCGAGCATTCCAGCTAGCCGTGAATACCATAGCCGCAGTTTTAAGGTTTTAAGGACATAGACATGCCAGCTATACCGAAGGGTGGAACGGTTGCAGTTACAGGTGCCGCAGGATTTATTGGCAGCTGGGTTGTACGGTTGTTGTTGGATAAAGGATATCGAGTGCGCGCCTGTGTGCGCGACACGTCGGACGACAATCGTTGTGCATTTTTACGCGCGATGCCCGGATACGCCTCGGGTCGATTAACGCTCCATTCCGCCAACCTAGACGATCCTGGCGTATTTGATGACATTTTTGAGGGATGTCACGGGGTGGCCCATGTTTCGCATGTGAGCAATTACAACGACCAAGATTACGTCAAGATGGTGTGCGATCACATGATCGAAAGCGTAAACAAATCGCGCACCGTGGGACGCGTTGTCGTCACTTCAAGCATCGCGGCGGTTATCTCGGAAATGGACCTCAATGAAATTGAGCGACGCCCAACGATGTATGAAGATCGCTACCCAGACGAGCTGAACGAGCGGCGCACCCCGGATCGTCAGGGCTACTCTATGGGGAAAGTGCTTGCGCAACGCACATTTTCTGATGCAGCTGCTGAAAACGGCGAGTGGGATGCAGTCACGGTTTGCCCGGCGGACAATGTAGGACCGATCCAATCACCACACCAAAAGGACATGGGTCCTTGGCAACACAATATTGAGATGATGTTGTTAGGTAAATATTTCCAAAATGGTGTTTATCGACCGTGGATGACCGTGGACGTGCGCGACGATGCACTATGTCATATTGGGGTGCTAGAGAGCGTGTTTGTGCAAAATGGTGAGCGCTATATTGCTTGGTCGACAGATACCCCAAAGGTAGAAGAAATCTGCGCCATGATCGATGAAGTGCTGCCTGAAATCGGCCATGCGACACCTGAAGTCACGGACAACCATCCGGAGCGGCATCAAGCGCGCGAAGCGGAGTTTCGCGGTATTTGGGCGAAAGCAGACCTCCGCAATGATCGCATTAGGCGTCTCATCGGCATCGAGTTTAGGCCGTTCGAGGAATCTTTGCGTGACTGTGTGGAATCGTTGCTTAGCGTCGCAAAAGTCAAGCCGGTACAGCGGGAGGGATTTTCGTTACCGAGTTAATCCCCTTGAATTCGCGCGCCTGTTCGTGAGGGCGGCATTGACTTGAAGGATAAAGCCGCAAGCAAGCACGGCCAACTCGAGGCAGCGATCGAGAGCTTTCGCGCGGACGGGTTTTATTCGCCGATCCGTGTTTACACAGACGCAGAGACGGCGAAGCTGCGCTCACAGTTCGAAGAGTTTGAGAAGCGGTTCGGCCAGCCGGAATCCAAGCGCTATATCACCGATATGCATCTGATCACACGTTGGGCATGGGATGTGGTGCATGAGCCTCGCATCGTTGAGCCAGTGACGGCGATTCTTGGCACGAATGTGTTGCTTTGGTCGCTGAATTGGTTCATCAAGGAACCGCAGGATCAGAAATTTGTGAGCTATCACCAAGACGCGACGTATTGGGGGTTGGAGCCGCATGATGTCGTGACCGCATGGGTGGCATTGTCAGATGCTTCTGAGGCCACTGGACCGATGAAGTTTGTGCCAGGCAGCCACCTAGAAGACGTGCGCGAGCACGACGATACGTTCGGTGAAAACAACCTGCTCTCACGCGGGCAGGTGATTGATGGCGCTATCGATGAAGCATCGGTTGTCCTAGCGCCGTTGCAAGCTGGTGAGATGTCGTTGCACGATGTCCGGTTGATTCACGGGTCGACACCGAATTTGACCGATGATCGTCGAATAGGCATGGTGCTAAGGTATTGCGCGACCCATGTCACGCAGACCAAACTCCGGGACACAGCAGTGCTGGTGCACGGTGAGGACTACTATGGTAATTTTGACCTGTTGCCGCGACCGCAAGTTGAATTCGGCGAAGCAGAACTAGCTCGACATCTCGACGCGTTGAAACGTTCACACCGCGCCCTGCACTCGAAGGATTACGAAAGCTGAGTTAGCTCGGCGCGCGGGCGAGCACGGCGTCTACTTGCTCAGCAAACTCATTGGGGTTGCCGTACGAAGCCAGCGGCATAGATTGCCAGTGGGCCTGCTGCGGCATGGTCATGCAGCCTTGGTTCACGAAGTGAATACCGACGCCAACCCTAGCTTCGTTCGACTGATTATTTCCCGTTGCATGCGGTGTGCCAAAGCCGAAAAACACGACGCCACCTGCTTCAAGTTCACAATGCACCGCGCGATTTTCGTCCAATGACGTATGGATATGGTGATCAGAGGTTGGGTCGCGGGTGTGTGGAAATTCTTCGTTGAATGCGGCCGGGACAACTTTCAATGTGCCGTTGGCGGTTGAGCCGTCGTGGATGGCAATCCACATCGCGACGCCCTTCAGCGGGTCTGGCAGCTTGAAATACGCATTGTCGGTGTGCCAACTCGTGCCCATGCCGGTATGCGGAGGTTTGTGAAATGCTTGATCCAAAATCTTCACGGCGGGACCGCCTATCAAGCTTTTGATGGCACGGCTGACTTTCGGCGCGAACGGAAGCGCGCGGAAAAGGTCGCTGCGGGAATAAAGCGGGATCAACTGAAAATTCTGTCGAAGGTCCGGACTGGTAGAGACATCTCGAAACATGCCCGATTCGATCCAACGAGACACCTCTACTTGCATGGCTTCAACCTCGACCGGATCGAAGAAATGGGGCGCGGTGGTGTACCCTTCGGTGTTGAATTGGTTAATTTGTGCGTTGGTGAGCATCACCACGGTCGAGTCATGCTTCGTTGGGGACGAGACTTCTGTTGAAAAATAGCTTGAAAACTCGAAAATTGTCCTTATACCAATGTTATGAACGAGAAGTTTTCGAGTTTTAGTTGCCTAACGCGGTAGAGAAATTGCCTGAATCTATGAATACCAATGCCCTTGTGCTGTCCAAGCTGGTTCCAGGTGGGAACCTGCAACAGTACATTAACACGGTAAATGCCTTTCCTGTTCTTTCAGTGGAACGGGAGCGCGAGTTGGCACGTCGACTATTCGAGGATGACGACTTGGATGCTGCACGCGAGCTGGTGCTATCGCATCTGCGTTTCGTGGTGCACGTATCGCGCACCTATGAAGGTTACGGGTTGCCGCAAGAAGACCTTATTCAGGAAGGGAATGTGGGTCTCATGAAGGCGGTCAATAAGTTCAACCCTAATCGCGGCGTTCGCTTGGTGACGTTCGCGGTGCACTGGATCAAGGCTGAAATGAACGAGTATGTATTACGTAATTGGCGCATACTCAAGGTGGCGACCAGCAAGGCGCAACGCAAGCTTTTTTACAAATTACGCAGCAAAAAACAGGAAATTGGCCAGCTCAACACACTCACGGCCGCGGAAACGAGGATGGTGGCGAAGGATTTAGGTGTGAAGCCTGAGGAAGTGCATGAAATGGAGGTGCGCTTAAGCGGTCAAGATGTGCCATTTGATCCGCCAGAGGAAGACGATTTCGCTGGTGATGACGATGAAGTTCGCGCGCCATCCGACGTGCTTCACGCTGACCATGAAGACCCTGCGGTGTTGGCGGAAGATGAGCAGTGGTCCGCGATGATGCATCGACGTTTGCAGGCTGCTTTGGAAGCTCTGGACGATCGCTCGCGGGAGATCGTCTACAGTCGGTTTATTGACGAAGAAGGGCGCACCCTAGAGGACCTTGGTGCTGAGTTCGGCATTTCTGCCGAACGCGTGCGACAGCTTGAACGTCGCGCACTCGCCGATATAAAAGAATCGTTAGGTAGTGAACTAACGCTCGCATAGTCGCATCTAGCTACAGCGACGGCAAACTTGTACACGACCAAGCAAACAGCGGTTCAAAAGGGTTGAGATTTGTCTGCTTTGCATTGATTTAATATGACGCAAACTGAGTGTGCATTGCCATTTAACAATGCGGGAAAACTGAATGTGGCGTAACCGCAGAACAGCACACTACGGGTTGGCATTCACCACCGTTGCGGTTGACTTGGCAATCAGATTACGATGTTTAAGAACTAAGCAAAGTCGACGAGAAAGATGTAACAAACAATGAACTCGCATTGATTGTCTGGACGATGTGATGAACTCCTTTTTACAGTCTTTTTGGTTGGCTTAACTTAACGGCTAGCGCACGAGAATTCCTATATAGAACCACAACCGGGACTATAATTTAAGCCAAGGCAACTCATAGATTTGGTTGTATCGATGAATCGAGTTAGTATGAGACTCAGTGCTTTGGCACTGTTGACAATCACAAGTGTCGGCGTTTGGAACATGGCTGTGCAGGGTCAGGCTGAGGCTGCACAAATACCAGACGTATCGGAACAAGAATGTAAAGTCGCGTGGGAAGCCAGCTCTGCAGCACTTACGTGCGGCATTCCTAGGCTGCACAAACTTGCGACGGTTACAAATACGGACCGCGGAACATGCAAAGTCCATGTAGAGTGTCGTACCATGGACCCAGCAGGGAACATTTCGCTGACAAATAACTGGGAAGGTATCGTAGATGATATGCTGAACTTACACAACTGCGATGGCCGTTTGAAAGTAGGCGATTGCTAGACTCTGATAAAGAGATCCCCGCTAGTTTAAATCCCAACAACCTTAGATTCTTTCGCCGCCCCGCCCCGTTGCCGCGATTGATGTTGCAACGGCAAATAGGGTCAGTTATCAGAGAGGGTAAGTAACTGACGTTTCCATCATGAGCTAGTTAGGCAGCGTTGCGGTTCAAATCTCGCCCATTTCGAATTTAGGTGCTGCTTGAGTCGCGGGTGTGGGGCAACGAGTTGGTGTGCTTGAAATCGCTCGCGCTGCATAACGTCTGACCGATTCGGAAGCACATTGCGATCAGTGTTTGTGCGCGATCATACAAACGGCTGAAATATCGCTCAATCATCCCGTTTCATTCCATACTTCCAAATTTCTTTCATACTTATTCTTCAATACTTCACGTGAGCATCATTAGGATCGAATAATCCACTTGATCACACCTTCCGATGGGTTTAAACTCGCTGTGTTTGTTATCGGCAAATCACATTTTGAAAATGTGATAGTCGTTCATTCGTTATGAAAACAATGAAAAATCGCTCTTATCGCCGAGTGTATTCCCGCCATAGGAGTCGAATCACCCATGCTCAATTGCGTGGCTTTAGAAAACTTGAAGTGTACCGCCTCCAATCGCCTTTGATAAATGACGCCTTCAATAGAGCCGCGCCCGTGCTTGTCGAAATTGGATTTGGGAATGGTAGTGCACTCGCCGAGTTCGCCATTCAGCATCCTGGTTGGAATTGCGTAGGAGTGGAAGTATTTCCGTCTGGCATCGGGACGTTAGTTAATCGTTGTAGTAGTGAAGGCATTCACAACATACGCATCGTTGAAGGCGAAGGGCTCACCTTTCTGGAGTCCATCGCCAATGAATGCATCGACTTGCTTTGGGTGCTTTTTCCAGACCCATGGCCTAAAGCGCGTCATCAGAAACGAAGGCTAGTTTCCCCGCAATTTGGCGCAACAGTTGCGCAAAAGCTCAAACCTTCAGGAAAACTTCAGGTTGCTACAGACTGGGCTGACTATGCGGATACGATTGACGTGGTCCTAAATGACACCAAAGGGATTAAAGGCGGGCGGGTAGCGACAAACCCACTCCGCGAAACCACAAAATACGAACGGCGCGGTCTTAAATTAGGTCATCAAGTCACTGATTTTGAATATATGAAAGTTTGATTGAGCAAGTGGTTTTTCGAGTAACGAACTAAGTCAAACTAGGTCAGAAATTTCGCAACGATCGAGTTCAAATGATCTCGTCCCAATTCAGTCAAAGCGAGGCGCTCGCTATCTATAAAACTCTGATGCCGCAATTCAGCAAGGGTTGGTTGTAGCACGTCCAGAGAGAACCCGGTTGTTTGAGTAAATCGCGCTGATTCAGTGCCGCGATTCAACCGCAGTGCGTTCATCAAAAATTCAACAGGCAGTTCCTCCTGCGGGATTAGCACTTCTATTGCCTCGATATTGCTGGCATAGTCCTTGGGCACGCGCGTCTTTTGGGTGCGAATGATGGTTCTCGAGCATTGTGAGATCTTGCCGTGTGCGCCTGCGCCAATGCCGATGTAGTCCCCGAATTGCCAGTAATTGAGGTTGTGCCGGCACTCGAACTGACCGTCGTCGCGAGCAAATGCTGAAACCTCATATTGGCGATAGCCCGCCGCGGCAAGCCGTTCTAGACCCGCGTCGCTCATATCGGCACGTTCGTCGTCCGAAGCAAGCGAAGGTGGACGCTTCGCAAAAACCGTATTCGGTTCGATGGTGAGCTGATACCAAGATATGTGTTCGGGTTCTAAGGCAATCAAAGCATCTAGATCTTGCATGGCCATATCTATTGTTTGATCCGGCAAGCCAAACATCAAATCTAGATTGATCGATTCGAAGCCGGCCTGTTGAGCTGCATAAATGGCTTCACGCGCCTCTTGTGATGAATGGATGCGACCGAGTTGATGCAGGCTCTCGTCATGCAGGGATTGAACCCCAATGGACAGCCTAGTGATGCCAGCAGCGCGGTAGTCGGTCAAAGCTTGATACTCCGCAGCGCCGGGATTCATCTCCATGGTGATTTCAGCAACATCGCTCAATCGCTCATGTGCGAGTATCGATGTGAACGCAGCTGGGTCAAATAGACTCGGTGTACCGCCGCCACAATACACAGTCTTCACAGCGGCTGTCGTTCGACTTAGCTCTTTGCCTAGGTCCTTACGCAAACACTGTAAATACTCGTCGCGCGGCAAAGCTCTTCCGATTTCATGGGAATTGAAGTCGCAATAAGGGCATTTGCGCACGCACCAAGGGAAATGCACATAGAGCCCGATTTCATTCGGCGACTTGAACTCAAGCGGAGCGTTTGGCCTAACCGTATTTGGCAAGCTGCTGTTGGAGCTGATGGGCGGCTTGCGCACGATGGCTTATTCGATTTTTGACGTCAGAACTTAATTCGGCCGCAGATTGCAGCATGTGATCATCGAAAAACAACGGGTCGTAGCCAAACCCATTGGTGCCGATAGGTTCGCAAAGGATCCTACCTAGCCACCTACCGTAGCCGATGAGGGGTTGTGGGTCGTCAAACGAACGAAGGTAAACGAGCACGCAAACAAACTGTGCGCCTCTGGCTGCTTCAGGTGTGTCAGCCAACGCCTTTAGCAGTTTTAGGTTGTTGCGCTCAGCATGACTCGGCGTACCAGCATATCGGGCTGAATGGATACCGGGTTTCCCGCCTAAGGCATCGACCATCAAACCTGAATCGTCCGCGATGGTTGGTAATTGCGTTGCGGCCGCGACCGCTCTAGCTTTGATCAGCGCGTTTTCAATAAAACTTAAGCCGGTTTCTCTGATTAGGTCGAGAGTACTTTTGCTCGGGAGCTCGAATTCAACATTTAACTCCTTAAACAGCGGTTCAAGTTCCGCGCGTTTACCTAGATTCGATGTAGCTAAAGCTACTCGGTTCGTCATAGCGCGTAGACAGCTTGCTTAAATGTGACAGACTTAGGACCGTCGGCCAAATGGAGCTGGATTCGAAATGTTAGAGGTTCTTCGCTTGTGTAAAGAAACGCAGCAATGAAATAGCGAGCATCGCCTTCGACGATTTGCTTAAATTCAAGCGCGATTTTTTGCGAGAGCAGATTCGTGAAGCTGCCACTGATTTGGCTCGGTGGCTTCATTGAACGTTCGTGGCGCGCCGCAATGGTGATGACCGCACGGTTGTTGGCTCTAACAATGTTGTGACGAGCAGCTACGCTTGGTTGCAGAAAGGTGGATGGCACGACGCTGTAATGCACTGTGTAGCCCCCAACTTCGACACTCTGTTCAGCCTGTCCAAATTGACACAACACGAGTGCCAGCATGACACCAGCAAGCTTTCTTGTGACTGGTGCAGGATTCACTAAATTCGGCCGAGCCGATAAAACGCGGTTACACCGAAAATATTTCGAAAAATCCGCGTCCCTAAGGTTTGCACGCCGGTGCGATTAAACACGAACCGAGAAATCACATTCACGTTGTCTTCGCGGCACATGCGATCGAAATCTCGGATGGTGCATAGATGGATATTTGGCGTGTCGTACCACTGATGCGGTAAATGGTTGGACACAGGCATGTGGCCGCCAAAAAACAGCTGCTGTCGGCATGACCAATACGCAAAATTCGGAAACGTCACGACGCATTCTTCCCCTACCCGCAGCATTTCGCGCACCAAATGCCTCGGCGCAGCGATGGCTTGCAACGTTTCGTTCATGATGACCATGTCGAAACTATCGGTTGGAAAGCGATCCAGGCCATCGTCGATATCGTGTTCAATGACATTGACGCCTCGTGCCAAGCAAGCTTCGATGTGAGATTGATCTCGCTCGACACCGTAGCCCGTCACGGATTTGGTGGTGCTGAGCCGGCTCAATAGTTCACCGTCACCACATCCTAGGTCTAACACCCGGGCGTTCGCGTTCACCAAATCGATGATGAGATCGTCTGCTTGCTTCACGAATTCAACTTGTCGCTGATTTCTTTCATATACGCCTTCAGGATCCGGTGATAGCGAGGAATCTCCAGTAAAAACGAATCATGGCCGCTAATGGACTCAATATCGACATACGAGACGTCGCAGTCAGCAGCAATGGCGGCGTCGACTATTTCGCGTGAACGTTCCGGCGCGAATCGCCAATCAGTTGAAAACGACACCACCAATAAACGCGCGGTTATTTGTCGTAGAGCTGCCACCAGATTGCCATCGTAAACACGCGCGGGGTCGAACGAATCCAGTGCGTGAGTCATAAGCAGATAGGTGTTTGCGTCAAACATATTCGCGAATTTCTGGCCGTTGTACTGTAAATAACTGGTGACTTCACCAACGACATCATGGGCTGCTTCGGCGTTCGGATTTTCGAAATCGCCACCAAACTTCTCGTTCATACCCTCGGCAGATAAGTAGGTCACGTGTCCAAGCATGCGTGCAGTTCCTAAGCCGTCGGCTGGGTTGGAGCTAGCGTCTAAGTACTTGCCTTGATGGAAATTGCGATCAGTTAGGATCGCTTGACGCGCGATTTCATTGAACGCGATGTTTTGGGCCGAAAGATTTGGCGCACAAGCGATCAATAAGGCATTGCGGACCCGACCTGGATAGTCGATAGCCCACTGGAGAGCTTGCATGCCACCAAGGCTGCCACCGATGACGGCGGCAAAACGACGGATGTCAAGGGCGTCGGCTAAAAGTGCCTGACTTTTTACCCAGTCGCTCACGGTGACTTGCGGAAAATCACTGCCAAAAGGTTCGCCATCGTCGGGCCGGTTTGACGTTGGGCCAGTGCTGCCGTGACACCCGCCTAAGTTATTGAGAGCAATCACATAGAACAGATTGGTATCAATGGGTTTACCAGGGCCGATGCAGTTGTCCCACCAACCAATCGTGCGACGATCGGCGAGGTCGTGGTAACCAGCGGCATGATGGTGGCCGGACAACGCATGGCAAATCAATACCGCATTAGAGCGATCGGCATTGAGTTCACCGTACGTCTCGTACATGAGCTTGAATGAAGCTAGTTCGCCACCGCCTGCAAGTTTGATGCTTTTGTCGAACTGAATGCTCTGCGGCGTAACGACGCCAACCGAATTAGTTGGGACGGCGCTCGATTCGAGGCAGGACGAAGCCATATGAGAATGTTAAAAAGAGGCCGTTGAAAGCTTGTACCGTTAAGCGTTGATCAATATGAAAGTATGCCCCAAGTGATGGTTTTGAATTAGAGCAGGCCTTCGAGCCAAGGCACGATGCTGCGAAGAATGAACAGCAGGACAAATAGTGTGATCGCCGGTGTTAAATCTAGGATGCCCAAAGGCGGCAGGACTTTGCGTATAGGTCGAAGCAACGGTTCCGCCACTTCGTGCGCCAATTGCAGGTAGGCGGAAGAACTGTTTCGTATAAACCAGCTAGCGACGACGGTCAAAAAGATAGCGGCCAAGAAAAGCCAAATGCTGTACCGGATTAACTGAACCAATGCGTCCCACGCGGAGGCCAATACCAGACCGGTGGTTGACGGCTCCATTTGAACGTTTAAAGGCGAACGGCTACTTAATTCAGCGAAGATAAAGCGACCTGTCGTCACAACCCACGCCACAAGCAAGGATGCTGAATCAACGTATCGACCCCGAGGTACAAAGGAGCGAATAGGGTTCAACAACCAATCTGTTAGATTACACGTGGACACAACCACAGGATTGTGTACGTTGACTTGTGTTGCCTGGAATATGAATCGCAATAGGCATGCGATTGCGATTAGGCCGCACAGCGCTTCGATGATGGCAAGAACAATTGGCGTCATCTCAATCCCGCAATCCTTTGCCGATAAGCACTAACACAAATAAGTACGCCACACTGGCTAAAGTCACTAACGATTGTAAAGCCGATTAGTTTTTATTTAGTGGTATGCCCGGGCTCAGATCTCGAATATGCGGCCCTATGTGGGTGGATAAGCTACTTGGAAAGCTCTTTCGCGCGACGATAGGCGGATTCAATCGCTGCCATAAACGCCGCTTCGACATGCTCGCTATTTAGGCACTTCAACGCGGCTTCGGTTGTGCCACCCGGGGACGTGACACGTTCTCGCAACTGACTAGGGTCACCTGAGGATTGACTAGCCATGGCTGCCGCGCCAACGGCAGTTTGCGAAACGAGCTGCATCGCGGTGTCTCTCGCCAAGCCTAGATTTTCGCCGGCCGCTACGAGTGCTTCGATCACATAGAAAAAGTAGGCTGGTCCACTACCAGATAGCGCCGTAACCTTATCGAGGTCGTCATCGGAGTCGAACCAAACCACGATGCCACAAACAGCGAGGATTGCCTCGGCCAGCTCGCGATGCTGCGGTGTTGCTACGTCGTTGCTGAGCATGCCTGTGATGCCGAGATTTATGAGTGCTGGGGTATTCGGCATACAGCGAATAACTGCTGCCTTGCTACCAAGCCACGAATTCAGTTTTGCTAGCGGCGTTCCGGCAATGATCGAAATGACCAATTTGCCGTCCAATGTTGGGCGCAGTGCCTTCACCACTTCTTCGGCAATTTGTGGCTTAACTGCGAAAACCACCACGTCGGCATGTTCTGTTGCTTCCACATTGACTGCGGTCGTAGCAATGCCTTGGACCGTGAAACGTTCTCGTTGCGCCGCTATGGGGTCTGCGACCACGATGGTGTCCTCGGGACGCGCCTGTCTCACGCCTACAGCTAACGCGAAACCCATATTCCCGCCGCCAATGAAAGCAATTTGAGTCATCGCGGCGGTCGCGGTCCAAACAGCGTGGTGCCGAGGCGAATCAGATTTGCACCGCAACGAATGGCGTCAAGATAGTCGCCTGACATGCCAAGGGAGACGGTATCCCAATGTTGCGAGCAAGCTGGTTTGGCATGCTGAAATAGTGCGCGCACCTTGTTGAAAGAATCGATGCGGCTTGCCAAATTGGTAGCCGCCGCGGGGATCGCCATGACGCCTCGCAGGCGCAACCCCGGCAACTCGCCTGCAGCCATCACTAAATCGTCGAATGCTTCCGGCACGACGCCGGCTTTTTGGGGTTCATGGTCGATATTCACTTGAATGCAGCAGTTCAACGGACTATGAGGAGATAGCGTCATGCGTGCTGAGCTCAAGCGTTGCGCGAGCCTAACGCTATCTAGTGTTTGCACCCATGCAAACGAAGCGGCGACTTGGCGTGCCTTGTTCGCTTGCACACGGCCAATGAAATGCCACTCAAGTTTGTGGCTATGCAAAGCGGCTAATTTTGGGAGTGCTTCTTGTAGGTAGTTCTCACCGAACGCGCACAACCCCGCCTCTGCGAACGCAATCACAGTTTCTATGGATTGTGCTTTCGATGCACCAATGACTCGAATGGTCTCGGGCGGCGAGTCGATCTCTGTTTGCACGGCCGCGATGGATTGTTGGATATGTGCGAGCTTTTGCTGTGCTGCAGATTGAGCGTCATGCTCGTGCGCCGAACCGTGAGTGTCAGCGAGGTCGTTGCCCACGCCTAGCTCTGAGAGGCCAACCATGACTCCGCGATCACCAGCGCGGCGAGGCTATGGTCAGGCGTTGGGACTTGTGCGCGCTCTACGGCTTCGCGCGTGGTTAGCCGTTCGTCGACAAAAGCGACTGGTATTTTGTAATGCCGCTTTAAACTAGCGCCAAAGCGTTTCGCACGGCGCGTCTCGTTGGAAGGGGAACCGTCCATATTCAATGGTAAACCTACTACCAATTGGTCAGGTTTGTAATCTCGCACGTAGCCATCGAGCTCATTGAAATCAAGCCAGCCACGCTTCGCTTCTAATGTTGTAAGTGGCATTGGGATATGCGTAACGGCTGGCACAAGGGCTAGGCCGATATGGCGTTGACCCCAATCGAAAACTAAGGCGGCGGGCAATGTAGACGAAGCTTCGGTGGTGGCCGTGCGCTCAGGCATAACCGGTGGAATCGCCAGATAGCAAGCTCAAATCGATACCAATAGATGAGGCGGCGTCTTGTGCACGACGATCGATGGGCGTTTCAAATAACAACTCGTGAGAGCCTGGACAGGTTAACCAAACATTGCTATTGATTTCATTTTCCAGTTGCCCTTGGTGCCAGCCAGCATAGCCAAGCATCACCATGTACTTTTCTGGCCCGACACCACTAGAAATACGGTCTAGCAAGGATTCGAAGTCGCAGTCTTCGATGGCGATCGTAACGCCTAGGTTGTCGCCAATGGCCAACGCGCCGTCAACCATGACATCGTCGGTATGAAGAATGCTAGGTGCGTTCATTTCCACGGGACCGCCTTCGTACACAAGCGGCGCAGATTTCATGGACCGCTTCATTTCCACCAATTTGAACAGCTTGTTCAAATCAATGGGCGTAGGTCGATTGACGATCAACCCCGAAGCGCCAGCCTCGCCATGGGAACAGATATAAGTGAGTGAACCCGCGAAATAGGATCCATCATGGTCTGGTAGAGGGAGTAAAAAGTGGTTGGCTAGGTTTTTCATCGCGTTGAAACTATATACTCAAAAACCCCAAGCTAACGTTGAAATTCCCAGGTGGAAGCAAACCGAAACTGCCCATTTGTGCGCGGCAGCGTCGGCGGTAACGGATCGAATGGGGCAGATTGATGGACGATATCCATCGCCGCGAGGTCTAGTGTTTCGAACCCAGATGACTGCAGCACCTTTAGTTCCGCAAGCGAACCATCGCCGTTAAGCGCAACATGCAAAGTCAATTGACCAGAGAGTTTATGTCTTGCGGCGGCCGCAGGGTAATTCAGTTGTCCAATCCGTTGAACGCGGCTGTGCCAGTGACGGCGATACGCCTCTGCAACGTTTGTTTCTTCGCCTGCAGTTGGTGAAATCGATACCCGGCCATCTACAAACGCTCTGACAGCTGCTGGATCCACGGAAATTTTGGGTTCACGAAGGCTTGGTCGCACGTGTGAAGGCACAAGAAGGTGCGTTGATTCGATCAAGCGCGGTTCTAACAGCACTTCAGCGACCGGCTCTTCGGCAACGGGCAGTGGTGGCGATGTCCTCCCACCTGATTGTTCAGGCAAGTCTGTGAGGGGAGCGGGTAGTTCATTAGAAACCACACCTGACAGACGAATCTGGATGGAACTAACGACGCGTGCTGGCGCAATGTCCGAATCGAGCGTTATAGAACCCACAACGAGACCATGGGTAGCCAAAGATATACCCACGCACGTCAATAGACGCCAGTCAAAATGAGAAAGCGCGCTCATTGAGCCAGTTTAGCCAACTTGTAAAGAGCCAACATGTTTCAAGCGCGTATCAGTGCTGAGCTATAAAAGCGTTTGTTATTGCTCTGCTTGATTGTTGAAGCTGTCGTCCGCAGGCGCGTGTGCGCGATATGCGTCAGGCAACTCCATTGACGATTTCGCATTTGCATGGCGTTGCACGCATTCATACGCTGGCGTGGGGTTTGTCGAAGAAATAAAGTATGGTGCTTAAGCGGTCGCTAGCAAAGCTTGTTGGACATGCCGTACCGAGATAGATTCGTTATACAACGAGAGGCAACAAGCAATTTCACACCAACACTAATTTACGAGCTTCTTTGCGAGCAAGTCCAGCAATTCTGAGGCGATATCTAAGTTGCATGCACGGTCAATTTCACGTATGCAGGTAGGACATGTGACGTTTACCTCGGTCAAATAGTCTCCGATCACATCGATACCGGTAAAAGTCAAGCCCCGGCGCACGAGCTCTGGCGCCATAGCAGCTGCAATTTCTCGATCTTTATTTGTTAAAGGCTGTGCTATCCCTGTCCCGCCGGCCGCGAGGTTTCCTCTAGATTCGCCCGTTTTAGGAATGCGGGCCAAACTAAAGGGAATGGGTTCACCATCGAGCAACAGAATACGCTTGTCACCGTCCTTGATTTCTGGTAAATAGCGCTGGCCCACGATAGCGGTCGTTTCGAACTGGGTAAGGGTTTCCAAAATAACGTTTAGATTTGGGTCATTTTGAGTCGCCCTAAAGATCCCTTTGCCACCCATACCATCGAGGGGTTTAAAGATCGTATCGCCCTGGTCATGATGGAATGCAACTAGCTCAGCAATTTGCGAGGAAACAATTTGCGAGGGTAACAAGTCTGGAAACGCCGTTGTGAAGAACTTCTCATTGCAATTGCGTAGTGCTTCAGGCCTGTTTACGACGAGAACGCCTAATGCTTCCGCTTGTTCAAGCAAATACGTGGTGTTCACGTAATTCATATCAAACGGAGGATCTTTCCGCATCATGATGATGTTGAAAAACTGCGCGGGTTGCTTTTCCGTTGCGCCTACCTGAAATGCTGCATTCGCGCTCGAACTCAGGTCGTTTGGCGCTACGCTGAGACTGGTGTGCCTTACGTTAAGGAAAACGCCTGCGTCGCGCCATGTGATTTCATGAGATTCAAGGGTATACGTTGCCCAACCGCGTCGCTGCGCCGCCCACAACATCGCCAACGTCGAATCTTTTTGCAGGTTCAACGTATCGAGAGGTTCGATGACAAAGGCGATGTTGGTCATGAGGTCGGTTTGGTCGCGTGGTTACGCAATGTCAAAAGCCGCTGAAAAAAGCACCAACTATGCGAAGTGACAAGGGACTATCTCAACTTGTGGTTCGAATTGAACTTAGCTTCACAAGGCTCAAGCACTGCCAGCGAGATTTGAAAATCGTCAGCTGGCGAACGCGTATTTTTCCCAAAATGTGGAGCCACGGCCGGTAAAGCCGGCTTCCCAACTCGCGCGGTAAACGTGCATTTGTTCGCGCAGTTCCTCCAATATAGACTGCATTTGCGGTAGTGCGAGAAGGTTGCGCTGCTCCCACGGATCGTCACGGAGATCAAACAATTGTGTTTGAGGTTCGCGATCCCTCACGCGATACTCGATTAGCTTGTGCGTGCGCGATTTGACGGCGCGTTGCGTAGTTATGTAAGCAAAGTACAGATAGTCGCGGATTTGCTGGGACTCATCCTGCATCGCCCCAACCAAACTGCTGCCTTCCACGGACGCTGGGGTAGGGATGTCGAGCAAGTCACACAGCGTCGCATAAATATCGAAGAGATAAACGTATGCACTGCTGCGGTGATTTTCAGGGATGCCTGGCCCTGCGAAAACAAGCGGGACATGCACGCTATGTTCATAGCAATTCTGTTTACCCATCAAACCATGCTGGCCCACTGCTAAGCCGTTATCGCCTGCGAATACGATGATCGTATTGTCCGTCAGGTCTTGCGCCTCAAGCGCATCAAGGATTTTGCCCATTTCATGGTCTAAATGGGTGATCATTGCGTAGTACTCGGCATTGTGCCGCCGCAGTTCCTCTGGCGCGCGGGGAAACGCAGCCAGTAATTCGTCGCGAATGTGCAACGAGCCGTTGTCAAACGGGTGTGCGCCTAGGCAGTTCGGAGGCAGTTGCTGCGCTTCAAATGGGTACATGTCAAGAAATTCTTGCGGCATGGTGCGCGGATCGTGGGGTGCTAGCAATGCCACATACGCGAAGAATGGCTGCGAGCCATCCTGCTTTTTGATGTATTCACTAGCTGCTTGGCACAGAACCTCACTTGAGTGGCACCCTGCGTGGATGTGGTCGCAGTCGCGCCACGCGATGTTGTTATTGCCAAACTCGGTGGGATTCGGAATGTAGGCAAGGCGACTATCGTAGTTTCCTGAAGGGTCGTAGTGGTAGGCTGGTACGTTCCAGTGATCAGCCATGCCGCCGAAATAGATTTCATCGCCGTCGTCAAACGAACGATTGAAGGCTTCGCGACCATTGTGCCACTTACCCGCGCCCCAGGTTCGGTACCCGGCGTCACGGAGTGTTTCACCTAGCATGGTATGGTCTGAAGGAATGCTGCTACCCGAGTCATGTAAGTGAAACAACGAGCGACCGGTATGCAACATCGCACGGCTAGGCATGCAAATGGCACCGTGCGTTCCGCAAGATATATGCGCTTGCGTGAAGGTCGTGCCACGAGCTACCAAGCGGTCAATATTTGGTGTATGAATTGAGTCATTCCCTAGGCTTCGTATCGTGTCGAAACGTTGATCGTCCGTGAAAATGACCAATACATTAGGTTTAGCCACGGTTAGTACCCTGAAGACGTCGACGATTTGACAGAATCGGTTAATTCCCGATCGGGACCGATGGCGTATTCTCCGCCTGGACCAATGAACTGATGCACCATGAGATTTTGAATTTCTTGCTTTTCGCGCACGTTAAGTTCTTCGTACACAGGCGCTTCGAGAAGTCGTTTGTAAGTCTGACTCGTGTCATTCTTCGGGAAGATATACATGGGCGTCATGGCTTGTAGCATGGCTGCTCGCTTTTTTTCGGTGCGATTGACGCCCGCTCGGTGCCAAGTCCTTGAATCGTACAGAATGATGCTGCCGCCGGGCGCTTCAATCACATCTGCTTCGGGACCGCCGTAAGGAAGTCCGTGTGCTGCGCGATAGCCTGGTTTAGCGTGCATCGTCGCATCTCCCCAGCCTCGCGGTGGCGCACAGTCCTTAGCGTGCGAGCCGAGTTTGAAGATCGTAGCGCCGCCGTTGCGTGTAAACGGTGATACACAAACATTGCGTTGTACGCCGAGCACGGTTTTGCCTGATGGTGTGGGGACCAAGCCACGCGCCGGGACGCCCCAATGGTAAGGGAAGTCCGAGTGCCAGCCTTGCACGTTACGTTTACCGTCATCTTTGCCTAGTACGGCGAAACCTGGCACATGGGACAAACGGATGTCGTCGGTTTGCATGTATTGGCGAATCAACCAGAGTGATAAGGGTTCTGCGGCCGTGCGAGCAACGGCGGCGTTTTGACATATCGCGGGTACTGAACGATCCGCGGTGCGATCGGCATGCCGGTCGGTGCATGCTGTCCATTCCAACTCTTCTAGCGTTGCATCATCAATGATTTGGGTAAGACACACCCATCCTTGTGCATGCAACGTTTGCAAATACTCGGACGGGAGTTTCTCAGGACCGTGGACGAGTTTAAATGATTGGGGTTCGTCATTGATTGAAACCGTCACTTGAGCCTGATGCAGGTCCAATTCGTGACCAGACATCGTGTGTCGAATCATCGAATTAGTAGATTTATCCCATATCGCAGAATCGTTAGTTTGCGTCGTGGTGGCGAAACCACCATCTTGCGAAAAACTTAAAAACGAACCGTGTGACGATACCAGAAAAGAATGAAACGCTTCAGGAATAGGCATGCGGTGAATGGTTTCGTGTTCGTCAGTCATCGACAAGGCACAATCACTAGCTATGAGGTCGCCGATTTTAAAGTAGCGTGTAGAAAAGTGGCTAACTTACACGTGAAGCGACTGCATATGCGCATACGCAAGTGGTCGGATTTTCATGAGCGCCCAACATAGGTTGGTGCATTACGACCTGATTCAATAACTTAGAACTCTATATCTTGGGCTGCATTTGAAACCTTGGGTTAATGCTAAATAGATTTATATGATAATTTAGATCATAACGAATTATGAACAACACTTTAGACCAACTATTGGTGGATCGATACTCCACACGAATGGGCCGATTCAATAAGAATCTCTCAGGCAGAAGCTTAGATGCACGAAAATGGGATCTATTTCCGATCGTGTAAATACTTGAAAAAAGAATTACGTTTGTTATATTTTGATGATGTAGGGTAAATCGATGTTTCCACGAAGTATTTTTATACAGTAAGGCCGTATGCACCAACTATGTTAATGATCATTGTTTTCAAACTATGCAAATTCGCGCACTAATAGTTTTTGAATGATCTTTCCTGTATGTTTTTATGACTGAAGCTTTGAACGCTTGGGCGTATAATCTGAAAATCTTCATATAAATAAACTCGTACCAATGTCCATAGATGCGTTTCGTGCTGACGCGCGCGAGTGGTTGGAAAGCAATTGTCCTGAAAGTGTTCGTACTGCTGGTTTCTACACGGCTGGCGGTCGGAAAGCGACTTATCCGAATCCGGATAGTAAGTTATGGCTCGATCGTATGGCTGCCCGTGGCTGGACGGCTCCCACTTGGCCGACAGAATACGGCGGCGGCGGGTTGTTACCGGAAGAGCTGCGAACACTTGAAGACGAAATGCGTCGAATCAATGCGCCATCCCCGCTTGGTGGGCATGGATTAACGATGATAGGGCCAGCGATTTTGGAGTTTGGTTCAATAGATCAATGTATGGAACATTTACCGCCGATCGTACGAGGTGAAATTAGGTGGTGTCAAGGCTATAGTGAACCAGGCGCAGGTTCGGATCTTGCTAGTTTGCAATGTCGTGCCGAAGAGGATGGTGATGATTACATAGTTAATGGTTCAAAGATATGGACCTCTGGTGCAGACCAAGCCGATTGGATCTTTTGTTTGGTTCGAACCGATTTTGACGCGCCAAAACATCAAGGCATATCGTTTTTGGTACTAGATATGGATTCACCAGGCGTCACGGTTTCGCCTATCGAACTAATAAGTGGTTCTTCCGAATTCTGTCAGACGTTTTTTGATAACGTGCGGGTGCCTAAACGACAGCGCATCGGCAGTCCAGGTGAAGGTTGGACAGTTGGCAAGCGACTCTTGCAGTATGAGCGAAGTTCCATAGGCGGGCGCGGCGGGCCTCGTCAGAAAGCGAGGACAATCGACGAGATAGCCAAGGACTACTGTGGGACGGTTGGCACCAAAATCGCTCGTGACGATATTCGCGCGCGGATCGTTCATCAAAACATCGATGATGCGGCTTATCAATTAACTATTCGACGTTCATTTGAGGAGGCAGCAAATTCCGCTGCGCCAAGTTTTTTATCTTCTTTTTTCAAGTATTACGGCACCGAACAGAACATGCGTCGACAGGACTTGATGATGGATATTCTCGGTTCACAAGGTTTGGGTTGGGCTGGCGACGGCTTCAATGGTTTTGAACGTGGGTCTACGCGTGGCTGGCTTCGGTCGAAGGCAAACTCAATCGAAGGCGGCACCTCCGAAGTTCAATTGAATATCATCGCTAAGCGCGTGCTCGGTCTTCCGGATTAATCGACAAGATTCGACACCGCAGCCATGCATGGTGAACAATCTAACTAATTAACTTGGGGCAATTGTTTTTGTTTCTCATGAGAGTAGAGGAACGTATATTTGAGGTAAATAGATCAATCTCCCAAGTGTTGATCAGATTCGCAGTATTGCATCGATTTCCACATTCGCTAACCAACCGTGAGAACTTATGCTCGTGAAGAGAGTGCGCGAAATATCAAAGAAGCGAATCGCAATCGAATAGCAGATTTAAGAAATGTCTCGACAAAGGTAGACGAGGCGATCAGTATTGAAGTACTACCACAGACATTTCACACCATAACGAATACAACTCATTCACTAGAGGCAGTTTGACTGCTCAAATCGCCTGCGAGGCCTATGCCGAGCAAGGATGCGATGAAGCCCAGTGCACGAAAGTCGGATGTTTCTATCAGTTGCAAACGTCGCGCACACGACACGTTATATAAACATTTATCTAAAGAGGTTGTCGAAAAGGCGTAGAGAGCGTTGGAAATGGCCGTTTGACGAGAAATATGACGTTTAAAATCAACGAGTTAACGTATGTTGCATCGCGAAGATTTGAGCAATTCGATGGTCTCTTAGGGTGCTTAATTCAATAGAGCTTAGAGGTTCATTTGTCCGAATCCTCCCGTGATGCCATGCTTCGAGC
>VXLJ01000014.1 GCA_009841635.1 Gammaproteobacteria bacterium
TACGAGGCGTTGGGGCATTTTGCGCCTCGGTTCACTAGTTTATCTCGTAAGAGACGGCATTGGACCGAAGATGAGGGATGTGTCTGCTGTGCTAACGTGGTTAGCTAATTCCCTTGAAGATTCCTCCAAAACGCCAAACCGTGCGCCATATTGCGGTCGTTCAATGGATCGGCACGAGGTCGGTCGTCTTCGTATGGATACAGCTCGTCTTCAGCTAGTTCTTCTTCTGCCATTTGCATCAACTCGATTTCTTCCATTATTTCAGGGTCCACGCTCCATCGTCTTATTTCCGCAATAAATAATTCACAATGTTTTTTTGTAAATGGGTTATACCAGCCGTAAGCATTTATATCTTCCATCGCGTCAGATAGCTCTAAGAGTTGAGGCCCAGTTGGCCGCGGGCACTTGCCAAGCAATTCATGGTATAGGTTAAAGAGCTCCGTTTCGCCTTTTGGATAGTGGGTGTCTGTGAGACCTAATTCCCATCTGAAATAGCGGATGCCATCTCGCATCTGTCTTCTTTTTGACCGCGTATCTTTTTCACCAGGCATCAAAAACCCTAACAGGCGAAGTAGAGCTAAATTGTCACCGGGCGGGATTTCCCTTGCCATCTCACTTTATCTCACTTTAATGATAGTTTCAAATCGCGTTAGTTATTCTAAATCATAGAAACCTTTTAAGCTGTATCAAATTCATTAAAAGGTTCAGTACTTGGCTTGAAAGCGGCTGGACAATTGGTATGCAGAGAATGTGTCGATCAAGTGTATGGCGTTACCCTCCAGATTGCTCAACGAGCGTCGGGTCATTTGACCTTGCTAATTTCGCACACACCTCAAAAAAGCTTTGGTTAAAGCCACAATTGCTGCTAAACTAAGCATGCACACCGGATCAAAATTGAACCAGGGAGACATGCGATGTTTTTGAACCAGAGAAACTTCCGTAATGTGGTTGGCATCCTAGCTGTTATTTGCATTCCAGCATTGCTTGTTTACGCTTCAAGTGACAGTTCATGCCAGAGTGCATGGAACCAAAGTGAAGCTAGCAGATCGTGCGATGCAGGCGGTGAGGGCAGCTCGAGCGCTGGGTATGTTGAATGGCGAGATTCAAAGCAAGCGTGCGTTGTGAGTGCGTTTTGTGACAATGGCACCCCGACTAAAACGTACAACCAGATCACTGGGTCTACGAGTGACCTCCGCGCGTTGAAGAATTGCGGCGGCAGTCTCAAGGAGCGTTGTTCCTAGGGTTGGGTTAAGTGCCGTTGTAATCAAGCATACACAACGGCCCCATCTCAGGCCGCTCGTGTGAAGGGTGAATGGGCGATATGTAGTTTTTAAACTTCTTGCGCCTTCACAGCGTCGCCCGTTCTGTAAAAAGTTCACAATCGGTCTTAATTGAAGTGCTAAACTGCGGCATTAGGTGCCAACAACTAGAGGACGTAAAAAGGCTTGAGATATTTAGTAGCGAAGAAATCCAGTTGGTCCCATGCATCGGACACGAGAGTTATTTTTTATAGAAATATGAAATTTGAGATTAGCTGTAATTCGATTAATGTGAACTGGATTAAAACTGCCAAAACTTTGCAAAGTTGTTTCTATATTTCGGCTTCTTCATTGATATGTTTCCTTGCAGTATTAATTAACTCAAGCTAGCGCGGATTGGTTAATTTCGTGTAACTTAGAATCTCACGGGTTTTTAGGAAGCTGAGCAAAGAATGATTGACCTGTATACCTGGGGCACACCGAACGGACGTAAAGTTTCCATCGCCCTCGAAGAATTTGCCCTTCAATATAACGTGATCCCCGTCAATATCGGGAAGGACGAACAATTCGAATCAGATTTTTTGAAAATCAGCCCAAACAACAAGATTCCCGCCATCGTGGATCATGAAACAGGAAGAACCATGATGGAATCAGGCGCAATTCTCTGGTACCTAGCTCAAAAAACCGGGAAGTTTTTAGGTGATGATGAGTTCGCAACGTTGGAATGGCTCATGCTGCAAATGGGTGGTGTTGGCCCAATGCTCGGTCAAGTTCATCATTTCCTGCGCTTCAATTCTGGCGTCGCGCCGTATGCAGAAAATCGTTACCGGACCGAAGGACACCGGCTTTATGGGGTATTGAATAAACGACTGCATCAAAATGCGTTTTTGGCAGGTGACCAATACACGATCGCAGATATGGCGACCTGGCCCTGGATATCACGCTGGGAGTGGCATGATGTCGATTGGGCGGACTATCCAAATTTAAAACGATGGTATATAGAAATTGCGAATCGAGAAAGAGTTGTGAGGGGTTATGGGGTCCCGACAGCAGCGCCAATCCCAATCCCATCCTAGTGACTGAGACCCGCGCATCGTTAGAGTTACACGTTGTTACAGTCGAATCTCGGCGCTCAAACTAAACTACGCAACCCATGAAACTCGAAGTCATCGTGCTCGCCGCGGGTCAAGGTACACGCATGAAGTCGAGCACCCCGAAAGTACTGCACTCGATTGGTGGCAAACCGATGCTGCAACGCGTGCTGGGGAAGGTGCGCGACTTAGCACCGCAGCGCACGCATGTTGTCGTAGCTCAAAATAGCGCTGAGGTAAAGACTGCACTACATGATTGCGATGTTAATTGGGTAGTCCAGTCGTCTCAATTGGGAACTGGACACGCGGTGTTGCAAGCGTTGCCGCAAATTGACGTAGCAAGCCATATATTGGTGCTATATGGCGATTGCCCTTTAGTTACATTACCTAGTTTAAAGCGATGCGTGCTGGCAGGCCAGGACGGATTAGGTTTGGTGACCGCCATAGCTCCCGACCCAACGGGATTAGGACGCATCGTTCGCGATGCGACAGGACGAATCAAAAAAATCGTCGAGCACGTCGATTTAACGCCGGATCAACAGGACATAAAGGAAATCAACAGCGGCATATTGAGCGGTCCAGCGGAACTTTTCCGCCGTTATTTACCCCAAATCACCGATGCCAATGTACAGGGGGAGATATATTTGACGGATCTCATCGGCAAAGCCGTTGAAAATGAAATCCCTGTCGCGACGGTGCTGGCGAGCGACCATAGGGATGTCATGGGCGTAAACGATCGAGTTCAGCTTGCTGAAGCTGAACGCACGTTGCAATGGCGCTATGCCGAACGCTTGATGCGACAAGGTGTGAGCATGGCTGACCCACGCCGGTTTGATTGTCGCGGGCAAATTGAGGCTGGCAAAGATTGCTATTTTGACGTCAATGTTGTGTTTGAGGGGAATGTCCATCTTGGTGACAAAGTAACGATTGGCCCAAATTGCCTCCTGCGCAACGTGCAGATCGGTTCGCATACGGTTATTAAGGAAAACACGGTTATTGAGAATGCCGAACTAGGTAGGAATTGCGCGATCGGTCCATTTGCGCGAATTCGACCAGAAACAGTTCTCGCCGATAACGTTTATATCGGCAATTTCGTAGAAATTAAGAAGGCAACCATCGCTGCGGGCGTTAAAGCTGGGCATCTTGCATATATTGGTGACGCTGAGATAGGGGAAGAATCAAATATCGGCGCTGGTGCCATCACATGCAATTTCGATGGCAAAACCAAGCATCGCACCATCATCGGTGATCGCGTATTTGTTGGCTCGAATAGCTCGTTAATAGCACCGTTAATCATCAAGTCCGGTGCGGCAATAGCTGCGGGATCATCCATTAATCGCACCGTCGCGCACAACGAACTAGTTATCGAACGATCTAAACAACGCCACATTGAAGGCGGTGGTTCGCGCTTCCGAAAAAGCTAAACAACCCATGTGCGGTATCGTCGGCGCGACGACACAGCGCGAAGTGCTTGCCATTCTGATGGAAGGTCTGCGTCGGCTGGAATATCGAGGCTATGACTCAGCCGGCATCGCGGTCCAAGAATCATCGCGCTGTGCGATCAATCGAGTCCGACGAGTCGGCAAAGTAAATGACCTGCAGGAAGCGCTTACCGGGCGTGTGGTGTCCGGTAAAACTGGGATAGCCCATACCCGTTGGGCAACCCACGGCGAACCGAGTGAACACAACGCGCACCCGCACATGTCGCAGCAAGCTGTTTGCGTAGTGCATAACGGCATCATCGAAAACTATGACGAGCTTCGCGACGAATTAATCCAGCTGGGATACGCGTTCGAATCAGATACGGATTCGGAAACCATCGCCCATTTGGTTCACCATCACTTCCAACAAACGAAAGATCTAACAAAAGCGCTGGCCGCGGCACGCAAGCGACTTGAAGGCGCTTACGCCATCGCAGTGATTGCACGAGATGCGCCTGAGGAGATCGTCGCCGTCCGTGGCGGATGTCCTCTCGTTGTCGGTATTGGGTTAGGTGAGCATTTCGTTGCCTCTGACTTGGTTGCCTTGCGACCGGTGACCGACCGCTTCATCTTTTTGCAGGAAGGCGATATGGCCAGGATTACGCCAAGATCGCTTGACCTTTACGATGAAGATGACAATCCAGTCGAACGCAGTCCTGAAGTCGTTCGTGTCCACGCCGACGAGATGGACAAAGGCCACTACCGTCATTTCATGGCTAAGGAAATCCACGAACAACCACGCGTCTTGCGGAATACGCTAGAAGGGCGCATTCGTAGCGATCGTATATTGGAAAGCGCTTTCGGAATGAAAGCGAAAGAGATCCTGGATGCAACGGCGGCGGTGACCATCGTTGGTTGTGGGACCAGCTATTACGCAGCATCCATCGCGAAATATTGGATTGAAGATGTCGCGCGAATTCCATGCAACGCCGAAATTGCATCAGAATTCCGGTATCGCAATCTGGTCGTGCCACCTGGTAGTCTCTTTATTTCACTATCCCAGTCGGGCGAGACTGCCGACACGATCGCAGCACTTCGGGTCGCAAAAGAGCGGGATTTTCAGCACACTATGGTGATTTCAAACGTTTTAAACAGCACGTTGGTGCGAGAAAGCGATTTGCCAATCATGATGAACGCCGGCCCTGAGGTGAGCGTCGCCTCTACGAAAGCATTCACTGCCATGCTCGTCGATCTGATGCTGCTCACGCTCTTGCTAGGTCGCCGCAGAGGATTGGCCGCTGAACGCGAAGCCGAAGTCGTGCGTGCGTTGCACACGTTGGACCGGTTCGTATATCGAGCGCTCGGTTTGGACCGCCAGTTGGAGCAATTGGCCGAAGAATTCATGCACAAAAACCATGTGCTGTTCCTCGGCCGCGGCCTGCAGTACCCTATTGCTTGCGAAGGCGCTTTGAAACTAAAAGAACTTTCGTATATTCACGCAGAAGGTTATCCCACCGGCGAATTGAAACATGGACCGTTGGCGCTGGTAGATGGCGACATGCCGGTCGTCGCGGTCGCGCCGAGCAACGAGCTGCTTGAAAAAGTGCAATCCAATATCGAAGAAGTCAAAGCGCGTGGCGGCGTGCTGTATGTGTTCACCGATGCAGATGCTGGGTTTAAGAGTAGCGAGAACATAAAAGTCATTGAGGTACCGAAGGCTGATCCATTACTTTCACCAATCGTTTGCGTGGTGCCCTTGCAGTTGTTGGCCTACCACGTGGCGGTCAAAAAAGGCACGGATGTCGATCAACCACGCAACCTAGCAAAGTCAGTGACCGTGGAGTAATTTGAAAAGTTGCCAATCGAGTTGGTATATGAGCTTGCAAATCAGCTTTCGGCAGGCCCAGTCGATTTCGTAAAGTTAGCGGGCTAAATTGAAACCCTGCTTATCACATCTACCTAGTTGGCTTAGTGTTCAGGAGGTAGTCAAATACATTCACAAACCGTAATAACATGTCAGAATTAGAAGGTAGTGCAACCGATGCGGACCTGCTAAAAGGTCTCAATGAGCAGCAACGGTTGGCAGTTACTGCAGAGCCCGGAAATCAACTTATCATCGCCGGGGCCGGATCGGGCAAAACGCGCGTGCTCGTCCACCGCATGGCCTATCTCATTCGTCACTTCGGCTACGGCCCTTATGAGCTGATGGCCGTAACGTTCACAAACAAAGCTGCACGTGTCATGGCCGGTCGAGTCTCGGCATTGTTGGACATCGAGACAAAATTTTTGTGGATAGGCACTTTCCACGGCCTCGCAAACCGCATGTTGCGACACAACTATGAGTTAGCTAAATTACCCCAGCACTACACGATCATTGATGCGCAAGATCAACGCCGCTTGATTGAACGACTCATGAAAGAAAACCATATGAATACGGATCAATGGAAGCCAAAACAAGCGGTTGCCTGGATCAGTCGAGTCAAAGACGACGGCAAGCGTTGGCATCACATTCAAATGACCGCCAATCCGCAAATGCGTCAGCGCGTTGATTTTTATCGAATCTATGACGAATACTGTCACAGAGCTGGTTATGTGGATTTCGGGGAAATATTGCTCCGGTGCCATGAGATGCTGCTTGATAACGAAGCGTTGTTAGAGCAGTATCGCCAGCGCTTTAGTGAGTTTTTAGTTGATGAATTTCAAGATACGAACGCCATCCAGTACAACTGGATTCGCCTGTTAGCAGGCAAGCAAGCCCACGTGTTGGCCGTCGGTGACGACGATCAATCCATCTATGGATGGCGCGGTGCGGTGGTGGGAAACATTCGCAGCTTTGAAGGCGACTTTGCCAACACCAAAGTAATCAGGCTCGAGCAAAACTATCGATCGACCTCAAATATCCTGAATGCCGCAAATCACGTCATACGTAATAACGACGATCGTCTCGGCAAGGAGCTTTGGACGACTGCTTCAGAGGGCACCCAAATTGCCGTGGTGCCGTGTGCATCGGACATCGATCAAGCAGATTTCGTAACCAAAGAACTCAAAAAATGGGTTGCTCAAGAGCACGCACGCACATTTGATCATGTCGCAGTCTTGTATCGAAGCCACTTTCAATCCCGCGCCATTGAATCGATGTTGAACAGCTATGGCATTTCCTACACCATTCGAGGTGGGATGCGTTTTTATGAACGCGCGGAGATTCGGGACGTGATTGGTTATATGCAGCTACTAAGTCAACCAGATTCAGATGTTGGATTTGACCGCGCCATTAACGCCATACCACGTGGCATCGGTCGAGAATCGCAGATGCGTCTGCGAGAAGTTGCCGCAGAACTGCGTTTGAGCTTGTGGGGTGCCGCTACGACTGGCATCCAGCTTGATATGTTCCCTGACCGCATGGCCGTCAAATTGAAGACATTTGTCGATGAGGTGCGCGGGCTAGCTGAGCAATGCAAAGGCCAGCGGCTGGCCACCATCGCCGAAAAATGTGTACACGATAGCGGCGTGCTGAATCATTACATGAATAAGGAACGCGATGACGAGCTTCGAGAAAGCCGGCGCGAGAATCTTCAAGAATTTATCCGTGCGTGTGGCACGTTTGAAGAAAAATTTCTACATGGCGACGCATTAGATCCTGACAAATCAATCCTACAAGTGTTTTTAGATTCCGTGAGTCTTGATTCAGGCGACGTAGAGGAGGATTTAGGTCCGTCGGTGAGCCTTATGACGTTGCATGCAGCTAAAGGATTGGAATATCCCCTAGTTTTCATCATTGGGATGATGGAAGGTCGCTTTCCCCATTTCTTAAGTCTTGAACAGGAAGAGGAGTTGGGCCTCTATGAAGAGCGGCGCTTAGCTTACGTGGGCATGACGCGGGCAATGAAAGATCTTTATTTGTTGTATACAGAAACCGATTTTGATTTTCGCGGCGGTGCCAAAAGTGTGCGCCCTTCGAGGTTTATCAAAGAGATTCCTGAAGACTATTTGCGCTATCCAAAAGGAAGTCGGTCAACTGGCAACCTAGGGTCCATTCGCCAGGCGCGCCGCCGATGGCGGTTTTAGCAGATCGTTATGCGAAGGCAGAAAATGCGGTGTGTGCGATAGTCGCAGCTGAGATGAGACGTACGCACCGGCGGCGGTATTAAGTGCTCATGCGCTCTAATTTCGACTACCGCTCCACCATCTAAAACCTCTTCGATGGCAGCGTCGCGGCGCAAAAGGGTCAAGCTTGCGATTTGTGTTAACCCTTTGGCGGGGCGCGATGTGCGCCGTGTCGCTGCTCGCGCTTCCACGGTGACGCATGAAGCCAAGATGGACATCGTGGCGCGTATTGCGGCAGGTGCAGATGCCATTGGTATCGATGAGATTTTGGTCGTGCGAGAACCCTTTCGTATAGCTGAGCAAGCGCTGGCATGGATGTCGTTGCAGGCGACAGTGACCATGCTTGAAATCAAATTGACGCACACGATGGCGGACACCGAAGCAGCTATGCGAGCGTTTCTTGACCAAGGCGTAGATCACGTTGTTGCTTTAGGTGGCGATGGCACGCAGCGGGTGGTTACGTACACTGCACCGGATATACGCCTCGTGCCATTGTCCACCGGGACAAATAACGTCTTTCCCCTTAATGTTGAACCAACCATTGCCGGGATGGTTGCTGCATTAGGGGCTCGTGGCGAACTGCGTGCACCGCACTTGGCCAAACGCGCGAAAATCGCGAAACTCAATATTGGCGCGCGTGTCGATGACATAGGACTCATCGACGTGGTGCGCCTAGAGAATGATTTTGTAGGCAACTATCGTCCGTTTAAGCCAGCTAATTTGCGCGAAATGGTGCTTACTCGCGCCGAACCTGATGCGATTGGTATGTCGCCTATTGGCGGCCTGGTTGAGCCTGTTAGCGCTGATGAAGATGCAGCACTTTACGTTAATCTAGGACCTGGGCGCACGAGGCGCGTACCCCTTGCGCCTGGTCATCTACGGGATGTGGAAATCGCGGAAGCGAGACGCTTGCCGTTAGCAACGACGGTTGAGTTTGAATCACGTGGTTTGATTGCCATTGACGGGGATCGTCTGCACAAGGTGGCGGCCGACGAATCGGTGACTGTGCGTGTTGTGCGAGAAGGTGCCTGGGTGTACGACGTAGGTGCGGTCATGCGCTACGCAACCAAGCATTTATTCAATTGACGCTGGCAGTTTGAGGCGATTCATAGACGCGAACCATCTGTACTGACGCAGGATAATGTGGCTTTCGACTTCTCTGAAAGGCAGGCTCGTGTACGGTAGAACCCTTGTTGGCATCGTGATTGTGGCATTGCTGGCAGCTTGTGCGGAATCTCCCACGCCGTTAGAAAGTGAAACCGAAACGACAACCGCGCCAGTCGAGTCGATCGAATGGAAGCTGGTCATGTCATGGCCAAAGAACTTACCAGGGTTGGCAACTTCGGCAGAACGTTTAGCCCAGCGAATCAGCGACATGTCGAATAAGCGACTGGTAGTCAAGGTTTATGGTGCGGGGGAATACGTGGGAGCTTTTCAGGTATTTGACGCCGTCTCAAGCGGCACCGCTGAAATGGGTCACGCTGCTGCCTATTACTGGCGTGGCAAAGCACCGATTTTTGCGGTATTTGGCACAGTTCCATTCGGCATGACCGCGCAGGAAACCAACAGCTGGCTGTATTACGGTGGCGGCTTGGAGTTGTGGCGTGAAGCCTACGCGCCATTCAACCTTATCCCATTTCCGGCTGGTAATTCCGGCGTGCAGATGGCGGGATGGTTCAACAAAGAAATCAACAGTTTGGCGGACATTCAAGGGTTGAAAATGCGAATCCCGGGTCTTGGCGGGGACGTTTTTCAACGAGCAGGTGGTGTCGCAGTACAGTTGCCCGGCAATGAGCTCTATACGTCCTTGCAAACTGGCGTCATTGATGCGACAGAATGGGTGGGTCCATATAACGACCTCGCGTTTGGTTTACACGATATCGCCAAGTACTACTACTACCCAGGATGGCAGGAGCCTAATGCAGTCCTTGAGCTGATGGTAAATAAAGAAGCCTATGCAGCTTTGCCAAGCGATTTGCAGCACATCGTTGAAGTGGCGGCACGCGCGACCAATCAGGACGCCTTGGACGAATTCACGGCACGCAATATGGCCAGCTTAAGCACCATGATGGCAGAACATGGCGTCGAACTGCGCCGGTTACCCGACGATGTCCTAGCGACTTATCGCGAGCACGCTCGAGACGTGCTTGATGAATTAGCAACGGTGGACGATTTATCGGCACGTGTCGTTGCGTCATATAAAGCATTTCAAGCCACAGTCAGCGACTGGCACGACCTCGCGGAAGAAGCCTATTTCGACGTGCGGCAGCCTGCCCCTGCACCATAACCGTTTCTTTTACCAACCGAACTGACTTAACTTCACATGTTTACCAGGGTCCTCATCGCCAATCGAGGCGAAATTGCCATTCGCGTCGCACGTGCAGCGCACGCCTTAGGCATCGAAACCGTCGCTGTGCACCCAGCTGCGGATAGCGATTGTCTGCACACGCAGTTTGCCAATGAAGCCCATCGCCTTGCCACGCAGGCCGACGCTTCACCCGTATCGAGTTATTTAGATATTGAACAACTGATAAACGTTGCTAAAGAGAAAGGCTGCGATTGCGTGCACCCTGGCTATGGCTTCCTATCGGAAAGCGCCGAATTGGCGAACCGGTGTGAGCAAGAGGGCATTAAGTTCATAGGGCCACCATCGACTGTCCTACACAAATTTGGCGACAAGGTTGCAGCGCGCGCCTTGGCTCAGAGCATTGGCATCCCCGTGATCCCTGGAAGTTCGGCCGCGTTGGCAGATGCGGATAACGCAGAACGCACGGCCGCAGCGATCGGCTATCCAGTGATGCTCAAGGCTGCAGCCGGTGGCGGCGGACGCGGCATGCGTGAAGTTAAAAGCGAAGCTGAATTGAGGGATGCATTTGAGCGATGCAGCGGCGAGGCCCACGCCGCATTCGGCGACGGCTCGATCTTCGTCGAAAAGCTGATTCAAAACCCACGCCACATAGAAGTTCAGATTCTCGCTGATGAGCACGGCAACGTGGTGCATCTCTTCGAGCGTGATTGCTCTATTCAATTGCGGCATCAAAAGGTCATGGAGTTCGCCCCGGCCCCTAATTTAGACGAAGGTTTGCGTCAAGCAATCTTGGAACATGCCGTCACACTCGCGAAGCATGCCAACTATGTGAATGCTGGGACTGTGGAGTTTTTGGTAGATACAGATGCGGCCGCGTGCTATTTCATCGAGTGCAACCCACGTATTCAGGTCGAACACACGGTGACTGAGGAAATCACTGGGGTTGACTTAGTAGAGGCGCAGTTTCGTGTCGCGTCCGGTGAAGCGCTGGCCGCGTTAGGTATTCAGAATCAAGCGTCGATTGAATGTGCAGCGGGTTATAGCTTGCAGGCGCGGGTAACGGCAACCGGTACGGGCACCATCACAGGATATCGCGAGCCGTCTGGCCCTGGCATTCGAGTGGATGCTTGTGGCTATAAGGGGTACAACGTCAGTCCGCAGTTCGATCCATTGCTGGCGAAGGTCGTAGCTACGACAGCGCGAGATTTCCCGGCATCTTTAGCTCGTCTGCGCGCGGCTTTGGCCGAGTTTCAGCTAACCGGCATCGCATCGAATTTGGACTCAATGGTCGCCATATGTGGTCAGGAAACCGTGAAACGTGGCGATGCCCGCACGTCGCTGCTAGTCGATCATCCAGAACTGCTTGAAGCCAAAAACAAGCGTGTAGGCGGGATTGTTGGCTTTCTTGACCGTACCGCTCAAGCTGAGCTGTCACAATCAAGTTCGCCGAGCGTTGCAACGTTGAACCGACCAAGTTTGCCGGTAGCGGCCGATGAAACCGCGATACGTGCACCGATGGACAGCACCGTCGTTGAATGGGCGGTGTCGGTAAACGACGAGGTCGCTGCGGGCGAACCCATTCTCATCGTGAATGCCATGAAAATGGAAACAGTGATTGCAGCTCCTCATGCAGGCGCTTTGGTCGCATTGCAGTCACTAAAAGCTGGTGACGCGGTTGCTGCCAATGAAACCATAGCCACCTTGCGGCAAACCGCCGATGCGGCCGTTAATAAACACGCAGATGGTCGCGAGATTCAGAATTGGCAAGCGATGTTGGATCAAGTTGCCACGTTGCAATCTCTCGCACAGCAGCGACTAGCACCAGGCTCGGAAGACCCAGGCGTGGTGCGTCAGCGAAGTCGAAACAAATTAACGTGCCGCGAGCGCATCGATTTGCTGCTTGACACAGATTCGTTTCATGAAGTTGGCTCCGTCACGGGCTTTGCTTCGTACGATGAAGCAGGCAACATCGTCGCATTTACGCCCGCAAATCATGTCGGTGGCTGGGGCACGATCGAAAAGCGCATGGCGATCGTGTGTGCGGATGACTTTACCTCCCGCGGCGGGCACGCAGACGGTGCGATTGGTGCGAAGAGCAGCCATTTGGACCGCATGTCTATCGAAATGAGAGCGCCGTCCATTCGTCTTCTAGATGGCTCGTCAGGAGGTGGCAGCGTTGCGGCGATGGTGCCCCAACAAAAGCAAGAAGGGGAAAGTTCAGCCAAAGAATCGTCGGGCGCGATCAAAGCAGGTCGCCCACGTGTGGCTGGTGGTGGCGGTTCGTTTTTACCCGGCCATCTGGGCAGTGCTATGTACACGCAACAACTCGCCACGGTCCCAGTGGTAAATATGTTGTTGGGCAGTGTGGTCGGGATCGGCGCGGCCAAAGCCGTACTTGGTCATTTTTCCGTGATGGTACGCGAAATCTCGCAATTGTTTGTGGCAGGCCCACCTGTCGTTAAGCATGCCATGGGGTACGACATTTCTAAAGAAGAGCTTGGGGATTGGCGGATTCACTGTACTAATGGTTCAGTGGATAACGTCGCTGAAACCGAAGAAGATGCCGCGCTGCAAGTGCGCCGCTTTCTATCGTATTTACCTTCTAGTGTCTATGAAGCGCCACCAGTCGTTGCTTCGACAGATCCCGAGGATCGCCGTGCGGAAGAGCTGTTCTCGATCATTCCGCGTAAGCGGACCACAACCTTCGACATACGTCATGCCATTGAACTGATGGTAGATGATGATTCGTTTTTCGAAATTGGTGCGTTGTGGGGATCTGACCAAGTGACAGGCTTAGCACGATTTGCGGGATGTCCTGTTGGGGTCATCGCATCGGATAGCCAGCATGTGAATGGTGGGGCGTTAACCGCAGATGGATGTAGGAAACTGACGCGGCATTTAGATATGTGCGACTTGTTCCACATTCCGGTGTTGAATCTTGTCGATAACCCGGGTTTTGCGGTGGGTCTCGAGCACGAAATGGCCGGCACGATTCGAGCTGGCGGGGAATGGATGGTCGCGTTTTCCCAAGTGAAAGTACCCATCTTTACAGTGGTTATGCGCCGAAGTTTCGGTGTAGCAGGCAACAACTACGCGACGCCGCGATCGTCGCCTTCAATGCGAGTTGCTTGGCCAGCGGCGGACACAGGCGGTATCCCGCCGGAAGGCGGCATTGAAGCAGCCTATAAAAGGCAATTAGCCGAAGCAGACGATCCTGAGGCGTTGCGTGCTGAATTGAATGCTCGGATCGAAAGTGCGCGCGGTCCTCTTGGTCCACTGTCCAAGTTTCAGATTGAAGAGATGATCGATCCGCGGGACACTAGACGTTATGTGTGCGAATGGGTGCAATTGGCCTATCGCCTTGTTTCGTTACCCGACCAACTTCATTCCCGTTCGCTTCAGTTCCGACCATAGCGTGAAGTAGGCGTTACTCAGCATTCACCCAAGCTCATATTCACTTAGCTTGATGGATGAACGAACCATAAAATCGCGTCGAATCGGCAATTAATCGGGTTTGGCAGAGCGGAGCTCTTTTCAAGTTTTTGAAGTCCCGATTTCTGACAGTAGTACAAAGGACGAGGAAGCTGCAGTGTTCATGGATTTCAAGACGTACCAACGGCACGGCCTGCACCGTCGACCACCCTTTGAGATGAATGTGCGGCCGGGTCATGAGAGATTAAAGGAACTACCGCCTAACCCCAAAGAAATCCAGTACAACCCTTGTCAGGAGGCCTATCCTGCTAGCAACGTGCAGGAAGGTTCATTTAAACGCTTTCGCGAATGGTCCGATTCGGAGGTTTATCCCGATACAGTTCGAGCTGTATCCATCTACCAATCCGCATCCGTCGCAGAATCGAGTGAAGCGCCCGCATTTGCGTTTTTCAACGACGGTGACGGTTATTTATGGCGCCAAGGCGATGTGCGCGCAACGCGAGTCTTCGATACGATGACATCTAGAGGTGAATTACCCCCGCTTGTTGCGGTGTTCGTGAATCCGGGCGCACATGAACGGTACCCGGACCAGCGGAGCATCGAATACGATACAGTGACGGATCGGTTTGTCCGATTTATTGATGGCGAGATTGTCCCGCTGGTCGAAAACACCATTGGTCGACCGCTTACGAGCGACCCGACTCGACGTTTGATCTGCGGCATGTCTAGTGGCGGCATTTGCGCATTCAACGCGGCTTGGCACTCACCACGTAGTTTTGGGTTGGTTTTGAGTCACTGCGGGTCGTTTACAAACATTCGAGGGGGGCACAACTACCCATCGATGGTGCGGCGACACCACCGTAAATCCATTCGTGTCTTTCTGCAGAGCGGTTTACAGGATTTGAACGTCATCCCAGGCAGCTGGCCAATTGCCAATCAAGACATGGCAGCTGCATTGGAACTGGCTGGATATGACTATCGCTTTGAATTTGGTGAAGGCAGTCACACCTTGCGGCACGGTGGCGCTTTGTTTGCAGATTCGTTGCGTTGGTTGTTTCGCGATTAGGCGGCTAGGGCTATAAAAGTGATGTGAGCTGGCGTTAAAGTGCCATAAATTCGCGCTCGATTAACTGCTTGACCCGATCAGTCGCGCTTTCTAAATCCACGCTATCGCGATTCGTTTGCACAGAAATAGTGATTTGCTCTTTTTCATAGTGGCGCACATGCGTGCGATAGCCAGACCATAGTCCGCCATGCTCAATAAAGGCCGGCTTATGGGTCACAAACAACCCGTAACCGTAATGCCATCCTGGTGATTCTGGATTTTGCCAACCTGCGTCTCGCATACGCTCAAACGATTCAGGGCTGACGATGCGCCCATCGGCAAGGGTACGATAAAACTGCACCAGCATGGTTGGGTTAGTGACCAGTCCGCCACCCGTCCATTCCGATGCAGGGTTGGTTTTCATTGTGCCGTCAGCTCGCAGATTGCGAGCACCGCGCATATAGCCTGGCGTTATATTGGATAGTACCGACTGGTTTTGTGGTTGAATTTCGTGAAAGCCATGTGGTTCAAGAATGCGCTCGCGTAAAAGGTCGTAGTAGTCGCGACCCGTCGCTGCTTCAATGATCATGCCGAGCACGATATAGCCCGAATCAGAATAGGAAAACCCTTCGCCAACCGGGAAGTACGGCTTGATCCCGGTCACCATCTCGATGAGTTCTTCACGTTCGAACGAAATTCCCCCATACCGCAACGCCCGCCAGATTTGCAACGCTAGAAATTTCCGCGTGCGGGGATAGTCGCTCATACCCGAACTGTGCGAAAGCAGATGACGGATGCGCATGTCATCCTTATTTGGCAAGCCGGCAAACCACTCGCGATCGCCGACCCACTGCGCTGCTAGGTCATCGAGCGTGAATACACCATCTTCAACAAGCAACATCGCAAGAGCAGCCACGAAAGTCTTGCCAGTACTACCACCTGGCATGCCAATCGAATGATTGAGAGGAACATCGTTTTCAATATCGCCCTGTCCTACAACCCCTCGAACTAACCGCTCATCCGGCATAAGCACGGCGGCTCTGAACCCAGGCATGTCTTGCTCGACGCGAATGGTCTCGAGCAGCTGATCAAGTGAAGCTGAATTCATAGGAGGTTCATTAGCGTGTGTCAGGTAATTGGACAGTGCTAGTAAGCAAATACCGACTAAAGGGGCGGCTCGCAATTGCATGTACACCTAAAGGCATCTCAATTTAAACAGCTGATGCGAGGGGTCACATGCAGCTCTAGATTCGAACCGATTATCCAAGCTCATGCAGTTCGATTCCAATCGTGCTTGCGCAAAATAGACTTGAGAAGCTTCCGTGCTAATCGTGAATTGGCGCGCAAACAAAGGCCATTGGAGACCCATCATGCAAGTTACGAGTGGCGTAGGAGGCTGGCCAGGTACCGTTGGCAAGCAAGCCCAAGCAGCAGAAGCGGCGGGTTACGACATCATCGGGTGTGGGGAACTCTCTCACGATTCCATTGTCACCATGGCGTTGGCGGCGGCTGCGACCGAGAAGATCGGCATTCAAACATCCGTGACGATTGCGTTCCCGCGGAGCCCGTTTGTACTTGCGATGCAGAGTTGGGACATTCAGCAACTTTCCAATGGCCGCTTCACCATCGGTCTCGGCAGCCAAGTCAAAGGCCATAACGTGCGCAGATTCGGCGGCACCTGGTCACCTCCCGGACCGCGGATGCGCGAGTACATTCAGATGATGCGAGCGGTGTGGGACTCGTGGCAGAACGGGTCCCAACCTGAATTTCTTGGCAAGCACTACACCTATACGCTCATGACACCCAATTTCAATCCTGGACCGTTGTCGTGCGCGCTGCCCAAAATCGGTCTAGCGATGGTAGGTCCGGTCATGGCGCGCGTCGCCGGGGAAGTCGCAGATGTCGTCATGCCGCATGGTGGCATCATGTCAGATCGATACATGCGTGAAGTGTTGCTACCGGCCGTACGGGCCGGATTGGTGAAATCCAATCGCACCTGGGACGATATAGAGATTAACGCGAGTGGCTACTTGATACTAGGCGAGAACGATAGTGAAATCGAACAGAGTGTGAGCGCGATGCGAACGCCATTGTCGTTTTATGGTTCAACTCGGACCTATCACAAGGTGTTGGCTTTGCATGGGCTCGAAGAGTTAGGCCTGAAGCTTCATGCGTTGTCGTTGAACGGGAAATGGGCGGAGATGCGTGAAACCGTGCAACCCGACGACATCTTGAAACTTGCGCAAACGAGCACTTACGAAGCGTTGCCTGATTTCTTGCGGGAGCACCGGGAGTATGCGTCGATTACAGGGTTCTCAATGCCGCGTCGCACCCCTGAAGAGCAAGAGCGTTACGCTGCCATCATGAGTCAGATCCAAGGGCTTGAATCAAACAAGGTGCCGCGGGGACTCGAGCTCTAGAGGGTTTGTGCCGACCTACAGCGACGGCAACCAAGTTGCGAGTGCAGGAAACAGTGCAAGAATTCCGATCATGATGAGTTGAAGTGCGATAAACGGCACCACTCCTTTGTACATTTGGATCGTTTCTACACTTGGCGGCGTGACCCCACGCAGATAAAACAAGGCAAAACCAAATGGTGGGGTTAGAAATGACGTCTGCAGATTCAAGGCGATGAGCACCCCGAGCCACACCGGGTCAATGCCCATTGCCAGCAGTCCAGGTCCTACGATCGGCACCACGATGTAGGTGATTTCCACGAAATCCAGCACGAAGCCGAGCAGGAAGATCACCAACATGACGATGCCTACTGCCAACCAAGGCGCATGCTCAATCTGTGTGAACCAACCTGAAACCAGTTCGTCACCGCCAAATCCACGAAAAACCAGCGAAAACACGGATGCACCAATCAGAATGAAGAACACCATGGCGGTGGTCGTAAGAGTTGTGCGGCAGATTTCTTTCAACGTTGAGAACGACAACGCTCGTTGCGATGCCGCGAGTAAAAGTGCTCCACAAGCACCCACGCCGGCTGCTTCGGTAGGCGTCGCATAGCCAAAGAGAATAGAGCCGAGTACTGCGACGATGAGCAGAATCGGAGGCAATAGGCTTACCACGATCTCGCGCTGATTGAGGTCCGCGTCGCGACGCTCTGCGCGTGGCGCTACCGATGGGTCCAGATGACTTCGACCGAAGATGTAGGCGACGTAAAGCCCTACTAGCAGCAAACCTGGGAGCAGCGACCCGATAAATAGGTCTTCTACTGAGACCGTTTTAGGATTGAATACGCCACTTGCGAGTTGCGATTGTTGGTACGCGTTCGAAAGCACATCGCCGAGCAGCACCAGCGCAATGGAAGGTGGAATGATTTGCCCAAGCGTACCGGTTGCGGCAATCGTGCCAGTGGCGAAGCCAGCTTGATAGTGCTGCTTTAGCATCACCGGCAACGCCAACAACCCGAGCGTGACGACCGTCGCGCCGACGATACCAGTGCTCGCCGCCATTAGCGCGCCGACGAATACCACCGCGATGGCCAAGCCGCCAGGGCTCCCTGCCATTAAACTCGACAAGGCGCGAAGCAAGTTGTTGGCGATATTGGTACGTTCGAGGGTGACCCCCATGAGAATGAATAACGGCAATGCGATAAGCACCGTATTGCTCATGACGCCGAATACGCGAATGGGGATGAACCCTAGATCTGTGGGATTGAATAATCCAGCGAGGATGCCGATTAGCGCGAAAAACAACGCCACACCTGCCAAGGTTGGGGCAACGGCGTAGCCGGCCAGAATGAATGCAAATACTGCTGCAAACATGAGCAGCGGAAGCCACTCAATCACCGCTTGGGCGAACGTGATCGAGCGTTAAGCGTGTGATTTCACACAGTGCTTGCAAGATGAGCAAACAAGCCGATATCGGAATGATGGATTTCAGCAGATAGATTGCGGGGACGCCACCGACTTCCGGCGAACCTTCTTGGACACGCCACGAAGCTACGACGTAATCCCAGCTGTAGACAATCAGAACGATCGCTAACGGGATGAGGAACAAGGCGTGGCCGCACAGATTGATCCAACGCTTCGTGCTATCGCTTAACCGGCTGTAGATGATGTCGACGCGAACGTGACTATCAGTTTGCAGGGCGTATGCCAACCCGAGCATGAAAAAGGCGCTGTGCATGTACATCACCGATTCCTGCAGGGCGATTGAACCGAGGTCGAATGCGTAACGCATGATGACCACAAGCAGCACAATAACTGCCATGATCGGCACGAGCAGCGCAACCGATCTGCCCACTACACTGATAAGGCGTTCGAGCGCGCCGATGATGATGGGCGTCACGTTGCTGTCGTGAGCAGGACGCCAAACCAAAGCAGCGCACCGACCCAGATATTGGATTTGAAAGCACGAAACCAACGTTCGCGAGCTTCCTGCTTGTGTGCATCTATGAACTGGTAGATGAATATTGCGAGCACGCATATAAGCGCGAGGTGGTAATACATGTTCGCGTCAAGACTGATGCCTAAGGCGAGCCAAAGCACCCACGTTAGCAGTAACAGCACGCCGATTACATTAGGAGCATGATGGCCGGCCAATATCGCAGTGGAACCGATGTCAAGCGCAACGTCGTCGTCCCGGTCCACCATCGCGTAAAGGGTATCGTAGGCGACGATCCAACAGAAATTTCCTGCAAACAGAAGATAAACTGAGAGGTCGAACGCCCAGGAATCGAGCGTCGCCGTGGCCGCCATAAGAATTCCCCAGGAAAATGCCACGCCAAGGACTAGCTGCGGGAGCATGGTCACACGTTTCATGAAAGGGTATAGAACCGCAACAGCTAGTCCGCCGAGCGCGAGCCATTGTGTTTTGGCGTTGAGCATGAATGCGAGCCAAAAGGCAAGCGTAATTAGCACTGCAAAGACAACCATCGCGGTCTGAACTGAAAGACGTCCATCCGCCAGCGGGCGAGCAAACGTCCGCGTAACCTGCGCATCGATTTTTCGATCAGCGATGTCGTTAATGACGCAACCCGCTGCGCGCATCACGACCACGCCAACGCAGAAGATTAAGAGCATGTCGAACGACGGGATGCCGTTAGCAGCGATCCACAGCGCAGTGATGGTTGGCCAAAGCAGAAGCAACGTACCGACTGGTACGTCCAGCCGCATCAATTGCAGGATCGCGACAAGTTTGGCGACCATTTGCTCCTTAGGCTTTAAAAATAAGATTACGCGGTCTATTCAACCCCGACAAGAGCTCCATGCGCAAGTGGCAATGCATCGTCTGTGGTTGGATATACGATGAAGCTGAGGGTTGCGAAGAGGACGGGATAGCCCCTGGCACACTTTGGGACGATGTTCCGCCAGATTTTATGTGCCCAGAGTGTGGCGTTGGCAAGGAAGATTTTGAGATGATTGAGATTGGCTAGAGCCTACGAAGCCGCATATCCTTGACCTTCAGGGGTCCAGGTTGCGATGATTTCATCGGCTTTCTTAGGATCGTCTCGCAACAGCTGATTCACTACTTCTTGTAGTTCGTCATAGCGATCGACAAAGGACCCCAAATCGGCCACCCGGAATGGGTCTACCCCCGATTGACGGCTACCAAACATTTGCCCCATCCCGCGCATACGCAAATCAGTTTCTGCAAGTTCAAACCCGTCGGTTGAACGGCGCATCGTTTCAAGGCGTTCTTTTGACGTCGCGCCAATCGGCGTCTGATACAACAACAAACAGAAACTCTGTTCCGCGCCGCGCCCGACGCGCCCCCGCAGTTGGTGCAATTGGGCCAAGCCTAAGCGCTCTGCGTTTTCAATCACCATGACGGTTGCGTTTGGTACGTCGATGCCGACTTCGATGACAGTTGTTGCGACCAGCAAGCGGGTTTCACCTTCTCGAAACGCGTTCATTGCGCCATTTTTTTCGTTCACCTTCATTCGCCCAGTCACGTGCCCTACCCCGATATTCACCAGTTGTTCCGAGAGTTGCTCATAGGTCGTCGTGCTAGCGGCGAGATTGGTTTCTTCATTGTCATCGATGGCCACGCAGACCCAGTAAACCTGGCGCCCACCACGAATCTGCTGTTCAACGGCTTGGATCACGCGGTCACGCTGTTCGTTGGAATGTGTCGATGTTTTGATGGGGGTGCGGCCCGGTGGTAATTCATCGATGGTCGACACCGCGAGATCGCCGAACATCGTGAGCGCTAAGGTTCGAGGAATGGGTGTCGCGGTAAGCACCAGCTGATGCGCGTTTTCGCCTTTGCTAGACATTTGCATGCGTTGGTGCACGCCAAACCGATGTTGTTCGTCGATGATGGCAAGATTGAGATTCTTAAAAACGGTTGCGTCTTGAAATAGGGCATGGGTGCCTATGACGACTTGAGCACGGCCACTTTTGATGGCTTCGCGACTGCGTCGTCGTTGCGGCGATGGCATGCGGCTAGTAAGCAGCACGACGTCAATGCCTAGCGGCGTGAACCACTCGAAAAGCACCTGGTAATGCTGTTCAGCTAGCAATTCAGTAGGCGCCATGATGGCTGTTTGCATATCGTTGTCGGCTGCACGTATCGCTGCCAATGCGGCGATGATGGTCTTACCAGACCCTACATCGCCTTGTAGCAACCGACGCATTGCTTGAGGTTTTTCCAGGTCGTCAGCGATTTCCGCGGCGACGCGTTTTTGAGCTGCCGTCAGTTCGAAACCAAGCATGTCCAGCAATTGCTGGTCACGACCACTGAGAGCGGGTAAAGGGCTAGCTTCCCGGTTTTCGTGTCTGTGCCGCCGCTGTTGTACCAACGTGAAAGCGAGCATCTCGTCGAATACAACTCGACGCAGTGCATCTTGAGTGGTCACGGGGTGGGTAGCTGGATCAGGTTGGTGAATCGTTTTTACGGCGTCTGCTAGGGACAGGCTGTCATGCGTGAATTTAGGGAAGAAAGCCGTTTCGTGAAGAGAAGCCTTAATCCACCCGGCGATTCTTTTGCTGGTTATCTTTCCTGTGGCCGGATAGATGGGGTAAAACTCGGGTTCAGGGTTGCCGGGATCTTCCCTAAATACTTCATAATCAGGGTGAAAGAAGGTTCGGGCGAAAGCCGGCTTGCCATAGAGACGCAAATACGACGATGCCTGGAATTGATTGCGATGGTAAGAGACGCCGCGCATGAATCGCACGGTGCCGCGGCCAGTTCCATCTTCGAAATGCACTACCAGCCCTTGTTGATTGTTGGGAGCGTCGAGAACATCGGTGATCGCGCCTTGTACGACGCACGCTTCATCCTCGGTAACGTCGCGCAGCTTGGTCAGCGAGCTGCGGTCCTGAAAGCCGCGGGGCATGTGAAACAATAGGTCGGCGATGGTGCGGATGCCGAGATTTTTGAGTCGTTCCGCGACCTGAGGGCCAATGCCACCAATGGTCGTGACTAGATTGGAAGGCATGCTGCCGTCCTACTGTTTGACAGCGATAGCTTCCACTTCCACTGTCGCGCCGCGTGGCAAGGCTGCCACCTGCACGGTTGAGCGAGCCGGATAGGGCGGTGATAACACTTCGCTCATAACGGCGTTGACGCTGTTGAAACGCTCGAGGTCGGTGACGAATACCGTCAGCTTGACAATGTCATGCAATGTCGCATTCGCCGCTTTTAAGACCGCGTGGATATTAGCGAAGACCTGTCTAACTTCAGTTTCGGTGTCGGCTGCGTTCAGTTCCATCGTTTCCGGCACAAGCGCAATCTGACCCGAAAGAATGAGCATGTTCCCGACCCGAACCATATGGGAATAAGGCCCAATCGGTTCGGGTGCGAGCTCTGAATCGATGGCGCGCTTCTTCATCTATTGGTTATTCCATATCGGCTAATCGGTCGCCAGCGCGAAGTACGCGGCCTACGAAGTGAGAGCGCCGTAAATTGCTAATGACACGCCTTAAATGGTCGGAGTTTCGAACTTTAATCTCCGCTCTCACCGATTGCATGACGCCCTGTTCCGGGAGGGTTTCCAAATGCGTGAGCGTTGTATCTGCCAAACGCAGCGCGCTTGCTAGCTTGTATACGGAGTCTTTGTCACCCGTTAGCCAAATTTGCAGGCGGGTCGAAAACTCCTCATCGTTGGTCGTTCCCCACGCGAGCGCTACCTGTTCCGCGGTTTTGTCACTTTTCGCTGTTGCACAGCTGCTGCGATGTACGACAAACCCCTTTTGACGCGTGCTATGTCCTACGATGCGGTCGCCAGGAACAGGTCCGCAGCAGAATGCGTACGAGGCATTCAGTCTTTGATTGACTATTTCAACGGTAGAGTGCCCATCATCAAGAAAAAGACTGGGGGTCTCGCTGGTAACAGCCGAAAGTAGCTTCATGGCGACGAAACGTGATTGCAACTGCCCACGCCCGATTGCGACATATAACTCATCGCGATGTTTCACGTTCAAGTCTTTGTAGACCTTGCGGTGAGATCGAAAGTCCAGATCCTTTAGTGATACGCCAGCTTGCGCCAAGGCATCTTCAAGTAAACGCGAACCAGTTTTGACCGCAAGGGAGTGGTTGCGCCGATCAAGTTGCCGTTTGATCGCGTTCCGCGCTCGTGGAGTAACTGCGTAGTCGAGCCATGCCGGGCTCGGTGAAGCGTTGGGTCTGGTTTGGATGTCAACGGTTTGCCCGGTTTCAAGCACAGTCGATAATGGTGCGGGCTGATTGTCAACATGGCTGCCAACACACTGCGACCCGAGCACGGTGCTAATGGCGTAGGCAAAATCAATGACGGTCGCACCGTTTGCGAGGTGAATCACATCGCCTTCAGGGGTATAGGCCAAAATGCGGTCGCGCACGAGATCATGCTTGAATTTCGCAAGGAAATCAATCGCGTTGTCCGCGTGATCTTGTATGTCTTCGATGGTATCGGCAAACGATTTCATCAAGGCTTCATTCAAGCCTTGGGTTGAAGAATCCAGTACATCCGATTGGATTGTTGTAATACCGCGATTCGCGAACGCTTCCATTTGATGCGTGCGAATTTGAATCTTGGTTAGTTTGCCACGTGGACCGATCACCTGCGTGTGCAGCGATTGATAGCCGTTATGCTTGCGGGCGGCGATGTAGTCGTGAAAACCGCGCGTATTCGGTTTGAATACGTGATGAATTGCACCTAAGGCCCGATAGCAGTCCTCAATCGAATCAGTGAGGACTTTGAAGTTCAGGAAGGCCATGGCATCATCAAACGTCATAGGTCCGAACTTCATCTTGCGATAAATTTCGTATAGATGCTGTGGGTGATAACCGATAGAAGCGTCTAAGCCGATTTCGTTGAAGCGTGCTTGTATGCGGCTTTGCACAAGCCGCACGATGGTCTCATTAGCGGATTCAAAGCGTTGCACCGCATGAGAAATGTGATCGTGGCGGAATGAATGCTTGGTGGCGAAGGCTAAATCTTCAAGTTCGTTCTTGACGATGTAGATGCCGAGCCGATGGGCAATGGGCGCATATATTTCTAGCGTTTCGGTTGCAATGGGCAGCCGTTTTGATTTATCCATCACTGCCAATGTCCGCATGTTGTGCAATCGATCGGCGAGTTTCACAACGATGACGCGTGGGTCTTTGACGGTGGCTAAAGCAATGTTCTGGATATTGGTTGCGTGAAATTCTTGGCTCGTCGTAAATTCGGCAAGCTTCGTGACGCCATCGACGATGTTGGCGACCGTGGAGCCAAAGCGGGTTTCTAAAGATTCTTTGCTGACATCGCAATCTTCAATGACGTCATGCAACACGCCGGCCATGATCGTGTCATGATCGGCTTCGAGTTCCGCTAGAATCCCTGCAACTGCAAGTGGGTGCGTAATGTATGAATGACCCGTCTTGCGAGTTTGCCCTTCATGGGCCTGCTCCGCAAATTTGCAGGCTGCGCGAACTTCCTTGATTTGCTGCGGCGTGAGATACCGCAGTTGCGATATTAGGTCAGAAAGTTCAAACGGCGCGGCTTGCGCATCCGAGCGGGCTTGTTCGGCAAGGAGACCGACAAAGAATGAACTATCCTGCGGGCGCTTCTGTACCATCCGATGATTCTGCTTCCGCAGTTTCCGATGCGTCCGCGTCATCCGCATCGCCCAAGATACTGCTAACCTTCAAGCCTTGGGCGATTTCTCGCAACGCAATGACAGTTGGCTTGTCGTTTTCCGGGTCTACTTGTGGCCGTGCTTGGTAAAGATAGAATTGATGAGCGCGCTCAGCTGCAAGCGTGACTAACTGAAAACGATTTTCCACGTGTTCTAGGCAGTCTTCGACAGTTATCCGAGCCATAGTGTTCAGTGCGCAAATGGGCACGAAATTTTAGCGACATCCTAGCTCGGCTGTGCATGAATCGTTGTGATACTTCAGCGCAACGGATTCAGGTTGGAAGCGTCTAATTAATGTCAAGTTCGCGCCACTTTGCCTTTGGAGCAATCCTATATATGAAACGACTTATCGCTTGCGTACTTCTGGTGGCCGGAAGCAACGCGTTTCCCAATGACTTAGAACAAGCGTATCAGGATGCACTTGCCAATGATCCGGTCTTGGCGGGCGCAATTGCAAGCAACAAGATTGCTGGCGAAAACCTCTGGCAAGGCGTGAGCGTGCTGTTGCCAAGCTTTAGCGCTAGCACGAACCGTGGGCGCAGCGAATTTGAGCGTGGTCGCGGCGGCGGTGATTTGCCATTCATGTTGGCCGAAGGCACGTCAGAGAACGCGGGTTGGAGTGTCTCGCTTAATCAGGCCGTCTTTAATGCACAAGCAATCTTTCAATTCTTCGCGCTTCAAGATCAGATTAGAGCTGCGGATTGGGAATTGGTCGCGGCCGAGCAGGCGTTGGCGATACGCGTTGCGCAAGCGTATTTAGATGTGCTCCAAGCCCAAGATAACCTAGAATCAAATTTAGCGGCGGAAGAAGCCGTACAACGTCAACTTGAACAGGTTCAACAACGGTTTGATGTTGGTTTGGTCGCTATTACAGACGTGTTAGACGCGACGGCAAGCTACGATCTGGCGGTGGTTGAGCGGCTTACTGCGGCCAGCACCCACGGCATTTTTTTTGAGTCTTTGCGGACGGTAACAGGCGTCAACTACAACGAAGTGGCGTCTTTGAAAGACGATTTGCCCATTGAGCAGCCTGATCCACCTGACGAAGAAGAATGGGTTCGTGCCGCGATGGCGGGCAGTCCGCAAATTCAAGCAGCTAAAGCGCAATGGGAGGCGGCCAAGGATTCGCGTAAGGCGTCACTCAGTTATCTTGCTCCGACGGTGCGGCTCTCAGGTTCGAAACGTTATAGCGAAGATCCGTTATCGGTTTTCACCGACCAGTCGACAACGACGAGCTGGGGCATAACAGCTAGTGTTCCCTTATTTAATGGCGGTCGCAACCTCTCGCAGGTTCGCTCCTCTGCTTGGCAATCGGAACGAGCCAAACAGCTATATATTCAGTCGCAGCTAACGGTGGCGCGGGACACGCGTAATTTCTTCCGCCTTGTAACCCGGGATGTCGACCGCGTTAGCGCGCGCTATAAGTCCATTCAATCTAGCCAGGCGGCGTTAGAAGCTACCCAAACAGGCTATGAAGTAGGTACGAGGAATATCGTTGAAGTTTTGCAAGCGCAACAGCGACTATATCAAGCTATTTTTGCTTACGCGACTTCACGCTACACCTACGTGTTGAACGGGTTGAGGCTCAAGCAAACGGTTGGATCTTTAAATGCTGAGGATTTGATGCAGCTGAATCAATACATTGACCCGGCCGACCTTGTTACACGAATTACAACCGCCAGTGGCAAACCGGCATCTCAATAGAGAGGCTTGCGGGTTTCGTCACATGTAGCGGCCGACGGGGTTTCAACTCGACCTAGCTAACCAGTCGAACAGAATTGCGAGTTGGCGTTGGGTCGCACCTCGATTCTGGGTCACAACTTGGTGGGCGGCTTGACCTTGTTTTGTTCTTTCTGATGGCGAGCGCATAAACCCAATCAACGCATCGGCGATGTCCTCGCTGTTGTGAACAGTTGTTAGGCAGCCTGCGTCATTAAAACGGTGGCAGATTTCCTCGAAGTTCATACGATCTGGTCCCATGAGCATGGGTAGCTTGAAAGCAGCCGGTTCGACCGGGTTGTGACCACCTAGGCCTTGCAAGCTACCCCCGATAAAGGCAACGTCAGCGATGCCGTACATTTCAAGCAGAACACCCATTTGATCCACTAGCACGACATCGGCATTGCCGTTCGCATCGGCCAGGCTCTTAGATTGCAACTTTCGAGTCTCGATCAAATGCGTAATTTCGGCGGCGCGATGCGGGTGTCGCGGTGCCAGGATTAATAGAAGGTCTGGAATAGCTCGCCTGGCTGCGATATGGGCATCAAGAACGATTTGTTCTTCGCCTGGATGGGTGCTTGCGGCAATCCAGCATGGGCGCCCATTTCGCAGAGTGCGCCGTCTAGCTTCAATTGCCTCACGCGTCGCATCCGGAATTTCAAGGTCGAATTTGACATTGCCGGTCACATGTATGTGCGTTTTTGGGAAGCCAAGTTCAATGAATCGCGATGCTGTGTCATCGTATTGCGCCGCGATTAGATCAATGTGCTTGAGCATTGGCGTCGTCAGCGATCGAATCATGGCGTAGCGACGTGCTGAGCGATCGCTAAGACGTGCGTTTAGAAGAGCTATAGAAACGCCAAACTGCTGGCTGAGTCGGAGCATGGTTGGCCAGAGTTCTGTTTCTATCAGGACCAAAGCTTGTGGTCGTATGTTGCGCAAGAACCGGCGTACGCACCACGGTGCATCAAACGGCGCATAACAGTGGGCAACTTGTGCGCCAAAGCGGCGTTGTACTTCATCAAATCCGGTTGGCGTGGTCGTTGTGATTAACAAGCGATGTGTGGGTTTAGTTTTGAGAAACTGTTTTATCAGCGATTCAGCTGCGATGACTTCCCCGGCAGATACGGCGTGAATCCACACCGGATCGCTAACCATATTGGGGTCGACCTGACCAAACCGTTCAGTGATTCTTAGTCGATAGGCGGGCTCGCGCCAAGAGCGTCGCAAGAGATTGAGAACACCTATGAACGGAATCGCCCAAGCAAGCGAGCGATATAAGAAGTGCCACATGGAAACTGCTTCAATCAGGACTTGAAAAGGCGAAAAGCGACCTTATGTAAGAGGTATGAAGTGGTGTAAACCACAAGGACAGACAATCAATCGGAGAGAAACATGTCTATCGTACAACTAGAAGCATGGCGACCGTTTGACCATATCCATGACCATTTGAACGAGCGCATGAATAGCGCTTGGTGGAGCAATGCGGCTTCACGTATTTGGCGACCAGCTCTGGATGTAGCTGAAACAGACACCAATTACGTGATCACCTTGGATGTGCCTGGCGTCGCAACTGATGACATCAATGTTACGCTGGAAGACGGCGCACTGACGATTAAAGGCTCACGGAAGATTGAGCACACGGGCGCGGACGAAAACGAAGGAAATTTCCGCTCTTTCGAACGAATTTCCGGCTCGTTCAGTCGCACGGTCAAACTGCCTGACAAAGCGCTTGGTGAAAATGTTGCTGCCCTTGCGAAAGATGGCGTCCTAACGATCACGGTCGATAAAAAAGATGCTATTTTGCCGAAACGCATCGAAGTTCAAGGCTAATCTACCCTAACACGCAACGCTGACGGAAGCGCAGCGTTGCGAACCCTTTGTTTGCCGATGTCATGCGACTTAGTGGCTGCATGGCATCGGTTTTTTAATTTAGGCAAGTAAATCAGCGATTTTTCAAGCTAGTACCAATAACCGACTAGACTTTGCAACGAGGTCTTCAATCTTGCCATCCCATGCCTAACGACCAACTCTGGCGTTTCCATTTCGTTCGCAGTCCAGTGCGAGGCATGTGGGTCCGACTGAATCATGTATTGCGCGATGCAAGCCATGCGCGGAGCTATGACACCCCCGCAAAACGAGTGCTTGGCGAAATGTTGGCTACGGTGGCGTTGATCGCGAACAATATCAAACATGAAGGTGGCCTCACGCTGCATGCGGTAGGTGATGGTCCAATCAAGACTGCGTTCGCTGAGTGTCAGGGTCAGCATGCTCTACGTGGCATCGTGCGCATGAATGAGGACGAACCACATTCGACACATACGGAGATGACTTTCAAGGACTTGATGGGTAGTGGTCGCATGGCGATCACCATGCAATTTGAGTCTGGCGAGTCATATCAAGGATTGGTAGACATGTCGTACGAGTCGCTCGGTGAAAGTATGGAGAGCTATTTCGAGAGCAGCGAGCAGCTGGATACGACGTTTTCGTTCGGTACAGATGACGATGCTGTCACGTGTTGCTTCCTCCAGCGTTTGCCAAGTGCGGCGCAAGCGTCAGATTTGACGTTAGCGTACGATGAGGCAGAGTGGTGGCGTCTCGTTAATCTATTTCGAACCATTCGGCCAGCCGAACTACGCAGCAAAGACATCCGTTCCATGTTGAGCGATGTCTTTCCTAACGACACGATTCAACTCAATGAACCTAGACACCTTCGATTTGAATGTACATGCAATAGAGAACGCTGTACAAACGCCTTGCAAACTTTTCCGCCAGATGAATTGCAGGAAATGGTGCGCGAGAATGGCGGGATTCAGGTTACCTGTGAATTCTGTGGTTGCCAGTACGAATTTCTGGAAACAGAATTTCTATAGCGACGGAATCTGACCAATATTCCGCAAAAACATCCATTGCATGGATTAGTTCGTGGGTCAGCTGAAACTAGGAAATACGCAAAGAGCTTGCTAGTTATTTGCATTTTTATGGGAATTACTACCTTGCCTAAACAAGACAACTGTTCTGCGCAGATTCAAACCTA
>VXLJ01000015.1 GCA_009841635.1 Gammaproteobacteria bacterium
ATTTGAGGGTGAGAACTATCCTCTAGTCATACAACAAGGGATTTACAAACCTCAGCGGATGGAATACTTGCTTTCTGTTCGTACTGCAATTAGTAAGGGCAAGATTTGGTACGCTGACCAAATAGAAACTCACGACCAGATCTACAACAGTGAAGAGGGAATTGACTATTCATTTATGAGAAAAAACGGTAAAGAAGGTGCGCATTTCGCTCAAAATCAGTGGTTACTAAGCGCGTACAAAAAGCAAATCCCAATCATTTATTTTCTTGCTGTTGCACCGGGACGATACGAAGCAATCATCCCTACATTTATAGGCGGCTGGGATCCAGATCTATACAAAGCTCGTCTGATATTCGGCTTGCCTTTGAGAAACTCGTTAACAGATATTGATGTTATTGATACTGGTGTGCTGGCTGATGATCCGAGTTTCTCGAACGAGCGAAAATATGCTCTTCGTACGGTTAAGCAACGTTTGCATCAAGCATCGTTTCGAGAAGCGCTCATCCACGCTTACGACGGACGATGCGCCATTTCGAATCTTCCGGAGCCTAAGCTTATTGATGCCGCCCATATTTACCCAGATGCGAATGAAGAGTTCGGTCAGCCAATAGTCTCCAACGGTCTCCCACTATCAAAAATTCATCATGCTGCTTTCGATAGTGATCTGATTGGCATTGATCCGGAATTCAGGGTGCATGTTTCGCGAAGATTGATTAGTAGGCGGGACGGGCCTTTGCTAGATGCGATAAAGCGTATCGAAGGTCAAAGATTGCATTTGCCAAAACAGAAAGTACATTGGCCTGACCCTTCTAGGCTAGAAAGCCGCTTCGACCAGTTCAAGGCCGCTAATAACTAGCAATTAATTGCAATCAACTCTATAACGCTGTACGACCTCGAAATGTCTGAGGCACTTCATTTGGCCGCATTGAACTCTAGAGAGCTCAATCCGGCCGTTATTGTTCTATCCAAAGCTTGAATGCAAGTACTTACTCGCAGTCAGTTTTCAGATAGCCGTTGCAGTTAAGGAGTTCACGAACGCCGTCGGGTCCGCCGTGAAAATCGCTAAATGTAGTTGGACTGCCGTCCTCTGTTGCCGGACACAGTGCTTTCACTGCACAGTTGTTTACGAAATTGGCACCGGGTGCGGGTTCGGCTTCTAGCAAATGAGTCACGCAATTCTTCGACGCTTCAGATTCGTCCCATGCGGACGTGCAATCAGCTGTGGTGATCGCGGTTTCACTAGGTTCTCCGAGTTCCTGCGCACCAACTACGCCAACTAACAAAGTAGCAACGAAAGCAAATGCGAAGAGAAATTGAAGGTTGCGATTCATGGCAAGTCCTCTTAGTGGGTCATCATGCTTATGTAACCGAAATCATAAGCTGTTTTTGGCCGACCTTTTCGCACAACTAGCGCCTGTTCAAAGTGGACTTAGCTGAGAATTTCTTCCCAAAGGACTGCAATATGCATACACTAGCGACAATCAAAGCGCTTACTTATCTAGACGCCGTAAAGTTTGGTGATTTGTGCCTGTTACAGAAGCAACGGTCGTTCACTAACTATGCAGGATATACCTGTGAAATCAAACCCCTTGACCCTTAATTGAAACATTAGCTTGGCTATTCATTCGGCTTTCGCAGATTTGGCTGACTCGTCATATGCCGAAAAGCCAAGCTTTCATGCCGCTAACGCAAAATTGACACCTACCGGATTGCCGTCAGACGCACAATGGCGATGTCAGGTAGTCGAAGCACTCGGAATCTAAGTTCTTGCGAATCTAGCATGTCAGACCCAGTCTACGCTTGCTCGAAAGTGAGTTCAAAGATTTTCTCGTCACTTCAACCATTCACAAAGGTGGTTTCGAGATGGTTGGTGCGCGCTGCGATGTCTTCCGTCATCTGTATTACTTTTGCGCAATCAGCATTTGCTGCCAACGACGCAAGCGCGAAACAGCCTTCGCAAGCCGTAGACCTAAACATACGAGACGTTATTGCCTTAGCCATTCAAAACAGCCGCACTCTACAAAATGCGAGAATCGGTCGCGCCGTTGACCAGTACGCGCTTACCGTCGCTGAAGCTGAATTCCTGCCAGGCTTTACGTTCGGCGCGGGGGCCGACCGAGATACAACGGGCGATGGGTCAGAATCATCCAGAGTCACATCCGCGATCAGGTTGCGTGTTCCGACGGGCGGCGATTTGCTCCTGTCTTCGCGCGTTGCAGGTGCAGGCATGAACGATGCCAGTGGGGTGGCCCGCGACAGCGTCGTGGAATTGACATTTTCGCAGCCATTATTGCGCGGTGCGGGCTTCAGAGTAGCACGCGCCAATTTGCGGACCGCGCGAGTTCAAGAGGAAATAAATCAGCTGCAATTCGAAGATGCATTAATCAACTTGATCACGAGTGCAATTCGAGCCTATCGCTCGTATGTGCAAGCCATCCGTCGTCAAGCAATCGCATTGCGATCTTTTGATCGCGCTAAAGAATTGCTAGAAGTGAATAAGCTCCTAGTTCAAGCAGGACGGATGGCCGACCGCGAAGTCATTCAGGCCGAAGCGGATGTCGCCCGTCGCGAGTTGGACTTCATTGCTTCCCAAGGTGGTCTCGATGCCGCGCGCCTCAGATTGGTCGACGTGCTTGACCTTGAGACTGACACGCAATTCGGCGAAGTCGAGGAACTAATATCAGGTCAAATGGAATCGCTGGATATATCCAATGAGTCTGGACTTGCTACTGCATTCGCTAATCGCCGAGATCACAAAATTAGTTTATTGAACTTAAACAATGCGGAGACTAACCTGCAAGTCGCGGAAAATGCGCGTTTGTGGGACTTGTCATTGACGCTTGGTCGGACGTTACGCGGTCCAAGCGATTCGTTTCAAGATCCATTCAGTGACCTTCAGCTTGGCGGCGACCGCGTCTCACTGGATTTTCGTGTCCCGGTGGGGCGCAATGCCGCAGGGTTTGCTCGGCTTACCGAGAAACGCGCGGCCGCGAGCGTGAAGATTGCCGAAAACACACTCGCTGAATTAGTGCAGCGCATTCAAATAGAGGTTCGAAATGCCGTTCGAGATTACGAAATCGCTGTAACACGCCTGGAACTTGCGAAAAAAGCGCGCGATCTGGTTAAGCAAAAAACCGAAATTGAGCGCGAAAAGCTCAATTTAGGTGTTACAACCAACTTCCAGCTCGTTGTTTTCGAAAATGATCTAGTACTTGCTGAAAACGCCGAATTAGATGCATATATTGCGCGACTCAATGCGGAAACGGCCTTGAATCGGACGTTAGGCACTACCTTGGAGGAATGGGAGATCGAGGTCGATCGCGTGGCGTTGACCCCGACCTCGCCTGCGATATTTAGCGATCAAGACGAGGCTACGCGCTAAGTAGTTCATTTGAAGCTATGGCTAGTCCTGATACGCCGCAATTTGGCGAAACACTGCATCAAGCGATTCTGCAAACGCTCTCTAGCGCTGTCATCTCGATCAAGCCCGATGGGACCATCAGTACGTTCAATGCAGCCGCTGCGGACATTACTGGACTCGATCCAAACGAAGTCATCGGACATACGTTCGCAGAGATCTTTCTCCCGTTAGACGAAACCGAGGAATTCACCCAAGCTGTGCTGGATTCCGTCTACACCGGGCCTCTAGTGCATCAGCGTGTCGTCGAAACCTCATTCAAAAACCGACAGTGCTCTCTATCTATGAGTGTGTCAAGGATCACAGGCGACGAACATGATGACTCAGGCGTCGCAGTGGTTTTTGAAGACATAACTGAGCTAAGTGAATTGCGGACCAAGGAACTTGCACTGGCTCACGAAATCGAATCGCAGCACAAAGAGCTACGTCAAGCGTACCTGCGCCTGGAAGATCAAAACACCACGTTGGCTGAGGCGAACCGTCAGACCCGCCTTGCTCGATATGGTAGTTTCGGCGCAGTGGTGGTGTTATTGACGGTTATTGGTTTATATGTGCTCGACATTGAACCGGCCGTGGGCGACGATCAAGACCTTTCTACGGCCACCGTCCAATCGCGCGAGCCAGTTGTATTGACGATTGAACCAAGCCGTCTCAATACGTCAGTGACCGTCACGAGTCGGTTAGCCCCTTTGCGCGAAGTCGACGTGACGAGCCCAATTACGGGCAAGGTCGCATCCGTCGCTGTGAATTACGGTAATCGGGTCGAACAAGGCGATGAACTACTAAAGCTCGATGACACCGCTGTTCGAATTGAGCATCGGGAGGCACAAGCGGCCCATATCAAGGCTCTCGAACGTCTGAATGAAGTAGAAAACTGGTCCGATGGCGTGGATGTGTCACGGGCACGACGTTCAGTCGCAAAAGCACGTTTTGATTTGGAAGACAGTGCCAACAGCCTAGAGCAATCAAAATTCTTGTTTGAACGTGGGGTTATTCCTGCCGACCAGCATGCGGCCGCTGAACGCACGTTTACCAATCGCGAGCTTGATCTGGAAGCTGCAGAACAAGATTACGCAAGCATCGTAAATCGAGGCTCGTCCGAAGCGCGCGTTGCTTCGCTAGAAGTCGAAAATGCCCGTGCGCGACTTGACGAACTAGACGAGACGTTGCGTCTTGCCACCGTAACAGCGCCCGTTTCTGGTGTTGTGATGCGACCACCTAGCGCAGCGAGTGGTGACGACCAACAAGAACGACGGCTCGCTGGCGGCGAGTCCGTGACCAAAGGGGAAAGGCTATTCATCGTCGGTGATTTGAGTGGCTTAGCCGTCGTCGGTAGAGTCGACGAAGTCGACGTGCTCTCGGTTCGTGCTGGCAATGACGTCATCGTCCGCGGCGACGCGTTTCCAGGCACCACATTGCGAGGGTTGGTGCAACACGTGTCATCGGAAGCCATCGTGCAAGCACGCGCCGTGCCGTTCTTCGAAGTGACTGCGGCAATACCGGAAATCACTGACGCAGAGCTCGAAGCGGTCCGCATTGGTATGTCCGCTGAGTTGGAAATCGTGATCCGTCAAGTTGATGCGGTGGTGCTCGTACCGATCGACGCCGTGCAGTTAATCGATGGGCAACCAACCGTCCAATTAGTTGAAGCTGACGGCACGCGCACGAAGCCGGTCAGAGTTGGTGTGACCACCGTCGACGCTATCGAAATTCTTGACGGCATTACCACAGGCGATCAGATTTTGGTGCCGTAGGCACACGTATGGCTTTTCTCGACACGTTGCGCGCAGACGGCAAAAGTTTGAAAGACATATTGCTGAAAGCCACGCATTTGCATAGAGGTGCCAACGCGAACACCACCGAGTCGCTCTCACCTGCAATCGATGATTTCAGGCAACGCGAGTTACCACTTCTCAGTTTGCGCGACGTGCAAAAAAGCCATAGCGTTGGACCCATCGAAACAACGGTTCTCAACGAGGTCAATTTAGATGTGCATGCTGGCGATTTGTTGTCGATCATGGGACAGTCGGGTTCTGGCAAATCCACGTTGTTAAACATCATGGGATTGCTTGACCGACCAACCAGCGGCACACTCAATGTGATTGGCCGCGACGTTGCCGACATGAATGATGACGAGCTATCAGATACGCGCAATCTGTCCATCGGATTCGTTTTTCAGTCTTTTCACTTGCTGCCTCGCTTGTCAGCTTGCGATAACGTGGCCGTGCCATTGGCGTATCGAGGCTTTGAAGCTGGATACGCTCGCGAATGTGCGGAAGCCATGCTTGAAAAAGTCGGTATAGCGGATCGCAGCGATCACCGACCTGATCAACTGTCAGGCGGGCAACAACAGCGTGTATCCATCGCTCGAGCGTTGGTCTCAATGCCAGCTATACTGCTCGCCGATGAGCCGACTGGCGCGCTCGACCCAAATACCGGTAAAGAGATCATGCAGCTATTCGTCGATCTCAATTCGGACGACGGCACAACCGTCGTCATCATCACGCACGACCCGGGTGTGGCACGACGCTGCGAGCGCAATGTGCGTCTTGTAAATGGCACCATCACTGAACTTGACGGTTCAAATGCTTCAGCGCATAACGCAGGTAAACCCGCCGCATGAGCATGCCAGTCGCGACTCACGCGCGCGAGGCATTGGTGAGTCTTCGTGCAGGTGGCAAGCGAACGCTACTCGCGTTAATCGGTATCGTGGTGGGTATAGGAGCTGTGATTGCACTGCTCACGACCGGTACGATGGCGAAATCTGAAGCGGTTAGGCAATTTGAGTCGCTCGGTATCGATATGTTGTCGGTGTTCGATGTGACCAGACGCGACATGCGAGGGCGTGCCCGTGAATTGTTCGCCGAAGATGCAGCACGCCTCACTATTTTGGATTCGATTGCTCAGGCGTCACCCTACACGTACGAATGGACTGACGTGAAACTCGATCGGCAGGAGCGACTTTCGGTACAACGTATCGGTGTCACACCAGAATTCTTAGTCATGCATCGTCTGGAACTCGATAGTGGCAGATTCCTAACCGAATTCGACGAGCGACGCGCGTTCGCTGTGATTGGTGCAGAAGTTGCAGAGAAATTAGCCCCAGGTGAGCACGACAGCCTAATCGGCACGACGATCCGGGTTGACACCAGTGTGTACGTGGTGGTGGGTATCTTGAAACCAACGCAAGCTGGTCCGCAGGCTGTGCGTATGGACGTTAGCTTATTGATTCCCATTGAACTCGCTGTGCGTGAACGAGCATCAAAGGAGCTGACAGGGATAACCCTTCGCATGATGCCTGGTATTCACTATTTGGCGGCAACCGAAGAAGTGGTGGGACATTTCCGCCTGCGCAATCCTGGTGCGAATATACGAGTCGACAGTCCAATACGAATCATTGAGCAGATGGAGGCACAAATGCGCATGTTCACACTGCTGCTCGGAGCGGTAGGTGGCATCGCCTTGGTGGTGGGTGGTTTTGGTGTCATGAATGCCATGCTGGCATCGGTGGTAGAGCGTCGATTAGAAATCGGCATTCGCCGTGCCTTAGGAGCTCGTCAAGGCGACATCCAACGGCAGTTTCTCGCGGAATCAATCATTTTGTGTTTGGTAGCAGGCGTGTTAGGTGCACTACTTGGCGTTGGCTCGACTGTGATCATTAGTCTGGCTTTAGGCTGGGTCTGGGAATGGTCCACGTTCGCTGTTTCGTTAGGCGTCGGAACCGCGTTTGCAGCAGGGGTGTTCTTCGGTTATCACCCGGCAAGACAAGCTGCGAGGCTAGATCCGATTGCAGCGATGCGTGGCGATGGCTGACTTATAGTCCAAGAAGCTTCAGCACAATTTAGAGTAATAGGTCGCTGTGTTGCAAACATGTAGACCGCAGCTTCGCGTCGCATGACTGATACCGTCGATGCGGCAACTAGATCGCGCATCATGGCTGGGGTAGGGTCTGCAAATACCAAGCCTGAGTTACAGCTGCGGCACATGATGCATGCGAGGGGATTTCGTTACCGGCTACACGATCGTAGTCTTCCTGGTTCGCCCGATCTCGTTTTTCGCCGCTACCAGGTGGCGTGTTTTGTGCATGGTTGTTTCTGGCACCAGCATCCTGGTTGTTCCAAAGCGCGTATCCCATCGTCGCGACGCGAATATTGGGTGCCGAAGTTCGAACGCAATGTGGCGCGTGATTTAGAAGTACGCCAAGCGCTAGGTGGAGATGGTTGGCGAGTTGCCATCGTGTGGGAGTGCGCGCTTACACAATCACGCGTGATTGCGACGGTAGACGAGTTTGCGAGTTGGTTATGTAGCGACCAAATGGCGTTTGAAACGCCCATTGCCTAGCTCATGCTAGGTTGCAGAGAGCTCAGAAGTAGACGCCAATAAACCACGTACGGAAACCACTACGTTACGGCGCTGTCCAATACGATGTCAAAGCACATTGAAAAACTCACGACGTCACTATCATTAACGCTCCTTGCGAAGCTTTGAATTGCGGTCGCACCCAGCGACTCAACCAAGCAATGATTCGCAATCTAGAGTGAACGCCATGGATGGCTGTCTTGCAGGTCGCTTAGATCCACAGCGACGATTCCGCGCACCGTTTTCGCGACTGCTCTGACTGCTATGCGACGTACCAAAATCATTTGTACCGTCGGGCCTGCTTCCAATAGTTGGGAAGTGATTCAAGGTATGTATCAGGCGGGCATGAATGTACTTCGAATCAATATGTCGCATTCGACTCACGAAGATGCAGAACGCGCGTTTCGTTGGATAGCGACACTAAATCGAAACGTCACCTACACCGTGCCGATTTTGCTCGACACGTCAGGTCCTGAAATTCGCACCGGCGATATCGCTGAACCGCTCCGCTTGCCGCGCGGTTCGAAAGCTTGGATTTCTTCGACAGCCAACGGTGCAGAAAATTCGAAGATGCCTCGAATCGAGGTGAACTATCCAGGCTTCAACGAACACGTAGCGGTTGGCGACACGGTGCGGCTTGACAATGGTCTCATCAATTTGCGTGTGTTGTCGACTGACAAAGATGCTTTGCTTTGTCAGGTGGTTGACGGCGGTACGCTTGAAAGCCACAAGCATGTCAATCTACCTGGCGTGCACGTCAATTTACCGTCCATCACAACGAAAGACGAACTAGACATTCGCTTTGGCCTTGAGCGCAACGCGATCAGTTATGTGGCGCAGTCATTCGTACGAACGGCCGACGATATTCGACGCATGCGCGAAGTCATCGGGGACCGACATCGTTGGGTAAAGATCATCGCCAAGATTGAGAATCAGGAAGGCGTCAAGAACATCGATGAGATCGCTAGCGAAGCACACGGCATCATGGTGGCTAGAGGCGATCTAGGCATTGAAACGGACTTAGCAGAGCTGCCGTTTTTGCAACGTCAACTTGTCGAGAAATCCATTCTTGCGCGGCGTCGTTGCATCGTTGCAACGCACATGCTCGAGTCCATGGTGGAGCACCCGATTCCAACGCGCGCGGAAGTGCATGACGTTGCAAACGCGGTGGAACAGGAAGTTGATGCGATTTTGCTTTCAGCAGAAACCAGCATCGGCGCTTACCCGGTTCGAGCCGTGGAATATGTGCGACGAGTCACTGAAGCTCAAGAACGCTTGGGAGGGCTTCGTATTGCGCATTCCCAACAGAGCGACAGCCATAGGCAGCAACTCGCCTGGTCCGCTGTTGAGCTTGCGGAGCGGATTGCCGCGGCTGGGATCGTCGTGATTACGCGCAGCGGTTGGACGGCGGACATACTCACAAACTGTGCACCGCCGAAAGTGCCGATATTCGCGTTCAGCAATGAAAGCCACACGCGGCGGCGGCTCGCCCTCAATCGCAGCGTCTATGCGCATCGGATCGACTTCAGCAGCCAACCTGAAAAAACCATCCAACGATGCATAAAAATCTTATTGCGCAGGGAAAAACTGCCTGAAGATGCACCCATTGTGGTTGTCAGCGATGCGGTCGGATTAGGTGGTCAAGCTTCGATTCAAATTCGCAAACTACGTTTGGTCGCCCAGACTTAGAACGCGCTATACACCATGCGAGCTGCGACCAGGTACATCAAAATACCGAAAGCTCGTCTGAATCTTTGACTTGAAGTGCGATGGGCTACATGGACGCCTAGTGGCGCAAATACAACGCAAGCTATCGCAATAGGAATCAGTGCGGGTAAGTAGACATAACCGATGGCATGAGGAATATCGACGCGCAACCCGTTAAGCACGTAACCTACGGTGCCTGCGATAGAAATGGCAATACCTAACGTGCTCGCGGCTGCTGTCGCGGTTACCACTTTGGTGTTGAAGAACAGCAGTGTAGGGACTACCACGTTCCCGCCGCCAATGCCTGCCAAGCCGCAAATAACACCGCCAACGGACGCCAACATGGCCGTAATCGCGCGACCGGGTGGTTTGCGGTTGGAATCAGGTTGCCAATTGGTCACCATGGCCGTCGCGATGCTTGCGATGAACGTGCCGATGAGCAGTTTCGTCGCCATGGCAGGTAGATAGGTGGCAATGACTGTTGCAAACAACACGCCGCAGACTAAAAAGATGATCCAGTTCTTTACGATTTGCCAATCGACAGCATTGCGCCGAAGTTGCGCAATCGATGACGACATGGTTGTGAAGAGAATGGACGCCATTGACGTCCCGAGCGCTACCAGTACGACTGTGTTGCCAGCATATGCGCCGACTGGGAATAGCTCAGCTAAATCCAATAGGAATAACAGGCCCGGTACAACAATGACGCCACCGCCGAGTCCAAACAACCCACCAAGAAATCCCGCACACGCCCCTATAAGCAAGCAGAGCAGTACAAAAACGACGATTTCCAATGGCGGTGCTGGCCGTAAAAAAGATGCGTAGTGTAAGTGGCGTCACGAATTGGCTTCGTTTAGCCATTGGCACGCTTGGTTGCTTGGTTGTCTTTTGTTACCCAGTTGCGCAAGAAGCCGAGACGGCGACTGAACTTTCTTCTGGCCTATATGAGGGACCGCTTGTAAACGGCGTGCGCGAAGGATTTGGGAAACTCACCTACCCTGATGGTGCGGTCTATGAAGGAGAGTTTTCCAACAACTTGCCTTCCGGAAGCAATGCCACCTTGCAGTTTGCAGACGGCAAGCGTTACCAAGGCACATTCATCAATGGTTTGATGCAAGGTTACGGTACTTTGGAATGGCCAAATGGCGATATTTACGTTGGCACCTTTAACCAGAATCACATAACAGGTAGCGGGACGTTCTATTGGCGCGCCAGTAACACCACTTACGAAGGCACCATGGAAAACGGCGATCGTCACGGTTTTGGGGTTATGAGGTGGCCTGACGGGCGCCGTTACAGCGGCGCATTTCGGCTTGACGAGCAACATGGTTTTGGCGTGTATCGAAACGCAAACGGAGCGCATTACCGCGGTTTTTTTGAATCGAACAGACGTCACGGCGACGGCGTATTTGAAGATACAGACGGTTCGAAAGAGTTTCAACGCTGGAATGCGGGCAACTTGCTATCCAAGCAACCTTTACGGGTGGTTGCGCGGTGTCGCTTGAGCGTTGAAGGTCAGGCATGGATGTTTGAAAGCGACGAGTGCATTAACGGCTATGCCCACGGGAAGGGGACAGCGGTACGTCTTGATGGCCTGGCGTACATTAGCAGCGGTACATTCGTGGTTGGTCGATTCGTGGATGGCGTGATCACTTCGTTAGCGGGTGAATCACCACCATAAATGGCTCTTTCGGATTACACGCTCACAACCCAGCTTTCGAGCCATTCTCATCACGAGGTCTGGCGAGCAAGTCATGACGTGAGAGGTGGCGAATACACGATCAGGTTGGTTCCTCGACCTGACAACATGCAGGAACGTCAGGCATTCCTTGACCGCCTGCAGCAGTTGCAATCGATTCGTCACCTTGGGTTGTGCGAAATCTCAGAAGTAGGCGAAGCTGACTCGCGTATCTACATCGTTTCGCCGTATTACTATGGTGGCGATCTCGCGGCAGCGCTTGCACGCGGTTTATCGATTGCGGATGTGCGTCACATCATTTCAGAACTCTGTGATGCCTTGCACGTATTGCACATGCACGGCTTCGTGCACGGTGATGTAAAGCCTGCAAATGTCGTGTTCGAGGTAACCGGACGGGTCGTTCTAATCGACGGTGCGTACTTGGACTCGCCAACGGCAACTCGATCGTTTTCGCCTGGATATAGCGCGCCTGAATTAGCTAGAGGCGGGTCTCTCCAACCCGCTTGTGACGTATTCAGCTTAGGGGCGATGATCGTACGGGTGCTTCACGGCGAACTGCCTTGGCGAGCTAGCACGGATCAGTCGATCCGAACTCGCGGCGCTAGTGATTCCTTGCCACCGCTCGGTCCGCAGTATGCCATGTTTTCTAGCTTTTTAGAAAGCACGACGGCGTTTGACCCTGCCGCTAGATTGAGTTCTATGCTGCAAGTCAAATCAGCACTCAATACGATCGGTGCAAGTGGTGAGCTGACAACGGTAGCTGTCAAGTCTGATCTGATTGAAACACAAGAAATTCGCGATGTGTTACCGCCATTGCAAATGGGGGAAAGCGCTTTAGGTCGAAACGTTGAACACTTCGATCGCCGCAGTGTGGTTAGTTGGACGGCCGTTGCCGTGATTGCGTTGGCCGGCGTCGTGGCGGTGTTCAACGGGCTCTATCACATATCGACTGTTCAACGGCTGCTGGCCGATGCAGGCATCTTTGACAACCCTGCGCTTGTCGAAGCCCGTTTGAATGCGCAAGGCTTAAGTGTGGATCCAATGCAAAACTTGCAATCGATTGTCGCCGCATATCAAGTAGTTCTGACGTTCGATCCTAAAGATGAAAGTGCAATAGAGGGCATTGCCGCGGCGCGTACGAAGTGGGAACGTGAATTTGAGATGTCCCTGCAACTCAACGATCTCGCTGTTGCGCAAAACCGCTTGAACGAGTTACGGGCTATCTACCCAGACGATATCAAGACATTGTCAATGTTCGACGAACTGCAAGTGCGTCGTCACGCCCTTCGCCTGACCTCGGATACCGTCGCCCTATTAAATGTGAGCGGTCCAGACGACAGTGCTTCGGCAGAAATGGCGTTACACGCATTTCGAGAGGTGTTGCGACTTTATCCTGCGAGCGCAGCGGCGATGGGCGCGCTAGACGATTTGGCTAGTCATTTCACTGACCTCGCCGCAAATGAAGTCGAAAACGAGAATATCCAAGCAGCGATGAATGCTTTAAACAATGCTCGACTAGCCAATCCGGCCTACCAGGACTTAGCCGTAGTGCGTGAAAAGATTCAACGCGCGACAACGGTGCGAGATGAGATTGAAGCAAGACTCGCAGAGGCACGAATCCTCCGTCAGACGAACAAACTAATTGATCCACCTGATCGCAATGCCGCTGTTTTGTATCACAGTGTTTTGACAACGGACCCCGACAATACGGAAGCACTCAATGGGCTTGGCGAGCTGAGCGCACTGGTGGTCAATCAGTTTCACTCCCATCTTGAAGCACGTGAATTCAGTGCAGTTAGAAATTTGATCGACCGTGCCAAGACGGTGGGGTTGTATCCTGCGTCGCTCATGCACATGGAGACTGCATTAGATGCAGAACTTGCGAATATCAGTGAGGCGGCGAGTTTGGTAGTTCAAGCTCAACAACAGTTAACGGACGGCTTTATCACTGAGCCTGCTGACCGCAATGCTGTGACGTTGCTTCTAAATGCACGCAAGTTGGACGCAACCAACTCACATATCAATGAATTGCTTGCACAGTGTGTTAATCGGCTAGCGGCGGTAGCCGCTGACGCCAACACCTATGGTTTAGACGACGTAGCAGCAACCTACGCTTCGTTAGCGGCACAGTTGGAAGCAGACGCAGGTATCTAATTCGCTCGCGGTCTGATTTCTACAATCGCTCAACATTCGCATTGACGTAGGTAAGCATGTCGACATCGATTCCCCTAGTTCGCGAATTGAGTTTCGAATATGGTGCTTGCGATCGATTGAGTCCAAGCATTCGCCGCGTTATCGCGAAAAATCCGAGTGCCTTTACGTATACAGGCACGGGTACGTATATCCTTGGGGAAGGTCGTGTTGCTGTCATCGATCCTGGTCCGCTGGACGCCCACCATGTGCAGGCGATTTTGAGCGCAACGCGAGGCGAAGAAATCACCTCTATTTTGATCACGCACACCCATAACGACCATTCACCAGCGACTAAGTTGTTGCTTGAACATTGTGCTGCGCGAACCTACGGCTTCGGACCCCATGGTGCCGGTAAGAACAGCGCGGACCACGTCGTGGTCGAAGAGGGTGGCGACATGGAATTCGTACCGGACGAGGTTGTGCAGGACGGCGACCGCATCGGCGACGATAGTTGGGAAGTAACGTGTGTGTACACGCCTGGACACACATCCAATCACATCTGCTATCGACTTGACGCGGAGGAAACGCTGTTCACAGGTGACCATGTCATGGGTTGGTCGACTAGCGTGATTTCTCCGCCTGATGGGGATATGGCGAGTTACATGAGTAGCCTAGAACTGTTGCTGCAAATCTCAGATCAGCTTTATTGGCCGACGCACGGACCGGCCATTACCGCACCGCGCAAGCATGTAGAAGCGTTCATTGCGCATCGACTAGACCGTGAAGCACAAATCGTGGCGCAGTTAAAAGAAAACCATCACACCATCGCAGCCATGGTTCCCACAATGTACAAAGATGTGGATGAAAGGCTTCACCCAGCAGCAGCCCGCAGTGTCTTCGCGGCGTTGCTGTTCATGCTGCAAAAGGAGATGGTGCGCTGTGATGGTGAACCGTCGCTCGATGCGACTTTCTATTTGAACTGACGCTGGTTAGACGTTATGCTGCTTGCGCTACGTCGGTTGCAAAGCGCGGCAGCTGCACGGCGATGAGCACACCGGACTGATCGCTCAGGTTGAACGCATGCACAGTGCCACCGTGGTACTCTGCAATGACTCGAACCACGTATAGACCTAACCCAAAATGCGAAGTTGATTTGCTGCTGCGATGGCTTACTAGCCGTTCGAATAACAGATTAGCGTTTTCGCCTAAGGTTGGTCCGCGATTGCCCACCGTGATGCGGATAAATCGCTTGCTAACCTCCAGTTGAACCTTGATGGGGCTATTGGGTCGATGGAAGTCCACCGCATTGTCGATAATCTTGTCCATCATTTGTTCTATATGAATATCCGATCCCAACGCGATGGCGGGCTCGTTGGGGCCGCTGTAAACGAACGATGCTGAATCCCGCCCGAGATTCAGATTTCGAACATAACTTTCAAGCAAAACTTGAATGTCAATTGGCGCACGGTCTTCGTTGCGCAATGAATCTTCTAAATTGGACGCGTCAGCAAGATTTTGCACGATCGCGCCAATGCGATACAGACCACGTTCGGCGCTGGCGAGGCAATCATCTCGTTCTGCTTGTGATTCCGCGTTCGCAAGATTCTCCAAGCTCGTGCTCAGCGTATTAAGCGGGTTATTGATCTCATGACGCAAGGTGCGAGGCATGCGTTCAACGAAGAGGTTGTGCTCCTTTAATCGTTGCAACATGTCGTCGATCGATCGTGCAAGATCACCAATTTCATCGCCAGCTAGCACTTCAGCATCAAGCGACATGCGCGTCAAGCGGCCATAGGCGTCGATCGCGCCCGCTGTGTCACGGCGCAGACGCCGAATGCGATAGGCCAAGCGCACAGAGAAGCCAACCGTCACAAGCAGTATGAGTCCAAGGGTCAGTACTGACACCAACACGATTTGCCGTAGTGCGGCTTGTTGAAATGTCAGGATTTGCTCGATGTCCTCCTCAATCGTCACCGCGCCGATGACGCCATTCTGCGAGCGAATGGGATAGGCGGCCATGACCAATGGTGCGCCGTGTTCAGATAGACGTCGTATCGCTGTTGGGTTACCAGCGAGCGCGTCATTTAGCGCGCGTTGCGTAAGTTCGCCAGACTCGTCTTGCGAGAGTTCATTCCAGGTCTCACCGCGCATTAAAAAATGTACAAACGGCCGAATGACGCCAAAGCCATCCGTCCAGCCTGGTGATGCTTCTGTAGTGGTAGACCGTTCAACGTTCGGCGTGCTTTCGCCACGCACACGTAACTGCTGGTCGTAGACGACAACTTTTGTATCGACATACTCCAAGCCGGCAATCAAATCCATGGCTTCGTTCGACCGAAGCACCACTAGGTTTATTTTGTTCTGAGCAGATTCTGCTTGTGTTTGCGTAATGCTGCGCTGTTGCCGAGTCAGCGGATCGTCAACGTCCACGAAGGCAATGGCGAAATCGAGACCGTGTGCCATCTTGTTGATCGGCATGCGAAATTCGATGTGATAGCCGTCTTCGCTACGGGTCATGAAGCTAATCAAGTCGTTTATCGGGGTCCAATCCAATGGCGTGCGCCAGTCGTTCGACATGGCATAGCCCGTACCGAAACCCGGCGTTGAAAAAGTAAGTGCAATGCGGGCTCGTTGGTCCGTGTTATCGGTAAATTCAAGGCGGACATGGTCAGCTGTGTTTAGACTGAGGTCTTCAAGGTCTCGATAGACCGCAACGTCATCTTTGACATTGATATAGGCATAGAGCTCATTCACTTGCTCGCCGAGGGTCAGACTGAACGACGCATCGATTTCGTCATTGCGACTAAAGCGCCGCGCTGAACGAGACGTCGCTTCATCCCAATCGGCGTTGGATCCATCAATACGCACAGGTGCGTAAAGTGGCAACGCGTACAGTGATTCGTAATCGCCTAGTTGAACCGGCAGTTCATTGAAAAAGTCGTCTCGCTCGTTGAACAACGTCGCTACGCCGCGCGCGACCAACAATTGCGCGTTTTGTTGGCCTTGCAACAACAGCCGCTCCATTTCAATCAGCTGCACATAGGACAACCACGGCACGGCAAGCAAAACCAAACCGACGAAGAAGAGCTTTGTGGCGAGGCGAGGACCTCGAATGCGTCTAGCCACAACGGGTCATGCGTCGACGGTTATCCGTTCGACCAGCGATACCCAAAACCGTATTCGCTTTTTATCGCTGCGAACGACGCGTCGACACTCTCGAATTTCTTGCGAATGTTGCGCATATGGGTATTGATCGTGTTGGTGGTCACGACGTTGTGCATAGTAGCTTGCTTGAGGTGGTCATAGCTGACGGCGGACCCAGCCGTGCTCACTAATCTTGCGAGCATGCGAAATTCAGTCCCAGACAGATTGAGTTGTCTACCGCCCCATGAGACGAGCAAGCTTTCGTTGTCGATGGTTAGCTTGCCGACCGTTTTGGTTTGTGAAGGATCTTGGTCTGGCCCCAGGCGCGCTTCATGAATTCGCAGCAGCGACGAGATGCGCGCAACGAGGTAATCCAATGAAATCGGCTTAGGTAAGTAATCCCACGCCCCTAAGCGGAGGCCGTTGATTTTGTCGTTTTCGTTAATGCGTTCAGTTAGAAAAATGATGGGCAGTTTCGGGAAGCGACTGAGCAAATCGGCACACAGGTCAAAGCCACCGTCTTCGTCATCCCCCAATATGATGTCCAGTACGGCGAGATCTGGTTTTCGATGCTCTAAGCCTTCAAGCGCTGAGCGACGATCGGTGAACTCAATGACATCGTACCCTTTCTTTTCGATGGCATTGCAATAGTTTTTGCGCTGGTCGTATTCGTCTTCAACGATCGCGATAGTGTGCGGCATTTCAGATGTGCAAATGTGACGCTTGTCAATTAGACGTGCGCAAGCGTAACAAAATTCTCATTGATCGAACAATGTTCTTCGGGAATCATTAACCGTGCGTAGACCCAATCAAGAACGCGATTCCCGCCTCGTTGCCATTGTGGGACCGGAATCAAGCGGCAAAAGCACCTTGGCGAAAGAGCTCGCACAACGTTATAGAGGCGTCTGGTTACCGGAATACGCGCGTGGTGCACTGCCTGGCACATCCTATGAAGAAACGGACGTCGCCATGATCGCACGTGAGCAGTTAGCGCGGGAAAATGATTTTTGTGAGGCGGAACCTACGTTTGGTGTGCTAGATACCGATGGCATTGTGTTGCAGATTTGGTTCAAAGTGCGCTTCGGTCACGTGCCGGAATTCTTATTGCGACACATCGCGTCGCAAAACCCACGCGAGTACTTGCTTACCTACCGAGACCTGCCATGGGAGCCGGACCCGCAGCGCGAATCAAAGGATGACTTAACTGCTCTGTTTGATTTGTACGAAACAACTTTGCAGGCTTGGCGCTTTGACTATCAGGTGGTGCGAGGGATTGGTGAACGACGGGTTAAGAACGCACTCGATTTACTAAACGCCCAAAGGGCTTAATCTCATCCCTCGCGAAATCAGTACGCGGCTAAGCGCAGAATTTCTGCCTCGGTGTCGATTTTCTGCTTCAAAATGCCATCGTGCTTCGAGCCGTGGCGCAAACGGTCAAGTGCCCACGCATGCTCGCGAATTTGATAGAGGATGCGGGTTGTTCGAACGTGCAGTGGTTTCACATTTGAGTCATAAATTTTGATGCACTTCCTGAACTGCGTGTCGTTGAACTCAAGCCCATAGCACAAGCCGATCACATCGAATATTGGATCGTGATCACCCGCTGATTCCCAATCGAGCGTGCAAAAGCCCGTGTCGGTTTTGATGACATTCCAATCGTTGAGTTCGTTGTGGCAACCGCAAATATTCTCGGGTTGCCAGTCCAGGCCATCGTAGATTTGTTGCAGGTCGACTTTCATTTGCAACCCTTTGAGGTACGTCGCGATCACTTTCTGCACGTCGTAAACTCGAATCTTTTGCGGTATATGTTGGTGCAGCTCGAGCATGTAGTTTGCTGCGGTCGCAGGATCGATAGGTGAATTCACCAACAATTCGCCTTCGACGAATTCTGTGATCATGTCGCCGCTGGTCTTGTCATAGGCCAACAAGCGCGGCGCTAGCGGGTTTGCTAAATAGAGGTTTTCACCCGGTGAATCGTCAAACATCTGGTTTTTGACGCGTAAAACAGCTTCGTTGCCATCGATAGCGATTCGATAGTTCCTATTGCTCCAACCACCCTCGAGAAACTCAATCAGGGAGACTTCCTTTGCGTCAGGCAACAGCGCTTTCGCGCGCTCGATTAAGCCAGCCGGATTGTCCACGTCTGTACCAAGAGGCACTTAAAAACCCAATTCATAATACTTTTGCTATGGAGATCACATTTACACGCTTCGTGCGAGCATTGCGCAAGGCCAATGTTCGCGTCTCACCAGCTGAAACGCTTGATGCCTTTTCTGTTCTGTCGCGGGTAGGCATCACGGATCGTGAGTTCCTCAAAGACGCACTTGGTATTGCCTTAGCTAAGACCATCCCTGAGAAACTCGCATTCGAAGATACGTTCAATCGATTTTTCAATCAATTAGGTTTCCGAGAACCGCCAAAACAAGCGATGTTGAAGTCGTTCGATGCGCGCATAAGCGGTGACGAGCTTGCACAGCACATTGGTACACCACTAGCGGTCGCCATCCAACAGATGCTCGACGGCAATCGTGAATTGTTGACCGATATGCTCCAACACGCTGCCGACCAAGCACACATTGAAAATATCGGTACTTTACGCGAAAAGCGTTCATTTGAGTTGCAGCTCGGCCAAGCGATGGGACTGCCACGGCTTGAAGCGTACCTGGCTAGTGATCCTGACGCGGTTAATTTGCCACTTTTTCGGTATGTACGCCAATACCTCTACAAGCAAGTCAAAGATTACGTCGACAGGCAATATCGGCTGCATGTAGACCCAACGTCCAAACGATCTATTCTTGAAGCCGCGTTGGCGAGTCAGCTGAATCATCTACCGCCCGAGTACTACGTCGAAGTGCGCCGCGTTGTGGAGCGGCTCGCACGGCAATTCACCAAAGCGTACAAACGACGACGGAAGCGCGCTCAGCGCGGTTTGCTTGAGTACAAGCGCACCATTCGGCAAAACATGGCTTATGACGGCAACGTCTACGAATTGCACTGGCGACGGATTCGTAAAGAACCCTCTACGGTTTACGTGATTTGCGATGTGAGCAATTCGGTGGCGAGCATCGCCCGGTTTTTACTGCTGTTCCTGTACGAATTAGTCGACGTATTGCCGCGGATTCGGGCATTTGCGTTTTCCAGCAATCTTGGCGAAATCACCGACGTATTCCGAAACAAGGCCAATGATGCCGCCATCGAAGAAGCGCTATTCGACTGGGGTAAAGGCAATACTGATTACGGTCGAGCTTTCTATGAGTTTCGAGAGCTTTGTGCCAAAGAGTTGAATCGACGCTCAACCGTGATAGTGTTAGGCGATGGTCGTTCGAACTTCTACGATCCCGGCATTACCACGGTGGCTGACATTTCGAATCGGGTCAATCAGTTCTTCTGGCTCAATCCAGAAACGCGGTCCCAATGGCGGGAAGGCGATTCGGAAATGGCGCGGTTCGCGCCTTATTGCACAGATGTCATGTTGTGCAATCGATTGCAGCACATCGAACGATTTGCTGATCGTCTCATGGGGACGCTACGGTAGCTAGTTAACGCCAACCACGTCACCCAAGGTCGGACCGATCTCCATGTGCAACACCAGGTCGGCAATGTCGTCGAACGGCGTCGCCTCGCGGTTCAGAATCACCAGCTTAGCCCCATTGCGGTGCGCTAATTCCGGCAAACTTGCAGCAGGATAGACAATGAGCGAAGAGCCGATAGCTAGAAATAGCTCGCAGCGTTCGCTACGAATCGCGGCACTCATAAGAACATCTTGCGGCAGCTCTTGACCAAAGGAAATCGTTGCGGTCTTGATGATGCCGCCGCACACGACGCAAGGTTGCACTTCACCGTGCTGTTCAAACTGCGCTTTCAAGTCCGCCAACTCGTAGCGTTGGCTGCAGGTTAAACACGTCGCGAACCGTGCGTTGCCATGCAATTCCAGCACCTTTTCTGCTGGCACACCAGATTGTTGGTGAAGGTTGTCGACATTCTGCGTGATGACGACGCTTGCTTTGCCGATATCAATCAGCTGTGCGATAGCGCGATGCCCGCGATTAGGCAGTGCTTCTTCTATCTTGTCGGAACCCGCAAATTTGCGTTGCCATGAGGTACGTCGGACTTCCTCTGACCCTATGAAATCGCTGAAATCAGTTGGCTTGATCTTATTCCAGATACCCGTGCCGGGACTGCGAAAGTCTGGGATGCCAGACTCGGTGCTCACGCCTGCACCAGTAAACACGACGACGTCATCGACCTCTTCAATCATCTCGCGAAGAGCTTCAATTTGCGCGTCGTGGGTCATTCGTTGCTCTCGATTGTTGGTTTTCTTTGCATCAAGAATGACAATACTTGATGAGCGAGTTCGTGCGCAGAGTGGGATGTAGAGTCCACCGTTAAGTCGTAATCCAAACAGGAGCTCATGATGTCGCGTTGCGTCTCTGCGGTGCCAGGAAAACGGCCAGGTCGCAAACGCTCGCGTCGCAGCAATTCACTTGGATCGCAAGTGACTCTCACCAGCGTTGGGTGCAGGTCCGCTAATGTTTCGCATAGATCGTGCGCGGTATCTCGATGATTAATGAAATGATCGACCACGACATGCTGGCCGGTTTGTGCGAATGACACGATCGCTTGGTGCATGCCGCGCACCATGGCAATGCCTTGCGAACCTAGTTTGATGTATGCGCGCATAGCGCCTTCATGAGGTGCCGCAACCACATTCAAACCCGCAGCACCTGGAGTATCAACCGGGGAGTTAATGCCCCGATAGCGATCGGCTAGGCCGTCCCTAAATTGGTCAAATGCTATGAGGTGATAAGGCTCAGGCGCAAGCGCTTGAATCGACTTGGCGAGCGTGGTCTTGCCTGCACTCGACGTGCCATTAAGCACGATCACATTGCCTGTCACGCGGTGCAACCTAACCACGTCGGCTCATCATCCCAATCTGCCACGTAACGGCTTTTGAAGTTGCATGGATTGTGTAGTTGCGTGCCGACATGTTCTAGATTTATCGTTGCTAACGTACAGCCCGCCCGAACGGCATCGCGCCAGCTCGCGTCGGCTAGATGCGCGTGCACCAGGCCAGCTCGGAATGCATCCCCACAGCCAGTCGGGTCCACGCGTTGGCGGGGCACTGCGGCTCGCTCCCGTTGCCACTCGTTATGCACCTTGAACTCCACGCCATCGGCACCTTGTGTTACAAGTGTCAAATCAAGCCGGTCAGCGATGTCAGGGACATGCGATTCGAATATTTCGTATTCGAACCGGTTGAAGCACACCATTGACGACAGGGCGACAAGCGTGTTGCAATCATGGCCGGTAAATGCTGTCGTACACTGCCCTGGATCGCACATGAATGGGATGCCATGATCGCGACAGATGGTTGCCGCTTTGATCATGTATTCAGGTACGTCAGGCGCTATGACGGCAAAATCAATATCAGTGTTGAGTTCCATGATCAAACCTTGTAAATCTTCGCGAAATCTTGGTTTAGGTTTCCCTGGGTAAAACGCAGTAAATTGGTTTTCATGGGGATCCGTAAGAATCAGCGCGTGCGCCGCTAGCTCAGTTAGACCAGAAGCCATCAGACCACGTTGGTCGATCCCAATACCGCGTAGATGTCGTGCGTAATCTGCATCAAGCTCGCCGCCAACATAGGCGAACGGCACGGCGTGCCGACCAAGATGACAGAGTGTGACGGCGATATTCATGGCACAACCGCCGAACCCTTTGCGCATGCCGCCAAGCTGAATCGAGAGATTCAATGCGTGGGGTTTCGGCAGCGATGAAAAGGGACGTGGGTAGGAACCAATGAAGTCCATGGCGTAGGTTCCGATGACGAGTATGGTGGACATGCTTAGTAGAACCCCGCAGCTAGAATTTTGCGCACGTTCGAGAGCTGAGTAGATTGTTGGCGGGAATTCAAGGTATTCTCGGGGTTGCGGTCATCTTGCTATTCGCATGGGCGATTAGCGAAAACCGCGGCGAAGTGCGCTGGAAGAGCGTCGCACTCACACTGCTGGCCCAAATCGTATTAGCAGTGATCCTGCTCAAAGTCGAGTTTATATACAAGGTGCTGCAAGCCCTGTCGACGGTGTTCGACGGTATCCAAGCCGCGACGATGGAAGGCACGCGGTTTGTGTTCGGCTTTCTTGGCTCAGATCCGAGCGTGTTCCCAGAGGATTTTCCGTTTGTCCTTAGCGACGCGAATTACGTGCCTATGTTCGCGTTCGTCATATTGCCGCAGATATTGATCTTCAGCATTTTGGTGGCCATGTTTTGGCACTGGGGCATCCTGCCGCGCATCATCAAAGGCATTGCGTGGGTCATGCAACGCAGTTTGCATATCGGGGGTGCGGTCGGGCTCGCTGCGTCAGCAAGTCTGTTCGTCGGCATGGTTGAGTCGCCACTTGTGATCCGCGCTTATTTGAACTCACTGTCGCGCTCTGAGTTCTTTATGGTCCTTACTTGCGGTATGGCGACGGTCGCGGGATCCATCATGGGGTTATATGCCGCCATTCTCGGCGATGTGTTAGATGACGCCATAGGCCACATCATAACGGCATCCATGATCAATATCTTTGGCGCGATTCTCATTGCTCGGATCATGATCCCAGGTGATAAAGTCACTGGTGTCGAAGAAATGAGCGAAGAAGGTTTGAGTTACGACAGCACGGTCGATGCGATAACCACCGGGACAACATTTGGCGTGCGCTTGGTGGTCAACGTGTGCGCCATGCTCATCGCGTTGATTTCGTTGGTCGCCATTGTGAACTTGCTCATTGGTTGGGTCGACACGTCGATTCGCGATTGGTTTTTTGTGCCGGTCGGCGAAGACTACGAATCGCTAACGTTGGCGACGATCATGGGCTGGGTGTTCGCCCCGATTGCCTGGACCATGGGCGTGGAATGGGCCGACGCTGCAGCGGCCGGCAGTTTGCTAGGTACGAAACTGGTGCTCAATGAACTCGTCGCGTACTTTCAGCTCGGCGATGTTGGTGGGACACTACAACCTCACACCAACTTGATCATGACCTACGCGTTGTGTGGCTTCACCAATCTTGGCAGCGTTGGGATTTTGATTGGTGGCGTGTCGACCATCGTGCCTGAACGCCGTGACGAACTTCTACAACTAGGACCGCGGACGCTGATTTCAGGTACGATGGTTGCGATGCTAACTGGGACGCTAGCGGGTTTGATTAACCTGTTTTAGGGTCAGCGTTGCAGCGACCGAAAGCTGCTGACTCGCTGCACTACCCAGAAGCAAACGTCGGATTAGGCACCCCCGCCAAGCGCGCTGAGTCCATGACGTGCGTGATGGTATTCACGGTCGAATCCTCGTGCGGTTGGATGACGACAGGTGCTTCTGGATTCTCAGCGTGCAATCGCTCAATATTTGCTCGTACGGCTTCGAACGCAACGTCGCGAGCACCGATGATGATGCGGTCGCGACTCGTGATGCGTACAACGATGCTCTTTTTATCGGGATCGATATTCGGTGGCTGATCGTCTTCAGGTTGATTTAGATCAATGCCGATTTCTTTTACGAACGTCGCGGTGACGATAAAAAAGATCAGCATGATGAACACAACGTCCAACATCGGCGTGAGATTGATTTTCTCGTCGCCCTCCTGCTCTTGTCGAAGTCGTCGTCGTTGCACTGCGTACCTTCAGGTTGTCGAAACCACGTGTGGCGATTATTGTATTGAGAGTCCTTTGCGACTCCGCCATTTCTTTTGCTAAGTGATGCGCATGCGCACAGGTTGGCCATATGTGAGCCGTCGCCATAACCACTCCAGTGGTCCGTAGCGAAAGTTCCTTAGCCAGATTGGACTGATGATTAGCAACGCCGCCCACACCGCAAACACCACATAATAAATTTCATGAAAACGCAGTTGACCAAAGAGCCCAAAGCCAATGAACACGATGTTGCAGACGATAGATTGCGCAATGTAGTTCGAGAGCGCCATCTTGCCGACCGCGGCCAAGGTGTTGCGCACACGTGGCAGCCATGCCATCTTGCAGATTAGCATCACTAGACCCACATATCCAAGTGCAGTCGCCATGCGACCAATGTCGTAGGACCAAACCGCGAAGGTGGTGCGGTAGTTTTGCTCGATGGATTGCAGCTGCTCCCATGCGTTGACGCTCAAGCCGATCGCGAATCCACCAATTAGCAGCCCTACATAGAGACCGGTAGCACGACTTGCGTCAAAAAGTTTGAGCCTGAAAAACGCCATACCGATCATCATGTAGGCTAAGGATTCCCAGAACAAAGAAAACAGACCATAAATGATGTAGGCTTCAGTGGTCGTATACACATTTGGCAGAAATGCGCTCGCATAGCCGGCGCGACGGGCGTCAATTTCCTCTTGGAGCTCCTCTGGCGAACTGATCGCGAGCGGCAATTCAGCGATGAAATCGACTGCGGCTTGCTCCTGGCCAGATAAAGACTCGCCACGTGCAAGTTTCTCCTGTGCGACCTCGGCGATAGGGGCGAATGCCTGGGTCATGAAATGCATCCAAAAATTCAACGCGCCCAATAGCACGATGATGATGACACCAGCCGTGATGAGCGAGCGCGGTCGCCACTTTCGCACAAAGAACAGCAACAGTCCCATAACACCATAGAAGAACAGGATGTCACCGTTCCAAAGCAGGATGTAACCATTGATCAAACCGAACAAAATCAATAGCACCGTACGTCGGTAGTAGATTCGCGTCAGCATCGATGCGCGTTCGTCACTGGAAAGTCGCTCGGTGAACAGCAACACACTCGCTCCGAAGAGCATCGTGAATATGGCGCGCTGCGAGCCTTCAATCCCGAGCCAGCCAATCCACCAAGCAGCTACGTCGGCACCAAAGTACTCGCTCAGCAAGATCGGTTTGCTGGCGATGTCGAACGGGAATGCGAAGAACCAAATATTGATTGCAAGAATGCCAAGCACTGCAACGCCGCGTAGTACATCAATGGACGCGATGCGGTCCCGCGGGTCTGTAGCAGCTGAAGATGCTGGCAAATTGGTTTCGCTCATGACGACGTGCCTAAATACATGAGAATCGGTGATGGTGGCGAGGCATTTTTGCCAGCGGCAGGTTCTATAGCCATGCTCGTGGATGCTGAAGGCAGGCAATCAATGCATGCTGTGCAGGTGTTTCTGGTTTACGTGCGTAGTCCCAATGTGCTCGCGGTGGCAACGATGCGAGGACGGATTCGATGCGCCGGCCGCTTTGCAAACCATATTTCGTGCCACGATCGTGGATTAGGTTGAACTCGGCATAGCGACTGCGTCGATGCAACATCCACTTCTCGTCTGTCGGCGTGGGCGTCACACCTTTGCGGCGTAAAACAATTTCGAAATAAGCCGTACGGAACGCCTCACAAACATTTAACGCGAGTTGCAGACAAGCATCGAATGTAGGCATATGAAGGTCGTCAAAAAACAAGCCGCCAATCCCGCGCGCTTCTTGACGGTGCGGCAAATAAAAGTACTCGTCGCATTGCTGTTTGAATAGCGTATATTCAGTTGTACTGCGGCATGCCGCACGTGCTTGCTCATGCCAAGTTACGGCATCTTCCTCATACAAGATATGTGGCGTCAAATCCATCCCACCACCAAAATGCCAATAACCATGTTCATGGTCTACGTAGAAAAACCGCACATTCATGTGTGCGGTCGGGATATGAGGGTGGCGCGGGTGCACAATCACTGATAGCGACGATGCCGAAAACGGTTTGTTCGTCAGCGCCGGATTCCGGGTCGATGCCGCGCTAGGTAGTTGAGCACCTTGACTGTAGGTGAAGTTGCAAGCTGCTTTTTCGATCAACTCACCGTCGCCAAACACACGTGGTTTTGCGTTGGGAGCGGTCTCTTCGTGGTCGCTTAAAAGAAATAAGCTCACTGTCGGGTCTAAGTCTCGGGTTAGCGCATCCAAAGTTGCCTGATGGGCCGCTTCGAACGAATTGCGAACAAGCGCGACTTTGTCGTTAGAGCTCGCCACTATTTAAACGGCGCGAGCCTCGTGAAGCTGCGATATTTCTTCGGCACTGTAGCCAAGTTCTTGCAGAATCGCGTCCGTATGTTCTCCTAGTAACGGTGCGCGACGGCGAATGGAATTGTCGATGCTAGAAAAGTTCATTGGCATTCTGGCTACCGGAGCCAAGCCTGCGACGCCTGGGAAGCCCGTATCGACGAGAAAATTCATGGCGCTGACTTGCTCGTTGTCGAGCGCTTGCTGTGGTGAAAACACTTCGCCACATGGTATGCGAGCTTCTTCAAGGCTCGCCACGACTTCGGCGTTGGTGCGTTCTCGGGTCCATGCTTGCATGCGTTCACTAATCTCTATGGCGTGTTCGCCGCGGGATTCATCGGACGCAAATTTTTCATCGGTTAACCAATACTCCTCGCCCATGAGACGGGCCCAGCGCTCATACAGCGGATTGCCTACGATTTGGACCAATATCCAGCCATCTTTAGTTTGGAATGCATCCGACGGTGCGGCGGTTTGACCGCGATTACCTGAAGCAACCCTGTCTTTCTTCAAAAAATGCTGCTCGATCAAGGTGCCGTTTGCGACGGTTAAAGCCGATGCGAGCAGTGCGCCTTCAACATGCTGACCTTCGCCTGATTGGTCGCGGTGCATGATGGCAGCGATGGTGGCCAAAGCGTTCATGGTGCCGGTCAAATAGTCCACGTAGGGAAAGTAGTTTTTCATAGGTTCATTTGCATGGCCAGTCAGATGCATGTTGCCCGACATAGCTTGGGCCACGCCATCAAAGCCAACGCGGGTGCCATACGGACCTTTAGAACCAAATGCAGTGCTTGTCGTGAGAATGATGTCTGGTTTGATCGCCTTCAAACTTGCATAGTCCATGCCCATCGTGACCAATGTGTCTGGCGGCAGGTTCGCTACGACCACATCGGCGGTTGCAACCAAGCGCTGCAACACCTCTGCCCCTGCTGGTTTTCGCGGATTTAAAGTGAAACCGAGTTTGTTGCGATTCAGTTGCAAGAATCCTGACCCCGGCAAGCCTTCGCCGATGGGTGCGGTGAATCGATCTTCGCTGCCGTCGACTTTTTCGATTCGAATGACTTCCGCACCTAAATCACCGAGCAACGCACCGCAATACGGACCAGCGATGAAACGACCAAAATCGAGTACGCGAATTTCTTTTAAAACGGACAACGCTTTGGCCTAGCCGGTGAAGGGGGAGAGATTATGCGATGGGTAAGCTATTCAGCGTGATGAACACTAACCGGCGCAAATGCCTTCACGATGGTTGGGAAACCCTCGCTCGCGCGCTTAAAACCGTGGCAGGACGGAACCTGGACGATATTCAGGTCGAACTGTACAAATATTCATTTCACTTCGCAAATTTAGCAGCAGCTGCTCACTTGGCAGAATCGCTCGAACAGCGTAATGTTCAGGATTCGCTTGATTTTGAACTAAGTAACGCACTTGTTGCAAACCAATTAGCAGTGAGTTTGCGAGATTTGGACACCGATGTGCGTGAGTTAGCGCCAGACTCGCCAGCTTTGGCGGGAGAAACGCTGGCATTTATTCGAGAAACCCGCGCACCAATGCACATGCAGCGAGTATTTGAGCACCTGCGAAGCCATGATGGTTGCGTGCCATGGGAAACCATCGATAGCGAAAAAGATGCTATGCGCGCAACGTTGCGTAAGTTCGCCGATGACGTTGTAAAACCAGAAGCCGAATCGATCCATCGCGAGAATCGCATGGTCTCGAAAAAAATCATCGATGGCGTACGCGAATTAGGCTGTTTCGGTTTCAGTGTCCCTGAAGAGTACGGCGGCTTAAAACCGGGTGATGGTGAAGATACCACAGGCATGGTTGTCGTGACCGAGGAACTGTCGCGTGGTTCATTAGGTGCAGCAGGTAGCCTCATCACACGTCCTGAGATCATTGTGCGCGCCCTACTAGAAGGTGGTACAGAGGCTCAACGGGTCCGATGGTTACCCGGGTTGGCAGCGGGAGACCCGTTATGTGCGGTGTCGGTGACAGAGCCAAATACTGGAAGCGACGTCGCGTCCGTCGCCTTGCGCGCAACCAAAGTCGAAGGTGGCTGGCTGCTGAACGGCGCGAAGACCTGGTGTACGTTCGCGGGCAAAGCAGGTTTGCTTCTCGTGCTCGCACGCACGAACCCCGAGGCTAGCCCAGCGCATCGTGGTCTATCGTTGTTTGTGATTGAAAAGCCAAGTGTCGATGACCTTGAATTCGCATATGAATCCAAGGGTGGCGGTACTGTTTCCGGCTCGGCGATTGCAACCTTAGGTTATCGAGGCATGCACTCGTTTCTTATGTTCTACGATGATTTTTTCGTGCCAGACGAGAACCTCGTGGGTGAGCAAGACGGGCTGAACCGCGGGTTTTATTACACGATGCGTGGTTTTTCTGGGGGTCGTTTACAGACAGCGGCTAGGGCGGTTGGCTTAATGCAAGCGGCCTATGAAGAAGCGTATAGCTACGCAGGTGACCGGGTTGTGTTTGGCGAACCCATACGAGATTTTCAATTGACGCAAGCTAAATTACTGGAAATGGCCACGGCCATCATGACCATACGGCGTTACACGTATGGCGTAGCCTCGCTGATGGATGCAAATCAAGGGCAACTAGAAGCGAGTCTGGTGAAATTGATCGCCTGTCGAGCCGCGGAGTCGTGCACACGCGAAGCGTTGCAAATTCATGGTGGGATGGGCTACGCAGAAGAGTCAGCAGTGAGCCGCTACTTTGTCGACGCGCGCGTGCTATCGATATTCGAAGGCGCGGAAGAAACACTGGCGTTGCGAGTGATTGGGCGAGCATTGTTCGACGAAATCGAAACGCGAGTTGCGTCGGCTTCGACTGCCTAGCTCGCCATCTGTCGCGGAATCAAGATGGAGCGGGAAACGGGATTTGAACCCGCGACCCCAACCTTGGCAAGGTTGTGCTC
>VXLJ01000005.1:0-1628 GCA_009841635.1 Gammaproteobacteria bacterium
ACGTCCTCATCACGTTAATTATGGGAATTCATGTTTAGTCAGGGTAATAATTCCCTAACGATTCCGTTCCCGTGGGAGCTGTTACCGTTAGTTAACAAGCGCCAATGGACACCAGGTTCATCGGCTGAGGCGACTTTAGCCGGGGTTCGCCATGTCGACAAACGACAAGCTAGCCTGCGCAGCTTCGATCCCACTCTTGATAGCGCCGTTCAGGGACGGAAGGCGCGTGTAATCGCCTGCGAGGTACAGACCCGGGATGGACCGGCGCAGTTTCGTGAGCATGTCGTGAATCTCCCGCAGCATGCCGCCAGGCGACAGGCACAGGGCTTCCGGCCAGCGGTAGACCCGGGCGAATAGGGGTGCCGCGGGCATCGCCGGGAAAAACCGGCGCATTTCCTCGACCGTGCGACGCACGATTTCCTCGTCGTCGAGGTCGAAGAGCGCTCGTGCCTGCTCGCCGATGACCAGCGCGTGGACAAGGGTCTTACCCGTCGGCGCCGCGTCCGGCGCCGTTGCCGCCAAGTTGGTGACCATGGTCAAAAAGGTCGGCGAACCGGGAGGAAACAGACCGGCGTGAGAACCGTCGGCCAGGATGTTCTCCTCCAACCCGAAGGCGACATAGCAGCAGGAACTGTAGCGTACACGTTGAAGCGCGGCCCTGACGTCTTCAGGCAGGTCCGGAATGATTCGTGCGGCGCTCGATGCGGTGGTGGCGCAAATGACGGCGTCGGCCGCGATATGTTCGCCATCGGCAGTAACGACGCCGATTGCCCGTCCTTCCCTCAGAAGGATGCGTTCGACCGGCGTTGACACGCTAATACAGTCCGCACAGGCATCGGCCAGCGCCCCGACGAGAGCGCCGATACCCTGCCTGGGCAGATAGCTGCGCGAGGCGGGATTGACGGTCCACAGCCAAAGCAGCGCCATGGCATACGTGGCACCTACCTGCCCGGAACTGCCCGCGGTGAAGCAGTTGAGGTCCAATTCCCCTGCCTGTCTCAAGTACTGTTCAAGTGAATTGGCGCGGGCGAATTCGGCGAAGCTCTGCCCCGTGTCCAGATCCAGCACGCGGGAATGGTCTTCGAAATCAAGATCCCCTGCGCGCTTCCTGAGCAGCGCGTACAGGCGCATGAACTGCCAGTTCCCGGCCAACGTGTGCTGCGGCGAAAAAAGCATGGTGCGCAGGCTCGTCAAGCTCTGCTTGAGCGAACCGCCCACGTACAGGCCCCAGAAACGGCCGTCGGCGTAGCTCTGGCCCCCTTTCGCCTTGGGGCTTCGGTGCAGTTCGACGTTTAGCGCCCGCGCCAGGTCCCGCGTGGTCTTGAACGATTCATGGATGATGCTCACGCCGGCGTGGACGTGAAAGCCGTCGATCTCCTCGCAGAACGCGCGTCCGCCGATCCTTTCCGACGCTTCCAGCACCCGAATGCGGCACTGGCCGTGCGGACGTGCGGCGCGGAGCTCCCAGGCCGCGGCGAGCCCAGCCGCACCCGCGCCCACGACCAGAATATCGGGTCCGCTGGGGTGTGCGAGTTTATTGCGAGCCCCCGGGGAATCAATCATCGAACAGTCAAAGGGAGAAACCGATCACTTCGAAAATCTGCAATTGCTATGTGGATCTTGCAACA
>VXLJ01000005.1:1728-29172 GCA_009841635.1 Gammaproteobacteria bacterium
TAAAAACGGTTGTCTGGGCTGAACTACCGTTCTGGATGTAAACCGTCGCAGTCAGGACAATCAAATTCACAGCCTGAAATTAGCGACTACGAGTCGTTTCGGCGGTTCGCCTTTGTTGTTTACGTTCTTCTCGTGCGGTATTTCGCTGCCGATCCACCCGCGATCCTGTAGGAACTTCCTAATTAATGTCCGTTCTTCGTCGCTAGGGTTAACAATCCAATTTTTCGCCAGTGCTGTCTGGACTACCTTTGCTCGAATGGTTTGTAATTCCCCTTCAATCTGTGGATCCATGAGCACCCTGTTTTAGTGTGGAAAGTTGTCGTGAGTCAGGCTATTGCGGGTTTGTAATTCTCATAATTTTTTATTCAAATGCCTGAACTACGCATTGCTGGCAATCTCAAAGAAGAGCTGTCGGCGTGCCTGCCCGTCCTATCAGAGAACCTTCCAAGCGACTGTCTGCTCGTATTAGGTGGTGGCACTGTCCTTGCAAGTCGGTGGGAACATCGAATCAGCACCGATTTGAACTTTTTCGTATATGGTGAAGACCTAGCTGTAGGAAGCTATATCAGCGAGACGTCCTCGCAAATCAATATTCGTCTCGCCAACGTTTCAAAAATTAATGCGCACTTGCGACACTTCACTTTTGGGTATCGGGAAACAGAAGTATCCGTGTTTAGCTCCGTCCGCCGCACAGATACCGACATCGAAGATAGAGAGGTTTTCACCGGCGTTCTACTTGAACCTACCGTAGAAATTCTGGCTAAGAAATTGGTGGGTAGAGTGATAGGATTAGGAGAGTTTCTGCCTAGAGATTTGTACGACTTTTGCACGGCGTCGCGGCTAGATTCAGATAGTTTTCAGAGTTCGTTAAAGGTGGTCTCGGAGGGTGAAATTGAATCAATCAGTACCGAGTTGGGAGGGTTGCAACACGCACCGCCGAAAAATCAAACGGACATTCTCAATCCGAAGTACAAGAGACTAGCTGAGAACATTTGGTTGTATACCCATAAGTTGTTTGAGACCCGAGCATTGCCGTCCTATGTTTTTCAAATTGCAGATCACAATCAAGGTCTTTCTAGGTGATTAGGCACACACCTTTTCCGCCGCGCGATCCTCCACAGCCTGTAAGCAATTTCACGTCGGAATTTGCTACTGAACATGCAACTTTCAATCCTGCAAAGATCAGTTCCTTAATTCGCAGCTATGCTGCCGGCATTGCGCACAAGCCAACACCTGAGCAGTTGTGTAACTGGATGAATGAATAGGCACCAGTGCCTGAGCAATACCATGCCGCCATCTATGACACGATTGCAAAAATGGACGGTGAGGACTACATGGTGTTTAGGCAGAATTGTGGGGCTTCGATTCGCGGAATCGTGCATTTAGTCCATCAAACAGGCGCGTTTTCAGACCGATTCGTCCACTATCTAGATAAATTCTCTGATATTGGCGACCAACGTGAACGGTGGGATCGAGGTTATGCGAATATACACCACTTTATCAAGCGAGGGTTCATGCTAAATAAAGTGCCAAAGGTACTGTGTGATTGAAGATCTAAAGCTGGTCAGACATAAGAACCGGCTGCCCGATTAACTCACGTCGCGGCTGAATTTCGCGTACCAGCATATCTGCCATACTGTCATAGCTTTCCATGTGTTCTTGAAACGTCGACCATATGTCCTTGTCCGAGCTGTCATTGACCATATCCTCAAGGCCGCCGCCCCCCGTAGCAACGTCTGAGCAGTTCTTGCGGGTTCCGCGCCGCATTTACGGTGCCGGTTTCTTCTTCATGCAACCCGCTCGGACTTAGGTAAGGTGCACCACCGGTGCGTCTTACGACCCAGCAATCATGCGAGGCGTTGCTTCCCCAACTTTAACCTTCTAAATTCACACAGATTCAGAATGTGAGAATAGGGTGTCGAGATTCAAGTGATGACAAACTCCTCGAAACCGCATTGATGCGCGACGCCGCACTTCTCGTTACTTCGGAAAAAGACTTGCTGGATATCGGTGCTAGAGTCAATACGCCGATTCTCACGCCAAAATTCGTAGTTATGCAGCTGGAAATCGAGTTAGACGACTTGGCTAGCCCTAAGCGACAATTACTGTCATCGCGATGCCACTTGGTTTGAGGCAATCGGGAACTACTAGATGATCAGCATCGGTGTGAATTTCAATAATGTGCCTAAATGTTTGCGTCCAACCTAACGTCCCTGACCTATATCGCTAGAAGGTCGTAGTACGGCAATGGCAGAGCTCGGGTTATCCGTCAAACACCCAACATCGCAGTTTGGCTTGCTCTCACAGCGACGCTTTTTGCCTTTGTTCGTGACCCAGTTTTTCGGCGCGTTCAACGACAACGTCTACAAACAAGCGTTGCTTCTGATCTTTGTATTCAGCACTATCGCGCAAGCGCACGACACCAATCTACTCAACAACATCGCGGCCGGGCTGTTTATCTTGCCGTTTTTTTTGTTTTCGGCGACGGCCGGTGCAGTAGCGGATCGTTTCGACAAGGCGCAGCTGGTGCGCTACGTCAAAGCCGCAGAAATTGGCGTTGCCATTTTGGTGTTCGTCGCATTGTTCTCGCAAAGCTTGGTTGCGATGCTGGCCGTACTTTTTCTCTATGGCGCGCAATCGACGTTCTTTGGCCCGTTGAAGTTCTCATTGCTCCCGCAGCAATTGCATCCAGCGGAACTGGTCGGCGGCAATGCCATGATCGAAATGGGCACGTTTGTCGCCATTTTGCTTGGCACCATTGTCGGCGGCGTGCTCGGCAATTCCGATCTTCTCGGTGATATGCAAAGTGTCAATATTTGGGTTTCAGTCGCCGCCATCGCTACGGCGATATTGGGCTTTATCGCGTGCTTGCGAATCCCCTCAGCTCCGCCTGCCCATCAAGAAAAAATCAATTGGAATCCGTTTACCCAAACCGTTCATCTTGTGCGATTAGCGATGGAACGCAAGGCCGTGTTTAGGAGCGTGCTGGGCGTCTCGTGGTTTTGGCTGCTCGGTTCCGTGTTCCTGACACAACTGCCGAATCTGACAAAGGAGCATCTATATGGCGATGGGACCGTTGTAACGACTTTGCTCGTTGTGTTCACCATCGCAATCGCCATTGGTTCCTTGATCTGTGAAAGGTTCAGCGGGCGCAAAGTCGAAATTGGGCTCGTCCCGTTGGGAGCGCTCGGTATGAGCGTATGGGGCATCGACGCCTATTTTTCCATCCTTGCTATCGAACCTACAGCGATACGCAGCGCGATGGTTTTTCTAACTGCGGATGGGACCCCTTGGCTGCTGGCTGATTTGACTCTCATGGGAATCTCTGCTGGCGTTTTTGTGGTCCCAATGCAAGCGCTCATTCAAAATCGGACCCCGCAGGAAAGCGTTTCACGAGTGATTGCGGCAAACAACGTGCTCAATTCGCTCGCGATTGTGCTCGGTGCCGGCATCTCGATTCTTTGGTTGTCTGTTTTGGATTTTGGGATTCCTTCGCTGTTGCTATTGGTTGCGATTCTCACCGCAGTCGTCGCAGCCTATATCTTCATTACGGTGCCCGAGTTTGTGATGCGTTTCATCGTCTGGTTTGTTGGTCATTCCATGTACCGGGTTGAGCACGAAGATCTTGAGAAGATTCCAGAGCGAGGCCCGATTGTGCTCGTTTCAAATCACGTGAGTTTCGTGGACTTCATGCTTCTCGGTGGGACTATTCGTCGCCCGTTGCGTTTTGTCATGCATCGTCGTTACTTTGACATGCCAGTGCTCAACTTCGTCTGTCGCGTTGGCGGGGCGGTGCCGATTGATTCAAAACAGGAAGCACCAGAAATCTATGAGCAAGCGTTCGAAAAAATCAAAGATGGTTTAGCTGCGGGTGACATCTTTTGCATATTCCCGGAAGGTCGTTTAACACCCAATGGCGAGATGATGCCGTTTCAGCACGGCATCGAACGTATTCTGCGTGAATCTCCCGTACCAGTGGTGCCAGTGGCACTAGGTGGCATGTGGGGGAGCTATTTCTCGCGCGCGCCTAGCAAGAAAAAAATCTCAAAACGCGTAAGCGTGACGGTCGGCGATCCATTGCCGGCTAGCGAAGTCACCGCTGCTCTACTATACGATAAGGTGCTTGAATTACGCGGGGAGCGTGTTTAGAGAGCCATGGCGCACCGGGGCACGACTATAACGAGCGACCCTAAACACCCACGCGAATATCCGATTTTTCGACCGCGACCTGACGAATGTCCATACGACCTACTCGCATTGGATCCAAGTCAAACGGTGGATTTAGATACCATCCGTGTATCGAAGCATGGCGATCGCGTTATTGCAGCCTACAAATTGCGCCGGTTGTCGGCGGTAACTTATGAGATTGAGCGCTTAGGAGTGGCATTGTCGTACCGGCACCAAGGTCTTGGTAGTTGGCTGCTCGCCCACGCGGTTGGCATCGCAGAGTCGAAAGGTGGACGTGAGGTGGTCGTTAACTCATCGTACTGTGGTTTTTTCGGACGTTTAGGGTTTGAGGCTATTGCTGACCATGAACTTCGATTGGCACTGCAACCGGAATAGCTATGTCGTTGACTTCGATTGATCGGTCTCAGATTCCCCGTATTAACGGTGGTTTAGTGGCGATTGTTGAATCTAAATGGCATGCAAATTTAGTTGGTGTTATGGCGTTTAAATGCAAGGGCGTTCTAATCAGCCACGGTGTAACCCAGGTCGATTCTTATCGGGTACCAGGCACGCTGGAAATACCCCTAGCTGTCAAAGCGCTTGCTGAAGACAAGGTGCCGAAATACGATGCGTTCGTTTGTCTGAGTGTCGTCGAAAAGGGTAGCACCGCTCACTTCGACATGATCGTTCACGCCACGACGCAAACCTTGCAGCAATTGTCGGTCGATCTAAAGGTCCCCGTGATCAATGAAATTCTCGCGGTGTACGATCTCAACGATGCGATAGCGCGCGCGTCGAATGACGAGTACAACAAGGGCATCGAAGCCGCGGCCGCGGCGTTAGAGATGATGCATCTGATCGAACGTCTCGAGTAACTTGGTCGGCCCCTTGAGCCATCCACCATGCTAGACGCATTGCTACCAAGCGTCAGCGAAATCCGCGGCGTTGACCCAAACAAGCGGCTTCGGGCTGGCGAAACCTCAGTTCAAAATCTTCCCTTTGAAGCACATGCCCGGATATTAGCGGCGTTACAGCGGTATCGCCTAGATCGTTACCCAATTCGAGTGCAAGTCACCCAGCCAGGCGCTGGTGACCGGGAACCGCGTCTAGCTGACAGTTATGCATATCGGTTTCAGATTGATTCGAGTGGTGTGCTGCTACGAGCGGACACGGAATTCGCCGCGATAACGGGTTGCGCAACACTTGCCGCACTCGATCGGGACGGCTCGTTGCCGCATTGCGAAGTCATCGACCAACCGACCTATTCCTGGCGCGGTTTGATGGTGGACACGTCTCGCCATTACATGCCGATTGCTCGCTTGGAAGAAACGCTGGACTTAATGGCCTGTTATCGGCTCAACGTATTGCACTTAGGTTTATCGAATGACCAGGCTTGTCGTTTCACGAGCGATCGATTTCCGTGGCTAACCTCAACTGACCACTACACCACGCATGAGTTGCGCGCATTGATTCGCTATGCCGCTGAGCGCGCAATCCGTATTGTGCCGGAATTGGACGTGCCGGCGCATACGACTAGCTGGGTTCATGCCTATCCCGAGTGGGGTGCAGGGGCACTTGAGGGGCCATCGACTGGCTTCGGTATGCACTACGCGTGTCTCGATCCCACCAAGCCAGAAGTTTTATGCGCGGTGAAAGATATTTTTCAGGATCTGACTGAAGTTTTCCCGGACGAATACGTGCACATCGGCGGCGACGAAGTTATGTCAAATTGGTGGGATGCAAACCCGGCTATCCAGGGTTGGATGCGGGAGCGTGGCATGAGCTCTGTGCATCAGCTGCAAACTTGGTTTATTTGCGAGTTAGGCGCTTACCTCACAAGCATCGGCAAGCAGGTGATCGGGTGGGATGAAATCTTGGCGGATGACCTACCGCAAGCGTTCACAATTCAAGCCTGGCGAGGTATGACCGCCCGCGATATCGCACTTAAGGCCGGACACCCAACGATTGTGTCATCGCCGTACTACCTCGATTTGTTCTTTCCGTCTGATTTCCACTATCGCTATGAACCGGCCATGAGCGCAAGCACGGTGGGTGCGGCAGAAGATCAAGCGCAAGCTGATTCTCGGCTTGCTCACGTCAGCGATGGCATGCATTGGCAGACCACCTTTGGCATGTTTAACACCGATGTAGCACGTGCCGGCGGGAAGGTGTTAGGTGGCGAAGCATGCATGTGGAGTGAAATCGTCGATGGCGACACGTTGCATACAAGAGTTTGGAGCAGGATGCCTGCGATAGCCGAGCGCTTCTGGCGTGGGGCACAAAGTGTGGACGAGGCAACGATGTACGCGCGTACGGCAGCCAGCTTGGCGGACTGGGCAGCGCGCTTGGAGTTGGCTGAATTCATGGCGATCCCAACGTCGTTGAACTTACCTGCGCTGCGACCGCTGATCGAGCAACTTGAACCGGTGAAGTGGTATGCACGTTTGCTTGGCATGGATCGCGTCCGCGCGCGCACCTCCGGGCAAACCGAGATTTCGTTGAAAAGGCCTTACGATCTTGCTTCGAAGCTCGATCGTTTGATCGATTTTCTGCCACCTGAGAGCCTCGCAGCTCGCAGCGTTATGCAAGCTCTAGATGCTGAAGCAGACATCGAGCATTGGTGCAACGGCTGGCGCATGCAAGCGGAAGCTTTTGATGATTGCGCTACGCAAGAACCTCGCCTCGCTGAGCTGCGCGAGCTCAGTCAGACGCTTGCAACGCTTGCCGATATTCATGACGATCGCGCGGCTATCGATATGGCATTGCAAGAACCCATCGGTGAATATCTGCTGCCTATTGCATCACCTGTCCTGCACCACGCGGTGAAACGTCTTGGCCGCCTTTTTCAACTAGACGGCGAGGTACGGGAAATCACGAAAGGACACATCAATGACACATTCGTTATCGGTGAACGCGGGGTATTACAGCGACTGAACAGCGACATATTCGATGCGCAAGCGGTCTTACGCAATCGCCGACGATTCGACGAGGCCTTGGGAGATCTAGTGCCGACCCGACTTCTGACGAGTGCAGGCGATGATTTTGTCATTGACGCCGGTGGTGGTATTTGGCGCGCTGCGAACTATGTCAATGCGCGCAATTTCGATGTACTGCCGAATGAACTTTGCGAACCAGCAGGGGCAGCTTTTGGCAATTTGCTCAACCGGCTTCGCAGCACGTCTGTAAGACCCGAACCCGTCATTGCTGGCTTTCATGATTTGCAGGGTTACCTAAGCGATCTAGATGAGCTTGATGCTGACCCCAATACGAAGGAATGGCTGGATTTCGTCGCATCGCGCAGGCATGCCGTCTTCGAGTTTCAAATGAGCGAGTTTCAAGTTATTCACGGCGATTGCAAGGTCAATAACTTGCTGTTTGAGCTGCATAACGCCCGGGTAGCAGAGATCGTCGATCTAGACACCTTGATGTGGGGTCATCCAGCGTGGGACTTTGGCGATTTGGTTCGATCCGTCTTAACTGGATTTACCGATGAAGCGCAACGCTTAGAACGCATCCGCAAGGTGGCGACTGGTTTCAGGTCAGAGACTGATCTGACGTTTTGCGACATCGAGGCGTACGTCTGCGCGCCGGAACATATGAGTTTTATGCTCGGGGTGCGGTTTCTAACCGATCACCTACGCGGCGACACCTACTTCAAAGTACGTGCTAGAGGGGAGAACTTGACACGCGCGATTGAGCAATTCGAACTCGCGGTAAGGCTTGAAGAGGTGAAACCAGCCATACGCGAGGCGTTGACCTAATCTAATCGAGTCACCGAGATCTCTGTTCGATTTGCTTTAGTTCGCAAGTCCGTACAGTTTTTGCACGTTGGTGCGGGTGATTTTGTTGCGATCGTCGGCGCTGATTCCTTCAAATAGTTCATCGAGCACATCAATGGAGCACGGCCAGGTCGAATCGGTGTGCGGGTAATCGGAGCCCCACATGAGATTGTCGACTCCAATCAAGTGCCGCGTTGCCAGTGCTGGACGATCGTCTTCGATGGTGGCATAAAACTGTCGATGCCACAGTTCATGTGGGTGCGGTCCCGTGTACGGTTCAGCAATATTGCGTCGTTCACGTTGTAAGCCTTGCTCGACACGGTCAAGCCAATGCGCAATCCAACCAGCGTTGAACTCCGCAACAACAATCTTCAGATTCGGATGCCGCTCGCAAACCCCACGGCACATGAATTCGACGATGGTGCCTTGAACCGTGTGCTGCGCGGCTGCGTAGCCTGCGATAGCGTCCGGTCGAATGGGCTTGCTTCGATATTCTTTAGGAATATACGACCCACAGCCAACGTGCATCGAAAGCGGGAAATTGGCCTCTTCGGCCATGCTCCAGAGCGGTTCGTAGGCATCGTCAAAATAGGGGCGCTCAGCCGGGGAAGTGCAAGGAATGCAACCCCCTTTGAAACCGAGCTGAATCACCCTTTGCAATTCATTGATTGCTGCGGCCACGTCTTGTACGGGAATGGCAGCCAGTCCAAAGAGGCGACCGTTGCTCGCGGTTCCATAGTCGTGCAACCAATCGTTGTAGTTTTTCTGTAATGCGACGAGCAACTGAGTGTTTGGCATGCTAAACATGCCAAAGTAACCAGGGTATAGAAACTCAGCGGCCAAGCCATCGATATCCTGGTCTTCGTGGCGAAATGCACCGTCGGTCAAACCGCGTCGCATCCCAGCATAGCCACTATTGAACAAGGCGATCAGCTCAGGGTCCTGCATATGTGCGACATCGGGTTTATGGCCGGCTTTTCGATTCAATGGCTCGTTGCGGCGCAACCTCGTTGCTGCCATACCCATTCTTGCAACGCTTACGCCTTGCATGCCTCTCGAGGGCACCACAATCGCGTCGACCTGATCGCCAACATCCATCACGCGTGGTGCTTCATCGCCGAAGCGGTCCGCGAGACCTGAGAAAACGTCGCGACCTTCAACGACATGCGAATCGGCAGAAATAGGTTGCATGATGGGAGCATTCACCATTAGTTGCATCGGATTTTAAAGTAGGGTTCGACATCGAATCCAAAGGTGTATAAGCTGTGCGAATGACCACCACAGGCATCCGCATGCGCTTCATTTCTTTGCTCTTTGCTTCGTGCTTGTGCGTAGCTTGGCTGAGTGCTTGCGGTAGTGCAGTGGTGCCGCCGATCTTGCTTGAGAGTGGTCGGTTGGAATATCCCGCACCACAGCGTGACGAAAAAGTCAGTGGCTGGGTGCTTTTGAGCTACAACGTAAATAGGGATGGCGTCGTGAGCGATATTGCGGTGGTGGACGCGCAACCGGCCGAGGTATTCAATCAAGCCGCCATGGACTTTGTGCGAACCTGGCGGTTTCAACCGCAGAAGCGCCAAGGTGTACCGGAAGCTGTCACGAATATGCAAAGCCGGATCACCTTTACGCTCGATGACACCGCAACGTCCTACGACACGTTTATTCGCTAGCGAGCGCTTTTAAAACATCGCCAAGTGCAGCGAGATCCTCGAAATTTTTACGTGTGAAATAGACCAACGTGACGAACATCACATACAACGCGAGGAAACTCGGCAAAAGCATGGCGAAAAAGCCGAACAGCTGATCCCAACGAAGACCATCTAATATTTGTTGAATGAGGCGGTTTAACCAAATCGCTTCGAACGCTAACGCAAGCACGACGACTAGCCAAAAAACGATGCGAACGAGTTGCTGAAACAGAAACTTGCCTTTGATTTTCCCGCTCGTTGCGTCCAACTCAGCATAAAACACCGGTCTGACAAGGATCGCGTAACTGACCTTAACCGTAAATGCGCTGAAGGTGTCGCGTTTGATTCGAAATGCAACTGGCGTGGTATTGCTCTTTTCGCGCAAACCATGCCATATATTGCGCTCGCGCATGCGCTGTTGCAATTGTTCCTTCCCAACTTGACTCTCAAATTCGAGCGGTATGCCGAACGTTAATAAGCGCCAGGTTAGTCGCCACATAGAAAGCTTGGCAAGACGTCTGCCGAACTAGCAACGGCTTCGATAAGTCGCGCCGCTCGAAGCAAAAACATGTCGTCATGACGGCGCGCAATCAGCTGCATACCGACCGGCAAGCCGTCGATAAACCCACATGGCAACGACAGGGCAGGACATTCTGTCGTCGTGATCAAACTGCATGATTCCATCCAGTCTATATAAGTATCCATCGGCACGCCATCGACTTCGCGAGGCCACTCTACCGGGATTGGGAAGGGCAACACCTGAGTGGTCGGACCGACCAGCAGGTCGTAATCGTTAGCAGTGAAGAACGAATCAACTTCTGCCACCAGCTGTTTGCGCATATCCTGCACGTGACGCATTTGAGCGTCGTCGATGGACTGGCCTTTGGCGATGTTCCACAAAATCGTTGGTTTCAGCTCGACCTTTTCTGCAGGGCTTAGTGCGTCATAGCGACGGCGGAAGCTCAATCCTCGCACCGTATGAAATATCTCTCGTGACTTCGACAAATCCGGGGTCGCTTCGACCACAGTTGCGCCATTCGCCGCCAACAATGTAGCGAAATCGCGCACAGCCTGCTTTATTTCAGGGACGACGGGTAGATGACCGAAGTTTTCGCTGAAAGCGATACGAAGCGAGTCCATCGAATTTAGGTTTGCGTGCTTCTCCGCCAAAGTAGGCGCGTTCGGCGCAAGGACATGAAATAGCAGTTCGACGTCCGCCACCCATCGTGCCATAGGACCGAGCGAGGCGAGATTTAGAGCATGGTCGCCTTCTAAGGTAGGTGGTAAGACGTTGTTTGTCGGGCGAAACCCGATGACGTTGCAGAAGGCGGCGGGATTGCGCAAGGATCCGCCGAGATCGCTACCATCCGCGAGTGCGGTCATGCGCGTCGCGAGAGAAACGGCCGCGCCGCCACTGCTGCCACCACATGTGCGGCCTAAATCGTAGGGGTTGTGCGAAGGACCGAACACACGATTGAAGGTATGTGAACCCGCACCAAATTCAGGTACATTGGTTTTACCAATCGTGATCGCACCGGCAGCCTGCATGCGATCGATGATGTAATCGTTATGTGCAGGAATGTGGTCCTTATACAGTGGTGATCCTTGCGTGGTTAGGATGCCTTTGGTTGAGACTAGATCTTTATGCGCGATGGGCAAGCCCGCTAGCGGTTTGCCTAAATCGCCAGATTCGTCCAACGAAGCAGCATTTTCAAGGGCTTGCTCGAAACACTCTGTGACGATGGCGTTGACAGTGGGATTGACCTGCTCAATGTGCTCAAGATGCACTCGCAGCAATTCAACCGCGGAAATTTCCTTAGAACTGAGCAGCTTCCGCAACTCGCACGCAGATTGGCGCAGGACGTCATTCATGCTTTAGATGGGGAAGAATGGATCGGGAAACCAACGGTTACGGCGCAATGGCTCAATCACCGCACGTCGGGCTTCATCACAATCAAAGCGGCACAGTTGTTCCATGGCGAAATGGCTAACGTAAGGGTGTTCGTCGCTCAGCGCTTTGATCAATAACGGCAACAGCCGCATATCAAATCCCAAGCGAATCACCGCCTGAATGATGAATAAACGCACATCCCAGTCCTCTGCTAAGGTAAACGTGCGTTGCAGCGCGTCAAGCGACGCGTCGTCTGCTCGATCTTTCGCAGCGTTAATGAGACCGATGGCTGAAATCGCATGGCGGCATACCCCGGGGTTTTCGTGCTCAAGAAGCTTTAGTAAATGGGGCAGTGCTTCAACGTGGCGGAGCTGACCAAAACCGTATGCTGCGGTTGCGATTAAAGCGCTTTCGGCACTTGCAAGCATGGTGAAAAGGGCGTTTGTAGCCTTGATCAAAACCAAACCATTGACCGCATCAGGAATGTTCAACACTTCGTCTTTTGCGTAGTGGACAACGTCTCGGCGGACGGCATCTATTAGTGCCTCGATGACCCGATCGCGGTGCGCTGCAGCAACGGCCGCACTGAGATAAATCGCTCGGGTTGAAATCGTCGGATCGGGGGCATGAAGATTACGCTGCCAAGTGTCAAAATCTTGCTCGTCCTTGGATGTCATTAAAGTGCACTTTTGTCCTAACCAACGCCATAGATGGGCTTGAATAGGGTCATCGGTCGATAGTTCCGGTAGATTTTGATGCGATACTGGTTCTTGTGTACGCATCGCGACGAATTTATGAACGTATCTCGGCAAATTAGTTATGTTGCGCATCGCGCCATGGCCAAGATCGAAATGACATAACACTGCCTTGGGTCCGCCAGTCAATGGCATCACTTGGCGCGCCCAGAAAGTTTCATCGACGAACAACTGATTGCCATCTTGCGAAATAACTGGTGGTGTACGTGATGGCGGTGACGAAGATAACTGGCCGAGTAAATGAGTTCCTGGCAAAACTGCGGTTGGACCGCGATCTAACCAAGTTTCCTGTGGACTATAGAACAAAATTAACCAATGTGGTTCGCGATGCCGCGGTCGAGGTTTATGAGCATGGCCATCTTTATGAAAAGGCTGCAGCATGCTTGGGCTATCGTTTTTATCGCTTGGAAAATTTGTATGACAATGGCGATGAGGATGGATAAGGTAGTTGGGACCAAGTAAATTTGAAATCGCATTTTTCAAATTTACATCATCTAAAACTTCATGTAATCCAGACACCATTGGCATGATGTTGTTGTGTGGATTTGAGCCGATCTGCAATGTTTGAAAAAGCCTATCTGTTTCATCATATATAGCACTATGTGTATCGCTACTTAAATTTAGATCAATTTCAACGAAACCATTGACAAAAAATTGGTTGAGTTGCGCTTGATCTTTAGAAATGATTGTGTGAGGCACAGTTTTTGGGCAATCAAAAAGAGTTGAGCAGAAGGAAAGGATATTTTCTTCCCGCGATATATAATATCCGCAACATCAAAAAGTTTTCAGGCCTAAATAATGGCGTTAAAGTCAGAACTAAATCGGCAAATGAAGAGTTTGCGAAAAGTAAAGAAAGATCTTGAGAAAAAACGGGATGCACTAACCGCTGAAGTCGATAGCCAAATCGCTGAAATTGATAAGAAACAAGAACTTTTACAAGCATACATGGATGCTGAATTTGGTACACCTAAGAGTAAGCCAGCGCAAAAAACATCGAAGACAACTCCAAGTGGTCGTCGACAGCGTCGTAGTCGTAAAGGCCTAAGCCCCCGAATCGTTAATGTCATTAACGAAGCGGCAAACGGAATCAAACGTAAAGGGATATTAGAAAAACTAAACATGGTAACGGACACTGCTGGGCACCAGTATGTATCCAATGAGTTAGGCCGTTTAACGTCAAATGGTTCGATTAGAGCCGTAGGGCGTTCGTATTTTCCAGCAACGCCTAGTGCAAGCAATGATGAAGCGGAAACTACCGCGGGCGATGACGTCGCTAGCGATAATTCGGACGCGGTTACTGAGGAATCAAGTTCGTCTGAAGCAGGTTTCGAAAGTTCAGCATCGACACCACCAGAAGAAAGTGCCAGTTCCGACTCTGAGCTATAAACTTCAAAGCGAGCTTGCTTTTTAATTAGGTAGTTGGTCAATCGCCACTAAAACCTCTAAATCGAGAATGACATTACGAGTAGCGATGCTTAGTCGCTGGCATGTTCATGCTAACGAGTATTGCAATGCCATTCGAAATAACGACGACGCCGACGTCGTTGCGATTTGGGATGAAATCCCAGAGCGCGGGTCTGCCTGGGCTAAAGAGGTAGGCGTTCCCTTTGAAGGAAACTATGCAGATTTGCTCAGTAGCAATGATGTAGACGCTGTTTGTGTGGTTTCACCAACAAATATGCACCGTGACATCATGGTTGAGGCGGCGCAAGCGAAAAAACACATTTTCACTGAAAAAGTGCTAACGACAACAGTCCGCGAAGCACGAGAGGTGGTGGCCGCGGTCGAAGCCAACAATGTAACTTTCTGCATTTCATTTCCGCGCCGTTGCTTGCCAGAACTCTTATATGCAAAACAAGCAGTAGAAAGTGGTCTTGTTGGCGATATCACATTAGTCCGAATACGCATCGCTCATGCCGGATCTAGTCGCGATTGGCTGCCTTCACACTTTTATGATCCGGTTGCTTGCGGCGGTGGTGCAATGATGGATCTAGGTGCGCATGGCATGTACTTAGCGCGTTGGTTGGCAGGCACGCCCAAGCGGGTTGTATCGGTGTTTAGCAATATAACAGAACGGGCCGTAGAAGACAATGCAGTATCTGTTATTGAATTTGAATCAGGTGCCATTGCAGTCAATGAGACTTCGTTTGTGGCTTATCCCGATTCATATTCGTTAGAGTTGGATGGCACTGAAGGCGGCGTTCGTATGTTATCGCCTCGCGACGGTGTTGAATTGCGTTCTGACCATGTCGATGAAAAAGGCTGGCGAAAAATCGCAGATTTGCCGTCTCGTACGGCCTCACCTATTGAACAATGGATTTCCGGCTGTGTTCGCGGCACGGCGATTGATTTTGGTTTAGCCGAAGCGGTAGAACTTACGGAATTAATGGATGCTGCGTATCGATCGCAGCAACAGGTCTCAAGCGCGGACGTTGAATTCGCTTAATCGTTATCTTTTTTAGCGCGTTCGCGACGAAGTTTCGAAGCCTTTTTTCTAGATTTTCCTGTGGTGCCGCGATTAATTTTGCCGCGACGGGTTCTAATATCGCCTTTACCCATGAATTGCTTACTTTAAGTCGTAAATCGGCGCGCGATTATATGGGAACTGCGCCCATAAACCATCTTTCATTGATAAGAACTCATTCAAGATAAGCGAAGATTCGTTGTAGCCTCAAAAAGCTAATAACAAGCAAACTTCCTACTAAAGATTGAGGTGCATGTATATTTTGTCTTTCGCAGTTTCTGCATGTTTTCCATCGCATTTTTGGTCAGGTGTTCCGATAGCAACTCATGTAGTAAGCAGGATACTTGAACGACTTAGGGACGATAGCTGAGGTTAAATGCCCCAACATTCTTCTTCATTCGCGTACAACTGGTGACCTTTGTAGTTGGCACGAATCGTTTCCTGTGTAGCGTTTTCGCGGCCAAAAGTTCGCCAGCCACGACTTCCTAGCAGCACGTGCTCAACGTTTGCTTTCGCGGCAATACGCCCGATGACTTCAGGCGTCACATAAAAGTCCAGCGGCAATCCGCGAGCACCCGTAGGTAAACGGTGCGAGATGACCAACGCGTTCGCTTTGTCCGCAAACTCGGCGACGATATCTTTCGAGTTATTGAACTCCCCGGCAAAAACCACGCGTTTGTCTGTGGTGTCTACTCGCCACGCGAGACTAGGAATATTGCCACTCCGCACCGTCACAGCGGATAGTTTGAATTCCTCGGTTGCAAATTGACTCCAACGTTTGCGTCCGGGCGTTTCAACGTCACGGACTCGAATTCGATAACCGGCCGGACTAAGACGGGTTAGCAACGAACGCATTTCAGGGTAAGCGCCGGCCTCGCCAGCGAGACGCTCAAACATCTCGGTTGTGGATGGGTACGTGTCGTTACCGGATGGACCAAAGATTGCAAGCTGCTCGGTACGGCCGCTTCGCAAGGACGCCATGAGCAAACTCGGTAAATCGGCTGTTTGTTCAAGCCCTATTTGCGTGATTACGATGGCCTGTAAGTCGTTGAAATCAGCGCCGCTCTGCTTATATCGGAGATACGTTCCAGCACCGCCGTTTACTAGAACACGAGCCTTATCCTCTATCCACACGAGGTAGGAGCCAGCCGCTCTCGGCGTATCGAGCGCTAGTTCACCCGATCCTAAGACCTCAAGTCGGATCCCTTCTTCATGGCAATAAATGGAGGCAAGCGCACTGCTTGTGAAGAGAGGAACAGAACCAAAAGCGAGTATGGCAAAACCACGTGCCATCTTCAGCATTGCGCTTGAAACCAACTGAACGAATCCTCAAAGTGTAAACCGAGCGTCGCGGCGAAGGTTTGGACTCTAACTTGCTTAGGTGTGCTATCTAAAATCGCTTGACTTCCATCTTTCTGAATCGCAAAGCTACACGATTGAATTTCGAATTCTCTGAAGAACAAAACCAACTACGCGATCAAGCTCAGGGGTTTCTTAACGATAACTGCCCGCCGGCCGCAGTGCGCAAGGTGCTTGAAGGTGACGAGTCCTATGACAAGCAACTTTGGCAATCCATTGCGGAATTAGGTTGGCTGTCGACGGTTATTCCCGAAGCTTACGATGGTCTGGGTTTGACGTATTACGAGTTGGTCGTCATTGCTGAAGAATTAGGCCGTGCGCTCGCACCCGTGCCGTTTTCTTCTACCGTTTATCTGGCCACTGAAGCGATCTTGCAATTTGGGTCGGACGAACAGAAGCAACGTTGGTTGCCGCGCATCGCCCGTGGTGAATCGATTGGCACATTTGCATTCGGCGAAGGTGCTGGCCGACCGTCACCGAAGTCACTGCAAACCGTAGCCGGCACAAACTCAATTTCTGGTTCGAAGTACCCCGTCCCTGACGGTGATATTGCGGATGTCGCGATCGTCGTCGTGAAATGCGATGCGGGTGATGGCGTGAGCTTGTATTTAGTGGATCTGCAGGGTGTTCAGCGTGACGCGGTGGCAACGTTGGATCCGTCGCGGTCGCATGCACGGCTGACTTTCAGCGATTCACCAGCGGAACTTTTAGGTGTGGCAGGTGCGGGTTGGGCCATGACCAATCAATTGCTCGATCGAGCTGCAGTGCTATTTGCGTGGGAGCAGGTAGGCGGCGCCCAGGCCGCGCTGGAACAAGCAAAGGCATATGCCATGGATCGATATGCGTTCGGGCGACCGATCGCTGGTTTTCAAGCAATCAAACACAAGTTAGCGAACGTTTATGTGAAGAACACGCTAGCGCGTTCTAACGGTTACTACGGCGCTTGGGCACTTGCGGAAGGCAATGCCGAGCTCGCGTTAGCGGCGGCAACTGCTCGAGTTAGCGCGACCCAGGCGTTTTATTTCGCGTCTAAAGAGAACATTCAGACGCATGGCGGGATGGGGTTTACGTGGGAATTTGATTGTCAGTTTTACTACCGTCGCGCTAAGCTGCTTTCGGTCAATATTGGCAGTGAATCTTGGTGGCAAGATCGCTTAATTACCGCGTACGAACAAAGCAATCAAGTTCAAGCTGCTTGAGGAGAAATCATGGACTTCAATGACACACCTGCGGAAGCTGCATTCCGTGAAGAAGCGCGAGCATGGCTTGAAGCGAATGCGCCCAGTGCAGAAGAACTTCAAGGGCTTGATGAAATAGCGCGCTCGAAGTTATGGCAAAAACGCAAATATGACGCGGGCTGGGCGTGCATCCGTTGGCCCAAAGAGTATGGTGGTCGCGGCGCTACGTCCATCGAAAACGTGATATGGGGTCAGGAAGAAGGCAAATTCAGTGTGCCAGGCGGTGTTTTTGGCATTGGTCAAGGCATGGCGGCACCCACGCTCATGGAATGGGCGACTGAAGACCAAAAACGCGAACATTTGCCAAAGCTCGCATCTGGCGAACACATTTGGTGTCAATTGTTCAGTGAACCCGCAGGTGGATCCGATTTAGCTGCAGCACGGACGAAAGCGGTAAAAGACGGTGACGATTGGGTTATTAACGGTCAGAAAATCTGGACCTCTGGCGCACATTACAGCGACTACGGCATCATCGTGCTGCGCACCGACCCAGAAGCACAGAAACACAAAGGTCTGTCGTACTTCTTTCTAGACATGAAGTCGCCGGGGATAGAAGTTAAACCCATCAAACAAATCAGTGGTGGCGCGAACTTCAATGAGGTGTATTTCACCGATGTTCGCGTACCAGACTCACAGCGCTTGGGCGCAGTGGGGCAGGGTTGGCAGGTGGCCTTGACGACGCTCATGAACGAGCGAGCGGCCATCGGCGGCGGCGGCGGTGGCGTTGGTTTCAATCGCGTTTTCCGGTTAGCCCAACGTCTCACGATCGACGACAAACCAGCTATCGAAGACAGCAACGTCCGTGCGAAGCTAGCGAATTGGTACTGCCAAGAGACTGGGCTGAAATACACCGGCTACCGGTCTCTTACAGCGTTATCTCGTGGCGAAACCCCAGGTCCTGAAAACTCCATCGGCAAGCTAGTGGGTGCGGCCAAGATGCAAGACATGGCTTCATTCGCCATGGATTTATGCGAGTTGTCAGGCGCGGTGCAAGGCGAGTTCGCGGAAGAATATGGGATGTACCCAGGCGCGTTCATGGGTGCGCCAGGCGGTCGTATCGCTGGTGGATCGGATGAGATCATGTTGAACATTCTTGCAGAGCGTGTGTTAGGCATGCCACAAGATATTCGACCGGATAAAGGCATCCCCTTCAGCCAGATTCCCACTGGCGCAAACAACTAAAGCACTTTACCGCGGCCGCATTTTGTGGCGCGCGTAGGTTGGGACGGTTACCTTGCCGTAAAGACGCAATGATGGTGCTTTACGTTTGGGGGCCATTGCCTAGCGAAGGTCGCATGGCACACCGCTAGGCATCCATCTAATCGCGTTGGTTTTACCCAATTCGATCGGAAAATGTCGTCATGGTTAGCAGGTTTTATCTTGCTAACGATTCGTTTTAGTTTTTGAACCTATATTCCTTTACTACGCGATAGCGCCCGCGAACCGGCATGAAATCCCATTCAAGTGGGTTTTTATGCCAATTAACCAATCTGCCTTAGGAGTTTTGTGGCGGGTTTGTCGTTAGCAGTTGCTCTTCGACAGTCGCGGCTGATCTTGAAATATCGTCGGCTGCTTGCAGCTTCAAGTCGTTTTCAACGTCCTGGTAGATGGCTTTGATGCCATCTAGCTCAAGATCGTCGATGCCCAAAGCGAACTGAATGTAAATAAACAACTGCGCGCCAAGCGTCCCGTGATTGACCTTTGAACGTAGATTGGTTGCGGTTTGCGCAACCCCCAGCATCGCCAATCGCTGCGACAAGCTGTTGTAGTCGACGCCTTTCAAAGCCATTTGCGACCGTAACAATCGATGGATCGTCTCGCGCATGGTTGGAGAATCGAAGAACTTCATCCAGGCATCCTTGATGTAAGTGAGTGTATTTTATACGAATAGTCGTTTTATTAGACAAATATAAAATATTAATTAAATTTGCGTATAATTTGCGTAATATGAACGTTATACGTTTCTTTTAGAATAGGAGAGTAACAATGGACGGCTTTATTGTCGCCCTCGTCTTATTAGTGCTTGCGGCCGTTGTCATTCTGCGCATCGTGCGGATTGTCCCGCAGGGATACCACTGGACGGTTGAGCGGTTTGGCAAGTACACGCGAACTGCGGAACCAGGCTTGAACATCGTCGTTCCGATCGTGCAGCGCATTGGGCGCAAAATCAACATGATGGAACAGGTGCTCGATATACCACCGCAAGACGTCATATCCAGCGACAATGCATCGGTGAACACGGACGCGGTTTGCTTCTTTCAAGTATTGGATGCGGCCAAAGCTGCGTACCAAGTGAACGACTTGGAAAACGCGACAAGAAACTTGGTTATGACCAACATTCGTGCGGTGCTAGGTTCCATGGACCTTGACGAGATGCTCTCGAATCGTGACCGCATTAATGCGCAGCTACTTGCGAAAGTAGACGAAGCGACCGATCCGTGGGGCGTGAAGATCACGCGTGTCGAAATCAAAGACGTCTCGCCACCAGCTGACCTTGTTAGCGCCATGGCAAAACAGATGAAAGCAGAACGTGAGAAGCGCGCGCTGGTCTTAGAAGCAGAGGGTGAGCGCGAAGCAGCGATCCAGGTGGCTCAAGGTCAGAAGCAATCTGAAATTCTCAAAGCTGAAGGTGATTTAGAAGCCGCGAAACGGGAAGCAGAAGCTCGTGAACGCTTGGCACAAGCAGAAGCTGAGGCGACGCGTATGGTTTCAGATGCGATCGCGAATGGCAATGCCAACGCTATTAATTACTTCGTCGCACAAAAATACGTCGATGCGCTTGGCGATCTCGCGAAATCTGAAAACAACAAAGTGATGATGATTCCGCTGGAAGCGGCTAGCGTGATTGGCTCCATCGCTGGTATAGGCGAGTTGACCAAATCTATTGGTTCAACACTCACCCCGCAACCAGCATCTTAGAGAGGAGCAAATGATGGATTGGTTTACGAGTCCGTTTGTTTGGTTTACCGCGGCAGTGGTGCTATTTATCGCGGAGGTTCTAGGCGCTTCAGGCTTTCTGATCGGCGCGGGTGTTGCGGCGCTCGCTATGGCAGTTGTGACCTATTTCGCAAGTGAGTTGGGTCTCGCGATGCAGATCGTTCTCTATGCCATCTTCGCGGTTGGTGCGACATTGGTCTACTTCAAATTTTTCCGTGCGACGCAGCCCAGTAACGAAGATACACTGCCAACGCGAGCCGATATGATGCTAGGACGGCGATTCAAACTAGAGGAAAAACTCGCAGCTGGGACCGAGCTTCGAGTTCAGTTAGGCGATGCAATGTGGGTCGTAACAAGCCCATTGGATATTGAAGGTGGCAGTGAGGTCGAGGTCGTCGATTGCGACGCGATGCGATTGCAAGTGGCCACCGTTTCCTAGCGTATCGTGAGGCTTGCGCATCTGCTCATGTAAAGAGTAGCAATCTAAGCAACAAACAACCCTAACGTTTCTAAACGTCATCAACGATAAGGATTCAAACCCATATGCCCCACCATGATTCGCGCGCAGATTTATCCTACTTTGATCACTTGGGCGCGCGGATCTGCGGGTGTATGTGAAAGTCCATAAATACGGCGATTCCACGAACTCCCCGAATAGGAAACCGGAAAACAGTAACGAACGATTAAGCAAGCTGAGAATTTAGCCGGTAAAGTCCGTGTATCCGGTGGCTAGCAGATGCTTTCTGAAGTACCAATCGAGTTCTTGCCAATCACAGACTCTCGCATTTTTGAGCACCTCGCGTGCCATTCTCGGCGACCTAATACTTCATACGCGCCATTCATTCATACACAGTTGTCGAGGAACTTGCTGTTAAGCACTACCCGTGCTTCAGCATTGATCTAAAAAAGTTCATGCGGTTGAAAGATCGCGATGCAATCCGCATATATTCATTAGAAGAACGAAAGATTCACAAATTCACAATTTCTGAGATTCAGGATGGACATCGACAAGTTGACGGCGCAGTTTCGAACCGCGCTTCAGAACGCTAACGAACTCGTGGTTAGCAAGAACCAGCAATTTTTGGAACCGCAGCACGTCTTGCTAGCGCAATTAGCGGAAGAAAAGAGCGGAATTGCTGGGTTGCTCGCTCGATCAGGCGGCGATGTGATCGAAATCCGTGCGGATATTGAGCGACTTGTGGATGAGGGGCCTTCAGTGCAAGGCACTGTCGATGTGGCACCTAGCCGCGAACTTTTGCGTGTCTTTAACGTCGTGAGCCGGCTGGCGAAACAACGTAACGACACGTACATAGCCAATGAGCTGTTTTTGCCAGCGGTACTTGAAACGGGCGGCGCTACAGCGCGCGCCTTAGAAAGTGCTGGCGTCGAACGCGAAAAGCTCGACGAGGCGATAGACGCGATGCGAAATGGCCAAAGCGTCGATTCCGAGAACGCCGAGGAGCTGCGGGATGCGCTCTCGCAATATACGGTAGATTTCACTGAACTTGCCTTGGTAGGCAAGCTGGACCCAGTCATTGGTCGCGACGACGAAATTAGGCGTACCATCCAAGTATTACAACGCCGCACAAAGAACAACCCTGTGCTCATAGGCGAGCCTGGTGTCGGCAAGACGGCCGTCGTCGAAGGGTTGGCGCAACGCATTGTGCGTGGTGAAGTGCCGGAAAGCATGAAGAACAAACGCGTACTCGCGTTAGATCTCGCGCTCATGATCGCTGGCACCAAGTTCCGTGGTGAATTCGAGGAACGCATGAAAGCGGTGTTGCAGGAACTTGAACAGCAAGATGGTCAAATCATCTTGTTCGTCGATGAACTGCACACAATAGTGGGTGCCGGCAGTGCACAAGGCAGCATGGACGCCAGCAATATGCTCAAACCGGCGCTGGCGCGAGGCGATCTTCGGTGTGTTGGTGCTACCACGCTTGATGAATATCGCGAGAACATCGAAAAAGACGCTGCGCTTGAGCGTCGATTCCAGATCATTCAGTTAGACGAGCCGAGCGTCGAGGACACGATTGCGATTCTGCGTGGGCTCAAAGAACGCTACGAAGTGCATCATGGTGTGCAAATAACCGATCCAGCCATCATCGCAGCAGCAACACTGTCGCATCGTTATGTATCCGATCGATTCTTGCCAGACAAAGCCATCGATCTGGTTGACGAAGCGGCGAGCCGCATCCGCATGGAACTCGACTCGAAGCCAGAAGCGATGGACAAGCTCGAGCGTCGTCTGATTCAACTGAAGATGGAGCGGGAAGCGCTCAAAAAAGAAACTGACGAAGCGTCGAAGGAGCGATTGCACGATCTAGAAGAATCAGTTTCTGAACTTGAACGTGAGTTTGCAGATTTAGAGGAAGTGCTACGCCTTGAAAAGGCAAGTGTTGGCGACGTTCAGCAAATCAAAGAACGTCTGGAAGAAGCACGCCTCGAGTACGAACGTGCGGAGCGGGATGGCGACCTTGCCAAGATGTCCGAACTGCGTTATGGGGTTATTCCTGAACTAGAGCAACGTATCGAGTCGGACGGTGAAAGCAAAGAAAGCAATTTGACGTTGCTTCGCAATAAGGTCTCTGAAGACGAAATCGCCATGGTCGTAGCGGCCCGGACCGGCATTCCGGTATCGCGGCTCATGCAAGGTGAGCGAGACAAGCTGCTGCGCATGGAAGAAGTTATGCACCAACGCGTGATTGGTCAGGACCAAGCCGTGCAAGCCGTTTCAAATGCCATTCGTCGCAATCGGGCTGGTTTGTCAGATGAAACGAAACCGAATGGCTCCTTCTTGTTTCTTGGACCGTCGGGTGTCGGTAAGACTGAGCTGTGCAAAACGCTGGCTGAGTTTTTGTTCGATACCGAACAGGCATTGATCCGCGTGGATATGTCTGAGTTCATGGAAAAGCACTCAGTTGCCCGGCTAATAGGTGCGCCACCTGGTTACGTGGGGTACGAAGAAGGTGGCTATTTGACGGAACTCGTGCGCCGCAAGCCTTATTCAGTTGTGCTGCTGGACGAGATCGAAAAAGCTCACCCCGATGTGTTCAACATCTTGTTGCAGGTTCTTGATGACGGTCGATTGACCGATGGTCATGGGCGGACGGTGGACTTCCGCAATACCGTGATCGTCATGACGTCGAATTTAGGTTCAGACGCGATCCGTGAACACAGCAACCGATCTTACGACGAAATCAAGCAAATGGTGCAAGATTCGGTCAAAGCGAAGTTCCGACCAGAATTCATCAATCGCATCGACGAAATGGTGGTCTTCGATCTGTTAGATAACGCGCAATTGGCCGGCATCGCAAGACTGCAAGTCGAATTACTCGCCAAACGTCTTGAAGGACAAGGCATCGAGCTCAAGGTGTCGGACAATGCATTGAATCGCTTAGCGTCCTCTGCTTTCGACCCCGTGTATGGTGCTCGACCAATCAAGCGCACGATTCAGAATGAACTAGAGAATCCTCTCGCACGGGCGTTGTTGGCCGGTGAATTAAGCGCAGAGAACACGCCAATCGTCAATGCCGACGAGTACATATTCAGTAACGGGGATGAAGCTAACTAGCTAGCGAGGTAGGCGCGCGTTCGTCCACACCCAGTGTTGGTGATGGCTCAATTGAAGGTCTGCTTTGGCCCGAATCGAATGGTGGTGGAGTTTTCTTCGTCGTTGTCTAGGTCAGGTTGGTGCTGGCCCGTTTCGCTGTTCCAATAACCCCATTCTTCTGTGTCTTGTGTTTTTGGTGGAACTAGTACCAACGTCCAGGTGCCCGCTTCAGGAATCTTGGTAATCGAGTGGTAGCGATCTTGACCACGGAAAAAATTCATAAACCGAATTCGTACTTGACGCTCATCGGTATCGGTGCGAGGACACAGTTCTCGTTGCGTGTAGTTCCCACGCAACACGATGGAGAAGAACCATCGCCACGGGTGATTGTGAAGCCAACGTGATTGGTCTTCTTGCTGTAAATGATGTAAATAAAGCTCGTAACCACGACCTGAACCATCGCCAATCAGGTAGTACCGAGTCAGATAAGGCTCATCGTTCAACTCGATGCGCTTACCACTTAGACGATTAAACACTCGATCTAACCAGGTAGCGACTGGCGTTGTGGTTACTGTATCCAATGATAGGTCGGACATAAGAAATTGGCTGAAATCCGCAAACTCCTGACAACTCTACAGAACCTAGCGACAATATGTGTCGCACCATTCGCCTCGGGTCTACGGTAGGGTAGGTGGAAATTATCGTGTAGCCCAGAGCGCGCCGCGTCGCATGATTTCTTTGGCTTCTGGCACGTCGAAATCGCTCGCGACATGACCTAACGAGCTGTAAAACACCCGTCCCGCGCCATAGCGCTTCTTCCAGCAAATAGGCATTTCGACGTTTTTAACCCAATCAATATTCCAGTGTTCACCACTAAAGGTCGTTGTTGCCAGCACCTCGTTTGATGGGTCGACATGCATGAAATACTGTTCCGATTTCATCGCGAAATCGCTCAAGCCAGCGACGATTGGATCGTCACTCGTGATATTGACGGTGTAGTCGATCACACCGCCTGGGTGGCAGATGAATTGCCCGCCGACCATGAACTGATAGTCGACGTTGTTGCGGAATGAGTCGCCCATACCCCCATGCCAACCAGCACAACCGACGCCGGATCGAACTGCTTTTAACAATCCACTTTCTTGTTCACGCTTGATTTGAGCCATGGTCCACACTGGCACAATAAGATCTTGCTCTTGTAGAAAGGCTTCATCTTCTAGGCGTTCAAGCGAATCTTCGACGCATACGTCGTAGCCTTCTGCGGTCAAGACTTCATTGAAGATGCCGGCCGTTTGTTCAGGCTCATGACCTAGCCAGCCGCCCCAAGTGATAAAAGCTTTTTTCGCCATGTGGTCCTCTGTTGGTCGGCTTTGTGAGCCCGTCCTTGCGATTTGCAGTCGCTGCGGGTGGGTTGCTAATTATTTTGATTGCCGAAATTCCTAACAGCTTGAGTCTGACGCATCGTGTGGAACTAAATTACCGTCTTGGATGCGGAACTCAGTGCTGCAATACCAGACTGAATAACCGTGTATTAGTCTCATGAGGTTAGCTTGACATGTCGCATGTACATGAGCTAACGACTAGAGATACTTCACTGATCGAACCAGACGAAAGGCACGATTAAAGTTGATGTCGGACTTTGCTAGCCATATCGGCATAAAGACCACGTCGCATGATGAATCGCATAAGCGATTCGCCTTAGTCTAGTTCAGAATCGGCCAAGCCACTTGGCAACGCCATGGGGCGCTCGGGTTTAGAGGTCAACTCGATATGCGCACTGGTCGCGCTCGATTCACCAAACGCAGCCATTACTTCTAGCACATGAAACGCCAAGTCACCACTGGCACGATGAGCCCGACCGGTACGAATACCAACGCACATGTCAGCTAGACCTATGCTGCGGCTGTTTTCGAGATTCGGATGGGTGAGAGTCTGTTCTTCCCAAGATCGATCCGCGCCGTTCAGTGTCACTTTGCCACCGAAGCCATTTGGATCTGGGCAGGAAATGGAACGGTCGGTGCCGTGAATTTCAATAAAACGGTTACTGTGCCGCCATACATCAAAACTCATGACTAGCGTCACCACTGCGCCACTGTGAAATTCCAGCACGCCACTGGTGTGGGTATCCACTTCGACATCAATGATTTGACCATGCTTTGGTTTCGAGGTGATGGTGCGTTGCGCAAAACCGCGACTCGTAATCGCTGCAACGCGTTTGACGGGACCAAGTGAGTTCACCAACGCAGTGATGTAGTATGGTCCCATATCGAATAAAGGCCCACCGCCAGGCTTGTAATAGAACTCCGGTGCTGGGTGCCACGCTTCGACACCATGACTCATCATGAATGCGGTGCCGGAAAGTGGCTGGCCAACGGCGCCTTGATCGATGAGATTGCGGACGGTTTGATGTCCACCACCTAAAAACGTATCCGGGGCGCAGCCAAGTCTTAGATCGAGTTCGCGCGCTCTTTGCAGGGCGTGCGCACCTTCGTCGACGTTCAATCCGAACGGCTTTTCACAGAATGCGTGCTTGCCGTTCTCCAGTGCTGCTAGGTTTACTTCGCTATGCGCTGCTGGAATCGTTAGGTTTAGCACGACTTCAATGTCGTCACGCTTTAACAACTCTTCGACAGAGGTCGAGGGGATGCCGTAGTTCTCTTCGGTGCGCTTTGACGCCTCTGGCACGAGATCCGCACATGCGACAAAATCGAGAATCGGAAAGCGTTCACTAACGCGTAGGTACGCATTGCTAATTACGCCGCATCCGATAAGACCGACGCGAACAGGCTCAAGCATGAGATTCCTTTTTTTGGGTTTTCGAAAGAGTGTTTAGTCGGTGTGAAGATCGCGGTGGTGTTCCAGCAATTCCACGCGGTCGTATATCGCAGTGACATTCTCAAACCGAATCACGAGTGAATGGCTGAGATTCTGAGCGTAGTCGTGAAGATGATATTTGAAGCGCGTTTGCTTGGTGCCGTTTAGGTAAGCGTCGTAATCGCGAGTGAGTTCGCGCACGTCGCTTTTGATCTCAGTGCTCCACGTGGCGCGAAATGGCCCGAGGACGGAGCCACCCGCTAGAGCGATGGTGATTTCGTGATTGGTGTGCGATTTTGCGCTGGTGAGTTGCATTTGATATTGGCACCGAGCTTTATTGGGTATTGGAATTATTAGTTTGTATGTACAACGAGGCGATTTGACCTCACTTAGGTAGGATAAGACCTTCTCGGCGCTGCAATATCAATTTCGCAAACTGTACAGCTTGACCTGATTTAGCCCGCGTTCTCATAGACATGGCGACTTAACCTGAGATTAACAGTTACTATTTCCTGAGCACGAAGAAACAAAAGATCAGCCTCCACTTCAATGGTTTGAGCAATATTCGACCGAACTAGGAGCGGCAGAACTTGATTCCATATAAGACTATGTTTTTGTATACTATTAACTCAAATATGCTGAGTAGGGACTAGGTGGCAATTAAGGCACGGGCTAAATCTCACGACTCAAAACCCAAGTCGTCCTTACGCCACTACGAATATCCAAGAAGCAGTAAGGAGGATTTGTCTTTCAAAGGGCAAAGGCTTCTTACTGGGAAGCATCGAATTCATCCTTACCCCGC
>VXLJ01000013.1 GCA_009841635.1 Gammaproteobacteria bacterium
CTTTGTAGATATCGATTCGAGGGTGGTGCAATCAATCAATAACAATCAAACGCCGTACATACTTTGGAGCATGATTGAATTCGTGCTTTAGACAAAAACGATCAAAGCACGGAACAAGCCCGATGAGAAAATCTCACTTACATGAATTTCGTTGCACCGAAAAAGGCAACCGCAGCGATGCCGACCCAGTACACATAAGCTAGTCCACGCCCAAGTCGGAGGGATTTTTCAAGTTTGTTTTCTGCTTCTACGTTAGGTCCTTCGGCCAATACTCGAAACAGCATCGTCCATTCCCGCATGATGAATCGAAGAACTAAACCGATGATCAGCAACCCACCAAACAGACCGACTTTGATGGCAAACCACTTTTGCATTGGCCCGGCTTCGTATGGACCGTAACCCATTAAGGACGTAATCGCCGTGATGATAAACAAGGGGATAAGCACATAGCGAACGGCTTCATCCATTTTTGTCAATCGAATGCCGGTGTCTGTCTCGCGTTTGATAAAGGCTGCCCAACAGAGACCTAACCACGCCAAAACTAGCACCCACATCGCGACGAGATAACTGCCGCCAAAGTCATGCAAACCCCAAATATGTCCCATGTGAAAACCCACGGGAAATAGCAGGATGATGCCCGTTCGCGCCGGTATGTCGATGAGATAGGCGGTATTCATATGGCGTCGCCGTTCTTCCATCGAGAGATTGCGGTCAATGACGTGACGGGAGGTATTGAATATCCCCCACTCACCACCTAACCAGTACACCATGGCGATGATGTGTAGAAATTTAAGAACCGCCAGTTCAGTTATGACCATAGTGCTGACTTCCTCCGATGGACCAAAACGAGCGTGTGATTACCCTTGTTGATTCTTAAAAGAAGCGAGTATGTCATGCGCGCTTGCGAACCAGACACCCGGCAGGGACGTCAAGAACTCTAAAACTGCTTCTAATTTTTTAATGCGATGTGGTTGTCCCAACATCCAAGGATGAATGTTGAGTCCAAGCATGCGACCACCTTGTTCATCCGCTTCTTTTGACAAGAATGTTGCAGCATCACAGATCTGCTCTACATACGACGTCTCACTGTGTTGATTGCTCATCAGGATGAAGACATCTTCTAATTCGTTTGATAAAGGCATACTGAAGAGTTCGCCTGCTGCCGTTTTGAATGGGTATGGCATGTCGTCATTTACCCAATCGCAACAGTACTGTAACCCTTGCTCGACCAACAATTCAGGCGTATTCTCACTTTCACTGCGACCTGGACTTAGCCACCCATTAATCTCCGCGCGAAAAGACTCGCGGAGTATGCCAAGCGAAGTCCTAATTTGCTCGCGCTCTTTATCTTTTGGCAATCCACCGAAGTGCAACGTGTCCATGTCAAACCCATGGCATAAAACCTCGTTGCCTCGCTCTTTGACAACGTCAACGAGATAAGAAAGGCGTGTGGCCAGCGCGGCACTAATCGCAAAGGTAGGAATGACATCGAATCGGTCAAGTGCGTCTAATATCCTGAATACGCCAACTCGATTCCCGTAATCCCGAAGTGTGAAATGACGTAAATCGGGATAAGGCATCTGCATGCCGCCAACAACCTTGAAAGGTTGCCCTCGTTGATTCAAGGGAAAAAACTGTAACGCTACGTTGACCCACACAGCCAATTTCGCCTGCTCGGGCCACACGACCTTCGGCCGCGTGGTCAACATCGACCATCGATACCAATCGTGATCCATGCCATATTGGCGATGTGGGTACGCCAAATGCTCTTGTTCCAATGCCACGCTATCGACCTCTCGCGTTCTTACGGGCAATGTCGGCTAACGCTGCTTCGTAGTAGTGGTTCAAGAAGTGCTCTGCAATTTCCCGTCCAGTGGTGACCCATACATCGGGGTGACCGGTAATGTACTCGAGCGCTTCTTCGAAAGCAGCCAGGCGATGTGGACAAGCCACTTGATAGTTATGTGTCGGCACGCACATGACAGTGCCGCTTTCGCTTCCTTCTGCGTATAGCCGATCAAAGTTATCTTTGATGATCTGTCCATAGCGACGTGGTTCAATCTTGTTTACGACGAAGGCGATGGTGTCGTTCATTTCGAGGGAATAGGGGATTGAAATAAATGGTTGTTCGCCCCTAACCCGAATTGGTGTGGGCTGATCGTCATGAAACAAGTCGCATGTGTAGATACCACCGGCTTCCGCGAATAAATCAAGCGTTACTTCTGAATGAGAAAGAGCGGGTGCGAGGTATCCGGCCGGCTTGCGCCCGGTGTGTTTTTCAATGGTTTCTACGGAATCAAGAATCATTTCACGCTCTTGTTCCTCGGACATGCCGTAGGTGTATCGCGTGTTGTAGATTCCGTGGCTAAAAAACTCCCAATCACGCTCGAGACATAGTTCAACAATTTCCGGGTGGTGATCGCAAAGGGCTGCTGAAAGCGATATTGATCCACGAATATTGAATTTGTCGAGCAATCGCATCTGCCTCATGTGACCAACACGATTGCCGTAGTCTCTGATGCTATAGCCAGGCACGGCAGGTGCTGGCTGAGGCCATGCTTGGCGAAACGGGTTCGCAGGTGGCATCAGTTCATAAAACTCAATGTTTGGCGCGACCCAAAATGCAACACGTGCGCCATTCGGCCAGGTGATTTTCGGCCGATCGTGATACGGCCAGTAGTCGTAATACGAAAGGTCAGCTTGCACTTTCTAAATCCACTAATTGCGCGTCAAGCCAACTGAGCACTTCAGCGACGTCTAGTACATCCGCGTATTTGATCGCCATGTCAGTCAAATTGGCGTAGTGGTAGCTTTCGTGTTTGTCTGCTACACATTCCTCTGGGACGATGGTGCGATAGCCTCGAGATAGAGAGTCGACGACAGTCGCACGAATGCAACCCGATGTAGATCCACCCGTGACGACGACCGTGTCGACTCTGTGCCAGACACAGAGCGATTGCAACTGCGTTTCGAAGAATGCCGATGGCATTTTCTTGGTGTAAATCGTGTCTTTTTCTTTATCGATATGCAGCCGGTCATCAAATTCACTTCGTTCGGATTCGTAGCCAATGTTCTGCAACGAATCTACGGTGTTTGAGCGCGTTCCCCATATGCCGCAGTCCTCGCCAGATTCTTTATAAGCCACGTGAGTCCACACCACTGGCCAACTCAAACGACGAAATCTGTTCGCAAGTTGGTTGGTAAACTCAAGCTGATCAGGATGTGTGGTGTAAGCCGTATTGAATAAATCTGGACGTGTATAGGCTTTTTGCGGATCGACATTCACCAGCACTGCCTTCGAACCGAAACCAAAGCGCGCTCTTGAAGGATTGGCTTTTAATTTGAGATAGATTTGTCGGGCTGTTTCGTCGCTTTCTTGCATTTGTGGAACGTGCCTCCTAGTGTTTTCGCGGATGAATAAGCATCACCAATAGATAAAGCGTGATTCTAAAACTGAGAATGACATAGGAATATGACTACTCAACCATAGCTTCTGCTAATGTCAAGCAGATGAGATGGTGCAGTGTGGTCCTACCTCGAGGCGTCTCTATCTGTTCGGAATTCACATCTATGCCTTGAACCAGCTAGCAGCGATTTGCAGCATTGCGCACTTCGTGTCAAGCATAAGGTGTTTGATAGAATGTTATATCATTATATGAATAGGACAAATCTGGACGCTTAGGCGATTCACTGCGTGATGAGTCGAACGGTGACAAAGAAACTAATCGGCACGATTCGCTATACCAGCATGCAGGCCGAGCGTATGCATGAGGAACGTGGTCGAGAACGATTCGTCCTATCGCAACAAGACGATGGCACCGATGTCCTCATTTCTCATAGTGAAATCGACGATCCGCCAAGTGTCGTTAGAGATGTCGTACTTGCAATGCGCCACGCAGATTCCAGTCCGCTTGATTGTTCAGTGCGTATCACAGTGGGTGGTCAGTTGGAAGGGACGGGCTGGATGAATTTCCAACAAGACTGCGCTGCATGCGAGTCTTGGAATCGCCAAGAAGGACGCATTCACCAACTAATTGATACGCCGAAGCGGGTCACCTGGCTACAAGCCCATCCACTGGTTGGCGATGCGCTCCTGATGCGCCTCTTCGACTTGAATAAAGGTGCAGGACTTCAGCACGTAAACAACATTTTTCTGACCTCACCCGATCACCGCGGTGCGACAGGACCGTCTTTATTTGCTACAGAATTTGATCTTGTTTATGTAGGTGAAGAAAACTTAGACGTGAGTGCAGGTGCATTTCGTGCGCGTCATTTCCAGGTGACAGGAACAGCGGGAAATCTACCTGAAGAACACCCGCCTTATGACGTATGGTGTACCGCCGATGACGACTACTTGTTTCTGAAAGCAGCGGCGGGTGGCTATATGAGCAATAGCTACGAATTAATTGACCTAACAGTCGAAGAATGACCACCAAACCGTTGCGCGGGATCCGAGTGCTCGACTTGACACATATGTTGTCTGGTCCCTACGCAGCGATGTTGTTAGCAGACCTAGGCGCAGAAACCATCAAGGTTGAACCGCTTCAAGGCGAAGGCACGCGGAAGTTACTCGCCGACGACCCGGAAAACGCCATAGATGGCATGGGTGCGTACTTCATCACGCTCAATCGAAATAAGAAAAGCACCGCCATTGACCTCAAGCATGAAGCTGGTCGTGAAGTCTTCTATGACCTTGTTCGTATTGTCGATGTGGTGATAAGCAACTTTGCCGCTGGGGTGCCTGAGCGGCTTGGCATCGACTACGCGACGCTCGTTGAAATCAATCCGAAGATCATCACGTGCTCAATCTCCGGATTTGGTTCGGCAGGTCCCAACTATCGAAGACCTGCTTTTGACATGGTCGCGCAAGCCATAGGTGGCGGGATGTCCATCACAGGACTTGATGCGGACCATCCAGTTCGGTCTGGGATTCCTCATGGTGACCTGTGTGGTGGCATGTTTGGCGCTATGGGTGTATTAACCGCGCTGATCGAAAGAGGCGTGAGTGGGCAGGGTCAACATGTCGACATTTCAATGCAGGATTGTCAACTATCGCTGTTGAACTACATGGCAACGATGCACTTTCTTTCAGGTCAGAATCCCACCCCGCTGGGAAATGCCCACTTTGTGCATGTGCCATATGACACGTTTAGATGCAGAGATGGTTTCATCGTGATTGCTGTGATAACGGATGGTTTCTGGCAAAACTTGAAAAAAGTTGTGCAGATCAACGAATTTGAAGACAGCACACTGGATCTGCAACCTGGCAGACTCGCAAACCAAGCCATGATTAATGCAAAACTCAATGAACGACTGAGTGGCGACACTGTAGCAAATTGGCTGCAACAACTCGAAGAACACCGTATTCCGTGCGCGCCGGTCAACAAGTTCAGTCAAGCGTTGACGGATCCACAAGCGTTGCATCGCAACATGATCGTGGAGCTAAAGCACCCTTCAGGACAGTCGACCAAAGGTCCCGGTAATCCAATCAAGCTCTCCCGAACCGAATGCGAGTCGTTTGACCCGGCGCCATTGCTAGGTCAGCACACTGACGAAGTACTGACTGAGCTACTTGATTACAACCCAACACGCGTGAATCAATTGCGAAGTGAAGGGATTGTCGCATGAATAGCCAAGAACGCTTGACACTCGATCGGCCTCAGGTCGTCGTAAACGAAGTTGGCCCGAGAGATGGTCTGCAAAGCCAAAGTCGTATTCTCTCAATTGAGGAACGTGTCGCCTTAATCGATTCCTTGCTAGCAGCGGGTGTGCGAGATATCGAAGCAGGTGCGTTTGTTTCACCCAAGGCCGTACCGGCCATGGCTGGCACTGCAGCAGTCCTTGAGCAAATCGACCTAGGAGCGGCGCGCTTTTCTGTATTGGTTCCGAATGTGTACGGGTATGAACTAGCGCGGGACGCAGGTGCTGAGTGTGTCGCCATGGTGGCTTACGCGACCGAACGAATGGCGACTGAAAACGCAAAGATGTCGCGCGAGCAGGCATTAAAAGCTACCGAGACCATGCTGGCTAAGTCAGAGGTCGATGGCTTAAAGGTCATCGTGACCATCGCGGTGGCATTTGAGTGTCCGTTTGAAGGCGTCGTCGAACACGACATCGTTGTAAGAACTTGCGATCGGCTCTTTAATGCCGGTGCGTCTCTCGTGGTTTTGGCAGACACCATTGGTGCCGCTAATCCTGCCACCGTAGAAGCGCTCCTTGAACGTTTGCTAGGTCAATTTGATTCAGCGCACGTTGCGTGTCATTTTCATGATACGAGAGCTTTGGCATTGGCGAACGTGTACGCAGCGCTGAACTGCGGTATTCGTCGTTTCGATGCCTCGATCGCAGGACTAGGCGGATGCCCATTTGCGCCCGGCGCGAAGGGTAATGTCGCTACGGAAGACATCGTCATGATGCTTCAGGCGATGGGATTTGAGACGGGTATCAATCTGCGAAAGTTGATTGACGCGTCTGACTTTGCCGAAGAAGCAACCGGCTCGGCCCGAGGTGGTCGATCCAAATCGTGGTTGAAACCACACTTATTGAAACACACTGCTAGCTAAGGAGGAACTGTGGGGTATCGATTAGGGGTAGACGTTGGCGGCACTTTCACTGATTTGCTATTAATCAATGAAGAGTCGGGTAACGTCCATACTGCAAAAGTCCCTTCGACGCCAGAAGATTCGTCATTAGGCGTTTTGAACGGGGTCGAACGCATCTGTGAGGAGTCCGGCGTTGATCCGGTCGAAGTCAATCGAGTCATGCATGGCACCACAGTCGCGACGAATGCGCTATTGACCGGAAACGGTGCCGTGGTTGGCCTTGTGACCACTAACGGGTATGAAGATACCTTGCAAGTGGCACGTTCATTCTGCCCCGGGGGGCTAGGCGGTTGGGTCACATTCGTGAAGCGCCCGTTGTTAGCGCCGCTAGAACTAACGGTCGGCGCAGTGGAAAGAATCGGGGCCGACGGTGAGGTTGTCGTGCCACTTGACGAGAGTCGTTTGCGCGATTCACTCGTTCAGCTGCGTGAGAATCATCAGATCGAAGCGTTAACGATTTGCTTCATTAACGCTTACATCAATGGCGCACACGAGGTAAAGGCCAAAGCCATTGCCGAAGAGGTGTTTGCTGGTATACCGATATCTATATCAAGTGACGTCGTCCCAGAAATGCAGGAGTATGAGCGCACGGAAACCACGGTGGTCAATTCATACGTCCGGCCAGAAGTTTCTAGATACGTCACGAATTTACAGACGTCGCTCAACTCACGTTTGGACGAGAGTACACAACTAGCCATCCTACGTTCGGATGGGGGACTTGCGTCTGCGCGTGCGGCTGCGGAATCACCTGTCAATATGCTCATGTCAGGTCCTGCAGGCGGCGTCACGGGTGCACTCTACTTCTGTCAACTAGCCGGCTTTGACAATATTTTGACCTGCGACATGGGTGGCACGTCAACTGATGTGGCATTGATTCAAAATAGCAGGGCACGGGTTCGACGCGAAACCATCGTAGGTGATGTGCGGGTTCGAGCGCCTTCTATTGATGTTAGGACGGTTGGCGCTGGGGGTGGTTCGATCGCATTCGTACCCGAATTAACTAAAGCGCTTCGAGTCGGACCAGATTCTGCTGGTGCAGTACCCGGACCAGCGTGCTACATGAAAGGTGGTGAACAGCCGACGGTCTGCGATGCGAACGTCGTGTTGGGTTATTTACCTTCTGATGTACAGCTAGGCGGACAAATGTCCATTGACCGCGATGCGGCGTTCGCGGCGGTACAGACCGTAGCTGATGCGATCGGCATCGATGTCAAGGAAGCTGCTGAAGGCATCATCAAAATCGTGAATGAGTCGATGTTTGGCGCATTGCGACTCGTTTCTGTTGAGCAAGGTTATGACCCGCGGGACTTCGCGCTCGTCGGCTTTGGTGGGGCTGGTCCTCTCCATGCCAATGCACTCGGCATTTTGACAGATGCGTGGCCCGTCATCATTCCGCCTGGTCCAGGTGTTCTGTGTGCACATGGCGACGCGACGACGCTCATTCAGGATGAAGCTTCTCGCACGTTCTTGCGTATGACAGAAGATCTTACGAATGAGCAGCTGTCCTCAGATTTGGCTGAACTCGCGTCTAGATCAGCGGAAGCGCTCATCAAAGATGGCATTCCTCGAGACGAACAAGAATTGACCTACCAAGCTGACGTGCGCTATGCCGGTCAAGCTTTTCAGATCACGCTGGACTTTACGCCTGATGAATTTGCTGCGAAAGGGGTTGACCTCCTCACTGAGGCATTCGACGCTGAACACGAACAGCTATTCACTTTCAAGCTCAGTGAAGGGCATGAAATACTGTCAATTCGTGCTATTTCGCGTGCTCGCTCTACTACCTTCCCAACCCAGACCATCAACGATGCGGAGTTAGCCTTAGCTGAATGCGAGCTCGCGGATAGTCGTTACTACTACGAAGGCGAGTGGCATGAGATCAAGATCTACGATCGCTCAAAGTTCTACGCAGGTTTGGTGATTCCTGGTCCTGCCATTGTGGTCGAGATGGATTCGACCACGGTGATCCTTCCCGATTTTCAAGCAGTGGTTGATCCTGTTGGAAATCTCCTCATCAACCCAGTCAATTAAGGAGCCTGCAATGCCCGCTCAAATCATTGAAACGAATCACGATCCTTTAAACAAGATCGAAGTCGATGGCGTGACCGTTGACTTGATCGAGAACGCGCTGCGAACAGTTCGCGAAGAAATGGACGCGGTGCTGTTCCGCACGGCCATGTCACCTGGCATTAGAGAGCAAGGTGATTGCTTTCCGATGGTAGCTAACAAGGTGGGTCAAATGGTCGTCGGTCAATTCGGTTCGTTCATTGGACCGTTCTTAGACGCGTACGATGCGGAAATTGAGGAAGGGGATGTCATCCTTACCAACGACCCGTATATGTGCAACGCCGCAGTCTCACATCTGCCTGACTGGGTGGTCTTGCTGCCCATATTTAAAGACGGACGGCACATTGCTTGGTCCGCTATGTTCGGTCACATGTCGGATAACGGCGGTATGGTGCCAGGCTCAATACCTATTGAAGCGACCACGATTTATCAAGAAGGCATTCGGATTCCGCCTACGAAACTGTATCGCAAAGGCGAACTTCAGTCCGATGTGCTCGATCTGATACTGCACAACGTGCGGACACCGCAGTGGAATCGGTTTGATTTGAATGCACTCGTGGCTGCTTGCAACACTGCTGCGCGTCGTTGCGTGGATTTGGCGAATCGCTTTGGCGACGATGTCCTTTATTCAACCATGGACATCATGCTTGAACGCAACCATATCGCGATGAAACACATTATTGAAATGTTCATCCCAGAGGAACCGCGCGAGTTCGAAGATCACATCTGCGATGACGGTATGGGCATGGGTCCGTACAAAATAAAGTGCAAGATGTGGCGCGAAGGTTCCGTTGCCCATTTCGATTTCGCCGGTACCGACCCGCAAGCTCAGAGTTCTGTGAACTTCTTCCTAAATGAGGATATGTTCAAGATGTTCTTTGGGTCGTTCACAATCAATGTGGTCGATCCTCAGATTGTCTTTAACGATGGCTTTTATGACCTCGTTGAGGTCCATATTCCACCGGGAACGCTGCTCAAACCTGAGTTTCCTGCTGCTTTAGCAGGTCGAACGCACGCGCTAGGCCGAATATTTGACGTGCTTGGTGCATTGTTGGGTATGGGCGCACCTGAACAAATGTTGAACGCTGCGGGTTTCTCAGATTCACCGCACCTTTTTTATTCAGGTTACGACGATAAAGGCGAATGGTTCCAACTTTTCCAAATCGGATTTGGTGGCGTACCGGGACGCCCAGTCGGCGATGGTCCAGATGGGCATTCGTTATGGCCTGGATTTACCAACGTACCCAACGAATTCATCGAATCTTATTTTCCCTTACGCATTGAGCGTTACGAAACCATCACCGATTCGGGTGGTGCTGGGTTACATCGTGGTGGCAACGGACTGAGTGTCGCTTACAGATTTCTCTGCGACGGCAATATCGGCATACACGATGAACGTTGGCTTACATACCCCTATGGCGTGCTTGGTGGTGAGACGGGTATGCGCTCGACAAAGAAACTTGTGCGCGGCGATGGATCTGAAGAGTGGCTACCCGCCAAGGTCGAAGGCGTGAAGGTCAAAGCCGGTGACATACTCTACTTTAATACGTGGGGCGGCGGCGGTTGGGGCGACCCATTCGAACGCGATCCGGAGCTCGTTGCGGCGGATGTTCAAAGGCGATTGGTTTCCGCGGATGGTGCTCAAAGGTACGGTGTCGTCATTGCTGAGGATGGCTCTGTCGACATGTCCGCCACGGAGGCATTGAGAGAGAAACTGCGATCAGAACGCGGCGAAGTTGCGATGTTCAACTTTGGTGGCGATGTTGAGGACATTCGCGCACGTTGTGAGGCAGAAACGAATCTTCCGGCACCCGTCAAGCCTGAGTTTCAGAGAGTGGTGCAGATAGCAGCGTGATGTGAGCACGCTGCTTGAGAGTCGTGCGGTCGGGCTAGGTGTTCGTCCTGCATTGCTTGTCGTTGACATGACTAGAGGATTTACAGAATCAGCTAGTCCTTTGGGTCACGAGTGCAATGAAGCAGTACATAACACTCGACGGGTACTTGAGGTATTTCGAGAGAGATCTTGGCCGATCGTCTTCACGACCGTTGCCTACGAGAATGCGTCAGAAGCCTCGGTGTTCAGACAGAAACTCCCTGCATTGAATGTACTCACAACGGGGTCACATTGGACTGAATTAGATCCCAGATTAGATCGGCAGGCACATGAATGGGTCGTCTTGAAAAAGTGGGCAAGCGCGTTCTTTGCCACTGACTTGGCGGCCCATTTGACTGAACTGGCAGTAGATTCAATCGTCCTTACAGGACTTACCACGAGCGGCTGCGTACGCGCAACGGGTGTAGATGCATTGCAACACAACTTTCGCACCTTGGTCATTGAAGAGTGCGTCAGCGATCGGGACAAAAACGCCCATTTCGCTGCATTGCATGATTTGAGTGCGAAATACTGTGATGTTTGGCCGCTTCATCGCTTCTTTTCGCAACTTCAGTCGAATGTATGTGATTAGTGCAGAATGTGCGCTAGTTAATTCGATACGCTAGTTCGCCGATATGGATCAGTTGCCTTCTGATTTAGTGCAGAGACTGGAAAAGGCTTTACGTCCAGATGGTCTTAGGACTGATCTTCACGCTAGAACTCTCTATGCGCAGGATGTCTTCACCAAGGATCTGCCGGTTCTTGCCGTATTGCGACCGAGGAATATCGAGGAACTAGCAAGCGCAGTCAAACTGGCCACCGCGGATGGATTAGCAATCGTTCCTCGAGGCGGCGGCATGTCCTACTCGAGCGGCTATGTGCCACTGGTAGAACAAACTGTGACGTTGGACATGTCAGGCATGAATCGGGTGCTTGAAATCAACGATGTAGACATGTACGTCACCGTTGAGTGTGGGTGTACGTGGCAAGAGCTGCATGAGATACTTGAACCGATGCAGCTGCGCACGACATACTGGGGTACGCTGTCAGGTCGAATGGCGACGGTGGGTGGCAGCCTCTCGCAAAACTCGATTTTCTGGGGCTCAGGGCAATACGGAACTGCTGCAGATTGTGTTCTCTCGCTTCAGGTCGTTTTAGCTGACGGCACCGTTCTCGAAACGGGTTCGCAAGCGCAACGGCATTGTCCACCGTTTTTTCGTCATTATGGCCCTGATTTAACGGGGATATTTACAAGCGACTGCGGCGCTTTAGGCATTAAAGCGACTGCGACACTGCGACTAATGCCGACGTTGTCAGCGCAGCAATATTGTGCGTTTGACTTTGAAGATGGCACCGCGATGCTGAATGCGATGTCTGCGATATCGCGCTCGGGTCTAGCCACCGAGTGCTTTGGGTTTGACCCATTTCTGCAAATGCAGCGAATGAAGCGTGATAGCGTCAGTCAGGATGTGGCATCTCTAGCTAACGTGATGAAGCAAGCGGATTCTGTCACCCACGCTTTGAAAGAAGGCGCGAAAATCGCTTTCGCAGGTCGTCGTTACATGACGGACGTGGACTACTCCCTTCAGGTCATTACGGAAGATCTAAACCAAACAAGCGCAGATGAACGAGCAACGCAGGTAAAGGCGCTAGCGTTAGGCTTTGGCGCGCGCGAAATCGAAAACAGCATTCCGAAGATCGTGCGTGCCAATCCTTTTGGTCCTCTCAACAATATGGTGGGTCCGAACGGCGAAAGGTGGGTACCTTCCCACGTCGTAGTGCCGCATTCGCGAGCGGTCGCGAGTTACCAAGAGATCTTGAGTCTATTTGATGGGCACGCCGATGAATTTCGTGCTTTCGAAATCCAAACCGGGTTTCTGTTCGCAACGATAGCCACGAACGGTTTCGTGATCGAACCGGTGTTTTACTGGCCGGACGCATTGACCGAAATTCATGAAGAGAGCGTCGAAGAAGACCATATCAAGCGATTGCAATGCTTCCCCGAGAACCTCGAAGCTCGACAGAAAGTCGCGCAGGTACGAAACGAATTCGCTGCTCACTTTTGTCAAAGCGGCGGTATCCATTTGCAGATCGGCAAGAGCTACCGTTACAAAGAAGGATTACAGGACAGCACGTTGTCTTTATTGCGATCGATCAAGGCGCACGTAGATCCAAAAGGCTTGATGAACCCCGGTTCCTTAGGACTCGACGCCGCGTCATGAAGAATCGACAAGTGGTGCTGGCCCGTGTACCAGATGCTCTGCCAACAGCGGCTGACTTTGATGTTCGGGACGTTGAGCTTCCCCAACTAAGTTCAGGCGAGGTACTCTGCTCTAATCAAATCCTATCGCTCGATCCCTACGTACGCAGCCAAATGGCAGGTCGGCACGGGGTTGGTAATTTAGCACTGGGGGATGTCATAAATGGGGAAACCATTGCCACAGTCATCGATTCAAAAAACGCAACGATTCCGGTTGGCACCTGCGTGCGTTGCCAAGGTAAATGGCAGGAGTTCTGCATCTTAGGTGAAAATGAACTAGTCGTTCAATCCGATGCGATCAAGCCAGCGTCATACGGTCTTTCGGTGCTTGGCATGCCTGGTTTGACAGCTTTTGCTGGCTTGAACTGGTTAAGTAGCGTGTCGACAGGTGAAACGGTTGTGGTTCCTGCGGCGACTGGCGCGGTCGGTGCGACGGTTGTACAACTCGCTACCAAGGCTGGATGTCGTGTCATCGGCGTCGCTGGGTCTGATGCGAAATGCGACTATGCCATGAATCAACTCCATGTGCACGCTTGCATTAATAGACGTAAGGAAGACGTTGCAGAAAGGATTAAGTCCTTGTGTCCTGATGGCGTTGACTTTTACTTTGACCTAGTAGGTGGCGAGCTGTTGCACCTCATTTGCGCCAATCTAGCAGTCGGCGCAAGAATCATCCTATGCGGTCTCATGGCTGAATACAACAGCGTAAAACGTAGTCTTGGTCCGATGCCTGGACTACTGATTGCTTCTCGGGCGCAAATGCTCGGTTTGGTGGTTTATGACTTTGAAGATCGTCGAGACGAATTTATTGCCGCTTGTTTGCCACTAGTTCAGCAGGGTGAACTAAAGATGCACGAAACTTCCGAGTATGGGTTGGAACAAGCACCGTCATTGTTCTGCAAGTTAATGAATGGCGATACCACTGGTAAGACGCTGATTTACCTAGACGAGGATGCGCAATAGTCTAGCGCACCAAAGCCACGTTGAGCTGCCGGCTTGATTTTTCTGCTTAGGAAACCAAACCAGTCTTTATGCCCGTTTCACTCGGCAAAACGCTGGGTCTACTGGTGCAATTCACTATGTGGGGTTCTCAAACGATCTGTACTTGCCTAGGGTTAGAAGAGGTAATGAACCAATAAAGATCAGCACGCCCGTAAACAACATAACCTCTTCCCAGCTGCTATAGCTGGTGGCGGCATCCGCCATGAGTTTCGGACCGAACCCAGCTCCTAAGGCAAAAAAGGCATAGAGAAAACCGTAAATGGCGGAATAGCTTCGCATGCCGAAATATTTCGATACTAAGTAGGCAAGAAAGTCATACTCGACGCCAGCACCAAATCCAATCATGAGTATGGCGACTCTAGCAGATACCGCAGAAACATCCGGTGCGCTAAGGAGATAGAAAGCGAATGCAGGCGAGGCCAAAAAAACGAACGCGACACCAGGTGACCAGAACCTATCAATTAAGTAGCCGCCGATCAATCTTCCGGCGAGCACGGCAAGCCCGGTCAGACCTGCTAAACCAACAGCTTCTGCGACCGAGAAATTGCGTGCGCCGAGCAATTGTTCAAGATTCGGAATGGTCGCACCTAAGGCGAAAGAAATGGGAACAATTGCAACGACAAGTACCCACAGGCGCCACTCACCGAGCGACTGACTAAAGGTCAAGCCTGGAAACTCGATGGATGTCGATTTATTAGCGCGTAAGATTGGAATCGTGCTGATCTTGCCAAGCAAAAACGCAGCAATTGGCAAGCCGGTAATCAAAAGGAACGGTATGACGATGATGTGTTCAAGTTTCCAACCAACCTCGGTTACCTGAGGCAAAATGAATTCAATATTCAGCCATGCAAGTGCTGCAAAACCAACCACTGCAGGCACTAACACCAAAATCTTGTAGTTGATGATCTTCGCTTCATTAGCGGGTGTATCGGTCACGTCCCGCAATGACAACGCCGATAGTGGCAAGGCGATGAGGATCGGTAAAAGACCCAGTCCGATGTAGGCAACGCGCCAATCAGTAAGCGCGGTGACCTCTTGTGCGAAGTACTTCGCCAGCGTACCAAACATGCCCGTGGCTATGAGAGCGATTCCCAAAGCTTTGCCGCGGTGTTGTTCGAATGCGTTGTTTAAAGCTCGCGTGAATGTAACTGGCAGCGTGCCAGCACCGAATATTGAAATAATCCCCCATAAGATCGCCCATATCACAATATTTCCAGTGTGAAGTGACTGCGCCATCATGGCAAGTCCAAACAACACAATCGAGATCAAACAGATTCTTCGCGCGCCGTACCTATCCGCTAACGCCCCAATCAAAGGGGACATGATCACAGCCGTGATGGTGTAGATTGGGAAGGCTAAGAACACATCCCCTAAACTCCACCCGAAGTCCGCCATGATTGGGCCTGCAAGTACGCCCAAGGTGTAAAACGGCAACGGTGACATACCAAGGCCGACGCCGAGGGCCACGGCCGACAATAGTGGCCAACCGACCTTGAACTCCTCATATTGGGACGCTTCTAGCTGGGCGTCAACGTGAGGTTCACCCATTTTGGTTACTCCCTTGGAGCTGTCTCTAGTGCAGTTCTTCCTGAAGTTGATTCAGTTCAACGGTAAACCCGTCTGGATCTTGCAACGTACTTACCATGACAGAAATAGATCCCTGGCCGTCATATGAGGGATATTCCACGAGCTTGGGTTCGTCAATTACGACCACGCCTGAAATTTGCGATGCTTCTGCAAAGGACTCATCAAGTGTTTCAGTATTGAACACAAGCACCATGGTACCTTCATGGAATGCCGTAGCTTCAAGGTCGACGCGTGGTTTTTTAGGTTTGATGTACTGCAATAGACCGATGATGCCGATGTAATCGTCGTTCGCCCGCAACATGACTAAGCGCCGGGCGATTTCGGCTTCCTCATTTGTAGCACCACGCGGTGTATTTATCGCTCGATCGTAAATCACCTTCATGCGCAGTGCGTCGCGATAAAACGCCAATGATGTGTCTATGTCAGCTACCACAAGCGTCGTGCGACGAAGGTCAATCGTCGTTCGGTCATTCTCTGCGACAGGTTCTGCAAACGTAGTCAAACTAAAGAGAACGATGAGTACCAAACAAATTGGCCTATGGCATCGATTCATCATTTTTTCTTCTCCTTTGTAACTGAGGTTTTGGTTAGATCAGTGAACCTTCTTGCATCATGAAAATACAAATGGCCTTCGTTCTGAAGAAGCAAAGGTTCCAAGCGCTCAAATTGCTCATTTGACCGACTCTTTGAAACATCCGAGATCACTGGTCCTTTCAGCTTTCTGCTTCACTGAACATGGCTAATTTGGTAGGAGCCGCGTTTTGAAATAGCAGCGCACGTTTTCGCAAGAAGCGCGTCAACCCGCTGTTTCCCATCCGAGAACCACCTAAACCCGATTGTCGAAATGAGTTCTTTTCAACATCATTTACGATCGCCGTCAAACTTGCATCGTTAATACTGACGGCACCTACCACCAACTTTTTCGCAATGTTCGTGGCTTCGTCAATATCGCCACTAAACACGGCTGCGGACAACCCAAATCTCGAATCGTTGGCGAGATTGACGGCATCTTCAGCATGTTTGAACGGCATGATCGGAATAACTGGTCCGAAGGTCTCTTCCTGCATTAGCTCGCAGTCGTGAGGTAAATCCGTGACAATCGTCGGTGCCATCCAATAACCAGCATCGTGTCGTTCGACGATACCACCACAGTGCACGCGTGCGCCAAGCGCTTGTGCTTGTTCAATTTGAGACGCAATCTTCGTGGCTGTCATCGCAGAAATAAGCGGTCCAATCTGACCAGAGCTGATGTTGGGCCAGTTGTAACGGATTTCAGCCGCCGCTTGCACCAATCGATGTAAAAAAGCAGTAAACACCCGCTCTTGGACATAGACTCGTTCAATGGACTGGCAAGATTGCCCAGTCATGCCTACCGCGCTGCGCAAGATGGCATCTACCGCATGCTCAAGATTGGCGGATGCCATGACGATCGCTGGATCCTTTCCGCCTAGTTCTAAAAATGCGGGTTTTAGTTGGGATGCTGCTTGGACTGCAACGGATTTACCCGTTGCTACACTCCCCGTAAAGCAGACTGCGTCAACGTGATTGACGAGCGCTTGCCCTGTCGCTGCATCCCCAACAATGAATTGCAGAACGCCTTTTAACGTATCAACCCTATCAATCGCCGCTTGAATTGGCTGGATGAAACGTGGTGTGATTTCGCTAGGTTTGACAATGACAGAACAACCAGCAAGCAGTGCGGGGATCGTGTCGATCATCGACAGTAGGAGCGGGAAATTCCAAGGGCTAATGACACCGACTAGCGCATAGGGTATGAGTGCATGTGAGAACTCAACCGACGGTGCGAATTTTGAGGTTGCTTTGTGTATTGGTTCGAAACAATCTGACGAAGAATTCAGCCAAAAATCCAGCACATTCAAGGTCGCCGAGACTTCAAAGCGTGATACAAATATTCGACCGGTGTCGGCCGCCAAAGCGGATGCGATTTCTTCAAAATTTTCTGCGATGCAGCTTTTGAATTGGTCAAGCACGTCAATTCGAGCATCTAGTCCACTTTCAGACCAACAGCGTTGTGCTTTCTGAAGTCGGGTTGCCGCATTCCCTATATCATCGTCAGTCCATGCCGAAACACGGTAATCAAGTGCACCATTTCTAGGATTTCGCACGCCTAATTGGTTCACGAGCTATTCGAAAACGGCCAATCTGGTGGTATACCCGCATCAACGGTGAAGCCATATAAAGACTCGTTTGGCAATTGGTCTTGCAACCACTTTCTGACCTCAAGTAGTTGGGGTAGATCAATGCCTGTTTCAACCGCCATTGAGTGGAGCATGAAAACGAGGTCTTCGGTGACGATGTTGCCGCTGGCACCCGGCGCAAATGGGCACCCGCCAATACCACCTAACGAAGCATCTAGCGTGGTGAACCCAAGTTCAACCGCCTTTAAGGCGTTCGCTAAGCCTTGTCCCCTCGTGTTGTGGAGATGTACACCGGTGAGCTTTTCACGTCCGCAATGGTGCCAAATATCCTTTGCAAGGGATTCCAATTGCTTGGGATCGCCCATGCCTGTGGTATCGGACAAGCCAACTTCGTCGACACCCATTTCGACAAACTGCTCTGCAGCTGCCACTACTGTGCGTGCTGAAATTGCTCCTTCGATGGTGCAACCAAACGCAGTGGAAAGGCTTACTTCTAAGGCCGGACGTTCGTCGTCGGTCAGTTGCGCGACGTAGTTCTGGCATGTTTCGATTTCTTGAAACATTTCTTCATGCGACTTATTGACGTTTCGTCGAGAATGCGATTCACTGCATGAAAACGGGATGGCAATCTTGTCGGCACCCGCTGCCACGGCGTCTTTCACGCCTCTTAGATTTGGTGCAAGTACAGCAACATTAAGGTTTTCTAGCGTCTTCGCATACTCAACTACTTCGGCGGTATCTGCGAGCTGAGGCAGTAGCTTTGCGGGCACAAAGGATCCAACTTCAATTTCACGTGCACCAGCCTCGTACTGTTTTTCAACCCACTGCTTCTTAGTAGCGGTGGGCAATATCGAGTCAATGCTCTGCAGCCCGTCTCGGGGTCCGACTTCGCTTATCAGTATAGAGGTAGCCATCGCCTGAAAGAAAAACTAATACATTTGAACTATTGATATATCATTGTAACAAATAAACCGATCTACTTAGTAGCAAGCCATGTGTTCTAGCAGTGCTTTCGCTGCTATGGCTCATCATCAGAAACCAAAGGATTTTCAGCATGTTGCCGCTTGAAGGGATAAAAGTCATTGAAATGACCCATATGGTCATGGGTCCGGTCACTGGCGTCATACTCGCGGACCTCGGTGCTGAGGTGATAAAGATCGAACCTATCGGCGGTGATAAGACGCGTCGCCTAAAAGGTTCAGGAGCTGGTTATTTCGCGATGTATAACCGCAATAAGCAAAGCATCTGCATCGATTTAAAAAACTCGAAAGGTCAAGCGATTGCGTATCGGCTCATCGACGGAGCAGATGTGTTCATTGAGAATTTTCGAACCGGTTCGATGGCCAATATGGGATTTGGCTCAGAGCACCTCAGAACACGCAATCCGAAATTGATTTACTGTTCGCTAAAAGGATTCCTATCAGGGCCGTATTCGCATCGAACCGCTTTGGATGAAGTTGCTCAGATGATGGGAGGTCTTGCTTACATGACTGGTCCGCCAGGGCAACCTTTGCGAGCGGGAGCGTCCATCATCGACGTGACTGGGGGTATGTTTGGGGTGATCGCCATACTCGCCGCCCTCCAACGTCGCCATGCTTCGAATGTGGGTGAGCATGTTGAAAGCTCCTTGTTTGAAACGACTGCTTTCCTGGTAGGTCAACATATGGCACAGGAGCAAGTCACAGGTGAACCTGCGCCGCCTATGACCGTGCGTCAATCGGCCTGGTCGATATATGAGATTTTCGAGAGCGCTGAAGGTAACCAGATTTTTGTCGCGGTAGTTAGCGATGCACTATGGCAACGATTCTGTGCTGAGTTTGATTTAAGCGACTTCGCGGCTGACAAGAGCCTTGATTCCAACGAAGGCCGTGTCAATCAACGCGAGCGGATCATTCCCGCCATAACGGCACTTTTTCAGTCGCTAACCACCAAAGAAATGGTTAACCGGTTAGAAAGCGCAGGTATCCCTTTCGCTCCGATCAATCGCCCTACGGATTTATTTAGCGACCCACATCTACGAGCTAGTGACGGCTTGCTGGACGTTTCTCTTGCTGCCATCGGTCAAGGGGGTCGCACAGCGCAACTGCCAGCGTTGCCGGTTGAATACAGTGCGGAAAAGTTCAAGTTAAGAAAAGACCTGCCGGAGCCAGGCGAAGACAGCGTGCAAGTCTTGCAGGACGCTGGTCTCTCAGCGGATGAAATTGAAGAGCTAAGAGCGCAAACTATTGTGGCTTAAATTGCGCGCCTTCTGTCTTTCCATTCAACGACGCACACATTAGATCTTCAATCGACTTAAAACAGGCGCAAGCTGATGGGCCGAGATGCCGTGGTTCATTCACCAGTCGCAACAAGCATCATTCAATCGTTTGTTAAGACAAATCGAAAATTGACTCTACTTTTGAAATCGCATTGCGATCTAACGCACGAAAGCTCAGGCTAGTAGAACAAAGAGTATCGCAAGGACACGGTCGGTGTGACTTGCTGAAAAACCTCTTGTTACTGTTCTGAATTTCGTTGATCGATGATCTTCTTCATGTACGTCCAGGAAGTTTCGTTTGGTCGACTATCGTCTAATGATGGTGCGTTCGTGAATGCAGGATAGTTCGAATGAATCTCGTCTTGCATTTTTGTAGGTAGTTGGTCCCAAGACTGGAGCTTTTTACCCACGGCATTAAAGTACATGATGCCGACTCTATCTCCCATTTCCATCCAAGGTAGCCATTGCGCGAGTCGCACCCACGCGACATTAGCAAACTCGATGTTGGTAGATGCATCCATTAACGTATCGGCATTCCCGCTGAAATCGAATATCTCCGCGCTGTGATAGGTGCCTCCCACGTACTGTTGGTAATCACCACCTAGTACATTTGGATAGAACAGGGGGATTTCGAACGCTAGAAAATACGTGCCGTTTACCATGCGAGCGTTAAAGAGATTGTCTGACCCGTCCGCTAGCTTTGCATAGTTTGGACGACCATTCACAGGGTCATTTGCGACATGAATGACATTCACCGTATTCCCTGTCCAAGGGTTTTCCCACTCGCGCAATATTTCACCACTCGTCGGATCAAGATATAGCATGATTTCGCGCGAAACCATCCGATAGCCTTTGCCACGAGCTTCGTCTTCGATAGACCCGCATTTGCGAACGTTCATACCCAAAAGCTGGAAGAGGTGGCGATCTCGTTCGCCTGGAATTCGAGCATACGCGTTTCCCCACCAAACATAGGTGACCTCCTCGCCATCAACTCGTGAACAGTGTATCTTGCGATTTAGTTCAATCGACCCTTCACCAGTATTTGGATCGAGTTCCGTAGCTTGCACAGGGAGACTCGCCAAGAATAAGGCGCATAGCCCCAACAGCACAGCGTAATTGAGGTTCTTCATAATTAAGCCTTAAAGATATATGAATAGGTCAATTGCTTCGATTATAAAGCCCGCCAAGCTTTAAACCGATGGTAATTTCCTGAACTCATGTGCAACCTGACTATTCAATTCGCATGCCAAAATGCGGTAGCTTTTCGCGAGAAATTTGTTGGTTTGATGCCAATCGCGTTTGGTTTGTCCTTGACGGCACGGGCATGCAGATGTATTGCAAAGTAGTGCTATGGTTGCCACCATCGAGGTGATGAACGATGCTGAAACTAAATTGCCGCAAGGAGATGGTTTCCATGATCAGATTCAAGAGCAGTGAACGAACATTGGTCCGTGAACTAGCGATTGTTGCTTGCTTATTGATATGTGCGTTTTCGGCTATTGCCGATGATTATCAAGAAGTCAATCAATATACCGGTTGGATCGTGCTGCAACGCCAAGTACTTGATGAGACGAAAGCGGACGATGACTACATCCTTATGCGTGACATCCAGTTTGCAGATTCTGGTACATTGGTGGAGATAAAGGATGGTGAAAGCAAGACTGGATACGCCATCGAGTTAGTCATCGTGACCTATGAGCAAACAAACGTGACGGTGCTAAAGCTCGGCGTCATCGACCAATCAACTGGCGACACAGTCATGTACGCATGGGCGGAACCAGGCGCGAAACGTCTCGGCATCAATGACCGATGGATTCAGGTTGGGTTAACTCGAATGTAACGTACAGCTGTGCTTCACGGCATAGGGTACAAGCGAACTCGTTGAGTAGCAGAGAGTCCGCGCTCGATTGTATTTAGGCTGGCCTAGTTCCGATTCGCCGTGTCTAGGTCAGTCTACTAGCTCGTTAGTTTCAGTTGAACGAAAGTTATTGCGTTTGACCATGCTTAAACATATAATGATATGTGAATATATGTTTTCAGGTGATTTCCCAATGAAGCATCAATCCATCGGTTCGTTTTGCTCAATGATGGCAGCTGTCGGTCTAATGCTAGGCGGACACACTGTGGTGTTTGCGCAGGAGGAGGTAGAAGCGGATGCGGGGATTGAAGAGGTCGTCGTCACGGCTCGCAAGACCGAGGAAAACCTGCAAGAGATTCCTGTATCTGTGTCCGTGTTGAGTGGCGAAGATCTTTTTGAACGAGGCTTGCACAACATAGAAGATATTTCTCGACAAGTGGCCGGCTTCTTATTCGATTCTCCCTTTGGCCGCCAATTCGATCGGCCAATCATCAGAGGGCAAGCGAATATTCTGGGTGCGAGTGGCGTGTCTGTGTTTGTCGATGGCGTCAATGTACCGCATTCCATCCGCTCATTCAATTTCGGCGATGTCGAACGCGTTGAAGTTATCAAAGGTCCGCAGAGTGCATTGTTCGGTCGTAACACCTATTCGGGTGCGTTGAACATTACAACTCGTCAACCTTCTGATGAGTTCGACGGTGATTTTTCAGTTGAGTTAGGTCAGTACGGCCATCAACAGGTACTTGCAAACATTAGCGGACCAATGGTTGAAGATTCGATTTACTTCAATATCTCAGGACGTTTGTACGACTTCGACAGCCAATTCGATGAAGCAGACAATGAGAATCCGTCGGTTGGCAATGAGTCTTCCCGTACGATTTCAGCATCGATCAGAGCGTCGCTGACAGAAGATTGGGACGTTACGTTGCGCTATTCGCGGAATTCTGACGATGATGGCCATTTCCCAATCGGTTTGTTGGGTTACGACAAATTGAATGTAAATGTGCCGGGTGGCATGTACGTGTATAGCGGCGACCCTGCGTCCGCTCAGCCGTTTTACGATGGCGTTGTTAAAGCGGAAGATCCAAATCCTAGTGGTAGCGAGCAACTTTCAGACACGCTAGGTGAAGGTGGTGGCTTAGAACGCGACGACAGTTATTTTTCGCTGAATTCAACTCTGGGTTTCGACGGTGGTACGCTGTTTGCGACATACGGCAGAAACGACGAATCATTTCAAACGGAGTTGGACAGCGATGGCCAACCAGGCGAATTCCTGAACGGGCGGATATTTGGACCTTTCCCGCTAGGACCCCCAGGAGCCCCTTGGGGGGTTGGCATTTTGCCGTTCGATTTCACAAATAACGACGATGACGAAACTGAAACAAGCGTTTTCGAGCTTAGATACGACTCACCGGCGGACCAACCCACACGCTGGCGCTTGGGTACTTATCTCTTTCAAAGTGAGAAACTTGATCGATCGCTAGCCGGACGTTTTCAGGGAGGTGAGAATAACCCGTATTATCAGACTGCACTTGCTTCATTCAATGCTGCACATCGCGAAGTAGCACAAGCGTTAAATCTCAGATTCATCATTCCGTTAGCTGGATTCAGCTGGGAGCAAAGTAACCCAATCACGAGTGAGGTAGAGAATCGCGCCGTATTTGCCGCTGTTGCACGTGACTTAAGTGACACGGTTACGGCTAGCCTTGAACTGCGGCAAGCAGTTGAGGACATTACACAATCGACGAACAAGATTTTCTGCGAACCCGATCCCGACGATCCCGATGACGACTGCGGCACAACCTATGTTCAAGAGGCCGAATTTAAGGCGTTCACGCCTAGACTTACATTGGACTACCAACGCACGCCTAACCAGTTGCTATTCGGCATCTTCGCACAAGGCACCAAGCCGGGTGGGTTCAACAATGAAGCTGCGCAAGAGCTTGGCTTTGGCTCTTTCGAAGAGGAAGATGCAAATGTGCTAGAGCTAGGTGTGAAGAACACCTTCTCAGATGGCTACGGCAACTTCAATCTGTCACTCTTTCGTTCTGATGTGGATGGGTATCAACTCACGCAGAATCTTTCAGCGTTAGGCGCGACTACCACAGTAGGTTCGGCTACTGCAAATATCGGCAAAGTACAAATTAATGGTTTAGAGCTTGAGACGATTTACACGCCAAAGAACAACACGAACCTCACGTTAGGAGCGAATTACGCGTTGACTAACGCGAAATTCAAAGAAGGTGGGGAATCCACCCAAAGAAACGTCTTTGGCGATGACGATCTAGAAGGTCAAAAGGTTCCTCGCCAAGCACCACATCAATTGGTCGTATTCATGAACTACGACTTTAGTTTTGCTGGTGGTGATTCGAACGGTTCGGTCGGCTTCGATGGCTCTTATTTAGCTAGCCGTTATGCACAAGTTCAGAACTTGGCCGAAACCGGCTCAAGCTTCGAGATGGGTGCGCGTATGGTGCTGCGATTCGGCGGTACTGACAATGACCGTTACACCCTTTCATTTTGGGGTAAGAACTTGACGGACGATGACACGCCACTCGGTGTTCTGCGATTCATCGACGCATTAGGCGCAAATAGCTACACGCTCGCAGGTAATCCACTCCCGTCTGTTTTCCAACTTGCATCAGCTGGGCAATCGCGTGGATTTCAATACAACAACCGTAACGGTCGACGTTTTGGGGTCAGTCTTCGACTGAATTTCTAAGCCAACGATTTCGATCAGTTGGTACTTCCCTCGGGAGACGCCTTGCGATAGGCCCGAAATTGCAGGCGTCTCTCATCCTTATTCAATGATTCGGATATAGAGCCGTTATGTGGGATCTTGCACGCTTTAGGAAACGAACTCGTCGGTCGTTTCTTGGCGCAGGACTTGGTTCCGTTGCGGCTCTGAGCCTACCGCTACGTAAGACACACGCTGTTGGCGAATTGCCAAGGGCCAAGGTGCTTGTCGTCGGTGCGGGTTTGTCTGGCATGTATGCGGCACGGCTACTTGAACAAGCCGGTTACGATGTTCAGATCGTCGAAGCGAGAGTTCGCGCTGGCGGTCGTGTGCTCACACTGGACGATGTGCCGGGTAGGCCGGATGCAGGTGGCTCACAGATTGGTCCAACCTATGCTCGATTCATTCATTTAGCTGAACAACTTGACGTAGAACTGACGAATTCAACTGCATCACTGCCACTTGATTTCATAGTCGGCGACGAGATTATTAAGCGTAACGAATGGGCAACTCATACTTCGAATCAGCTTGCAGAGCAGCATCGCAGCATCACACCAGATCGGTTGCTAACGCAACTCATAGGTAAATCGCCATATGCAACTCTCGCAGATTGGCATAAAGCTGATTTCGCAAACCTCGACTTCTCTGCGGTGCAGTTCTTTAAAGAACTTGGTGTGAACGAATTCGGCTTACGCTTGCTGGATGCAAACAACGCGTATGGAAACTCCCTAGCACGAACTTCAATGCTGACTCTTTACCATGTGTTACGCAATATCGAGCAAGCCATAGCGATGGGCCAGCCATTGCTTCAGGTGCGTGGGGGTACTTCCCGTTTCGTCGAAGCGTTGGCGACGGGTCTAAATAACAAACCGGTCTTAAATAAGGCGGTTCGCAAGCTAATTCACTCGGCAAACTCAATCCAAGCTGTGTGTCGCGATGGTTCGACTTTTGAAGCGAATGTAGTCGTCTTTACCACACCAGTACCCGCATTGCGACAGATTGAATTCGAACCAAATCTTCCTAGTGCTCTAGTAAGTGGCTTCAGCGAAGTGAATTACCACAAAGTGCTTCAGTGCTATCTCTCCTACCCACTATCGCCATCGATGGACTCGATTCCAAATGGCGGTTATTGGACAGATGGCTTGCTAGGTCGCGTTTTCCAAAAAGCTCTACCGAGTGAAGGTAAGACACTATCGACGATTTGGATTAACGGCGATAGCTGCGATGCAATCGACCAGCTTCCTGATGAAGATCTAAAACGCCACATAATTGGTGAATTCGCGAAAACTATTCCTGGCATGGCCGATATGGATAAGGTAGAGTTCCATAGATTAGTTCGCTGGCATAAAGATTCAGATTCTCACGGAAGTTGGGTGGTCTGGCAACCGGGTCAAATAAGGAAGTACTTTGATGCTTTTAGGCAGTCTTACGGCAACATCTACTTCGCTGGCGCACATACTGCCTTAAGCAATCGAGGCCTAGAAGCAGCGCTCGAAAGCGCAGAGCGCGTTACCGCTGAAGTATTGGCTAGCCAAGCCATTCAATAGACGCAGGGAGTAGTAACTAGGACATGCCGTGTGCAGCGAGACACTTCGATACGACTTCGTGGCAATCTCGATAGTCATATCTTCCCACCTAAGCAGGCTAACGAAATATGCTCGTACTGATCGGTATTAGGTCTATGAAGCCAGTAATGATTCATGACTTGCCCAAGCATAGATTTGACGTTAGAACGACATAGTCACAAAGACGAATGTCATTGCAATGGGCGCTAAGCCGTATCGATCATCGCCATTTTGGAGACTACACATTGCTTTTGTTAAGTTATTTAGCTGGTAGCAGGATTTGTCTGCTATCCAAACACGTTTAACCATACGATAGATCGAATGGATCCACTCTTTGGACAACATTTGCGAGAGCGACTAAACCCAGCAGATCGCTCGCCGTTGTACCATCAAATATTTATGGTTCTCAGGAATCACATACTTGATGGTACGTTGCCATTCGGTATGCAATTACCTACCGAAGAACAGCTTGCAAGTGTGTTTGAAGTGTCCCGAATTACCGCTAAACGGGCGATGGACGAACTCGCTAGCGAGGAGCTGGTAGAACGCAAACGCGGTCGTGGTTCGCATGTAGTCTACCGCTATACGCAAAAGCCAGTCACAGCTCCGTTAATAGGCATGTTGCAAGAAATTGAATCAATGGCGCGAAATTCGATTGCGATCGTGCTTGAATGCGCCATGCTACCGCCCCCTCAAGATATTAGGGTGGAACTGGAGCTCCGGGAAGATGAACCGGCATTGCATCTTGTCAGAGTGAGAGAACGAGAGTCGCGTAAATTCGGTTATTACGTGAGTTGGACAGCAGGCGTTGCGGAACCGCAGGACCCAAGCATATTTGTTACGGAACCGAGACTAAGTTATTTTCGTCGAAATGGTCTGGAATTGACACACGTAACGCAGACTCTCAGTGCTGCAGTAGCGGACAGTCATATTGCTAGTGCGTTAGATATTCGGGAGAATAGTCCTTTATTAACGCTGACGAGACGATCATACAATAAGATTCCAGATGGTGAAGTGCTTCGAGATTTGCTTTTGGTTTCATATAACCCGGATCATTTCCAGTACAAAATGGATTTAAAAATAGACTGATTTTTCCAGTTATTAGGGTTGTTCGAAAGTTTGTATTTCTCGCGACTCTCGATTTACTCGATTAAAGACCGAGGTTTTTGATGGCGTTTTGTTGCGTTTTTATGAAATGCTGCCTTGAAGGTTGCGCCAATTCACCATCTTGGACGAGATTATTCGCTTCATAAATACTGCGACTGTATGTTCTTTTAAATAATTCGAGTCTTTGTCTAGCAATGGAATTCGTCATCGACGGTGTACGTCTTGCATGGCGTAGTTCATTCAAACTCACTGGTGCGGCACCGACGGTCGATTCACCTGTTTTCGCTTCAGCCAAAACGGTGCCGTGGAAGTCCACCACCTGCGAGTGGCCATCAGTGGAATGAGTAGGAAATTCAATGTCGGCGATGCCCGCACTATTTGCGGAAACGACATATGCCATGTTCTCAAACGCTCGTGCGCGCTTGGCGATATTTTTTGGCGTTGCTAAAGCGCTTCCCATTTCACTTGAAGAGTGGCAAAACACTTCGGCTCCTTCAAGCATCAACGCGCGGGCGATTTCTGGGAAGAGTATTTCCTCGGAAGCAATACAAGCCAATTTGCCAATCTCCGTATCTACCACTGGAAACAAGGCTTGCTCACCATAAGTTTCTAGATATTTGTCAAGTAAATCGTGTGGAGTAGGACTGAACATGGAATTCAGTCTTCGATAGCGCAGAATCACCTCACCTTGAGGATCAACTATGAAACTGGATTGAAAGTAAAGCTCAGGAAAATGGTGATCTAACTCATATACATTACCTGATATATAAAGTTGATGTTGAACCGCAATCGCCCCTAGTAATTCATACTCAGGACCGTCGATGGAAAGGCATGCCTTTTCTTGCCAGACTTCTGTCGATTCGCCCATTGGAAAACCGGTCAAAAAATACTCCGGCAACACGACCAAACGTACGTTCTCAGGGAAGTATGAGTTTGAGAATCCGATACTACCAGCAATTAACTTTCCACATCCCTCAATGGAACGCAATATCGATTCCCTCGCAGCTTTCACACTATTTGTAGCGTTTACAGCGTGGCAGGTGATCTGGAGTGGCAGAGCCAAATATGAAGTCATCGTACTGAAATCTAATCCTAAATTGATTCCTGAACCCCTTCGACTAGCATGATGCGAAACTCACCCGTACCGTCTCTAAGTTTCTTTGTTTCTTGATATTCGGCTGAAAACCAGAAATCTCTAGCAGACTGCATGTTCGGCCAGCGATGTATTACGATGCGTTCATCGTCCCATTCCCCCTCCAACGGTTCGTGTTCTCCACCTAGCACGACGTACTTTCCGCCATATTGAGCTACCAATTCTTGTACTTTTTGAGCATATTTAAGAAACTTCATTCTGTCTTTGATTTTTGCCTCAACAATTAAATATGCTGTCATTCGTCCTTGCACCTGATTTTTTCAATAGTATAACCGTGTCTTTGCTTACATAAAGGACTAAGCATGGCATCGAAGATTGCGGGACCCATCGAATATGTCACATTGGTCACGAATGACTTCGATTCGACGTTCGCGCAATGGCATGACCAATCCAACCAATCTTTCGTGGCAACTTACGAATTGTCTGAGGAGGAATCAAGTTTTTTAGGCTACGACGCATTTGTTGGCTGTCGGTGTCATTGGGTGGCCAATCCTTTCGGTGAGGTATGGTTGAGAATTCTGGATGTGCCCTTTGCTCGTGCGCGGCTCCC
>VXLJ01000010.1:0-68938 GCA_009841635.1 Gammaproteobacteria bacterium
CTCCGTGATAGGGAAATTTATTGGAAAAAGTTCTTAATTAGTTTCTGATTGAATATTTTGCTTTCTGAAAAATCTCATATTTAGAGATTTTTCCGAATATCTAAATATATTCCACGTTTTCGATTTTATATGTTATCGTCGCCTCGGAATCTCTATTTTTTATTTCTACGGTGTCCCCATTTTCATGAGAAATAAGCGCTTGCGCAACGGGTGTCGTAATTGAGATCTTCTCAGCCGCAATATCAGCTTCGTCTTCACCCACGATTTGATATCTGGACCGCTCATTGGTAGACAGGTTCAAGAGTGAAACGGTGGTGCCGAATACAACTCGCCCACTTTTAGGTAGCTTCGTGACATCAATGACCTGTGCGCTCGATAGGTTTGATTTGATATGGCGAATCTTCGCCAATACCATGCCTTGTTTGTCCTTGTTTGCGTGATAGTCAGCGTTTTCACTTAAATCACCGTGTTTGATCGCTTCCCCTATCGCCGTGGATATCTCGCTGAGAGATAGTTCTAACGATTCAAGTTCCGCCCGCAACTTGGCTTGGCCATTCGCGGTCATGGGTGTTTTCATGCGGCTAACCCTTCATGCAATTCTTGTAACGGACGCACCTGTTCTGATTTGCCATCCCGAATCGCCGCGCAAAAAGCAGTCGCGCCAGCGAGCGTGGTCGTGTAAGCGATTTTTTGCTTGAGCGCAAGCCTTCTTATCACAGCAGAGTCCGCAATCGATTGCCGACCTTCAGTCGTGTTAATAATTATTTTGATATCGCGATTCTGAATCAAATCCGAAACGTCAGGGCGCCCTTCAGTCACCTTATTGACGCGTTCCGGCTGCATACCTGCGGCCGCTAACACACTTGCGGTGCCACGGGTTGCGACGATATCGAAACCTAAATCCGTCAGCTCTTGACCGAGTGCGGCCACGAAAGGACGGTCGGAAGTTTTCACGCTTAGAAATACTAAGCCAGCATGAGGTAACTCGATGCCGGCAGCAAGCGAAGCCTTGTAGAACGCCTCCGAAAAGGTCTCACCAACACCCATGACTTCACCGGTTGACTTCATTTCCGGGCCAAGGATCGGGTCGACACCCGGGAATTTGGTGAATGGGAATACCGATTCTTTGACGAACACATGCTTGGGTTCTACACCATTCGTAAACCCTTGTTCGCGCAGGGTTTGTCCGGCCATGCATCGTGCGGCGACCTTCGCAAGTGAGGTGCCAATGCACTTTGACACGAATGGCACCGTTCGCGAAGCGCGTGGGTTCACTTCCAAGATAAATATGTCGTCGTTTTGAATCGCCATCTGGACGTTCATTAAGCCAACCACACCTAGTTCTTCCGCTAAGGCGATCGCTTGCTCACGAATGCGTGCTTGAACTTCCTCCGAGAGGTCGTGCGGTGGTAACGAACACGCCGAATCGCCTGAATGCACGCCGGCTTGTTCGATGTGTTCCATGATGGCGCTCACCACCACTTCCTCACCGTCTGCAACCACCTCTACATCCACCTCAACCGCTTGATCTAAAAAACGATCAAGAAGCACTGGTGCGGCATGGGATTCTGGAAGAGCGTTGTTTAGGTAGACGCTCAATTCGCGATCGTTGTAGACGATTTCCATGGCACGACCGCCTAACACAAAGCTTGGGCGGACCACAATTGGATAACCAATCTCCGCAGCCGCTTGCAGGCCTTGGTCAATCGAAGTCACCGTGCGATTGTTTGGCTGCTTAAGCCCAATTCGTTCTATCAGCTGTTTGAACAGCTCACGATCTTCAGCTCTGGTAATCGCTTTTGAGTCAGTGCCGATGATTTTCACCCCCATCGCTGAAAGCTGATCCACGAGCTTGAGTGGCGTTTGGCCGCCGAACTGAACTATGACGCCATCTGGCTGCTCTATATCAACGATTGCCAGCACGTCTTCTAGCGTGACAGGCTCAAAATACAGCCGGTCGGAGGTATCGTAATCTGTCGAAACCGTCTCAGGATTGCAATTGACCATGATCGTTTCATAGCCGTCCTCGCGCATCGCTAGTACTGCGTGCACGCAACAGTAGTCAAATTCGATGCCTTGCCCAATGCGATTTGGACCACCACCGAGCACCATGATTTTCTTTCGCGTGCTTGGATTTGCTTCGCACTCCTCTTCGTACGTTGAGTACAGGTAGGCTGTCGCCGCTGAGAATTCAGCCGCACAGGTATCGACGCGCTTGTAAACGGGTTTCACACCCGCTGCCAACCGGCTGGACCTAATGTTCGCTTCGTCCTCGCCGAGCAGTTCGGCGATGCGCGCATCGCTAAAGCCGTCACGCTTGAGATTCCACCAAACGTCAACGGTCATGTCGCTCAAGGACTGCTGAGCTAGATTGCGTTCGGTAAAAATCAGGTCCTCGATCTGAGCCAAGAACCAGCGGTCAATGGCGGTCATGTCATACAACTGATCGATGCTAAACCCATGTCGAATCGCGTCACCGATATATTGCAATCGATTCGCACCCGGCTGCCGTAAATTAGCAACTAAATTGCGCTCATCATCAGCCGATTCAACGTTAATAATCGGGTTAAACCCCGTCAAGTCTGTTTCTGAACTACGCAGTGCTTTATGAAGCGACTCTTTGAACGTACGACCGAAAGACATGGCCTCGCCAACGGATTTCATTTGCGTCGTCAAACGGTCGTCTGCTTGCTCAAACTTTTCAAACGCAAAACGCGGTAATTTCGTTACCACATAGTCGATGGAAGGCTCAAACGAAGCCGGGGTGGCCCCCGTGATTTCGTTATCCAGCTCGTCCAACGTATAGCCAACGGCTAATTTGGCGGCGACCTTTGCGATGGGAAAGCCAGTTGCCTTCGAAGCCAGCGCCGATGACCGCGAAACCCGTGGGTTCATCTCCACAACGATCATGCGTTCACTCGTTGGATCCAACGCGAACTGCACATTGGAACCGCCTGTTTCAACGCCTATTTCACGCAACACCGCAATCGACGCGTTGCGCATCAGTTGGTATTCCTTATCGGTAAGGGTTTGCGCGGGAGCTACCGTGATGGAATCGCCAGTGTGCACACCCATTGCATCGACGTTTTCGATCGAACAGATGATGATGCAGTTGTCTTTGCGATCCCGCACCACCTCCATTTCAAACTCTTTCCAGCCTAGCAAAGATTCATCAATGAGAAGCTCGTTGGTCGGCGATAGATCTAGACCACGTGTGCAAATCTCAATGAATTCGTCTTCGTTGTACGCAATCCCACCACCTGAGCCACCGAGGGTGAAAGAGGGGCGGATGACGCACGGGTAGTCAAGTCGTTTCTGGACCGCCAACGCGTCTTCAAGGTTGTGAGCGATGCCTGATTGGGCCGTTTCGAGACCGATCGCAGCCATCGCCTTGTCAAACAACTCACGATCTTCGGCTTTGTCGATCGCTTCTTTGCTTGCGCCAATCATTTCGACGCCATATTCTTCCAGAACGCCTTCGCGCACGAGATCCAACGCACAGTTCAGCGCTGTTTGGCCTCCCATCGTGGGGAGCAAGGCATCTGGGCGTTCGCGTTTGATGATTTGCGCGACGGTTCGCCATTCCACTGGTTCAATGTAGGTTCTCGTCGCCATCGTCGGGTCAGTCATGATGGTCGCGGGATTCGAGTTCACCAAAATCGCTTGGTAGCCTTCTTCTTGAAGCGCTTTACAAGCCTGCGCACCCGAATAGTCGAATTCACATGCTTGGCCAATGACGATAGGACCGGCGCCAAGAATCAGAACTGACTCAATATCCGTTCGTTTAGGCATGCTTCGCTTCTTTATGCTCGCGCATCAATTCGACGAAATGATCAAATAAAAACTGGCAATCTTGCGGACCCGGACTAGCTTCTGGGTGACCTTGAAAGCCGAACGCTGGCACATCAGTGCGGTGAATGCCCTGCAGCGTGCGATCAAACAGCGAAATGTGGGTCGCGCGTAGGTTGTTAGGCAGCGTTTCTCGATCGACGGCAAAGCCATGGTTTTGGCTCGTAATGATCACGGTTTCCGAATCAAGATCGAACACAGGATGGTTAGCGCCATGATGGCCGTAAGGCATCTTGACAGTGCGAGCGCCACTTGCTAGGCCCAAAAGTTGGCAACCTAAACATATACCGAATACCGGTATTCCAATATGCAAAAAAGCCTGGATCGCTTCGATCGCGTAGGTGCACGGATCTGGATCGCCTGGACCGTTGGAAAGAAATATGCCGTCTGGTTCGTACTCCAGTGCTTCCTGGGCTGTCGTTGTCGCCGGCACGACGGTGAGCGCACAATGTCGATCGACCAACAGTCGCAGTATGTTGCGCTTAACGCCAAAATCGTATGCGACCACTTGGAATTTGCGTTCAGTTTGAGGTCGAAAACCCTCCTCTCCTCGCTTGCTATACCAACTGCCATCTTGCCATAGGGTCGAATCGCTCCTCGTTACAACTTTGGCAAGATCCATGCCGCTTAAACCTGGGAACGCCTTTGCGCTCTCAACTGCTTGAGCCGCGCTCGTATCGTCGCCAGCTCTGATGCAACCACCCATTGCGCCATGTTCCCTAATGTGCCGGGTGAGCTTGCGTGTGTCAATATCTGCGATGGCAACGACGCCCTGGCGCCGCAGGAATTCCGGCAGCGTTTCCTCTTCTCGCCAACTTGATGATCGAATGGGCAAATCACGAATAACCAGCCCTTCAGACCAAACGCGATCGGATTCAAAATCCGCTTGGTTCGTGCCCGTATTACCAATATGAGGGTATGTGAGCGTGACGATTTGCCGGGCGTATGAAGGGTCAGTAAGAATCTCTTGATAGCCTGTCATTGAAGTGTTGAAAACAACTTCACCCACAGCTTGACCATGCACACCAATCGAGCGACCACGAAAGATCGTCCCATCTTGGAGAGCCAACAGCGCTGGTGGCATGGCATTCATACGATTGCGAATTCACAACGCGAATAGAGGCTAAAAAAAAGAGGGTTGCCCCCCTCTTTCACTGCACCGATCAAGCGATCACGCTCCTAACCCCAACACGCTGTCCATGTCGTATAACCCCACTTCGCCTGCATCGCGCCGCGCTGAGATAAATCGCCCCGCGCGGATGGCACCAGCGCCAAAATTCACGCGACTCTGTGCACGGTGGGTAATTTCAACTCGCTCGCCTGTGCCAGCATATACAACCGTATGTTCTCCCACAATGTCACCGCCGCGCGCCGAATGGAAACCAATGGTCCCGCGCTGACGCACGCCAGTATGACCTTCGCGGCCATGGATTGCTTGCTCGCTTAGAACCACGTCCCGTGCGTCCGCGACGATTTCGCCTAAGCGCACCGCGGTGCCGGAAGGCGAATCGTTTTTCAATGAATGGTGAATCTCGAATATTTCAATATCGACATCTTCGCCAAGCGCTTTTGTCGCCATTTCTACAAGCTTAAACGTGATATTCACCCCAACGCTCATGTTCGGCGACATCAAGACGGGAATATCCGTAGCTGCGGATTTAACGGTCGCTAGTTGACCATCTGTTAGCCCGGTCGTACCGATCACCAAACCTTTACGCGTTTCACGACAGGCCGCGGTTACAGCCATAGTCGAATCAGCATGGCTAAAGTCAATCACCACATCGCAAGCATTGACAAGCTCTTCCATATCCGAACTGACCTCAATGCCTACATGGCCAACGCCAGCAAGCTCGCCACAATCTTGACCAACGGCGGGATGCCCGCTTTGTTCGCAAGCGCTTGCCAAAGTTAAATCATCGCTTGCAGTGACCAGCTGTGCAATGGTGCGCCCCATTTGCCCCGCTACGCCGCAAATGCCAATGCGTGTCAAGCAGCATCACCGTTGAAATAGCCTTTGATCTTCTCAAACCAGCTTTCGTTGTTTGGGCTGTGCTTTTTAGGCTCTTTATCCAGAGACGCTTGAAATGCAGTCAGCATGTCGCGTTGCTCAGATGTCAAATGACGGGGTGTTTCCACAATCACACGACAAATGAGATCGCCGTTTCGCTCATGTTGGCGCAACGGCGGCATGCCTTTGCCTCGCAATCGAAAATCTCGACCACTTTGAGTGCCTTCTGGAACTTTGATGCGCAGCTTTCCGTCCAGCGACGGCACTTCCAAATCAGTGCCCATTGCAGCTTGCGTGAACGAAATCGGCACTTGGCAATACAGATTTGGCCCTTCGCGCTCGAAAATATGGTGTCGCTTTAAGGAGAACTCGATATACAGGTCACCGGTTGGACCACCCCGCAAGCCATCGCCACCTTCGCCGCGAAGTTTTAAGCGCATACCATCATCGATGCCCGCCGGCACGGTGACTGAAAGGGACTTACGCTTCGGAACTCGAGCGCGACCATCGCAGACGTTGCAAGGCTTGTCGATGATTTGACCTTCGCCTTGACAACGCGTACATGTGGTCGCGACACGCAGGAAACCACGATCAATCGCTTGTTGGCCAGAGCCGCCACACCCTGGACAAGTCGTAGGTGACGAGCCTTCTTTAGCACCCGTACCTTTACACGTATCGCAGTGCCGCATCGCGTTGACGTCAATCTCTACCGTGTCGCCACGGGCAGCTTGCTCTAACGAAATGGCTAGGTCATATTGCAGGTCGTCGCCTGGCTCGCCCATCGAGCCGCGACGCCTGGTGCGACCGCCGAAAATGTTTTGAAAAACATCGTCAAAACCGCCAAACAAATCTTCGAAATTGCGCGAGTCGAATGAGAAGCCACCCTGTCCAAATTGGCCCTTGATGCCGTCTTTGCCGTATTGGTCATAGACTGAGCGCTTCTCACTATCAGACAGCACCGCATAGGCTTCGCTGATCTGCTTGAAGTTCTCTTCATCTTCAGGCTTGCCGTCACTGCGATCCGGGTGGTACTTCATCGCCAACCGACGATAAGCTTTTTTGATGTCGGCGTCGCTGGCGCCGCGTTGGACGCCAAGGATTTCGTAATAGTCGTCAGACATCGTTAGTCGAAGGTCGGCATACGGGAAGTTTCAAGCATGTGTCGCTTGATAGCCGTCGGATATGACAGAAGGATCGACCGCGTTTGCTGGACGATCCTTCGTGACGGAATTATGCAAAGCGACGCTATTAGGCTCCTTTGCGATCGTCGTCTTTAACCTCTTCGAAATCAGCGTCAAGCGTGTCATCGTCCTGCGTTGAAGCAGACGAGTCTGGCGTTGCTCCATCGCCAGCCTGTTGTTCTTTCGCCGCTGCTTCTTGATACATGCGTTGAATCACTGGCGCTGAAACCTGTGTGAGGTTTTCCAGTTTAGCTTGAATGGCATCTTTGTCGTCGCCTTTCGCAGCTTCTTCTAGTTCGTCAGTCGCTGTTTTGATTGCCTCTTTCTCGCTGTCGCTCGCTTGCTCACCGAAATCTTCTAGCGATTTACGTGTCGAGTGCACCATTGCATCGGCCTGATTGCGCAGCGTGACCAGTTCTTGGAACTTCTCGTCGTCTGCACTGTGCGTCTCCGCGTCGCGGACCATCTGCTCAATGTCTTCAGGTGATAAACCACTCGATGCGGTAATCACAATGGACTGTTCCTTGTTCGTCGCAAGATCTTTCGCCGACACGTTCAAAATGCCGTTCGCATCGATATCGAAACGTACTTCAATTTGCGGAACGCCACGTGGGGCTGGCGGAATATCGCGGAGATCGAAACGTCCTAACAGCTTGTTATGCCGAGCTTCCTTGCGTTCACCCTGCAGAACTTGAATCGTCACGGCCTGCTGGTTGTCCTCAGCCGTCGAAAACGTCTGTTCTTTTCGTACCGGAATCGTCGTGTTCTTCTCGATTAGCACTGACATGACGCCACCGACGGTTTCAATCCCTAGTGAGAGGGGTGTGACGTCAAGCAATAGGACGTCTTTCACGTCGCCTGCCAATACGCCGGCCTGAATCGCTGCGCCAATCGCAATGGCTTCATCGGGATTCACGTCCTTACGTGGTTCCCGACCGAAGATGGATTGCACTTTTTCTTGCACCAATGGCATGCGCGTTTGACCGCCGACAAGAATCACCTCGTCGATGTCGGCAACCGCCAAACCTGCGTCGGACAATGCCTCACGGCATGGATCCATCGTCCGATCCACCAGCTCTTCAACCAACGCTTCCAATTTGGAGCGCGTCAACTTCAAGACAAGATGCTTTGGACCTGTCTGGTCAGCGGTAATGTATGGCAGATTGATGTCCGTTTCCTGACTCGTCGAGAGTTCGATTTTTGCCGTTTCGGCCGCTTCCTTGAGTCGCTGGAGCGCGATCGCATCGTTATGCAGGTCGATACCGTTTTGCGCTTTGAATTCTTCCGCCAAATACTCAATGATGCGCAGGTCGAAGTCTTCGCCGCCAAGAAATGTATCGCCGTTTGTCGACAACACTTCAAACTGATGATCGCCTTCAACCTCGACGATTTCGATTATCGAAACGTCGAAGGTACCACCACCTAAGTCGTACACAACGATTTTGGCATCGCCACGCTTGTGCTCCATGCCGTATGCGAGCGCAGCTGCGGTCGGCTCATTGACGATGCGTTTGACATCAAGCCCAGCGATTTTGCCAGCGTCCTTGGTGGCCTGCCGTTGCGCATCATCAAAGTACGCTGGCACCGTAACCACAGCGTCCGTTACCTCTTCTCCTAGGTAGTCCTCCGCAGTCTTTTTCATCTTCTTGAGGACTTCTGCGGACACCTGTGGTGGTGCCATTTCATCGCCTTTCACGGATACCCATGCCGCGCCATTCGCTGCTTTCACGATTTTGTAAGGCACCATAGCGATATCGCGCTGCACCACCGAATCTTCGTAACGGCGGCCGATCAAGCGCTTGATGGCGAACAATGTGTTGTCCGGATTCGTGACAGCTTGACGTTTCGCATTCTGCCCAACGAGAATCTCGCCACTATCGGTGTAGGCGATGATCGATGGCGTCGTCCGGTCGCCTTCGGCATTTTCAATGATCTTAGCTTCGTCGTTCAGCAATACCGCGACACACGAATTGGTGGTGCCAAGGTCAATGCCGATCATCTTGCTAGCCATGGGAGTTTTCCTTAGTGATTTGTCTGTAATTTAGTGTTTGTTGACTTCGTACGCTGTTAATCAGGCGTCCGTAGTGGGAATATGGGGTTCGCTCTCGCGGATTTCAAGTGCCCATGTCGACGAATTACGCTTCGTCTTCTGCTTCTGGCGCCGCTTCCTTCACTTCCGCGGCAACAACGACCTGCGGATATCGAAGTGGGGTGCCATTCATGGAGTAACCGACACGCAACACATCGATGATCGTGCCTACCTCATGTTCCTTCGTCGGCACGGTTGCTTGCGCTTCATGATGTGCGGGATCAAAGGTCTCGCCAACTGGGTTCACCATCTCGAGACCCTCGCCGTTCAACGTTTTGTCAAACTGCTTGATGGCCATTTGCACCGCTTCGATGATGACTTTCGTGCGGTCATCGCTTTCAACGTTTTCAAGTTGTGCGGTGGTCTGGTGAAATGTGTCCGCAACATCGATCAAGCGGTTCATGATCTCGCGTTTGGCCCGATTTACCGAACGGGCCGCGTCTTCGCGGCCGCGCCGAATCGCCGTATGGGTCTCAGCTTTGGCGTAATCCACGTTTTTTTGGACGTCATTTATGCGAGCTTCTGCGTCAATGAGCTTTGACGTAAGTTGCTCGACTTCCGCCTTGAGCATCTCGATTTCGGTCGGTTCGAGCTCCTTGCGCTCAGCTTGTTCAACGTCGGCTTCGGAAGGCTCAACGTCTTCCTCAGTAGATTGTCCCACCGACTCGCAATCGGATGCAGCTGCTGATGCTTGGTTTGCGGCACTTTCATCGGCCGGCTCTGTTTGATCGGCCGGAGTGGTAGATGATTCTTCCGCGTCAGTTTTTTTTTGCTCCGCCATAAATCGGCAAGCCTTCCCTTTACTGTTGAGTTGCGATCCGTTAGTGCCCATATGCGGGCAAATTGCACAAATTCAAGCTGGCCAGCTTGCGATCTGCGCACTTTAACTATTTTCGATGACGTGTCCTAGTACACGTGAGGTGACATCCACGAACGGCACGACTTTCTGATACGACATGCGCGTTGGGCCAATGACGCCAAGGACGCCAGCCACTTTGCCTTTTACTTCATAGGGCGCTGTTATCAGACTGTAATCCTCGAACGCCTCGTAACCTGATTCTTCCCCAATGAACAACCGCACACCTTCGCCGTCGATGCAAGCATCTAACAAGTGAACGATAGACGATTTGCTTTCAAACGCTTCTAGCAGTTGCTGGACCTTTTCCCCAGAGGTCGTGAAGGGCACCAAATGGCGCTCACCCGCCACCACGAAATCATGTTCTGACTCAATGAACGTGCGGGACGCAATGTCGTACGCGCGCTGCAAAACCTCATTGATTTGCTCCTTGTCGCGCGACATGCTGTCTAGCACGCCTTTGCGAATAGCTTCTAACGAGCGACCACCGAACGAATCATTAATGAAATTGGCGGCCTGCTTGAGTTCGACTTCGCTATATGGTCTTGACGTTTCGATCACCCGGTTCTGTACTTCGCGCTCATTGACGATCAAAACCGCAAGCACCTGACGACCTGTTAGTGGTAAAAACTCAACCTGCCGTAGTGAAATCTGTTCTTCGCGCGGCATACTGACCAGACCTGCGAGATGCGTGAAATCAGAGAGCATTTGCGATGCTGTTTCAAGCAAATCTTGACGCGACTGGTCGCGCGACAACTCGTCCCATACATGCTGCTCGGCTTCATGATCCAAAGGTTCATATGAAATCAACCCGTCGACGAAGAATCGCAACCCATGTTGCGTCGGGATGCGACCCGCAGATGTGTGAGGTGAGCTGACCAAACCATGTTCCTGAAGTTTCGCCATGTTGTTGCGCACGGTTGCTGAGCTCACGGTGTATGGGCTCTTCGACGCAATCGTGTTAGACGAAACAGGTTGACCTTGCTCTAAGTACTCCTCAACCAGCACCTTGAATAAATGCGCGGCCTTGTCACCTAAATCGGGATGCGGATTAACCGTCGCACCTCTAAAATGAGGAAGCGTGCTGCGTGCCATCGTGTTCGCTAAGTTCGTTCCTTTAACGCCTTCACTGCAAATTTAATTGCATCGATGCTCGCATATTTGACTGTGCGTGATTTCGCATTGGTAGACGACCTCGAATTACGTTTCGTTGACGGTCTTACAGTTATTACAGGTGAGTCCGGAGCTGGTAAGTCTATATTGCTAGAAGCCCTGGGCATGGTGCTTGGACAACGTGCTTCGAGGTCTCACATCCGGCCTGATGCTAGCCAGAGTGAGGTGTGTGCAGAGTTCGATCTAGAACTTGCCGAACCCGCTCGCCAACTGCTCGCTGAGCACGACTTGCTCGACCAAGATGAACCGACGCGTTGCTTGGTAAGGCGTGTGGCAGGCGCGGACGGACGGTCACGAGCTTGGATCAATGGTTCTGGCGTCAATATCGGCGTGCTTCGTGAACTTTGCGCAGTCATGGTCGCCATCCATGATCAATTTGCACAACAGCAGCTACTTCACGCAGGCACACAACTTGCATGGTTTGACGATTTTGTCGGGTGCCATGCCATGTTGGATACTGTTAAGGCTCAATATCAAGCTTGGCGGGCGAAGGAACGGCATTTCGAAGCGATTCAAAAACGATCTGAAGAAGCGAAAGCACGCCGCGAGTTGTTGCAGTATCAAGTCGATGAACTCAATGAGCTCAATCTCGCGCAAGGTGAATTCGAGGAGCTCACGGCTCGCTTCAAACGCTTGAACCACGCACACGAAATCATGGCCATCATCGGGCAGTCCATTGAAGCGTTGGAACAACAGCACGTGACTGGTCTTGGCCGGGCGCGAACAGATCTTGAACGGATTGAGGACACCTCACCTCAGCTTGTTGCTGCGCTAGAGCTGCTAGAAAGTGCGGAAGTCAGCGTCGACGAATGCCTGCGCCAATTGCGTGCGTATGCAGACGCCTTATCGCTCGATGAGGGTCTGAGCGAAGTCGGCGCGCGTCTCGATCGCGTTCATGAGCTCGCGAGAAAACATCGGGTCGCGTCCGCTGATTTGACCGCTAAGGCGCACGAGCTGGGTCAAGAATTGGCTTCTTTGATTGCATTTGACGAGGACTTGCCCAGCATTCGCGAAGCTGCGACTGCGGCTCGCGACACGTTTTACAAAAACGCTAAACAACTGTCTAAAGCAAGACTGGACGCTGTCAAACCGTTTTCTACAGAAGTCGAAGCAACGTTGGCCAATCTCGGCATGGCACAAGCGCAATTCGGTGTTGAGTTTTCTGAATCCCTAGGTGAGCGCGGACTCGAGTCGATTGACTTTACCGTAAGCGCGAATTCAAAATACGCACCTGGACCGTTGAAGGATATAGCGTCCGGCGGTGAGTTGTCGCGCATTAGCTTGGCAATATTGGCCGTAGTGGCATCACACTCGCGGCTGCCTTGCCTCGTGCTTGACGAAGCGGATATAGGCGTAGGCGGAACCACTGCCGATGACATTGGACGGATGTTGCGACGTTTAGCTACTAACACGCAGGTCGTCTGCGTCACACATGCGCCGCAAGTCGCCGCATTGGGCGACTCGCATTTACGCGTGCTCAAAACACCAACGCAAGATATCGCAGCACATGAAGTGGTCGGCTCGGATCGCGTTGAAGAAATCGCTCGCATGGTGGCCGGACAAGAGATCAATGCAGAATCTCGCAAATACGCCACCGTGTTGTTGGATGAAGCTCTAAAACCGGCGTATACGAAGGTTCCGTCACCATGAAATTCGCTTGGCGCACAACCATATGTGTGTGTTTGTTCTCGCTCGTTGGGTGTAGCGATGGCTTGTTGCATCGTGTGGACAAACAACAAGGCAACCTGCTTACCCAAGATATGGTTGCCCAGCTTAAACCTGGTATGGATCATGAACAAGTGCTGTTCATTCTCGGACAACCGGTTCTAAGAAACTCGTTCGACACCAATCGTTGGGACTATGTATATACCTTTGCACCGCGAAGTCGGCGACCTGAAAAACGGCTCCTCACGCTGTATTTCAAAGATGGCAAGTTAAATCGACTTGAGAGCAACAACCGAGAATTTCTACCTGCGAATCCCGAAGGCGAAGCAGAAGTAGCTGAGCGTCGCTAAGCTGAGCTTCGCGATGTCTCGCGGCGCCACACTCTATTCTCGCAAACCAAAGTTCCCATTACGGCTTGGAGGTCGCTTATGACTGACTCTCGACCACGCATGTTCGATGGCTTAAAAGTCGTCGACGCCGGTTCGTGGGTAGCAGGTCCAGTTGCTGCAACCATCTTGGCTGATTACGGCGCGCAGGTCATCAAGATTGAAATGCCAACCGGCGATCCATTTCGCCGACTAGCACAGGGGCCTGGCACCCCTGATGCCGATATTGATTACGCTTGGGCTCAAGATGCACGGAATAAAAGGTCCATTGCTCTAAACCTCAAGACGCCGCAAGGTATCGAGGTTTTAAAGAAACTTGTCGCCGAATGCGATATATATGTCACGAACTACCCGCTTGCGATGCGGCGCAAACTCGGTTTGACTTACGAGGAGCTAAAACCCCTCAACCAGCGCATGATTTATGCGTCGCTCACGGCATACGGCGAACAAGGACCGGAAAAAGATCGAGAAGGGTTCGATCTCATCGCATACTGGTCCAGAACAGGTCTTATGGATTTGGTGCGCCAAGCCGATGCTAAACCCGCACTTAGCATCCCTGGCATGGGCGACCACCCAACTGCTGTCGCACTCTATGCAGCCATTGTCTCAGCGCTTTACCAACGAGAACGTACTGGCGAAGGGAGCCTCGTCCATACATCTCTCATCGCCAACGGCACATGGGCAGCGTCATGCATCGCGGCGGCAAAATTCGCGGACGGAAGCGACTTTTCGAACTATCCCAGCCTGACTGCTAAGTACTTCACTCGTGAGCTATACCAAACACGAGACCATCGCTGGTTGCAATTCACGATGGTTCGAACACCTGAAGAGATAAGCACATTCTTTCGCGTACTTGACGCCAGCTATCTCCTTGACGAACCGCAGTTTCAAACGACGCGCGGGCGTATCGAATCAGGCGCTGCCCTCGCCAACGCCATTCAACCCATACTTGCGCAGCGCGATGCGAACGAGTGGATCGCGGAGTTCAAGGCGGCCGGCGTGCCCGTGTCCATGGTCGGGTCTATTCATGACTTGCCTGACGATCCGCAATTGATTGCGAATGGCATCTTGCGTGAACCGGACGAGGCCATTGGCAGCGACTATGTGATAAATCACCCTGTGAATGTCGAAGCAAGCGGTCGTGCGCCAATAAAACGAGCGCCTGATGTTGGCGAGCATAGCGACGCCATTCTGATGGAGTTAGGTTATGAGCAAGCTGATATTGACCGGTTCCGAGCGTCTGATGTGATTGCCTAGTCAGGCAAGCCACTCGTTCGGCCTGCTCACTGAATCAAGTCAACACTAGGAACGCTGAGCTTCGGCTTTGCGCCTTCTCGCCTCCATCGGATCTACCGGCAACGGTCGCAATAGTTCAAGACGATCGCCATCGCGCAAAACATATGTTGGCGGCACTTCCTTACCCCACACTGCCAAACCAACGAAATCTAAATCCTCTACCCACATGAACGGCTCAGCATTGCGCGCCATCTCCGCTGCATCCGCAGCAGTCACACCCGTTGCTAGTTCAAGCTCAACCGCCCAGCTACGATGCGGCCGAGCGTACACGACTTCAATCTTGTTCACGCCGGCGTCTGACTTCCTTAATGAATGCATCCACGGTGCGGGCAATGCCGCGCTTCAAAAGCGTGCTCGAAAAAACCTGGATTAGTTCCGTCGCGAAGTCGCAGTCAAGGTCCAGCGTGACGCGACAACCCTCCCCGTAATCTTGAAAACGCCAAGTGCCTTGAAGCTCGATGAACGGACCTTGCACAAGTTCGACCGCAAGACTTCGGTTTGACTTGGGTGTGTTACGTGTAATCAGTTCTTTTTGTATACCTAGTGCAACCAAATTCAGGCGCGCGTCATAGGTCGTACAGGTTCGATTGAACACTGTCGAACATTCACACCCCGGCAAAAATTCGTGGTAACGTGCCACATCGTTCACAACTTCAAATGTTTGTTCGACCGTATATGGCACGATCACGCTATGTTCGATACGCAGCTTGACTCCGCCAGATTGTAAATTGGGTTATTGCTTGCTGCAAGGTTTAAAAACCGAAGATTTCGCGTGCCAATTCCACAACAAACACCACCAACACAGCCAATGGCGTTACGACGCCAACTATGACGCGCCACGCTTGTTGGCGTTGCTTGGTTACCAATCCCAGTTCCTCATTGACGATAGTTGAGGGTAAAACCCAGGCAACGAAAAGCGCAATTAGCAAACCGCCAAGCGGTAGCAGTACGAGTTGAGAGACCTTGTCAAATACGTCAAAGAACGTCCAGTCGAAGAATAACTTCACATCTGACCACACATTGAACGACAGCACGCTTCCCATGCCGAGCAACCAACAAACGACGCCAACACCGATAGCGATCTTGGCTCTAGTGGCCTTTATTCGTTCGCTTACATACGCAACCACAGGTTCGGATATGGAAATCGCCGAAGTCAATGCGGCAAGCGCGACTAGAAGAAAAAACAAACCACCGAAGAAAGCCCCGCCAGGCAAGCTGCCAAATGCGATTGGCACTGTTTGAAAAAGCAATCCAACAGAAGAGTCAGGCGGCAACCCTTCAGCAAATACGATGGCGAAAATCGCAAGTCCTGCCATCAACGCCAACAGGGTGTCAAGAAACGCGATCGTGAACGTCGTTTGAACCACCGATACGTTTTGCGGCACATATGCGCCGTAAGCCATGATCGCCCCCATACCGAGCGACAACGTAAAAAACGCGTGGCCTAAGGCAATGACCACGGCCTGTGCATTAAGCGAACTGAAATCAGGTGTAAATAAGAACTTCGCGCTCTCCGCCATACCACCCGTATGAACACCATAGCCAATTAACACAATCAATAGCACAAACACCGCCGGCATGGAATAGCGGACGCATAGCTCCAAGCCTCTGGTTACACCCCGCGCCACAAAAAAGATCGTGATGACCATAAATAGCGTGAAGAAGAGCGTCACCTGCAAAGGGCTAGCAAGAAACTCAGAAAACGCCGAGCCAACGCTCTCAGCGCTGGCACCCGTGAATTCACCGCTGAACAGGCGCAGTACGTAGTAACACACCCAACCAGCAATGACCGCATAGAACGACAGGATAACGAAGCCGGTAACAACGCCCATATAGCCAATAGCCGACCACCCAGCCGGTTTGTTGTGGGTTTTGCACAAGTTCAACAACGATTGAATAGGGCTCGCTCGACCCAATTTGCCGAGCATGATTTCGCTGATCATGACCGGCACGCCGATGACGGCAATGCAAATCAGATACACGAGTACAAACGCGCCACCACCGTTTTCGCCTGCGATATAGGGAAATTTCCAAATATTCCCTAAGCCAACCGCAGAACCTGCTGCAGCCAAAACGAAAATAAATGAGCTTGACCACATATCTGAGCGCTCAGTTGTTAATTCGCTCATGCAAGACATCCTTTGCGTGGCAAGTACATAAGGTATTTAGTTTACGACCAAACGATCTAATCGTTTCATACCATTGAAATCCGCTTAAGGACTCCAACGTGCCGAAACCCACAACTAAAGGGCGAACGATTGCGCGTAATCGCCGCGCGCGGTTCAACTTTAGTTTGGAAAAGACATTCCAAGCTGGCGTAGTGCTTGAAGGCTGGGAGCTGAAAAGCATTCGCGCTGGAAAAGTTCAGCTCGTCGACTCTTACGTCATCGTCCGCGATGCCGAAGCGTTCCTGTTGGGTACGCAAATCAGTCCATTGCCTAGCACTTCTACCCATTCGATCGCCGTGCCTGATCGGACTCGCAAGTTGCTGTTGAATCGACGTGAAATACGCGAGATCAGCGGAGCGCTACAAACGAAAGGAAAAAGCTGCGTAGCGACTTCGCTGTATTGGCGCGATCAGCTTGTCAAGTGTGAAATTGCATTGGCAACTGGCAAACGTGCATATGACAAACGCAAGACGATTCGAGAGCGTGAATGGAACCGTGAAAAAGATCGCTTGCGGAAACAAGCATTCAACGATTAACGGCGATAGCCGCTAGCAATTCTTGGCGATTACCAGGAAAGACGACCACACGTTCGCAATGGAGGCGCGGAAAAGCCCTTTCGAAATCGGCTAGTGATTTCGGAAAGCGCGCCATGTAGTTTTCGTCTTCCATGCGCTCAAACGAATCAGTGGAAACTAGCTTGTAGGGTATGTAAGGCATCGTCACACGGACGTTGTTGGCGACGAAACCATGCACTAGCGAATCTTCTGTCAGATAGTTATCAAGTTCTGCTGCGAATTGCATCAGCGCGCCATCGTGCATCAAATTCAAATAATCCCATAAGAAGCAAATATCGAACGTCACACCTTCTGGGACGATTTGGGGTAAGACCTCGGGGGAGTGCCCGTCCCAGTTGGCACGGAAATGCCCAGCAATATCCGCAAAAAAGAATCGACAAGGACGATGAGCGGACAGGGTATTAATGGTTTGGCCGACGCCCACACCAAGATCCAGCACTTTTAATTCCTTGCGATTGCGCGTGTGCGCAAAAATCATTGGTAAAAGTGTGCTAGTGATCCGTTCCGGGCTGTTTATCGACGGACTCACATTGGCGCGATCACAACCGCCGCTGCGCGCTAGTTAAAACGATGGCTAAGAGTTGGCTGAGGGCGTTGATTCGGCCGAACGTGGCGCCGCAGGTTGCTGGGGCGGACTTTGCGATTTTGAACCTGCTCCTTGCCGAGCTTCACCTGCCGGCCCAGTGGGGCGCTGTTTGGACGGTTGCGACGCTTGGGTAGCTTGCATATCCACACTGCCTTTAAAGTGAGCGCCGTCCTCAAGGCTTACCCGCTTGGCTTTCACGTTGCTCGTCACAGTACTGTCTTTGCGGATGATCACAAGCTCTTCTGCCACCACGTCACCTTCAACGTGACCGCAGATTTCCACATTTTTTGCAGTAATGGTTGCTTGCGCTACGCCAGTCCTAGCTATCGTCGCAACGTGGTTCTTCAGCAATATCGATCCGCTTAAAGTACCCCGAATCTCAACGTCGCCATTGCCTGTAATGTCGCCGGTTATTACGACATCCTTCCCGATAATCGTTCGACCTTCTGCACCGGCCGGTTGCGGCCGCATAGGTGGTTGATTGGTGGGTTGCTCAGGGGTTGCCAACGCTTCGTTCTCCCGCACTAGCTCTCATGGCGTCATGGATGGCGTTTGCGCCACACATAACGACCGTTTCACCGCTCAGTAAACGACAGCTCAATCGGCTTGATACAGTCCGCCGCTGTTATCGGTAAAACGTGACTTTAAAACTATCATATATTCTATTGAGAGCATGAGACAACTGCATGGCTAGTTGGTCGATCGGCTCCTTCAGCATGCTTGCCCCGCGTGACTGGCAAGCGCTAAAGATGCTGTTGCCGTTCGTATTCGAGTTCAAGTATCGATTTGCGTTCTGTTTGCTCTGCCTTGTCCTCATCCAAATTGCCAATCTCGCAAATCCATATTTACTCGGCGCGCTCGTTGACCATTTCGCCGTTTCCGGCGCAAGCGATATAGCGGTTATCGCGACCATTCCAGTCACGCTGCTGCTGATTTATGTTTTTACTCGCTTTGCCGGATTAGCACTCTCAGAAATACAAAACGCGGTGTTTGGCACCGTGACCGTGCGCGGCACACGGCGCTTATCGCTGGTCTTGCTCACGCATTTGCACGGCTTAGATCTGGAGTATCACCTTTCACGCAAAACGGGCGGCTTATCACGTGACATGGATCGTGGCATAGGGGCATTGACCGGCCTGATCCGCTTATTTACGTTTTCGTTGTTCGGCATGTTCATGTCGATTGCTGGTGTCGTCGGCGTGTTCATCGCTTTCTTCGGCTGGAGCTACGCCGCAATTTCCGTGGTCTGCGCGGTGATCTATGCCATCTACACCGTAAAAGTAACGGCATGGCGCACGCCCATCATTCGTCGTTCCAATGAAGCGCACTCACGCGCACATACGCGGGCTATTGATTCCTTAATCAATCACGAGAACGTCAAGTACTTCGGCAACGAACGTGCTGAAACCTCGCTATACGACCAGCAATTAACGATTTGGGAACGCGCCCGCGCGCGCAATCGTTATTCCCTCGCCGCACTCAACATCGGGCAAGCGTTCGTCGTGCAATTTGGGTTACTGTTCATGCTCGGACTAGCGTGTTACGGCGTGGTGCAAGGCGAGTACACGCCGGGCCAATTGGTCATGTTGAATGGCTATGCATTGCAGGTATTCGGACCGCTCGGCGCACTGGGCTCTATCTATCGTCAGCTGAAGCAGGCCTTCACAGACGTAGAAGCCATGCTTGATATCCTCGATACACAACCGTCCGTATCGTCACATGAAAACGCCCCACTCTTGCCTGAAGGCGACGGTCCTATTGAGTTTCGCAATGTGCACTTCTTTTACAAGCCCGATCGGCCGATTCTCAAAGGTGTGTCGTTCACCGTCAATCCTGGTGAAAAAGTCGCATTGGTAGGGCCTAGTGGTGGCGGCAAGTCAACGATCGCGCGCCTGCTGTTTCGGTTTTATGACATTCACGCTGGCAGCATCAGTGTCAACGGCATCGACATTCGAGAACTGAATCTTGACTCGTTACGGGCACGAATCGGCGTCGTCCCGCAAGACACCACCCTGTTCAACGACACGCTCGCTCAAAACATTCAATACGGCCTGCTCAGCGCGACGCAAGACGACCTGCGCGCAGCTGCACATATGGCTCATTTGGATAGTCTTATCGATATGTTGCCGGACGGCATGGAAACCGTCGTAGGCGAACGGGGTTTGAAGTTGTCTGGCGGTGAAAAGCAACGGGTTGCTATCGCACGCACGATGCTCAAACGACCCACATTTCTTGTATTTGATGAGGCAACATCTTCCCTAGATTCAGCTACAGAAGCTTCGATCATGCACGCGATTACAGAAGTATCAGAGGGTCATACAACACTCATGATCGCTCACCGCTTGAGCACCGTGATCGATGCCGACCGAATCTTGGTACTCGCGCAGGGTGAAATATGCGAAAGTGGTAGCCACGACGAATTACTCGCCCAACACGGCCACTATGAACAGCTGTGGAAGTTACAGCACCGCGAAATAGATCACGAGACGTTTCAGCGCGAAGCCAACCGGCGCTTTAGCCACGCCCAGTAAATGGCATCGTCGATGCGAGCACCGTCAGGTACTGCACATTAGCGTCTAGCGGCAAGCTATCCATATACAGCACCGCACGCACCACGTTGTCGACATGCATCGTAGGTTCCGCTTTCCGCGATCCGTCGGCCTGCGGAACCCCGCCGGTCATCCGTGATGTCATGTCCGTTGCCGCGTTGCCAATGTCAATCTGACCGCAAACCACGTCGAAATCGCGACCATCGAGCGCGGTGGATTTGGTCAAGCCAGTGATGGCATGTTTGGTTGCGGTGTAGGGAGCAGAATTCGGCCGGGGCACTTGTGCAGAAATCGAACCATTGTTAATGATCCTCCCGCCGCGCGGGGATTGATACTTCATGATCTTGAGCGCGGCCTGCGTGCACAAAAACGCGCCCGTGAGGTTCGTGTTCACCACATGTTGCCATTGTGAAAGCGTCAACTCTTCCATGGGCACACCAGGCGCGCCGGTGCCCGCGTTATTGAACAATAAGTCCAAGCGACCGAATTGCGACAGCGTGCGATCAAACAGCAGATTCACGTCAGTTGGGTTGCCGACGTCGGTGGCTAATGCCAACGTACGATCGCCAGCATCCGCCTCTGCTACGACCGCTTCAAGCATGGCTGCACGACGTCCTGCGAGCGCGACGGAATAACCTTCCTTAAGCAACGCTAACGTGGTGTATTTACCAATACCGGTCCCTGCGCCGGTGACGATGGCGACTTTACTCATGATCACAACGCCAATGCAGTAGAAAAATCTGGCACGTTAGCCCAGCGTCCAGGATCGTTGGATCGCATCACTGCGATCGTCTTAATCACCTCCGGATTTGCCAGACCATGGGGAGCTTTGCCGGTCAGTGCAAAGATAACGTTTTCCGCTTGCTTGATCGGGCATTCTTCTAAAAATGTCGGTGAAAACCCGGCGATATGCGGTGTCACAAGGCAGTTTGACAAGGCCAATAGCGGATCGTCAGACGCAACTGGTTCACGCTCCGTGACGTCAAGCGCCGCAGCTTCGATCTCGCCAGCTGCCAAAGCCGCGGCCAGTGCGGCGCCATCCACAACTGGACCACGTGAAGTATTTACCAGCAAAGCAGTCGACTTCATTTTTTTCAGTGCCGCCGCGTCAATCAAATGTCTGGTTTCTTGTGTACCTGAGCAGTGAATCGTGACGAAGTCAGCTTCAGCAAGAAATTCGTCAAAGGATGTCATGCGCACCCCATACAGGTCCGCCGTGGATTGCTCCACGTAAGGGTCGTATGCAATGATGGCCGCAGGTCCGAAGCCACGCACGCGATTGGCAAACGCTCTGCCGATGTTGCCGAAACCGACAATGCCCATCGTGTGTCCAGCAATGCGTCGCACGCCGCGTTGATACGTGCCGACCGTGCCACGTTCGTCCGCCCATGCACCACGCGCACACGCGTTTGCGGCACCTGGCAAACAACGCGTCAAAGCGAGCAGTAAAGCCATAGCATGATCCGCCACTTCGGTGGTGTTCACGCCTGGCACATTGCATGCCAGAATGCCCAATTCGGTCGCGGCATCGAGATCAATGGAGTCGACGCCAACGCCCATGCGACTTAACACCTTCAAGCGGGGACACGCATCCATGACTTCGCGAGTGGTGAGCGGCAACGTATTCACCAACGCGCCATCCGCATCTTGCAGCAATTCGATCATGTCTTCAGTCGATCGCACTGGCTTTTCGACAACTTCAAATCCAGCTTGCTCGAACAAATCGACGCGGTTGTATGGGTTAGACATCAATGCGACTTTCAATTGGCAGGCTCCAGCTCAGGCTTTTGGTTTTGTTTTATGTATTCAAGAATATCGCGACGAACTGAGTCAGCGACGGATTCCTTAAGGGCGTGAGAGGTGATGTCGGGGCATGTCTTCAATACTTGCTTTTCGTTGAATAACGGTCGTGTGACCAGTGATCCTTCAACGTATCGCCCATCTTCACGCTGGTATTCAAACTCGACACGAACAGGTAACTCGTATAGGCGGTTGTGGCTCTCTACCAAGTGCTTAACAATCCGCTTGTCGACCACCCAAATCACATCGGTTGGAGTAATTTCACCACCTAATCTGAATTATCCTACCGCGCGATGACAGCCTCAAAACGCCAAGCAGAATCGGCACCACTAGCTATTCCTGCAAACTGGGCAGTCATGTTCGACCTCGGCGAGACACTTTTTGAACCGCTGCCAGCTCAATATGGCGAACAGAACTTGCTCACGTACGCACGCCAAGCAGGTATTGAAGCACAACGCGAAAAACTGCTAGCGATGTTTACCCAAAGCAAAGCTGAGGTTGCAAGCGAGTTCGCAAGACGCTCGTTCTATCGTCATGCTGAATTTGTGAGCCGCGTGTTTCAAGTTTGCTGTGAGGCATTTGGCGCAACACCATCGCCAAATATCACCGCAGGCTATATCGCCGCCCAGCACGAGGCGGTGGTGGCGTGGCTACGTCCTCGACCTGACTGTTTCGCAACGTTAGCAGCTCTCAGGTCGCGCGGAAATCGGCTCGCGATTGTCTCGAATATCGACGACGACTGGTTGACGCCGCTTGTGTCGCGATGGGAGCTCGACACGTACGTCGACGTCATTCTCAGCTCTGAAAGCGCTGAATCATGCAAGCCAGATCAGAAGATCTTTGCAGATGCGTGCAAAGCCATTGCTACCAAACCTGCAAGATGCCTATTCGTCGGTGACGATGAAGCGAATGACGTGGTTGGAGCAAATCGTGCCGGCATGACTTCAGTGCTATTTCACAAAATGCCTTCCTCCGCCATTGAGACGCAGGCGGTCTACGTCATCACAGAACTAAACGCATTACTCAGGTGAATAGCACCAAAGGCAAATCAGTCGATGCTGCGTAGAGCTTAGGTTCTAGTCTGGTATGCGCCCGCTTAGTTTGCTAGGGGAGCCGCTGCAACCGTTGGTTCGAAAATCACGGCACATCCGCAACTGCGACACACTAAACCTTGTCTGCGCCGATGACGAGCAATTTGCCACCTGCAGATAGGACACGTCGCGAGCCATTTCGTATCGGCAAACTCAACGTCGTGGGTAACTTTCGCGGAACAGCCAATACGGCGGGCCATGGCCTTCCATACCTTGTTGTGACCATGCATGTCCCCTACGAGCGCATGCGCGATTTCATGAAGCAACGTGTCCGTGACTTCTGAACGTGGTGCATTAAGCGCAAACTGTTCCGCCACGCTAATTTGTCGCGTTTGAAAAAAGCAACCACCGCCACGCCGGGTAGCCTGATCAAAAGTAAATCGCCAGTCGCTCAAGCCGTGCTCGTGTAGCAATCGATCCGCTTCGGTTTCGACTTCGCTTAAGCGCGCGCGGCGATCTTCGCCTGCCGTGCAAACGTCGACGTGAGCTAGGTGTGCATAGGCGACCCGCCAAACTGCATCACCGCAATTGACATGTGCGTACTTCGGATTGACTTTCACGATTCGCCCTAGCCGACGTGCTCGGCCTTTCCGTGCAAAAGCAACTCGATCCCCCGCTTTGAAATCCAAGCGGGCCTGGTCGTTCAGCGTGCGCACCCGCTGCGGGGCGGCACCTTTACGCAGTCTTAACTCACGGATGGGCACTCGATACTCGTCACCGTCCTCGGTAACGACCGTTGCAGTGCGACCTTTAATCGACGCGATGAACCCATTTTCATCCGTGTGCTTGGTTCTAAACGAGACAGCATCCTGAGGACGAAAAATGCGATCGTGCATGCCTCAATTTAATCCAGCATGGTTAGCCAAGCAGAATCGAATCTCACGTGCATGTGCGGTAAACATCTTTAGTATTGACCGTATCCTGATAGTTACGCAAATTTGTCATGCACGCAGATGCCGATCCAGCTTTCGTTGAAGCCTTCGGTCACTTTGCCAATGGCAAGTACCGACACGTGCGCATGCCCGACCATCAAGAAGTCGAAGATCCGCAAGAACGTGCTGCGCTTTATAAAAACGAGCCAATCCGCGTTCATAACGCGCGCATGCTCGACCCAGCCGCGACGGTCGATCGACAAGGCTTTCAGTTAGTCCACCAAGAGACCCACGTAGACGATCTCTTGGATATGGACAAAGCACGCAATGAGTTCTATCCAGAGTGCTCAGCAATCGTCAAACAGATTACAGGTTGCCTTGATACATACGTGACCCAACACCAGTACCGAAATGGCTACAACCATTTGCCCGAAGGCCACCCAAAACGCATGCAACCAACGCCAAATGGCAGTCCGGGCGGATACGGCGGCACACATTCCGACATCAGCCCAATGGCTGAGAATCGTTGGGACGACATCGTGGATGGTCGGCACTGCGCGATGTTCAATTTGTGGCGTAGCACCGACTTAGCGAACGACATTCAAGTCATGCCTTTGGCTTTGCTCGATATGACGTCATTGGCGTTTGACGACATGGTTGCTGCGGACGCCTGGGGCGGGCCCGGCAAAGTTCAACAACATTTGGTCAGCTATCGACTGGCTTACAACCCTAAACAACGCTGGTTCTACTACCCGCGTATGAAACCTTGGGAAATGTTGGTGTTTAAGCAGTATGACACTCGGCAAGCAGATCCGACCATGCGGCAGGCTTACCACGGCGCCATACCAGATCCTTCAACCACCGACGCTTCACCATTGCGGCAAACCATCGAGGTGCGAGTATTGGCATTGTTCGACAAGGAAAAGGATCGGGACGCCCGCAAGGCTCGTTATCAGGCTGAAATACCAGAGCGTTTCGCAGACGGAACCGTGTCAACCTGGGCCTCGCGTTAAGTCAATGCGGCGACGCTCTCCCGCAAAGTGGCAATCAGCTTCGGCATGCCGCCGGGACGCCACCCTAATGCATGTAGCTTGTCACAGCGCATTGGATTAGTCGCCGGCGTTCCTGTAGGCAGTTCTTCTGCATTAACCGACTGCCCCGTCACGATAGTCCGCACGAGCGCAATCAATTGGTGTTCGCTCACTTGAATATCCGAACAGTTGAAGTGTTTCAAGGGCACTGCTTCAATTTGTTGAGTTAGAAGGAGCTCAATCGCCAACGCTACATCGTCCACATGCACTTCCGTGCGTTGCTGGTCTGAATACGAACCGGTGAGCTGACTAGCACGCGCAGCATGGGTGATCAACTCGCGCCATTTATCGATACCAGGTAGACAGGGATTCGCATAGATCCCAGTCGGTCGAAGCGAACAAAAGCCGATTTCCTGCATGGAATCGCCAATGCGTTCTACGTCAGCCTTGATTCGACCGTATAACGTTGTTGGTTTCGCCTCGGCATTGTCATCGATACCTTGCGCACCGGCCACATAGCCATCAAAAACAGCCCGACTCGAAAGAAATACCGTCTTCTTAACTGCGTGCTGCCGAAGCAATTCAAAAAACGCAGTCGTCGCGTCTAAATTGACCGCCTCAAATCGAGCCGGATCACGGCCTTCGCCACCGCGATACCGGCCGGGCGCATGCTCAAATGCTGCATGTACGACTGCATCGCAGTTTTCAACAAGTGCAGCCAATGACGACAGATCATCCATTGCACCATGGAACCAGCGCAAGTTGTTAACACTCAAGCCGGTCGAATCCAAACGATTGCGGTGCAACAACGCATGCACGCTGTGACCTGAGCCGAGCAATCGCGCCACCAAGAAGCGGCCTACAAAACCTGTCGCGCCAGTAACGGCTATCCTCACAGCGAACGAACGTTCACTGCATAACGAGTGGTGGCAACTCTTCAGGCAAATCGCCACCTTCTAAAACCGCATGCCATAAATCAATCAATGGCCGCAGTTGTGCAAGCTTTGGGTGGTTCGTCTCCCATGGCTTTTCATACTGGTAGTGTACGACTCGGATCGACGACCAACGCCACAAGTCCGGTAAATTGAAATAGATGTATTGCAGTGCGTTATAGGTATACGGCAAGCCATGCCAATCTGGGAAATACGATTCCAAAAAGGTCTGATCAGTACGCCGCCAAAACACGTTTGGTTGATCTAAGGCCAAAAGCATGTTCTCGAAGGTGCGCTTGGACGGTCGAGCCACAAACACACCTGAGTTGAGACGATGCATGTCGGCGAGCGTTTCGTACAAATTTGGGGCCGCAGAAAATTCAGGATAACTGAATAGTTTCCGAATATCTCGCACCACGATGGCATCTGCGTCGATGAACACCACCCGCTCGTACGTCTCAAGCTCCCACAGCCGCAATTTACAGAAATTGTCGAGAGGATCATGAAACGCAGGTTTGGTGCCCTTGGTGAATGGCGCGGCAGCATGTTGCCGTTCACGGGTATGGCGTTTGTTGAATGCCTTCGAACAAGGTAACCGCTCGACACGAATCACCTTGCAACCTTCCGCTTCAAGTGGTGCCAGCGCCAGATCTTCGCGTGTAACCATCACACACAACGAGTGGTCACTGTCGACGCGTTTCAAAGAACGCGCCAGCGCCAGCGCACCTAAGGCGTAGTCGTCATTGGTGACGAGCGTAACGTACGCCGCGGTCAAGGCGGTACGTGTAGGTTGGCAGAAACTGGTTGCTTACGCCCGCTGGCGCACCTGCTCGATGGTTTCAATATTGCGCAATTCGTCACCGATTTCCTTGGTCCATGCGGATTGCGCTGGAATGCGGGTTCGATCTATGCGTGCTTTGTGCTTACGTGCAATTTCAACTAGCTCATCGAGCAAGCCGTCGCTCAAAGTGGTGGGATTCAAGCCGAGACTTAAAAACTTCTCGTTTGAAACTTTCAAGTCGTTTTCTTTCGCTTCCCGCCGCGGATTCTTAACGTAATCAATGGACACGCCACTTAGCTGCGCGACGAGTTCTGCAAGTTCGCGCACGCAGTGAACTTCTGTCATTTGATTGAAAATCTTAGTGCGCTCACCGCGTGCAGGTGGGTTGCTCACTGCGAGCTCAATGCATCGCACCGAATCCTGAATATGAATAAATGCACGCGTTTGTCCACCTGTGCCGTGCACGGTTAGCGGGTAATTGATAGCTGCTTGCACTAAAAAACGATTAAGCACCGTGCCGTAGTCGCCGTCGTAATCGAATCGATTGATGAGACTCTCATGCCGCCGTGTCTCCTCAGTTTGGGTACCCCACACAATTCCTTGATGCAGATCAGTGAGCCGTAGTTGATCGTTCTTTGCATAAAACGCAAGCATCAGTTGATCTAGGCATTTCGTCATGTGATAAATGCTGCCAGGATTGGCTGGGTAGAGGATCTCCTGCGTATGCTGCGATCCGTCGTCATTGGTAATCTGCACAGGCAGATAACCTTCTGGAATGGTTGCGCCAATATCACTGTAGCCGTAGACACCCATGGTGCCTAAGTGCACAAGATGCACGTCCTGCTCAAGCTCCACAATCGCATTTAGTAAATTGTGGGTGGCATTCACATTGTTATTAACCGTATATGCCTTGTGGCGATCCGACTTCATGGAATACGGTGCTGCACGCTGTTGTGCCAAGTGGATCACACAGTCCGGCTGGTAACTGGCGAACCATTGTTTTAGCCGCTCGAATTCTGTCGCTAGATTGAGCTGCTCAAATTGAATCCGATGGCCAGAAATTCGTTCCCAAATCTTGATGCGTTCCTGTATCGACGCAATCGGCGTCAGTGATTGCACACCAAGCTCGAGGTCAATTTGGCGACGGCTCAAATCGTCAAGAATGACGACTTCATGCCCTCGATTGGTTAGATGTAGGCTAGCAGGCCACCCAATAAAGCCATCTCCGCCAAATACACCAATGCGCATTCCGACTGTTTAATCCCGACTAAAACCTCATTGTAAACGAGGGTACGACCGTTTTGTGACCGTGAAATTCCAAGTGAAACTAATTGAAAAAACTGAGATTCTCGCCTCGCGCCCTCCCCGACGCAATGTGAAGCGGAAATCCTTCGCTCACTTTTTCTGAGAATTTAGTTAGTCGATCATGCTTGGCGAGGCGTCAACTCGAACGAACTGACTAGCGTCGTCTATTCATGCTGTATCAAGGTAGACGGCATACAAACGGATGTCTTCTGCTCGCAATCCTTGAAAATCAATTCGAACTCGAATCAAACTAGCTACGTCTTCGATTACCTCATGATCGTGCCATACGATAGGTTGCGCAAGACCAGAATTTTCCAGACCTCTGCATGCGGCCAATTCATACCCTGGGAGTGGTCGAAAGGCGTGATCTTGGATCTCAACCGCTAAGCGGTTATGTTCATTGAGGCCGTCCACGTTAAGCGAAAGTCGTGCTGCCTCACCACTCAATTCAATCAGCGCAGAAACAAAATGAGAGTTCGATGCTTGGTTGAGCGCCGACATACCTCCGTCTGCGACGGCGAAATAGCCAAGTCGATCGCGGGTCCAACTGCACACCCGCACGCCGTCGCTAGCTTCCTCAGGCCATGGCGCATACCAGAACAATGTTTCATCTGCGGTATTGGCGAAGCCTTGGCCTTGAATGAGCGCAGGGAAATTGAGCAGAAGCGACTCGCGGCGTTTCAAGCCCCAACTGTCTTCTGCTGCTGAAACCATAGGAAAATCAGGTATCGGTTCACGGTAGTGAAGCGCATCGTTGCTTACCGCAAAGCCAAGATCCATCGTCACCATGCGGCGGTCATTAGATGGGTGCCCTTCCCATTTGCCGTAAAACCCGATGATCACGTTGCCACGATTCCACAAGCCTGCACCTAAGTGCACTTGCGCACCTGTGTTTTTACCAACTGGTGAATCTATCTGAGCATTGCCTCTACGTAGTCCTAAGCACGTTGCCTCAGACCAGTGCTCAAAGTCATATGAAGCGCATGTCACGAGCTGCCTTGCGCCAGCTGGGTGCTTACCGCCCTGACCAGACAGGTAATAGCAGTTGTCTACTTTAGTACCACCTGCCATTTCGAGCCATCCACCTACTGGATTGTTAGGCGATTCATGCCAGGCCAAGCCGTCATGACTGAATGCAACGCCAATATGACTAGCGTATTTGCGCGATGCGAACGCCATCTTGAACCGTTTGGTGGGGTCTGGTTCGTCCGGCTCGTGGAAGACAACGCACGCCGCGACATGCATGTCCTCACCCATGTCTACTAGGTTGTTCTGCGTACTGCCACCCCACTTAACCAGACCAAGGTGTGGTTTCTCCCATACTCGACCATCGTTGCTTTTAGCGAGGCAAACACGTTGGTGCCAATGCTCGTCGGGTCCTTGACCCAAATACCACATCCAAAACTCGCCATTGATTTCTAGCACGGTCCCGTAATAGGCAATCCATTGGCTGTCGTGAGCCCCTTGAGCGCCCAAGCGAACGGCCGGTTCATTACCGTGACCGCTTTGCTTGCCAATGAGCTTGAGCTTCAAACCATGTTGAAATGGGATGCTGAAGTCATCAAATGGGAAGAGCACGATAGAAGCCAGATGGTCGGCCGGCGCCCTGTTGTAGATCCGCATATCACGTCCTTAAACCCCTTGTCTTCGACCTGCGAAATTTACGGTCGGAATGATCGATTTAAAGCCGAATTACATGCGTTGTTGTAATCGTGGTGCGAAATCAGCGATGGATTCGAAATCGCGATCGTTGTGCAGCAGCAATACTCGATGGTCGATGGCAATCTGCGCGATGCAACAGTCTACTGCTAAACGTTTCGTTCGAACTGTGATACGTCTCACACCCCTAGATATTCGAGTGCTTTCAAGCCAGCGATGACGATGCCTGCGCCAATGAGACCGTGGTGAAGAAAGTACGCCTTGAGACTGTCGATATCGGATTTGGCTGCTAACTGATCGCCAGCATCCGCGAATACTGCGACGATCGCCTCGGCCTGCTCACGCGAAAGACCGGTCGCCTCAATATCTCGAACTGCCTTCGCGGTGTCAATTAGGTACTTCATACCTTAATCCTAAAACCATCGTTCGAGATGGCAATCTTGGGCGTAACCGTGTCGCGGGCCGCATATCTCGCTCTGGCTTCTTTGCTGCGCCTGGTATTCGTAGCGATCCAGCTGATCGACGCAACGTTGCGCAACGATCGAGGTGATATGAGTCCCTACAACTCACGGAAACTTAAAGCCGATACCCGTCGCTTTGAACTTGCTTTCTGCTCGGATCTATGCGGTCGAGTTTGACACATTGTGCGATCAGATCTTCTTTTTAGCGCTATTGAAACTGCACTTCAACGTGTTGTAGAACCTATGAAAATAATGTGAATATTGCGATTATGGTGGAGGTGGCGGGATTCGAACCCGCGTCCGTCGATTCGCTAACTCTGGCTCTACATGCTTAGCCGCGTCTATTGATTTAACTTAATCGCGAACCGTCGCGCAGGATGCGAAAAAGCGAGTACCTGAGGTTTTAGCGATTGAATCAGGCACAACCTCCAATCGCGATCCCTTTGAATGATTCCGGCCAGTCTACAAGGGCACTCGTCAGGCCGAAACTAGCAGCCTTAAGCCGCTAGAGCGTAGTTGTCGTCGTTGGCAACTATAAAAAATCGCAGTGATTGATTTACGAGAGCCACTACCCTCTCGACATGCACCTCGGTCTTTGATACCTCCGTCAAAGCCAAGTCACCCCCAATAAATGTGTGTGCTTCTCCCTTACATTGCACCAAGTTCAATCTTAATGAAATCCGGACGCAATTGCTACTGTGGCTCAATATTTACCGATCCAAAATGCCAATACGAGAGCTACCATGGCAAGTCAACGATAGCGAATGAAACAGTCCAAAATGCCATGCAAATTTATAATTTTTCTTCATATCCGCGTCTCTAATTAGGTCAAATTTGAGCGAAGCGCAACGTCAAACGCGCATCATCTATGAAGCATTTCGCGAAGTTGCTGCATCCAACAAGCAACTTATCCGACCAGGCGACGTGATTGATTTACTGCGTGAGCGCGACCATCCGCTTGGTATTTGGCATGTCAACGGTGAATTCGCTCGTTTGGCCGCGTTGAATTTGATCAGTTTGGATACCGAATCTGGGCAGTGGCGGCTTGAACCGGATCAAGACTTCGATAAAGTGGCAGCTGAGGTCAACGGCAACTGGGAGAAATTAGCGTAAAGTCAATACCAATAACGTTACTTCGCGTCCTAATCTAGCAGCCTACTTATCGCTATAACGCCTAGCATCAGTCTCGCGGCTCATTAGTTCACAGCATACCGCCTCATTCAAGCTAACGAACCTATCGGCGAGCGCGCGCGCACGAACCGAATTCTGATGAATCGAGTGTCTCCTAAACACCGACTGTCAATACAAATCGACACCGCCAAGCACGACGCCTCGTAAGTCGGAGCTAAGCAACGCGCATAAAACCCGCGATGTAGTGCCTATGCGACCTTGTAACCTATTGAAATATCAGTGTTTTTTCTGTTGAACCGTCGAAGTCAGGAGGCTATGGCGACGTGACGTTGGAATTGAGCGGTAACCCTTGCTATCGCGACAATGTGGTTGTATAGAGATTTTCGTTGCTCAAGCAAAGTTAAATCAAGATTACCGAATCCTTGCAATGCCTACTAACGTAGTCTGACGTCAGAGGTCGAGCTATCGGAGTCTGTTTACGCAGCGTTCTGCAACCGCTGCCAACAGGGAGTTTCCTAACTCTATATCTTCTAAATCACTGAATGCGTTATGCAGTAGTGTTTGGGCATAGGTAGTTGCTTCTGCGCTGCCCAACAGGACCGGGAAGGTCGGCTTGTCGTGCCGCGCGTCCTGTCCGCTCGGTTTGCCTAGCTGTGCAGTCGATTCCGTCGTGTCAAGAAGATCGTCTACAACTTGAAAAGCCTCGCCTAATTTACGGCTAAATCTCTCAAGCACTTCTCGTTCGCCTGTGTCGCCATCAGGCCTTGCAATGAGTCGCCCAATTTCGATCGCGGCAACGAAGAATTCCCCTGTTTTAGCCGCATGCAATCGGCGTAACGATTCAATCGTTAGTGCGTCCGCTTGGGATGTTTCAATATCCCATGCTTGACCACCAACCATGCCACGCCAACCGGACGCGTGAGCTAGGGTCTGGCTAATGGCTAGACGTTGATTGCTCGTGAGTTCGGGACAGTCCAGCACTAAACTGAAGGCAAGCGGTTGCAACGCGTCACCGACTAAAGTCGCCAAGGCAGGACCAAACACGGCATGGCAGCTCGGTTTGCCGCGACGTAATGCAGCATCGTCCATAACTGGAAGATCATCGTGCACCAACGAATAAGCATGAAGGCACTCTAGCGCGCACGCTGCATCGAGGGCTCTTGTGTAATCGCCTGACAACGAACTTGCGGTTGCGCAAACCAATGTGCCACGCAAACGTTTGCCACCACCGAGCGTGGCATAGCGCATGGCATCTACTAATTCCTGCGAGTGCTCCGACTTCGTCGGCAACAAATACTCAAGCCGTTCTTCAATCGCAGCAATAATCGCCGTGAGCTGCTCTTCATGATCTAGCTGAGCCATGCTCTAAAGAGCTCTGATCCTATGGGCTCAATATCATCGTGTTCGCTTGACTAAAGATAGACGAGCTACTCGTTGCCCGCCTCGTCAGTGCCAGTTAGCTGAATTACCCTCAATTGCGCCTCTTTAAGCATCTTCTTGCATTGATCCGCTAAAGACATGCCTTGTTCAAACGCGGCAAGCTGTGCCGCCAACGGCAATTCACCACCCTCTAAATCGCCGACAACCTTTTCTAAAGCCGCGAGGGTACTTTCAAAATCTGGTTCCTCTTGATCACTCAAAGTTACGTATGCCTAAATTCATTCACAAAGGCACGATTTTAGAAACGATCCTCAATCTGTGGTGATTTCAAGAATCTTGAAACTCGTATGAACGCGATTAAATTCATCGGTCGCGCGTACCTGCAGCCTATAGGTGCCGGCGCCTAAAGCAGGCAGCCGACCTTTCCATAGATGCTGCGACGGATAGAGCGTTACCCAGGACTTCATTTCGGCAGAGAAGCGGTTTTGTAGTTCCTGCACCGCAGGTGCGGGGCCTGGTGTTCGCACCAGTTCGATATCGTCACCTCCGTCGACGCGCATCGATACCGTGGATTTCGGCCCACCGTCATATAAATTGATAATGACCCACGTGCTCGCACTCTGCGATTCCGTCATACGGCCGTCGAACAATTCCCCATGGCGAAAATCGCGCAAGCCATTAGGGTTGTCCCCATGAAATGCCGAATCGAATGAGATCCGCATTTGGTGAGTTGCGGGTGCACCCGCAGCTTGGTAGCGAACCCTAGGCTCTGTACCATCGATTTCAAGCACGTGATACCCATTAGGGGTGCCATCACTTTGTACCGATGTCGGGATGCCTCGTTCATCGAACGGGCCACTCCACCAACTACCCGAAACCGTCGACAAGATATGGTGGTGAAATCGACCATCTTCTGCCATAACGCCGGCTTCGTCAAGATAGACATGCTCGCCTGAATGCATGTGACCCGCGACTGAATAAACGTGCGGATGGTCAGTGAGTAGACCCAACAGTTCGCCACCATTTTGGGTATGTATGCCATTCGCCGGACCTGATGCGCTCATCAAAGGAATATGCATCGCTAGGAATACCAGCTTGTCCTTCGGTATATGAGCAACCTCATTGCGCAACCAGCCCATCTGACGATCGTCAAGTCGACCGACATAAGTGCCCCTCCCACTGGGGTTCTCCGGGGTAGGCTCCACACTGCCTTGGTATACCACATTGTCCAATACGATAAATACAACTTCGCCATATTCAAACGAGTAATAACGGGGTCCGTAAACCCGGATGAATGTTGCCAATGAATCTTCATCCGAGTCGACATCAAAGTTGAGTTCATGATTCCCGGGCACGTTGAACCAAGGTATCCCAACTTGTGCTACGATGCGGTTGTAACGATTAAAAAACGACAGATCGTCAAACAATATATCCCCTAGCGTCATACCGAACTTGGCCTTCGTGCCTATCACTTCGGAAACAACGTCATCGCGAATGTAGCCCAGCTCCACTTCAGTTTGTGGTTGCGGGTCGGCGAACAAAATGGCTTCGAATTGACTTAACTCACCATTCGCAAGCAATGGAAAGTTGATCGTCTCAGGTAACGGCCCGGTCGGCGCGATGCCTGGATAACGTAAATTGGGCGGCGACCCTGTGGGTTTATGTATGTAAAAAAACTGTGGGAGCTGGCTAGCGTTCACAGGTAATCCGTACCCTGGTGGTTTCACGACGAAGAGCACTGTATCGCCTTCAACAGGGAGCTCGTACCGCCCCGCGGCGTCCGTTAGAACAATGTCGAGTCCATTGGACACTCGCACACCGGGCACGGGCGCTTCACCAGCATCTAGGTTGCCATTTTCATTTTCGTCGTGAAAGACGGTGCCTCGCGCCGTAGCCGCATGTAGCGGTGTCGCTAACAACAGCAAACCCGCTAAGGCAAGCAACCTACGAAACAAGGGGTTTTCGAAACAACAGTGGATCATGACGTACTACATTGGTTTAAAGAGAAATGGTTGGTTGAGCTCCGCTATAGGTGGAGTTAAGGTGGTTGGCCGCCGAGACCAAACCAGTACACACTAATGTGGATAACTGCAGTCACGAGCGCACCAGCGACAAGATCGTCCGCTAGCACACCGAGCGGCCCTTTGAACCTGCGTTCGGCCCAGCCTACTGGGTCTGGTTTATAGATGTCTAGCACCCGAAACGCAACGAATGCAAAGAGCACTATGTACCAGGTCTTCGGCGCAGCGATTAAGGCCGCCCACTGCCCTAGTATCTCGTCAATCGTGATCGCCGAGTCGTCTTCAACCCCGACTTTTTGTTGCGTTACGTGAATAACGTAATAAGCAAGCGGAAGCGCTGCAATGATGATGCCGGATTGGTAAAACCCACGTAGTTCACTCAACCAGAAAAACCATACGGCGACAGCAAACAGTGACGCCACCGTGCCTGGCATTAGCTTGGCGAAACCAAGACCAAACCCTGTCGCAAGTAGCACGCGGAAATCTCGCACATCGTGCCAGCCAAGCTTGTTCTGCATCGACTTAGGTCGCGGAAGAAAAGTGGTCGTAACCTGAGGCTACATGGATCCGCTTGCCATCCAGCTGATATTCAATCGTCGGTTCAGCGACGACATTACCAAGCACCACCACCGGGGTTTGCGTGTCACTCGCACACTTGAGAATCGCTTGACGAGCACTCGAGGACGCTGTAAAGAGCAATTCATAACTGTCGTCTGGTCCTGCTACGTGGCTAGGTTGCAACCCTGCCCATACTGGCAAGCGCCCTAAATCTATTTCTGCACCGTATCCGCTCGCCCGCGATAGGTGATGCAATTCAGAATCTAACCCGTCGCTGATATCAATCGCAGCGTGCGCCAGCTCGCGTATGCTGGTGCCAAACAACACGCGAGGATGCGGCAAGAAATATCGGGCTTGTGCACACCGATCTCGATGAGGCAATAACTCCTCTACATCCGAGTCTGTACAACATGGATTGGCTAGAAACACGGTCGTGGCACCCAAGGTGCCGGTCACCCAGATGTCGTCGCCAAGCTGCATACCACTACGCAGTAGCGCCTGTCCGGTCGCAATAGTGCCGTGTACCGTTACAGTGATATTTAGTGGGCCACGAGCGAGATTGCCGCCGGCAATTTGAATATCAAATTCTGTCGCCGCTACCGCAAAGCCATGCGCCAGTCGCTCCATCCAAGGTGGGTCCAGCGTGGGCATCGTGACTGCTATGGTCATAGCCAACGGTTTCGCACCCATCGCGGTCAAATCTGAAACACTCACCGCTATCGCACGGAAGCCAATCAAATCCGCGGCTGATTCAGCTGGAAAGTGCACATCTGGCACCAACGTGTCGGTGCTTACCACGAGTTGCTCGCCAACCGGCAGGTCGAGCACAGCGGCATCGTCGCCGGGCCCGACCACCACGCCCTGACCAGAAGTTAAGGAACCAAACGATTGAATCAGCCGATCTATTAGCTCAAATTCATTCATGACGGACCGCGTTCGCGACTTGATCGAGAATGCCGTTGACGAAGCGAAAACTGTTCTCAGCACCGAAATCCTTCGCGATTTCGATCCATTCGTTGATCGCGACAGCGCGTGGTACAGACGTTTGGGTCAATTCGTAGGTAGCGATACGCAATATGGCACGCTCGGCATGACCTAACTCGTCTAAATCACGACTATTCAAATACGGCGAAAACACCGCATCCAGTTCGGCCAATTGCCCGGCCATTTGCTCCAGTCGTTGGTTAAAGCGCTTTTCATCGACATCTTGAAGCAGACCAGCGTCACGCATAAAGACTTTCGTCGCTGCCAGTTCTATTTCGCCGACGCTAGCGGGCATCAGTGCTTGTAACAGGGCTACGCGTGTGTTCCGCGTTCTTCCTTGCATATGGACCTATTCGCCCCCATTGCGCCGGTGTAAAACGAGCCGCACATCGTCTCCTACGATTGTTTGCGACTTGATGGTGGCTCCGATACTCTCAGCTAATTCCTCAATGCGGATCGCGGCGACCGGTTTCGCGCCGTCACCCATGAGCTTAGGTGCGATGTACGCAATCATTTCATCCCATAAGCCGTTTGCCATAAAGCTGCCGACGAGTTCGCTACCGGCTTCGACGAGCAGTTCGTTCACACCTTCTTCCGCCAACCGTTCAAGCACGCTCTGTAGCTCAACCCGCGGCGTCAATGCGTGCCAAACGTCGACCCGTTCTGGCATCGATGCGCCATGGGCGTCGCGACCACAAACTACGATCACTCTCGCTTCGTCTTCCAACATCGCCGCGGTCGCTGGAAACCGACCTTGACTGTCGAGCACCACGCGCCATGGCTGACTTGAAGCGTATTCAGCTTCTCGAACAGTCAGGTGCGGATCGTCCGCCAATACCGTGCCGATGCCAGTCATGATGGCGCCACTACGCGCACGCCAATATTGCACGTCGCGACGTGCCTCAGAACTTGTGATCCACCGACTCTTCCCAGACGCCATCGCGATTCGGCCGTCCAGCGACATGGCCGTTTTAATGCGAACCAGCGGGCGTTTACGCCGGTAGCGTAGATTTAGACCGGGGTTGATCATGCCGGCATTTGGCAACCCCATGAGCTTGACTTCCAGACCCAGTTCTTTCAGGCGATCGATGCCCTTCCCGCGAACCTGCGGGTGTGGATCCCGCGACCCAATCACGACCCGTTTCACAGCGTGTTCAGCCAGCACTTCAGTGCACGCCCGCGTGCGTCCTTCAAAACAGCAAGGCTCTAACGACACGTAAACCGTTGAGTCTTTAACGGCGTCGCCAGCCTGCTTGATGGCGTTAAGTTCGGCATGAGCTTGACCATCTGCTTCGTGCCAACCTCGCCCAACAACTTGGCCGTCCTTGACGATTAGACAGCCTACTCTGGGGTTGCCGCGCGTCACCGTAAACAGTCCGCGCTCGGCTAATTTGACTGCTGCCGCCATGTATAGGCGGTCTACGCTCGTTTGATGGTTCAAACGTAGACTGGGAACCTACCGCATAGTTCAGTCGCACGAGCACGAACCGAAGCTATCATGTCTTCGTTGGTCGTGTCGTCCAAGATGTCGCACATCCAGGTCGCCAATGCTTCGCACTCGTTTTGTTTGAAGCCACGACGTGTTACGGCCGCTGTACCGATTCGCAATCCGCTGGTTACAAACGGCGAGCGAGGGTCATTCGGTACCGTATTGCGATTGACGGTGATAGCCGCACGTTCTAATGCCATATCAGCGTCTCTACCCGTAATGCCTTTATCAATTAGATCCAACAAGAACAAATGGTTGTCCGTTCCACCTGACACGACCTTGAAACCGCGCGCTTTAAAAATGGCCACCATTGCACGGGCGTTTTGGACGACATGCTTTTGGTATGTCTTGAACTCGTCGCTCATGGCTTCTTTGAGACAGATGGCCTTCGCCGCGATCACATGCATCAAAGGACCGCCCTGCAATCCTGGGAACAGCGCAGAATTCAGTTTTTTTGCTATTTCCTTATTTTCGCGCGCTAAGATGATGCCGCCACGGGGACCTGCTAACGTCTTATGCGTTGTCGATGTTGTGGCATCGGCAAAAGGCACCGGATTTGGGTACAAGTCAGCTGCAACCAGCCCTGCGACATGCGCCATATCCACCAGTAAATACGCACCAACTTCGTCTGCGATGTCTCGAAAGCGCTGCCAATCCAGCACGCGACTGTATGCCGAAAACCCCGCAACAATCAACTTAGGCCGATGTTCGCGAGCCAACGCAGCCAAACGATCGTAGTCCATTAACCCAGTGTCTGGATCAACCCCATATTGGACCGAGTTGTACATCTTGCCGGTAAAGCTGACCGGCGAACCGTGCGTTAGATGCCCGCCATCGGCCAAACTCATACCGAGCAGCGTATCGCCAGTCTCCATTAATGCCATATAAACGGCGGCGTTTGCTTGCGATCCAGAATGCGGCTGCACATTTGCGTAGGCCGCGCCGAACAGCGTCTTGGCGCGTTCAATCGCAAGTCGTTCTACCGTGTCGACGTGCTCGCAACCGCCGTAGTAACGCTTACCAGGATAACCTTCGGCGTACTTGTTCGTCATTGCGCAGCCTTGGGCTGCAAGCACGCGCGGACTAGCGTAGTTTTCGGACGCGATCAGCTCGATATGTTCTTCCTGACGGCGATTTTCAAGGCTAATGGCTTGCCAAACGTCGCTGTCAAAACACGCCAACGCTTCGCTTTTTTCAAGCATGGCAAGGAATCTAGACGCTAAGGTGAAATTTTATTTTGAGGCTTACGTGGCTTCAGTCACTGCTTCTATTGCAGCTTGCAACGTCTTTACTGGATGCGTTTGCATGCCTGCAATAGGTTTCGACGGGCGATTTGCGTAAGGGACGATGGCTTGGGTAAAACCATGCTTTACCGCTTCCCGCAAACGTTCTTGCCCATTGGCGACCGGGCGGATTTCTCCCGTCAAGCCTAGTTCCCCGAACACGATCAATTCAGTTGGCAAGGTGACATTGCGCAAACTAGAAAATACCGCCAGCATCGACGCCAGGTCGGTCGCGGTCTCTAAAACCCGCACACCGCCGGTTACATTTACGAACACATCGTCATTCGACAACGATAGACCACCATGACGATGCATGATGGCCAGATGCATGGTCAACCGTTGTGCGTCCAGGCCTACCGCTACGCGGCGCGGGTAGCCACCCTGCACGTCGTCCACTAATGCTTGAATCTCGACCAAGAGCGGCCGAGTGCCTTCCCAAATAACTGACACAACGCTCCCCGGTCCAACTTCCGCCGAGCGTTCTAAAAAGATGGCCGATGGATTTAGAACTTCGCGCAGGCCAGTGTCTGTCATTGCGAATACGCCAAGCTCGTTCACCGCACCAAAACGGTTTTTCGCGCTGCGCAATGTGCGATAGCGACTCCCTGCTGGCGCGTCCAACATGACCATGCAGTCAATGATGTGCTCTAACACCTTGGGACCTGCCAGGTTGCCTTCCTTTGTCACGTGCCCAACTAACAAGATCACGGTATTGGTGCGCTTCGCGAGTTGGGTGAGCCGCGCGGCGGATTCACGAACTTGGGTCACCGTCCCCGCCATGCTTTCGGCGAACTCGGTTTGCATCACTTGAATCGAGTCGATGACAACGATCGCGGGGCGGTCTCGTTCGACGACCTGCGCCACCTGCTCGACCGAGGTCATCGATGCCAAATGCAACTTATCTGGCTTGAGCTTGAGCCGGGTTGAACGTGCAGCAATTTGCTGCATCGATTCCTCACCACTCACATACAAACACGTCTTTGAACTCGACAGGCGTGCGACCACTTGTAATAGCAGCGTGGATTTCCCTGCGCCGGGGTCACCGCCAATCAAAATCACAGAACCTTGCACAAAGCCACCCCCGAGTACGCGGTCTAACTCTGCGTAACCGGAAGGTAGGCGCTCTCCAACTTCGCTATCTATTTCATCGATATGGCGTATGTCTGCGGTGGCGTCTGCGTAAGAAGCTGCGCGCACTGCTGCGACACCTGGCGAGAAACGTGTGAGCGTATTCCATGCACCGCAATCGGCGCATTGTCCTTGCCATTTCGGGTGTTCACTGCCACAGTCCCCGCAGACAAAGACCGCAGCACTTCGTTTAGCCATCGGAAGCGCTAGTCAGGTAGCGGCTCAGATTTTTGCCCGGTTTCGATTTCGACAAATACGGTGATGGCTTCAGTAAATTCAAGGTGTATGTCGCCTAGTGGTCCGTGCCGATTCTTTCGGACCAGCAGCTGAACTGTTTTATACGCAGGCTCGTTGCCTTGCGCCTTCTCCTGATGCAGCATCAAGACCATATCCGCATCTTGTTCAATCGAGCCGCTATCACGTAGGTCAGATAGGCGCGGGCGTTGATCCGTGCGTGCATCGGCATTGCGATTGAGTTGCGCTAAAGCCAACACGGGGACATTTTCTTGGTTTGCAACGTTTTTCAGACCCCGCGTGATTTCCGCAATCTCCAATGCACGACCATACTGTTGGCGCTTCGAGGCCGGTTCCATCAAGCCAACATAGTCCACGCAAACCAAATCAAGGCGGCCGCGTGCGCGTTTGACCTGTTTAACGGTGTGCATCATGTCATTGATTGCCAACCCGTCAGGGTTTATGACGATGAAGTTGCTGAAATATGAGGTAATGTTCTCAATCGCCGTGCTGACCTTTGCTTCCTCGTCAGGCGACAAGCGATTGGTTTTCAATTTGCCGAACGGCACTTCGGATGCCGCTGACAATAGTTTGAACATGATTTCTTCAGTACGCTGCTCTAACGTAAAAAACAATACGGTGAGCTTCTCATCATTACTGCGCAGCACGTTTTCGCAGAGATTCAATGCGAATGACGTCTTGCCCATGCCAGGCCTACCGGCTAACACAATGAGGTGACCAGGCCGCAGGCCGCCCCAACTCAGTTCATCGAGCTTAGAGAACCCTGTCTTTAAAAACTGCTTCGGGCGCCCGTGTTGCTTTATGTAAGCGAGCTCGTCAAGAACTGGGGCAAGCAATTCCGGCGCGCTGCTTTTAACGATGTCATCATCGGTCATTCGGTCGGAAGTCGTTGTATTGATCCGACTAATCACGCGTTCGATTAAGTCATCGATGTCCTCATCTGTCGCGTCGCGCACATATTGTGTCTCAGCTCGAAGGGTGCGGATGAGTTTGTCGCGCGCGTATTCATCCGCAACGCGCTTGAAAAATACGTGGGTGGCGCCAACGGCTTCTTCGCCATCCATACCGACAACAAGATTGACGGCCGGGTGCGATGGATCAGAAAAACGCGCGCCGATCCGCGCTGCGATAGTGAATGGCGTAAATGATTCGCCTTTGTTCGCGCTTTCACGCATCTCTTCAAAGACAATGCGATGATTGTCATCTCGAAACCACTCGGGTTTGATGAGTGTCCCAAACCGATCCCAGTCGTGCTCGTTATTGAATAGCGCAAGGAGCAACGCGTTCTCGGCGATCTGATTGCCTGGCCATGCGCTTTCGATGGACTGGACTAGTGTGTGTTCGTCGGTGATCTCGTAATCGTTTTCAGCCAATGGCGGTAAACCAAATAAATAAGCTATATGGTGGAACAAGCTATCTTAATAACAACTCGCTTAGATTCAGTTAAAGCAGCGCGAAATATGCGCAAATGCAGGTATATTGCTAAGGCTTAGGTTCGCTCCTGTGGAAAGCGAATGGAAAACGTGTTCAGAGCGCTAACCGACGCACATGCGCTGAAATCTGCGCAAGCGGACGATTTCAATTCTGTGATCTACGCACCACGGCGAACGAATAAAACGGCAGCCGCGTGAGGCCGCGTTATTCCTGTTCGACGAAAACCGTAATGGATCGCTCTATTTCGGCGTGAATATGAACCTGAACTTCATACTCACCGACTTCACGGATGACCCCATACGGCATTCGAACTTCGCTTTTATGAATTTCAATGCCCTGTTTTTCCAACTCCGTACATATTTCTACCGGTCCAACCGAACCATAGAGGCGCCCGCCATCTGCAACCCGCATGAGGATCGTCAGCGTTTTATCTTCAAGTTGTGCGGCACGCCGCTCTGCGCCTTCAAGACGTTCGACCACCTTCTTATGCAGGTCTTCGCGCATTTGCTCAAAGCGCTGCCGATTTTCATCCGTGGCGCGCAAGGCTAGTTGCTGCGGCAATAAATAGTTCCGCGCATACCCATTTTTTACCGTGACTTCGTCACCTAAATCGCCAAGCTTGGCGATTCGATCTAAAAGTAGTACTTTCATAGCTACTCGTGCTTGTCGGTGTAAGGAAGCAACGCAAGATAGCGAGCTCGCTTGATGGCACGGGTCAGCTGGCGTTGGTAGCGAGCACTCGTACCCGTGATGCGTGCAGGCACGATCTTGCCTGTTTCGGTTATGAAATCTTCTAACGTCTCAAGATCTTTGTAGTCGATCTCTTTTACGCCGGCTTGCGTGAATCGACATACGCGCTTTCTTCGATCAGGTCGTGCCATGGCTACTCAGTCACCTCTTTTTCACTTTCCGCAGCTTCGGCGCTTTCAACGTCGCCTGTGGTTGCTGCTCCGTCGGTTTCAGGGACATTGTCATCCGCATCCTCACTGTCCTCCGCCTCCGTATTAGCGTCTTCTTCGGCCGCAGCACGCGCCGCTTCTTCCCGCGCTCGTTGGCGGCTCACCAATTCTTCTTCACGGCGGCGATCGCGCTCTTTCTCGGCCGCTTGTTGCGCCTTAGTGTCTTCGAAAATCTTCGATTCGCCCGTCTCCGCTTCTTTGCGCGTCAGAATCAGATTGCGCAGAATGGCATCATTGAAGCGAAAAGCGCTTTCTAGCTCAGCCAATGATTCCTGCGTAACTTCGATATTCAGCAAGGCGTAATGCGCTTTGTGGACTTTCTGAATCGGGTACGCCAGCTGGCGACGTCCCCAGTCTTCGTAACGATGAACTTTGCCGCCGTCACGTTCTATGGAGGCACGATATCTGTTAATCATGCCGTCAACTTGCTCCGATTGGTCCGGATGGACCATCAGAACGATTTCATAATGGCGCATTGGCTGCTCCCTACGGTGTCGCGCTTCCGTCTCTAACTGGACGTGAAGCAAGGAGTGTTAACCCGTCAATGACGGTGCTGCCTAGATAGGCAGGACGCGAATTTTAGGTACCGATAGTGAATAAGACAACCTCATGATTCGCGCTGGCGTACGCCTTCATACAGCACCACCCCAGTCGCCACCGATACATTCAGACTTGCCACGCGACCGGCCATAGGGATGGATACGAGTGCGTCGCAGCGCGCTTTGGTCAATTCGCGCAAGCCGTTTTCTTCGCCACCCACCACGACTAATGTCGGCACGCGATAGTCATGTTCTATGAATCGTGTGTCGGCTTGGTCATCCGTGCCTACAACCCAAACCCCTTTTGCCTGCAACCACTCAATGCGACGCGCCAGATTGCCAATCCCAACGACAAAGAGCGAAGACAGCGCACCGCTCGCACTTTTGAACGCCGCACTGGACAAGGGCGCAGAGCGATTGCGTGGGATGAGCACCGCGTGCACACCTGCGCCTTCAGCACTACGCAAACAAGCACCTAAATTGCGTGGATCTAAGACTCCTTCGATAGCAAGCAGGAACGGGTTCTCCAACGTAGCGAACAATGCTTCAAACTCAGATTCCGAGTGTGGTTGAAACGCTTGGCATCGTGCGGCAACGCCTTGATGAGCGACGTCATCGCACATACGATCCAAGGCCTCGCGGCTCACCTGGGCGACTTGAATGTCGTGCATGCGCGCTTGCCTTATCAGCTCCGCCAATGCTGCATCGCGGCGATTGCGTTGCACGGAGAGTTTCAACATACGTTCCGGTGTCGTTCGCAGGAACTCCTGCACCGCGTGAATACCTGCGACAATCGTCATGGCAAGGCCGGCTAAAGCAACCGCAACGACAGACGAGCTGCCGGTGCTTGAACATCTTCTAGTCGCACCTGGACGATATCCCCTAACTCGAAGGTGCGGTTGGTGTGCTCGCCGACCAGACGACTGCCCATATTTACGTAGTAGTCCCTTGGCAAATTGCTCACGTGCGCCAAGCCGGTGATGCCGTAATCATCCAATTCAACAAATGCGCCAAACGGCTGGACCCCTACGATCGTCCCGCTGAACGTGGTGCCGATCTTACGTTTGAGCAAATGCGCTTTGAGCCAGCCACTAACTTTTCGCTCAATCGTGACTGCACGGCGTTCACACATGGAAGTCTCGTTACCTAATTGCTCCAATTCGTCTTTCGATAGGGCCTCGCTCTCGCCTTTGGTCAAAGTGGATTTAATCAAGCGATGCACGATTAAATCTGGATAACGGCGGATCGGTGAAGTAAAGTGCGTGTAAGCATCAAGCGCTAAACCGAAATGACCTAAATTCGTCGGTCCGTAGTAAGCCTGTTCCATGGCGGTAAGGAGTAGAAACTCCCATATATGCGCTGGTTTGCAATGCAATCTGATTTGTACCAACAATGCCTGAAGTTGCGAAGGCTCTTGCAATGAGTCCGGCACATCAATGCCACGATCCTGCAACAATGTACATACGGCCTGTGTCCCGTGCTCGTTGGGCTTTTCGTGCACGCGATATAGCGACATGAGACCGTTTCTTTCAAGATATTCCGCCGCTTGCACGTTCGCGGCGACCATGGCGCATTCGATCATTTGATGTGCGTGATTGCGCTCAACAGAAAACACGTGGGTTGGCTGGCCGTCATGGGTTTTGACAAACGTCTCACGGGTGTGAAAATCCAATGCGCCACGTAGTTGGGCATGCTTCAAGAGCGCTTCATACGCCTCGTAAAACGTCAGCACCGACCGTCGCGCTGCGGTACCAGCCGGCAATACCGCCTTATTCCGAAGGAAATCCGCCACGTCACGATATGTCAAACGTGCTTGCGAGCGAATGACCGCCTCATAAAACGAGGAATTGAGGACTTCGCCAGCGGTGTTCAGTTGCATATCGCAAGCTAGCACAAGGCGATCTTCATGCGGATTTAGTGAGCAGATGCCATTCGATAGTGCCTCAGGCAACATTGGGATGACTCGATCAGGCAAGTACACCGACGTGCCACGCTGACGAGCTTCCGTATCAAGTACGCTTCCCGCTCTGACGTAATGGGCGACGTCCGCTATCGCGACGACGAGACGCCAGCCTGAAGCTGCCTCTTCACAAAAGACCGCGTCGTCGAAATCGCGAGCATTCGACCCGTCGATGGTCACAAATGGCACATCTCGCAAGTCCGTGCGCGCAGCCACGATCTGCGCATCGACGCACGCAGGTACGTCGGTACTTTCCCGCCATTCGGGCCATCGTTGAGGCACGTTTGCCATGTCCAATGTCACATCGTTAGCCAAGTCCACAACATTGGTACCGGCAAATACCCGATCGATTTGAACCTGTAACGGCGCACCCCGAGAGAGGCTCCGCGTGACCTTGATCCAGTCGCCAACATGCAATCCCTCAGCAGGCGGATCGACAGGAAATTCTTCGGCATGCTCGCCCATCGTACGACAGATAAAACGACCATGCTGACTTCGCCTGATGACCTCGCCATACAGCGTCGTCGAGTATCGTTTGGTCGTCATCTCAAAAGTTCGAATGAATAGGAAAAAATCAATGTATTGACGGCGAAAGACGCTGAATCAAGTGGTTTCCCAACCTATAATTTCGCGCGCAGCCGAGGTGGCGAAATTGGTAGACGCGCTAGCTTCAGGTGCTAGTGGAGCCTAGCTCCGTGGAGGTTCAAGTCCTCTTCTCGGCACCATCCTAGCCTGCAGCGCAGCCAAATCCCTACGGCGGCGATGATCGATAGCCGTTAGAGACCCCTTTCGCGACCATGCTCACAGCATTGTGTGCATGCAGGCTCTCGAAATGCTCGACACGCACCAAAAAATCGACCACGTCGTCTGCAGCGTTTAGCAATAGTTTGATGCGGCGCGCCGCATCTTCGCAGAACATTGGGTTTTGCCCGTTGCGAAGGGCGAATTCTTGTTCGTCCTCCCGTTTCACAGCCGTCTGCACTGGTGTGCCAAGTACATCTTCAACGGCTTGTATAGACGAACCGATTGGAAAACAAGCTAAATCTGCGTTCAACTCCATCTTAATGTTGGCTGCGCTGCGCTGACCATGAGGTGTCGCAACAATGCCTTCCTGCGAGCCAAGCCAGGCGTTCACCGCAGCTGGATTGAGTGCATTGTTGGTATCGAAATCCTTTGAAAATTGCTCTTGAATCACACTTCTCGCCAGGGCCGCAGACGCAGGGCATGTGCTCGAGTAATGCACCACAAAATCCTGCTCAATCCGCATGCCATCGTCACGCAATTCACCCCTTAATTTAATGGGATAACGATTCCACCCACTGTTGTCCGACACCAGCGCAGGTTTGTTCAACATCAGCTCGAAAGCAAACTCCACATACGCATCGGAAGCAATCCCCGCATGCGTTTCACGCAATTCGCGCAGCAAGTTTGCTAGGGAGCCTGGTGTTAAAGCATGATCGGTTAAACCAGCTCCTAAGGCACGATAAAGCCGTGACATGTGAATGCCCTTAGCATGTGAATCACCTAGATTCACATAAAGCTGAATCGATGCTTGCACCGCATGCTCCGCCACATCATCTAGCACTCGAATTGGCATGGCAATATCGCTCATGCCAACCCAGTCGAGGGTGCCTTGAGGCTCACTATGGGTATGGCCTGCAATATCGGGCAACGGATCCCGGCCAAATGCGGGTTGGCGTTCACTCACGCCGATTGAATCTCCTTGAGCTCGGTTTGCGTTAGCTCCCGCGCTTCCGCCGCGATCAACACCGGGATGTCATCGCGTACAGCGTAGGCAAGCTTCGAATCGACTGACCATAGCTCTTTGGATGCGGGTCTATAGATCAGCGGCCCCTTTGTCACGGGACAGACCAAGATGTCCAACAACTCTTTGTCCAACACGATGTGATTCAGTTATTCAATTGAAAATGGTGTCGTCGCGCACAATGGTCGCAGCACGATTCGCGCCGGTTGAAACGATACCGACAGGCACTTCCAGCAGATCTTCAACACGATGTACGAACTTGATCGCTTCCTCTGGTAATTCGCCTACGTCAACGATATCTTCGGTGGATTCCATCCACCCATCGAGTTCCTCGTATTTTGGCTCAATGGCACGCAGGGAACGTTCACCAAACTCGCCGCGGAACGCCTGACCATTCGAAAACTCATAGGCGGAACAAATCCTAATCTTCTCAAGTGAATCAAGCACATCCAATTTGGTCAAACACATCGTCGAAACGCTGTTCATGTGCACAGCATGTTTTAACGCGACCGCATCGAGCCAACCACATCGTCGCTCACGTCCCGTGGTCGCGCCAAATTCATTGCCTTTCTCGGCAAAGTACTTACCTGTTTCGTCCTGCAATTCAGTCGGGAATGCCCCCTCGCCTACGCGCGTGGCGTATGCCTTCGTGACCCCAACCACTTCGTCGATATAGCGTGGCCCAAAACCGGTCCCCGTACACACGCCACCAGCGGATGTGCTTGAGGAAGTCACGTACGGAAACGTGCCTAAATCCACATCGAGCATCGCACCCTGCGCACCTTCGAAAAGTACGTTCTCGCCACGTTCCCGATGACCATGAACTGCTGCAAGCGTGTCCTTAACCAACGGCCGCATTTCCACCGCAAATCGCGCGAAATCCGCTAGCGTTTCTTCCACATCGACAGGTTCAACTTCATAGTAATGCTGCAATAAAAAGTTGTGGTAAGCGAACAAATCAACAATCCGTTCTTTGGCATCGTCCCATTGATACAAATCACCGATGCGGATGCTGCGCCGCGCGGCCTTGTCCTCATAGGCAGGACCAATACCGCGACCTGTCGTGCCGATTTTGCGATCCCCGCTTTTAGCCTCTCGAGCTTGATCCAGCGCAATGTGGCTTGGCAACACGATGGGGCAAGCATGACTCACCGATAGACGCGCACGAACATTGATCCCATGCTCTTCTAACTGCTTGATTTCATCGAGTAGCGCACTTGGCGAGACCACCACCCCATTCCCTATGTAGCACTGTACATGTTCATGCAGAATTCCAGACGGAATAAGGTGCAGGATTTGCTTTACGTTATTAACGACCAAGGTATGGCCGGCGTTGTGGCCGCCTTGAAACCGCACGACCGCGGACGCTTTTTCAGCAAGCAGATCGACAATCTTGCCTTTGCCTTCATCGCCCCAAGCCATGCCAACCACGACCACGTTTTTCGCCATCGAATCGTTACCTGAACGAAGTGCGCAAGTGGACACGGCCTTGAGCGGCCGATCCAACCATGCGCTAGCTATCTAACCTACGGTTGCTCTTCTTTGAGGAAGCGGAAGAACTCACTAGATGGATCCATCACCATCATGGTGTTTCCACCCTCAAATACTTTCACGTAAGCGTTAATGCTTCGGTAAAAACTGTAAAAATCCGGATCTTGGCCATACGCATCCGCGTAAATCTCGGCGGAATTAGCATCGCCATCGCCACGGATTTTTTCGGATTCGCGTTGTGCTTCTGCTGAAATGACCGTCGCTTGACGATCAGCGTCCGCACGTATGCCAATCGCGATTTCTTGACCAGTTGCCCGGTATTGGCGAGCTTCAATTTCCCGCTCTGAGTTCATACGGTCAAACACAGCATCCGAGACCTCGTCCGGCAAGTCGATACGCTTGACCCGAATGTCAATGACCGTAATGCCAAAGTCTTCCGACATGACGCCATTTAGGTTGGCCGTCAGTTCGTTCATAAGAAGGTCGCGTTCGCCGGAAATGACCTCGTGCATATCACGTCGACCAATCTGGTTCCGCAATCCTTCATTGACGCGATCTTCAAGCTGTGTGCTTGCACGTTGTTCGTCGCCTGACGTTGCTGTGTAGTAGCGCTCAACATCACCGACACGCCACTTAACGAACAAATCGACAATCAAAGGTTTCTTTTCAATCGTGAAGTACCGTTGTGCCGGCGTGTCGAGCGTGAGAATCCGCCCATCGAATACGCGAACTTCCTCGGCGATCGGAATCTTGAAGTGCAGGCCGGCATCAGCGTCGCCATAGACCGAAACGGCCTCGCCAAAACGCAATTTCAGCGCGCGTTCGCGTTCGTGAACGATGAACAAAGTATCAAAAAGCAATGCCCCAACGATGATCAGTAAGACAAGAATGACAATCGTGCGTACGCTCATGGTGTCTCTCCTCCTTACCGTCCGACGTTGGTGCGGCGCCCAACGGAACTCACGAAACTTTCGGAGCCGTCGGAACCTGTATCTTGGCTCACGGAGCTGCCTGCCGCGGCTCGTCTGATTTGATCGAGCGGTAGATACAGCATGTTGTTGCTAGCTTCCACGTCTACCACGACTTTGTTGGTGTTCGTCATCACGGATTCCATCGCTTCAATGTAGAGCCGATTGCGCGTGACATCCTCTGCCTGCTGGTATTCAGCTAGCAATTTGAGGAACCGTTCCGCCTCGCCTTGCGCTAGCGCAATGACTTTGTCACGATAGGCATTGGCTTCTTCGATGAGCTGCTGAGCTTCACCGCGGGCTTCAGGTACGATAGATTCCGCATAGGCGTTGGCTTGGTTAATGAACTTGACCTCGTCCTCTTTGGCTTTCTGCACATCGTCAAATGCATCTTGAACTTCAGCAGGAGGTCCAACGCTGTCAATATTCACTTTGACGACGCGAATGCCAGTAAGGTAACGGTCGACATAGCTTTGGAGGCGATCCTGCACCTCAAAACCAAGCGCTTCCCGGCCTTCCGTAATGACCGCATCCATCATGGAACTGCCTACGACATGACGCAAGGCACTTTCCGTGGCGTGGCGCAGACTTTCGCGTGGGTTGCGAATTTCAACCGCATATAGCAAAGCGTCGCGCACGACGTATTGCACAACCAAATTGATGCTAACGATATTCTCGTCTTCCGTGAGCATTTGCCCGGAGTGCTCACTGGAGTTGACGCGGGTGATATTCACCATCTCCACCACGTCAATGATCGGCCAATTCCACCGTAATCCCGGTGGACGCAGTTCATTTTGAACTTTGCCCAATCTAAAGACGACGCCGCGTTCCTGTTGGTCAACTTGATACAAGCCGAACATCGCGTAGATGATCACAAGTGCAAGCAAGCCAAAAATCAGCATGCTTGGGGTCAGGAATCGGCGAACCCCATCGGAGCCATCGCCATTTCCGCCCGAACCGCTGCCTCCGAACAAACCGCCTAATTGGCTTTTGAATTTGCGGAAGACATCGTCAAGATCCGGTGGTCCTTGGTCGCCACTAGTGCTCCAAGGATCCTTTTTGTCTTGATCGTCGTTCCAGGCCATGCGTTATCCCCTGCGAATTGCGCCTAAATTTTAGTTTGAGCTCGTGACGGCTTGGAGACTCACCCCAGGGGTGACACGCAAGCGCGATACGCTTTCATCACTGAGTTTGACACACAAAGTTGCCTTACCTTCTTCGTTGTAACTCTCTGCTTGAACGCCGCCTAAACCGTACAGCCATGCTCGTAATTTGCCCGCATCTGGCGGCAATTGGACTTCAAAGGTTTGGGTTTGATTCCTTAGACGAGCGCTAATCTCGGCAAACAAGGCCGCGAAACCGATGTGTTGAGTCGCGCTCACGTGCACACCAGGCGTGCATTCCAAAGAAATGTGCAAACCTTGGTCGATCTTGTTCAGCACCTGCACTCGCGGGATCTCACCAGCGCCAATCTCCGTCAAAATCGAGTCCACGTCTTTCATGATCCTTTCGGCATCAGGTGCGGACGCATCGATGACATGCAAAAGTAAATCAGCTTGCGCCACTTCTTCGAGAGTCGCCTTGAACGCTGCGACCAGCGACATGGGCAAGTCACGGATAAATCCCACGGTATCTGACAGCAAGACCGCGCCATTGTTTGGCAACGACAACTGGCGGGTGGTTGGGTCTAGCGTTGCGAACAGTCGATCATCGGCGTACACCTCAGCCGCAGTGAGTGCGTTGAAGAGCGTGGACTTGCCTGCATTGGTATAGCCCACCAAGCCAACCGTCGGCACCGCGTTCAAGCGCCGGCGTTTGCGGTGCCGTTCACGATGATCGACAACCTTTTGGAGGCGTTTCTCGACCGAATGGATCCGCCCGTGAATCAAGCCTTTGTCGATCGAGCTTTGCAGCTCGCCGGCGCCGCGCATATTGAAGCCGCCGCGTTGTCGGTCCAGGTGCGACCAACCGCCTACGATGCGCGACTGCGCGTGCCTCAGTAGCGCTAATTCCACCTGAAGTTTGCCCTCGCGTGTTTGTGCACGCTGCTCGAAGATGGTCAAAATCAACTCAGTTCGAGTCAATACCCGCCGACCAACCACCGTTTCGAGTTTGAACTGTTGCGATGTCGACAGCTCGCCATCCACAATCAAAAGCTTGAGATCGAGAGCGTCCATCTCGCTTCGCACTGCTTCTAGTTTGCCGCTGCCTATGCCAGTCCGTGGATCCGGAGCGTGCCGTTGGGTCGCCTGAACCGCCTCGGGAACATAACCAGCTGAGTAAACCAGCTCCTTGAACTCGGCGAGATTGTGTTGCGATGTGGAATGATCGAAGCGGATGGATAGAAGCATGGCATGTAGCCCAGCTTCAGGACGTTCAAAGAACATGTAGAAAGTGACTCGAGTTAAACCAAATGAAAGCGCCCAAGCATCCCTATGTTGCGCTTGGCGCGTTAGGTCGCACGGAACCCCGTCCTAAAACGTGAATGCGTGGAATTAGCCTGAACTGGTCATGTCTGTAAACTCGATGGCTGAAACGCCTATCGTTTCAGCGAATCAATCATAACCTCAACCGACGCCGCTTCGTTTAGTCGCAATGACGACCACTTACGCAACCAAGTGAGTTGCTTGCGGGCCAATTGCCGGGTCGCCACAAGAATCCGCTCTCGCAATGGCGCGGTGTCAGACTGGTCGTCAGCCTCATCTAAATGAGCCCAAGCTTCTCGATAACCCACCGTACGCATCGATAAGTGGTTCCTCGTAAGGCCAGGTCGCTTGCGCAACGTCTGCATTTCCTCCATAAAGCCTGCGTTAAACATGCCTTGCAGGCGCTGGGCAATCCGTTCATGCAACTCCGGCCGTGGCGGCTCTGGCACGACAAATTCCATAAGTTCGCAATCTAAACGCATGGGCGCTGGTGGGGTAGCCTTTTCCTTCCATAGCGCACCAATGGTTTTGCCGGTGAGACGATATACCTCGATTGCCCTTTCCATGCGTTTGAGATTGCTCGGACTGATGCGCATCGCCGATTCATAATCAATCCGCTTCAGCTCTTCAAATACCGCGAAAACGCCTTCCGCCTCAGCTAAAGCGCGAATATCCGCACGAATCCTTGCATCTGCTCCCGGCAAATCCGCCAAACCTTCGCGGAATGCCCGGAAATACATCATGCTGCCGCCAACCAGGATCGGCAAACGACGCCGTTCAAAAGCTTGGTGCACGGCTTGGTCGGCAAGCGCGCAAAACTCTTGCACCGAAAAGGACTCCTCAGGTTCGCGAACGTCGATTAGCGCATGCGGAATCTCGTCCCGAATCGTCTTAGTTGGTTTCGCTGTCCCGACATCCATGCCGCGATAGACCATCGCAGAATCGACGCTAATGAGCGCCACGTCAAGGTGCTTCGCAAGTGCTAAGGCGAGGTCAGTTTTACCAGTCGCGGTCGGACCCATAAGGGTCACGACTCGCCGTGGTGACGAGTTCATGCGTAGCTATTGACCGCGCAGGAATATGTGATCTAAATCGCTCAGACTTTGGGTTCGGAAGGTCGGTCGACCATGGTTGCATTGTCCCGCATTGGGCGTCACTTCCATCTTTCGCAGCAGCTCATTCATTTCGTCAAGCGTCAAGCGGCGGTTAAACCTAATCGCGTTATGACAGGCCATCGTCGCCAAGATGTGGTGGTGGCGCGTCTCGATGGCATCGCTACGACCATGTTCGCGCAAATCGTCCAATACATCAGAAAGCAAGACGCTTAAATCGCTGGTCAGCAACAGCGCAGGGACTTCCCGTAATTTCACAGTCGTAGGACCCGCACGTTCGACCACTAGACCGATTTGCAATAAAGACTCTGCAAGCTCCTCAACTAATTCAGCGTCTTGAGCGCCGACATCCAAGGTTTCTGGAATTAACAAGCGTTGTCGGGCTAACTCGTTTTTGCTGCTATATGACTTCAGCTCTTCGTACAGCACGCGCTCGTGCGCGGCGTGCATATCGACGACGACTAGACCATCGTCGTTTTCCGCCAAGATATAGGCACCTTTTAGCTGGCCAAGCGCGGTTCCGAGTGGGGGTAAAACTCTGGTTGCAGGTGGGTTCTCTAGTTCGTCATTCAGCTGAGTGGTTTGCACATCGTGCTCCGTGCGCACCGCTTCGCGAAGCCACCAACGCGTCCGAGTGTTCGTGCTTTCATCGAATCCCAAAGTGGTTTGTCGTACAGTTGCCGAGAGCAACGACGATGTCGCCGTTGCGCCTGTCGTTGGCGTAGTGAGCATGTCAGCGGAAACATGACGGTCTGGGTCAGTTGGATCCGTTCGCAATGATCGGTAAATGCTCGACATGATGAAGTTATGGACACCCGTGCTATTCCGGTACCTAACTTCGCTTTTGGTCGGGTGGACATTCACGTCCACGTCCATGGCATTCAGGTCCAAAAATAGCACAAACACCGGATGGCGGCCATGAAACATGATGTCTTTGTACGCCTGCTTGACCGCGTGCGCGACTAAATAGTCTTGTACGGCGCGACCATTGACATAAAAGAACTGACGACTCGAATTGCTGCGCGTGAAATTAGGGCTACCTACCCAGCCCCATAGCCGCATACCATCGCGTTCCATGTCCACGCGGATGGCCTCATTCACAAAGTCACCACCTAGCACGTGCGCAACGCGCTCGTCCGCTGTCCTTGCGGGGCTCATGCGTTCGAGTTCACGGTTGTTGTGGCGGAGCGTGAAGCCGCACAGGGGATTGCCCAGCGCCAACACTCTGGTGATTTCCGTGATGCGATTGAGCTCGCTCCGCGTGGTCTTAAGAAATCGGCGCCGCGCGGGTGTGTTGAAAAAGAGATCCGCCACTTCGACTGAAGTACCTGCCGCTCGACCCGTAGGTCGCGACTGGACTTCATGCCCGCCTTCAACGCGGATCGACCAACCGCTTGGCGCGTTCGTGGGTTTTGAACTGATTTCTAACTTCGAGACTGCGGCCACGCTGGCGAGCGCTTCGCCGCGAAAACCCATAGTTGCGACACAAGCGAGGTCTTCAGCTGCTTGGATTTTGCTAGTCGCATGGCGCGCCACGGCGAGCGGCAAATCCTCGTGCGCAATGCCAGCACCGTTATCCAGCACGGCGATTGTGCGCACGCCGCCGTCCTCAACGGCAATATCAATGCGCGTGGCACCGGCATCTAGGCTGTTTTCTATTAACTCCTTCACGATGGACGCCGGTCGCTCGACTACTTCACCAGCTGCAATCTGATCCGCTACCACGGGATCAAGACGTCGAATCTGTGACATATGTAATAAATCGGTCGCGTCCGTCGGTAGAACGCGTTAACTCAGCTAACTACCAAGCTACTCATCGAATTAGATTTTAAGTTGTGCGCCACACCTTGCGGAAACCGATTGTTAGTGGCGTAGACGCTAGTAAGCGTTAGGAATGGTTAGGGTTTGGCCGGGATAAATAACGTCATTTTTTAGATCGTTGGCGGCGCGAATGGCCGACACGGTCACTTGCTGGCGATATGCGATCATCGACAATGAATCGCCCCGACGAACCTTGTACGTGCTCACCTGAGGTTGCAGGTTGCACTGAACTTTGCCGTCTGCCAAGTCTGTATAGCGAGGCGGGTTTTCGCAGAAATGACGCAAAATCGTGTTACTGATCGCACCGGCAATTCGGTTCTGATGGGCATTCGTCGACAAGAGCCGCCCTTCATCAGGATTGGATAGAAAACCTGTCTCGACCAGCAATGAAGGAATGGCGGTTGCTTGCAGGACCACAAAGCCGGCATCCGTGACTTGATACTCCTTGCGTTTGCTATCGTAGCTCTTTGGATGCACATCGGCCACGACATCAATCGCCTGCAAAAGCTTCTTGCCGACCGACACGGCTTCCGCCAGCGCTTCTTGGCGAACTTTGACATTTAGGAACTTGAGTTTTTCGCGCGCGGCGTAGCACGTGGAATCGACCCAGGTCGATACGCCGCCTACCCAATCGGCTCTATTTTCATTTTGCACTAGCCACTTCGCCAATTCAGATTGGGCTTTACCCTGTGACAGCACGTAAGCTGAAGCACCGCGCGGGCGTGGATTGTGAAATGCGTCGGCATGAATCGATACAAACAAGCGGGCTTTGGTGTTCTGTGCCATTTGGAAACGCGCTTTGAGAGGCACTTCATAGTCACGCTCACGGGTCATAACGACTTTAAACCCTGGCTGGCTTTCGATGCGATCACGGATCTTGTTTGCGATTGCTAGCACAATGCTCTTTTCCGTGACGCGATTCACCGCAATAGCGCCCGGATCCTCGCCGCCATGTCCTGCATCGATCACAACAACGATGTTGTTGTCATGTTCAATGGCACAAGATTCTTCGGTTTCATGCAGAAAATCGATCACGAGCCGGTTGCCACTTTGCCCGTTTGGGCCCAACGTTTGAATCTTCGGCGCTTTCGCTTTGGCAAGATCGAGCACGACTCGAAGCGCATCATCTCGCTTGCCAATTCGTATGTTGCGTAGCTGCACACTGTCAAGCGCGGGGCGCATGAATTGCGTGCTCAGCAAGCCCTCTTGAAGATCGACGAAGAAGCGTGGGGGAGACGACAATAAATCGGATTTAAAGCGTGGCGGCGCGCTTAAATCAAAGACAACGCGCGTATAACGGGGACTGTCGGAATATCGAATGCCTTGCAGTTCATTAGGTTGCACGCTAACGCATACAAACACTAACAAGTTGAAGGCGAGATATCGCCTTACCAGGTTGCTGGAGCTAACTAAATGAGCGGCACACGTAGCTAGGCTGCGACGTAACCGTGTCGCCAAATTTGCGTCGTGCATCCTTGCGCGCAAATGATCATCCTTGAATGATGGATTTTATGAGCTTTTAGCTAGAAATTCAGCATTTGCCCCAGCGCACTAGCTCCTTGATGCGATTCGTACGTTCGCTTGAACGCTGAATTTGATGATCGAAGAAGCTGGTGGCAGATAGTCCGTACCGCGTTCGGGCCACTCGACGAATAAGACGTCGGTTGCATGCATGACGTCCTCTAACCCAATATATGTCAGTTCTTTGGGATCATCGACGCGGTACAAATCCATATGGGCAATCGCCAAACCACTTGCTTCGTAGTGCTCAATCAGCGTGTACGTTGGTGACTTCACTAGGCCGACATAGCCAAGCCGCCTTAAATAACCACGGACTAAGGTGGTCTTGCCCGCACCAAGCTCACCCTTCAAATACATGACACCGTTGCGAAAATGGGTGGCGAGTTCGGCACCATAGGCAAGCGTTGCAGCTTCGTCAGCTAATTCAGTGCAAAGCATCCAGGTTTTCACCCCAGGGCCGCAGTGCGCTAATGAAATCCCCAGCAATAACCCCGCGTCCACCGCCGGTCTCACGGGCTCGACAACCGGCCGTTGCGTGAAGATGGACGCCAAGCGCTGTTGCCGTCAGAGATTTTTTTAATTGAGCGAGACATGCGGCAATGACGCCGGTCAGTACGTCGCCACTACCGGCCGTACTCAGCGTTGGTTCGGCTATATCGCATACACCATATAGCTCGCCATGGTTGGCAATCAGCGAACCGGCGCCTTTAAGCACACCAACACACGCAAATTGCTGCGTAATGTTCTTGATCGCGCTCGCGCGGTCGTTCTCTATAGATGACGTCGCCACGTTGAGTAAATGCGCCGCTTCCCCTGGATGCGGCGTGACAATGGAGTTTTTAGGCAGTTGATGTTTCGAGTCAGCTAACCAATGAAGCGCATCGGCGTCCACCACAAGAGGCATTTGCTTCGCTACGACAGACTTCAGAGCTTGTTGGGCCCACGCATCGCGGCCTAAGCCTGGTCCTACCGCAATCACGTCGGCGCGGTTCAGCAAGGATTCGTCAACCAAGCCATCGGCTGATCCTCGAATCATGAGTTCAGGCCTAGCGGCTAATAGAGCTGGCGCATGGTCTGAATGAGTGACTACAGATACGAGGCCTGCGCCGGTCCGCAAACAAGCCTCCCCAGCAAGTAACGCTGCACCGCCCATCCCACGATTACCACCAACGATTAAGACGTGACCGAAGTGCCCTTTATGGCTATTCGGCGGTCGGGATGGCAAACGGCACTCATCTGCAGATGTAGGAATGACGCGAGTACCCGCGACGCATTCAAACGCTTGCTCAGGTATGTCTAAATCTGAACTTGCAACTTCGCCTGCCACATTACGGGCTGATCCAGTCACTAGCGCGAATTTGCGGCCGACAAAACAGGTCGTAAGCGTCGCTCGCACAGGCTCAGCCGTCAAAAATCCGCCGGTGTCAGCGTCGATTCCGCTTGGGAGGTCGAGCGCAAGGATTGGTCGGCTGCTTGCGTTTATGCGGTCAATCGCGTCTACGAAATTCGGTCTAATCGCACCGCGAACACCGGTCCCGAGCAATGCATCCACAATGATCTCACCGTGCATGCCTGAATTCGACGAAAATTCCAGATCAAGCTTTTCGATCGCTTTAAATGCACGCTGCGCGTCACCCTGCAAGCGATCGAGCGCGCCTATTTGCATGATTTGCACAGCGACGCCACGTGCGTGCAAGCCTTCCGCTAGTAAATAGCCGTCGCCGGCATTGTTGCCAGCACCACATACAATGGTTACCGAATTTGGGTTTGACCAGCGATTTAAGAGCTCAATCTTGGCGAAATGCGCAGCTCTGTGCATGAGTCGGAAGCTTTCGATTCCGTACTCTTCGATCGCAACCCGGTCAATTTCACGACACTCTGTACCGGTGTACACGCGTTCCAGAGTAGCCATCCTTTGATTATAGATTCGTGAAATCCCAACAGCTCAAGCGTTTACAACGCGACATCGATGTCTGGGCGAAGGAGCTCGGATTTCAGCAAGTTGGATTTGCCGACACCGATTTAAGCTCGTACACGGACGACTATCGGGACTGGTTGGCGGCAAAGTTCTACGGCGACATGACCTATATGGCACGCAATGTCGAAAAGCGCGAACAGCCCGCGAAATTGCTACCTGGAACTATACGCATCATCAGTGTCAGAATGGACTATTTACAAGAAGACCGCCCGCAAATTGACAAAGATGCTGAGGCAGGTCGGATTTCTCGGTACGCGCTTGGCCGCGATTACCACAAAACGGTTCGTAAACGTCTGGCCCAGCTTGCTGCGCGAATTGAGAGTCAAGTTCATCATGAATTCCGAGCCTTTGTCGACTCTGCCCCAGTGATGGAGAAACCCATAGCTGTCAAGGCTGGCTTGGGTTGGGTCGGCAAGCACACCCTCGTGTTGAATCAGCAAGCTGGCTCGTTTTTCTTCTTGGGTGAGATTTTCACTGACATTCCATTTGCGATAAACGAGCGTGTTGTAAGCGATCACTGCGGTGGCTGTAAAGCATGTATAAACGTTTGTCCAACTCAAGCCATCGTCGGGCCAAGGCGACTTGATGCACGACGGTGCATTTCCTACCTAACCATCGAACACAAGGGTTCAATCCCGCTCGAGTTTAGAAAAGCCATTGGCAATCGTATCTTTGGGTGTGATGATTGCCAACTGATCTGCCCCTGGAACCGATTCGCCAAGATCTCAAGCGAACTCGACTTTGAACCGAGACATGGTCTGGACCATGCTTCATTGATTGATTTGTTGCAGTGGGACGAAGAGACGTTTCTAACCCGAACCGAAGGCATGGCGATTCGTCGCATCAACTACTCGCAATGGGTGCGCAACCTAGCCGTCGCCGCTGGCAATAGCGTCCCTAGCGCTAAATTGCTCGATGTGCTAGAGTGCAAAAGACGAGAAGCGCACGCGCGCGACGATGCGATGTGCGTCGAGCATCTTGAATGGGCACTTCACGAACTTGGGTTAGACGACACAAGCCGTTATTTGCCCATTCACGAAATAAGATCTGCCTAGGTGAACGACGCCGAACTGAGCAACGAGCTAGAGAGAAAGATTAACTGCGGATATTTGACCGCCTCGCTTGAGCTAATGGCGGAATCGGTGTCCGCCGTCTAAGTTGAGAACCTCGCCGGTAAAGTAAGAGCCGGCCCGACTGCAGAGCATCACCGCAACCCCAGCCATATCCTCTAAGCCGCCATAGCGATGGGCTGGTATTTGCTTCAGACTTTGTTTAAAAGCTTCAGAATCGGGATTTTCCCACGCACCGCGAGTCATTTCCGAGTACATCCGTCCCGGCGCGATGGCATTCACGTGAATATGGTCATCACAAAGAGCTAAAGCGAGCTGCGGCGTGAGGTGCTCAAGTGCTTTCTTGCTGGTTGAGTAGGCAAAAACATGTTTGAACACTTCACTAGCAGCGACCGAACTAATAAACACCACTCGAGCAGGATCCTCATGCTTTGCATTCGCTCGGAGGAGATCTAACATCGCTTGAGTCAGAAATAACGGCGACCGCAAATTGAGATCCATCGTTATATCCCAGTCGGCCACTTTCAAATCGTCGAAATAGCCGCCAGTACCAATGCCTGCATTCAAGACCAGTACATCGATGTGATCTTCTCGATCGTGCAATTCGTTAGATAGCGCGTCAATGCCTTTCATCGTCGCAAGATCGCTTGGCATGCCAATGCATTCCCCTTCGTAGTTCGCTGTGAGTTCATCAGCTTTTGCTTGAAGTGTTTCTTTGGTTCTAGCCGTAATGTAGACCTTTGCAGCGCCGGCGGCCAGAAATCCCTCTGCCATATAGCTACCTAATCCTGTTGATCCGCCGGTAACTAGACAAAATTTGCCGGACATGGCGTACAAGTCATTGATATTGATCACGATTTCGCTTTCTTTCTGATAGACAAGACTACGTTCACGCTGAACATTTGCCGAAACAAACTAACTCGGCCTGTTTAGCCCCGGTTGAACTCCGTCGCTCTTCGCTAGTTTGAAAAATTGATCGCGATATAGGCACAACTCATTGATTGATTCGCGAATGTCGTCTAGCGCTCGATGTTGCGCTTTTTTGCTAACACTCGTTACGAGATCAGGCTGCCACCTCCTAGCCAATTCTTTCACCGTACTGACGTCAATCACGCGATAATGTAAATAGTGCTCTAACGTTGGCATATGGCGTGCCAAGAAACGACGATCTTGCCATATTGAGTTGCCGCACAACGGCGAAGTATGAATGTCAGCATGACGTCGCACCAAGTCAAATGTAACCGCTTCCGCCTCTTCTAAACTAACTTCAGAATGGCGCACGCGATCTAGCAAGCCAGATTCAGCGTGATGTTTCTGATTCCACTCATCCATGGCAGCAAGCACTGATTCAGGCTGCGAAATCACGATTGAATCGCTCTCATCCACAATATTCAGGTTGTTGTCCGTGATGATGGTTGCGATTTCCAAAATGACGTCGACATCGGTGTTCAACCCCGTCATTTCAAGGTCAATCCACACCAAACGAGTCGAACGTTTATATTTCGTTGTCAAAGTTCCGCTAACGTAAAGAGGCGATTTGGCGCACTATCCCGCCATTATCCACCCAGAAGCGCTCATCAAATGCTTGGAAAACCATGAAGTTCGGCTGGTGGATGTATTCAATCCAACATTGCAGGATCGAGTTTTCATACCCGGTGCACTGCATCTCCCAACCGCGGCGTTGATTGAAGGCACGCCACCGTCACCAGGCAAGTTACCTTCTATTGCGCAACTAGAAAGCGTCTTTGGTTACCTCGGCTACATGGAAGATCAAATCATCGTCGTCTCAGACCACGAAGGTGGTGGTTGGGCGGGCCGACTGGCATGGACCTTGGACATCATCGGTCACACGCGATGGCTCTATTTGGATGGTGGCATCCATGCCTGGCAGCAACAAGGCTACACAGTCGTGGACAAACCAACCGAAGCGGTGCAAACTAAACCAAAGTTACAGCTGAACCTAGAACCACTCGTCGAGTTAGAAGAATTGATGAGCAATCTTGAATCAAGCAATCTGGTTGTGTGGGATGTCCGCTCACGTGAGGAGTTTTTAGGTCTAAAACCCACTGCCCAACGCAATGGTCACATACCGGGTGCCGTAAATATCGATTGGCTTGACTTGATGGAGCAAACCAACGCACTACGCTTGCGTGAAGATCTGCGAGCGTTGCTCGCATCGCAGGGAATTACCCCCGACAAGCGAGTGGTTACGCACTGCCAAACCCATCATCGTTCTGGGTTGTCATACATGGTCGCTCGCCTGCTTGGTTTTCAGAACATTCGCGCATATGCCGGATCTTGGTCCGAGTGGGGCAATCGATTCGACACGCCCATCGAATCCTGAGATAACGTGAAATTCATAGCACTCTTAAGGAAATTGGGACCAAACTATTGGTTAACCAAAGGCGCAGGTTGGCTCGCCACCATTCGGATCTCTGTCATCAAGAATTTCCTGATTCGACGGTTCATTGAGTATTACGGTGTCGATATGACCTCAGCGGTCAGGCAAGAACCTAGCCAATTCGAAAACTTTCAAGATTTCTTCACCCGCGAACTGAAACCAGCGGCTCGGCCCATATCTCGCGCACCAAATGCACTAATCTCACCCGTTGACGGTGTCGTGGCCGCTGCTGGCAGCTATACAAATAACACGCTTGTCCAGTACAAAAACACATCGAGCAACCTTTTCAATCTCACACGTTCTTCCCGTATAGGTTCTACGGGCAGTTATGCGATCATCTATTTGTCACCGAAGGACTATCACCGGGTGCATACGCCTGCGCAGGCTGATTTAGTGGCTGCCAGCCGTTTAGGTGGTAGCCGGTTTGCTGTAAAGCCGTCGAATCACCAATCGGTTGACGGCCTCTACGAGCGCAACGTTCGCGTAAATTGCTATTTCCGTTCAGCACATGGCGAATGGCTGCTAACAATGGTTGGCGCTTTGATTGTCTCTAGTGTGCAGACCACGTTCGACGAGCATTTACCAAGCAATGGCGACACAGAGATAAATGATTTTGAGCCGCAGCCCTACACGAGCGGTGATGAACTAGGTCGTTTCTGTCTTGGTTCAACCGTCATCCTTGTCATTCCTCATGGCATCGGTGAGCTAGACACGCTCGATGTCGGTCAATCATTGAAGTTAGGTGAAAAAATCGGCTCTATCTTCAACTTGCAGTGAAGGCAAGTACTTCATGCAGTCCGTGTTTGCCTAACGCTAAGGCGAACAAGCGATCCAACCCAACGGCCACCCCACAACAATCCGGCAAGCCAGCAGCCATTGCCGCTTCAAAGAGCGGATTTTTGAGTTTCTGAGGTAATCCAAGCAAGCGGCGACGGTCGTTATCCTGTTTGCACCGACGTTGGTACTCATTCACGTCGCGCAATTCGTCGTAACCGTTGGCAATTTCCAAACCATCGACGATCAGCTCGAAACGCAAAGCGACGCGACGCCCGCCTCGAGTTGCTACTTTTGCTAATGCTGCCTGATCGCTTGGGTAGTCAGTTAAAAATAAGCGTTCGATGCCTAGATTGGCAATGGCCCTTTCAATCAGGAAGTCCATCGCCTCGTGTAGATCCCTAGGGTTTTCCAATCCTTCGTCGCGGCAAACAGCTCGAACCGCCTTCTCCGAGGGCGAGTAGACATTTAGACCAAACGCATCTAAAACCAGCTCGCCTAGGGTCATCGATCGCACTTTCGCTGGACCAAGTAGCCAATCCACTAGCGCAGCAACTTCTGCCATAAGTTCGGCAAGACCGAAACCAAGACGGTACCACTCGAGCATAGTGAATTCCGGATTGTGCCATCGTCCTGTCTCACCTGCGCGAAATGCTGGGTTTATTTGAAAACAAGATGGCATCCCAGCTGCTAACAATCGCTTCATGTGAAACTCAGGCGACGACTGTAGGTAGCCGTACGCTGGAACTACAATGTTCTCAATAGCGACATCCGTGACGCCGTAGCGATCTAACGTGGGGGTTTGCACCTCAACTACTCCACGTTCCTTAAAGAACGCACGCGTTCGTTCTAGCAAATGGGCGCGTTGCAGCAGCGTTTCAATGGCAGCCGATGGCTGCCATGCCTCGCTCATTGTTTGGTACGGCTTACGTATTCGCCTTTGCGCGTATCGATTCGCAACATATCGCCGATTTCAATGAACAAAGGCACATTGACAACGGCACCTGTTTCTAAAGTCGCAGGTTTTGTGCCGCCTTGCGCTGTGTCACCCCGCAACCCAGGGTCTGTTTCAGTGACGGTTAATTCGACAAAATTCGGAGGAACGACAGCGATTGGGTTGTCATCCCAGAACGTGATTTGACAACGAGACTGCTCGGCTAGAAAATCCTTCGCTTCGCCTATCGCTGCAGCACCGACCGCTACTTGATCGTAGTTGCCATCGGTGGTCATGAAGTGCCAAAAGTCACCATCGCTATATAAAAAATCGAGCTCTCGGTCAATCACATCGGCGGCCTGCATCGTCTCGCCGCTGCGCAAGGTTCGTTCCCAGACGCGTCCTGATATGAGATTCCGGAACTTAACTCGCGTAAAAGCCTGACCTTTGCCTGGCTTCACAAATTCCGACTCCAACATCGTGCACGGTTCGCCTTCGAGCAAGACTTTTAGGCCCGGTCGAAACTCATTGGTGGAGTAGGAAGCCATGAAAGCGGTATGAGTAAGAGCGGCGGTCCGGGAAGCGTGAGATTTTAAAAACCAATTACGGTCTGAACAGCAAGCCCTCTAGCATCATCGTGACCGGTCGTGGGGATTTCGCGCTGGGTCCCAATCTCACGCTCAAGAAGGTCATTGGAAATCTGCCCTCCTTGATGGCTTACTGTACTGCTTCGAAGAAATTGAGCCTAGCTCGTCGTTTTTAGCTACTCGATTCGTAAGCCCACGATATTGTTGCGATACCCTCTCGGTAGGACCTTGCCACGTTGAGCACGTGTACCGCGATACGGATCAAGGTCGCGAAATCGAAGTCTTAAATCGCGCTGGCCCGACGTGATCCGTAGCGTGTCCCGTTCACCAACGACCGCTGCTGCGACCACCCGTTCTTCACCAGCATCAAGCAATTTACGCGGAATGTTCATTAATTTCACGCCGCGTCCTCGCGATAACGTTGGTACTTCAGGTAGATCGATCACGAGTAGATTGCCGTTGCTGGACACCAATGCAACAATTTCACCTGCTTCGAAAGCAATTGGCGGCAAAGGGAAGGTGCCCGCTTGGAGATTCATGACCACACGGCCATTGCGGGTGGTCGCGACTAAATTCTGAACTTCGGCTACAAAACCCACGCCGTTGTCGGCGAGGAGGAGAACCTTGCCAGGTCCGTCCGCAAACAAACCAACTATTTGCGTCTCCGCATCTATATTGAATCGCCCCGAAAGCGGTTCGCCTTGGCCACGAGCGGATGGCAGATCTCGTCCGGCTATCGAATAGACCTTGCCCGACGAAGCCAAAAAGTTACAAACTAGGTTCGATCGAGTTTCAACATGGCTTAAATAGTCATCGCCCGCGCGGTATGGCAATGTCGAGGGATCCATTTCATGACCTTTAGCACCGCGTACCCACCCTTTCTCTGACAAAACCACAGTGATTGGTTCGTTGGTCGATAGTTCTTCGATAGAGAACGCGGAAGCTTCCTGGGCTTCAACAATTTCCGTCCGCCGTTCGTCGCCAAATTCTTCAACGATGGCGGTCAGTTCTTTCTTAAGCAAGGTATTCAAACGGCGCGGACTATCAACGGTCCTGCGCAAGTCATCTCGTTCCGCAGCTAATTCAGAACGATCCTGCTCTAGTTTCGCTTCCTCCAACTTCGCCAATTGGCGTAACCGCAAATCCAAAATGGCGTCAGCTTGTTCGTCTGTCAAGTTGAAGCGTGAAATCAACGCTGCTTTAGGTTGTTCCTCTTCTCGAATGATTCGAATGACCTCATCGAGATTCGCATACGCGATGAGCATGCCTTCGAGAATGTGCAACCGCCGCGCAATGTAGTCCAAGCGATGTTCAATGCGTCGACGGACCGTAATGCGGCGAAAGTCCAACCATTCCAATAATGCATCGCGCAGGGGTTTCACCTTGGGTTTGCGATCAAGACCTATGAGATTTAGATTGAATCGATAGGTGCGTTCAAGGTCTGTCGTAGCAAATAGGTGCAGCATCAGACGATCGACATCAACGCGATTTGATCGCAATACCAGCACTAGGCGAGTTGGGTTTTCGTGATCTGACTCATCTCGAACATCGACGACCATTGGCAATTTCTTGGCGATGATTTGAGCGGCGATTTGCTCGAGAATCTTGGCTGGCGAACTCTGATAGGGCAACTCTGTAATGACCACTTCTTTACCGCCATCCAAACCCCGTTCGTCGCTATAACGCGCGCGGCCACGCATCGTGCCATTGCCAGTTTCATAGATTTTTTGGATGTCTTCAGCGGCGGCAGTGATGACACCGCCTGTCGGTAAATCTGGCCCCTGCACCATCGTCATGAGCTCAGCAAGCGAGGTGGATTTGCGCTCAAGAAGTGCGATACAAGCTTGAACCACTTCCTTCAGATTGTGCGGCAAAATGTCCGTTGCCATGCCCACGGCGATACCAGTTGCGCCGTTCAATAGAAAGAACGGCGCCCGTGCCGGCAACCACACCGGTTCGTCTAAAGAGCCGTCGAAATTAGGCGTGAAATCAACGGTGCCTTGCCCTAATTCTGTGAGCAATAGCGGTGTCCAACGCGATAGCCGCGCCTCCGTGTAACGGCTCGCGGCGAACGATTTGGGGTCATCCGGTGCGCCCCAATTGCCATGACCGTCGACGAGTGGATAACGGAATGAAAACGGTTGCGCCATATGCACCATCGATTCGTAACAAGCCGGCTCGCCGTGCGGGTGAAACTTACCAATGACGTCGCCTACGGTTCGTGCTGATTTCGAAGGCTTGGACTGAAATGTGACGCCTAGTTGCGACATCGCATAAATGATGCGGCGCTGAACTGGTTTGAGTCCATCGCCAATGAATGGCAACGCGCGATCATTAATGACATACATGGAGTAGTCGAGGTACGCACGCTCGGTGTATTCGAGCAGCGAAATCTCCTCGAATTCATCCATGCCGTTAGTTGGAATGTCAGCCATTAGCTGAGACGATCAAATCTGCTTGGTCACCTTTTCGCTCAAGCCAATCCCTACGACTTGCCGCGCGGCGCTTGCTCAGCAGCATGTCCAAGTTTTCTTCGGCTTTTCTAATCTCTTTTACGCCTAAACGACCTAGTCGCCGCGAATCCGGATGCATGGTGGTTTCTCGCAATTGCAACGGATCCATTTCACCCAGTCCTTTAAAGCGTTGTACCACTGGGATCCCACGTTTTTTCTCCGCGCTTAAACGTTCAAGCACGTCTTGTTTTTCGGCTTCATCTAGGGCGTAGTGAACTTCCTTCCCAATATCGATTCGGTACAACGGCGGCATGGCAATAAACACAAAGCCGCCTTCTACCAATGGTCGAAAATGCTTGAGAAACAAAGCACACAACAACGTAGCAATGTGCAATCCATCTGAATCGGCGTCTGCCAATATGCATATTCGGTGATAGCGCAACCCAGCTATGTCTGAAGAACCTGGATAGACGCCGATGGCGGCGGCAATGTCAGCGACCGTCTGCGAAGCAAGCACGTCTTGCGCGCCGACTTCCCAAGTATTGAGAATCTTGCCACGCAACGGCAACACCGCCTGAAATTCGCGGTCACGCGCTTGTTTCGCCGATCCACCCGCGGAATCGCCTTCGACTAAAAACAACTCCGATTGGGCAGGATCCTGCAGTGAACAATCCGACAGTTTGCCTGGGAGAGCAGGTCCTGAAATCAGCTTTTTGCGCGCTACTTTCTTTCTGGATTGAACCCGAGCTTGCGCATTGGCTAACGCCCACTCAGCCAGTCGTTCGCCCTGCTCTACGTGCTGGTTCAGCCATAGACTAAAGGCATCTTTGGCTAGGCCACTGATGAAGATCGCGCTCTCCCTGGAGGACAATCGCTCCTTGGTCTGGCCGCTAAACTGCGGCTCCTTCAATTTCGCCGACAACACATAGCCACAACGACCCCAAAGGTCCTCGGCTGTGATTTTGATGCCCTTCTGCTTGATGTCCCGAAACTCGCAAAACTCCCGTAATGCCTCGGTAAGGCCGGCACGCAACCCATTCACATGCGTCCCACCCAACGGCGTCGGGATGAGATTCACATAGCTCTCGGTGATCAACTCACCCTCACCGAGCTGCCACTGTAAAGCCCATTCAACGGTTTCATCATCACCGTTTGTGCTATGGTAAAACGGCTCCGCTGGTACGCATTCCGTACCCATTGATTCCGTCAGGTAACCAACTAGACCATTCTCGTAACGCCATATTTCTGGTTCTTCGAAAAGTCCTTCTTTAGCCTGAAGTTCAACTCCCAAACCAGAACACAAAATCGCCTTGGCGCGTAATACATGACGCAATCGCGCAAGGCTTATCTGCGTCGTGTCAAAGTACTTGGCCGCAGGCGTAAACGTAATCTTCGTCCCGGTATTCCGTTTTCCGACCGAACCGATGACAGTTAGTGGCGAATTCGCGTGGCCATTGTTGTAGCTCTGTTGGTAGATGCTCCCGTCGCGTTTGATTTCCACGACAAGACGCTCAGAAAGTGCATTTACGACCGACACCCCAACCCCGTGCAAACCACCCGCAAACTGATAGTGCTGATTGTCGAATTTACCGCCAGCATGCAACCGCGTCATGATGACTTCGACACCTGGAATGCCTAATTCAGGGTGCTCGTCAACTGGGATGCCACGCCCATCGTCCTCAACAGTGATTGAGCCATCATCGTGCAGCGTCACACACACTTTAGTTGCATTGCCGCTGAGCGCTTCGTCAACGCTGTTATCCACGACCTCTTGGACCAAGTGATTAGGTCGACTGGTATCGGTGTACATCCCAGGCCTGGCTTGCACAGGATCCAAGCCACTGAGAACTTGGATTGACTTCGCCGAGTAGGAATCAGTCATGCTAACTACTCGTTACGCCTTTGCGTCTAACCGACTGACCTTGGTTTCAATCGAACCGTCAGCCTGCAATGCCAACCAACGCCAACCCGGCGGTAATTCGTCTATGGCAAACTGCGTGGTAAGCGCTTTGAACTGCCAACACGTCGAAGGTGTTGTCATGAGTTTCATACGCTCATATTGGCCATCGTAAGCCTGGTGCACATGCCCGCTTAGATAGCCACGTGCCGTATGGCGTTTGCTAAGCGTCGCAAGCAAATCTTCGCCATTCACAATCCGATGCGCATCAAGCCAAGTCGTGCCAATGTCCGCTGCAGGATGGTG
>VXLJ01000010.1:69038-107411 GCA_009841635.1 Gammaproteobacteria bacterium
GTCGCATCGTCTTGATGCTGCGTCGTTGATTTTTTTTGCAACGAGCTAAGTCCGTCCGTGGATTAGGTCTAGGTTGAGATTGAACTTCCTTGTTCCGTCTCTGCGTTCAAAGGTTTGCCATGCAACAAGCAATGGTCAAGCAGTTCGCCTAAAAAGCGGTTCATCTCGACCTTTTCAAACCGTTGCGTGCGTGGCGGATTCGGCTTGGTCTCTAACACTCGGAAATTCGTATGGTGTTGGTAGCTAACCACTTCCGCGGCGCGCGTATCGTGGTAAACGTGTAGTTTGAGATTGAGGTTGGTAAGTTCTTCGGTTGAAGTTTGGCGAATCGTCACGGTCGAAGTGTAAAGGCTGATCTTTGAATGATCGAAAACCAATGCACCAGCACCGTTCGAAAACTCAACGAGCCGCGATTGAAATTCACGCGTTTTGTTGGTTTGCATCAACTTCCGCAAGCGCGAATAGTTCGCTTCGCAACGAGCCACATGTGCAAATAAATCTAGTACAGAATTCACGTCAGAAGGTTTATGAAGGGACACCCCTAAGCTGTCTTTCAATTTCACCATGTCATTGTTACCTATGCAGTTTAACGCATTGTGCCATCCGTGCAAATAGCAATCGTTGCGACGCTGGCGTAAACAGCAAATATTGAGCCTTATGAATACTAATTATTTGTACAGTTAATTGTAATAAACACAACGAGTTTTTGTTGGGCACCAACGTAGTCTCGCGGTGCTTGCTAGGCGTCATTGCCCCATTTGATTTGGCAACCACAGCACAATGCCTGGTACGAGCAACAATACGACGACGGTCAGCACATCGGCGACGAAAAAAGGGCCTATGCCACGAAATACATCCTGCAGGGGGATTGCCATTTCGGTGCCTGCGACCGATGGCAAGTCTCTTGACACCCCCGCCACGACAAAACAATTCAAGCCAATGGGCGGCGTTATCAAACAAATCTCCGCCATTTTCACCACGATGATCCCAAACCAGATTGGGTCATAACCCAGCGCGATCACGGCTGGAAACACAACTGGCAATGTCAAAATGAGCATGCCGATGGCGTCCATGAACATCCCCAGCACTGCATACGCAAGCAAGATGCAAACCATGATGAGCAAAGGCGGGAGATCCAAGCCGACAACCCAATTTGCGAATTCGTTCGGCAACCCCGCAAAACCAAGAAAACGCACAAATAAAAACACGCCCCAAATGAGCGTGAAGATCATCACCGTGAGTTTGGCGGTTTCAGTTAACGCATCCTTCAACCTGCCACCCATACTGGCGACCTCACCTTGCCGCCACGCACGATAGACGTACAAAGCGAATACCACGGCCGCGCCCAATGCGCCGGCTTCCGTTGGCGTTGCCACGCCTGAGTAGAGCGCTCCGAAAATAATGCCAACCACGAGAAATATCGGCAAGGATCCGGGCACGCTCGCAAACCTCTCACGCCAGGTAAAGCCTTTTGCAGCACCACCAAGTTCGGGTCGCCAAGCACACATGCCGATGATCAACGAGGTGTAGATAAGCACCGACACCAAACCAGGCAACAAACCTGCTAGCAGCAACTTTCCAACCGACTGTTCGACCAAAATCGCATAAATCACGAGAATGGCCGAAGGCGGAATCAAAGATGCCAAGGTGCCACCAGCAGCGATGACACCCGCCGTTAAGCGTTTCGCATAGCCATGCTGAAGCATGTCGGGTATCGCGACGCGAGAAAAAACCGCGCTGGTTGCCGTTGAAGCGCCTGATACAGCCGCGAAACCGGCGCTTGCGAACACCGTCGATACAGCTAGGCCACCAGGTACCCAACCCAACCAACGCCGCGCCGCTTCAAACAATTTACCCGTGAGTCCGGCATGGAACGCAAGGAAACCAATCAGGATGAATAGCGGCAAGACAGATAGCGGATAGGTGACCGTTTTCGAATGCGGAATCGTGCCAGCCACCGCAGCAGCAACATCCCATCCTTTGAGTGCAAGCAACCCTAAAAAGCCAACGACCGCTGCAGCGATGTACACGCGAACGCCGACGACCACCAAGCCGATGAGCAATGCGACGCCGGCAATACCAATCCAGAATGGATCAGTCATGCGCGTGTAGCAGCATCGTCATCAATACCGCCGCTTGTTTCAGTAAGGCGAATCTCAGCGGCCGCAACTTCCTCAGGCCGCTTGAGCGCGGGAATGGCAAGCGGCGGCAACCTTGGATTTACGAACAAGCGCGTGTATCCCGCCAACTGAATCACCAAGCGCACCAAAAGCAAACTTAGCGCCATGGGCACCACGAGCTTTGCGGGCCAGGTGGCAAGTTCCAGATCGATCGTACTATCGCCAAATTGAAAAGCACGTTGAAAATGATCGAACGAATAAGGAATGAGCACAGCGACAATAAAAATCGCCAAGCATGAACCTAGCGCTTCAAAGAACCACAAGGTACGCCCCCGGAGCACTTGAATCACCAACTCCATGCGCACGTGACCACCTACCCGTTGTACGAACGCGATGGCGAGTACGGCAAACCCCACCATGCTTAGCTCGACGATGTCGATATAGCCGAGAATCGGGGACGAAAAGACCGTACGCATGACGATCTGCACGACCCCAAGCACCATGAGACCAAATATGAGACCACCTGCAACTAGGTTGAATGCGTTTTCGGCCTTGCCAACAAAACGATCCAACGTAACAAGCAATGGACCGGTTGGATCTTTCATGGCGATGGCGTTATTTGAAAGTTGAACCCGCAGCTTCGAACGCTAGTTCTACAAGGCCGCGCGCATCGAAGGTGTCCTGATTTTCTTCGATCCATTCATCAATAACGCGCTTGCCGACCGAGTCGCGCAGTTCGTTACGCATCGCTGGGGAGAAGCTGACTTCGAGTAGTGCATTTCGCAATAGCGGCAAATTGGTTTCGTCGACATCTCGATAAGCTTGCAATTGCGCGGCATCGACCATGCTGCGCACGTCGTGCAAGACCTTGTGATATTGCGGCGGGAGTTTGTCGTACGCCGTTTTTGAAAACACGACCGGACAATCCGCTGAACCCGGTGCCATGCCATTCGTATACCAATCCGACACTTCGTGAATGCGATAAGCCACATGACTGTAGCTGAACGGAAATGCTGCGGCATCCATGGTGCCCTGTTGCACGCCGGTGTATACCTCGGTTGCGGTTGAGCTGGTAGGGGTGGCACCAAGGAGCACCATGGCATCGCCGATACCGCCGCCAGCACGAACTGTCATGCCTACCCAATCAGCCATGCTTGAAGGAGCTTCGCCACGCCCCATAAACTCGTATTGCGGAAGAAAGGTGGACGTGTAAAGCATGGCATCCCAGCGCGCAAATTCAGCTACCACGGCAGGATGCGCGTAGACCGCTTCGCGCACGGCTTTACTTTTCGCATCGGTTTCCATCGGCAAAAAGGGCATCGTAAGAACCATAAGAGCAGGGTTCTTTTGCGGGTGGTAGAAGTTGCAAACCATCGCGACTTCAAACGCGCCGATCGCAATGCCATCTAAGTTCTCACGCGCCTTTGAAATGGCCTCGCCGTAGTGCAGATTGATTTGCCAAGCGCCGTTAGTTCGCTCCTCTACCTCTCGTGCCAAGACATCGACGGCAACTGTTCCCGCCCGCGGGTTGCCCCACAATGAAGCATCCCAAACAACCTTTGGGAATGCTGCGTCATGCGTCAAGGCTGGCGCATCTTTTCCTGCTTCTTGCGGCGACTCGTTAGATCCGCACCCGACGATGATCGGGGCCAGAATCGCAATGTAGAGGACTCTAAACAACTTAACAAATTCTTCCGAAGCTCTTTGGGGCATCACTAATTGTGGTGGTTTAATCCCTGCAATAAACCATATTGGCGGCGCTTTGTGCATGCTGCATCTTTGTCAATCGCCGATTTGCCCCTGAAGCTTTCGCCACATGCGCAACATGGACTCCTCTTCTGTAAGTGCTCGCAGCTTTTCCAACGCGACCCAACGCAAGTCGTTGGATTCGTCGCTGATAGCGAACGAAGCCTCATCGTCCGCGCTTAACAAAAACCGAATGTCGTAATGCAAGTGCGCGGGATCTACACCATGTGCAGGAATCCGATGCACATCGACATCAAAAATCAATTCATCTACAACCTCAACGCGCAAACCTGATTCTTCTTCGGCTTCTCGCATGGCGACCTGCAGGACGTTCGAATCGCCATCGCTATGACCGCCCAATTGCAGCCATTTATCCAGTTTGCGATGGTGGGTCAGTAGCACACGCGACCGATCAGGTGAAACAACCCATGCGGAACCCGTCAAATGGCCGTCATCGAAACAATCCCGCTCAAAACAGCGCGGCTGATGCAGGACGAATTGCTTCACCGCGGTAGGTGCAGATTCCTGCGGCCATCTTGACAGATAAGTTTCGAGTCGCGACAACAACCAATGACGGGCATCATTCGCGAGGAGCGGTTTCATAAGCCATGAACCGTCAAAATCAAGCGATCAAGCATACAAAATACTGTATTTCCGTATATTTTGAGTTTGCGTCAAGTGATTGATGGTAATTGTCGGACCCCAACTAATAAAGTGACTCGGTTGCTCAAGAAGAGGAAGCCAAGGTTCGTGAAGTTGAAAAGAGTGGTCGTTGTCGTTACCAGGTCAGTAAGTGGTCGGCTTCTGTGTCCAAAGTACCACTCCAAGTTGGCCGTAGCGAAGCCTTTAATACCAAGCTGGCAGCGATCTGGCCAATTCGATTCGGTCAGTTGTACCGTCATTTCAAACGCTCTAACAAGTTAAAACCATGGCAGACCAAAAACTCAAAGTTGCATTCATAGGTGCTGGCGGTATTGCGGGGACCCACATGCGTTACCTCGACCAAATGCCTGACGTCGAGCTGGTTGCCGCAGCCGATGTCATTGAATCCAATGTAGAGCGCCGATGCGATGAATTCAAGATTCCGCAAGCTTTCACTGATTACGAAGAAATGCTCAGTTCGATTGAGGCTGACGCAGTGAGCGTCTGTACGCCGAACGGTTTGCACGCACCTTGCACGATCGCTGCGCTCGAAGCTGGATTCGATGTGCTAGTTGAAAAACCACTCGCTATGAATGCGGTCGAAGGACAGCGCATGGTGGACACCGCGAGAGCTAACAACAAAAAGCTAGTGATCGGCTTTCAACACCGTTACGAAGCACGGACGAACTTTCTGAAGACAGCTGTGGCAAACGGCAATCTTGGCAAGATTCTGTACGGACGTGTTCAGGCTTTGCGAAGACGGGGTATTCCCAACTGGGGCGTATTCGGACGCAAGGACTTACAAGGTGGCGGTCCGCTAATAGATATTGGTGTCCACGTCTTGGAAACAACGCATTTTGTGATGGGATCCCCAAAACCAGTGGCCGCGACGGGTGTGATTCATACGTACCTCGGTGACAAGCCTTCCTCTGTCGTGTCGCAGTGGCCAAACTGGGACCACGAGACGTACACCGTCGAAGACTTAGCGGTTGGTCACATTCGATTTGAAGATGGCTCGTCCTTGAGCATAGAAGCGAGTTTCGCCGCGCATATCGAGAAGAACATTTGGAGTTTCACGCTCATGGGCGAAAAGGGTGGCGCCACATGGGACCCACCGCAGTTATTCAGTGACCAGCACGACCATATGGTGAACACCGAACCTCACTGGTTGCCGAGTGGTGCAGCTGCGGACCCGTTTCGCAAAAAAATGCGCAACTGGGTCGAGCATGTGCTCTATGACAAGCCGACCATGGCACCCGCCGAGCACGGCTTAATGGTTCAAAAAATGCTCGACGGTTTGTACGCTTCGGCGACAGCTGGTAGCGAGGTGGCGATTAGCTGACGCGGCGCGGTTTGCTCCGCGCTCGCGGCAAGTTAGTAGTCGCTTTGTCAAACCATTCATGCGCGGGAACGTCGCAATAGGCGCGCATGGTGCGCTTGATCGTCGTCAAAGCGTCGGATGGAAAAGTCGCCAACTCCTCACACAGGGCCGACGCCACGGCAATGACTTCCGATGTAGGTGGTGCGGCATAGGCGATGCCCAAGCGATGCAGCTCAGTGCCAGTAAAACGGCGACCAGTTAGCGTCAATTGCGCAGTCAAGTGTTCGCTGAAGCGTAGATTCAACCATGCAAGGTTGTATGGTGCTGCCATGCCTTGACGAACTTCACCGACTTGCAGATAGGAATCGTCCCCAACAATTAGCAAATCTCCAGCTAAAGCCAAGGCCGCGCCACCATTGATGGCGAATCGTTCGAGTGCAACAACTATGGGTTTTCGACATTCATAGAGAGCTGTATGAACTGCTCGCCACGTTTGCTGAAAACTCGACAGCCATGCTGGGGCTGGTTCGCGATTGAATTCCTTCAGATTTAAGCCGGAGCAGAATGCGCCATCGGCACCACGCAGCAATACGAGCCGGCACAGCGCAGAACTGTCTGCAGTTCGAATTGCGTCTGCAAGCTCATCCCCCAATGGTCCCGTGATCGCGTTCCGAGTACGCGGTTCGTTGAGCATGATTTCAACCCAACCGTTTCGGTCCTCACTTAATACAAGCGCCATGCATATACCTTCAGTCAACGCCTACCAATAAAGAATATGCGTTATGAAAGATGCAGCATGACACAAGCAGGAAAGTGTCTTAGGAAGTTCGCTTCCTCTATGATTTAAGGCAAGCAACTTAGTAGGTCACATTCAATAACCACATCCGTGCAGAAATCCCCAAAATCGCTTCTCAACAGCGTCCGCGCCAAAGCCGATACGATGATTTCGCGTATGCGCGTGCCGACCAAGGATTTGTCGTTGGTGGTTCGAAAATCGGTCGGTGATCTTGATGCTCAGAGCTTTCAATCTTGGTATGAATCACTCGACCTAAAGAGACGCACCCGCTATGATCGCATCACTTCGAAGCTCAATCGGCTCATTAAGCAAAAGGCAAAACAGCGAACCGACGCGCGCATTGCCACGGCGGGACGTTTGCCGAGTGAACTCACATCTGAACAGTACGAGATCATCTATCGCGAGGAACTCGATGAGATCAAGAACAGTCTCAAACTCGGTGTTTTACAAGGGACGCTAGGTATCGCGTTGGCGTCGTTAGGCATTAACTTGTGGTTATGATCAGTTGTTCGCTCGTGTCATAGCTTGGTCAGCGGCAGGGCTTTGGCTCCGCAACCTTTGGCGGCAATCCACCTGGTTCAAGACTCTCGTAATAACAGTCGTCGCTGTGTTGGCCATTTCATGGGGTCATAGCGAATACCTCACATATGCAGCGGCGGCAAGCGCCACCGAGCACGTTTGGCTATCGTTCATATTGAAATGGTCACTAATCAGTATCAGCTGTTTTATCGCTCTGTTTGCCTTCATACGTCGACGTAGACGACGTGTCTTGACAAATCAATCCCAGCCGGTGAGCCAAACTGAAACCTATAGCGAAAAAGAACCTCTCGGCGTCAACTTCGATAATCCGCGTTCGGCAGCCGAGCGGATTTTGGGGGAACGTCCGCCCTAAAGCCTTAAATCGGCGGCGGCGTGCGTCGGCCAGCTATATATGCGTTTGCAGTGCGCACCACACGAATAGAAAGTCCAATCGCGGCAGCTGATAAGCCTGCACACAATCCCCACCAAAAACCAACCACCTCGGCCGGTTCGTCGGTTAGCCAACCAAATCCAAACGCAAGTCCGATGGGCATGCCGATGCCCCAATAGGCAGCGATCGCAATGAACATCGGTTTGGTCGTGTCCTTGTACCCGCGCAAAGACCCCATCATGACAACTTGCGTACAGTCGAACAATTGAAATAGCGCACAATAAAGAAACAGCACAGACGCTAACTCTACGACTTGCGGCTCGTCGTTGTAAAGCGTCACAAGTTGCTCCCGCCCCAATAGCATCACAATCGCAGCGATGAGACCTACGACTAGCGCACTCCCAATGGCCACGCGGACCGTTAGCCACGCATAGGTGAATTCACGTGCACCTACGCTTGCACCGACGCGAATAGTGCTTGCCATACCGATCGCCAAGGGAATCATGAATGCAGCCCCCGCGAAACTGGTAGCAATGTTGTGGCTTGCGACCACGTCTACGCCGAAACGACCGATTAGCATCACAATCCCAGAGAAAAACGAGACTTCCGCAAAAATGCTGGTGCCGATTGGGAAGCCGAGTCGTACTAAGGCCCAGATTTCAGCAAAACGTGGTGGATCGAAGCGATCGAAGACACCTGATCGCTTGATGCGCGTAACCAAGACCGCGACCACGATGGCAAAAAACTGAAACCAAAAAATCCATGCTGTGGCGATTCCGCAACCAATGCCCCCGCGTCCTTCAATGCCGAACGCACCCATCACGAACACGTAGTTGAGCGGGATCTTCAAGGCTAAACTCAATAAGCCAATGACCATGGCCGGCAGCGTGAACGCAAGCCCTTCGCACAAATTTCTAAATACAAAGTAGCCGAATAGCGCGAAGATCCCGACGGCTTGGGCCTGCAAATATCCCACCGCGATTGGGATTCCAACAGGATCGACGTTGAACGCCCGATAGATGGATTCCGCATTCATGAGGACGCTGATCACGACGATGGCACCTGCAAAGGCAAGCCATCCAGCTTGTCTTGCCACCGCACCGGTTTCACCCGTGCGTCCGGCACCATAGAGCTGAGCAACGGTAGGCGTTACTGCAAAGAGCATGCCGGCCGTTAGAAGCATCGATGGCCAGAACAATGACGCCCCAAGGCCAATACCTGCTAAATCGGCAGCGCTCACCCGACCCGCGAACATCAAATCGATGATTGACATGCCCATTTGCGACAGTTGCGTGAGCACAATCGGCGCGGCTAACAACGAAAGTGCTTTCAACTCGCTGCGTGCTGTGCGTCGCAGCACCGCTTGTGGCAGCGTAAACTCAGTTGAAGGTACGGACGGGGGCAGATTACCCGTACCAGACGCGGTGTTCATAGGTTCCGAGGATTGGTGCGCATTCAGGCTCTCACATGTGGCAAGAGTGAAGACGACGAGAAAGGTGGCGAATTATGGAAAAATCGCGTGTTGGCACGCCATCATTTGTTATTGTCTATGGGAATTTCTATTCGCACCACTAACACTATAGTTTGCGAAGCAGTTGAAACGACGAAGGCGCGTGAATAACCAAGAAAACCGCATTCAGCAAGTCGCTGAGGCTAATGACGCAAAAACATCTGCCAACTTTGTTATCGAACGAGAAATCGCTTACGCAGAGCTCGTTGAAGATATTCGCGCTTGGGATGCCCAAGCGCAACATCGAACTGGCACGGACGGGGATCGAATCACGTCCGAAGTCTTGATGAGAAGGCTTGCAAATTCAGATGTCCATGTTGAAATCGTCGAGTTCCCGTTCTCCCGTCGTGTGCCTAAGCATTGCTACGTGCAGACCCGGGCACAGCGCATCGAAGGCATTCCTCTGTTCGACGGCGGCGAAACCCAGGCAGAAATCTCTGGCTTCGTTGTGAATGCGGGAGACGAGGGGGAATTTGCTGTGGGATTCGCCTCAGCGGTAGGAAGTCCCGCAAACCACGCTTTATTCAGCTACCGCGATAGTTCAACCTATCGTGCTTTGATTGGCATCTCGCGGAATGAAACGGCCGGCATCGCGATGCTTAACGCTGATGCATATCTAACGCCACACGGACTGCCGATATTGATTGTGGATGGCAGGTATGAAAGCTTCTTGCAGGAAGCCATTAGAGCGCGCCAACCAATCAATCTCAATGTCGCTTTCGACATTGAACAGACCATTGCCACCAACGTTCAAGCGACTGTCGTTGGCACTAACCCCAAGCTCAAGCCAGTCGTCGTCATGACCCCTAAAAGCTCATGGTGGACTAGCACTGCGGAACGATGCGGTGGTATAGCTGCGTGGCTTGCTGTCGTTCGTGCCGTGGCAGCTTCGCCACCTACTAGGACTGTCATCTTCACCGCCAATACCGGACACGAGCTTGGGCATGTCGGGTTAGATCATTTTCTCGAACAGAACCCTGATTTAGCGCAGGGCGCACATGTATGGGTGCATCTTGGTGCGAATTTCGCAGCGAAGGATTCCCAGGTGCGCATCCAATACTCGAATGAAACCTTGGGTGAGCGTCTGCGGCAGCACTTGCATTCTCACCAGGTCGAAATCGCGGGTGAGGTCCCAAGCTCTACTCGACCTGGCGGGGAAGCGAGGAATATTTTCGACGCGGGTGGAAACTACGTTTCGCTACTTGGCTCGAATGGCCTGTTTCATCATCCCGATGACCGCATGGCAAACAATGTCGATATGAATCGTGCGATGCGCAGCCGCAATGCTGTGGTGAGCCTGGTGAAAGACCTCAGCGGCGATGACGGCAATGCACCGTGAAGTTACGCTAGCTCCTCACTTGACGCAAATTTTTTGCCGAGCGCGAAGCCTGCGATCGCGATGCTTGGACTTCGAGTGATCGCAAACCCAACACCTGCGAAAAGTGCACCAACTACCCAGCCTCGAAGTTGTGGGCTGCTACTTTTATTCCTGGTAGCTCGCGTGACCAAATGCTCGCAGTTATTGGTGAACGGGTTATAGGTAGCGTGCCTGTCATAGCGCACATTTGAAAGCGTGCGGCTGCGTACTTCGTAGCGATGGTTTGACGGATATATCGTCTTATGCTTGCTAAATTCTTCGAGTGAAGATCTATGTTTACCACGAAACGGGGTGTTGTGCAGTACAGTTCCGTCTTCTAGCACGATACCCCGATGCATAAACACGCCCTTGCGGCGTGAAACGACGTCACCTGGTTGATACATAGAACAGCTGGCCTCCGAACCAAAGCATGCAACAAGCATAGCAAAATACTCTATCTATGAGACAATCAGCGGTCAAAATTGTTTCAAGACGCAAATTTTTTGCGCAAAATGCAAATACGAGCTGCTACCTGCAAGAATCTACGGTGATATTTAGGAGCTTTTTATGCAGGATCTAGCAGCCTTACGATTCCCAGACCATCATGATGAAGTACTTAGAGCGCTTAACGAAATCGGCAATCCAAAACTAGCCGAGCATATCCCTAAAGATCGACGCTCAGCATTGGTTTATGCCGGGGTCAAAGTGCCAGTACGGCGCGCGCTCGGTAAGAAGGGATTTTCGTTCTATGATCAATCTGAACAGAAAACTCTCACCATTTGGCACGATTTGTTCATGCATTCGACCAATGGGGATGTGCTGTTTTGTGCTATGGACTTTCTTCGATTCCGAGTCCCAAAGCACGTGCCGAAGGATCTCTGGCCGCACATTCGCGACTGGATAACTCGAATTGAGAACTGGGCGCACGCGGATGAATTGAGCTGGATTTACTCGTATGTGCTTGAAGCTCATTTCGATCACGTATATCCGGATTTGCTTGAATGGAATGAGCAAGCAGATCTGTGGCCGAAACGAGTATCCATCGTCAGCCTCATCCACTACACGGGGAAAAATGCGGTGTTCCTACCGCCAGATGTGGTGTTGCCGATGGTGCGACGCTGCATGGAAGACCATCGCTATTACATGCAGAAGGCGACAGGTTGGGTGCTACGCGAAATGCATCGGGCATATCCGGAGGAGATTGAATCTTTCTTGACAGAACACCTAGGTGCAATAGGTGCAGATGCGTTGTCTAGATCCGTTGAAAAAATGCACAAAGAGGAGCGCCAGCGGTGGCGCGAAGCACGGGTTAAGGCTCAAACAACCTGAAGGCTAGAACCTCAAGGACTAGCGCAAGGACACATATTCAGAGTTTGGGTGCTTCAAGCGCGCGAATACTGTCTAGACTCGCAAATAAATACGAACTTTCTTGCGGCTCGGCGTGACACGCGTCGTAAGTTAATTCGGTCGTGAAATTAAAACGCGGACGCAAAAGTCCACCCATGCGGCCTCGCATTTCATGGTGCACACGCTTGAGAACGTTTCGTTGGGTCGATTCGTCGTTGCCGAACCGATACTCGGTTTGTAGCACGGTGATCTTGATGCCAAGGTATACCCGTTTAGGCTTCTCTAAATGAAGGGTCAACCTATCAAGGCGCCGGGTTTTGCGATCAATCGAAATCTCCATCCTTAAATCGTTCGCTACGAATAGCTGATCTTTAGGCGTTAACTTGAGACCAAGCAATTTGGATGGACGGCCATGAAAGTTCATGTGCGTAGCAGAATCGTCGAGAAATCGGATCGAACTGAGATTGATCGGAATGACCTTCGGCAATACGACCGCTTCGCCCATTGGATATGGATACTCGGTGTAGTCACCGTTGAGTTCTTGCCAGTCTCGACTAGGTGGTTGCTCGGGATTGCTGCTTGCTAGAGCCATGACCTTCTTTTCAGGTGCGAAACGCTTCTTTTCATAATGGTCATAACGTCTAAAGAAGGCCGCAAGCTCGCCTTCAATGCTCATATCAATCAAGCACGATGCGTGCACTTCTACCCCGCTCCTACGTAGGGCTTCTTCAAGCAAGCTTTGATGTTCTTGCTTTAAGTGCAAGAGACTGAATTCTTCTTTGGCTATTGCGCGAAGCTTGTTTTTCTCCTCATTTGAACCGAACGTAAAAGTCGCCGGTTCAAAGTAGCTGAAGCTCGTCTGAGGAGATAGATGAGTTGATGCCATAGCTTCATCACCTTCAGCAAAGAGATTGAATGAAACTAGGCAAGCGATGGCGAGAAAAGCGCGCCACATTGGCATTCGAGACCTACGATGCTTGCGTAAAAAAACACGGGAGCAGTCTTTTGCAATAGGTAGTTGGTTATTCGCAAAAATTGTGAGGGGGTGAGAATCCTAGCCGAGTTCTCACTTCGACCCGCAAGCGCAGGTGGTTTCACGCCGCAACGTCGTTTTGCCATGAACCCAAGTGCGGGTATCAATCAATGATCGCTTGCCGCACCGCGTTCTCAAAATCGTATTGCGCGCCAGGATGAGGTTGCTGCAACATGAGCACGCCAACCAATTCCTCCGCTGGGTCCGTCCACGACCTTGTGCCAAACGCGCCGCCCCAGCCAAATGCACCAACACTTCTACGACTGTCCGCTGCGATCGGATCTAGCATAACGGCAACCGTATACCCAAATCCCTGCCCGCGCGCTGTTTGCGTAAACCCCTTATAGAGATCACCAACCTGATTGCTCGACATCCATTGAACCGACCTCGACCCAAGCAGGCGATTGCCAAACAGCTCACCACCATTTGCGAGCATTTGCTCAAAATGCAAGTAATCTTGAGCTGTGCTCGAAAGCCCGAAAGATCCCGAGAAATATTCCGTAGTCGCATTGAGCCACCGCGACATATCTCGCCCGCTGATCTTCACCCGTCGCGGAACCTTGGCTGCGGGTAGGTTGTAGTGCGTGTCTGTCATATGCAATGGGTCGAATATCCGTGTTTGCAAAAACTCGTTGAATGGCGTCTCGGTCACTATTTCGATGATGCGGGCAACGACATCTAAGCCTGTTCCCCCGCTGTATACCCAGCGCGATCCCGGCTGGAAATCCAATATTGAATTACCAAGTTTGGGAATGAGATCTGCCAACGTGGTTCGCTCGTTGCGGGGACTATTGGCCGAGCCTAACCCGCCACTCGCCAAGCCTGAGGTATGCGTCAAAAGGTGTTTTATGGTGATTGGTGTGTCGGTAGGTACGAGCCGGTGTTCCGGGAGATTACGCCGATCGACGCGAAACGGACTAATGTCTTCATCGGCGGGTTCCTTTAGCACCGCCACCTGCATGTCCGCAAACTCGGGAATGTATTGCGAGACAGGGTCGTTAGGACGAATCAAGCCCTCCTCAATCGCCATCATCGCGGCCACGCCGAGAACTGGTTTAGTCGAAGACATCATGACAAAAATCGCGTCACGTTCCATCTCCTTTTCCGCTTCGACGTCCATCAAACCGTACGCTTTGAAGTGCACCACTTTGCCGCGGCGAGCAATAGCTGTAACTGCGCCTTGTATATTCCCGGCCTCAATATGTCGAGCCATTGCAGCATCAATTTGCAGAAGGCGCGAAGTCGACATGCCGACGGTCTCCGGTTCCGCGACGGGCAGCTCATTACCCACTGCAACGATGGCGGCTAAAAAGCATGCGGTTGCCAATTGAGCTCTTATTTGCATTGCTTGGCTTCGTTTCTACGGTTGTGGAATACTAGACGACCAACGTGAGCATTTGAAAATAACTTTCAATCGTCCACACCGAACGCCAAGATCACTTCACGGCATGCAATAATCGGCACTTTCGCACACCTAACCCCAGCCACCAATGTCAAGCCTCGACGCAGCTAGCGACCAAACGCCGCAAGATCCCCAACTACTCGAAAACCCGTTGTACGCGAAACGCACTGAGAGGGCTCGCGCAGACAAACCGCCCTCACGGAGCACGCCACTTGGCGCTGTCGCAGCTTCTCGTTTCCCCAATACAACGAGTCGCAAAGTGCTAGAGCAGCATATTCTGGATGAAGATGAAGCACTAGTCGCCGGGTCGTTTGGGACCGTTTGGTACAAGCCTGTTAATGTGAAAGGTATTGATCTGAAGCTCGAGCCTTTACAGCCAAGCATCGGTACGGTGGTACATGGTCTTGATCTCGCACGGGATTTGGATGATCCAGATGTTGTAGCGTTTATCCGGCAACTTTGGCTCGAACGACATGTGGTCGCATTCCGTAATCAATCTCATGTGACGCGCGAACAAATGGTGAGCTTCGTCGAGCACTTCGGTGAAGTCGGGATGCCTTTCGGCGAGAAGGACCATGTTCCGAACTCGCCTTACGATCTAAATCAGCAAATCAAAGACAACGAGATTCCTAACATGCTCGTGCTGCCGTCGGATTCGACCGTGCCGAATGCCGCGAGCGGTTGGCATGCCGACGCTACCTGGCAGCGAAAACCACCCATGGCAAGTGTCCTAATGTGCCGCGAAGCACCGCCCATCGGTGGCGACACGTGTTTTTGTGATTGTTTCGGCATGTGGGAAGGTTTGTCGAAGCAAACGAAGGAAAAAGTTGCAAATTTACGAGCGGTGCATATCGGCGGTGTCGGTCATCAGCAGGACGGCAAAACCCCTGTGTCGGTTCATCCCGTGGCACGCACTCATCCAGAAACAGGGCAAACGAGCTTGTACGTACAGCAAGGCTTTGTGCGCCGCTTCGCCGATGAACATAACATGTCGGAAGATGAGCAGCGACCTATATTGCTGGAAATGAAGCTGCAAGAAGGGCGGCCAGAGTACACCTGCCGCTTGAAATGGGAACCTGGGACGTTAGCGATGTGGGACAACCGCTGTGTATTGCATTCGGCGAGCGGCGATTTCTGGCCTCATCGCCGATTTATGGAACGACTCACCATTCTCGATTTTGACGAAGATCGGCGTGTACCTTACTACGATCCCAGTCACGAACTACCGATCGACTAAGGCTCAGGTTACTCCAACGCATTCAGCATGTAGTCGACTGCATTGGCGAGCTCTTCGTCTGTACAACTCATGCATAGCCCTTTTTTAGGCATGGCGGGTGGCATGCCGTTGATTGTGTTCTGAACGAGCACGCTTCGACCTTTTTCAACCCGCCATGACCATTGCTTCTTGTCGCCTAACTTTGGCGCATCGGCAACCCCTGCATTGTGACAACTCGCGCAGTAGTTGATGTAGATTTGCAAGCCAGGATGTACGGCTTCTTCTGCTTGGTCTGTTGACTCTGCACATCCGCTCACCATCAGCGAAAGTGCTATAAAACATGCAGCCCAACTCACACGTGCTTGTGCGGACCAAAAAGATTCAAGTTGCATGCCATTAGGTAGCCGGATTTGTATACCTGCGCCCAAAGCCTTTAAAACACCGGCACTCATTGACTTCACAACGTAATTTCGCACTCAAAATAACTCAGACCACGCCAACGCCTTGAAATTCGCGTGTTAGGATTTTGCGGCATACCTGAAGAACGATTCATGGCAAACGATTTCAAAGTCGCCGATTTATCCCTTGCTGCATTTGGGAATCGCGAAATCGCACTAGCGGAAAGCGAAATGCCTGCTCTCATGGCGTTGCGAACCAAATACGCCGAATCTCAGCCGTTAGCTGGAGCACGCATTATCGGTTGCATTCACATGACAGTGCAGACCGCCGTTCTCATTCGCACCCTCCGCGCACTTGGCGCCGAAGTTCGTTGGTCGTCTTGCAATATCTTCTCAACGCAAGATCACGCCGCTGCCGCAATGGCTGAAGATGGCGTGCCCGTGTTTGCATGGAAAGGTGAAACGGAAGAGGAATACGAATGGTGTTTGGAACAAACCATTCTTATAGACGGCCAACCATGGGACGCTAATGTGCTCCTAGATGACGGCGGCGATCTCACCTTAATGATCCACGACAAATATCCGCGCATGCTCGAGACGATTCACGGTATTAGCGAGGAGACCACAACCGGGGTTCATCGCTTGCTTGAGATGCTAAGCCATGGCACGCTAAAAGTGCCAGCTATCGACGTAAATGCTTCTGTGACGAAAAGCAAAAACGACAACCGTTACGGCACGCGCCATAGTTTGAACGACGCGATAAAGCGGGCGACCGATGTTTTGCTCGCCGGTAAGAAAGCGCTGGTCGTCGGTTACGGCGACGTCGGCAAGGGATCCGCAGCAAGTCTTCGACAGGAAGGCATGATCGTAAAAATCGTCGAAATTGATCCGATCTGCGCCATGCAAGCATGCATGGACGGCTTTGAGGTGGTCTCACCGTATCGCGACGGCGAAAACAGCGGCCTTTTCGACGATATTGACACCGAGCTCATGGGCACCATTGATCTAATCGTGACTTGTACAGGCAATACGCGAGTTTGCGACGCACCGATGCTACGAACCGTTAAAGCAGGTGCGATCGTTTGCAATATCGGCCATTTCGACAACGAAATTGACACCGCTTACATGCGCGAACATTGGCGCTGGCTAGAGGTTAAAGATCAGGTCCACCAGATATTTCGAAGCGAGTCCCCGAACGATTTCGTGATCCTCCTTTCCGAAGGGCGATTGGTCAATTTAGGCAACGCGATGGGGCACCCCTCGCGCGTGATGGACGGTTCCTTTGCCAATCAAGTGCTCGCCCAGATGCACCTCTTTGAACAACAGTGGGCTGCGCAAGACCCTAGCCAACGCGCGCCGATAACCGTTGAGGTGCTACCCAAAAAACTGGATGAAGAAGTAGCACAACTGATGGTGGAGGGTTTCGGTGGCAAACTCACAAAGCTGACCCAAGAGCAAGCAGACTACATCAATGTGCCAGTGCTCGGCCCATTCAAACCAGATCAATACAAGTACTAACAATTAACCAATCTTTGCGAGTTTGCTTACCTTTGGCAACAAATTGAGAGCGGCACGACGGCGCGCAGCTGATGCAGTCGTGCGTGTCGTAAGTCCCACTGGGGTGGGTGCTTGTTGAATCTCATGATTTTCACGTTTGGGTTGTTTGCTTGCCTGGTCGCTAACAAATCCATCGGATGGAGTACTAAGCGAGCGGCGCACGGTTTGCCTTGATTTCCGCTGCGCCAAATCTTCGTCATCTATGCTTAAATGCTTATGTTGAAAGTGCATTCAGCGGGAGGCGCACCATGAAGAGCGTGCTCGATGTCCTCAATCACCACCAACAAGACGAACTGTTCAGCATCGCACCTATCGCAACTGTCTACGATGCCATCCAACTGATGTCTGAACGCCATATTGGCTTGTTGCCCGTGTTGCAGGAAAACAAACTCGTGGGCGTAATTTCGGAGCGAGACTATGCGCGCAAGGTGATTCTGAAAGACAAATCGTCGAAATCCACGCGCGTATCTGAAATCATGACGCAGAATGTGATCACGGTCACAAAAAAAGAACGCGTCGATGAATGCGTGAACTTGATGAAAAAACACCGCATTCGCCACCTTATTGTCGTTGAAGAAGGAGTAGTTGAAGGCGTCATCTCTATACGCGATCTGTTTTCTGAAATCATTGACGATCAGAGCGAACAGATAAGCGATCTCGTGCACTACATACGTGGCGAGAGTTAAGCGCCGTTAAGACAAAGGGAAGATCATGCAAACAAAAGCGGCCGTAGCGCTTGCAGCTGGGCAAGACCTCCAAATCGAGACTGTCGATTTAGAAGGTCCTCGCAACAATGAAGTTTTAGTAGAAGTAAAAGCCACAGGGATTTGTCATACGGACGCGTTTACGCTATCAGGTGATGACCCTGAAGGACTGTTCCCTTCTATCTTGGGCCACGAAGGCGCCGGGGTTGTAGTTGACGTGGGACCCGACGTCACAAGCGTCGCTGTGGGTGACCATGTGATTCCCTTATACACCCCAGAATGTGGCGAGTGCAAGTTCTGCAAATCAGGTAAAACCAATCTTTGCGGGGCGATTCGCGAAACCCAAGGCCGCGGGTTAATGCCTGATGAAACGTCTCGATTCTCACTGAATGGCGAAACGATCTATCACTTCATGGGCACATCGACATTCTCAAACTACACCGTCATGCCTGAAATCGCCGTTGCGAAGATCCGTGCGGACGCGCCCTTTGACAAGGTTTGCTATATCGGCTGCGGCGTTACAACGGGCTTAGGCGCTGTCATGAACACGGCTAAAGTTGAGGCTGGCGCAACAGTCGCCGTGTTCGGGCTAGGTGGCATAGGCTTGAACGTCATTCAAGGCGCAAAATTGGTCGAGGCTAGCCGCATCATCGGCATCGACACGAATCCGGCCAAACGCCCTCTCGCAGTGCAATTTGGCATGACCGACTTCATAAACCCGCTCGATAGTGAAGATGTGGTTGCCGAAATCATCGATATGACCGATGGCGGTGTCGATTATTCGTTCGAGTGCATCGGCAATGTCGATGTTATGCGTCAAGCATTAGAGTGCTGTCACAAGGGATGGGGCGAAAGCACCATCATCGGTGTGGCCGGCGCCGGTCAAGAAATTAGCACTCGACCGTTTCAGTTGGTGACGGGACGGGTATGGCGTGGCACAGCATTTGGTGGCGCGAAGAGCCGTACCGAAGTGCCGCAAATCGTCGAGTGGTATATGGACGGCAAAATAAACATCGATGACTTGATTACCCATACCATGCAACTCGAAAACATCAATGAAGCATTCGAGCTCATGCATCGTGGGGAATCCATTCGTTCCGTCGTTATTTACTAAGGCATTCCATGGATCCAAAAAACTGGCTCGATCAGGTGCAAGAGGACATTCTTGAGCCTGCTTTGCCTATCTGCGACCCGCACCATCATTTATGGGATCACCCTCAAAATCGGTACTTGCTGGACGCGCTGCTAGCTGATATCGGCAGTGGGCATAACGTCGTAAGCACTGTGTTTATGGAGTGCGGCTCGATGTATCGTGCCGACGGTGCTGAAGCGCTCAAACCGGTTGGCGAAACGGAATTCGTGAACGGCATCGCAGCCATGAGCGCAAGTGGTGGTTACGGCGATTCCCGCGCCTGCGCCGCCATTGTTAGCTATGCAAATTTGAACCTCGGAAGCGCAACTAGCGATGTTCTTGAAGCACATATGCAAGCAAGCGGCCGGTTTCGCGGCATTCGCCATGCGTCAGGCTGGGATGGGAGCGAAGTCGTTAGGAATTCCCATACCGCTCCCACTGAACACATGCTTGCGGATACGACCTTCCGCGAAGGATTTGCCGAACTTAGCAAGCGAGGCCTCACGTTTGATGCGTGGTTGTACCACCCGCAAATTCCTGAACTGACAGACCTGGCCCGGGCATTCCCTGAAACCACCATCATCTTTGATCACTTCGGCGGCCCACTCGGCATCGGTCCCTATGAAGGCAACCGCGAAGCCATATTCACAAAATGGCAAACTGACGTGGCCGAACTCGCACGGTGTCAGAATGTTGTCGCAAAACTAGGTGGCTTGGTCATGCCAATTAACGGCTTTGGCTTCCATAAACGCGCCACGCCAGCCACATCGGATGAGCTAGTGGCGGTAACGCAACGCTACTACCTGCACATGATCGAACACTTCGGCGCGGAGCGATGTATGTTTGAGAGTAACTTCCCAGTTGACAAGGCGAGCTGTTCCTACGCGGTACTTTGGAATTCATTCAAGAAGCTAACGAGTGGGTTCAGTGAAGCGGAGCGCGCGAGTTTGTTTCACGACACTGCGAGTCGAGTGTATCGCGTCGAAACTTAGCGCTTGGCGTCGCTTTAAAAGTAGCGCGTGAAGCCAACCTGCGCATTTCTCGGCATCGCTGGAAAATAGCGCGGATTCCCGAATGACCAATCTGCGCGATCCGCATAGCGGCGATCCAACACATTGCGCAGGTGTGCTTGCATTTTCCAAGCATCATTCATGCGCCATTCGCCATGCCAATGAACGACAACGTGGCCGGGATATTCAAAGGTGTTGGCTGCGTCCATAAAGTAAGAACCGATGTGCACCAGTTCTAGCGTGGACGTCCATTTCGGGTGCAGTCGCCAGGTCCAGTCGAGCGAGCCAAATAAGCGTGGCGCAGTGTCGACTTCGTTGCCTTTCACAATGACCTCCCGCCGTGCGAGATTGTCGGAGAAGGCATATCGATGCCGCCCTAGTGATTGTGTTACACGGATTCCATGCTTGTCGCTTGGACGCCATGCGAACTGCCATTCAAGACCGCTTGATTGAACCCGACCGCCGCTGCGATTAAATCCTTCTGCATCGCGAATGACCAAGTTTCGACTTCGCTCACGATACGCAGAAACTTGAGCTGAGTGTTCATCGGTAACCCACTTGAAGCCTATTTCTAATGCGTCTAGTCTTTCGCTATCGATAGAGGCGAACGATTGACCACTTTGCAGGCGATACAACTCAGCGATTTGAGGTGGTCTAAAGCCACTGCCGAGCGAGCCGTGCAAGACGATCGCCTTATTAAGTTCACGTTCGAAACCGACCTGCCAAGAACGATCCAAGAAAGCGTCTGAGCGGTCAGCTGGGCGCGTATAGAGACAACCGCCAAACCCACATGTGGAGCCATCGTCACGCGTATTGCCATCCAGATGCAAGTTGTCGTACGTATACGAGGTCGCTTCGATGCGAAGTCGGTATTTGACGTTCGTTTGGTCACTTACCTGATAGCGTGCGTCATGGAAGATGCCCACGTGTGATGCGGCAACAGTGAAGTCGTAATGGGTACCCACGGGACGCGTCGCTACTAAGAATGCAGAACCTTGCGTCGGCTCAACTTGCACTTCGCTGAGCTCTGCGGCTACCCATTCACTATGTAGACCAAGCGCATACGTCGCCTTGCCGAAATTGCGCTCCCAATGTGCTGCAATGCCGCCACTGCGCTGGGCGTTCTCCTCGAGCGGTTTGCCTGGCAAGAAGTGCATGAGAAATTCCATGCTGCTCGCCCGCAAGAAAGGTGTTACAACCCAATCCCCCTGGCTCCAATGGGTCGCATATCGAACCGCATAAGCGTCGCGAAACGCTTCAGGATTTGGATTGCTGGTGCGCAGTGCTTCATCCTTGTAGCTATCCAAACCCACCAGATAGCCTGCAGTTTCCTGACCAAGGGTTGCCAGCGACATGGTGGTTACGCCATGCCAATCCTGCCAACCTTGCTCAAGCTGCGCGGTGACTTTTAATTGATCGAAGCCGGTGTCATCGCGCCAGCCGTCAGTCGTTAGGCCGTAGACGGTTGCATTTACGGTTTCGTTGCCGACTTGTGCATCAATGCGTTGAAGCGAGTCTGAACCAAGCTGAAATCCCAGTTGCGGCTTGAGCTGGCCTAGCGTGACTGCATTGATCGCGCCATGCAACGCATTGCCGCCAAACCGCGAGCTGGCAGGACCTCGAATCACTTCAATAGCTGACGCTTGTTCGGTATTAAGCTCGAATAATCCGTTTACATTGCAAAACGATGCGGGTCGGATGGGAATGCCGTTTTCAAGAAGTTGAAACGCCCCGCAAGCGCCCGCGCCAGTCAATACGCCGCTACGCATGGCGGTGAGGTGCTCTTGACCGGAACCGCGCGACACCCATATGCCTGGGGCTTGGCTCATGATTTCGTTTGGGTGGTTAGCACTGACGGTTACGATGGACTGAGCCTCAATCGTGGTGGCGGCCAACGCTGCTAGCGGATCTGCTGCAACGGTGGCTCGCGCTGAAACAACCACCTCTTCAATGGCGTCTGCGAGCTCAGCAGCATCTGAAGATTCTTCACTGGATGCTGAAACCATGCAGGTGGCGCAGACCACCAGCGCTGGTAGCCATTTGGTCATGCAGCTGTGCTCACAATGCTCCAGCGTTCATTCCGCAACAAACGCAAGCTCGTAGTAAGCGCCTTCGAATGTCCCAGTTCTGCGAGTCGACTCACCGTTTCCAATGCCGTGCTTTTGGCATAGCGATCCGTCTCTACGAGAACACGATGGCAGATGAGCTCCGCGATGTCATTAGCTAATGAAGGGTGCGCTTGTTCTACCAGCAAGCTAGTAACGATGTTCAGCAATGCGGTATACATGCATTGGCGTTCTGCGCTCTGTACAAGCCCACTACGCGTCACCCGTTCAGGAGCAATGAGCAGGTGATCGGTCCACGCCATGCATAACTCGGTCGGAAGCGCTATGACGCCACGACTTATATTGCGCCGCAATGCGCGGCCAACCGCATTCATGGCTGTCATTCGCACGTCCGTGTCCACATCATCGACGGAAAAGGCGATCAGCATCTTGACCTCAGCGTCTGTCGGACGCGTTAGTTCACCGAGCAAGAATGCGCCACACCTACGAAGATATGTATGCGGAGACGCCACCAGTGCTGGTGTCGCTTCCCTCGTTTCGGCATCGCACCCGACCAATGCATACATAGCACTTCGCCGCTCGGCTTCAGCATCACTAGAACAGGCTGAAATCACGCGATTTGAATCGCTCTGCATCGATTTATGAGCTTGGCTTAGCCGGTCCGCTTCTTGCGTTTCATCGAAATCTACGGATTCGTTTCGACTTTTAGCGTCAACCTCGAGTCCTAACCAAGCAGCTTGTTTAGCAACCAATACTTGACGCCGCGGGTCCAACGCGGCATAGGAAAAAACGGGAGTTGACGAAGATTGCTTAGGTTCGGTGGTACGAACGTACCAGAATTTGTACATGTAGCGCGCATCATTGCTGGTGGCTCGCGTGCCACGGTGAAAGAGATCGAAATGCACAAGCACAAGCGCACCTTGAGGCAGAACCAATCGCATTGGTTCAACATCGCGATCAAAAGACGCTAATTGAGCATGCAAGTGACGATCACGTGAATCCTCATCCATAGCGTTCATGCTTTCCTGCTGGAAGGTCGGATCGAGCCGATCTTCGCCTTCGGTGCGCCCTGAATCCTCGCGATCAACGTTCCAATACTGGGTTCCTGGGAGTATTTCTGTTGCTCCCATATCTATGGTCACTGCTTGGGGGTAATAGAAGACCATGGCCCAGTTAGGCCGATGCGAACGCACGCCGCCGCGAGTGCCCCAAGGCAATGGTGAATCTTTGTGATAAGACTGGTCGTACTGACCGCTTAAATGGATGAACGAATGACCGTAGCGAAAGTAATTTGCACCCAATACCGAGGTTAAAGCGCCATCAAGCGCGTTGCATGCGAGCACTTCGTTCAAGGCCGGAACTTGTACATGCAGGTTGTCCGCGATGGCGTCCAAGCTGGCAAGTGGGTTCGACAATTCCGCGCGCTGTTGGTGCAACGTCGACGCCGCTTCAAACAGCCGTTCATGCGTGTCGTTTGAAATAGCACTGGTATCGACGATGTGGTAACCAACATCTAAAAACCGACACAATTCCGCATCGGTCAATGCAAAATCACGAGTCATTGGCAGGATTGAAGAAGACGCAAATAGCCGCTAGGACACGGCAGTGGCAGCTTATGGACATGCTGCACCGTTGATTATGAATTTTATGGCGAACGACCAAATGCATCGGCCCATGGCTGCCCCGTGACCAGTTCGTGTTGTGCCCCACGATCGTCGGGGCAACCAGCGCAAACCACGAACTTTCAGAACAAAGGCCATGTATCGCAATCATTTGTTGAACTAGAGAGCACCGCTTTCTGGATGGGTTCTGAAGATGCCGATACGCGTCAAGAAGATCATGAAGGTCCGGTTCGAGAGGTCTATGTCGAACGATTCGCGATTGCGCCAACGGCGGTCGCCAATGCGGAATTTCGACGCTTCGTCAAAGATACCAACTATCAAACGGACGCTGAGCGGGTGGGTTGGTCATTCGTTTTCGCGCCATTCGTTGCCAAGCGGCTACGTAAGAACAGGCTACAAAGCGAAAGCGTAAAAGTGGCACCGTGGTGGTTGGCGGTACGAGGTGCGAATTGGCGGCGACCAGAGGGACCCGGATCCAATCTGAACGCGCGCTCCGACCATCCGGTGGTGCACGTCTCTTGGCATGACGCAAAGGCTTACTGCAGCTGGGCCGGCGCACGCCTACCCACGGAAATGGAGTGGGAATTCGCCGCACGTGGTGGATTGGAACGACAACGCTATCCATGGGGCAACGAACTGACCCCTAACCACCAACATCGTTGCAATATCTGGCAAGGACGATTTCCTGATCTCAATACACGCGAGGATGGTTTTGCCGGCTCCGCACCAGTGGACGCCTATGAACCGAATGGCTATGGCTTGTTTAACGTCGCCGGTAACGTGTGGGAGTGGTGTGAAAACTGGTTCGGTACACAAGGCGACTCGGCGCAATTCACGACAGGACGAGTTCTGCGCGGTGGCTCCTATTTATGTCACGCAAGTTATTGCAATCGCTATCGTGTCGCAGCTCGATACGCCAACGCCCCTACCGCCGCGACTGGCAATTGCGGGTTTCGGATCGTGCGCGACGATGGCTGAACAGACCGTGCGGCGGAGTTCAATTGCCGAGAACTTCGGCTAGATCCTCACACAAGTCGTCTGGATGTTCAAGTCCCACGGATACCCGGAATAAACCGTCACCTGCAAACTCTCGATAGCGCTTAGTTTGTTCGGCATCTAGCGACAAACCCGTACTTAACGCTGCCTCAGTCGGAATCCAATAAATAAGACTGCGACTATGTCCTAGCGACACGGCGAAATGAAAGACGTTGAGTTCTTTCGCACATCGATAGGCCAATGCGTCGCCATCACGGACTTGAAAGGAGAGCATGCCTGAGAACAGGTCCATTTGGCGGTCAGCTAGCGCAAACTGAGGATGGCTCGCCAAACCAGGATAGTTCACGCGTAGGACGGCGGGATGCGACTCCAGAAAAGTAGCCAACGCCATGGCTGATTCCGTGTGCATTCGCATGCGTGCAGGTAAAGTCGCGGCACCTCTAGCAATCAACCAAGCATTGAATGGACTGATCACGCCGCCTAAATGAATCATCGCATCGTTGCGAAGCGCATTCATGCGTTCACGACTGCCAAGGATGGCACCACCAATTGCATCGCCGTGTCCACCGATGTACTTGCTGAGCGAATGGACAACGCAATCCGCACCCAATTGGAGGGGTCGAGTCACAATGGGGGTGGCAAATGTGGAATCAACGGCAAGGGGGATGCCATGACGCTTTGCGATTGCGCTCACGGCGGCTATGTCGGTTAGACGCAGCGTGGGATTGGCGGGTGTTTCTACCCAGATCAGTTTGGTGTTGGGCTGAATTGCATCAGCTACGAGTTGCGCCTCGCTCGTGTCGACACGGGTCGATGTAATCCCAAATTTTGGCAAGCTCTCGCGCACATATTCAGCCGTACCAGGGTAGTTCACGTCGCTAATTACTAAATGATCGCCACTTTCCAACAACCCAAGCAGCAACGTTGTCGTAGCAGCCATGCCTGATGCTAGCGCAATGCAAGCTTCGGCATCTTCAAGGCTCGCTAGCTTGCCTTCAAGCATGTCAATGGTGGGATTACCCCAGCGCGTGTAGACATAAGGTCGTTCTTCACCAAACTCTTTAATCGAAAATCCAGCTGGATCGTCAGACGCAAAGGTGGTGGACATGACTAAATTGGGAGCGGACGCGCCAGTTACCTTGTCGACATGTTCACCACTATGAACTGCTCGAGTTTCGAGACGGTGCTTGGTAGCTGATTGCTTGGTCATGAAGGTATCTGACATATAGCGTGTGGGGCAATGAGCGTGCGATTGTGCATACGGAAAATTCCAAAGCCAGCCGTTAGCTCCGCACGTCCAGCGCAAGCTTGAGGGACGGGTTACTTGTTCGAAACTGCATGGCGAACCACGTTTAATGTTGGTTCGCAAACACCTCTCATGAATCGCTATTCACTGCAGCTAAACCCATGCTCACAGTAACTGCGGCTGCGCCTGGTAAATTAGTGCTTGCTGGCGATTACGTCGTGCTGCTTGGTGCACCCGCCTTGGTATTAGCGGTCAATCGATACGCACTCGTGGCACTACGCGAAGAAGCGTTAGGCGGATGGTCGATTAAGTCAAACGTCACTAGCCCAGCCAACTATGCATCGCTCGATGAACTCTTGACGTCGGATCAGCACGACCTCATAACACGCATTTTGCGCCAATTGCCGAACTTAACGCAACTGCCTGTCCATGCCAGCTTGCAGCTGGATAGTAGGACCTTTTACACGCCACAAGGCAAGCTCGGGCTCGGCTCAAGCGCAGCGATCTTAGTCGCGTTTGCCGAGTTAATAGCTCATCTCACCCAAAATCAGCTAAGCGATAGCGACCTCATCGACGTTCATAATGCTTTGCAACAAAACAACGGTAGTGGGTTGGATGTGCTTGCAGCTCGCAAGGGCGGCTTGACGCGTTTTCAACAGCGTACAGCCAAGCATACTGCGCTACCGTCTGGCGTGTTCATGCGATTTCTGTTCACGGGGCATAGCACGCGTACGGCTGCCATGATCACCAAGTTTCATGCGCTGCGCAATACCTACCCTGCGCGTAAGATGAACGACTGGCTTGACGCGGCGACCCACACAGCAAATGCCGTTTCATCCAAAGCGGCCTTTTTTGAATCCATGCACGAGCTCACACGCTGTGCGTTGGATTTTGATGATGCGACGGACCTTGGCATCTACTCTGAACCGCACCGTCTTGCCCTTAAGCAAGCGCAGCGAGCAAAGGTGATTTACAAACCCTGCGGGGCCGGTGGCGGAGATACGGGCGTAGTGTTAAGTGATGATCCGGCTAAACTAGGTTTTTTTGAACAAAATATCACGAAGCATGGTCTAGAAATGTTGAATCTGGAGATGTCAAGCCATGGCGCAATCATCCAATAGTTCTAGAGTCCCGGGGTTCTTCAAGCTCGACATCCCCGAACGCTTGCATGCGCTACGCGAACGCGGTGTGTTAACGGCCACGGATTTGCATGCACTCGATTCAGGTGCACATATCTTGCGTATGCAAACGGCGGATCGAATGATCGAAAACGTCGTGGGCGTCATGGGTATGCCGTTAGGCTTAGGTTTGAATTTCCTGATTAATGGTCAGGACTATGTCGTACCTATGGTCGTGGAAGAACCTTCTATCGTCGCTGGCGTGTCAGGAGCCGCACGAATTTTTCGCCTGTCAGGCGGCATCCACGCTGAAACCACCGATCCCATCCTGATCGGCCAGGTCCAAATCGCCAACGTCAAAGATGCTGACACGGCAAAAGATGCATTGCTGGCCAATCGAGAAGAAATCCTCAATCTCGCCAATAGCTTGCATCCCAAAATGGTCGCTCGCGGCGGCGGCGCTCGCGATATTGAAGTACACGTACATCCGAACGTCGGCGAAGCGGGTGAAACCTTCGTGGTGGTGCATCTGTTGGTGGATACGCGCGACGCGATGGGTGCGAACGTTGTGAATGGCATGTGCGAAGGCATCGCGAGCCTCATTGAGACCATTTCTGGCGGCTCGGTCTTTGTCCGAATTCTGTCGAATCTAACCGACCGATCCATGGTTACAGCGTCACTCTCCGTGCCGGTCGAAAACCTCAATACTGGGGATTACTCTGGCGAGCGGGTCCGGGACGGCATCATCTTGGCAAATGACTGGGCGTTGGCGGATCCTTATCGAGCCGTTACACACAACAAAGGCATCATGAACGGCATCGACGCGGTCGCGCTCGCAACTGGCAATGATTTCAGGGCCATCGAGGCCGCTGCGCATGCTTACGCTGCGACATCCGGACGCTATAAAGCGCTGACCTCTTGGACTAAAGCTGCGAGTGGTGCGCTGGAAGGCAAGCTCACGATGCCGCTGAAGGTCGGCACGGTCGGCGGTTCGTTAGAAACGAACCCAACCGTAGCGATAAACCACCGCATCCTAGGTTCACCAAACGCGCAAGAGCTCGCAGGCATCATGGGGGCCGTTGGGTTGGCGCAGAATTTCGCTGCGTTACGCTCGCTTTCCACGGCAGGGATCCAGCAGCACCACATGAATTTGCATGCCCGCAGCGTGGCTTCCACCGCGAACATCCCCACCGAATACTTCGATGCAGTCGTCGAAACGCTTATTGAAGAAGGCGATATCAAAGTATGGCGCGCACAAGATATTCTGCGAAGATTGCGCACTTCGGAAGTTAGTGCTGATACCGCTCATCCTCGCAGTTCCGCGTGCGGGAAGGTGATTTTGCTCGGGGAGCACGCGGTTGTATACGATCGTCCAGCACTTGCCGTGCCACTTCCCCTCGCAGTAGAAGCCCGCGTCGTCGCTTCGAAAGATCCAACGCTGCTTGTACCCCGTTGGGGCGTTGAACAGAGCATTCCACGCGCTGAAGAAAAACCGCAAGGGCTCGTTGGCGGATTGTCGATGCTGTTAAGAGAACTTAACCTCGCTGACGCTTCAATCAATATTGAAGTATTTCCCAACATACCCCGAGCAATGGGTTTAGGCGGCTCAGCCGCCATCGCGGTCGCAGTGATTCGCGCGATGGACGAATTCTTCAAACTTGGTATGAGTGCAGAACGCGTCAATGAGCTGGCATATGCCTGTGAAAAGTCAGCGCATGGCGCACCGTCCGGCGTGGACAACACCATCGCGACGTTCGGCAAGCCATTGATCTATAAGCCTTCTGGCGACTCGGATTCACGCCTCTTCGAGGTCCTTAGACCTAAAACGCCTATCCACCTTGTCGTTGGCATGAGCGGCAAAGAAAGTTTGACGGCAAATATGGTAGGCCAGGTCCGCAAAGCGCACGACCAACGACCTGCGGCGTACAACATGCTCTTTGACCAAATCGCTTCTATCACGGTCGAAGGGACCGAAGCATTTATCGCCGGCGATTTAGAAACACTTGGTGAGCTGATGAATATGGCCCATGGTTGCTTGAATGCCCTGCAGTTGTCAACGCCCGTGCTAGAAGAGTTAGTGTTTCTAGCACGCTCAAACGGCGCACTAGGCGCCAAAATAACTGGTGCGGGTGGCGGCGGCAGCATCGTGGCATTGTGTCCAGATCGCCAGGCGCAAGTTGCAACGGCCATCGAAACGGCTGGCTATCAAACTGTTACTTTCACAATAGAGTAATTACATGCGAGTTGCCACATGGAACATCAATGGCGTGCGCGCCCGAATGGACTATATCAAGCATTGGCTTGAAGCTCGCAAGCCTGATCTGGTCGGATTTCAAGAAATCAAAGCGATGAACGAGGCGTTCCCTACGGATGCGTTCAATGACATCGGTTACCAGGTCCACCTACATGGGCAGAAAGGTCGCAATGGCGTGGCGTTCGCAACGACGCTTGACGTCGACGTCACGCAACGTGGGCTGCCTGGCCACGACGCAGATGGCTCTCGGCTCATCGTAGGCAAAGCCGAAAACCTTACGTTCGCTAGCGTGTACTGCCCTAATGGTAAAGATATTGATCATCCCGACTATCAAATGAAGCTCGGTTGGTTAAGTGATTTATCAGATTTTTGCGCCCGTCAGGTTGAAGACGGACAGGACTTCCTGATCGGCGGTGATTACAACGTCGTTCGCACGGCGTTAGACTCGCACTATGGCGCAAACGGTGATGGGAAGATCTTCCACACCAAGGAAGAACGGGGCGTACTTGAGAAGCTCTTTAATGTCGGCTTAGTGGATTTGTACCGGCATAAATACCCTGAGTCCGACGCATTTTCATGGTGGGACTATCGTAGCGGCGGGTTTCGCTTCAACAAGGGCTTGCGGATTGATTTATTACTCGGCACGCAAGGTATCGTTGACCGCATGACCGATGTCGTGATTGATCGCGACTATCGGAAGAAACTCGAAGGCTTAACGGCTTCTGATCATGCACCTGTTTTCGTTGATTTGAGCTAAATAGCCATGAAAAAAGATGAACTGATCATTTCAGCAATTGAATTAGAGGGGCGAATAGACGACGGTGACGAGACGCTTAGGTTGTTCGACTGTCGCTGGTCGCTCACCGATCCAAGCTTGGGTCAAAAACAATTTGATGAACGCCATATCCCCACTGCGCAATACATGCCGCTCGAACCAGCACTAAGCGATCCGGCGGGTAAGCGCGGTCGACATCCACTGCCAGAAAAATCTCGATTCGCCGCAACGTTGGGTGCATTCGGCGTGGCAAATACTTCAGACGTCGTCGTGTACGACGATGGCTCTAGCACCTACGCTTGCCGTCTGTGGTGGATGCTGCGGTGGGTCGGCCATAGCAAGGTTAGGCTACTAGATGGTGGATTGACCCAATGGGATGACTGGTATTTTGATACGTCTCAGGTGGTAGAACAAGTTGAATCGACACATTTTGAGGTGCGGCCGTCGCTCACGAGAGTGTACGAGGCAGACGACTTGCTTACAACTGAGTATCCCATCATCGACGCGCGAGCACAGGATCGCTTCAAAGGTCGCAATGAAACCTTAGACCATACAGCTGGCCACATACCAAACGCTCGCTGTTTTCCTTTTGACGCCAATACTCGAGGCGATAAATGTTTCACGCGTTCACAGGTGCGCTTCAGGGAATTTATTGATCAGGATGCGATTGTTTGCTATTGCGGATCCGGTGTGACCGCAACCAACAATATCATGGCGTTGATGCTTGCTGGCTTTCCTGAGCCGATCCTATATCCAGGATCTTGGAGCGAGTGGATTGAGGACCCGACGCGACCCATCGAGCTTTAAGCCACTAACAGGCGAGCTCCCTCACCTATCCGTCCGAGTCTCACCTCGACAACGCCAGGTACTTCGTTCAATCGGCGCGTGACGTCCTGTGCTACCTTCACATCGCATACTGCCTTCACATGTGGTCCGGCATCGATCGTATAGAACACATCAAGCCCTTGTAACCGCATTTGCGTAATGGCTTCAATGCACTTTATGGTAGTTTCATTCCAATAGACCAAGGGTGGGGCGGAACTGAGCATCAAAGCGTGCAGATTACGACAGCTGGTTTCTGCGACATTGGCAAGCATGTCGAAATGCCGCGCTTTTACGGCTTCAACACCCTCTTGAAATGCGGTTTGGGTCGAACTTAGCCAGGCATCGTAATACGACGAGGTCGCGCGGGCGCGGGTCATGCCTTCGGTGGAAGGAATAGGTTTGCGTGTCTTTGCATTAATTGCAACCACCACGTTCAAATCCCACTCAGCTGCAGCTAAAACCTGTGAAACTGCACATGCTGAATCCCTTGGCTCCATAACTACAAAACCACCATGCACGGACCGTGCCGCAGAAGCTGAACCCCGCCGCGCCCATTCGCAAAGTTTGGCTTGGGACCATTCAAGCTCGCAGATGGTCGACACAGCTAATGCGAGGGCAGCGAATCCAGAAGCGGACGACGCCAGCCCACTAGCTGCTGGGAAGTCGCTGGTAGACTCAACTCGCAGTGGCGGCACATCGAACTGTTCGCGCACCGCTGCGAGCCAAGCTGTGATTTTCTTGTCATCGACTTGTTCACCATCCAAGTGCACAACGTCGGTGGCGGCCGATTCGACGCGTGTCATGGTGGAAAACCCGCCTAGCGTCATTGCCAAGGACGGCGTCGCGGGGATGTTTAGTTCGTCGTCGCGCTTACCCCAGTACTTAACCAGCGCAATATTCGGATGTGCAAGCGCTTGAACCGCCGCGCCCACTAGTATCCAGCAGGAGGCGTGAAGGCAAACCCTAGCTGTTCAAGGCCCCGCGCTACGCCTAACGTTGTCAAATCGCCGTATTCCGGCCCGACCACCTGGACGCCAATCGGCATGCCTTCATCGTCTAAACCGGTCGGGACGATGGTTGAGGGCAAATATGCGTTGGTTGGTAATCCCGCCCAGAAAACTTGCAGGAAGTAAGCCTGCTGTGCGCCGTTTACCGTAATGGTGCGCTCATGAAACGGTCGCTGATCATGTGGAAAAGCAGAACGCGCCATGATGGGCATGAGCACGATATCGTAATCTTCGAAGAACTTATGCCAAGCCCAACGAATGTGCGTGCGTTTCTCGTTGTTGCCTATCCAGTCGCGAAATCGTGCAACCTGTGAGCGACGGATGACCGCATCCAACGTCTGGTCGTTTGGGTCCAGGGCTTCGGCCGCTGCCAGATTCCGCGCATACTGCTCTTCTGGCACGCGACAAGCCATCGTTGCGGACAACAATGACTGATACGTGAAATGCGTGTGCTCAGCAGTGAACGCCGGCCGGGCGTCGTAATTCAATTGCGCTCCTTCAGAGCGCAGAGCTTCGGCCACCATGTCAACGCGCGCTGAAACGGACGAATCAACGGGTGCCATATCGTCGTCGCGCCAGACCGCAACCTTTAAATCGCCTAGCTTCTTCTCGAACTCTGGCAATTCCAGCTTGAACCCCCGCGCTTCGATTTCATTAGGACCGGCCATGACCCGAGTCGCAATTTCCACGTCTTCCGCGCCGCGGCCTAACGGACCGATGACCGAGAGATCCGAAGGGCTGAGTATGCCTGGTGTCGCGTGGCCTCGTGGTGGCAGCATGTTCCAGGTCGGCTTGTGACCAAAGACACCGCAAAAGTGGGCTGGGTTACGGATTGAACCGCCTATGTCAGAGCCACTCTCGATACCAGCCATGCCCGCGGCCAATGTAGCGGCGGAACCCCCAGACGAACCGCCAGGGATTTTTGCAACATCGTACGGATTATTGGTCGTGCCGTAAATTTCGTTGTAGCTTTGAAAATCCGATAGAAGCAGCGGCACATTCGTCTTGCCAAACAGCACCACCCCTGCTTTTCGCAAGCGTTCAACCGACAACGCGTCGTGCGTGGCTATGTTGTCCTTTAGGTACGGCGCGCCCCAGGTCGACGGCGTACCCTTCACGTCGTAGGACTCTTTGATCGTCATGGGCACGCCATGCAACGGACCCAGCTCATCACCAGCAGCAATGGCTGCATCCGCGCGCTTGGCAGCGTCCATTGCTTCCTCTCGTATTTGCCAGATCACTGCATTGAGTGCGCCATTGAACTGGTCTACGCGGTTAAAGAAATAAGTCAGTAGTTCAACGCTAGAAACTTCCTTCGCACGGATTCGCCGCGCAAGGGAAACAGCACTTTGGAACGCAAACTCAGTCATGGGATACTCCAGCCATACGCGTTCAATGATATGGTTAAGGAAGCGCGTTAGCTGTTTGAAATCGTGGCTAACACCTGCTCGTGCAAGATTGGATTCGCGGCGGCGATGGCTTCACCTGACGTTAGATCCGCAAGGCCTTGCCAATTCGTCACAACACCACCGGCACCACGCACGATGGGCACCAACGGCAAGATATCCCATGGCTTGAGCTGATTTTCAACCACAAGATCCAGTTCGCCTAGGGCTACCAGCGCGTACTGATAGCAATCGCAGCCATAACGCGTCAATCGAACTCTAGCTTCAATACGCTGTAATAACGATTGGTCATGCAACGTCGCGAACAGGCGCGGATCCGTCGTCGCAAAAAGAGCGTCAGCCAGCACGGCGGACTTGCGAGTGCTCAACGTGCGCGATTCGCCGTGCCGAAGGTACGTTGCCGAAGAGCCATCTCCCACAAAGATCTCGCCGGTAAATGGCTGCACCATTACGCCTAAGTAAGGCTCGCCATTTCGAAGCAACCCAAGTAAGACACCCCAATGCAAAAAACCACTCATGAATGCCCGCGTACCGTCTATTGGATCTACGATCCACGTCCATTCATGCAAACCTTCGTCGCCGAACTCTTCGCCCCGAATAGCGTGATTTGGGTATTGCGCTCGAATCCGGCTCCTAATGAGGCGCTCACATGCTCGATCCGCGGCCGTGACTGGGTCGAAGCTGCCGTCAGCTTCCTTGTTATGAACAACAACTGCTTGTCGAAACCAACGCAACGTCGCCTGCCCACCGGCGGTAGCGGTTTTTATGGCGAAGCGCTTTAGAAACTCGGGTGTTTCAGAGACCGACATGTGTGCTCTCTAGCAAAAAAAACGAGCCAATCGTCGTGTGGGACGATTGACCCGTTGCAGCGCTGAGCCAGCGCACCGTGAGACTTACAGATTAACGCCGACTGACAATCCCATGATGCGTGGTTCGGTTAGGAAGTAATTACGGAAAAATCCCGAAGTGTCAGATGTCAAGTAATGGCCTGTGACGTTGTCTTTATCAGCGAGATTGCGTATCCACAACTTCACGTTGTATCGATCATCCGAACTTTCGTAAATCGCGGAGAGATTGTGTTGTCCCCATGATGCCATTTGGTCCCCAACGGTGTTGTATACACGTGAAAAAGCTTTCGATTGCCAGTAATAATCCCAGCGAACTGTGACGTCGCCATTAAAGACTTCAGGCCAGGTATAGCTACCGCCAATCTTGACTGTATGGTCAGGTGAATATGGCAAGGTATTGCCGTCTAAATCAGTCGGATTTCCGTCTGACGTTTCCACGCCAAAGGCAGAGAGGAAATTTCGTGAGAAGTAGGCGGGAATTGACACGCCTTGGCTGTTCTCTGGATACGAAACAGAAACCGTTGTTACGCCGTTTCTAACATCCAAGGCGGCACCAGCCGCTAACGCTGTATTGACCAATTCAGGTGTTAATTGCGATTCGCGCGCAATGTAGTTGACTGCGGTTAACGCGCCAGGGTCAATGTTGTTTAGAAGCACCCAATCTTCTTGCCCGCCGACTCGATTGGTTGTGTCGATCGACGCAGATCCTTCAATGCTCGTATTCAAGAAACCGTAGCTGAAGTCAACACCAAGTTGCGGCATCGACTCAAAGCGATAGTTGCCTTCCAATTCGATCCCAGCGATGCGAGCGTCGATATTCTCAGTGATTGAGCTGTTGTTCTTGATGACAGTCGTTTGAAGGCCTGTGTAGTCATACATGAAGGCCGCCGTATTGAGCGTCAGGCTATTGTTGGCGTTGCGGTACTTCCGCCCAAATTCGAACGCGATGACGCTTTCCGGGGTGAAAGTGAATGAGCTCGTATCCTGGAATTGCCTTGGAATCGCCGGATTCAAGCCGCCGGGTTTGTATCCCTTGCTCACGAACCCATACCACAAAGTGCCATCGTCGGCTTGGTAATCGATGCCTATACGACCACTTAACTCACTAAACGAAGCGTCTTCTGGGCTACCCGTGAGCAACCGTGATTCATTGAACTGAGGCACAATCGGTACCTGCTTGCTGATCGCTACGCGTTCCGGGCTATAGGCCGGCGTCACAAGTGCTGCAGCAAGTTCACTGGGCGATACCCCATAAAACAGCGCTAAATCTTCTTCTGGCGCGCCGCCAAACGGTCCCAGGATGATGTTCATGGTGCGCGACCAGAAAGCGCCGCTGTAAGCATTGATGTTCGTCAAATAGTTGGGATCAATCAAACCGAGTTGAGCGGCACCTAAGATCGCTGCTTCAAGCGTAACCGCTTCAGGCGGTATGCCTAGCGCCGCAACCGCGGCTCGTGTTTGCGCAAGGATCGCCTGTTGTACAGCTAATACCACGGCGGCTTGGTTAATCGCATTGAACAATGTGCTGCTGTCGCGACGGGCGACCTCATCGTTATTGAACCGTAACCCAATCGTCATTTTCATATCGTCGGCTAAATCGAAATAGCCTTCGCCGAACAAGGCCGTGCCTTCGCGTTGCAAGCCGTCAGGTGCGGTCGCATTCAGGAAAAAGCCAGGATAGAGCGGCGGCAAGCCGAATAACGGCGCACCGACAGTCGTCACGAGATCAAGCGTGTTTGCAAGCACGTAATACTCCGTGGTCCGCGTGACATCGAACGCACTCGCACCGAGCAAGAAGTTGAAGCCGCCATCGTAATTAGAGCGGAGTTTTGCTTCAAGAATCTGGTATGCGTTATCACTGGCAGATTGGTCAAATGAAAAGACTCGATCAAGCGCGCCATAGCCCTCGAGGCTGCATCCGCCAAAACTACCGGCGGTACCACGATCGAGCGAGCAGCCGAAGTTATCCCAGAATCCTGCGATGTTATTCGCTGGTGCAGAAACGGGCCATATACCGGACGGATTCAAAGGTGTTGGATTTAACCGCGCACCCACGTCCATGACGTAATCATGGCGCGACAAGTAGTCGCTGCGGCGCGTCGCGCCAATCACGCCAAGGTCCAGGTCGCCGAGGTCATGGTTCACGCTGAAGGCGTATATCGTTTCTTTTTCTTTGAATACCGGTTGAAAATCGGTATGGATTTGGCGCATATCGTTGTAGCGCGGACGTGGGTAATCAAATAACGATTCACCAGCACCGGAAGGTCCTAGTGGCATCGCGCCGGAAGAACCACCAAAAATACCTCCTGTCGTCGCACCGAGGTGCGGAGCATCGAAATCAACGCCATCGGGCGTGCAGCCTGTCGTCGGCAGTGAATTGCGATCGCAAATTTGATTGGTAATCCGCGCGCGATCGTCGTCTTCTTCGAAGTGCGTGACCATAAACCAAAGATCAGTGTCTTCCGAGATATCAAGCGCTAAGGTGGCCCGCATCGCGAAGATGTTGCGGCCGTCCAAGGTTGGTTCGATATGCGGCAACATTTCACCCGCATCATTTCTCTGACCATACGCTAAGTTTTCTACATAGCCATCGCGTTGCAACTTGAAACCGGCCAAGCGGAACGAAGCTTTATCGCTTAGTGGAACATTGACATGACCTTTTAGACGTTGATGTTGGTAGTTGCCGGTTTCGTAATCAATGCGCGACGAAAACTCGTCGAAGACTGGTTTTTTAGTGACAAAATTGATAGCGCCACCGGTTGCGTTGCGGCCGAACAACGTACCCTGCGGTCCACGCAAAATCTCAACACGTTCCAGGTCAAAAAACTCGATGGAATTGAGATTGGAGGGCACGGCAATTTCATTCATGTGTGCCGATACGCCAGTTATGCTCGCGGAGCCAATGGCTAACGAGCCAACGCCGCGGATGGAAAAACTCGAGCCGCCGAAATTAGTAGCCGTGTAAGTAATGCCTGGCGCATTGAGTTGCAAATCGGATGGTGTGATGACTTGCTGATCTTCAATCATGTCGTCCGTTAGCGCGGTCACTGCGATCGGCACTTCCTGGATGTTTTCGTCCACGCGTTGCGCCGTTACGATGATCTCTTCGATTGGTTCTTGCTCGCTTTCCTGCGCCCACGATAGCGAGCCGGGCACCACAACCGCCAGGGCGGCAACCAAGCCACATAGTCGTGCATTCATGGAATCTCTAGACATTCAATGCTCCCCTTCGCAACGCAAGGTTTATGCGTACTTCCCGTGCACCGAACGCGCCTGTGCGAACGCACAGCGCGAGGTCGCCACACCAAAAAACTAATCTTACGAATAAGACTAGTAGTTACAAGAAGAAGCTATTTAGCCCAGTTCATGCTGGTGCATGAGTATTTTTTTAGACGACGTTGCGTTCGCGAAACCCGTCTATTTCGCTAGCTGAATAGTTCAGCTCGCGCAATATCTCATCGGTATGTTCGCCTAAATCCGGCGCTCGAAGACCGGCTGTCAATGCGGTGTCGCTTAGTTGAATAGGTGGCCCTACCACCTGCTGTGGCTCGTTACGGTCGTCAACGCCAGATGTCAGGTATTCGTTCGCCCAGACGTTTTTATCTGCAGCGACTGCAGCATAGTCACGTACAGGTGCATAGCGCACGGATGTCGCACCTAGCAGCTCACACCATGCATCTGTGGTTTTACGTTTGAAAGACAACTCCAACTCACCTAAAAACCACTCTATACCGGCAGGCGTCGCGAGGGTTTGCATGCGCTCGTCAAGTAGCAAATCGGGTCTGTCAAGCGCCGTCACTAGCTCATCTAATGCGCCGGGTGGTACGCCTATAAGGCCTATCCAGCCATCGAGCGTCTCGTAAATTCGATACGCGCCGCGAATCAACGGGTGACCAAAATTGCTGCGCCCAGGCACTTCCTGAGTCATTAAGTAGTGGGTGTATTCAGCCGCTTGCGCCCAAATTTGACCACCGAGTAGCGACACTTCGACTTTCTGGCCTTTGCCGCT
>VXLJ01000010.1:107511-133879 GCA_009841635.1 Gammaproteobacteria bacterium
ATTAAGCGCGGATTCAAGGCATGCAAATCCGCATACCCTAGTCCCCACCCCTCTAAGGTGCCCGTGCTGAAATTGCTCACCAGTATGTCAGTATCGGCAATCAGCCGCTTCAATATGGTTGCGCCTTCGCATTGGCTCAAATCCAGCGTCAATGAGCGCTTGCCGCGATTGCATGCGGTGAAGTAAGCACTGCGGTGATCGTCGGCACCAATAAAAATATAGCGCGCTTGATCACCAACGCGAGGCAACTCGACCTTGATCACGTCCGCGCCCATATCGCACAACAATGCCGCGCACTGAGGGCCTTGCACCAATAACCCAACGTCGATGACCTTGATGCCCGAAAGAGGACCTTGTGCCATGTCGTGAAAAATTCCTACGCCGTGCGAATTGCCGACCGGGTAAGCGTTGTGTGGCTTTTAGCTGCGCTTTAAATCGGCAGATCGCCGGTTGCGTGGTTGACCGATCCAGTTTCGTTGTAAGACCGCATGACCATATCCGCGATACGCATAAGATGGACTTCGTCAGAACCATCGGCGATGCGTGACCAACGCGCATTTATGAGCATCTGCGCAAGCGGTGAGTCATTGGAATAGCCGAGTGCGCCGTGAACCTGTAATGCTCGGTCCGTCACCTTCCATAGCGTGTTTGCCACGTGGTGCTTGGCCATGGATGCTTCTGCGCGGAAATCCATGCCGTTTTCGATCTTGTACGCGCAATGCAGCACCATCAGCTTGGACGCATAAAGTTCGAGCGTGCTTTCGGACATCATCCACTGAATGCCTTGCTTTTCAGAAAGCAAGGAACCATGCGCAAATCGCTTCTGCGCACGATCTATGAGCATTTCTAGCGCGGTCTCGATCTGGCCAATCCAGCGCATGCAATGCGCCAACCTGGCGGGCCCGAGTCGCACTTGGCCAAGTTTGTGACCGCCGCCGCGCTCACCAAGCATGTTTTCGCGTGGTACGCGTACGTTGTTGTAACGAATTTCCGCGTGACCACCGCCTTTGCCCATGGTTTGAACATCACGCACCATTTCAAACCCTTCGGAGTCGGTTGGCACGATGAATGCGCTATTGCGCGCTTGGGCGATTTCGGCATCGGGGTCCGTTTTCGCAATGACGATGGCGAACCGCGCGCCATGCGCACCTGACGTAAACCACTTGTGACCATTGATAACCCATTCATCGCCATCTTCGAGCGCGTGGGTCTTGATTTGTGTTGGATCCGATCCCGCTGTGTCTGGCTCCGTCATCGAAAAACAGCTGCGCGCCGTACCTTCGATTAATGGACGCAACCATTTTTCTTTCTGCTCGTCGGTGCCGAAATGCAGCAAGGTATGCATATTCCCTTCATCGGGGGCCTGGCAATTGATGATGTATGGACCCATCGGAAATTTCGCCGCTTCAACCGACATGGCCGCCACCGCGGTGATGCCAAACCCCATGCCGCCCCACTCTTCCGGCATGTGCGGTGCCCATAAACCTTGCGCCTTTGCTGTCGCGCGTAAATCTTTGACTGCTAGGCCGTAATCCTCCTTCACTTTACCGCTTGAAATGGCATCCAAACGTGGCTGCACTTTTTCGGTGAAAAAGGTGTGCACGAGCATGCGCGCGTCGTCCACTTCAGGTGAAAAGGTGAAATCAATGGCCATGGTGAACTCCTGTAGCGGCGAACCTGTATTGAAGTTGAATTATTGCTGTCGTTGTCACACCTGTTTCATCCTCGATCAGAGTGGCGTGGACTGCAGCTGAAGCTCACGGCATGGTCTTGCAATTGGATGCTGGCGCGAGTGATCGCTAGAGTTCCTCGAATGCCGCGCGCGCTTCTTCAAGATCGTAAATTGGCTCAAGTTGCTGCTGGTCGCGCAGTAGAAAGGCTGAAACTCGTTCTCGATCTTCAAGGCTCATCATGCGCGGCAGGTAGGATGGCGCTTCGCGTGCATCCGCATAGGGAATCACGAAAACATGTCGAAACGGTTTATATGTGTTACTGAGCTCAGCCCGCCAGTGTTCGCATGCATCTTCCGGACCACGCAAAATCGCAATACACTCACCGCGAAGAAAATCCAATGTAAAGTCGCTACTTGGGTTGTAGTCCATCTCAAACGACGCTGCATAGGCCTCAACGTGTTCAAAAAGCCACTTCAGCATAAGAAATGCATGCTGGTTTTGAAATAGTGTCGCATAGAGATGAAGCCCACGGCGCAAAGCATCCACAGGATGCACGCAGCCAATTTCGTGATTTTTCGGCAAGGTTAAAAGAGCACCGTCGCGGTCCATCTCACTAAGCAGAAGCGCTTCCCCGGTCCAATGGCGAGCCTTGAGTGCATCAAAAATCTCTGGTACTTTGGCGGCAACGACCGGGTCCCAGCGATATGCCAGGCAGTCAAGCGCTGCTTTCAACAACAGCGCATAGTCCACGGCTGTGACACCAACATGTGTGCCTGTCGCCGTTACCAAACCACCATCCGTCAGGCGTTGCGTCAAGACCCATTGCAATGCATTGACTGCGGCATCTCGCCACCGGGACTTCTTCATTTGCACCCCGGCCAACAACAGCGCGCTGATCGCCGTGCAGTTCGCGGCAGTAAAAGTCCGCCCGTCACGCTCGATTTCTAGATCACGGGTTTGCGCTAGTTTTCGTAGCTTCGCTCTTGCGCTGGCTAGCAGCTTTTCGGTCTCTTCATTCGAAAAGAACAGCTGATCGACCACGCTGCGCCAGGAACCCATCCGCCGCGGCAACCAGCGGCCATACCAATTGGCTTTCTTATCCAACCCATATAGCGTCTCTATGACAAGATACTCGTCTTCGGACAATGCACGGCGCACCGTGCGGCGGTCCCAAGCCAAGCGGGTGGTGGTATTGGCGTCGCACCAACCAGCTATAAAACCACCTTTGGATTCAAGTAAATCGCCCACCAAGTAATCGGCCGTTTCGCGCGCGCTCTGTGCAAGCAAACTATCGTGACTAATAGATACCGCTTGCATAAGTAAATCCAATGACCATGCGTTGAAGGCCAGCGATTTTTGAATGTCCGCGCCCATAGGATCGCGCAGGCGCATGGGTGGGAAGAAACCTCCTTCAATGTGATCGAAGGATTCGTTGCGAACCCAGCGCGTCAGGCCGATGAGAGCGATATCGAGACCCTTCACGTCGTCACGGCTGCGATCTAAACTTAAAAACCACAGTCGCATCAAGAACATTGCCACACTTTGTATACAGCGCGCGGTGGCAATCTCCCCATCCGCATCCACGGCGATCAGCTTCGAGCGCAAATTCCGCGCTTCGTCCAAACACCGTGTATATTGCCGCAACGGTTTGGGCTCAATTTGCAAACGGCCGCGACGGTGTGCTTCAGAAATCAGCATGGATCCCGAGCCTCGTTCAATGCTCGCGTGAACGAGAAGGTGGGTGAGGAGCTCGCGGGCTTGCGGCGGATGGTGACGCGGGGTTCCGTCGTCGTACGGGTCGTAGCAGAATAGATAGGATGGCACGGATAGTTCTAGCCTGTCCGGCTCGATAAACAATGTCGTTGGATATATCTCAAATAACGCAGATGCACCTTGCCGGTGCTTTGGTTCGAAATTGGCGGTGAAATAGCGTTCTAGGTCGGGACGCTCGTCTGCGTCGATCTTCACATTGATGCATGCATCGTTTAGAGTTTGCGCAACCTCCTTGCGACTGTAGAAACGCTGCTCATGCCGCGTTCGCGTACTTAGAAACCGACCAATGGAAATATGCAGTGTTTTTTGAGCGGTACGCGCCTCTTTCAGCAACGCAACGTCGTATTCGCGCCAGTCGACCGGGCTTGACGCAAAGAGCCGCAAATACGGGCTAGTTGATTTCTCTAGCTGATTCAAAATCGATTGAACGCCAACGCTTGCACGCTTTAAAATGAGGAATTACGAAATCTATGCATACGACGGAGGTATGCAGCCGTCTACGCGCATTGCCTCCAACTCGTCATTGGCGATCTGCACGGTTCAACTAAACGAGTAAGGTATGAAAGACGGCGTTTATGAAAATGGCTACCGGCTCAATGTCTGCATTGTACTGTGCAATCGCACCGGGCACGTTTTCTTCGCGCAACGCAATGACGCAAGCAGAGGGTGGCAGTTCCCGCAGGGTGGTATTCAGCACGGCGAATCCACTCAGCAAGCGATGTTCCGAGAACTCCAGGAAGAAGTGGGTTTGAAAAGGCACCATGTGCGAGTGATTGCGCGCACCGCGCGATGGTTTCGGTATCGCCTGCCGAGCAATCGCATACCCCCGGACATGCCTGTCGTAGGCCAGAAACAACAGTGGTTTTTAGTGCAGATGACCGCACCTGATCACATGATCGATCTACGCGCCGAACAAGACGACGCAGAGTTCAGGTATTGGGAATGGGTTGATTTCAAGGAACCATTGCGTCGCATCGTGAGATTCAAGCGTCGTGTGTATCGAGATGCGCTTGAGTCCCTCGCACCCTATATGGGACTTGAGGACGCATAAGTGCAAGACACCCTTCAAGATCTCATCAAAGACATTACGGCTGGCGTAAGTTTCAATCGCGCCGCCAATATGTTGGTGACGCGGGTCACCAACATTTTGAACTGCAATATTTGTTCGCTTTTCATACTAGACGCGAAGACCGAACACCTGCAGCTGATCGCCAATGAAGGTTATTTGGATCTTGACCCCAAACAAATTAGCGTGCCGCCTCATACCGGTGTGGTCGGCTTGGTCGTCGAGCGCAAAGAGCCGCTGAACCTCACTGACGTCAACACGCATCCTGCCGTGTACCACATCAATGGCCACGACGAGCACGCTTATCCCAACTTTCTTGGGGTGCCGATCCTGCACCAACAACGCATCCTAGGCGTGTTGCTGGCTCAGGATGAACACAAAGTCTTTAGCGAGGATGATGAAGGATTTCTGACATCGCTCGCCACATCGTTTTCTGCTCAGGTATCCCATGCAATCGCGACCAACGAAATCGAGCTGGACGCGTCCATCGCGATGCTGCATGAGGAGCAACACTTTCGAGGGTTCGCGGGTTCTCCAGGCATTGCCACTGGCATCGCGGTGTTACGCCATCCGCCGACGCATTTAGACGTTTCGTTTCGGCTGATTGAAAAATCGGATATCGAAGACGAGTTGCGCGAATTCAACGGCGCGTTGCGTGTCGTCGTGGAGGAACTAACCAAAGGCCGCGAACGCATGATGTCGGTGTTGGGTCCCGAGGAAATTGCATTGTTTGATGCCTATCTTCATATGCTCGACGATGAAGCCATCCCACAAGAAGTCCGCACCACAATCGTGGACGATTGTGTTTGGAGCCAATCCGCAGTCAGTCTTGTTTTCAATCGTCACATTCGCGAACTAGAACGATCGGAGAATTCCTATTTAGCTGAACGTGGCCAAGATCTACGTGACCTCGGCCAACGTTTGTTAGCAGCCATGCAGCACCGCGACGGCGACGACACGGATATCCCCCCTAATACGATTTTGGTCGCACAAGAAATCACCACGACGATGTTGTCAGAAGTTTCGCGCGAGAACTTAAGCGGCGTCGTTTCTATTGAAGGTTCGATGAACTCGCACGCGACCATTCTGGCGCGCGCACTCGATCTGCCAGCGGTGATCGGCGCAACGGATTTACCGTTACTTGATATTGAAGACCTGCCTTTGATAGTCGATGGTTTCTACGGTGAGATCGTCGTGAGCCCAACTGCCGCCACGACCGAGCATTTCGACGCTTTGACCGACGTCGAGGAGTCGTTTCAGCTGGAATTGGACGAAATAGGCGATCTCCCGACTGAGACCCTTGATGGGGTAAGAATCAATGTGTGGGTGAACATTGGTTTGGTGAGCGAGATATCCCGCTCGCTCGACCGCGGTGCAGAAGGCATCGGCTTGTTTCGGACCGAAGTGCCGTTTGCATCACGTAATCGCTTTCCAACCGAAGAAGAACAACGTCGCATCTATCGCGAACACATGGAAGCGTTTGATCCTAGACCCGTCACCATGCGCACATTAGATATCGGTGGCGACAAAGACTTGCCTTACTTCCCGATCAAAGAGGACAACCCGTTCTTGGGTTGGCGCGGGATTCGCGTCACTCTCGATCATCCCGATATATTTCTAGGTCAGGTCCGCGCCATGTTCAAGGCTAATGCGGATTTGGAAGGCATCTTGCGCATCATGTTGCCGATGGTGTCGAATCTTGAGGAAATCACTACCGCCAAATCGTACATTGATCAGGCTTATCGCGAAGTCTGTTCGGAGGGCATTAACGCCAAACAGCCGCAAATAGGGGTCTTGATTGAGGTGCCGTCTTTAATCTTTCAACGGCAGCAAGTCGTGAAGATGGTGGATTTTCTCGCGGTGGGCACCAACGACCTAACCCAATACATGCTGGCAGCCTCGCGGACTAATCCACAGATCGCGCGCTTGTATCACGAATTCGATCCCGCGATGGTGCATTCGTTGCGAATGCTGGCCAAAACCGCGCACGAAGCGAAAAAGCCTATCGGCATTTGTGGCGAATTAGCTGGTACAGTAGAAGGTGCGGTACTGTGTATCGGCATGGGCTATGACGTCCTGTCTATGAACGCGACGCATATTCCACGTGTGAAATGGGTTATACGCAAAATCACGATGACAAATTGCCGACGTATCGTGGCCCGAGTATTGCGAATGAATCAAGCAGCTGAGATTGTCGCTTTCATTCGAGAGCAGCTACAAGGTGCGGGTCTGGAAAAAGCGCTACCGCCCCACGAACCGCCGCAGCTGTTTCTATAACTACAGCGTTAGGGCCGTCATAAACTGGCTCGACTAACGCTGCTCACTTGCACGCGCACGCCGCTCGTTTTAGCTCGGTGCGGCACGGCACATATTCCGGTTTGAGCGCTCAAACGATTAAAGCACAGCCCTGAGCGCGTCGCGCCAGCCGCTTAATTTCGCTTCGCGTTCAGAAACAGTCATGTTTGGTTCGAAGCGCTGATTGACTTCGTATGTCAATTCAGACCAGAAATCTGTCGCAACCGCAGCCAAATGCGCAGCACCGCGCACTGTGGACTCTAAGTTCTTTGGTCGCACGACAGGACGGTCTAATACATCGGCCTGGAACTGTAAGAGAAAATCATTCATAGCCGCGCCGCCATCGACACGCAGCTCCGAAATGCGCTCACCTGTATCCGCTTCAAGCGCATCAATGAGATCGAAAGTCTGCAAAGCCATGGACTCAAGCGCGGCCCTAACAAGGTGACTGCGATCCGCGGCGCGCGTCAAGCCAACGATGGCACCGCGCGCCTTCGCATCCCAATGGGGAGCTCCTAAACCTTCAAACGCAGGTACTAGAAAGACTCCTGCTGAATCGGGCACCGACGTTGCCATAGCTTCTGATTCCGCTGCGCTTGAGAGCACGCCAAGATTGTCGCGCAACCATTGAATCGTGCTACCAGCAGAAAAAACTGAACCTTCCAACGCAAATTCCGCGCCGTTCGTAAGGCTCGCCGCGGTCGTGCTCAGCAACCCAGCGTTAGAAGTTCGAGGTTCAGAACCTGTATGGACAAGCAAGAACGCGCCCGTGCCATAGGTGAGTTTCGCAGCGTTTGGCGTAAAGCAGCCTTGCCCAACCAATGCGGCTTGCTGATCCCCAGCGATACCTGCTATCGGCACTTCTACGCCTAAAACTTCGCCAGCTGTGATTCCAAGGATGCCGCAAGAAGGGACGATGGTCGGCATCATCGCCTTGGGGATATCGAAAAACGCTAGTAGTTCGTCGTCCCAAATACCATGGCGAAGATCCATGAGTAGCGTTCTAGATGCGTTGGTTCGGTCGATTGCATGAACGCTGCCAGCCGTGAGCTTAAAGACCAACCAAGAATCCACCGTGCCAAAAGCGAGTTCCCCGTCGTTAGCACGTCGTTGCAAAGCAGGATCGTTATCTAACATCCAACGAATCTTGGTGGCGGAGAAATATGGATCTACTTTCAAGCCAGTGCGGCCAGAGATCCAAGCCGTGTCGTTGGCAGCCTTTAGCGCGTCGCACCGACTCGCCGTACGCCTACATTGCCAGGTAATAGCTGGGCCTATTGGCTCACCTGTGGTTCGATCCCATACGATCGTAGTTTCACGCTGATTCGTTATGCCAACGGCATGCAAGGCCGACGGCGATACACCGAATCGCTCTAGTGCGTGGTCAATGCTGCTATGTTGGGCCTCCCATGTTGCATTGGCATCTTGCTCAACCCAGCCATCGTTCGGGAATGCACTTTGCAACTCAAGTTGCGCACTACTAGCGACGTTGCCGTCACGATCGAACAATACGCTCCGAGCACTACTCGTACCTTCGTCACAGGCTAGTAGATACTCGCCCATCGTCCGAACTCTACTTCACTAGGTGACAGGCGAGAGTCCGCCGTCCATATTGATCGCACAGCCCGTCAAATACGATGCGTATTCTGACGCGAGAAAAAGGGCGACACTGCCACACTCGTGCGCTTCGCCCATACGTCGCATGGGCAAGGATTGACCACTCGCTGCGAGATATTCTTCATAGCTTTCTTCGCGAGGTTGAGCGTCATAAGCACGCCGGCTTTGGTCGGATTCAATGCGACCAATAAGCAAGGCGTTCACCAACACATTGTGTGGTGCGCCTTCGCCCGCAAGTACCTTGGTTAAAGCCATCCCTGCAGCACGGCTGACTGACGTCGGTGCTGACCGAGCACTAGGAGCTTTAGCGGCCGTATTCAAGATATTGATGATGCGTCCCCAGCGTCTTTCACACATGCCGGGAAACACCAACCGCGCCAATCGAATCGCCGCAAACAGCTTCAAATCCAAGTCACTTTGCCAAATGTCATCCGTTACGTTCATAAACGGGTGCGCTTCTGATTTGCCGGCGTTATTCACCAGAATGTCAATTGTGCCTAGCTCTGCAACTGCCTTCGCGTGCGCGGCGTTAAGTTGCTCAGCATCCGTGACATCACAAGCGATGGCAACGACGTTGCCACTCGCATCGCTAGCTTCTTTTATTTCATTTTGAGCTGCGTCCAATTCGGTCTCGCGCCGGGCAACAATTGCGACCGAAGCGCCAGCCCCGTGAAACGCAGTCGCCATCGCTTTCCCTAAACCCATGCTCCCGCCAGTGATTAGAGCACTTCGACCGCTCAGATCCATTACTTCTGTTCTCCTTTAGTGACGCTCAAAGGCAAAGTGGTCTTCAACGAAACTTAGTCGCTTACCCATCGGACCATACGTTTGTTCACGCACGCTTACAGAGGATCTATCGAAGATCAATGCAGTCGTGGAACGAGTTCCGTAACGTTCACCCAAAATGAAACACGGTGCATTATGTTTTTCAGGGGCCGGCTGGAATTCAACGCCATGTGGGTCAAATAACGTATGTATTAGGTTTTTTAAGACTGGGTGTTCCATCTGGTCCGACAATTTGCGTTCACCTTTAATGACCCGAAGCCACTTGTCGCCAAGTCGGGTATTGCTTAAACCATAGATACCAGGTTTCAACGTGCGGCACTCTAGTGTGCGATTCGAGAAATAGATTAATTCCTGACCGTCATACGCTACGAAGTTGAAACCCCGATAACGGGGTCCTTCAATCTTCGCAACGAACTTCGAACAGTTTTCGCGACTTTTTAAGAAATCTGCGACTAGGTGACCTCGACTCAGGTCTGCGTCGTTGTTTGGCTCTGTTTCAGTCCAATTCGTCACAGCCGCCATACGCCCAGATCGGGTCACCCCTAGCCACGTACCATGCTCTTCTTCATCGCGGCCTGCGAAGATGTCTGGGTGATCGCGCCAAAAATGCAGCGATTTCGTAGGCCGCTTGAAGAATTCATCCCGATTTGCAGCGATTACGAGCGGATGTTCACATCGTTGGCGATAACCAATCAGTATCAAACACACGAACGAAAGCCGAAGTTACTTTTTAGGAAGCAGCGAAGTGTAATCGTAAGAGCAAGTGGGCACCTACCAGGCGGGTCTCTACTTGGGTCGCCACGCCAACGGCGACATCGAAAGCTCGACCCCTGCGAAGTTTGGCATAGATTGCGAGCTATGTGGTGTGAGTCAAAAGCCACCTCAGTTACTGAAGAGCCGTACACAATATTTCCGACAAAATTCTCAATATAGACGAAAATACAATCTAGCTAACAAACATTCACGATTGCCTTACGCCGCAGCTCGTGCAATACCCAAACATCGATCCCGTGCTATTGGATCTAGGTCCAATTCACTTATATTGGTACGGTGTCATGTACATGCTGGCTTTCGGCGTGTTCTGGCTACTCGCTTATTACCGAATCCGTAAGGGACAGCTTGCGTGGGATGTAACGACCCTAAATGATCTGTGCTTTTACGCGGCTATTGGTGCGGTTCTAGGCGGACGTTGTGGTTACGTTCTGTTCTACACCTTCGAACACTTTCTAGCTGATCCGCTCTGGCTGTTTCGGATTTGGGAAGGCGGCATGTCTTTCCATGGCGGCTTGCTCGGCGTCATTGCCGCTATCTTGATATGGTCCTGGCGAACCAGCCAAGCATTTTGGGTTACCATGGACGCAATCGCACCGATGGTTCCAGCTGGGCTAGGAATTGGGCGAATAGGCAACTTTATTAACACCGAGCTGCCTGGGAGAGTGACAGATTTCTCACTTGGCGTTTATTTCCCTTGTGAGAGCGTCTTAGAGCACAACTATCTCTGCTTCGGAAGCTTTGAAAATGTCACGAGACATTTGTCCTCCATTTACCAATTCATCGCAGAAGGCATCATCTTATTTTTGCTGCTATGGATTTACTCGTCGAAACCTCATCAAACAGGTCGTGTCGCCGCGGCATTTCTCCTGGGTTATGCTGTCTTTCGATTTGTTACCGAGTTCTTCAGGCAACCTGATGCGGATTTAGGCTTTATATTGTTCGGGTGGATTACGATGGGCCAATTACTAAGCCTATTTATGGCGATCGGTGGCTTCACTTTGCTGTTGCCACAGGTCTCAAGTCGATTAAACAAAAGCGTTGCACCATGAAACAGTACCTCACCTTGCTAGACAAGCTATTGAAGGATGGGGTGAGCCGAGATGACCGCACCAAAGTCGGCACGCGCTCACTATTTGGTTATCAGTTTCGGTGCGATTTGAGCCAAGGCTTTCCCCTTCTCACCACGAAAAAAGTGTATTTCAAAGGCATCGTGCATGAACTGCTGTGGTTTTTAAGCGGCAGCACCAACGTCGCTGAGCTACAAGCGAACGACGTGCACATTTGGGACGACTGGGCCGACGAAAATGGCGACTTAGGGCCTGTGTATGGCAGCCAATGGGTTCATTGGGGTGACCTAGATGGTGGGCGTGAGATCAATCAAATCAAGAACGTCGTCCGCTCGATTCGGGAGGAGCCATTTTCGCGGCGACACATCGTTTCGGCTTGGAACGTTGCGGATATTGACAAAATGCGCTTGCCGCCTTGTCATGCGTTGTTTCAGTTTTACGTGGCCGACGGTCGATTGAGTTGCCAGCTCTACCAACGCAGTGCGGATGTATTTTTAGGCGTGCCATTCAATATAGCAAGCTACGCCTTGCTAACTCACCTCATGGCACAGGTGACCCATTTACAGCCAGGTGAATTTGTCCACACATTTGGCGACGTGCATCTCTACAACAATCACGTTAAACAGGCTGAACGGCAATTACGGCGCAAACCACGACCATTGCCACAACTGAAATTGAACGAAGAAGTCAACGATATATTCAACTTCACCTTTGACGATATCGAGTTAGTTAATTACCAACCACATGCTGGAATCAAGGCGCCCATAGCTGTTTAAGCGCCATGCTCGTTTCCTTGATCTGGGCCATGACTAAGAACCGTGTAATTGGTCGCGACGGGCAATTACCGTGGCGTTTGCCCAATGAGATGGCTTACTTTCAGCGCACCACAAAAGGGCATCCCATCATCATGGGTCGCAAGACCTTCGATTCGATGGATCGACGACCGTTGGCGAACCGCTTCAATATTGTGTTGTCAAGGCAAGTGATTGAAGTTGACGGCATAAGCCATGCTAGAAGCTTTGACGAGGCTTTGGCTATCGCTACCCAGCGTGGGGCTGACGAGTGCTTTGTGATAGGGGGTTCCTACGCCTACGAGGCGGCAATTCATCGAGCTGATCGACTCTACCAAACGATCATCGATACCGAGCTCAAAGGTGACGTGTTTTTTCCGGATTTTGATGTGTCAGAATGGCAGCAAACACGCCATGAACGCCATGAACGGGACAGTCAGCATGCCTACGCATTTGACACATTTCTTTTCGAACGACTAAAACGATGCGATGTTCCTATATCCGGCGTCGCTAGCCGCTAATCTACGGCGTGGCGAGGTGTCGTTCTAGCACCGATCGATCAAATTCAAGGCCCAATCCTGGCGAAGTCGGCAATTCAATGAATCCATCTGCGAACTTGATAGGTTCGATGAAAAAGTCTTCGTGCAAGGGACCGCCGTTGTATTCCTGAATCATGAAATTTGGCGAACACGCGTCTAATTGCACCGCCGCGGCTGCCGCTACAGGACCTACATACATGTGGGGCGCGATCATGGCATAGTGGGCTTCGGCGATCGACGCAATCTTTTTCGACTCCAATATACCCCCACACTGACCCACGTCTAGTTGAATGATCTGAGCAGCTTGCTTTTCGATTAGTTCCGCAAATTCGTACTTTGAGACGAGGCGTTCACCAGATGCGATGGGAATGCTGGTATGCGCGGCTACACGGGCCATTTCATCGACATTTTCCGGTGGCACGGGCTCTTCAAACCACATGGGATGAAACTGCTCAAATACGTTAGCGACGCGAATAGCACCGGAGGTTGAAAACTGCCCATGCGTGCCAATGCCAACCTCTAAATCGTCGCCAACCGCATCGCGAATGCACTGAAAGATGCGTGCCGCGTGGTTTATGGTCTTTAAAGTGAAATCTCTCGGCAACGGATAGAGCGGCATGAATGGGTCTAACTTGCACGCCCCATTGCCTTCTTCGATTAATTGGGCTGCAACTTCGCCGGCCTTCTCAGGTTGCTCCCAAATACCTTCCGCCGGCATGTACGCGTATGCACGTATCTTGTCATGATAACGACCACCAAGCAGTTCATATATGGGTTGCCCGGTCGCTTTGCCAACAATATCCCAACACGCCATTTCAATGGCACTCAAAGTCGGCGTCATGAAAAGGCTCGGGTGACGGTAGTCGTGGCGTGAACCGTAAATACGTTGCCACATGGCTTCGATGTGGAATGGATTTTGACCGATCAGAAATTCGTCGACCAATTCGTGAAAGAGCTTGATTTGCGACTTTAGGCTCTTAGCGTGTCCAGTAGGCCGTTCCCCTATACCCACGATCCCTTCGTCGGTAACCAACTCAATGAAGAGAAATTGGCGACCACCGCGGTATGGTGCAACATTGTCTACGAGATAGTGACGTGCTTCGGTGATTTTCATGGTGTTATATGGTCAAGCGAGACAAGGTGACACTAAAAAAGGGTTGAATTTAGGCGCTTAAATTAGAGTGTGGTTGTGGGTGATTCTACGATGCGCTGTTAGCAATGACGATGGATTTCAGGGTACCTGAGCGCACCTAAAGGGAAGACGCGGACTCTAGCTCGACGCCTTTCAAATAGGTTTATAGGCGTAGGGTGGCCGTTATGCCAACCCCGGTATCTACTTCATTAAACGCTAGCTCGGTGCGACGCATCGCGACATCAAATTCAAGGGATTTCGTTGCTGGCGTTAAGCCATGCAGTCGTGTACCAACGGTGACATCATGAACATGACGCATTTCTGTGCGCATGTACGGCGTCACCAAGAACCGGTCGCGTTGGACCAATAATCCGTAGCCGATCTGCCCCTCGAGGTTGAATTCGCTTTCTTGCAGCTCCTTGTCAAAAAATGACCTTGCGGTGTTAGTTTGACTGTTTCTGAGGTCAAAGGGGTCAAAGCTCCCTAGGACGTTGCCCCAGGATGGTGTAAGCGATAGCGAAAACCCGCCCGGTGCCGCGGTGTGGTTGTACGTGGTTGCAATCGAAAAGCCTTTTTCCCCATAGCTTCGATCGTCCTGGCTGGCGAATACTCGAGCTTTAGCCGTCACTTCTAACGATTTGAACGCAAAATGTGCGCCGCCGATCCATTCAATGCCACCCTCAACCTTCTTATCTTTGTTGGAATCGACACGCAGGTTTATTGACATGAATGGTTCGATGGAATGTTGCTCAGAGAAGGAAAGATCCTTCGAGGCGTGTAAACCACTGCGGACCCGCTGCAATCGAGTTGATATGAGGGTCTCGTCGACACTTGATACTGCCATGCGTAAACTCGCAGCATCGGCACGCCAAGCAAATACGAATTCGTCCTTGGCTGTGACGGTTTTTGTGCCACCGAACATAAACACCGAAGTCCTGAGCGTGTCCGACGGATAAAGATCTTCGTTCGTATCGGGATTATTGGCTAAAAAGCCCTTCCCAGCCGATGCGAGAACCCACAACGAATCGTCATTGTTCAAGCGCACGCGGGCATAAGGCGTCATAAAACGCTGTTGCGATTCGTTGTGACGCTGGGCAGTCCCATAGGCATAGGAACTATCGCTCACTGCCTGCGAACCGGCGAAACCAAGCTGCCAACGATTGCCTACAAGGACTTCAGCACCAACATAGAACGAATTTAGACGCGTACTATGGTTGCTCGGAAAACCGCTATCTTTAGGTCCATTTCGGGTTACCAGTTGAGTATCTGCGTCAGTCCATAATGTGAAGGATTTAGTTGCATCGGTGGATTTGAATTGATGGTTGATATGAGGAAAAGCAGTTGTAAGCGACGCTACTGCATACATAGGTGGCGAAAGTACACTATTGGTTTGGTTGCTAGCGACGTCAACGATATCGAGGCGCAAGTCCGGCTCATAAGCCACGCCGTATCGTGGTTGCTGATCGTGCCAAGCGAGCGATCGGTCGGCAACCCGATCTAAATCTTCGAATGATTGGTTCAGACGGGTCCCTATGACTGAACTCAAACTGTTCAAAATCGCTCGACCATGATCGTCGAAGGCTGACTCGGCTATTTGATTGAGTTTAGCATCGCTTACCGTGATTGCGAACAATACATCCGTTGATTCACCAAACGTATCGATCGCACGCACAGTCACCTCGGCACCGCCTTTTTGTAGTGCTGAGACGCGTAATTGGTTTGCTTCAATACTCGCCTCCACGATTTCGTTCGGCGCGACATTGAATAGAACATAAGTTAAAGCTTGTGCGTCGCTGATGACTTCACCGAGATCATGGATATGAGTGGCTTCGCCTATTTCTAATGTGAGGGCAATTCGAGAGGATTTTGATAGCGGCGCGCGATTGGCTACGCGAAGACTAAATTGGGTAGTTTTTACAACGTGTGCTGAATGAAGTACCACGAGCGCGACGTCGGTGTAACCTAGTGCCAAGCCTTCGATCGAAAGCACAGGTCTGCCACTAGCTTGATTGACTGTAGCTGATGCAATAGCTTTGTCGCGCACGACAACATGAGCCAAATCCACGTTTTCGGCCATGAGCTCAGGTAGCGAAATCTGCGTCGTCTCATTCACGTAGGCGGTATGTTGCGGCACACTCGCAGCGATTGTTGCCGTTGTGGTGCTGATCGTTGCGGTGAAAGTTGCAGAAATAGCACTGATCGATGCATAGGTCGCGGTGATTGTGACTTCGGTTTCACCTCTCGCCATCCCATACAACAACAGATACGAAGCCGAGGCGTCGCGCACGATGGTTCGATTTGCCGGTGACAATAACGCGAAATCTTGACAAAATGGGTGGGTTGAAACAGGTGGATTTGGATCACCCACCACGGATACTTTTTCTGCACAGCTCAACGCATGCCACCATGCAACGACATCAGTATTGGCAAGCGCAGCAAACACCACGCCCGCCTTGCTGGTTGAAATCTCAAAGGAGACAGGCGTTACTTGCTCATCCGTCGTGAAAATGTCAATAAGGTTAAGAAATCCTTCGCGTTCGTCTACTTGCAGCACTTGATTCGCGATGTGTGCAACAAACCCCCCAGGTGCATCATCTTCAGGATTGGGTGCATCAATGGTTTCTACTACCGATACAGCAAACGAGAATGAAAAACTATTACTGAATTCATCTTCTGCAATGACGGTCACCTCCGCAGTGCCGAGGTCCCAGGCATATAGCACCAACGTGTCTGTGTCGTCGTCGGGTTGCAAGGCCCATAGCACATCCTCGTTGCTAGAAGAAGTATCGGTGATCTTTAAACTGCGACTAGGATCGTTCAGGATTGCGCTAAATGACAATTCAAGCAAACCAGTGAGCATGGTTTGATCAGGTAAATCGCTATCGTCTTCTACCGGTGCTGGTGCACCCACATTGATCAAAAATGATTTCGCCGCGATGCCGCCAGACGAGTCGACGGCGGATAGGGTGGCCCTGGTAGAACCCACGGCCCTACCAAATACGTGAATTTCATCGGGTAGGCGAACGAATATGTCAGCTATGTCGGGATTATGACCGCTTACCTTGAATGTCGGGGTACGGCCTTCATCATCCACGAAATGAGGTATGGCATGCAACATATACGCTTCATTTACGCGCAGAGAAATTGGCTCAATCACAGCGCTTGTCGGTTGTACGGCTTCATCTAAATCTAATACATGGATTTGAACGCTCACTTCATCGGTTTCGACACCGTCGCTGACGGTAAGAGTGAGATAGTGAATACTCTGGGTTTCAAAATCTAGCAGTGATTTTGTAACCAGTTGGACTTCATTCACAGGTAAATCTTGGCCAGTGAGTCCGAAATTAGTGTTATCTTTAACTTGAAACTCTAGGACATCACCAACGTCGGGATCGGTGGCAACAATGGGAGTTGGGACTCGATCGCCTATCTTGATATTCTCTAAAACAGTCAGGTAGATATCCTGCGAATCCGCTGCAAATCTAGGTGCAGCATTCGTATCGCGCACTATTACGGTAACGCTTGACGTATGAGCGCTGGTTTTACTCGTCGCAGTCGCGTGGATTCTTGCACGTCCAATTTGATGAGCAGTGATTTCGAGCCACGGTGCTGGTGCAGCGTTCACCGACACGATGGTCGATGCGTCACTTTGCGCAATGAATGTGATCGCTTCTTGCCCTTCCGGATCCCTGAATAGAGAATTCAAGTTGATTCGCATAGAACTTGATGTCGGGAGGTGGATGCTCAGAAAGCGAGTTCTGAAACCGCCAGAAATAGGTTCTTCAATGTTCTTAACGGTGATGATGATCTCGGCTTCAGCAACAGCACCCTTGGAATCAGTTGCGAGCAGCAAGAAATGACCGTTTGGGTCATCGCGAACAGCTTCGAAATCTAAGTGTTCGCCGACGTGGACTAATGGACTGGTCTCACCATCTAACCATACGCACGCACCTGCAAAAGTGAATCCCACCACACCGACCGATGGTACGCATGTACTCGCATCCGACGGTCCCCGTAATGAATACGTTATAGTGTCGCCATCAGGATCCGTAGCCTGCCAATTTCCCGATTGTGGGGCGATCACGCCTACATAGTTTTCTTCGACACTTACTCGAAATCCCGTTGAACCACCTGGCCAATGAGGTAAGCGATTGTTACCGGTTTGCACAAAAACTGTGATCTTGGCGAGGTTCTTCGCCGTCGCCGGGTCGAACTCTGTACCAACCGTTGTTGGACCGCGTTGATCCCACCCTCTAACCCAGACTTCCGCTTTACGAATACCGTCCACGCTGCCTTTAACAGGCGAAATCTCAAGTGTGGAGCCATTGATTCGAGCGGTTATGGTGTTACCCGCGGAAGCTGGGTCGTTTCCTATCAGAAAGTTGTCATCAACATCCGTGTCGCCGAACACTATTGGATTGTTGCCAAAATTTGGTGAATAGCCTCTGTATTCTCGAATCTCTATGTCTTCGGAGTTTGGCTTGTAGAAGAGCGGCTGTCCTTCAGGATCACGAAAAAGCGTTTCACCACTAATACGACGAATGCGTTCAGTATCTTTTAATCGCAAAATAAAGCCACGACCATGATTCACGGTAGGTAAAAAACCTGGTGCGACCGTTGGCCGTTCATTCACGTCTACTACAGACAAAGAAATCAATAACGATGATGGCGTTTGCAATAGCTGGCGCGCAAGTAGCGCGTCTTCTATATCGGCCGCAGGAATGAGGCGCCGCAATTCTGGTTCGGACTTAGCGATCGCATCAATAACTACATCTATGCGCTTGCTAGCCGGTAATGCTTCAAAATCAATGGAAGCGCTAGGTTTTAGCCGCAGCTCAAGTTCGTGGGAATAGTCAACTCTGTGTTGCGGGGTGATGTAAATTCCGTCGCGGTCGTAAAGTTCAAATTGGGATTGGTCTGAATCTCGAATCGTATAGGTCGCAAATCTAGAACCCTTCGATCCTTTCGCACTGAGATATATTTCGTTGAGTTGAACCAAATTTTGGTCAAACTGGGACTCAGCTTCACTCCAAGGCAACGTCGCTTCAATTTCTGCAAACGCTTGGTCAGCAGGTGCTGCTAGTAGAGAATTTCCAGCAATAACACATAGATACGAAAAACCAATTCGTGTGAATGTGGCAAGAAATTTAGTCGTTAGTCTTACCTTGTTCTTAGGAGCATTCGTTTGCGACACGCAATGCTGTGCTACGAGCCACATGCTTTGCTGTGATGGATGTTGTGCGAGATTTCAGACGATAAATTGTATGGTAATTTAAGTCAAAATCATTGGTATAAAAATTCTATGCCTTTACCGTCGAGATTTCGATTGCGAGAGTAGTTTGTAAGTTTTTTCAATGAACGCGATAGAGAGTTTATTTGCAATCTTTACTGCCGAGCTTAAACGTGAGTTGAGTTATTATTAGCAAAAGTTGTAGATGCATTGTGCTCGATTTATATACCAGCTATCTCGCGTAGTCCCACAACATCTTATCTACGATATTGTCAGTTGCTGGGCCTAATTCGAGTTGCTTGTAGTTGCACCAAATAAAAAACCCCGGCACTCAGAGAGCAGCCGGGGCTGGAGAAGAGAGTCGCGGCAGTCTTCTTCGTAGACTGCCGCTTGGCGTAAACGGTCTAGAAGCGCAAGGTTGCGTTCAAACCGACTTTGCCGCTTGTCGCACCGGTGCGCTCTTCTACGCGACCGAGTGCCAGATTGATGTCAAGATTGGCGTTGCCTTGTGCCAATTGCCGTAGGCTTGCGCCAAACAGCATTTCTCGACGATCACCATCGCTAACTGCGAAGTCAACGAAAGGCGTAAGCAGGTAGTTCTCTTGTGCAACCAACATGCCATAACCGATCTGGGTATCGATCGACGCTTTCGCGCCAGCGTTACCAAATCCAGTCAACGCGCCGTAAGTTTGCGACGAATTGAGCGTGTCTTGCCACAAGATACCTGTGCCTTGAGCGTCTGCGCCCCATCGCGGTGCGATAGACACGGAGATGCCCGTAGCGTTTGCAGATGGATTCAGCGTTGCCATCAAGCTAAAGCCAGATTCGCTGTACTCATCGGCACTGTGCATGGCGAGCGTTCGTCCTCTAACTTCTAGAGTGAAGGCGTCACTTGTCATTCTTACACCACCGGCAACTTCAATACCAGTACCGGTATCACCGTCACCACCGTCGGAGCGGAGGCTAATTTGGCCGAAGGGCTCTAGCATGCCGCCTTGACCCGTTTCGGTGCGGAATGAACCTTCGAGACCTACACGGACACGATTCACATCGGCCGCAAGACCATCAGCTGCACCGCTGCCTTCGTCAGTTTCAAGTGTTGCCATTGCCGCGTCACCTCGCAGTGCGAGATCAAAGCGGCCAACGCTCGTCAGATTCTGGCTACCGCCAACCATGGCCAGCTGGGAGCTCAGATCGCTCACGTCATTAGATGCACCAACAACGGTCGTGTCCAATTCACCAGAACCGAATCCAGCCACACCCCAAAGTGATGTGCGGTGGCTTGGTTGGTAGCTAACGTATGGAAGCACGGTCGTTAGGCTGAGATCCATCGTTTGCGTGGCCGTGCCCCAAGAGTAGTCGGACTCACCTGAGTTGCTAGACACTGCTACACCGAACATCCAACATTCAGCGACAGTGACATCAGCACCTAAGTAGACACTTGATGCCATACCGTCGTAGCCTTCGCCTTCATAGGATTGACGGTCTACATCACCCCATACGGACCAGCGTGACGGGTTGTCACTCGAACCTAGATTCAGGGCGAATGTTTCACCAATCATTGAACGCAATGTGTCCATGCCGCTCAAGGATGATGCGACGCCATTAGCGTTGGCTTCAGTAGTAGCTGTATTAGCCACATTCCAAGCTGCTTCGCTGCGATCTTCAGCCGACATGGTTGTCATTGGGTTCTGCTCATTTGAAGGTGCCCATGCGTCAAGCGTGAGGTCAGATGAACGAGCATCTGCCATGACACGCGAACCAACGCTGGATGAGGCGCTTGCGAGCAATGCACGGGCGAAGCCTGCTAAGGACTTCGACGCTACTGCTTTCAGTTCACCGTCACCAACAGTTACTGAACCATTCACCATCGCAACGCCACCGTGCGGATCAGTTGCGGTGATTGTGAAGGTCGTTGACCCACGAGATACTGGGCCGACCATGGCGGTCATCCCGGATATAGATGCGCTTGCAATGCCGCCATTAGCGGACTGGATTGCGTAAGTCAGAGGATCGCCGTCGTCGCTAAACAGGCCGGCAATCGCCTGCGATGCCGATTGTCCACCAACCTCTAAGGTTATTGGACTGATAGATCCTGCAACTTGAGGTGCGACGTTTTCAATCGTCACCATGAACGGCGATTGAACCATACCTTGATCAGCGTCCGTAGCAGTAAGCGTCAACGTCGTGCTACCAACGTCCAAGCCTCGAATCGTCAACGTAGAACCGTTGAGCGATGCATCAGCGATAGAACCATCAGACAGCATGACTTCAAGCGACAGCATGGAATCGTCTGCATCGGGGTCAGCAAACACACCGCTAACATCGATCATTACGTCTTGTACGCGTGTCGTCGTTTGATCCGGCACTGCGCTGGCAACGACTGGATCAATGTTCACGACTGTTACGACAAACTCATCCACAACCGAGGCGCCATTGGCGTCAGTCGCGGTCAATGTTACGGCCGTTTCACCGACTGCAAGAGCTGTGATGGTCAACATCATGTCTTCAACATCCGACGCGCTTAATACGACGCCAGAGCCTATCATGACTGTGATATCGGTCGCATCGTTGTCAGCGTCCAAGAACGTTTCGGACAAGTCAAGCATCAACGGCGCGCGACGATCCATGCTTTGATCAGGCACGGCGTTCGCCACCACAGGGTCGACGTTTTCAATCGTCGCCATGAATGTGTCGGACACTTCGCCACCGTCAGCGTCGACTGCGGTCAAGGTGATGTTGGTCATACCAACAGCCAACCCTTGAACCACTAGCGATGTGCCTTCAAGCATGACATCAACTACCGTACCGTCTTCGGTCATTGCCGAAATCGTCAACATTGTATTGTCGGCGTCCGGATCATCGAATGTGGTATTGACATCAAGCATGAGGTCTTCTAGACGCGTCGTACTTTGATCCGGCACTGCTTCAGCTACGACTGGCACGATGTTAATAACCGTAACCATGAAGTCGTCTGAAATCATGGCACCATTAGCATCGGTCGCAGTTAAAGTAACTGTGGTGTCGCCTACAGCGAGCGCGTTCAACGTCAGCATGCCGTTGTCAACCACGGCTTCAACGACTGAACCGTCAGCAACCATGGCTGATATAGAGTCGATCATGCCGTCAGCATCTTCGAACGTATCACTTAAGTCAATTCCGAGAGGTGCACGTCGATCAAATGACTGATCGTCCACACTCATCGCAACTGTTGGGGTCACGTTCTCGACTTCAACCATGAAGTCATGTGAAACCATGCCGCCATCCACGTCGGTTGCGGTCACGGTTATGGTTGTCGTACCAACGTACAGACCTTCAATCGACAGCATGTTATCGTGGACCATGACCGTAGCGATCATGTCATCCGCGGTCGTTGCAGAGAACGCAAGCATTGAATCATCATCAGGATCGCTGAACGTTTCGCTGATGTCGACGGAACCGTCCATGATTCGTGTAATGGATTGATCCATCACAGCATTGGCAACGACTGGGTTCACGTTATTAACCGTTACGGTAAAGGTGTCAGTCACCATACCGCCATCGTTATCCAACGCGCTGAGCGTAACGGTCGCTTCGCCTACAGCAAGTGCGGTAACCGTCAACATGCCGTCTTCGATATCAATCTCACCGACGCTAATGACGCTGTCTTCTTCAACGGATGCGACAATGGAGCTCACCGTGCCATCTGCGTCTGCAAAGACTTCGTTAACGTCCACGTCAAGTGGCATGGTTCGATCAAGTTCTTGTCCGTCTACGCTCATTGCGACGGTAGGATCTACGTTTTCAATAGTGGCCACAAAGGTTGACGTCGCCTTGGATCCATGCGGGTCCGTAGCCGTCAGCTTAATCTCAACGTCGCCAGGGGCAATGCCCATGACGCCAGTGATCGTCAGCATGCCGTCCATCACTTCGACCGTAGCGCGATCTGCGCCTTCGCCGAGAGTTTCGGCGACGATCATCAGACTATCCGCGCCGTCGTCGGAGTCGGAGAAGATTTCGGAAACGTCAACCGCTAGTGGCATCACGCGGTCTAGAGTTTGTGGGTCAAGAGGCATGGACTCTTCAGGTGCTGCATTGACGGTTATTTCACGTTCGACAGTTGCGGAATTACCGCCGCCGTCCACTGCAGTAATGAACAATGTCGCCATACCTGAATCACGACCAAATATCGTTGCCGTAAGACCATCATTGGTTTCAACAACCAGCAATACATCTTCATCTGAAGTGCTGGTGTCAAAAGAAACAATCTCATCACCCATGTCAGGATCAGAAAATAGTCCGGCTAGCTCAATGTCATGACTGGCCCCAGTATTTATCGTGTTGTCAGCGGGTAGCCGCATTGCAAACACATCTTCGTCAGCGACTGGGTCCATGTTTTCTACAACAGATACCTTGAACGACGTTGATACCGTACCACCGTTGTTGTCGTCTGCCGTCAAGGTAATTTCAGTATCACCGACCTTAACGCCGTTGACAGTGACCATGTCTAGGCCTTCAAGGCCAACGTCGACGGTTGACTTCATGTACCCTGAAGCAGTGATCAGCAATCTATCACCATCCTCGTCTTCGAAGTAATCCCCAACAGCCATTGTTATTGACCCGTCGACGGCGACGATTTGATCACTTATTCCATCTTCCGATGTGAGCGTAGGGATGTCGTTCTTATCGTTAACAAAAACGCGCACACGAAGACTGCTACTTTCGTCCCAACCATCGTCCAACATCGCGGATAGTTCGTACTCTTCTGCGTCTTCGAAATTTAGAACTTGGTTCGTCGTAAGTCCTAATTCATTCGCGGCCGTGGCCGAACAACCACTAGCCGGAAGCGCACACGCTTCACCATCGCTATTTACACCAACTTGCACCATGTCAAAGACACTACTATTGATTATGCCTTCGACCTCACTTGCTGAGTCTTCATCTGAGAACTGAATGAATGTCTTTAAGAGCGTGCCTTTTGGCTCATTTTCGTCAATGCTCAAACCAACCGATAATATCCCATCAGGTTCAAACATCGGTGCGGCATTTGAAGCTCGTACGACTATGCTGAACTCGGCCTGAGGTGACTTATCACCATCAGTCGCGATCACTGTAATTTTGTTTGTTACATCAGGTCTGCCTTCAACAGCACCTTTACCCGTTAATATTAGATTGCTCCCATCTGTTTTCACAACATCATCACGAGTTTCCGAGAATACCCTAAAGTCCAATGCGTCATCTTCTGGATCATTGAAGAGACTATTCATGTCGATTGGATCAGACTCTTGGTCATTGAGAAGTCGCAATCCTTCAAGTGCTCTTATTGCGGCGAGGTTTGTATCTAGTTCGTTCTCGTTTTCTACCGTGATTGTGATCGGCACGCTATTTTCATTAAATCCATCACTTGCTACTAAACGAAGCTTGATATCCTTGTCGCTTAACGCTTCGTAGTCCACAAAAAGACCTTTCAACGTGACATTGCCGCCGTCAGGCGCATATTTCCAACATGTACTGCCAACCTGCGTATAACCAGTAAACCACCTTTGCCAGGGAAACCTTTCTATCCAACATTTTCCTTCATTGCCATCGGCATCTTGCACTCTATAGCTAATCTGCCCCACGTCGCCACTGTCTAGATCCCCGGCGTTCCATGCAGTTGCATCTGTGCCATCTGGCATAGCCGTTGTTCCCCACCAAACGGAGGTGCGCAATATACTACTACTAAAATGCTCAACCGTAGCTTCTGGGACCTTCGTTGCGAATCCTACGGAGCCGGCAAAGCTTGGATGGTTATTCGCGCCATTCTTCACGATTACTGAAATCTTCGCGAAATCCGATGATTGCTGGTCCTCGTCATTGTCCCACACACGGATGTATAGTTGCGCTACATATGTGCCTTTCTCTGGGACGCGATTCGCATTTATGATCACTGAAGGGCCTTGAACAGAAACGCTCAATACACGATGCCCGGCTAAGGTATTCTCATCATCGTCTTGGATATTGTTGTTATTCGCATCATTAAATTTAGGATCAGAATCTAAAGGCGCGCAATTCTCCGCAGCCGGGGCTGTAAATTCGTACGTACCCGGATTCCCGTAAGGTGTGTTTGGCTGCGATTCATCCGGGATTGCGGTGGCGTCGGGCTCAGCACCATCTTTATCGCAAATATATACATCAGCATCTTCCGTTGTAACAGCAGGTCCTACTGGCGGCAGGTCGCTCCCTGGGCGGACAATAAGTCCTGAACCTTCTGGGTCGGAAAACAGTTCACCTATGAATTTAGTTTTAGGATTCCCTTCGTGCTGCATGAACAATCTTGCTGGTGATGAACTTAGCCTGTTCCCCTGATTTGAGCCATAACGATAACCCGGTGCCACCGTCGGCCGCTCATCCTTGTTATTAATCTTGATACTTATCGTCAAAGTCCCTACAGCTGGACCACTAACTTTTGTACCCGTGCGGGGATATGCTCTTATAGTAACGGTATGGCTCTTAGAATCTTCGTAGTTAGGATATGTTATCGTACCTCCAACATTGGCAAAACCTAGAACGGTTGCCTGAGTCAAAGCATCCCAACCATTATTTTTATCGCCGTCGCCGTGAATGCAATTTTTGGTACCCTGGATTGTAAAAACAGACCGAGCTTTTCCGTCTGCACCAACGTCGGATATTGTGTAGCACAATCCCGCAGTGGAATCAAGGCCAGTGCTCCGAACAGCATCGTTTATTAACGCATTAATCGAGGTTAACGTCGGTTGCTCATCGTTTAAGACGACTCCTTGTGCATACTCATTCATCTCTGTGCTAATAGCGGAAGCATTCACAAACGGATTAGTCGCCTGGGCTTGGGCTTGAAACCCAACTAGAGTCACCAACGCGACCAGCAAGCTACTAAGCGCCCGGCGTAGGAATGTCCTATATTGAATCATCATCCCATCTCCTCTAGAAGCGCCGGGTCCGATTCTCTGTGTTGTTTCGACGCGAGGCGATTCGACAAGCACCCTTTGAGGGGATTGCCGTCGAGCCCGCGTCGGCGCCACTCGGGAGCACCAGCTCCCAAGCGAAGACAAGCACGCCATCCGCTCTCGCACTCGAACTATCAGTTCATTGAAGAAATTCAATTGGCCTCTCCTCCAGTTACCAATCTCTCGCAACTGCGCCTTCGAATTCCTGCATATCGCCGAATTCGCAGCTACTTGAAGGCGGTCATCATACAACAAGATGGTCTCGCCTCCCTGCGCTAATAAATTACGACCGCAACCGCGGTCCGTCGCATCAATCACGCTTTCTACGATCTTAGACAGTCTCCAAACAAGCCTTTATCGCTTTCCGCCACTTGCTTTCGCCATGTCACAGCTAACAATATGCAGCGCCTATGCCATGTGCCGGAATGAATGCAAAGTATAAGAAGCAAGACACAAAATGCAATAGTGGTTTGCCAACCACATGACCTTCTCTAACCTTTGCATGATGAATCCTCGCCTCAAAACTGCCCAATCTCGTTCGATGCTAATACCTTCTAACTGTGTGAAGCCTAGGTCTATGCTTCGCCTTCTTGAGTCAATCGCACTGAAAAAATCAACATGTTGTTACGTTCTGTTGTTGCATTCAATCTGCCTACTGGATGTTTGCCAGACACCAAATCC
>VXLJ01000022.1 GCA_009841635.1 Gammaproteobacteria bacterium
TTTACGGCGTGGACTACCAGGGTATCTAATCCTGTTCGCTACCCACGCTTTCGCACCTCAGCGTCAGTGTTAGTCCAGAAAGCCGCCTTCGCCACTGATGTTCCTTGCCATATCTACGCATTCCACCGCTACACAGCAAATTCCACTTTCCTCTACTACACTCAAGACAGTCAGTTTGAAATGCAATTCCCAGGTTGAGCCTAGGGCTTTCACATCCCACTTGACAATCCGCCTACGTGCTCTTTACGCCCAGTAATTCCGATTAACGTTTGCACCCTCCGTCTTACCGCGGCTGCTGGCACGGAGTTAGCCGGTGCTTCTTTAGTGGTTAGCGTCTACCCGTACGCGGTATTAGCGCGTCGGCTTTCTTCACCACCGAAAGTGCTTTACAACCCTAGGGCTGTCTTCACACACGCGGCATGCCTGCATCTGGGTTTCCCCCATTGTGCAATATTCTCTACTGCTGCCTTCCTTAGAAGTCTGGACCGTGTCTCAGTTCCAGTGTGGCTGATCGTCCTCTCAGACCAGCTATAGATCGTCGCCTTGGTGAGCCATTACCTCACCAACAAGCTAATCCAACGCAGGCTCCTCTGGTTGCGCGAGGTCCGAAAATCCCCCGCTTTCACCCTTAGGTCGTATGCGGTATTAGCATCAGTCTCCTGACGTTATTCCCCTCAACCAGGTAGATTCCTACGCGTTACTCACCCGTCCGCCACTAGCGCACACCCCGAAGGGTGATTGCCCGTTCGACTTGCATGTATGAAACCTGCCGCCAACGTTCAATCTGAGCCATGATCAAACTCTTCAATCAAAGATTGGTTTGCTCGCAAACACGCTTCGCTCCGAAAAGCTTCACGAATTCACAAGCGGATTTGTTTGCTCTAAGCTCGTATGAATCAAGCGCCCACACGAATGGCTTGTTCCGATTTTTAAAGAGCGTCCCCGTTCGCAGACGGCAATAAGTCCTGCCGCCTTCGGCAAAGGGGTTGCAGATTATAGGCAGATGCGACGCCCGTGCAAAGGCCCTTCTTCACTCACGCGGCGTGGACGAGCAACGCCCAGTGCTTTTTGCCCCGGCGCAGCAAATGAAAGCGATCGTGCAGTGCTTGTTTGGCGCTTAATGCGGCATCAATGTCCACAATGACTTGCCCGTTCAATGCGACGCCGCCTTGCTGCACCAGCTGACGTGCACGCCCTTTCGAAGGCGCTAAATCCAATGCAACCATGGCGTCCAATAGCGTATCACCTTCGTTCACCTTGACGTTATCAACGCCATCCAGCCGAAGCTGCTCAAAGTCACCAGCTGTTAGCTTGTCAATCTCACCACCAAACAACGCCTCTGTAATTCGTTCCGCCGCTTGCAGTCCCGCATCGCCGTGAACTAACCGGGTCACTTGCCGCGCCAATTCGCGTTGCCCATCCCGCTGGTGCGGATGCTTGCCATGTTCTGTCACGATTTCATCGATGGTCGTTCGTGCTACGAAAGTGAAGTAGCGCAAGAATCGACCGACGTCCGCATCGTCGGTGTTCAACCAAAACTGATAAAAGGCATACGGCGACGTCAGATCGGCGTCAAGCCAGATCGCCCCACCGGTGCTCTTCCCGAATTTCTTGCCGTCACTGCGCGCAACTAGCGGAAACGTCAATGCGTATGCAGTTGCGCCCGCCGTGCGTCGGATCAAATCCACCCCGCTCACAATGTTGCCCCACTGATCGCTGCCGCCAATCTGAATCGTGCAGCCGTAGGAGCGATGCAGTTGCAAAAAATCCAGAGCTTGTACCAACGCATAGCTGAATTCGGTGTACGAGAGTCCGCTCTCCTCGCGTTCCAAACGAGCCTTCACCGCGTCGCGTTGAATCATCGCATTGATGGAGAAGTGTTTGCCCACATCACGCAAGAACTCAATAAGGTTGATCTGGCTAGCCCATTCATAGTTATTCACCACCAACGCAGCGTTCGAACCTTCAAAACTAACAAATCGATTGGTCTGACCTGTTAGCCGTTCTACCCAAGCTGCAACGACGTCCGTTGGTTGCAGCGTGCGCTCTTGGTCACGACCCGACGGGTCGCCAATTAATCCCGTTGCACCGCCTACTAAAATCACAGGTCGGTGACCAGCTTGTTGGAAGCGCGCCAACGCCAGCAATGGCACGAGATTGCCGACATGCAAGCTGGGTGCCGTAGGGTCAAACCCACAATACACTGTTCTTGATGCACTAACAATGTGCTCCTGAAATTCTTGCGCGTGTGACCGTTGCACGATCAGACCGCGCGCATCAAGTTCTTCAAGAATGTCGGTCATTGGCAAACGCCTTTGTTTCCATGGTGATAGAGCACAGAATTGAATTTTTCCAATATACTAAAAGGTTCGCCTGTTTGAACAGATATCAGCGTAAGGCCGCGGCATTTCGGTTCGCCGGATTGCAGCCGTCACCAAGCCTTGTCCTAAAAAGACAGCTAATAAGTGCTGATGTTTCGCTCTTATCGGTGCCCACATGGATGTGGACTGATTCGTCACATGGAGTGCCGACGCCGTGAAAGAAGCAAATTCACCTTCAGCTAAACGGCAAAAGCCAAGTAACCTTATTTCGATCCTCAACAAAGCCCTGCGCCTAGCTTGCGGTATTTTCGTCGCATTCGTTGTCTTTCTTTCGGCACAAGCGTATCGCGCGGTGCCAGAGCCAGCAAGGGACGTGCTACCCGTTATCGAAGAAGCACCGCTAGAAGATGTACAGGTCGTCGAAACACAACCTGTCATTGTGTTCGACCATCCCCCTGCACCACGGTTTATTGAGCGCCAAATTCGCCGCGGTGATACCGTCGGGGAATTGCTCGGCGAAGTCGGTGTGGCCGATGCCGACATCAATCGAATCGTTTCCTGTCAAGGCGAATGCCGCAAATTGCATCGCTTGATGCCAGGTACAATCCTCGGCGTTCGAATGGACGCAAGTGGGGGGTTGTTGTCCATCTCACAAGAACTTTCACAGGGTCAATCGCATCAATTTCATTTTCGATCAGACCGGGTGTTTGTTACTAAATCGCCGCTCAATCGCCAGGTTGTCACAGCGTACAAGCAAGTCGTGATTCAGGCGGGCGAATCCCCCATTTCGGCAGCCATGCGAGCTGGCGGCATTAAAGAATCCACCGTCCTGCGCGCGACCCAAATTCTCGAATACGACATCGATTTTTGGCGGAATATCCAACCGGAAGATAGCTTCGAAGTGCTGTACGAACAGATCTTCATCAATGACGAATACGTCAATGACGGACGCATTTTTGCTTTGGAATTCATCAATCGCGGGCGCCTTTTTGAAGCCTATTTACACGCCGATGGTTCGCATTACGAGGCTGACGGCGCGGCGATTCAAAAACAGTTTCTGAAAGCGCCGCTACGTTACCAGCGCATTTCTTCGAATTTCTCTAACGCACGTAAACATCCCATCCTTGGCTACACGCGAGCCCACAAAGGCGTGGACTATGCAGCACCTCGCGGCACGCCTGTACGCGCGACAGCGAACGGCACCGTGACACGTGTAAAGCGCAATGATCGAGCGGCGGGCAACTTTATTGTCATCGCCCATCCCAACTCATTCGAAACACGCTATTTGCATCTAAGCGGTTTTGCCGATGGTATTGTCAAAGGCGCGCATGTTCTAAGGGGTAGCACGATCGGGTTCGTCGGGTCAACTGGATATTCCACAGGTCCGCACCTGCACTACGAGATCATTAAAAGTGGTCGCCATATGAACCCGCTCGCCGTGCCGAACCCTAGCATCGATAGCCTCGAGGCTATGCAACGCAATGAGTTTATGGCGTCAGTTGAGGCATATCGCCAAACCATGCGCGAGCTAAGAACGCACGACGCGCCTACGTCCGTCGTCGCCGCGCCGTAACACCTACTCCGCTAATCACGCGGACATTCATCACCTCTCGACCTCGATAAAGCATGTTGTTTGTCGGCGCAATGACCGGTACGAGCGTCGACGGCCTCGATCTTGCGCTTATTGATGCATCGGGCGACGCTAAACCTCAAGCCGTCTACACAACGCCATTACCTGCGCCGTTGCGATCAAAGCTGATCGCGCTGGCACAACCTGGTCCAAATGAAATCGAGCTAGCGGGTGAAGCTCATGTACAACTCGGCTCGTTCATAGCCACTGCAGTACTTGATTTCTTACACTCGCAACGACTTGAACCAAACGACATCAGAGCCATTGGCAGCCACGGCCAAACGATTCGCCACCATCCCCAAGCAGAGTACCCGTACACCGTGCAAATTGGCGACGGCAACGTCATTGCGGAAAGGACCGCTATCGACGTCGTCACCGACTTTCGCGGTCGCGATATAGCAGCGGGAGGCCAAGGGGCTCCGCTCGTCCCCATCTACCACCAAAAGCTGTTTGGCCAAGCTAACAAAACAACCGTGGTGTTGAATATCGGTGGCATAGCCAACATCACCATCATCGACGAGCAGGGCGAGGTCGTTGCAGGCTTTGACACTGGTCCGGGCAACGCGCTGATGGACGCTTGGATCCAAGCATGTCGCGGCGAGCCATACGATGCAAACGGGGACTGGGCACAACAAGGCCGCGTACTAGAAAAGCTCCTCCAAGATTGCTTAGCCAATGCTTATTTCGCGATGACCCCGCCAAAGAGCACCGGCAAAGAACATTTCAACCTGCAATTCATCACCGATCGACTGCAAAACCACCTAACGACTACCGAAAAAGATGTGCAAGCGACGATGCTTGAACTTACAGCACAGTCAGTGACTCAAGCAATCAATACCCACGCGGCGAGTTGTCAAACCATCGTGGTGTGCGGAGGTGGTCGCCGCAATGGCGTACTGATGAAGCGCATGCGGTCACTGCAGCCTTATCGAGACATATGTGCTGCCGATGATTTAGGCGTCGATGGCGACGCGATTGAAGCGGCTGCTTTTGCGTATCTCGCTTGGCAACATATCGAGCGAATCCCTGGTTCCACGCCAACGATCACTGGCACGAAAGAACCTAGGGTGTTAGGCTGCTTGTACCCGTCGCGCTAATGACCGCCGTTTTGAACTTCTTATAAAGCGAACGAGTTGCCGCAACCGCACGTCGAGGACGCGTTCGGGTTGTTTACGACAAACTGAGAACCTTGCAAATCTTCTTTATAGTCGATTTCCGCACCGGCTAAATACGGATAACTCATCGAATCAACTACCATAAGCACGCCGCTGCGTTCCACCACTGCGTCATCATCGGCCGTGGCATCATCGAACGTAAATCCGTACGAGAAACCATTACAACCACCGCCCGTGATGAAAACGCGTAATTTCAATGCTGGATCGCCTTCTTCGACGATCAAATCGCGCACTTTACGGGCGGCACGCTCGGAAAACTGGATAGATTCGTTCATAGCTGCTATTTCGAATTTTAGTGCCAGTTGTGTCTGAAGCGAGCACACCCCAATCGCCACCACTGAATCTGCGGCAACTTTTCAAGCTGATCTGCTTAGCAGCCCTAGTCGCCGTGATGGTGATCATGGTGATCGGCTTACTGTTCCACTGTTTGGTGTTAGTTGCGCACGTAGCAGGGTCCGACGTCGATCGATTTGAAGACCTGCCACTATGGTTAAGAGGCGCGCTACCCGTGATCGGCTGTGGCCTGCTCTTGCTTCTCATGCAATTCCTCAAGGTAGACGGCCGCGAAGTAGGTGTGCCCCACACGCTGTACCAGGTTCTTCATGGCAATGGCAAGATGCCGACACGGAATGCCGTCATGCAAATGGCGAGTGTCATTGTTGCGCTCGGGACAGGATTCTCAGGTGGTCGGGACGGACCAGGTCTGCATATTGGCGCATGGATCGCTTGGTTGGTGCGTACACGATTCAAGCTGACGCCCGTCGAAGTTGATCTGCTACTACGTGCCGGCATGACCGCGGCGATTGCGGCGGGCTTCAACACAACATTCGCCGCCGTGTTCTTTGTCGCGGCCATTGTCAAAACCACGCCCCTTTCCATTCGCAACATCGTGCCGTTGGTGGTTGCCGCTGCGATCGCGAATCTTGGTGCGACTTGGCTCGGCATGGATCAAATCGTGATCATCCGTCACTCGTTGACGTTTTTAGATGCTTGGGAATGGCTGCTGGTAGTGGGTATGGCGGTGCCGTGCGCGCTTGTCGGCATTGTGACCGTTCGATTGGTAAGCGATCTTGCAAAAATCCCGTGGCCACCCTATGCTCGCATCGGCGTGATTGCAACCATCACGGCGGCGTTTGCAGTGGTTATGCCAGAAATCATGGGACTGGGGCAGGACACGCTTAATAGGTTGGCGCAAGGACTATTACTTACTAACATCTTGTGGCTTTGCGCATTCGTACTGTTCAAGATGCTGTTGACCTCTGCTTCCGTTGCATTCGGCATCCCTTTAGGCGTCATAGCACCTACCATCGTGACTGGCGGCGCGCTTGGGGCACTTTGCTATGTGGTATTCAGCTTGCTGTTTCCAGACTTATTGCACGCTCACGTGAGTGTCTATGTGCTACTCGGCGCGGTCGCTCTGCTCGGTACGGTCTGCAATGCACCTTTGGCTGCGATTCTGATGTTTTTCGAGCTAACATTAAATGGGTTCGTTACCGCACAAGTCGCGCTTACCATCTTGCTCTCACATCAACTCAAGTCGAGAATATGGCGTCCTGAATCGATTTTTGAATCTAGATTGAATGAGTTAGTCAATGTGAAGCAAGCTAAAAGCACGGTGGGTTAGTGGACGTGTTTCTCACTCTCAAAGCGCTGCATCTAATCACCACGGTCGCGTGGTTTGCGGCGATGTTCTATTTGCCACGACTGTTCGTATATCACTGCGAAGCGCCAAACGCACAGGCAGCTGAGATGCTCATAACGATGGAACGGCGCTTGTATCGAGCCATCATGACACCCGCAGCGTTACTGACCCTCGTGTTCGGGATTTGGCTTACCGCGCTGAATTGGGCGGCCTATCACGTGACGCTATGGTTCTGGGTTAAATTGGGTTGCGTCCTGGCATTGTTCGCTTACCACGGCATGTGCGGGGGCATGGTGCGTAAATTTGGCGCGGGCGCGAACCAGCGCAGTCAGAAGTTCTATCGCGTGTTTAATGAGATTCCACTCATTTTTCTCGTCGTCATCGTCTTTCTCGCGATATTCAAACCTACCCTTTAACGAATAAAACCAAGCGCGACGTCCATGGAACGAAAACAGTCCGACTTGCTCTTTGCGCGTGCGAGCAAAGTTCTAGTAGGCGGCGTTAACTCACCTGTTCGGGCGTTTAAGGGTGTAGGCGGTACGCCGATTTTTTTTGAGCGAGCGGATGGTCCTTACCTCATAGACGTCGACGGCAATCGCTACATTGATTTCGTGGCATCGTGGGGTCCGATGTTGCGAGGCTACAGCTATCCAGAGGTCGTAGACGCAATCCAAGAACAAGCGGCTCGAACTACGAGCTTCGGTGCGCCGACGTTCGCCGAGATCAAATTAGCCGAATTGATTTGCTCGTACGTGCCCACGATCGAAAAAGTCCGCATGGTCAATTCCGGCACCGAGGCCACCATGTCGGCGATTCGTCTTGCGCGCGGTATCACTGGCCGCGACAAAATCGTCAAATTTGAGGGTGGTTTTCACGGTCATGGTGACGCTTTGTTGGTGAAAGCAGGATCCGGCGTACTTACGCTCGGTTTGCCAGATTCACCAGGCGTACCCCAAGATCTCGCGCAGCACACGCTCACCGTACCCTACAACGACATCGACGCGGCCAAAGCGGTGTTCGATGCGTATGGTGATGCCATTGCAACGGTAATCGTTGAGCCAATCGCCGGCAATATGGGATGCGTGCCTCCCATCGCTGGATTTCTTGAGACGCTACGCGAGCTCACAACAAATCACGGTGCATTACTGATTCTGGATGAGGTCATGACCGGTTTTAGAGTAGCTCAGGGCGGCGCGCAAGCGTTGTACGACATACAACCTGATCTCACGACCCTTGGTAAAGTCATAGGCGGGGGCATGCCAGTTGGGGCGTTCGGTGGTCGAGCGGAATTCATGAACCAACTCGCACCTGAAGGGCCTATTTATCAGTCCGGTACGTTATCCGGCAACCCGTTAGCTATGGAAGCTGGTTATGCGTTGCTGCAATCTCTGAACAGCCATACCTATGCAGCACTGGCGCGCAAAACCAACCACCTCGTCAGTGGTATTAACGATGCGGCGCGAAGCCACCATATTGATTTACACATAAATCACGTCTGTGGCATGTTCAGCATGTTTTTCACCTCGCAATCTACTGTTACTTGCTTCGCAGACGTTATGGCTGCCGACGCTGAACGATATCGAATGTTCTTCCACGCGATGCTCGACGAAGGTGTGTACTTTGCACCATCCCCGTTCGAATCTGCTTTCGTTAGCACCAGCCATGAAGAGAACCACCAACTCGACGCGACCATAGCTGCGGTGGATCGCGTTTTTGCGAGACTCGCATGAACTCAGCTACGCTTGACTCCTTTGGCATTGGCAATGCCTTGCTCGATGTTGAGTATCGGATCACCGACGCATTCTTGACTGAACACGCCATCGAAAAGCGACACATGACGCTAGTCGACGAAAAACGCATGCTTCTTCTGATTGATGCCCTTGAGTCCGAAGCCATCACGTCGACTTGTGGCGGCTCAGCTGCAAACACCATGTGGGCCATGTGCGGGTTTGGCTTGCGCACACATCTGACTTGTCGCGTCGCGCCAGACGAGGCCGGGCAGTACTTCGTGTCACAACTCACCAACGCCGGCATTAGCACAAACAAGATTCTCCCCGAGCAAGACGGCGTCACAGGTCGATGTTTGGTATTGGTGACAGAAGACGCCGAACGTACGATGAATACATGCCTAGGTGTGTCCGAGCGTTTGCTGGCGATCCAAGTTGATGAAGGCGTGCTTAGAAACTCGCGCAGCATTTTTATTGAAGGCTATCTGGCATCTTCTAAAACTGGCTCCGCAGCTGCCTTGTACGCCCGTGAGATCGCAGATGCGCATGACCTAGAAACAAACTTGACGCTCGCTGATACAAGCATGGTCACGATGTTTCGCGCTGAATTGGATTCGATTGTCGGACAAGGTTTGACTCGCGTTTTCTGCAACGCCGAGGAAGCGTTCAGCTGGTGCAAGACGGACCGCCTAGATATCGCACTTACAGAACTGAAAGATGTCGCGGAAGAAGTCATCATCACCTTAGGCCCTAAAGGCTGTGCTGTAAACACGGGGCGCGAACGTTTTGAATCTAAAGCGTTTCCTGTTCGTCCTATCGATCTAAACGGTGCAGGCGATATGTTCGCAGCGGCCTATCTGAGCAAGATCATCGATAACAATGCCAAAGAAGCTGCGAACTTTGCGAACTTTGCTGCGTCGCACATCATTCAGCGCACTGGCGCTCGATTCGAGACCATTTCAAAATACGGCAAGATCAAAAAGCGGTACTTGCGGAATCAAGAAACGGAATCGGTTGCGTGAGTTGGAGTTGCGACGGGGTAATGTCGCATCGATAGGCAAAGATCTCCACGCCCGTAGCCATCGCTTGGCTTACTGCTTCGTTGTAAACGGGATCGATATCTGCCGCGATAGATACCCGCTCGATGCCCGTGTGAGCCACACAAAATAACAAAGCAGCACGTTTTCCGCGCTCAACGCACCGCTGCAATGCGCGTACATGTTTGGACGCCCGCTCGCTTTTAGCATCGGGAAAAACACCGACGCCATCTCGTAAATAAGTCACACTCTTCACCTCAATATAGACATCTTCGTTGCCAAAATCAAAACGGCCTGATTCGTCTGGTATTTTCAATTCGCTTTTAAAAACCTGCCCACTAAATGGCGCAATCGCTCCCGCTGCGAGTGCTTCTTTGACAACATGATTGGCTCGTACCGTATTGACACAAATCAGGTCGCCATTTGCCGTTTCTACCAGCTCGACGCTGCCGGGGAGTTTTCGTTTGGGATTGTTACTGATTGAAAAGTAGAGTGGATAGCCTGGGAACAGACAGCCATGCATAGCGCCCGTGTTTGCACAATGCAGCGTCACCCGAGAGTTGTCTTCTAATCGCGCATCAACTAGAAATCGTTTATAACGCCTCAACATAATTGCGCGCCTCAGCGGTGGGTCAAAAATCACGATTCAGCGCGAGCGCAATGCAGCGACCACATATCGTGGCCAGCAAATACCTTGCCATGCATTCGATTCATTGTTCAGTTAATTGCATTATTAGTTGGCAAACTTACTTAGACATTGTTATCGTTCTTTCCGTTTTTTTGCAGGGAGTACCTAGATGGCTACGACCAAGACCACGTCAACCAAGCGTCGAACAGCTTCATCCACTGCACCTAAATCCACAACCACTCGGAAAAAATCCGCGTCAAGCAAGACGACGAAAACTCCGGTGAAGGCAAAATCGCCCACGCGCAAAACCCCAGTACGTAAATCTTCGCAATCAATCAAGTCATCCTCAACCGCAGCAAAAACAGCAAAACCTCGAGGCGCATCACGTGCGCGTGCTGCAACAACGGCAAAAACAACAACGTCGCGCCCAGCCAAACAGACGACTGCTACGAAAAAGACCAGCAGTTCTACTACAACCAAGCGAACCACCTCGACTACGCGTCGAACAGCGGTTAAAAAGCCAACCGCCAGCCGCGCGACAAAAACGACTGCACAGAAAGCAGCTTCAACACCGGCGTCCAAAACTGCCGCTAAAACAACAACATCGCGAAGTTCAACCTCTGCAAGGCAAAAAACCAGCACGGCAGGTAGAAAGCCGGCTGCTGCGCGCAAGTCGGCGTCCGCCACCACAAAAAAAACAGCTCAAACCAAGACTGCTAGCGCGAAAACGCCAGCAAGCCGCGTGACCGCCGCAAAAGCGACACCGAAAGCGAAGAGCACACGAACTACCACCTCTAAATCGAAATCCGCAACGAAAGCACCAGCCAAAAGGTCAACATCTCGCACGACCAAACCAAAACGTATAACTACAACGGCAGCTAAGACATCGCGAGCTTCTAGCAAAACACCGACTCGTACGACAGCTAAAAAGAGGGCGGCGAACAAAACGGCTGCTAAGCCAGCTACCAGCAAGTCCACGCCTAAGCGAGCTGCTGAAAAGAAACCTCAACAGACGGTAGCAGATGTCGTAAAAATCGGCGTGGTGGCGCGTCGCACGCGACGTCCTGCAGGTGCAACCAATCGCCGAACGCGACGTGCCGCGCAGGAAGTCGTCGCGCGCATCACCAATGCGGATTCACGCAATCAACCCAATGAAGCCGATTCTGACGCGAAATACATGAACGCCAAGCAGCTGCGCTTCTTTCGTCAGCTGCTCATCGACAAACTCAATGGTTTCGATGAGAATGCTGGCAACGCACAGGGCAAACTGAAAGCTGAACCTAAGAACTTGCCTGATGAGTTAGATCAGGCCGCAGAAGAAGACAACCGACGAACCTTGTTGCGAATTCGCGATCGTGAACGAAAATCAATTAACAAGATCAGGGAAACGCTCGAGAAACTCGATATGGGTGATTACGGTTATTGCAAGAGTTGCAGCTACCCAATCGGCATCGCAAGATTAGAAGCGCGACCAGAGACCGACCTATGCATCAACTGCAAAGATCTTGAGGAACAAGAAGAGCGTCAATACGGAAGTTAGTCACCCGACGTCATGTATGTCGGCAGATTCGCACCAACAACATCCGGCCCACTACATCTAGGGTCTCTATTAGCTGCTGTCGCAAGCTTTCTTGACGCACGCGCACATGGTGGTCGCTGGTTGTTGCGTTTCGACGACATTGACACGGCTAGATCGGCCGCCAATGCTGAGGAAGTCACGCTCGAAACACTACGAAGCCATGGTTTGTACTGGGACGGCGTTATCGGCCGGCAAACCAATCATCGAGACCTCTATTGGCAAGCGATTCGAGCGCTCCAAGACCACCAGCTGGTGTTCTACTGCACGTGCTCACGAAAACAGCTAAAAGGTCTGCCAGCGTATCCCGGCACATGCCGAGGTAACACGACCAGACCACCAGAACCCGCCGCGATTCGAGTTCGCGTACCGGCGGGCAAATGGCACTTTCACGACCGCATTCAAGGGGAAATTCAGGGTGATTTGGCGCAGGCAGGCGGTGACTTCATTGTGATGCGCAAAGAGAACATACCAGCCTACCCTCTTTCGGTCATCGTGGACGATCGCGCATCCGGCATCACCGACGTGGTCCGCGGCTCAGACCTTATTGAAAATACGCTTGCACAGATTTTTCTTGCGCGTGTACTTGGTTGGAAAGAACCACGTTTCGCACATATACCAGTGTTGAATCAACGCGATGGCATCAAGCTATCAAAACGAGATTCCGCAACGGCCATTGACAACAGCAGACCTCTGATCAATCTTCATAGCACCTTGCATATGCTCGGCATGGCACCGCCAGTTGCACGGGGCACGGTGGCGTCAGTGCTTGCATGGGCAATCAAGAACTGGAACATTGCCCGCGTACCAATGCGCCGCTCAGTCGCTGATGTCATCAGTCTGTAGCCGAATCCCCCTGTGATCCAATCCATTGAAGGATGACCCAGCTCATGCTCTTTATCCCTGTCTTGAAGGTTAGCGGTTGACTACTAGAGAACCAGTCGTTTACACGCTTGATGATTTTGATGACGAAATCATCCCTTATCCCCTGTGGGACATATTCCGACGCCTTACAGAAGGCGGCCATGACGCCCTCTTGGTTGGCGGTTGTTTGCGCGACTATTTGGTCGGCCGTACGCCTAAAGATTTCGATACCGTGACCGATGCGCATCCGACAAGGATTCGCGAGCTAGTACCGAAATCCAAGATCATCGGGCGACGGTTTCTACTCGTACACGCTAAACGCCGTGGCACCAAATTTGAGATTGCGACATACCGCAAGGACCCATCTGCCGTGCAAAAGCAGCGGGCGGCCGCGCGAGGTCACAAAGCGCAAAACGTCTATGGCAATCAAGCTGAAGACGCGATACGACGCGATTTCACCGCAAATGCGTTGTATTTCGACCCGATCGAACATGAAATTCTCGACTACGTGAATGGATTTGAAGATCTTCGTAATCGAGTGCTGCGATCGATCCGCAACCCGTATGAGAGTTTTGCAGAAGATCCAGTTCGCATGCTTCGCGCTGCCCGTTTCGCCGCGAAATTGGACTTTACCATCGACCCAGGCGACGTGGAAGCGATCGCCGCCAACAAAGAGCTACTCCAAAACGTCAGCCCCGCGCGGATGCGCGACGAACTATCAAAGATGTTTCTCACCGGTCACGGCGAAGCTAGTCTAGCCAAGATGCAGGAATTGGATTTGCTCAGTGAAGTGTTGCCGAATCTGACCGCGGACGCCGATGACCTCATTGAACAAGCGATGATTGAGAGTGATGCTCGCTATGAAGGTGGCCATAAGCTGTCGACTGCTTACTTGATTGCAGTATTCCTGTGGCACGACTATGTCGAGACATTCGAAATCATGCGTGGCGAAGCAGATGGTCAACTAACCCTTGGTCAAATCAGCGCCGATGCCTGTCATACCGTCATTCGTCGAGCCAGAGAGTATGTCGCAATCAATCGTGAATCGACAGACTTTATTGTCGGGATCTTTAGGCTGCAGTATGCTCTCGAAACTAAACGATCGGTTCGACGCGTGCTTCAAAATAGGTATATACGCGCCGGCGTGCATTTGTATTCGATACGAGCTTTGGTCGGTGACGCCGACCCTGAAACTGCGGCGTTCTGGCAAGAGTGCCAACCATCGCGCGAAGAAGCGCAACGTAGACGCCATGCGGCACGTATGTCTAAATCATCCCAACGACGGGATCGAAGGCGACGCTACCGACAACCTGATCACAATCGATTCGCAGACGACTGACTAACATTGTGAGAGTTGGCGGAACCTCACACGTTCGAGTAGATCACCTCTTATGAGTTCACAAGCCGAGCGCGGGCCGGTTTCGATTAACACCCTTAACACCATGAAGAAAAAGGGTGAGAAATTCGCCGCGTTGACCGCATACGACGCCTTGTTTGCGGAGCTGATAAGCACCAGCGGCATTGAAGTGATCCTGGTCGGCGACTCGCTTGGCATGGTGTTGCAAGGTCACGACAGTACGTTACCAGTCACCTTAGATGACATGGTTTATCACATGAATACCGTGCGTCGCGGCAATCAAGGTTGTCTCATCATGGCGGACTTGCCGTTCATGAGCTATGCATCTGAAAGCCAGTCGTTAGAAAGCGCTGCGGCCCTGATGCGGTGTGGTGCGCATATGGTGAAACTCGAGGGCGGCGCGTGGTTAGCGGAAAGCACACGCCTGCTATTTGAAAGAGGGATTCCAGTTTGTGCTCATATGGGATTGACGCCGCAAGCAATCAACCGGCTTGGTGGATATCGAGTTCAAGGCCGCAATCCAGATCAAGCTAGCATCATGGTGGAGGAAGCACTGATTCTGCAAGATTCGGGTGCATCGATCCTGCTGCTCGAATGCGTGCCTACCAAACTAGGCAAACAAATTGCCGAAACCCTTGAGATCCCAGTCATCGGCATCGGCGCGGGTCCCCACACGGATGGCCAAATCATGGTGATGCATGACATGTTAGGCATTACGCCGACCAGTATTCGTGTACCGAAATTCGTGAAGAACTTTATGCCTGAAAGCACAGACGGCGGGGTTAAGGGGGCATTTGAAGCGTATGCTCAAGCTGTTCACGAACAACGCTTTCCAGGCCCCGAGCACAGTTTCAAGTAAGCGACCCCTATGGAAGTCGTTAAGACCATCCATGAGTTGCGCCAGCGACGACGTATCCAAGGTCTACATAAGACGGTCGGGGTCGTACCGACCATGGGTGACTTGCACGCCGGTCATTTACGTTTGATCGACAGATGCCGTGAGCAGTGCACATTTACGATCGCAACCGTGTTCGTGAATCCACTTCAATTTGGACCCTCAGAAGATTTCGCAAGCTACCCTCGGGCGTTAGCTAAAGATGCCAGGGAGCTAGAACGCCGCGACGTCGACTTGCTGTTTGCGCCTTCACTAGAAGAAATGTACCCGGATGGCCAGTTCGAACATGCCACCGTTAGCGTGCCAAATCTATGCGATGAGCTATGTGGCGCTAACCGACCTAGGCACTTCGATGGCGTTACCACCGTTGTCATCAAGTTATTTCAAATCACCCAACCCGATTTCGCATTTTTTGGGGAAAAAGACTGGCAACAGCTCACCATCATTCAGCGCATGACGAAGCAATTGGATATACCGGTGGAGGTTGTGGGCGTGCCGACATGCCGCGAAGCCGATGGCTTGGCCATGTCAAGCCGCAATCGCTATCTTTCCCCGGCCGAACGCGGAATTGCACCGACCTTGTTCTTGACCCTTCGAGAAATTGCGATGAATTTACACGAAGGGATCACAACGTACGCCGAGCTGGAAGAATCTGCCACAGAAAAACTGCGCGACGCAGGATTCAAACCCGATTACGTGGCAATTCGAGATCCAAGCACGCTGAAAGCGCCTGCATCAGCTGATGGTCCTGTACGCGTATTCGGCGCCGCGCGACTCGGCCGGGCGCGATTGATCGACAATATCGGCGTAACACGCTAAATGGGTCAGGACGTCGCAGTTCATTGGCGACGCCTTGAAGCGCTCGCTCAAGAACATCGTAATCGCGACCCGGCGGGTTATGCGAACGATCTAAGCCAAGCACTTCGAGTAGGTGGTCTCACCCTAGATTGGACCTTGCAACGCATCGACAAGACAGTTTTGCGCGCTTTATGCGAATTCCTCAACGCTATGCAAGCCCAAAAGCGGCTCCAACAGCAGTTTGCCGGTGAGAAGGTCAATACAACTGCGAATCAAGGCGCATTGCACAGTGCGATGCGTGGCACGCTAACCGCATCGAAGCCATTCAACGAAGAAGTTTTGGAAGGCCAACAGTCTGTGATGCAATTTGCCGAAGACGTGTTAGTCGGCTCTCGCTGTAGCTATTGCGGCAAACCCTTTACCGACGTGCTCCATATCGGCATAGGCGGAAGCCATCTTGGCCAATCTTTTCTGACGGACGCGTTCAGTAGCACTCGCTTAAAAATCCACTATCTCTCAAATTCTCTGCCAAATCAGATTGAAAACACGCTTGCTGCGTTGGATCCACGCAACACACTGGTCATCGTCGCATCCAAGTCCTTTTCGACACCAGAAACGCTTCACAACTACCGGCGTGTGCAGACATGGTTTGCCGAGAACACTTCGGACCAAGGCGCAATTGCATGCAATGTAGTTTTGATCACTTCAAATCACGAGCGCGTAGTCCATGAGCCTGGCGAGCATTTCTTGATTCCCAAGGAAGTTGGTGGCCGGTTTTCCATTTGGTCAGCGATGGGGTTACCGGCACTGCTGGCAATGGGCCCGAAGCGCTATCGCGCGTTTTGTGAAGGTGCGTTCGACATGGATACGCATGTGATGCAAGGAGAACCTAGCCAAAACGCCGCCATCATGTTAGCTCTGTTGGAAGTATGGAACACAAACTTCCTCCGCGTGGCCAATCGTGCGGTGCTGCCATACTGTTCAGAGCTGCGGCAGTTGCCAGCTTATCTGCAACAACTAGAAATGGAGAGCCTTGGCAAGACGCCACAACCAGGCAATGGCCTACCACCACATCACACGATTCCTCTGGTTTGGGGCGGTGAGGAAACCAATGCGCAACATGCTTTTCATCAATGGTTGCACCAAGGCACGCATGCGTTCGTCGTCGACTTTATCGCGCTAGCCAATGCGAACCGATGGCACCTCGCAAATTGCCTGGCGCAACGCGAGGCACTGTTTTACGGACATTTAAATGATGATGCACCACAAAAGTCGCTTCGGGGTGGTCACGGTTCAACGCTCATTCTGTTAGATAGTTGCGACGCTAAAACAGTGGGTTCGCTCATAGCGCTCTATGAACACAAAACTGCGCTGCTCGGTTATCTATGGGAAGTTAACCCATTCGATCAAGAAGGTGTTGAGTACGGCAAGGTGTCGGCAACCGCCATATACGAACGGCTTGAGCTCGCCAAGTAAAGACTACGGTGCATATCAGCTCCGTTCTACTTGAGTGATGCGTAGCTGTTGGGTTCGAACCATGCAGCCAACAGTCTCGCTTCGCAACCCTGAACGCGATAGCTCAAACGCGTCATGTATGTCTAATAGCGTAAGAACGCATCGCACTCTATCGCTTCATGTCCGAAATCTATCCTGTTTCTGAAAATTTCGCTCGCAAAGCTCATATTGACGAAGCGACCTACGAGCAAATGTATCGTGCGTCCATGGACGAGCCGATGGCATTTTGGAGCGAACAATCTAACGCATTCTTGCAGTGGGAATCACCTTGGACGAAGCTACAGTCCGCCGATTTTGCAAGCGGTCGATTTGCGTGGTTTGAAGGAGGGCGCATCAATGCCTGCGTCAACTGCGTCGACCGCCATCTTTCTACACGAGGCGAGCAAGTCGCGCTTATTTGGGAAGGTGACGATCCAACCGTTTCATCCACCATTACATACAACGAACTGAGCCAACACGTAAATCGCCTGGCCAACGCGCTGCGCGAACGTGGTGTTGGCAAAGGCGACCGCGTGTGCCTCTACATGCCCATGATCCCGGAAGCCGTCTACGCCATGCTGGCTTGTGCGCGAATCGGTGCGATTCATAGTGTCGTGTTCGGTGGCTTCTCATCGCAATCGCTGCGCGATCGAATCCTTGATTCTGACTGCCAGACGTTGATCACCGCCGATGAAGGCATGCGTGGGGGCTCTAAAGTGCCATTGAAACAAAACGCCGACGTGGCATTGGCAGGGTGCCCAAACGTTCACACGGTGCTTACCGTGCGCCGCACCGGTGGCGACGTTGGCTGGCAGGCTGGCCGCGATGTGTGGTACGACGAGCTCGTGTCGCGTCAAGCCACGACGTGTACAGCGGAGTCCATGGAAGCCGAAGATCCGCTATTCATCCTCTACACGTCAGGTAGCACTGGAAAACCGAAAGGGGTCCAACACAGTACGGCAGGTTACCTGCTCAATGCGGCCATGACCCATAAATACGTGTTCGACTATCACGATGGCGATATCTACTGGTGCACTGCCGACGTGGGTTGGGTTACCGGACATTCCTATATCGTATATGGACCGCTGGCGAATGGCGCGACGACGCTCATTTTTGAAGGCGTGCCAACCTACCCTGATGCTGGTCGATGTTGGGACGTCGTCGATAAGCATGGTGTGAACATCTTTTACACGGCCCCAACCGCCATACGACAACTCATGAGCCAGGGTGATGAATACGTCACTCGTGCCTCGCGTGCGTCCTTACAACTATTAGGCACGGTGGGCGAACCCATCAATCCTGAAGCGTGGCAGTGGTATCACGGCGTTGTCGGTGAACGACGTTGTCCAGTGGTCGATACGTGGTGGCAAACGGAGACCGGTGGCATCATGATTACGCCGTTGCCAGGCGCTACGCCACTGAAACCTGGTTCCGCAACGCGCCCATTCTTCGGGGTTAAACCCGGGCTCGTAGATAGCGATGGAGCGTTAATCGGCGAGAACGAAGCAACCGGAAACTTGGTTATTACGCAATCTTGGCCCGGGCAAATACGATCCGTGTATGGCGATCATCAACGGGTCATCGATACCTATTACGCTGCCTATCCAGGCATGTATTTCACGGGTGATGGCGCACGGCGCGATGCCGATGGCTACTACTGGATCACCGGACGGGTCGACGACGTGCTAAACGTCTCCGGTCACCGACTTGGCACCGCTGAAGTTGAAAGCGCATTGGTGCTCCACGATGAAGTCGCCGAAGCAGCCGTTGTTGGTTACCCGCATGACATCAAAGGTGAGGGTATTTACGCGTATGTAACTCTTATGACTTCTAGTGAACCGAGCGAGCCACTCCGCGACGATCTAGTCCAACTGGTGCGGGCGGAGATTGGTCCTATCGCGAAGCCGGACGTGATTCAGTTTGCCCCGAGCCTGCCTAAAACTCGATCGGGAAAAATCATGCGGCGTATCTTGCGGAAAATCGCCGCCGCCGAAATCAATGATCTCGGCGACACGTCTACCTTAGCCGATCCTGCAGTCGTCGACGATCTCGTCGCGAACCGCGTAGAAGCAACTTAGCCGAAAGATGCGTCCTCAGGCACGTCCTCGGCTTCGTCTTGCTCAACGCCTTTCATCGTTAATGACACTCGGCCGCGATTGTCGATTTCGGTAACCTTTACGCGGACCGACTGATTCATCTTAAGCCAATCGCGAATGTTGTTCACGCGTTCGTAAGAAATTTGCGAGACGTGCAACAGGCCGTCTTTACCTGGCAGAATATTCACAAACGCGCCATAGTCCTCCAGGCGGCGTATGGCACCGTTGTAAATCTGACCTACTTCCGCGTCCGCGACAATCTCTTCAATGCGAGCTTTAGCGGCTTCCATCTCAGGACGCGTATCTGCGAAAATGGTGACGGTACCGTCATCTTTTAGATCGACCACCGAGTTGGTGTCGCTTTGAATGGACTTGATGACAGCACCGCCCTTGCCGATGACATCTCGCACCTTATCCGGTGCGATGCTTAGCGTTTCGGTGGCTGGCGCAGATTCTGGCGGCTCTGGGCGTGCTTCAGCAATGACAGCGTTCATATGTCCGAGAATATGGAGTCGAGCATCTCGAGCTTGATTGAGTGCTTGTTCCATGATGCTCTCGGTGATACCTTCGATCTTGATGTCCATCTGCAGGGCAGTTACACCGTCTTTGGTGCCGGCGACCTTGAAATCCATGTCGCCTAGGTGATCTTCATCGCCAAGAATGTCGGTCAAAATGGCCGCTTGATCACCTTCAAGCACCAATCCCATCGCGACGCCAGCTACTGCTGCGCGGATTGGGATGCCTGCATCCATAAGGGATAGCGAGGTGCCGCAAACGCTAGCCATGGAACTCGAGCCGTTGCTTTCCGTAATCTCGGACACGACACGCACCGTATAGGGCGAGTCAGCTAAATCTGGCAGCATCGGTTCAATGGCACGCCGGGCCAATCTACCGTGACCAATCTCACGCCGTTTCGGTGCCCCCATCATGCCAGCTTCGCCAACACTGTAAGGCGGGAAGTTGTAATGCAACATGAACTTGTCGTAGGTCGTACCGGACAAGCCTTCGATGAGGGCAGAGTCCTTTTCTGGACCTAGCGTGGTAACAACAATCGCCTGCGTTTCCCCACGCTGGAACAATGCCGAGCCATGCGCTTTTGGCAGTAACCCGACTTCGATGTCCAAATCGCGCACATCGGTCGTCGTTCGACCATCAATCCGCGGTTCGCCTTTCAATACGCGTTCGCGAACGATGCGTTTCTCTAGGGCCGCAAAGCCGCTGGAAATCTCCTCGGCGTCGAACGATTCTTCAAGGTCATGTGCAGCTTTAGTTCGCAGCTCGTTGACTTGGCTTAAACGCGCTTTTTTGTCTGTAACTCGATAGGCTTCGCCAAGTTCTGTACCAACACTCGCATGCAATGCGTCATTCAGCGCTTCATTCGGAGCTGGTGGTTCAAACTCCCATGCTGGCTTGCCAGCTTTCTCAACTAGGCGTTTGATTGCATCAATCTGAACCTGCATCTCCGCATGAGCGAACAGCACCGCACCAAGCATCGCGTCTTCAGATAACTCCTGCGCTTCGGATTCGACCATGAGGACCGCGGATTCAGTACCGGCCACAACCATATTGAGTTTGGATCGTTCAAGCTCTTTGAGCGAAGGATTTAGCAGATATAGGTTTTTGGCCGCGTCATAACCAACTCTAGCCGCCCCGATGGGACCGTGGAACGGCACGCCGGAAATTGCCAAGGCAGCGGAGCAACCAATCATTGACAGCACGTCAGGATCGACACTTTTATCCGCAGACATGACTGTTGCAACGACGTGTACTTCGTTCAGAAATCCCTTCGGGAATAAAGGCCGCAAAGGTCTGTCGATCAAGCGACTCGTAAGGGTTTCCTTTTCCGTAGGACGCCCTTCGCGGCGAAAGAACCCACCAGGGATTTTGCCGGCCGCATACATTTTTTCTTGGTAGTTGACCGTCAGTGGAAAGAAATCCTGCCCCGGTCGTGGGCTTGGCGCGCCAACTGCGGTGCAGAGCACCACCGTGTTGCCGCAGCTCGCCATGACTGCCCCAGTTGCCTGGCGCGCTACGCGGCCAGTTTCTAGTACAACGGTTTGCCCAGCAAGCTCAAATTGTTCTCTAGCTATGCTCAAAAGTTACTCCGTGGTTACCGACGGAGACCGAGTTTCTGAATCAAAGTCGTGTAACGCTCGTACTCGTTGCGACTCAAATAATCGAGCAATTTCCGCCGTTGATCCACCATCGCTTTCAAGCCTCGTCGAGAATGGTGGTCGCCTTTATGAGCACTAAAGTGCTCCTGCAGCGCATTGATGTTTGCGGTTAACAAAGCGACTTGAACTTCTGGCGAACCAGTGTCGTTTTCGCTTTGACGATACTCAGAAACGATTTTTTCTTTGGTCTCGGCCGTTAATGCCATATTTGCTCAGTGGAAAATGAAAGGAACTTAGGTTACGAGTCGGCGCGGTGCCACAAGACCGCCTTGAATTTCGCCGATACCTAAAAAAGTTAACTCTCCGTTGGCGCTTTCTTCAAGCAGTTTTACCCACCCGAGCGCTGGAGAGCATGAAGGGGCAGCAACAGGCTGACCCTGTCGCACGAGATAAGCCGTGTGACGCGGCAATTTTATATTAATCCAACTCTCTAAGAGGACTGAAATCGGCAATAAAAACTGCTGCAACTGACCTGTTTGCTTGGCTTCCTGCAGGTCGTCAAACTGCACGCAGTCACGGATGCCAAAATGACCGACAGCAGAACGCGCCAATGACCTCACATGCGCCCCACACCCGATGGTGCGGCCAATGTCGGTCACGAGTGTGCGAATGTAGGTGCCTTTGGAGCAGTCAACCTTTAATGCAAACATGTCACCTTCTAATTCCACCAGCTCATTGCGCGAGATCGTGATCTTTCTAGCTGCTCGCTCTACCTCTATGCCCTGACGCGCTAGCTTATAAAGGGGTTGCCCGTGCCGTTTTATGGCAGAAAACATCGACGGCACCTGATCGATTTCACCTCGAAATGCGTCCAAAACTTGATTCAGCTGATCCGCATCCAAGGTTTGAACAGGTTTTTTCGCAACGATGTCGCCATCGGCGTCTCCCGTGGTGGTTTCAACGCCGAGTTGCGCCACGACGTCGTAGCTCTTGTCCGCGCTAAGCCCATACTGAGAGAACTTCGTCGCTTCACCCAAGCAGAGCGGCAAAACGCCGGTGGCTCGTTGATCAAGCGTGCCAGTATGCCCAACTTTGCGAGCATTGAATAAGCGCTTGACACGCTGCACCGCGAAATTCGATGTCCAACCAAATGGCTTATCGAGCAGCACGACCCCATCGATAGGTTGGCCGCGCGAGCGTAACCGGCGACCCACTTAGGCGCGTCGTACCTGTGCGAGCAACTCCTCTATGCGCCGCGCTTCAGCTTCGGTCCGATCAAGATGAAAGCGCAGTTCTGGGGTGGTGCGCATGCTATGCCGCGCAGCCAGTTCAGATCTGAAAAATCCTGCGGCCCGCTGGAGGACGTCCAAAACCGTTTCGTCGGTCGGATCCGTGGGTGTTGGGTGCTCAAGAAATCGTGCTACATATACGTCGGCATATGCCAAATCGCGGGACACTTTGACTTCAGGCACACTCAGCTCCGAAGCGTTTATCCGGGGATCCCGCACTTTATTGCGCAATAGGTCAGCGAGTTCCTTCTGAATGAAATCGGCAACTCGAAGTTCGCGACCGAAATGCTTCGGTCGCTGATACAGTCGTTGCCTTGATCTCACAACGCGCGCGCGACTTCGCGTGTCTCGTAAACCTCGATCAAATCACCCGACCGCACGTCGTTGTAGTTGCGAACGCCGATGCCGCACTCAATGCCATTGTTGACTTCTTGCACGTCGTCCTTGAAGCGTCGCAGCGACTCTAGTTCACCTTCGTAAATCACCGTGTGATCTCGTAATACACGGATGCGCTTGTTGCGGAACACGGTGCCTTCGATCACGAGACAACCCGCCACCTGACCGAAGCGTGGCGACGAAAAGACCTCGCGAACTTCAGCAGTACCAACGATCTCTTCGCGCTCCTCAGGCATGAGCATGCCACTCAAGAGTGCTTTGACGTCGTCCAATAGCTCGTAAATAACCCGGTAGTACCGGACTTCCATGCGATTGCGATCCAGCAACACCTTCGCTGGCTTATCGGCCCGAACATTAAAACCGAACACCATCGCGTCATAGGTAAGCGCCATGTTCACGTCAGATTCATTGATGCCGCCAATACCCAGGCCTAGCACCTGCACTGCAACCTCATCATTGCCAATCTCACTGAAGGCATGGTTAATCGCTTCCAAGGAACCGCGCACGTCGGCTTTCAAAATGACATTGAGAACCCGTTTCTCGCCCTTGCCTAGATGCTTGAACATATCGTCCATCCGGGCACGTTGCTGCAATTGTTGCTGCTGCGACTGGTTTTCGTGTGCTCGTTCGTCCGCCAGTTGCCGAGCTTGGCGTTCATCCGGCGAAACCGAGAATGCCTCGCCCGCTTCAGGCGTGCCATTGAAACCCAACACCTCAACCGGGATAGACGGACCTGCGTCCTTTAACTTGCGACCCTGATCATCAATGATGGATCGCACCTTGCCATAGTTTTCGCCGGCGATGACCACATCACCCTGCTTCAAGGTGCCGTTTTGCACCAACAGCGACACCACGGGTCCGCGACCTCGTTCAAGCTTCGATTCGATGACCAAACCGCGTCCGGAAGTTTCGGGTACGGCATTGAGTTCCATGATTTCGGCTTGAGTCGAAATAGCCTCAAGTAGTTCATCGATGCCTTCACCTGTTTCGGCCGACACGTTAATGAACTGCGTCGTACCACCGAATTCTTCGGCGACCACCTCTAAACCAGCCAACTCAGTCCGCACACGCTGGGGGTCGGCACTTTCTAAATCAATCTTGTTCACCGCGACGACCAGAGGTACATTGGCTGCTTTTGCGTGATTCACAGCCTCTTCAGTCTGCGGCATGACACCGTCATTGGCCGCACATACGAGCACCACAATATCGGTGGAATTAGCGCCACGCGCGCGCATGGCCGAAAACGCAGCATGACCAGGGGTATCTAAGAAGGTGATTTCGCCGTGCGACGTCGTCAGGTGGTATGCGCCAATATGCTGCGTAATGCCACCAGCTTCGCCTGCAGCTACCCTGGTTTGGCGAATATAGTCAAGTAACGATGTTTTGCCATGGTCGACGTGACCCATCACCGTAACGACTGGCGATCTCGCAAATTCCTCGCCTTCAACTTTCGTCGCCTCGATTAACTGCTCTTCTTGCGTCGCCGCAAGCTTGACCTTATGTCCTAGCTCTTCAACAATGAGTGTCGCGGTGTCACGGTCAAGCACTTCATTGATGGTGACCATGACGCCTTGTTCCATCAATTTCATGATGAGTTCAGCGGCTTTGATCGACATCGCTTGGGCCAATGCGCCAACTGCGATGGATTCGCCAAGTTCGACTTCACGCTGCACAAAAGCTGCCGCGGGACGCTGGAAGCCACCGCCCTGCTCTAATTCGGCAACGCGATCTAGTGGCCTGCTACCACCACGTCGCCGGCCGACGCGCGGTATGCGCCCACGCTCGTCGTCGCCTTTTGTGATTTCGCGCAAGCCGCCGCTACCACGTCGACCATTGCGATTGGTGCGGTTGTCTTGGCTGCGTTGCCAATTACCGCGACCCGTCGTTTCTTTCTGCTTGGCAGGTTTCGCGGCTTTATCGGTGGCCGGTCGTTGCGTGGCAGGTTGAGTTGATTTCGCGGCTTCCGTAGCCCGTTGCTCAGCTTCGCGACGTTTTGCTTCGATGGCGTCGCGCTTGCGCTGTTCAACTTCCTTACGAGCTTGAAGGCGGCGTTCTTTTTCTTCCTGATCACGCTTTTCTGCTTCGCGTCGTTTGGCCTGCTCCTCACGAATTTCCGCAGCTTGGCGCTTAAGTTCGCTGGATGCTTCCTTCGCGCGCGCCAAGCCACCAGTTGGCGTTGTCTTGGCGGTAATGACTGGGGTTTCAGCACCTCTTGTTGGGGGTGCCGTGACCGGACCTGGGCCGGTTTTTACGACGACCGTCGCGGCGCTCGATGTGCGTCGATCACCGTAGAGTTGACCTCGACTAACACGCGAACTCGCGTTTTGTTTGCGCTGAATTTGTTGTTCAGGCGTTGCTCGCGGGGGCTGCGTCGTTTTGCGCACCACCTGCGCAACCTTGCCACTGCCATCAATATGCGCTTTCAGCGTTTTAACTGCGTCCAGCTCAAGTTCAGATTCGGAACTGGAGCACTCAAACCCCAATTCCGTCGCTAAAGCAACAACCTCTTCAGGTGATTTTTTGAAACTCGTCGCAAGTTGCGCGACGGTGCGGGTGGGCATCTAGGCAGTTTCCTCTCGGTTCCAGGTAATCAAGCCGCTTCGTCGGCTTCGTCGTCTTCAAACCACGGTTTGCGCGCGGTGATGATGAGATCGCCAGCGCGTTTTTCATCCATTGATTCGTCAATATCGAGTAGTTCATCAATGGACAATTCAGCCAAATCCTCCATCGTGACAACACCGTTCGATGCTAGCTGACTCGCTAACACATCGTCCATGCCGGCCATGTAACGCAGATCGTCCGCCGGCACTGCACTACCTTCCTTCGTCTCACCAGTAAGCACCTCGTCCATAAGGACATCGCCTGCTTTATCGATGATTTCTTGCGCTGCTTCTGCTTCCAATGAGCGTGAATACTCCGCCAGAATCTCAGCGGAAGATTCACTGATCTGCTCAAGATTGACGTAACCGGCCTCAAACAGCTCCTTCGCAATCTTGTTCTCGATTTCAAGTGAGCTGACGAATCGATTGATCGTGTAATTCTCTTGCCGCGCGACTTTTTCATCGTATTTCTCACGGCTTACCACTTTTAAAGTCCAGCCCGTGAGTTCGGAGGCGAGCCGCACGTTCATGCCGTGTTCGCCGATCGCAGAGCCGCTTTGGTGCTCTTCAACGATCAAGTCCATCGAATGGTTTTCTTCGTTGATTTCAATCCGCTGAATCTGTGCCGGTGCCATCGCATTGAGGACCAGCTCAGCAGGATCTTCAGCCCACAGGAACACGTCGATTTTTTCGCCGCAGATTTCGCTTGAAATGCTCTGAATCCGTGAACCTTTAATCCCGACGCACGAGCCTACCGCATCGATTCGCTGATCGTTGGTGCTAACCGCGACTTTTGCGCGACGTCCAGGGGATCGTGCCACCCCACGAATCTTGATGACATCTTCGTGAACTTCAGGGATCTCCCGTTTGAACAATTCGACCAACATTTCGTCGTGCGTGCGTGACAAAATGAGGTTCTGCCCGCGATCTTCTGCCGTTACATCGACTAGAAATGCCTTTACTTGATCTTCCTTGTGCAGGATTTCGCGTTTGCCGTCACCCATCGGGATTAGATGCTCTCGGTCTAGCCGGCCTTCCGCAAGTTGCGGCAATTCGAGTATTACCGAGCGCGTTTCTTTGGTCTTGTTATTGACTAGGAAGCGCGAAACCTTTCCTGTCACCAACTCGCCAATCTTGGGGCGATATTCCGCCACGATGCGCTCACGCTCGGCGCGACGAACCTCTTGATTGATGACCTGTTTGGAAATTTGGGCTACGATGCGGCCCATATTGACGTTTTCGTGAGGTTCTTCCCACGTGTGGCCGATTTCTAGGTCTGGACTGCGTTCGTGGGCTTCTGCAAGCGTCAAATGCAGGTCTGAGTTGAACGGGATGCGTTCTTCGGTTTCCTCGCCATTTGTTTGCTCTTCAACGGCGTAGAACGGCATATCGTCTGGATCGACGACGTGCCATACCCGATACGTTAACTGCGCGTCGTTTTCCCAATCAATGGCGACTCGAAATTCTTTATCCGCACCGTGGCGACGCTTGGTTGCAACCGACAATGCCGATTCGATCGCGTCGAAAACAACGTTTTCTTGGATGCCTTTTTCGTTCGCGATCGATTCGACCGCGCTTTTAACTTCTTTAAATCCCATAGGTTTTTTACTTGATCATTCGAAGACCGGAATCAATCTAGCTCTGCGGACCTGAGTCATCGGAATAACGGTCAACTCATCGTCTTGCACCACTGATATAGATTCCTCGTTGCACGCTTGCAATGTGCCTTGAAAGCGCCTACTGCCTTGAATCGGCAGATGCACCCGTACGTCTACCTTATCGCCTACGCTTCGCTCGAAGTGCGAATGCTTGAGCAATAATCGATCCATGCCTGGTGACGACACTTCAAGGTCATACGTACCTGCGATAGCGTCTTCAGCCGCCAACAACGACATCAACTGATGACTTACGGTCTCGCAGTCATCGACTGAAATGCCCGATGGGGCGTCGATGTAGACACACACTCGCTTGTGCTTACCTGATCCTGTCTGTTCAATCCCCCACAATTCAAACCCTAGATGGTTCACGGTTGGTTCGACGAGTTGTTCAAGAAACGATCCTCGTGGTTCAGCCAACGCATGCTCCCGGCTACTAGAAACGCAGCGTGACCGCATAGCTAGAGACCATGCCATCCATCTGTCAGAGGTTAGGGGTTGAAGATCGTTGTGACCTCACCTCCCGACCTAGCCGATGCGGGACGTGACTTAAACGATCCGCAGCTGGTGTGCGAATCTAGTCGCAAACCAAGGTCGCGAGTAGTCGCAACCGTCGGATTCCAGATTTCGTGCAGGGCTCCGGCGTAGCTCGTCCGGACGCTCTCAGTAACGAATCTCAGAGCGCGGAATTATAGTGAAATTAAGCAAATTTCGGTCATTTGCCCGTTATACCAAGTCAGAAGGCGTAGGTGTACGGCAGTTGGATGTGTGAGCTTTCTAA
>VXLJ01000019.1:0-115148 GCA_009841635.1 Gammaproteobacteria bacterium
ATCATTCTGTAGCTGAAGTAAGGTTTCACTATTTCGCCTGTCCACCGAAAAGCCGAATCTCAGTTACGAACCCACCAACTAACCTAAGCAAGAAATCGCCTATAGTGCCTAGTCTTTTGGTAACTAAATGAATCAAAAACTAAATACTCACGACGAGAACAAAATCATGCAAAACGGTCAGCTAGACCAAATTTACATTGGTGACTCTCGCGAAATACTGCAGTGCTTCGGGCGACATAGTGTCGATCTTTCGGTCTGGTCACCGCCTTACTTTGTTGGCAAGTCATACGAGCAGGATCTGTCTTTTGAAGATTGGCAATCTATGTTAAGTTCTGTGATTGAACAGCATAGTCGAGTCATTCGCCCTGGCGGTTTTCTCGCCATCAATATTGCCGACATTTTGTGTTTTGAAGACCCGAGCATGCCTAGATTTCAAGCGGAAAACGTTTGCGGAAAAACCAATTCTGTTACGCGCAGGCAGGTTATGGCGATGCAAGCCGAATATCCAACGGCTAATCGAATAGAGCTTGCACAGAAATTGGGCTGCAGCGAGCAGACCGTGCAGCGGCGAATCGACGGGAACAACGTGCGTGGTGGGAAAACTAAACCTTCTACAAAGATCGTGCTTACTGGCTGCATGGTTGCAGAGTGGGCATCCGCGGCAGGTTTTTATTTGTACGACCAGCGAATTTGGCACAAAGATCCTTGCTGGCTAAATAGTAGATGGCACTCAAATAGCTACCGAGCCATTGATGAATTTGAGCACCTATACATTTTTTGGCAACCAGGAACCGTGCAGTACGATCGCAATCGATTAAGCCGAGATGAATGGTCTGAATGGGGCTCAAGAGGTGTTTGGAGTATTCCGTCCGTTCGCAGAAACGATCGACATGAGGCTGAATTTCCAGAGGAACTCGTTCGTCGTGTCATAAAACTCTTCTCGCCGGTCGATGGTGTGGTGCTAGATCCGTTTGTTGGCTCCGGGACGACGACCGCGGTCGCAAAGTCATTACGTCGTCATTGGCTTGGTATAGACGCTAACGAAGAATATGTCCATGTAGCTCGCAATAGAACGAATCTTGCCTCCTAGCCTTAATGAGCTTGAGCATGTGGAACGCACGACATTCGAAATTGTGGTTCAAGCTCTCAGCGATTTCTTAGACGAAGCTGTTGGTATTTTTCGGACCGAGCGAGACTTTCCGCAGGACATCGCCGAGGATGTACTTCGCGAAGCAGTTGATTCAATGGGTTTATCAACTTTCTCGCATAGACTCTACGGCAAGTTTGATTACAAAAAGGCCATCTACGTTTTCACGCCAAAAGCGCAACGAGTAGCGCTCATGCTAGACGCAAAAGCTGAGAAAGAAAGCGACACCGCAACCCTCCAAATGTCGCAAACTTCCATGTTCGTTCAGTTCAAAAGCCGAGGGAAGCTTGTTTCCGGCCAAGGATTACTGCAGCAATCGCTATCACAAAATGGTGGCGACATTCAGGTAGTTTCAATTGTTGCGAAGTTCGAATATGAGAATCGTGGCGACGGTGGTTACGATCTCAAGAGGATAGTCGTCGCTTGCATTCCGAACAGTGCACTGCAACAAAGCTATAACCCGTCGGAAACAGACCATATTTGGGCCGTTGGGCGAAATTCACCGACACGTGGCGAAGATTTCCGAGTACGGTTGAAATTTGCTCTGTTACGCGACAAGCAGGCATGGCGAGTTCGGGAGCTAACCATCGGCTATGAATTCGATTTCAGCTAGCTGTCTTTCAGCTCAAGACTTTATTAGTTGCCTTGTACGATAGATAGTTAGTGGTCGTTCAGCGTGTGATTTGACCCTGATGGTTTTAGACAGTGAATTCTCTAATCCTCGTGCGAATCTGATCTGCTGTTAGTGATCTCGGTTGGATATCACCTCGAGCCAACTGCACACCAATCTGCTGGACCGCTTCATTGACCGGCGTTCGAATGCCATGCAGCCGACCTAATTGCACGATTTCGCCGTTCATGTAGTCCGCTTCAACATTGCGTGTGCCACGCAACAAACTCTGTAACGTCGAGCTGCCGTGTCGTTCAAATCCCACCACAGCACCGCCACGGATATCCCCACGACTTTCACGAGTTGCTTGTCGGTCAGCAATCTCAATCCCCGCTGCTTGGCAGCAGGCTCTAGCTTCATCTTGCATTGCTTCAATCACATCGGAGGGCCGTTCCGAACCAGCCGCGTCGAGTGCGTTCGTGAGATTCATGAGCAACTTGGCGTATTTCTTTGGCATGATATTGGGGTCTGGCCGCGACACAAATCCCGCAGCATGAATCGCGCCGGTAACATGCTCAATCACCTCGTCGACTCCGCGTGGATAGCAACCAGCATCCAAATTACCCGCGCGGTTTTCGGCGAAGTTCACCACCACGCCAGGTTCCAGATGCTCGGCTGGAACCAATACCACCATGCCATACACGCGTTTGAATCGACGCAATGCCATCCTTTCGCTTGCCACCCCATTCTGGCAACACACGATGGGGGTATGGGGTGACGCGTTCACTTGCAGATCGCGTAATGCGCCTTCGACGTGCTGGGTTTTCATGCACAGAATGACCACATCGTCACTTGTGAATGTGATGTCATCCGGATGCTCAGCAACGTCGATCGCGAGCGTCTCGTGAATCGCGGGTGAATGGAAGGCTAAGCCTTTCGCGTTGATCGCGGCGTAGTGTTCGCCTCGTGCGATCAGCAAGACGGTCTCGCCGTTTAAATGCATGCGCGCGCCGATGGAACCACCAATCCCGCCTGCACCATAAATGACGAAGCGCACAGTGTGATCTAGCTGTGACTAATACAGAGTAGGTGTTGCGTCAGGCTTGCGCTGCGCGCATGGCGTCGACACTGCGAGTCTGGAGGCGCAAAGCGCCATTTGACGTCGAACGGGTACGATCAGGTTCCTTCGCGAGACGCTGTTTAGCGCTCGGAATGGCGTTTGCGTATTGCGGCAACCATTCAGCCTGGGCCACTAACATAGCATCCACCATGTGCCACACCTCTGGCGGATTGCACACCGCGCCAACCAGCGGATCTAAAAGCACGGATTGCTTGAGCAATTCCACATCGCCCATGAGTGCCGCATTTTTCGCCATACGCTGCACTTGCACTGAATTGTTCAGAATCGCCGCACATCCTGCAGGCAAATCGCCGTACTGCGGAATGGACATGCCGTTGCGATCGACGTATCCCGGCACCTCGACGATGCAGTCACTCGGCAAGTTCGTGATGGTGTGACCATTGCGTACATTGAAGTGGCCGCGATAGGTTCGACCAGTGACCAGCGCTTCAATGATCCAAGAACCATGTTCATCGCTGCGGGTCGCGCCTTCCAGCTGCCAAGGTGGTTCCTCAAGCCAACGCGGAAATTCCGTTTCGAACCAATTGCGATTTTCCGTACAAACTCGTAAATAACCCGCTGTTTCACCGTGAATCCATCGATTCAAGGAGGTCCATTCGGCGATTTCATCCGTGCGCTTGCGATACCAGGGGACGTATTCTGAGAGATGACCATTGGATTCGGTGCTGAAGTAACCAAAACGCTTGATCATGTCCATCCGGACTTTCTCGTTTTCGCTTACTTCCGCGTTAGCTTCAAACAACGGCAGCAGTCGATTGGCGTACTCGATGCCATCATGCACGACCCGCATATACCACGTTTGATGATTAATGCCGACTGCGCTAATGTCCACATCGTCTTTCTGAACGGACACAAAATCGGGATCTTCCTCGTCGCGACCTTCATTCACATGTTGTTGAATCAAGCGCGTTAGCAGATGGTGGCCGCCTTGCACGCCATGACACAACCCGACGGTTGGCACATTCGATTCTTCCAAGGCCGCCCACGTGTTCATCGCCATGGGGTTGGCGTAGTTGAGCAGCATGGCGTCAGGGTGCGCATACCGCTCGATTTGTTCGCAAAGCTCGACGACCATGGGCACGGTTCGCTGTCCGTACATCAAGCCACCAGCGCAGATCGTGTCACCGACGCACTGGTCAATCCCATACCGCAAGGGAATCTCGACATCGGTTTTGAAGGCTTCTAGACCGCCAACCCGAGCCGTATTGATAACGAAATTCGCATCGCGCAACGCTTCTTCTCGGTCTAGTGTCGCACGCACTCTCGCCGCTAACCCATTGGCTTCAATATCGCGCCGACATAGACACGCGACCATGTCGAGATTTCTCTCGCTGATGTCTTGAAAGCGGAACTCGACGTCGCGGAGTTCCGGGACACATAAGAAATCCTGCATCAAACGACGCGTAAAGCCGATGCTTCCCGCACCGATCATGGCGATTTTCACACTCATATTGGTACCTGTGCGCTAAATGTGTCGTGGTACTTACCAGTTTCTTTCATTCGGCGGTACTGCCATTCCCAAGGTGATTCACGCAGCCTGTTGGGACCGTTGCGAATGTCGATGCCCATGTTCGCTCGTTTCGGATAGTGACTGTAAATCATGACGCGGCGGGGCAGGGAGGTTTGATTTGGGTCGGAAGTATGGACGAGCTTTGCATGAAAAAACATGACGGATCCTGCAGGTGCGTCCAACAACTCGGCGGCATCTAAGTCGACCGAGCCTTCCGGCACTTCTAATCCATTTCGAACCCGATTGTGATCGATGTGTTCTACGTGGGTACCTGGAAAGACGCGCATAGAACCGTTATCGTTGTGGCATGCGTCCATCGTGATCGCGGACGAAATGATGTCGTCAGGATAGCCGTTGTAGAGGTAATAAGCCCAGTCATTGTGAATCGGAAAGCGATCATCGTCGACTGGTACCTGAAAGTCATCCATTGATGGTACCGGTTGCTTGTAGTTGAGCTTTTCTTCCATGAGAATAGGCTCATCCTGCATGAGTTCTGCCATGGGACCAAGCAATCTGGCATCTTGGGAGATCTTTGCAAGCCACAGAGATAGATCATTGATCGGCTGAATTTTCCGCACGATCATGCCGCCATCCTGTCGTTTGCGGATATCGAGACGCCGGCTTTGCCGTTCATTGCACAGCGACGAGTTGATGATCAACTCAAGGATGAAATCCGCTTCTTCGCGCATACGCGCAATTTCGGCCGCGTCGAACACTTCAGGCAAGACCAGGAATCCGTTCGAATCCCAAAATGCTTGCTGCTCTTTAGTTAAAAGTTCAGGCATGGCTGAAGCTACGAACGGGCGGCTTTCTCACGCAACCATCGTGCGTTAGTTGGCAGCGAGGTGTTCACCCAAGAACGCCAGAATTTCCGCGCGGGCGCGCGCTTGATGTTCAGGTTGTTGAAAACCGTGGCCTGCCCCTTCAAAGACGCTTAGCTGATTCGGTGCGCCGACTTCATTCAATGCTTCTACCATCCGTTCGCTGTCGGCCAGCGGCACCAATTGGTCTTCTGTGCCGTGCAGCAAGAAAATCGGTGGATCATTCGCATCCGCAAACAACACCGGGGATACTGATTCCGCAAGCGCGGGATCGAAGTCTAGAGCTGGGAAGCTGTCGCTTGGACCAACCCGCGTCACTAAATCCACTGGTGGAAAGTATGAAACTGCCGCGGCGACGTGATTCGACGTTTGCGCGATTGGATCTGCGGACGCAGTGTCGCCAGCATCTGCGTCAAGTGCTAGCATCAACGAAAGATGCCCACCAGAGCTAAATCCCATTACCGTCATACGTTCAGCATCGATGCCATAGTCAGCCGCATGGTGGCGAACATGGCGAATTGCATGCTTTACATCGGCGACTGCATCGGGTACTTTGAACTCTGGTGCACTGCGGTGTCGAATCGAAACCAAGGTATAGCCAGCGTCAAGTAAGAAGCCGAATCGCTCAGTCACCCCTTCAATGGGGTATTTGCGTGAAAACCATCCACCACTGCTCATGAGTAGCACGGCGGCACCGTTTGGCTCGACCGCTTGGATGACGTCGTACGAAACTGCCACATCATCACGCGTGACATAAGTAATGTCCTCGTGCACATGCGCGTCTGCAAGCGTATAGCTTGCAAACAAAACTAATAAGCTCACGAAGCTGAGCGCGATGCGTTGGTACCAATGGCTCATCGATTTGTTCCTCTAATAAGCTGACCGATTGACTACGGCATTTCTTTGCCGAACACGATGCACGCGCCGGCCGCAAACATGCCGCCCACACCCAAACACAGGGATACATTCACATTGTCGACCTGTGCAGGCGCTTGACCTCGAACTTGCCGCACGCTTTCTTGCAAGGCGAACATACCGTACATGCCTGTGTGCGTATAGGACAAGCCACCACCGTTGGTGTTTACAGGGAGTTTGCCACCGGGTCGGGTATGCCCTTCTTCAAAAAACGGTCCCGCTTCGCCACGACCAACAAAACCTAGATCTTCAAGACCATAGATAGGCAGGTGCGCAAACGCATCGTAAATCATCACATGATCGACATCATCGTGCGAGATACCCGCTGCATGCATGGCGTCGCGCCCCGCGATGCGGAAGTTACGAGAGCTTGTAAGGTCTTTCATTTGGCTAATCATGGGTGACTCCACCGATTCCCCAGTGCCTAGTACGTACACGGGAGGTTGAGGGAAGTCCTTGGCACGTTCCGCTTTGGTCAAGATCAAAGCGCCACCACCATCGGTGACTAAACAGCATTCAAGCAAGTGGAACGGATACGCGATCACGCGCGAGGCTAGCACGTCATCTACGGTGATTGGGTCGCGATACATCGCGCGCGGATTCATGCCTGCCCATTCGCGTTGCGCAACGGCGACCGAGGCCAGTTGCTCATGCGTCATGCCGTATTGCTTCATATAGCGCAACACACCAATGCCGAACAGGGTCGTCGGTCCCATCGGACCATAGGGCACTTCAAATTGACTCGCAAACGACGCGGCACCACCCCCACCGCCACCACGACCAACGCCTGAACGGCCGCTTTCGCCGTGCGTGATGAGGACTGTTTCGCAAAAACCGGCCTCTAACGCGGCAACTGCGTGGCGAACGTGAATCAGAAACGAGCAACCACCCACCGAAGTGCCATCAATCCAACGCGGTTCTAGACCTAAATAGTGCGTCAGATCGACCGGTGACGCGCCAGCCGTTGCAATGCCGTCGATGTCCTTGACAGTTAAGCCAGCATCTGCAAGTGCATTGAACGCCGCATCTGCATGTAGTTGAGTTTGACTTAGATCAGGAATACGTCCGAGATCGGTGGTTTCTGATGCGCCAACGACTGCTACCGTCATGACGATGCTCCAGCAGGTTTAAAGAGGGGCACAGTTATCGTGTCCGACACGTCTTCGTAGGTTACTTCTAAAGGCATATCCAGCACCAAAGCGTCAGGCGTTTGTTCGCATTCAACGATGTTGGTCATCATCATCGGTCCTTCTTCCAGCTGCACGATTGCAATGGCATAAGGCGTTTCGAATGATGGGTGCTGGCGATGATTGATCGTGTAACTAATGAGTTTGGCTTTCCCGCTTGCTTCGAATATCTCGATGTTCGCAGAACCGCTCGCTGGATCTCGTGCACGCGGCGGAAAGTACACATTGCCGTTGTCCATGCACCGTTGCAACAACAGTTTGCGCTGTTTGGTGCCTTCCCAAAAATGGGCTGTCTCCGGTGTTGGCGTCGGCGCATAGCGAGGCCGTAAGCCTTCCTTGCTCATAGGGCTTGTATCCATGGGAATTCAGATTTGCAGCGGCTCGCGCTGCGCGACGGGCAAGTATATTGCCGATTGATTTACTTGCCGCTAGCCATTAAAGATAGCGAGGTGGTGTCGCAGTCGTTGTGTCCAAGTCGTCGTTTTGACGTCCGCGATGGCGATGAATGGCGTATTGAGAACGCTTTCACGCAGGTTGTAGCGTAAAGGCTCACCTCTTAACGAAAGAACCTCGCCACCCGCTGCTTTAAGGACTGCGTGAGCAGCTGCAGTATCCCATTCAGATGTGCCGCCAGGTTGGAGGTAGAAATCCGCTTGACCTTCTGCAAGGGCAAGAAATTTCAGACTGCTACCGCGATATACACGCTCAATAGGCCCAAATTCCTCCTCGAGATAGATAAAAAACCGCTCAGCCGTCGGATCCGCGCGGCGGTGACTTTGCACACTTTTAATTTGTTGCGTGTTTACATGACGTGTACTAATGTTTAGTTGATTAGTCGAGCCTGTGATTTTTTGCGCTAAATGGCGCTGGGAGTTTCCGTAATAAATAGCACGCTCCGTAGGTTTTCCAACCACACCGAGTGTAGGTTCATGATGTTCAATGAGTGCGATATTCACCGTGAACTCACCATTACGTTTCACAAATTCCTTGGTACCGTCCAGTGGGTCTACCAGCCAATAGCGCGACCAGGTGCTGCGAATCTCGAACGAGGGTAAATCTGATTCTTCTGAGACGATTGGAATGGTCGGATCTAGTGTCGACAACCCACTGACGATAACGTCGTGCGCCCGTCGGTCTGCTTCAGTTATCGGACTGTCGTCATCCTTGCGATCGATGTCGAACGCTGTGTCATAAACTGCCAGGATCTCATCATGGGCGACCCTGACAATGCGAATTAATTCGTCTTTAAAAACTGAGTCGTCCAATTTGGTCAATTAGCTGCGAGCCAGCTAGCCTTAAACAATGCTCAACCTGCGGTGATCAATGTCGGCGTGGCTGGCTGACCACCATTCAAAGCGACTTCAGCGATTTTTAATGTTGCGATAGATCGTGCTTCGGATAACTCGTGACTAAAGATTAATTCATCGACCCGATTCAGCGGCCATAGCACGACTTCCAACGGTTCAGGCTCGTCGCCTTCAAGCGATTGCGGATAGAGATCCAATGCGAGCATCGAGTGAATGGAAAAGCCCATTTGGCCGGGTGCTAGCGACAGTTCGCGAAGATGCGTGATGTTGCGAGCCCCGAAGCCGGCTTCTTCTTGAAGCTCGCGGTCAGCCGCATGTTCAAGTGACTCACCTTCATCCACGCGTCCTTTTGGCAGGCCCAGTTCGTATTTATGCAAGCCTGCCATGTATTCCCGAACCAGCACGACTTCCCGATCTTCCGTAACAGCACAGATGATGACGGCTTCGCGGCCCCGCTTTGGCAGGCGTTCAAAGGTGCGTTGCGCGCCGTTGGAGAACTCCAATTCAAGCGATTCGATGCTGAACAAACGACTGGCTGCGATGATTTCGGAATGGATGATGGCCGGTAACTTCAACGAATTGCTCTAATCCCTGATAGGCACAAGGATACAAGCCATGTGAGGAGATCAATTGAAAAGGCCCTCTGATACGTGATGCCAGCTAGCCCGTACCACCAATCAATCTGCCAAATCTCTGAACTCGCGATCGTGCAGGATGAGTAATGAGTACTCGTAGCAAACGCCTAACCGCATCGCTCGCCCGGCAACTCCGCAAAGTGCTCGCTGTATTCTTAAACCTCAGAACAAAGAGCATTCAAATCTGAGTGTTCAGATTGTTTGATACACGAATGGATTTCTTTGGTAATTGAAGGTGAAGTAATGGACAAATCATCACAAGTTCCGAAAACGATGGATTTATTGTGGCCGATGTTGAAATCACTAAAAAAACTAGGGGGATCCGCTTCAATTCGTGAGTTAGATGACCATATAGCTCAAGCTTTGAAGCTCTCGGACGAAGTATTAGATGTTCAACATGGAACAAGCTACCGAACTGAATTCGAATATCAATGTGCGTGGTCACGTACCTTCCTGAAGCGCATCAATACAGCTGACAACACGCAAAAAGGTAAAGGCGTTTGGACCATTACTGCCTTGGGGCGTGGAGTTGAAAATGAAACGGAACTTCAATTGATGTACAAGGCATGGCAAAGTACAGCATCTAAAGAGCGCAACCACGAACAGACGTCTCAGGACGCAAAGGTGGATTTAGAAAAAGAGGATTCAAGCGCATTCATTACAGAATGGCAGGATGAACTGCTTGGTGTCTTAAAAGAAATGCCCGCCGACTCATTCGAGCGACTTTGTCAGCGACTGTTGCGGGAAAATGGATTTGTCAGTGTCGATGTAACCGGCCAAAGTGGGGATGGCGGGATAGATGGATCTGGTGTCCTTCGTATTAATCTCATTTCTTTTCACGTGAAATTTCAAAGCAAGCGATACGAAGGGTCGGTTGGTGCACCAGCAATTAGAGATTTTCGAGGTGGGTTTTCAGGACGAGCCGACAAAGGTCTGTTCATTACGACAGGCCGATATACCGCTGACGCGAAACGTGAAGCGGGACGCGATGGTGCCGTCGCTGTTGACCTAATTGACGGTGAGCAACTTTGCGAGTTGCTCAAGGAAAAAGAAATAGGCGTAGCATCCAAAATCATCGTTGATCACGGATTCTTCTCATCGATTTAGACGCTTTCACTCTTATTGCTCCGCTTAGGCGTCTCAGTCCATTAGTCTCTGGACGTTTCGTTATTTCTGCGAAAGGTTGAGGCAGGGAATCTTGCACGTTTGAGCATGCAATAGCTATCTTCAAGAAGTTGGTTAGGGTGAACCTGCAGCACCGCACGACATGGTTTGTAAGCATTTGAGGGACAAGCAGCTAACCAGTTCATGACGCCAGTGACGCGCAAGCACCCAAAGTCCTCGCTCAATTAAGATTGCAGCGTTTAGTTCAAAACTCATCCATGCGAATAGACAAATGGCTATGGGCTGCACGCTTTTACCGAACTCGGCGTAAAGCGAAAGACGCCGTCGTCGGCGGTAAAGTCCACGTCAACGGCGAACGCACTAAGGCGGCTCGGGAAGTTCAAATCGGTGACGAGCTCGAAATATCTAGGGGTCCAGAAAAAGAAGTGGTTGTGATCGAGCAACTGTCAAACCATCGCGGTAACGGTGCCGCCGCGCAAACGCTTTACACAGAAACGAAGGAGTCGATCGATCGACGATTAGCAGCGGCTGCCGACCGACGTATGGCACGTGCAGGACTTGCTACACCCAAGCTAAAACCATCGAAGAGCGCTCGTCGTACCTTGCGGGAACTAAAGCAAAATCCACCCTAATTTAGCTCGTTTTCATAGTGTTACGCGCCTTACCAACTAGAAAAACGCGCAAGTAGAATTTCGCCGAATCCACCCCTTGTCAGGCTGCTCTTATCGAAGCGTTTGATCGCGAAGCCAACCGTTTTGAATTAAGTTCCACGGCACTGGCCGAGCTAGCAATTCAGCGCCGCGAGGCTCGACTGGCACACAACGGTGCACTGGTCGTCGTCACAGGATCGCGCACCGGACGGTCACCGGCCGACCGCTATATCGTGCGTGAACCGAATACCGAAGCAAAGATCGCATGGGGTGCAATCAACCAACCGATTCAACCGGTGATATTCGACGAGTTGTGGCTGCGAGTTGAAAGGTATTTGAAAACTCAGGGTGCTTTCGTTGCTGAGCTTCATGTCGGTGCCCATGGTGCGCATTACCAACCAATCGAAGTCTCGACCGAATTAGCTTGGCATGGCATGTTCGCGCGCTCGATTTTCATCGAGCCAACTGTGTACAACCCAATCGATAAAACCCCGTGGCGGCTATTAAGCGCACCAAACTTCCAGTGCGTGCCCGATCGCGACGGCACCAATTCAGACGGTGCAGTCATGCTTGATTTCGCAGGACGCCGGGTCTTGCTCGCAGGTATGCACTATGCCGGCGAGATGAAGAAAGCGATGTTTTCAGTGCAGAACTTTCTATTGCCTGAATATGACGTGCTACCTATGCACTGTTCCGCTAGCGTTTCCGACGATGGCGATGTGGCATTGTTTTTCGGGTTATCTGGTACGGGCAAAACCACGCTTTCGGCTGATCCTGAATATGCTCTCATCGGCGATGATGAACACGGTTGGGGCGGTGGTGCGGTATTCAATTTGGAAGGTGGTTGTTATGCGAAGTGTGTCAACCTCTCTAAAGAAAACGAACCATTGATTTGGGATGCTTTGTCATTTGGGGCGATTCTCGAGAACGTGATTCTGGACCCGGATACGCACGTACCAGACTACACGGATACGCAACTCACGGAAAACACCCGTGCTTGTTACCCGCTTGAGCGTATTTCAAAACGCGTCATCGAAAATCAAGGTGCAGAACCTAACGTTGCACTGTTTTTGACGTGCGACGTCAGCGGTGTGTTGCCGCCCATTTCGATCTTGTCGAAAGAAGCTGCCGCCTACCACTTTTTGTCAGGTTACACGGCGAAAGTCGGCTCGACCGAAGTGGGTTCCACGGAAGCGTACGCCGCCACATTTTCTGCATGTTTTGGCGAAGCGTTCTTGCCCCGCCCTCCGCAAGATTACGCGAATCTGCTCATGAAGCGCATCGAAAATTTCGGCACCAAGGTTTATTTGGTGAATACTGGTTGGACCGGTGGTGGGTATGGTGTAGGCAAGCGATTCGATATTCCGTATACACGCGCCATCATTCGAGCGATTCGTGCTGGTGGGATTGACCACGATGACACGGTGCATTTAGCGCAGTTGAATTTGGATGTGCCGCGAGACGTACCTGGCGTTGCTAGCAAACCGCTGATTCCTCGTAATGCATGGAAAGATCCTGCCGCGTACGACGAAGCGGCACGAAAATTGATTGCTAAATTCAAGCTCAATTTCGAGAAGTTTGACGTCGACCCAGCTATCGCAGCAGCAGGTCCGATCTAGTTTGGCGTTCCAAAGGAACGTCACCCTCCCATTCGGTTTTGATCTAAGCATTGAGCTTTGAACTCAGGCTACGCGGATTGCGTGGCAATCGCGCGCTTGCACAACTAAAGCATGGCATTGAGCGTGAATCGTTGCGGATTACTCCCTCAGGCAGTCTGTCCGCAGAACCGCACCCCAGCGCGTTTGGCTCGCCATTGACCCATCCGGCAATCACGACGGATTTCTCAGAAGCTCAGCTTGAATTAATTACGGGCGTGCACACGTCTGCTCGTGGTTGTATCGACGAACTCGCCGATATTCTGACATTTATTCATCGTCATTTAGACGACGAGTTGCTTTGGCCCGCGTCCATGCCGTGCGGTGTGGCGGATGAAGCATCCATTCCTATAGCGCGCTATGGCAGTTCCAATTTGGCGCGATTCAAAGAAATCTATCGCGTCGGGCTTGGCCACCGTTATGGCCGCGTCATGCAAGCGATTTCCGGCATCCACTACAACTTTTCAATACCTGATGCTTTATGGGACACGCTTGGCAAAATCGACCGCACGTCGTCAGATCGTCGCGCACGGGATGATGGTTACTTCCGTCTCATTCGCAATTTTCGTCGCCACGGTTGGTTGCTTATTTATTTATTCGGCGCGTCGCCTGCTGTTTGTCGCTCGTTTTTAAGCCGAAAAGAACACAATCTCATAGAGTTCGATCCGAGCACGAGATATTTGCCCTTCGCAACCTCGTTGCGGATGGGGCCTCTTGGCTATCAAAGTGAAGCGCAAGGTCGACATCGAGTAAGTTACGACTCGCTAACTGACTACATCGCCTCTTTGACACCCGCGTTGCTCAACTCACATCCAGCGTACGCAAAAATCGGCGTTCGGAATGATGAGAGCTATAACCAATTGACGGATGCGCTATTGCAAGTAGAGGCAGAGTTTTATGCGTCGATTCGGCCTAAACGCAAATCTCAACCTCGCGAACGCACACTCGTTGCATTGAGACGTCGTGGGATCGAGTACGTCGAAGTACGTTCACTGGATAACAACCCGTTTAACCCCATCGGCATCGATGTCGAGACGGCTGAGTTTTTAGATGTGTTCTTGTTGCATTCGCTCCTTACGCCGAATGACTCAGAATCGCCGAGGCAGGCAGACATCAACCTAGCGAATCAGCTCCGAACTGTGCATCGTGGCCTGGCACCAGATTTAGAACTTGATGCGAGTCCGGTTATGAGACCGCTTGGTGAATGGGCGGAAGAGATTTTGGATGGTTGTCGTGCGGTAGCCTCGCTGATCGACGAGGTAAGAGGCACAACGGATAGCGAAGCAAGCGTTGACGCGCAACTGCATAAATTGCGCGACCCGACGCTAACGCCCGCTGCAAGACTGATCGAACTGATGACCGTACGTAAACAACCATTTGCATCGCTGGGCCTAGAACTCGCCTACGAACACCATGAAACCATGATGAAACGCGAGTTGTCTGAAGACAAGATGCGTCAGTTCCGCGAGCTCGCCACCCAATCGAATAGCGATCGCGCCAACATCGAGGCGACCGAAAATGAAACGTTTGAGAGCTACTTAAGCGACTATCTTTCCATGCGTCCTGACCCGTGAACTATTTATTTCATTGCTGGCTAGGTCGGCACGATGCGGGATTGATGGCAGGTGGATTTCTCGGCGATTTCATCAAAGGTCATATCAATGACGTGAAACCATCGGCTCTTGATCGAGGGTTGTTACTGCACCGACACATAGATGTGCAAAGCAATCGCTTACCCAGCATGCGTTCGACATACCACCGCTTCGGGTCGGTATTGCGCAGGCCAGCGCCTATCCTGCTGGACTTAGTGGCCGATCACGTTTTTGCAAAACACTGGGACGAATTCGGCGACCGTGAATTGGCAACATTCACGGCGAGCTGCTACGAGGCGATCGATCAGCATTGTGTGCCTGCAAAGGCGCGTAGGTTTTATGCGCATATGCGTGACACCGATTTACTGGCGCGGTATGCGGATTTACAGGTGATTGAAGACATCATGGTGCGCATACTCAAGCGGTTGCGCTTTGACAATTGCGAAACAGAACTTGCGCGTTGCCTAAGAGAGCATGAACGCGCTTTTTATGACGATTTTTGCGTTTACTTCGAAGATCTCACGCACATTGCAGAATCCTGGTGCCAGGAGCACAAATTGCCATGTCGCTAGGCGAGTTGCTGCAGCGATTTAACAGCCGCGACTGGTCCCTTGCAATCTTGTTTTTTGGCAGCGCTTTTCTGGCGACTGCATTGCTGATTCAAGTGAGTGCTTGTTCGCTGTGTATGACGCAGCGATTTTTCATGGCCTGCGGGGTTTTGGTCGTTAGCGTATCGCTGCTTCATGAACGTGCACCGCTCCCTTATGCTGTTCTTGCGGCTTTGTTTTGGTTGGCGGGTTGTGCGGTCGCACTCCGTCAGTTGTGGATTCAGTACGTACCCGGCGCGGCTAGTAGTTGCGGACCCGGTATCGATTTTCTGATTGCGTATGAGTATCCACTATCGAGCATCATTAAAACGATGCTAACCGGCTCAGGTGATTGCGCAGAACCTTCGGTCATCCCGTTATTAGCGCTTGGTGGCTTCGCCTTCTTGCTTGGATTGCTGTTCTTCCATCTAAAGAAGCGCAAGTTAGAAATCAGTCAGTAACCCATCATGTTGCAGCTGAACAACATCTGGTTTGGTTTCGACGACGAGTTTCTTCTCGAAGATGTGTCGTGCGTGATTCACAAAGGCCACAAAGTTGGTGTCGTGGGTCGCAACGGCATTGGTAAAACGACTCTATTCAAACTGATTCAACGTGCCTACATCGCAGAGGAAGGGGAGGTCATAGTCCCAGCTAATTGGCGCGTTGCTTGGCTGCGTCAAGATGTGCCGACCACCCATCGCACCGCATTGCAGTTCGTAATGGACGGACATAAGGAGCTCCGCGCCGTCGAACGCAGACTGCAAGCCGCAGCTGATCGAGACGACATGCTCGAATATGCGCAGCTACACGATACATTCGATGCGCTCGGTGGCTTTCAAGCCGAAGCGCAAGCCGGCATGATTTTGTCTGGGCTGGGATTCGACAAAGACGATTTCCACAAACCCTATGAGGATTTTTCGGGAGGGTGGCGGATTCGATTGAACTTAGCACAAACGCTCAGCCAACCTTCTGAGCTCATGTTGCTCGATGAGCCGACCAATCACCTCGACCTTGAAGCGACGGTGTGGTTGCAAAACTGGATGCGCCGCTATGACGGCGCATTGTTGTGCATTTCGCATGATCGTGAGTTTTTAGATCGATGCGTGACAGGGATCTTTCATCTGGAACGTCGCACTGGCACGATGTATCGAGGCGATTACACGACGTTTGAGACCCAACGCGCCGCACGGCTGGCGCATCAGGGCAAGGCCTATGAGCAACAAGAGCGGGAACGGGTGCGCATCCAGCGATTCATCGATCGCTTTCGTACTTACGCAAAAATGGCGAAGCGCGTTCAAAGTCGCATCAAAATGCTGGAACGGATGGAGTTGGTTGCACCGCTTCGTGAGTTATCGCCGTACAGCTTTACCATCGACGCGCCGCGTGCGATGGATCGGCCGATGTTGTCCATTGATGAAGCCGCGCTTGGTTACGGTGAACTTGAAGTCCTGACGAATATCACCGAACGAATTTATCCAGGCGACCGCATCGCGCTGCTGGGATTGAACGGTGCTGGCAAGAGCACGTTTCTTAAGACCATCGCAGGCGAGTTGGAGCTATTAGCTGGAACCCGTGAATGCGGCATGCACACAACCATTGGCTATTTCGCGCAACATCAATTGGAATTGCTTGACGCCAATATGAGCGCTTACGACCATGTAGTCAAAGAAGAGGACTGGGCGCAACGGCAAGTCCGGAACTTTTTAGGCTTTTGGGGATTTCACGGCGACGACATTTTTCGTCCTGTTTCATCATTTAGCGGCGGCGAGAAGGCGAGGCTGGTTTTGGCGTTAATTGCGCGCGAAAAACCCGCTTTATTGATTCTTGACGAACCGACCAACCATCTGGACTTAGAAATGCGTGAGGCGTTGTCCGCCGCGTTGAATCGGTATGACGGCGCAGTGTTATTGGTAGCGCACGACCAGCACCTACTACGTGAATGCGCCGATGAGTTCTGGTTAGTACGAGACGGTGCTATCACTCATTTCGCCGGCGATCTAGATGACTACGAAGAGCTCGTAGCGCGCGCCGTGCAGGTTGAAAGGCAGGCATCGCGCAGTTCGCTACCGTCTCGCAAGGACCAGCGCCGCGAACGCGCGCTTGAACGCGAAAATCGCCGCGAGATGGATCAGAAACGACGTGCGGTCGAGGCGGACATCGAACGTCTACAGTCCAAACTCAGCGAACTTGCAGCGACATTAGCGGACTCAAGCACGATGCAGTCAATTGACAATCGCGAACTGCAAAACGCGTTTCGACGCCATGGCCGAATGAAAAAAGAGCTAGAAAAACTAGAAGACGAGTGGTTGGCACTCGCTAGCGACGACTAGCACTAGCTAGCCGTCGTAGCAGACCTAAGAATTAGCAAGTCAGTTAGTTAGCGTAGTCCTTATTACCAGGACATACCACCACGTTCACGCCTTGGCGCGCGCCGCTCGCGCCGGTCCGGCGCATAGATAGCGACTTCGCGTTCTAGACCTAATCCCGCAAGCACCTCGTTGAGCGTGAGTTGCAAGGTTTTGCGACCGCGCTGGACAGTCACTTCGCCGTCGAGTTCATGCAACATTGCGAATAGGTCTTCGGAGTTCGTCACGTCTTCGTCGCCTACACCGATGATGACATCGCCGGCTTGCAATTTGCTGTCGTCCTCAGCTTCTAGCACCAACACGCCGCTATCCACTTCAAAATAATCGCTTAAACCATCATTCATATCTGTGACTTGAACGTCTCCCAGCCCACGAGCTCGCCCCCCTCGTTCGAAGTAAGGCATGCGTTCAACCCAGCCCTCGATCCGCTCTTGTCTGCCATCTCGGAAATTTCGCCCTGGCGTACCGAAGAATATCCCCCCATTGCCACCCCAGCTCATGCGAGGTGAGTGTTTGTGCGTTTCCACTGCGACCTCGACCTTGATATCACCTCGTTGCACATGCGCCTGAACGGTTGTGCCAGGTTCGATCGTTTGGAGATACTTGATGACGTGCTCAATGGTTGCTTCTTCGCCGGTAAATGCTTGGTCATCAAGACCTACTAAGACATCCCCAATTTCTATCCCGTCTTCTTGCGCAGTCGAAAATGGCGCAAAATCTTCTACGACGAGTTGGTCTTCGGCAACCGCAAGGACGAGACCCAACGATGCACGGTCACGAATTTGAAGGATAAGCGGCCGTACATGAGAATCAACGATGTGCGGGATTTCGATTTCTTGCACAATCTCGGCACTCCCGTGCAAACCTTGCGCAATACTCTCAGTGACCTGTTCGCGAATTTCTTCAACGAGTTCTTCAAGTTCAGCTTCATGGTCACCTTCATGTGCAGAAATTGAAAGCGCTAGCAGTGCGGAACCGAGTAGGAGGATGAATTTATGCATCAATTGCCTCTGACTGATTTTCGAATGGCGTCGTGAGCAACGCCTCTTGTAAATCCGTTAAACAAAGAAACCGTGCATAAGTTCCAAATCGGATGTAACAATGTGTTTAGGTGGTCTATGGTGAATGCATCGCTACGTTACAAAAAAAGCGCAAGCCAAAGCTTGCGCTTCTCATGATGAACCGTAGCTATTGCTCGCGCAATAGCTGCCTAATTTAGTTAACCAGCCGCTTTCTGTTGCGGTTCTTCGTAGATGGACTGCTCTTTCGCCGATTCTTCGCTGACCCGTCGACCTAGTGACATAAAGGTCGGTATTTCTTCATCTTTCAGGTCTTTCATAGCGATTTTGCGCGCCATGGCAGCTTCTAGATACGGCGCTAGCTCTTCCATCTTGCGTCGTTCCCGATCTTCGGCGCGTTCCTTGAATTCAGGCATAACGTCTTCAGCAAAGACCTCAAGCGACTCGCAAATATGGTCATGCTGGTTCCGGCCGGCCTGCTGAATAAACGTCACCTGATCTACCCCGCACTTCTCAAACTTCAATAAGTGCTCGCGCAAATCGTCAGGCGTACCAATCCCTCCTTGGCTGCCAGATAGCGACTGAGTGATATCTAGCGTTTCGGTATTGGTCATCCGCGTCTTTTCAAACTGCTCCCAGAGGTTGGTGCGGCCAGGTTTGTGCTCGCCGAATGCATATAAGCTACCCAGCGCAAATCCGAAGAACTCAAAACCCGACAACCCGCGCTTGATTGCGGTTTCACGGTCACGGTGGCAAGAAAAGCTCGAAACCATGCAGATGTTCGGATTGATGGCGTGGCCGATTGGCACGCATTCGTCAGACTTGATGATGCCGTAATACTCTTCGACCCATTCCGTCGCTTCAGATGGGTCCACAAATGCAAAAGTCAGTGCGCCAATTCCCAAACGCGCTGCCATACGAATGGTTTCGCGTTGTGAGCATGCAACCCAAAGTGGCGGGTGAGGTCGTTGCACAGGCTTCGGCACGATATTGCGGCATGGCATTTCAAAGTACTGACCTTTGTAGCCAGGGTATGGGTCCATAGCCAGCATATTCGCAATCTGCTCGACCGATTCCATGAAGATCTTGCGCTTCATGTGCACGGGGATACGAAAGCCGCCCAGTTCTAGTTCTGCAGACGATTCACCCGTGCCAAATTCAACCCGACCATTCGAAACCAAATCTAGCGTTGCAATCACCTCTGCCGTTCGAGCAGGATGGTTGTATTGCGGAATAACTTGCCTAATGCCGTGACCTAAACGAATGTTCTTCGTTCGTTGCGAGCACGCCGCAAGAAACACTTCTGGTGCAGAGGAGTGACTGTATTCCTCTAAGAAATGGTGCTCAACCTCCCATGCGTAATCAATGCCTAGGCGATCGGCTACTTCAACTTGCTCAAGAGCATCTTGAAAGAGCTTTTGTTCGTCGCCTTCGTTCCATGGTCTCGGCAGTTGGTGTTCGTAAAAAATGCCGAATTTCATGTAGTTGCACTCGGAAGTTTGCGGGTTGCGGATTCTAGCGAAGCTGCTAGGGTTTTACCGCATTGGCGCATCGCTCAAGATGCTGTCATGGAGACGACATGATGGCGCGTGAGAATAGCTCGCCATTCGTTACAACTTCACGATAGTGACTATCGTGGCGCTTTGCAATTTCTTGAAGCAGGCTTTGCCACACTTGGTGTGAACTGCTATCTCGATAAACCCCCGCTTGCACTTGACGCGCTAATACATCAAGCAAATGCGGGTGGTACGTATCCAGAAACGCGAATACACGCATGCCGTCGTAGTAGTCTGATGTATTGCTGCTATGGTCGAAAATCTCTTGTAAACCAGCTTCGTCATTACCTCGATCCCAAGATAGCTGATCCTTCAGGACCTTGGATTGCATGTATTGAGGTAATCCTTCAACCCACCAATTGGTATCTTTTTCGCGCTCTCTATAGTTCTTGAAATATGTGTAGTCCAGTATGTGGCTAAATTCATGTTGTAGATTGGCATAGCGATTGCTTGGTATCCACCACCAAGTATCTTTGGGCAAGTACGGCACGATCGCGGCGTGCGTTGCCACACCGCCTGAATGCATAAATGATTGTCCCGAGCTGACATCGCATCCATAGCCTACACCACCTTCGCGACATACGGTGTATGCCACACAGTCGTCCATCTCATCGTCGACGTCGCAGACCCCTGAGATTACCTCAAGAACGACGCCAATCCCATCTTCTTTTCGAATTGTTTTGCCAAGCACCGATTCAAACACTCGCTCTGTTGCATGGATTTTCTCGTAGAGATCCTCAATGTCGACGGGACGACCAACGTCACATACGACACTCACTCGCAGCACGTGGTTGAATATCTTGGATTTTCTTACGGTCGACAGGCTGCCGCTTTGATACGCTGCCAAGGTCTCTTCCCAAGGACATCGGTCACAAGCCGATACCCCGCGTGGGTAGGGACGTTCCGCACTACAGGCGTGCGAATCGCTATGCGCAACTTGAGCCACTAACAGCGCTGCAACAGTGAGTGATATGAAGATGCCTGCGCGCATGCTTGCCTTAACGCACTTCAATCAGATTTCTTACGAGTAGTAAGTTCAGTTAATGCGGCATTTAACAGAATGTCATGCCTTTTTAGCTCGCGGATAGCTTGGCGACGCGAAAAACCGTAAACCTCATTGCTTCTTGGGTTTCTTTCTAGCACTAAATTGAGATGTGTCGCTCTAAATAGCTAGCCTGCCTTGTCCCTTCGCCCTGAATGAGTTGATTTCAACATGGCGAGCGCGGTGCGGAATAGAACTAATTGGCACGGCTTAAAGTTGGTTTGACGTATTGCGTTTAATAGATGGTCGAAGCGAGTCGCCTACAGGACGCGAGGGGTGTAGCAATGCGTTATCCTGCCGCGGTTGTTAGTAAGTAGCTGCTGTGATTTGGACACAGCTGGCCGAGCTGTTCGGTCGTCGGTTAAGCGATGCCGAGAAGACTCAGCTGCAGCAAGAAAGACTTCGCAAACAAAAAGAGAAAGCTCGCCTAAAACAACGTGCTCGCGCCATCCCTATTTACACGGTTGGCGAAATACCAGCTCATCGTCTGGTCGATTCAGATGACATTCCAAGTGGCTCGAGCGAAGTTTTAAAGCTATTTTTCCGATCCTGGCCGTTCATTAGGCCTTATTTCCTCGGCTATTGGTCCTACCCCGAGAGGGTCGTTGAAGCAGCCTCAACCGATATGCTCGGCGAGCGTAAAGCTGCTTATCTTCTTCGCGCCGCGGTGGGCGTGCTATTGCTCGGCTTCACCCTCATCGGCTTCGACGCGCTAATCCCGGACGTACCGACGGCCGAAGGGCTCCTTTATGTCTTATTCGGACTTTCCATCGTTGCGATTGCGGGGACTTGGTTTGGCCGAGGCACCACGCAACTGTTAAGCGCGGTGGTGCTCACGATTTCGCTCGTGCTTGAGTTCATCGTCACAAGCTTCTTCACCTCCGGCTGGTACGGCAAACTGGCGATCTGGGCTTACATCGCGCTCTGCCTGCCGTGGCCGTACATACAGCCTTACATCCGCCGTTTCTTTGGCAATGTCAGGCGTGGCGTCGAGACATCCATCGCCGACCTAGTAAGTGATGGCGAGTTCAACTTTGCGTACTGCGCGCTTCTGGCGATTGTTTTGACCGTCGTAACACCAGCGTTTGGCTTGATCCCACCGATAGTGACATTGGCGGCTTGGCTGTTTTACGTACCTGTGATCGGCGTGGTCGTAGCCCTTTGTGCGATGGCAATGATGAGCGGTGTGAAGCAATTAATCGCCACCATCGCATTGATTTTTGCGCTGCTAGGCGTCGCCATATCGGCCACATTTTTCGTGACAGGTTGGGAAGCGAAGGTTATTGCAGGCGTTCTCGTCGCAATTTGCATCGCCGGCTGGACGGTCCAATTCCGTGCCAACGAAGACAAATCAGTTTCCTATCGGGTCCGCGTCAAGACGCACCTTGCTTACTTCTATATCGTTAGTTTCGTGCAACGCATTCTCGGGACAGGGTTTGCCTTGCTCAACGCGGATTTGCTCAATCAAGCACTTCTGCAAGGTGAGCCGCTTGCGCCGTTGCTTTCGTCATTGCTTGGCTTCCCTGAGCTCTCAAGTGATTTTCTCGCATCGTTATCGCAAGAAGAGCGCATGGATCTACTGTGGCGCTGGGTCGCGATTAATTTAGGCTACTTCTTCATGATGTTGCCCATCAATGTAGCGATGGGTTACTACAACATGTGGATCATGCAGATGATCAATCAGGACTTGCGCGAAGCACTGGTTGAACGTTGGCATCAGTTGTCCATTACGTACCACAGCGACCACCGCACTGGCGATTCGATCTTCCGGATCTACCAAGACAGCGCCATGGTCACCAACGTAATTCGCATGCTCATTGAGATAACGTTGCGAATCTTCAGTTACATATCGACCGTCGCTGTCATCTTCCTGCTTAGTCCGCTCATCGGCACGGTTGCAGCTCTGATCGTGATACCCGGCTTTATCTTCGGCTATTTCTCTATGCCACGCGTGCGGCAACGCTCATTGGCCTATCGTGCCGCCGCATCGGACGTGACCGCAACGGTGCAGGAGACGTTTAGCTCCATTCGCGTCATTAAGGCGTTTAACGCCGCTGACCAAGCCCAAGACAAGATGGAGCAAGACTCTGTCGTGTCGTTCAATGCCGCTTATCGCATTCGTAATTTGATCGCCGCTGTAACGATCGGGATGTTCACGCTCATGGCTGCGGTCATGATCACGGGTGAGTTTACGATGGCGTTCTGGGCGCGGGATGCACTTCCAACCTTTGGCGAGGAAATCATCAAACTGGTCGGCTTGACGTTTGTGGTATGGAATCTCGCGGCATTCAACTACGCGCGTGGCGAGTTCCGCGGTTCCGCCAACAGCTTGCGCTGGTTGCTCCGTAACTGGATGACGTGCCAAGACATGGCGATGGGTCTGAAACGCGTGTTTGACATCCTTGATATTGAGCCAGACATCCAAGACAAACCAGATGCCGTACCGTTTGAATCCTTCACGTCCGACATTTCGTTCGAAAACGTCAACTTCCGGTATGTAGAAGATCGACCGGTGCTCGACGACGTGAGTTTCGAAGCAAAAACCGGCACGATCACGGCGATCATCGGGCCAACCGGGTCAGGCAAGAGCTCGCTCATGGCATTGTTGTTGCGAATGTTTGACCCCGACGGTGGTCGCATCACCATTGATGGCCGTGATATCAAGGATTACCAAGTTAATTCACTGCGTAGTGCGATCAGTATTGCACTGCAAGAAAATGTGTTGTTTGCTTTGTCGGTGCGGGATAACATCAAGTACGTCGCGCCTAGCGCCACCGACGAGCAACTGCATGAAGCGATTCGGGTTGCTGCCATGGATGACTACGTGGATGGCTTGCCAGAAGGCGTCGACACGATCCTTAGCGACCGCGGCGGCAAGATTTCCTCAGGGCAAAAACAACGTTTGTCGATTGCGAGGGCGGTGATCCGTGATGCGCCGATATTGGTTTTGGATGAACCAACGGCCGCGCTGGATGCGGCTACTGAACTCAAGGTGCTCTCAAATCTCGCCGAATGGGGTAAGGATCGCGCGATATTCCTGATCACTCATCGCATCTCAACGATTCGGCGCGCTGACAACATCCTTTATCTCGATAAAGGGCGCATCGTCGAGAGCGGCAATCACGAAGAACTGATGGCGTTGGAAGATGGTGCATATCGCTCGTTCGTCGAAGCGGAGATGACCTTGACCGACACCAGCCGGAGCTTGATCTCATGAGTGAAGTCACCCAAGGCGAGCCTCCGCGCGAAAAAACTCGTCGCGAACGGGAAGAGGAACTAAACCGCCGTTCAAGTGGGTTAGATACTCGCACCGATATCGGCGAATCGGAAACAGTACGAATCATTGCGCGGAGCGCAATGTACATCGCGTTATTCCCGTGGCGCTACGTCACCAAGTTCATTCTGAAACTCGGCTCGTATGCGTTGCCGTTGGCGTTATTGCCCTGGCCGGCCAAGATGTTGGTGGACCATGTGATCCTATCCGAGCCGTTGCCGGAAATGGTGAACGGCAGCATCCCTGGCTATCCGCCGTATTGGGAGCCCGTGATTGTCGCGCTGTATGGCACATCGCCGTTAGAACTCGCGATGGCGTTGGCGGTCTTCGGCGTTGTTTTTGTACTGACGATAGGTTCGTACACAGGCGGCTTCGAGGACGAAGTAGAAGCGAATTTGGCGCAGGGGCATGACTATGCCACGCAAGTAGAAAACAAGATGCACGGCGGTCATTCGACCGCTGGCGGTCTCTATGGCTGGTTTGAGTTCAAACTCAATACTCGCCTGACGCAAGCGCTGAACCACACGCTACGCTCTCATCTATTCAGCCGCATACAAGCACTCTCAATAACGAAACTCGAAGATCAGCGAATCGGCGATTCGATCTACCGTGTGATGTATGACACACCGCAGATCAATGAGATCTTTTACGAGATAACGCATACGCCAATCATGTCGACGCTCTTGTTTGCACAAGCGCTATTGACCATGCTTAGTGCGTATCCAGACAACATGATGGTGGCCTACGTCACGATCGCGGTATTCCCAGCGTGGGGGCTATCGTCGGCGCTGTTTTCGCGGATCGTGCGAAGGCGTGGTCAAGCAGCTCGCGCTGCCGGCGCAATCACAACGGCCACCATTGAAGAGGGCATGGATAACGTGCTCGCCGTGCAAAGCTTGGGCGGCAATGTCAAAGAAAAGAAACGATTTGGCGATGACAGTAAAGAATCGTTTTTCAGGCATCGCATGGTGTCGTTGTTGTGGATATTCATCGGCCAACTCAGCGGTGTATTCGGCCATATCGTGTTCGTTTGGTTTTCGTTCTACATCATTAGTCAAGTGATCGCAGGCACGATGACGGTCGGCGATTACGCGGCGATATTCACCTATTACGGTTACATGATTGGGCCCGCCATGGCACTAGGATGGCTGTGGATTCGCTTTCAAGACAACGTTGCGGCGATGCGGCGTGTGTTTGCTCTGATGGACCAGGAACCAGAAGCACAACTTGGGTTCGACAAACTTGAGGAAATTGAAGAAGGCGTTAGCTTCAAAAATGTGGGTCTGGTGTACCCAGATGGCCGACGAGCTTTGGACAACATCACTTTCGATGCCAAGGTTGGCGAGATCGTCGCCTTCGTAGGTCCGACTGGCGCTGGTAAAACCAGTTTGGCATATTTGGTGCCGAGGTACCACGTGCGAAGCGAAGGGGAGATCCTGATTGACGCCGTCGACATCAATTCATTCGATATTGAGAGTTTGCGCGAGCAAGTCACCTACGTATTCCAAGAAACCCAGCTGTTCTCATACTCCATTCGCGACAACATACGTTTCGGCAAGCAAGATGCCACGCAAGAGGAAGTTGAGCACGTCGCAAAAATCGCCGGTATTCACGATTTCATACAGACATTGCCAGAAGGCTACGACACGCGACTTGGCAACACCAATGCCAAGATTTCGGTAGGTCAGAAACAACGGATTTCCATCGCGCGTGGGTTGTTACGACCCGCGAAGATACTGATTCTGGACGAACCGACTTCGGCTTTAGATCCAGAAACCGAGCAATATTTAGTTAGCTCGCTGCACGAAGCCGCCAAAGATCGCCTTGTCATCATCATTGCGCACCGCTTATCGACAATCGCCCATGCCGACAAAATCATTTACTTAGATGAAGGTCAGATTGCGGAGCAAGGCACCCACGACGAATTGGTCTCGCGCGAGGATGGTGCGTATCGCCATTTTGTGGAACTGCAAACCACCGCGACGGCGTAAACCAATACCACTTTCGCACCATTGTGCTGTCGAAAATCATCACAAAGCGTTTCGTTTTTTCATAGCTTTCTACACGTTTAAGCGTTGATGGCTACCGTCACCTTGGCAAATTCGAAGTTCAGGATCCCGTTCATTCGGACAATCGGGATGCGCCTGAGCATGCTCGTGGTGCTTCTGATCTTAGTGACCATCGTGTCAATGTCGATCATCAACTATCGCACGATTCGCGCGTCAATTCTTGATGAAGTTCACGTAAGTCTCGAATTACAAAACGAATCCATGCGTGAGATATTGGAATCCGCTGTCGACTACCAGCATGGTCGCATCGATGCCCTCACCAATCAAGTTTTACTTCAGCAGAATCTAGCGGCCTTTGTTGCGGGTAGAGCTTCCCCAGCCGAAGTTCAGGCAAACACCTCGGCGTTATTGATTCAGCTGAGACGGATGTGGGAAGACGTTATTGCCGTGCAGGTTCTCACCCCGGACGGATTGATCATCGCGAGCACGGATTTAGAGATGCTTGGAAATTCCTGGGTGGATAACGAGCTATTCATTCGAGGCCGCGAAGAGCACTTTTTAAGCCTGCTACGCTTGATTGACGAACCTCACGTAACACATCTCAGTGGCCCAGTGATTTCGGAAGATGGCATTTTGGTTGGGGTAGTCATAGCAGATATCGAAAGTGAGTTTTTACGCGATTCAATCACCGTGATGCAAACGGGTCACGCCACCTCTAGCGTACGTTTAGGCATGCTCACAGAAGCGGGTGAGCAGCGTTATTTATTTATTACAAACGAACACAGCATCAGCGATTTGGTGGAGGCGGGCGATCCGGCGTTGCAACTTGCGATCGATGGTGATGCTGGCTTTCTGGATGGCATCTTCGATCATCGAGATGTAGAAGTGGTCGCGGCGTTTCGTCCAGTTGCGATTCAAGACACGAATTGGGGTCTGGTGGCACAAGTCGACGCACGCGAAATCTATTTACCGGTGCGCGAGGCGTTTTGGGCGGTGATCGTGACAACGGTGCTTTTCATAACGATTGCCGTGGTGTTTGGAATCCTGTTCGTTCGCAAGACACTGATGCCAATTCACGATCTAGCAGAAGCAGCTGGTCGACTTGAAACGCAAGATACGGCGCTCGATGTGCCAACGGAGACCAACGACGAGATTGGCGTGCTGGGTCGCGCCTTTAACGCAATCATCAAAGAGCGGGCCAACTATACGGCGAGCCTGCAACGGCAAGTAAAAGAACGCACGCAAGAACTAGAGAACTCGAACGCTGGGTTGCAGCGTGTCGTGCAACGGGTGGAAAGCCAAAACGATCTCATGGAACGCGACCTACGCCGAGCAGAGATATTTCAAAAGTCATTGCTACCCAAAGCCATCCCTGACATGCTTGGCTTCTCACTTGCTGCGATGTATTTGCCAGGCACTGCAGTTGGTGGCGATCTGTACGACGTCGTTCAGATTGACGACGACCACGTTGCGTTATTGATCGCAGATTCGGCCGGGCACGGTGCGAGCGCAGCGATGTTATCGGTGTTATTCAAGCTAAAACTCGAATCACCTAACGCATCGGAGTTGCTTGAACCAACCTCGCTATTCGCTCGTGTGAATAGAACGTTCGTGGAAGATCTATCGGCACCTGGCGTATTTGTCACAGCGCTGTTGTTGATCATAAATATTCGTACTCGCGACGTCCAGATGGTCAGTGCCGGGCACCCGCCGCTGCTACTGGTTCGCGCCAATGGGGACGTCAAGACCCTCGAGCGCACAGGTCCTGGCTTAGGGCTTTCATTGCAAGCTCACTATACGGCGCATCGATTCAATGTGGTACAAGGCGATCAGCTCCTGCTTTACACGGATGGGTTGTTTGACGTAAACGACGAAGAACCGCCAACGCTGGACACCCTTGCCGCAATCATTCGCAGTCCAGATTCACATAAGCCGGTGTTAGAGCAGTTGTTTGAAATCGGCTCAGGCCACGTGAATATGGAGGATCGCGATGACGTCACACTGTGCCTCCTAGCAGCGAGAACGAATAGCAACTGGGTGAGAACAGGATCGCGCCGCGGATCGGATGTTGCACAAAACCCGCAACATGAGCAGAATGGCAAATCCGGCGTCGAGTATGCGGAAACGGAACAAACTACGTACCTCTTTCTGCGCGGTCGGGTCACCTGGACGTTTGGCGAGTCATTTTTTGATGCGGCAACGTCTGTTCTGGATGAAAATCGTCCTGTTGTCATAGAGTTTGAGCGGTGCGATTACTTGGATAGCGCGATGCTCGGTACCCTTCATCAAATCGTTGAACGCGCGACGAAGAGCGATCTAGAGGTCAAATTGCAGCACGTCTCTGACGACGTTAAGAAGACGTTTGTCGAATTAGGGCTCGGTGATGTGCTGAACCACATTGTGGATGAAGCGGTTTGGGTACCAACTAACACGCTGCCTTTGGCATCAAGTTCGCGCCTAGAGCGCAATACCCGCGTTATTCAGGCACACGATGCGCTGGTGCAACTCAACGAACACAATCGCGAGGAATTTGAAGCAGTGGTGGACAACATGCGCGAGGACTTTCACGCCCAATCGCCACCCGCGTAACCATTCTTAAAATCCCCGCCTCCCAAGTTGTCGAAAGCGACGCATAACTAGGTTTATGTCGCAGTTTTCGGCGTATCCACTCCGAATAGGAACTACCAAACTATGAGCAATCGCACGAAGTTCTACATCAATGGTGAATGGGTCGAGCCTTCGACGTCGGACACGATTGATGTGATCAATCCAGCGACGGAGTTGCCCGTCGGGCCTGTGGCGTTAGGCGGTCAAGCCGATGTGGACAAAGCTGTCGATGCGGCTTATGAGGCGTTTGAGTCGTACTCGCAAACGACGCGCGAAGAGCGTATCGCGCTCTTCGAGAGAATCATCGATGTCTACAAAGGACGCATTCCAGAAGTCGCTAAGGTCATTAGTGAAGAAATGGGTGCGCCAATGGGTTTGGCAAACGCTGCCCAAGCACCAGTAGGACTCGGACATTTCAATACTGTCCTACGCGTTCTGCGTGATTTCGAGTTTGAGGAAGATCTTGGTTCGGCTCGAATCGTCAAAGAACCTGCAGGTGTATGCGCATTTATTACGCCTTGGAATTGGCCTATCAATCAGATCGCGACTAAAGTTGCTCCTGCGCTAGCAGCTGGCTGCACGATGGTGCTAAAACCCTCAGAGGTTGCGCCTTTCAATGCGATTCTGTTTGCGGAAGTGATGGATGAAGCTGGCGTGCCTGCTGGCGTATTCAACCTCGTTAATGGTGATGGGCCAACCGTAGGCGCAGCGCTGTCATCGCACCCGAAAGTTGACATGGTTTCCTTCACCGGATCGACACGTGCCGGTATTGAAGTTGCGAGAAATGCAGCACCCACCGTGAAACGCGTGGCGCAGGAACTTGGTGGTAAATCCGCGAACATCATCTTAGACGACGCGAATTTCGAAGAAGCGATTTCGCGCGATGTGTTTGGTATGTGCACGAATTCGGGTCAGAGCTGCAACGCGCCGACCCGCATGCTGGTTCCCCAAGACCGGATGGATGAAGCAGCAAGTATCGCGAAAAACGCGGCGGCGCAAGTCAAAGTTGGGGACCCCAATGATGCCGGCACAACGATTGGACCGGTGGTATCCGCCGTTCAGTACGATCGGATTCAAAACCTCATTCAGGCGGGCATCGATGAAGGCGCGAAGCTTGAAATTGGCGGTACGGGTCGGCCTGATGGCTTAAATGCTGGTTACTACGTCAAACCGACCGTGTTCTCGCACGTCACAAATGACATGCGGATCGCGCAGGAAGAGATTTTTGGGCCAGTACTTTCACTCATCGCCTACGAAGATGACGATGATGCTGTGAAGATAGCGAATGACACGGTGTACGGTCTTTCGGGCTACGTTTCATCGGGCAGTTCTGAGCGAGCGCGCAACGTCGCGCGGCGAATTCGGACTGGCAATGTGCACATTAATGGCGCTGGTCCCGACCAACAAATGCCTTTCGGCGGCTACAAGCAGTCTGGCAATGGTCGTGAATGGGGTCGATACGGTTTCGAGGAATTCTTAGAGACTAAAGCGATCGTCGGCTAACACGACTATTCATGAACGAGGCGGCAAAGCTGCGGTTTTGTCGCCTTTTTTGTTAGTTCCTATTAGTCCACTTTTACTCAAAGCGCAAAGCCTTCTTGAATTGTTTCTTGAAAGCTCTCTTAACGAAAGGCTTCTGCCGGAATTGCCATCTCGTAGCTTTTGCTCGTGTACGAAGCCAGTTGTGGTGGCGATTTACGCTTGCGTGCAAGATGCGCAATCACTCAAGGATCAAGTAGGCGATTGCGCGCCGCGAGCGGACCTGAATAAACCAACTCGTTCATTTTGAAAGATAGGTTACCTCTTTAAAGAGGCGAGGTCTCGGTTTGCCAAGGCATGTGCATCTGGCTTGGTGCGACCGTGGTGTAACGAACGAGACTGCCTCTAAAGGCAAATCAAGCGTGAATCAATTCAGCAACTTGAATTCAAACCCTGGGAGCTAGTTGGGTTAGTTAGCAGTTCTCTAGCTTGAGATATCCGTTGCAGTTATTGAGTTTCGCCATATCTTCCTTTGAACCTTGCCAGGTTTGATTTCGGTAGATACCCCACGTGCTGGTGGAACAGTCCACGTTTACCTTACATTGCTCGTCGTCAACCGAAATATTGGCAAGGACGTTGTGTACTTGCGCCAGTCCACAAGATCGAAACGCACCACTGCTTTCCCATGCAGAACGGCATTTTTGGACCGTTAGTGCGTCTTCTCCCAAAATTGCGGTGCCTGACAGGCCAACCGCCATTAAAACAAGCGTAGCTAGTAACCATACGCCTTTACGTTGTCTTACGTGTGTTTTCATCGCATGCGCCAGATTCAAGTAACGTTGTTGTTTTTATTAACGAATATTAAGCGGTCTAAAGGTGTATTTGAACTGTGGATTCAAACCACATCATCTAAGATGATCAAGACCAAACCAGCGGTTCCGTGCTGTGCCCGAACGTCTCGGTTTCCATCCCAATGGTGCGCAACAACGTAACGAATAGATTTGATAGAGGCGTGTTCATCTCGCCTTCATAAACGTGGTGTTTCCCATGCGGCAACGGTCCACCAGCTACCAAAATAGGCAAGTCGACTGCGCTATGTGAGTTGGCGTTGCCGAGATTGCTGCCAAACAACACGGTGGTTGATTCAAGCAGGCTGGTGCCGTCATCACGTTTCTCAGATAGACTGTTTAAAAGCTCACCAAAAGCGATCACAATCGCGTTTTCTACAAGCCGCAATTGCGAGATCTTTGACTCGTCTTGGCCGTGGTGGGACAGATTGTGATGATCGACTGACACGCCTTGAACCACCGGCACGACACCATGATCTTGGATCATCAAGCTCAGTACCCTAGACGAATCGGTTTCGAGAATCAACGGCATGAGCTTGAACATAGCTGAAATTCGGCCGATCAAATCTGCGGACGATTCGACGTCAGATGGCGATTCGGTCGTAACGGTGGGTTTCGGCTTGTGATGCCATGCTTTGACCGATACCAACTCACGTTCCGCCGAACGCAGCGCTTCGTAATACGCATCTAGCTTGTGCCGATCGGCGCCACTCATTCTGGGTAAAAGCGAACTGGTTTCGGCCTGCAGATGGTCCAGAATGCTGCCACCATCGGTCAGTCGTTGGGTTTCTTTGGCGACCGCAGCGGCATCACCTTGCAGAAATAGCTTTGCAAATAACGACGACGGGCTTACTTCAGCCGGAACCATCACACCGCCGCTGGTAAATGATTGGCTTTGTGCGCTATTCGTCGCCATGACAATAGATGGGAATCGAGTTACATAACCTAGAAAATCAGAGGCGGCTTGATCCACGGATTGCGTGTTTACGAACCCGTCCAACCCAGGGTGTTCGGCCGAAGTCAGCCAAGTGATTTCTGAGTTGTGCGCCTGTCGCCCCGTCTGGTTTTTATGACCAAGCCCTGAAAACAGGGTATATCGGTCTCGAAAGCCATCAATATGCTGTAGATATTCGCTAGGTTCGTAATCGGCACCCGCAGATTTTGGAAACCAGGCATCGGCGTACAAGCCGAGAGTTTGGCAGATATTGATCATGCGAGGAGGTGTCGCATCGTTGGCGACGTTACCCATCGTTTCGAGCCACGGCAGCGCAAGTGCTATGCCGCTTGCACGCAGAAAGTGCCTTCGATTAAGTGCGTGCATTGCCATTACTGTCTCCGAAATAAATCGCTATGAGCAACTGCGTGAATCATGCTGCGCACGGGATATTGCTCATCTTCGACTTGCGCGACAATCGCATTAATGTCGTCGCGGTCCGCAAATTGCACTTCAGCGCCGGTTGCTAACACCATGAGTTGGGATACGAAGTGGCGGGCCACGTATTTGAGGTTATGTTCGATCATCAGTTCTCGATACGCCAAATAATCGTCAAACGTGTCCCCTTGGGGTGTTACGCCGCCCGCATCGACGGCCATGCCTTGCTTGTAGGGTCCGGGATATAAAACGCCATCTGCTTCGACTTTTTCGCCACTTGCACGATAGTGCTCACGAAAACCACCGATAGGATCGAACGATTCCATGGCAAAGCCTGGTGGATCGATACTTAGGTGACAACTCGCGCATACAGTATTTGAACGGTGTGCATCTAGTTGTTCTCGGATGGTGGTTGTGCCACGGGTATCTGGTTCTAAACCTGATACATTGGGTGGTGGTGGTGGCGCTGGCTGGCCGAGCACGTTCGACAACACGAAGTTTCCGCGTGGTACTGGCGAGGTTGTGGTGCCGTTCGCGGTGATTTTGTGAATCGCGGCTTGGGCTAGTAGACCGCCTCTAACGTGGTCGCCGGCTAGAGGCACTTTACGCATGTATTGGCCAGCTACTTCAGGGATGTTGTAGTGCTCGGCAAGGCGCCGATTAAGGAATGTGAAATCTGCGTCGATGAGATTGTCGAGAGTTAGGTTTTGACTGACGAGCTCTTTTAGAAAGAGCTCTGTTTCAGCTTGCATGGCTTGTGCGAGGCGTGCGTCATATTCAGGATAGAGTCCTGCATCTGGTGTGGTGGCGTACAGCTCGTACAGTCGAAATGCTTGCCCTGCAAAATCTTTAATAAATCTATGGCTCTTGGGATCAGCGAGCATACGCTCTATCTGTTGGTCGATGATGTCACCATCAGTTAACGCGCCACGCCTCGCTAACTCAAGCAAGGTATCGTCGGGCATACTGCGCCACAGGAAATACGATAACCTTGAGGCCAACGCGAAGTCATCAAGGGTTGCACCGTCGTTCGATTGGAAGAGAAATTCAGGCGCGGTCAGAATAGCGGCAAGTGGGACACGTAAAGCGTCAAGGAAAGTACGGCCTTCGTCAAGTGGCCCATCTGCTAAAGCCGCGTACTTCTCGATAGCTTCTGCCGAAAGTGCACGTCTGAACGCTCGAGGTCCAAATGCAGCAACGATTTCGCGAACGTGTTCTTTAGGGTCTTTAGTTAAGACTGGTTCGTTGTTGTCAAATTCAAGACCCACGAGCAACTTGCGAGTGCTTGTAGGAGGCCAGTCATCCAGGATTGGACCTTCGATGGACAACGAACGCATTACGATGCCTTCGCCACCATAGTCCTTCACATTTTCGTCCGGTGCGAAGTACTTAAACGCGTCGGGCGCTAACTGCACGTCTGCAACTGAAGGGGCAATCACATCGTTAGGACGCAGATACGTCGTTAGTTCGACTTCGCGACCTGCTTCATCGGCCAGGTCATAAGCGCCAAGCAGATTCGAAAGCGCGGCTGTGCCTGCTGCACCGAGTGATCCGGAATAAACCGTTAATGTGAGGGTTTTTAAAGTGCGGTACGGATACGCTGCCACGCGGACTTTGTACTGTCCGGCGACTGGTACATTGAAGCCTTCCGACGCACTGTGAAAGAGATAGGTCGATGATGTGTCGAAATATGACGCGACGCCGTCTTCTAACACTCGGGTAACGCCGCCGCCGAGGAATTCCGCATCGGACATAAAGTTCAGATAGCCTGAATCTTTGTACGCCACATGGAAGTTTTGCGGTTCTGGTTTTTCACCCGTCTGCAGCGCAATGTCGAGGGCATGCTGCGCTGCGCGCATGTAACCGCGAACGTGGAGCGGTGAAAACCCTTGATTGGTCGCCACGGTATCGAATGTCCCAGAATCTGCTTCCGCAGGCAGAATCGAGACTAAGTCAGCTGCGGCAGCACCGTCGATATTTAGTAGATCTTCAATCGTGTATTGGTATTCAAGACGGGTCAGTCGTCGTAATGCCGTTCGAACGGGACCACGTCGTTTTAAATTCGCCTCGATCAGCGCGTCTTTTAAAGCTGCCATGGCGGGGTCTAGCACGGCTGCATCTGGCGTTGGCAACGGCGCTGGTGGCATTTCGCCACGTTCGAGTCGCTCATATACCCGTTGCCATTTTCGGAATACCTGTGGGTCCGAGAGGTCTCTTTCTAGTACGTTGAAATCCAGCATGCTGAGCGCTGTATTGCTGTGGCATGCCATGCAGGTGCCATTGAGCAGCGGTTCGAATGCTTCCTCGAATGGTGCTGCAAAACTTGCGCAAACGGTCGCACCCGCAATCAAGGTCTTGATGACCAAGCTGCGTGGCTTTCTTGTAGGTGTTCTAACCAATGGTTTTTGTGTGGTTATTCGTTGGGGTAGCTGAAAACACGCAAGGTTAGCGGCGCACTTTTTCGATGTTACTTAGCGTTCGCAATAGGTCGCATTTGCCTAAAGCGTCTAGACCAAGAGTTTTTCGCTAGACCACACTGGTTTGATGGTTGCCTAGCATAGCACTATGCCTGTGGAAATTAGCGAATCTTGGCGTCAATACCGACAAAAAGACATTGCACGGGGGCATGAGACGCATTCGCGGTCACATAATAGAGGTGGCGCGAAGTCCCTAAAACGCATCTCAAGAATTTGCAGTTACGGCCTCGTTAACCCAATCAGGAGAACGACAACATGCCGCCAGAAATGCGAGTATTGGCTAAAGGCTATACGGATACACCCGTGATTCCCGGTCAATCGTGGCGCGTTCACGATATCGATCGGCCCATGCCACCAGTGATTACACCAGGTTCGAGTTCAACCCAGTCGCAGACGGGTACGCCGCCTTCCGATGCCATCGTCTTATTCGATGGTTCGAATACCCATGCTTGGGCTAATCGTCAAGGCGGCCCTTGCGAATGGCAGCTCGTCGCTGGGGATGCCATGGAGGTAACGCCACGCACCGGCGACATTCACTCGAAAGAATCCTTCGGCACGTGTCAGTTGCATATCGAATGGCGTGCACCCACCGAGATTTACGCAGATAGCCAAGGTCGCGGCAATAGCGGGGTGTTTTTACTCGGGTTGTACGAAATCCAGGTGCTCGATGGCTACGACAATCCAACTTACGCGGACGGCGTTACGGCCGCTATTTACGGTCAATATCCACCGTTGGTCAACTCTTGCGTACCTCCGGGTGAATGGCATACATTCGATGTGGTTTTTGAGACGCCAGAATTCGACGGTGAAATGCTCGTTGAACCTGCGCATCTAACGGTGTTTCACAATGGCGTGCTGGTGCATCTTCGCCAAGCAATCCAAGGTCCTACCAAACACCGCGAGTTAGCTTCTTACAGCGAACCTCATGGACCTAAAGGGCCGCTTGTATTGCAAGATCACGGCGACAAGGTGCAGTTCCGCAATATTTGGATTCGCGAACTGAATGCCTTGCAAGCCGAATAGGCTAGTTAGCTCAGTGCCTAGCTTGCCGCGGGCGGAAACACCTGCGGACCTAGCAGGTCTTCGAAATTAGCACGGAAGAATCGATCGCGGACTGGCTCTGAGAGTTCTTCCGTGGTGCGCAAGAAGCGTCCATAGGGATTTCGTCCACCTTCTAAATGCGGGTAGTCAGACGAAAACATGCAAATTTCCGGTGCGGATTGCTCAATGATCCATCCAGTAGGTTCGGTTGGATAGGGGGTTACTCGAACTTGGCGGCGCACGTAATCACTCGGTTTTAACTTCAAACTCTGCAATCTGGTTTCATGGCGACCGAATGCTTCAAGGGCTGCGTCCAGTTGACGCATGAACCCCGGAACCCATGTTGCGCCAAGTTCAATCACCCCAATCTTGAGATCTTCGAAACGGTCTAAAACGCCATCCAGAATCAACATGGACAAGGCTTGCATCGGTCCATGTGGGATCGCCATGTATGAGATAGAGCGGAAGTTTTCTTCACCACCGTGAAAATCGGGTACTGCGGGCAAGCCGTTATTTTTGTGCGCCGCCGGCAAGACCCGATCCGCAAGCCCAACGTGAAGCAGTATCGGCACTTGCGCTTCGGTAGCTTGCGCCCATAAGGCGTCTAGCTTGATGTGACTGGTTGCATGATCGCGTGGACAGGCCCAGGGAATAAGCAACGCTTTTACCCCGATGGCTAAGGCTTCTGCAGCCGTTGCGATGGCACGATCGATATCTGCGAGCGGTACGTAACCCACAGGTATCAAGCGAGCATCATCACCGCAAAACGCCATCTGCGACCGATTCGTGCCGCTTGCGGTTTCGTATAACAGGTCCAAATCGTCCCCGTGTTCGAGTGTTTCTAGCCAGACATTGGTTGACGTCGGAAATATCAGTTGCGATGCGACGCCCATCAAGTCCACCGCAAGCGAACGGTCAGCTTTCCGAAACGCGCCGATGGCCTCGTGATTCTTCAAGCCCATGACACGATCTTCATCGTCGGTGCTGAAGTTTGCTGCGTCGTGTTTGCCTAGGATATTTCTGTAGAAATCGGACTCGCGGCTCCCGAGACGCTTGTTGAATTCTGTTGCAACCCGCTTGGTCGCGAATTCGTCTAGCCAGTGCGGGATTTCCATGACGTGTGAGTCGGCGTCGTGGACCGTCCGATCGGATATGTAAGGCATGCTTACGGCAGAATGAACGCTGTGAAGCTGCCTATCGTACTTCTATTGGCCATTCGCCACAGCTCGTCTTGTTGCTTCATAGCTTCGCGCCGACGAATTGCGAGACAGCTGCGGTTTCTCCCAGGGGGTCTTGGATCAAGCCTTCGTAGCGATACAAGGTGGCAAGCTTCGGACACGCCGCTGCGACCTCGCCGGGTTTGACGCGAAATCGCGGACTAGATGGCCCAGCGAGTTCTACGTCTGAGTCGTCCCAGACCAAATGCTCTTCAACGATCAGTTTGCCGCCAGGCTTGAGATGATCTGGTAGTTTGCGCAGCAGATCCATGTCGACGAATCGCACCAAGACGATCAAATCGAACGTCTTTTGAATCGGTAGTCCTTCATCCAGATCTGCAACGATGAACTTGATGTTCGACAGCTCTTGGGCAAGACCACGAGCTAACACAATTGCTTCTTTAGCGATATCGACGCCAATGACGTCAACGCCGGCTGCCGCTAAGAACCGGGCGTTTCGACCGGTGCCGCAAGCCACATCCATGGCTGTCTTGCAGGTGGCTGAATCAAACCATGCTTGAACGAGCGGCGTTGGGTGCAGGCGTCCGACGTATGCGCCTTCTCGATAACGCTGGTTCCATCGGATGCGATCCTCGTCCATCGTAGTCGTCCTGTTGAGCGATGGTCAGATCGAAGAATCGGCGTGATTTTTATCGCTCTGTTCTGCTTCGCGGGCTTTTTCGATATTGGCGGCCGCTTCTTCGTCTTCTTGCGCCAAATTTCGAATGACACGCCATGCGACAAATGCCATGATCCCTGCAAATGCCAAGGCGATCAAAACAAAGATGATGGCTGTATTGCTGTCGTACTCAACCATTTAGTTCGTCGAGTTTTGGTTGAAATTGTTTGCGAGCTTGAATCGCAATGGGCGCATCAAGCACTTGTTGCATGCGTTCACGTGATGGCTTTGGATCGTAATAGAGTTCGAACATATCGACGATGGCAATGCGGTGTGGTGCTTCGTTGGCTGTAAATATCACGGCGGTGTCGGCACTTAGCTCACCCTCGGCTAGCACGCGACAGTAAAACCCGCATCGTTGCGATTTTCGAAATGCAACTGGAAATTTCGGGTCCTTCATGCGTTTGCCAAGCGTTGCACAAGGTATGCGTGGCGCAGTCGCTTCTAACTCTACGTCGCCGATCTGCAACCGATCACCGACGTGGACATGCAATGAACTCAAGCCTTCGATCGTCAGGTTGTCGCCAAAGGTCCCAGGTTCTAACGCCAAGCCATGCGCTTGTTCCCAATAGTCATAGTCATCGCCGCCATACACGTAAACTGCTTGATCGGGACCACCGTGGTATTTCTTGTCGCAGATTGCATCGTTTTGCAAGCCTAGTTTCATGACTCGCACAGAGCCTGATTGAGCTTCCTTGCAAATGCCAGAAACAGAATTCCCAAGCCTTACTGCGGACCCTACATTGACACTAAGTAGACGCATATGTAACTTCCCTTCGCTTCGTTGTTTGAGGCTTATTTTGGCGTGTGCGCGTGAAGAAATTCAAGTGCTTTTGCTACTGTGTTGTCTTGGTCTGGATTTTTCCATGCTTCAACGAGCGTTGCATTCGGCGCTAATTCGGCAATTTCACGCGACACGACTTCAGGATGAAACGCGTCGGAACCCATCAGAACCCACAATGGTGTTTCGCATTGACGGATGAAATCGCGATCGACGTTGTATAGAAAGTCCTTTTCAAACATATTCGAACGAAATTGCAGCCAATCTTCTTCGGATGCTTCTGGGTGGGCGTCTTTGATTGGCGTAGCCCAGGAATCGAACAAATCAAAGAAGATGTCCTGATTGTTGTCGACGCCAATGGATTGCTGGATGATGGCTGAACAAACTCGATCGGGTGCCGCTTCAATAAATCCGAAGCAGTATGGACCACCGATGCAACCACCCATAAGGTGAAGTTTTTCCAAACCGAGATGGTCGGCTAATGCAATGTGGTCGCTCGTATACGTGCTCCAACCATCCGAACCTGTTACAGGCGCGACGGACGAACCCGCATTTCGTTGATCCATGGCAATCACCTGAAAATCGCTAGATAGTGCATCGATGGGGTCCCACTCGCTGCCGCGCCAAAACGACGCGGCCGAACGCATGCCACCGGGTGCGAACAGCAAAATCGGAAATCCTTCGCCGTGTACTTCGTAATAGATTTGCACGTTATCGCGTTTAAAAATCATGTCGTTAGTCCTTTTTGATAGTCTAAGTTAGCTCATCCGGGTCTATGTAGCCTGCCGGCGTCTCTGTTTCTTCATTGCGAAAAAACCGTTGCATCTGATCAAGTAAGTACTTTCTAGCTTCGGCATCACGTAATGAAAGATGATGTTCATTAATGAGCATGGTTTGCAGTGCTTGCCATTCTCGCCATGCTTGTGCGGAAATATGCTCGTAGATATCTTCGCCCAAAGAGCCCGGCATAGGTGGCGCATCGAGCCCAGGCAGTTCCTTCGCGTGTTTGCGGCAATGTACGGTGCGCATGGATTCCGCAGGATGGTTTACTCACCTTAATCGTATCCATCGATTGAGCGTCTTTGTGAGAAAGTGCCATCCATGTGAATCACAAGGTCTGTGTTTGCTTGATTAATTTGCGTGTCAGACCGGCTAGCCCCATAGCTTGATTTTCCCGCAAGTCGAACCAAGCGACGTTTACTTGCTGCGGTTTTGCGTTTTGTCTGCTAGTCAGACGCACCATATGTGCATGAACATGGAAACGTATGTGGGACAACTCGTGAATGAATGGTTCAAGTTCACTGGTGCTTTCCAGCTCTTCCTTGGTGAAACCAAGTTTTTCGATGTCTGCATGCAATGAACGTGTCTTCGAGCGGCGTGGTGGCAACCACATCGAACCGAACAAGCCCTCAGCTGGTTGTTGTTCGAGCAATAGTCGCTCAGTGCCGTCCATGACGAGTAAGAAATAGATGGCTTCTTCGCGCGGCTTGTTCCGCTTGGCGCGTTGTGGCAGTTCGCCCACTCGACCTTCAAGTTGAGCGCGACAGTGTTCTCGAAGCGGACAATGGTGGCACTTCGGGTCCGTCTTGGTGCAGCAAAGCGCACCAAAATCCACGATAGCTTGTACGTAGTCTGCGCAGTGTTGTTCGGGCGTGTGGGTATCGGCGTGAGCCCATAGCGCTTTTAGCGTCACCGAACGATTAGGTTCGCCTTCGACGGCATGTACCCGAGCCAACACCCGTTTGACATTGCCATCCAACACAACCCCGCGCTTATCGAAGCCGCTCGCCAATATCGCACCAGCAGTGGACCGGCCGACGCCAGGCAAAGCTATAAGGTCGTTGAATGAATCCGGCAGCGCACCATCGTGTTCAGCTTCTAGCAGCTGTGCGGTTCGATGTAATAGTCGCGCACGACGGTAATAACCGAGTCCCGACCACATTTGCAAGACTTCGTCCAACGACGCGGATGCAAGGTCGGCGACCGATGGAAATGTCGCGATAAATCGCTCGAAATAAGAAATCGTTGTGTGAACTTGGGTTTGTTGCAGCATCACTTCGGACACCCACACGCGATATGGCGTGCGATTGTGTTGCCATGGCAAATCGACGCGACCATGCTCGCGAGCCCATGCTAGTACGCGCGTCGCAAACCAGTCAGTCATCGCGCCTCAAGCCGGCAGCTTAGATTGGATCGAAATACTTGAATAATTCCGCCGATATGTGCGGTGTTCAAGCTCAATAAGGCATGGCTGTCGAAAGTTGGGATCCTGCCGCGACAGGACTGCAAGCTCGTCATCGGGATATTTTGAATAGAGCGGTTGCAAGCCTTGAGACCGGTTCAATCGAGTTGAATGATGACGAACAAGCATGGCTACGACCAGCCATGCAGCTCGATGCGGCAGCTTGGCAAGCGTTTTCTACAGAACACGCGACGACTACGCTTGTCGCTTGGATCAAGATCTTGACGCTCGTGGAACGCGATTTGAGCGGCTTCGAAGCTGGTAGTCGGTCACCGGTGCTTGCGTTGCTTAAGGTATTAAAGGCGCGAAACGAAGTGCCGCCAGATTTATTTGCCTGGATCCGATCGCATACAACCAACCGGTTTCTCCCATATGGCAGCTTGGCGGATCGCCTGTAAATAGATAACTCATCTAAAATCGCTGCTCGCTCACTTCACGTATCGTCGTGTCCCGCTCAGCCCAAGTCAGCCGCAACACGCTCGAAACCCAAATCACCGTTAAGTTAGAACTTGACGGCCAAGGAACCGCGCAACTCGACACCGGTTTGCCGTTTTTTGAACACATGCTAGAGCAAATTGCACGGCATGGCTTATTCGACGTAACCCTCGTCGCCAAGGGTGATTTGGACGTCGATGCACACCATACTGTCGAAGATATTGGCATTACGTTAGGTCAAGCATTCGCGGAAGTCACGGAAGATAAATCGGGACTGACTCGCTACGGGCATGCGTACGTGCCTTTGGACGAAGCACTGTCCCGCGTTGTGGTGGATTTTTCGGGTCGTCCGGGCTTAGAGTATCAAGTGGCATTCGTGCGACCGCGCATAGCGGATTTCGACGTCGATTTATTTCGCGAGTTTTTCCAAGGCTTCGTCAATCACGCGCTGGTTACGTTGCACGTCGACAATCTAAAAGGTCAGAACGCACACCACCAAGCGGAGACCATGTTTAAGGCATTCGGGCGCGCCCTACGCATGGCAACCACCTTGGATGAGAGGGTGACGGGTACGCCTTCTACGAAAGGCGTCCTTTGATTCTCATCCCAGCTATCGATTTGCACGATGGCCAGTGCGTGCAGCTCCAACGTGGCTTGCTTGATACCGCCACCATTTACGACAACGATGCAGGTCGGCTTGCCGAACATTGGATCGAGCAAGGGGCGCAGCGCTTGCACGTCGTCGATCTAGACGGTGCATTCTCCGGGCAGTCGGAAAACAATCAATCAATTCGGGCAATCATTCAAGCAGCGGGTGATACGCCAGTCCAATTGGGCGGCGGCATTCGCGACATGACGGCCGTTTCTACCTGGATTGATGCAGGTATCGCACAAGTTTGCATCGGCACGCAAGCCATTGAAGATTTTGATTTTTTTGCCGCTGCTGCAGAGCAATATCCGAATCGCATCATCTTAGCCTTAGATGCCAGAGGCGGTTTTGTATCAACTCGAGGTTGGCAAACAGCAACCAACGTATCAGTTCGCGACGTTCTAGTCATGTGCGCGGACTTGCCGTTGTTCGCGATTGTCTTTACCGACATCGAGAGCGACGGCATGATGACGGGCGTCAATCTCAAACGCACTGAGCAAGTGCTAGCAGATACGCATATCCCAGTGATCGCATCTGGCGGCGTCAGGGGCATCGTAGACCTGGAAAACTTACTTGCGATCAACGTGAACGACCGCCGTGTATACGGCGCCATTAGCGGCAGTGCGCTATATGAAAAAATGCTGGATTTTCGACGCGGAGTTTTAGTACTCAAAACCCATTCTTAGTCAATAGTTAGCTGCTATTTACAGCACTTCATATGTCATAAAGATGTCATACAAAACCCTTAAAAATCGCGCTACCTAACACTTAGCGTGGACCCTGACCAATGCAGTTCGCGGCCTTGGTCACTTGGATATGACGTTCGATGCCGCGGCAATCCTGCGTTTCGTTGCACTATTTGCGCGAAATTGGGTGTTGCTGTTAAGCCCTTTGATTCTTCTAGCTTCCGCCTGCGGCGGTGGCGGTAGCAACATCATTCTCGACCCCATTCCGCCTGTGCCACCAGCAGCACCTGGTACGCCTACTTACTCGAATGCATGTGCGGCTTACACGGTTGCCAGCACGACGCGGCAAGGAGAACGAGACGGTCAGAACTGTTTCTATTCATCGAATTTTGTAAGCGAGGACACGCCACTCACAGTAGATCTCACAATCCCGACTATCGAAGGCGTTCACCTATTTGAGGCTACGCTTCAAGTAGGCATAGATACCGCTAGTGGCGTACCGGCTGACGGGCCAACACTGACGATTGAGGCAGGTAATACCCTGGCATGGCTAAACAAAGACGACTACTTACTGGTTACGCGGGGCTCGAAGCTTCAAGCGGTTGGCACTGCGACCGCACCGATTACGTTCACCGGCTATGAAGATGCGATTACTGGCACAGCTGCTTACGATGATGTGCAGCTTTGGGGTGGCATTGTCCTCAATGGCAAAGGCATAACTAACAAGTGCAGCGACGCGCAGCGCGCAAATGACACCTGTCATGTCGAATCTGAAGGTAAACCAAGCCACTATGGTGGCAACGACAACACCGACAGCTCTGGTTCGCTGCGCTATGTTGTTATTAAGCACTCAGGCGCAGAAGCCGCTGCGGGAGACGAGCTAAACGGGTTAACCCTAAATTCGGTAGGTAGTGGCACGAACATTGAATTCGTTCAGGTCTACTCGGCTTTCGATGACGGTGTGGAGTTTTTCGGTGGTGCCGCATCGATTTCGAATCTTGTGGCGTTATACGTCAACGATGACTCGATCGACTATGCCGACGGTTGGGTTGGCTTTGTAACGAACGCCCTCATCATTCATCATCGCGACAACGGCAATCGATGTATAGAAGCGGACAACCAAGGCAACGTGTTTGATGCTGTGCCAAACACCAATGGCACGATCAACAACATGACCTGCATCACTTCTGGATCCTTGGGTGCAGAAGGCGGGGGATTAGGTACCCACGGCGATTCAGAAGGTATTTTGTTGCGGCGAGGTGCGATGTCGACCATCAATAACAGCATTGTGGCCGATCTCTATGCGAACGATCCCGGCGGTGTGAACGGCAATGAATGTCTCGAGTTGGACGAATCTGAAACACGTGCACATGCGGCTAACGGCGCGACCAGCGTAAACAGCTCGGTGATCGCTTGCGACGATGTTGGTAAGGATGCGTTAGCTGACGGTGAGGGAATCGATGACTGGTTTGCCAGGGGCGCGAAGAACGTTGCGATACACGGCTCGAGCGAGTCGACATCCATTGATTCCAACATCCAACTGCTGAATGGGTTCTATACAGCGCCGGCATTTGTCGATGCCGCAGGTGAATCGTTCACGATTGAACCAGTTAACGGTGCAACCCATATAGGTGCGCTAACGCGAGACAACGACTGGACTGCAGGCTGGACGATTTGTTTGCGTGCGCGCGCAACTGAGAGCTGTGGACCATGGTTTCTCTAGATTTCAAGACGCGGAGTGGCAGAAATACAGCCGATGCCTAAGGTTTTTGGCAATAAACAATCGCTTAGTCATGTATGGCTAGCGGCTACGAGTCTGCTCGTTGCGGTTACTTTTGCCAACGCACAGGACCAAGCCGAACAGACTGAGCTCAAGCATGAGGATTCTCGCGATGAGCGGCAAATCGAAGAATTGCACGTTGTGGGCAAAAGCCTCTCGAACCACACGGACATAGAGTCCGAGCGGATCCTCCTTGATGTTCAGGCGGACTTTATCGATGCCGAATTTATCGCTCGCGTCGGTGATAGTAACGCGGCTTCGTTGTTGCGTAGGATGCCAGGTCTTACGCTAGCTCAAGACAAATATGTGTATGTGCGCGGCTTAGGTGAGAGGTATTCGAGCGCGAATCTGAACGGATCCTCCTTACCATCGCCGGACATTACGCGCAATGTGATCCCGCTCGATATTTTTCCGTCCGACATCATTGATTCAATCAAAGTGCAGAAGGGTTATTCGCCAGACCTCGGAGCAGCGTTTGGCGGTGGTCACGTGAATATTCGGACAACCAATGTGCCTTCGGTTGGCTTGTTTCATCTAGAAATGAAAACAGGCTCGAATTCTCAAAGCGGCGACAGCCTGACTTACCCTGGCGGCAGCGATGATCACCTCGGCGTCGACGACGGCACACGAATGCTGGCACCGACTATTCGCCATGCGATCGACACGTTTCGAGGCACGCTATCGCCTGTTGCAATACTGCGTACACCGATCGACGGTCAATATGTGTCGGACATCGGTGTTGCGAAGTCAATAAACCGTGAATTGGCTACTGAGCTCAATCGCGCATTTGACATCGCCACCGTAAGCACGGCACCTGATATTGAAGGTGAACTGTTAGCAGGCTATCGCCATTACGTCAATGACAGCTTGGATATCGGCATGCTCGCGTTCGGTTCCTATGCCAATGCTGTCCGGAATCAGGAACGCACCGTACGTCGTTTTACCAGCCCTTCGACGGACTTCTCAGAGAGCTTGCGATCTACCCACGAAGTGAACATCACTGGTTCATTGAACTTCGGCGTGCAATTCACAAATGATCATGAAGTGGGTTCTGTACATCTTCTGCTTAGAAACACGGAAGACGACGCCACGAGCACTAGAACGTGCTCACAAGGTCAATACAACGACTGTTTCGATGATGGTGGTCCTGTGCAAGGCCGGATCTTTGGGATGCGCTACGAGCAGCGCGAAATGGCAATGCACCAGTTCTATGGCAAGCATGAATTTGGCGATGAGACCTTAGCTGCACTACCGCAATCACTTGAATTTGTTCGGGAAGGGTACGTTTCTTGGTACTACACGTTCGCTGAGGCTTCGACTGCCCTGCCACATGAGGTTTCGATCGGTGGTCAAGAACAGTTAGCTGCGCCGAATGGTGAACCGATCAGTTTTTCCGTTCGCTCAACAGCTACTGCTGCTCAGTTTCGATATTCCGATCTGAGCGATGAAATTGAGACCTATGGCTGGGACGCGACGTTCCCGTTTTTTCGCGACAACTTGAGCGTTGAAATCTCCGGTGGATACGACTTTCTATACAAATCTCGCACCTATCGCCAAACGTCATTTGGATTAGGATCAACTATTCCAGGCTTCAATCGCATAAGCGCGAATTCGCCCTCAAGGGTCTTTTCTGATGCAAATATTTTGAATCCCGACTACGGTATCGAGTTGCAAGTTGGAATAGGGGCGTTTGGCTCTGAGAGCTACATTGCCGACCAGTCGATTGAGGCAGGCTACGGCAAGGTCGATGTGCTAGTTTCCGAAAGTTGGCGTATTTCAGGCGGGGTGCGTGGCGAGCTGTTTGAACAAGTGGTCCTGCCAGTCGACTATCTTCAATACAACTCTCATCGGTTAGACATAACGGGTTACGCTGCAATCAAATCTCAAGATGTATATCCCAGTATCGCACTGACCTATATTCGGCCTGGTTTTTTTTCGGACGAATTTCAGCTTCGAGCTAGCATGTCTAACACGGTGGCTCGACCTGACATTCGAGAAATGTCGGCTTCTACCTACATTGATCCTCTCACCGAAGCTAGAGTTCGTGGTAACCCTCATTTGGTCGTGAGCGACCTGTCCAATTTCGATTTTAGGGGTGAGTGGTTTTGGACAAACAGTGATTTGTTCGCTATTTCGCTCTTTTACAAGGATATTGCCAATCCTATCGAAACTGTCCAAGGTGGTGCGACGGAGGACAACATCCGATTCAACTTCGTCAATGCCGCTAGTGCGAGTGTTTTTGGTGCCGAGATTGAGTGGAAGAAGGGTCTCAGTTTCTTGGTGGATGGTTTGGGTTCGTGGTCGGAAACGATGTATTTCGCTGGCAACAGCACGTTGAGCGATTCTGAAATCTACATTCCAGCTGCACAAGGCGTGGGCGATATAACCAACGATCGCCGGGCTATGACACAGCAATCGCCTTGGGTGTTAAACCTTCAACTTGGCTTTGATGCGCTGAATCTGAAACATGCAGGTTCGATCGTTTACAACGCATTCGGTGAGCGGGTGTTTTTTGCTGGAATCAGTGGTCAGGCGGATGGCTACGAGCAGCCATTCCACTCATTGGATTTTGTGTACGGGTGGTATCCGACGGACAATCTTTCGTTCAAACTGCGTATCAAGAACATCTTGCAGGCCGCGATTGAAGTCAAACAGGGCGAAACCACTGTCATTGAACAGCATGTAGGGTCTTCGGTGCTGTTCAACGCCAAATGGCAGATGTAGGTGCACTCAACTACCTAAATTTGGTCACGAAAACAGGCAGCTTCACTTAGCTTCAACAGCGTCCATTAGCAGCTAGCAACATAGCAAAGCATTAGTCGTTAACTTAGGCGCTGCGGTATGTGCTTTGCATGCCAACCGAAACCGTGCGCGGCAGCATTTGCAAATTTCCCTACCGCTCACGTAACCAACGCAAGGGATCAGTAGGGTTATTTCGAACGCGGATCTCGAAATAGAGACCAGCCGATTCTTCTGCCGTGCCTACCGTGGCAATCTGCTCTCCCGCTTCAACGGGCTCACTGGTTTGTTTCAACAACGAATCGCAGCGGGCATAGATAGAAATGATCTCATCGCCGTGGTCTACGATGATGGTGTTGCCGTAGCCTTCAAACCATTGTGAAAACACAACGGTTCCGTTCGCAATGGCCGTGACCGGTGTTCCGACGTTGGCAGAAATCACGATTCCTTCGGAACGTATTCGGCCATCTGCTCGCGCAGTACCGAAAGCTTGACGCACTTCCCCTACCACAGGCCAATTTGAGATATCGCCTCTAGAACTTGGCGTAGGAACTGGTGTAGTCGCTGTGGCGGGTCGCGTCCGTTCCGCGATGGCTCGACTTAATTGCTCTCGCTCGCGGAATAGTTGCGCAAGATCTGCGTCTAGTTGCGTGATCTCGGTCTCCAATTGAGCGTTCAACGAACCTAAGGAAGCCTTGCGATCTTGCAGATTCGTACTGTTCTCGGCGTAGTTTTCTTCGGCTACAACGAAATTCTTGCGAGCGGCTTCTGACTCGGCAAGTAATTGATCGAATTCTGCTAGGTGAACTCTCAGTTCATCTATTTGTGCTTTAAGTTGCTTTGTGAAGTACGCGTGATAGTGGTATAGGCGATCGACTTTTAGTGGATCAGATTGGACGATGAGCATGGTGATCGGATTGCGTTTCTGAAGCTGAGAAGCAGTGACGCTACTCCATACGAGTTGTTTGGTTTTCTCATCTCGAGCGACTGTGTAGTCAGCAACTTCGTCTGCACGGGCTTCGACTTGCTGTTCGGCCTCTGCTAATTCACTTTGCAGTTGTGAGTGCATTCTTTCTAGTTCATCGAGAATCTCTTGCACCACCGCAATTTCGCCACGCAGTTCCGTGCGTTTGCGTTCTTTGCTCGCTTTTAAAGATTGCTTGTCCGAGATGCTCGCTTCGACTTCCTCAAACGCTTGTTTCGGCTCGACTGATGGTTGCGCCAAGGCGTTCAAAGCCGCTAGGAAGCAGACGATGAGAGTCGCGCCGCAGGTCGTTGCTGGCCGTTTGTGACGCACGCGTCTTAGTAGAGCAATGATTGCCCGGTCATGTTGGTGGGCACATCCATGTCGAGTAATTTCAACATCGTGGGGGCGATGTCTTGCAGGCTGCCGTGAGCTACGCAATGCTGAAAACGATTGCCTACATACAAGAATGGCACAACACCCACGGTATGAGCCGTGTGAGGTTGTTTGGTCGTTGCTTCAACCATCTCTTCTGCATTGCCATGATCAGCTGTAATCACGCAGTTTGAGCCAGAAGTTAAAGTCACATTTGTAATTCGTTCCAAGCACGTATCGATACACTCGACTGCGCGCTTCGTCGCCGCAAAGTTACCTGTGTGACCCACCATGTCGGCGTTGGCGAAGTTGCAGATGATGGCATCGTATTTGGCTTCCCGTATCGCGTCTTCAATCTTATCGGTGACTGCTACAGCGCTCATCGCAGGCTCCATGTCGTAAGTTGCAACGCTTGGCGACGGGACGAAGAATCTCGTCTCGCCGGCCAGCTCGACTTCAGAACCACCTGAAAAGAAATATGTGACATGGGCGTATTTTTCGGTCTCTGCTATGCGCAACTGCGTCTTGTTCGACTCGGCGAGAATCGAACCAAAGGTGTCGATGATCTCCTCTGGTTCGAATACAACGCTGACCTGTTTGGCGTACTGGCACGGTGACACGATATCGCCGGCGTAAGGGGTCAAGCAAACAAGCTGGTTTAGGCGCGGCCGTGTTTCGCGCGCCATCGGAAAATCCTCACGATCGCTCACGAACGCACGACACAACTGCCGAACACGATCAGCTCTGAAGTTCATGAACAGGATGTCGTCGCCATCACGTACGACGGCTGAATCGCCGATTTGTGTCGGCACGACGAACTCATCGGTTTCACCACGATCGTAAGCGTTCTGCAGACCACTTAAACCAACATGCGCTGAAAATCTTGCACGACCGAGGGTATACAGCTCAAATGCTTGTTTCGTGCGTTCCCAGCGATTATCACGGTCCATTGCATAGTAGCGCCCGCTAATTGATCCCAAACGGAACGATGCGGTTTCATCTGCCAGTTTCATCGCCCTTCGAATTGAGCTTTCCGCACTTTTTGGTGGGGTATCTCGACCATCTAAAAATGCGTGTAAAACGACGGTGCGTTCGCTTGCCAGTGCCATTGAAATAGCCGCGAAAACTTGGTTTTCATGGCTATGCACGCCACCAGGTGAAAGTAAGCCGAACACGTGAAGAGTGCGCGTATTTGAGTTATCGAGAAGTGCACGCATCACTGGATTTGACGCGAACGAACCATCATCGACAGCGTCGTCGATTCTTTGCAGTTCTTGCCTTACGACCCGACCTGCACCGATTGTGATGTGACCTACTTCAGAGTTTCCCATTTGTCCGGGAGGTAATCCCACAAATTCACCGGAGCACTCGAGCAGGGCACGTGGGTAGTTTTGCCAAAGGCGATCCCAAGTAGGGGTATCGGCTTGGTGAATCGCGTTGAAAGTTGATTCTTCACGATGCCCCCAACCGTCTAAGACGATCAGGATTGTGGTCGGTTTCATGGCGTCCACTGTGAAAAAATCAGTGCGGAAGTGTATTCAGTAGCGAAGCTCAAATCTATAATTTTCCACCTACTTAATCGCGGTTCGGTTTGTCCGATATATGGACCAATTCTTTGAGTTTATCGCTAATCATTGGTTGTTATCGGGCACATTTGCGGCGCTTTTGGTAGCTTTTTTCGTCAATGAGGTCAAGCGCAGCGGGCAATCGATTTCGTCGCAACAGCTAGTGAATCTCGTCAATCAGGAACGCGCGGTTGTACTTGACGTGCGAGATAACACGGAATACGCCGCGGGACATATCACCGACGCAATCAATATCCCGCATGCCTCGCTGCAGTCGCGCATGAATGAATTGGAAAAATACAAAGAACGACCCATCGTGGTCGTATGCAAGATGGGCCAACATGCTGGATCGATGGGCACCTTGCTTAAAAAAGCCGGATTTAAGCAAGTTTCGCGCCTGCGAGGTGGTTTAAGTGCTTGGCAAGCGGAAAATTTGCCTCTCATCAAAGGTCGCGCGTAAGGCTCGTTAACGATGCCCGACAAAACCATCCAAGTCAACCTCGCCTGGCGGTTTGAAAGGATTTTCCTTCGTAAAGCCAACATCGAACTCCACGAAGCTCCCGAAGTGTTCGATATGAAGTGGCAGCCTAACGTCGACATGAACATTCACGGCCGGTTTCATAAGCTCGCTGAACAACGTTTCGACGTCTCGCTGGAAATGAAACTGACTTGCAAAAATCTAGATAAGCTAGCGTTCGAGCTTGACTTGCATCAATCTGCTTTGGTCATCGTGAATAAAGATCAAGATCCGGATGAAGTTAAGCGCATTCTCGCAGTGGAAGCAACCAATGCGCTGTTCCCCTACACGCGAGAGGCTGTAGACAACCTCGTATTGCGCATGTCGTTGCCACCGATGATGCTAGCTCACTTCAATTTCGATAAGGTGTTTGAAGAAGGCGAACGTCAGCTTAAAGCACAAGTTGGCCAACAAGCAGATCGAGTTCTACCAAGTTCAGACGAAGTTCTGAACTAATAACGCTATTGCGCGCCTTCAAACCCTAGCTGCCGCCAAGCTTCGTAAAGCGCGACCGCGACAGAATTCGCCATATTCATGCTTCGCGAGTGCGGCAACATCGGAATCCTTACAAGCGTGTCCTTGAACCGATCTCGTAAGGAATCAGGCAGACCTTTGGTTTCCGGACCGAACATCAGGACGTCCCTTGATTGAAACTGAACATCTGCGAATGAGCGTGTTGCTTTCGTCGAAAAGGCAAATACACGACTGCCGTCAAATGGTTCTAACGCTTCTCCGAGGGTGCTGCAGACGCGTACGCTAACCCATTCGTCGTAATCGAGACCAGCGCGCCGCAAACGTTTATCGTCCATCTCAAAACCTAACGGTTCGACTAGGGTGAGTGAAGCGCCAGTGTTCGCCGCAAGTCGAATCGTATTGCCTGTGTTAGGCGGGATTTCTGGTTGAAATAAAACGATATTCAGCGATCTGACGTTGAATGTAGCGGATCCGCCGCTCACGAAATTCCGTATTTCTGTGTCTTTTGAGTAAGTGTATTACGTGAAAGACCTAGTAACTTTGCTGTGTCTTGCTTGTGTCCCGATGTGTACGCCAACGCTTGCTTGACCAGTGTCTCTTCAAACATAGGCACGATGATCTGAAGCAGGTTCTCGCCGCCATTGGTGAAGTAATCATCGGCAAATGCCTGAAGCGAGCCGACCCAATCTTTGGACATTTCAACGGTTTCGTCCATCGCGTGCAGTTCAGGTGGCAGGTCCGATACGACGACCTCACGTCCTGGGGCCATAACAGTTAGCCAATGGCACGTATTTTCTAGTTGGCGTACGTTCCCGGGCCAGTCTAGTCCTTCTAGGTATTCAAGCGCTTCTGGTGTAAGAATCTTGGTTTCGACACCTAAATCGTCCGCGGCTTTCTGCATGAATTTGTCGGCCAGTGCGACGATGTCTGATTTGCGATCCCGCAAGGGTGGGACGTGAATGCGAATGACATTGAGACGATGGTACAGGTCTTCACGAAATTTGCCTTCTCTGACGAGTTTTTCCATATTGCCGTGCGTCGCAGCAATGACCCGTACGTCGACCGTAATGGATTCTCTGCCACCAAGTCGGTAAAAACTGCCATCGGACAATACCCGTAGCAGTCGAGATTGCGATGAGATTGGCATGTCGGCGATTTCGTCAAGAAAAAGCGTGCCTGAGTTGGCTTTTTCAAACAACCCGATGCGACGGTCTATGGCACCTGTGAACGCACCTTTTTCAAACCCAAAAAGCTCAGCTTCTATTAGGTCATTCGGCAGTGCTGCCATGTTCAATGCGACAAAGGGCTCATCTGCGCGCGGGCTGTGAGTATGCAACGCATTCGCCACAAGTTCTTTGCCAGTTCCGCTTTCGCCAGTGATTAACACGGTTGCGTTTGATTGCGATAGTCTGGCGATCGCCCGAAACCCTTCCTGCATCGCTGGAGCTTGACCGATGATCGAGTCTGATACGGGTTGTGGTGTCCTTTCAATGGTGACGTCCGACTGGCTATGCGTCAATGCGCGCTTAATGGTTTTATGGACGTCGTCGATATCAAATGGCTTCGAGAGATACTCGAAGGCGCCTTCGCTGAATGACGTAACAGTGCTATCCAAATCTGAATAGGCGGTCATCACAATGATGGGTATGTTCGGATACTGGTCGTGGACGCGCCGTAGCAGCTCGTAGCCATCCATACCCGGCATTCGAATGTCGGTCAGGATGACGGCTGGCAGTTCCTGTTCGAGTTCCCTTAACGCAGTGCCGACCGCATCAAAAGATTTAGCCTTCATACCGAAATTCGCCAAGGCTCGTTCTAAAACGAACCGAATGCTCTTGTCGTCGTCCACAATCCAGACTGAGTCACCATTCATAGTTCGTCAGTGCCTCGGTCACCATTCAAATCAAGCGGAAAATACAGGACGAATTCCGTGAACCCCGGTTCGCTGGCGCAAGTAATCAGTCCTTTGTGCAAACCGACGATCGTGTGCGTAATGGCCAGGCCTAACCCCGTTCCTGAGGCTGTGCCGGTGACCAAAGGCAGAAAAATTTGGTCTTTGATGCTCTCGGGAATGCCGACACCATTGTCTTTGATGTGAATGCAAGCGACGACCGGATAGCGTTTCGCACCAATCGTAAACTGGTTTTCAACTCGAGTCTTTATGACTAGTTGTGGTGCATCGCAAGATTGTGTAGCCTCTTGTGCATTGCGAACCAAATTCAGAAACGCTTGCAACAATTGATCGAAGTCACCTTGCATGGACGGTAAGCTGGGGTCGTAATCACGAACGATTTCACAACTAGATTCCGTGTCGTTTGCCACAACACGAAGGACACGTTCGATGACTTCATGTATGTTCACTGGTTCGAAACACGGTGTGTGGTTTGGACTAAGCAAACGATCTACTAGCGTGCGTAGCCGATCAACTTCCTCAATAATCAAATCCGTGTATTCGGTTTGTGTCTTGGTCGCAAGTTCGCCGCGCAGAAGTTGCGCCGCGCCGCGAATGCTGCCGAGGGGATTTTTGATCTCGTGGGCTATGCCACGCACCAAATGGCGACTCGTGAGTTGAGCATTGCGCATTTGTTCTTCTTTGCTAATGAACAACATACGGTCCAGCGGCTCGATTTCGAACAACAATCGTGCTTCGTCAATCGGAGATACGGCGATGTTCACCATGGCCCGTTCGTTTTTCAATGACAGCGATAGCTGAATTTCGCGTAAGGTATAGATTTCGTAGTCATTGAAACATCGCTGTAACGCGGCCTCTTGAACGGCTTCCCCCGCAAACACGGACTCAAACTTCTTGCCTCTTAATTGCTCTGTACTGCCGCCGCAAAACACCTCAGCTGCGTCGTTCATGTACTCAATGGTGAAATGACGATCCACCACGACAAGTGCCATTTTGACAGCATTCAAGATGTCATGGTGGGCGTACATGATGGTGAAACGATGTAATTTCGCTAGATTTAAGCAAAAATCGTGCCAGCTGTATGGTGTTAAAAAGCGGCTTTTTTAGCAGAATTGCACAATTTTAGTGCAGGTTTATGCTCACATTGTGTGCAATAAAGCGCTAAAGCATGTCAACCTTGATTAAAACTAACGCGAGCTTGACTTAAGAGTAAGCGTATGGGAGGAACGGACCGTACCTCCCATGCTTTTGTGCCTAGCTAGATAGGATTCCGATAGCGTAATAAGAATCGATGGTGTCGCGGACCGTTTCCTCAATCGAGTAGGAGTCCAAACCCAATTCCTCCTTGGCAAGCAAACAATATGACCGTGGCGAATCGTAAGTTTCTTGTGCAGGTTGGTCGCCATCCATCTCTTCACCACCGATTTCGGCTACGTTGGGATAGAGATCGTACATCAATTGCTGCAATTCCCACGTAAACAGTTCGCCGCTCCGGTCTGGCGCGGACAGAATGTAGCGGGAGCCATTCGTGCTCAAGGTGCTTTCAGCCGCTAATCGGTGAGCACGCGCCGTATCGCGGACGTCGACACAATTCCACAGCATCCGACCCCCAGCTGACTTTTTGTAAGGCTTGCCTTCCATCATGTACCGCATGCAGTTTTGCCAACTCCAGCCTTGGTCATGATTGACGCACATGAGCGGTCCAATGACGTGCAAGGGGAGTATCGCCATGGCGTCGAAGGTGCCGTCTTCCTCTGCACGTTGGTAAATCATGCGTTCGGTGTTGGCTTTCGCCATGGCGTAAGCGATATCCCTATTGAGTGGGATCTGCTCTTCGGTCCAGCGACCTCGATAGCCTTCGATGTTGTCCCCGCACCAATCTTTTTCGGTGAACACGTAGCCCCGAGGTCGCGGATGGCCAACCGCAGCGAATGAGCTGGTGAAGATAAACCTTTTTAAGGCGCCACCTTTCATGGCGCTTTCCAGCACGTGGGTCACTTCGGTGAAACAACCATCGTAGACCTCTTGGGGCGTTTCGCGGTTGTAGCCAACTGCCGCCCCGGCATGAATTACTGCACTGCAACCTTGAAACGCTGCGTCGTAACTGCCTGGTGAATTGAGATCGCCTTCACAGATTTCCAGACTGCCACGATATGAAGGGTCATTGCCTAATTCGACCAAATGGTCGACTTTGTCCGCCCTGGTTTTGTCGCGCACACAAGCACGGGTCGCATAACCTTGGTCGAGAAGATCTTCGACGATCCAAGAGCCAATGTAACCACTCGCACCGGTTACGGCCACGGGACCGTCTTTGGGCGAAACAGCTCGCGACATAGATTCAGATGTGGCAGCCATGGTCGTTCCTAATCAAAACGCGGGATTTTAGGAGTCAGATCAGGTTCGGCTTGCAACGCTACTCAAAAGGGCGAAGCGCACGATAACGACCGTTTGCCTACCAACCGACTGAAGTCAACGTTGTGGCGTCGCTTTTACCGTCACGCGATATTCGTTTTCAGTTTGCCGAGATGATAGGTGAACATGACCATTCACACGACACCAGCTGGGGATATCTTCCAATACGCCTGGGTCTGTGGCCACGACCGTGACTTCAACAGCTTCATCGACTTGCCGTGCAAATTCTTGCAATTTCACCACCGGTAAGGGACAGAGTAAACCGCGCGCGTCGATGACTGTCGCGCTAACCATTAATTAGTGAGAAGCCAAGCGGCCGGCAACTCATGAGGTGCCATCGGTTGGATGGCAAACTCCTCAGATACACCCGTCAAATCTGTGTAGCGAACCATCACTTCAGCGGCTTCGCGTCCGCGACTGTAACGCGCTACGATGCTTGCTGCGTTGCGCCGTTCGGCATGCGAAAGGTCGCCATCAACTAGGCACAGCGGACCTTCGTGGGAGAGGGTCGTGAGGTGTTGAAACTTGTGTCTAAAGCCATGCAGAAACCGATTTTCACCTTCGCGCCGCCCGACGATGAGCTTGTAGTGTGGGGCAGGACGAATGTGGCGTCCGATTTTGAGCAGCACAACGTCTTCAATATCGTAATCGCGCTTACCACGCGCAGCCCATAGATCCCGCAGTTTCTTGGTGTAGCTCTCGTCGGTTAGAAAGCAACACCCACCCGCCGGTTGACTCCATTCAGTGATGCCAAGTGACTTCGCTAGTTCGATTTGAGGCTTGCGACTTCGTCCGGAAAAGCCATAGAGCTTGTCTGGATCCACCCAACCTTCGCGCTCTGGCAAAGTTGTGGGTAAATGCTTCGCCGACAATGGTCGTAACAAGCGATCATGCGCACCTGATTCCTTTGCAATCAGCGGCATGGTTTGCGCACGCTGCGACTTAGGGCGTTGGCCAATGACTTCGCCGGTGATGACAAAGTCGAACGGTTTGCCGTCGTTGCCGACCAAATCTAAGGCGTGATTCACCATAAATATCTTGCAATCTAGGCATGGATTCAATAGACGACCGTAACCATGCGTGGGATTGATGACGACGTCTTTGTAATCTTCTGAGATGTCGACAATTTGCATAGGAATGCCAATTTGTTCAGCACTCCAAAGCGCAGAATGTCGCTTCGGCTTAGCTTTTTTTGGGGAATTGACGGCTTGCGTATGACCTTCAACGCAAAAACCTGTAAAGAAATTCACCCCTTCGACATAAATTCCCTGTGCCTGCACGATTTTTGCCGCAAGCATCGAGTCAAGACCGCCAGATATCAGTGCGACCGCACGCGGTTTAAAGGCTGGCGAGGAGTTCATGCACGGAATTTTAGGAGCGAGTATTGAAAGCCCACTTGCAGCGCGTTAGTCGAGCGTCGGTCGCGGTGGACGATCAAACCATCGCATCGATTGAGAAGGGACTGCTGGTTTTGCTCGCGATCGAGCACGGCGATAGCGAAGTTCAAGCCGATTGGCTAGCGAAAAAGACATCTTCTCTTCGCATCTTCCCAAGTGACGACAAGGAGATGGATCTTTCAGTTTCGGATATTGGTGGGAGCGTTTTGGTGATTTCGCAATTCACGTTAGCTGCTGATATTCGCAAGGGTAACCGACCAAATTTCTCAAACGCGGCCGAACCCGAGTTGGCGGCTCCCTTAGTGGCACGATTTGTGACCACGCTGCAAAACTATGTCACGGATGTATGTGAAGGAGAGTTTGGCGCAAATATGCAGGTGAGTTTGACGAACGACGGGCCTGTCACGATGCTTCTTGAAAGGCAATGAAAACTATTTTCAGGGTGTCTAACTTACTCGTAGGCGCTTGAACTCGGCTAGTGGAAGATGTGGTTCCAGAATGATGACAAGCGCATTTCTCGAACTCTGAATTGGGTATTTAGTGAGAGTCGTCATGGCGAGCCGGGTTGAGTCATTCTTGTCCTCTGCTCACGCAGCCCTTGCGGATAGCTTGCATTTCACTGTTTCGAGTGTTTTGTAATCTTGCACTGATACATAGAGGCCGGCCATAGTTTTTGTGAAGTTTCGGATCCCGAGTACCTTCCTTGCGTTGTTTTTGGTAATTAGCGTTGCCGCGGAACAGACCAAGCAGGGCGTTTCGTTAGAGGCGGCCGTCGCAATGGCGTTGGTAAACAACCCAAATGTAGAACAGCACCGAGCACGAGCGGATTCTTACTCATTCTTACAAGAGGCCGCAGACGCTCTTCCTGCGCCTGCCATACGAACGGGCCTGATGAACGTACCGATTGATACGTTTTCACTTGACGTTGAACCCATGTCGCAGAGCTTGATTGGCGTACGCCAGCATGTCCCGCCACGAGGCGTTCGCAAAGCAGCAAGTCTCCGTTTTACGAAACAAGCGGAAGCGAACCAGCAGCTCGCCCGGGCGGAAAATAAAAAGACCATTCATGCAACGCGAACTGCGTGGTTGACTGCAAACCTGCATGACCATGCCATTGCGCTTAACTCTCAAGCTCGGGAGCTGCTCGCTAATTTGAACCAAATCGTTCGTGCTCGTTACGCGGCCGGCGAAGAATTGCAGTTGGCGGTGTTGGCCGCAGAGCTGGAACAGAGTCGCTTGGATAGTCGCCTTCTGGATATTGAACGACGCAAATCGGATGCGCTAGAAAATCTCAAATACTTGATCGGTCACACCGAAGCACTCGCGTTAGACACCACATTGCCGGTATGGGAAACCGTGCCGCTCAAGCGTGAACTACTGAGTGCGCTTGACCGACACCCTAAGGTGCAAGCAGCGGATTCACTCATCGCAGCGGAAATAGCTCAAATGAGTCAGCATGAAGCCGAAAATAACCCCGCGTGGCAATTTGACGTCAGCTACGGGCTTCGTTCTGGCAACCACCCCAACGAACAATCTCGCGCCGATCTAGCCAGTGCGTCAGTGAGCGTTTCCGTCCCTTGGTTTGCGCGAGAACAAAATCAGATGCGTGTCAGTGCGGCGCGAGCCAAAAAGGTCGCCGCCGAGCAGGCAAAACTAGTCTTGCTGCGCAACATGCGTGCTGAGATTCTGAGAGCGTACGAGGATTGGGAAACCCTGACAGCTCAACATGAACTGCTAACGGAGACCCTGGTGCCACAAGCCAGCAGTCACGCCCAAGCAGCTTTACAAGCGTATCAAAACAAAGAAGGTAGCTACACCGAGGTCCTTTTAAGTTACGTGACCGAAGTTGAAACGAATCTAGAGTTGCACCGAGTCACTATCGACCGCCTGCAGACTTGGGCGAAGATTGATTCGTTGAATGGGCTGACCGAATGAAGTTAGCCAGTCTATTAAGTCTTACATTGGTGCTTGGGTTTGCGCTTGGGTATGGCGCGTTTGCGTGGCTGGCATCGCAAGAAGCATCATCGGGTGCACAAGACAACCGTAGCGCAACGAATCAGCGAGAGATTCTCTATTGGGTCGCGCCAATGGATGCAAACTTTAGACGAGATAAACCTGGGAAGTCACCTATGGGCATGGATCTCGTGCCTGTTTACGCAGACCAACAGGATTCGCAAGCCGATGCCATCACGATCGAACCAAGTGTGGTGCAGAATCTTGGGGTGCGAACTGCACCGGTCACCTACGGACCTTTGGTTCGTCAAATCGATACCGTAGGTTACGTCGAATACGATGAGAACGCGCTGCAGCATATTCATACGAGGGTCGATGGTTGGGTCGAGAAGCTCAGCGTTAAAGCTGAAGGTGACCCCGTTAAAGCCGGTGAAACCTTATTCGAGCTATATTCCCGTACGTTAACGAACGCCCAGCAAGAATTCCTGCTCGCTAAAAAGGCATCTCAGTCTGCACTGCGGTCCGCTGCCTCAGAACGTCTGCTCACCTTAGGCATGACCACTAATGAACTTACTGAACTCGACCAAAATGAGGTTGTAAAAGAACGCATCAAGGTGGTTTCAACCGCGACCGGCGTTGTGACGATGCTCGGGGTGCGGGAAGGGGTTTATGTGACGCCATCGACCCATGTCATGTCGATTGCCGATTTAGAGCGCGTTTGGATTCTCGCCGAAGTTATGGAACGTCACGCCGATGCTGTCAAAATAGGGCAAGATGTGGTATTCGAAGTTGACGCAAAGCCTGGACAGCAATATGTAGGTGAAGTCGGTTACATCTATCCCGATTTAGATCCAGTAACACGCAGCATGAAGGTAAGAATCGCTTTTACGAGCAACAATGCAGTATTACGACCGAATATGCTCGCACGCGTGAGCATTGCAATACCCAGCGATGGCTCGTTTTATTCCGTGCCAACGTCAGCGGTCATTCACAGTGCAACCAATGATCGAGTCGTCCAAGCATTAGGGAATGGCCGATTCAAGTCCATTGAGGTACTGACCGGCTTTGAAGCGGGGGATCGCACAGCGATTTTGACGGGGCTTCAAGCGACTGATCGGGTTGTCGTTTCTGGGCAATTCCTCATCGATTCGGAATCCAATACCAGTACGTCTTTGGCTCGCCTTGAGACAGCTGCGCTTGACCCTTAGAAAGCACGGTGAGGAAGTGATCATTGGTGTCGCTTGTATGTTTATTTATACAGTTACTTCGTCCTACATAACCAATATTGAAGCCTTCATCTAGCAAATCCTCGCTCGGTTGTGACCCGCTCGATTATTGAATGGTCGATTCACAATCGGCTTGCAGTCATTCTTTTGGCGTTGTTGCTAACGGGATTCGGCATATATAGCGTACTTCGTACGCCCGTAGACGCCATTCCAGACTTGTCGGATGTGCAAGTCATTATCAAGACCGCATTCCCAGGGCAAGCGCCTCGAGTCATTGAAGACCAAGTCACTTACCCAATCACAACGGCGATGTTGTCGGTGCCAAAAACCACCTCTGTCCGAGGCTACTCATTTTTTGGCGATTCTTACGTTTATGTGATTTTTGAGGATGGCACGGACCTGTACTGGGCGCGCGCTCGCGTGTTGGAATACTTGAATCAGGTCGCTGCAAAGTTGCCGACCGGCGCAACCACGGCATTGGGTCCTGATGCCACCGGCGTTGGTTGGGTATATGAATATGCATTAGTCGATCGAACCGGACAACATGACTTAGAACAACTGCGAAGTCTTCAAGATTGGTTCTTGAAGTTCGAACTTCAAGCCGTCCCCGGCGTCGCAGAAGTGGCAACGGTTGGGGGCATGGTGCGACAGTATCAGGTTGTGTTAGACCCAGACCGTCTGCACGGCTTAGGTCTCACGCTTGGGCAAGTGAAACGAGCGATCATCAGTAATAACCAAGAGGCAAGTGGTTCGGTCATCGAAATGGCGGAAGCAGAGTACTTGATTCGCTCGTCAGGTTACATACAGAACCTCGCTGATCTGCGTCAGATTCCTATTGCGGTGAACGCAAATGGGACCCCTATTCAGCTAGACGATGTCGCGCAGATCAAAATCGGACCACAAATGCGCCGCGGGATTGCCGAACTAGATGGCGAGGGCGAGGTCGTCGGCGGCATCGTTGTCATGCGAGCGGGTGAGAATGCGGTCGCGACGATCGAAGGGGTTAAGCAACGCCTCGAAGAACTCAAGTCAGGCTTGCCGGCAGGCGTCGAGCTGGTCACAACGTATGACCGCTCGCGTCTTATCCATCGCGCAATTGAGACCTTGTTCACAACCTTAATTGAAGAGTTTCTCGTTGTGACGCTTGTATGTGCCGTGTTCCTCTTTCATTTTCGCTCCTCTTTGATCGTGATTTTGAGCTTGCCAGTTGCGATTCTGGGTGCGTTCATCGTCATGCGGCTACAGGGGCTCAATGCAAACATCATGTCCTTAGGCGGCATTGCCATTGCGGTTGGCGCGATGGTAGACGGGGCAATCGTGATGATTGAAAACGCTCACCGCAAGATTGCTGCCACCACCGCCACAGCCGGTGAACTAACGAGTACCCGCCGTTGGGAAATCGTTCAAAATGCTGCGGCAGAAGTTGGTGGTCCCATTTTCACGTCGCTTTTGGTCATTACGCTGAGCTTCCTCCCAGTATTTACCCTCGAAGCTCAAGAAGGGCGGTTGTTTACGCCACTGGCATTCACCAAAACCTACGCGATGGCCGTCGCGGCCATTCTGGCAATCACGCTTGTGCCAGTCTTATTGGGTTATTTCTTGCGTGGCCAAGTGCGTGAAGAGACAGCTAATCCCATCAATCGCATATTGATTAAGGGTTTCAAACCCATGGTGGCCCAAACGCTCAAGTATCCAAAATGGACTTTGTTAGTGGGTTTCGTGATCCTCATTGTTGGTGCGTTGCCCATTATGAAAGTCGGATCGGAGTTTATGCCTCCTCTCGACGAAGGGGATTTGATGTATATGCCGAGCACTTATCCAGGCATTTCGATTGACAAAGCGCGTGAGTTGCTGCAACAGACCGACAAAATCATTCGCACAACGCCTGAGGTCGAAAACGTATTTGGCAAGATAGGGCGTGCGGAGACGGCCACCGATCCAGCACCTCTCACGATGATTGAAACCATGATTCAGTTAAAACCGCGGGATGAATGGCGGCCGAATGTGACCATGGATTCGTTACGCGACGAACTCAATGCTAAAGTCAACATCCCGGGACTGAATAACACCTGGGTCATGCCGATACGAACTCGCATCGACATGCTGGCCACTGGTATGAAAACGCCCGTAGGCGTGAAAATCGCGGGGCCTGACTTGCGCGTAATCCAAACGATCGGCCAGCAACTTGAAACGGTGCTTAAGGGCATCCCTGGCACTGCATCGGTTTACTCTGAACGCGTTGCGGGCGCACGCTATATACATGTGAACATTGACCGAGATCGAGCAGCACGCTATGGCTTAGCTATTGAAGATATTCAAGAAGTGGTGCGCTTAGCAATTGGCGGCACGAATATCTCCTACACCATTGAAGGCTTGGCTCGGTACCCAATCAACCTGCGCTATCCACAACATTTACGCGATTCCCTAGAGAAATTGCGGTCGTTACCAATCGTGACGACGCGCGGCTCGCGAATCGCCTTAATCGATGTCGCGGAAATCACCGTTGAGGACGGGCCACCGGTGATCAAGAGCGAGAATGCCCGGCCAAACGGCTGGATGTATATCGATATCACAGACCGCGATTTGGGTTCGTACGTCACCGAGGCCAGGCAAGTTGTGGCGACGCAAGTGGAGTTGCCCGTTGGCTATTCACTCGCCTGGTCTGGTCAATACGAATATCTTGTACGAGCACAGCAGCGGTTAATGCTCATCGGTCCTCTGACGCTTGGCATCGTGATGTTGTTGATTTATTTCAATTTCCGCCGAGTCAGGGAATGTGTCATGATCATGACCACAGTGCCCTTTGCGCTAAGCGGCGGCATTTTGCTGGTTTATTTCTTGGCGTATGACTTATCCGTTGCGGTCGGTGTGGGATTCATCGCCTTGGCTGGTGTCGCCGTAGAACTAGGCATATTGATGCTCACGTATCTGAATCTCGAAGTCACCACAGCGCAACAAATCGCACACCAGGCCAGTCGTGCGCTCACGCACGACGAACTGCGGCAAGCGGTAATCAACGGCGCAAGTCAACGGATTCGACCAATCGTTATGACCACGCTCACGATCGTATTAGGGTTGTTGCCGATCATGTTGGGGAGTGGTACAGGTTCTGAGGTTATGCAGCGTATTGCGGCCCCCTTGTTTGGTGGCATGTTGAGCGCGATGGCAATGGCGCTGTTGCTTATTCCCGCCATGTATTACTTGTGGCAAAGCAATGAGCTGACGCGCAGCGATTCGGCGGTAGCGACACCGACTTAATTGTTGTCTACACGGTTGAGATGGCGGCTCGCACCGTTCGTGCAGCAGCTATCACGATGCTTCTTCATCAGGCTTGAAAACCATTTTCGACAGCAGGATACCAAGTTCAAAAAGTATCCAAGCAGGAATCGCTAGCAGCACCTGCGAAATCACGTCTGGCGGTGTCAGGAGCATGCCTATGAAAAAGCAACCGACGACGATGTACGGTCGTTTGCGAGCGATTTTCTTCGGTGTGCTCAAACCAGCCAAAACAATCAACATCGTGGCAATTGGGATTTCAAAGACGATCCCAAAGGCGATGATGATTTTGATGACGAAACTCAGGTATGAATTGATGTCCGTCATCCAGGTCACGCCGTCTGGAATCGTCGCTGCGAAAAATCCAAACGCGAGCGGGAACACCACGAAATAGGCAAAGGCCATGCCTAGATAAAACAGCACGATGCTCGATACAAGCAACGGCACCGCGAATTTCTTCTCGCGTAGATAGAGCCCGGGTGCGACAAATGCCCAGATTTGATGTAAGACTAACGGCATACCCAGAATCAATGCGCCATAGGCCGCTAACTTGAACGGCGTTAGGAATGGCGATGCAACTTCTGTCGCAATCATGGTTACGCCGGGCGGCAGGTGTGCCATTAGCGGGGCAGCCACCCACTCATACACCACATTCGCAAACAACATTAACGGGATGAATGCGATCCCGATGGCGAGCAACGCCCTCAAAATGCGTTTGCGTAACTCGACGAGGTGGGTTAGAAGCGGCTGTTCGTCGTTGTCTACCGCTTCGTCATGCTCGCGCTCTCGGTCCGGTGGTTGTTTGTCGTCGGGGTAGAGTGGATCACTCACGACTCTGACTTATTTTCGGTGCTAGAAGTGCTTGACACACTTGCAGCCACCTCCGCTTCTCCTTCCCGCACAGCCTGTTCAACGCCACCGGCAATATCGCGTTTAAGGGCTTTAGCTTCGGCTTCAACTTGCTTCAGTTCACCCATGATCTGTTCATTGTGCAACTGCCGCCGAATCTCGTCCATGCCAACTTCGCGGTCAATTTCTTGCCGAACATTGTTGTAAACGCGGCGCATGCGACCCATCCACAGCCCGAGAGTTCGCAATACTTCTGGCAACCTTTGCGGACCGAGGATGATCAGTGCAAGCACGCTGATCAAGCCGATCTCAAGCATGGAAATTTCAAACATAGGCTGCTTAGTCGGCAGTTTTCGGTTTGGCTTCTGCCGTATCTGCACTGGCGGTGGCTTCGCTTTCTTCCGTCGTTTCGGAACTCATGCTGGTGCGAAAGCCTTTGATCGCTTGTCCCAAATCACTACCCAGGGTGCGTAGTTTTTTGCCACCAAAAACCAAAACGACAACAGCGAGGATGAGGCCGATTTCAAGGGGACCTAGACCCATGCAAAAATTCCTCTAACGTGCGTACTTCAAGTAACCGACTGACCGAACGAGAACCACGATTTGCAGCAAACCGCTCGCCAAGTCAATCCAATTCATTCAAGTATATAGGCGACTGCACTTGCTTCATGATTGTTTAACTAGGTTTTGAAACGCGCACAAATCGCTAGCGCCGGTGCCAGAGCAACCATCCGACAATCCAGCTGGCGATGCCGGCTATGACATACGCGTCCATGCGAATCGGTGGGAGCCAATCAAACCAACCTGCGCTCAGTAAAAGCGCGCCGCCAATAACGCACAAGCTGACAACGGTTTTACACCATTTCGTCCGAGTTGGCGGCTGGGCGTTGACTTGAAGCATCTCAATATGTCGCGCCTGCATGCGAAGTTGCCGTTCCGCCGTCTCGAGCCGATCATTGGCTGTTAATAGGAGATGGGGCAATCGGGGTAATTCCCCAAGGAGTTTTGGCGCATTCTCAGAGAACGCTTTAAGGGTCGCTTCAACGCCGAATCGTTGTTTCATCCACCGTTCCATAAATGGCTTCGCAGTGGACCAGAGATCTAGATCTGGATCTAGTTCGCGTCCCAACCCCTCGATGTTCAAAAGTGTTTTTTGCAGTAGCACCAGCTGTGGCTGCACTTCCATATTGAATTGGCGTGCAGTTACGAATAAATTCAGCAGAAAGTGACCGAACGAAATCTGCGAGAGTGGTTGCAGAAATAACGGCTCACAAAGTTCACGGATGACCTCTTCGAACGCTTGCGGATCAGCATCTGCGCCGATCCAGCCCGATTCAGCGTGGAGTTGCGCGATTTCCTTGAAGTCCTGATTGAAGAACGCAAGAATATTGCGAGCTAGATAGGTCTGATCTTCAATGGTGAGTTGCCCCATGATGGCGCAATCGACCGCAATATAGCTGGGATTGGTAGGATCATCGACATTGATGAAGATGTTGCCGGGGTGCATGTCGGCGTGAAAGAAGTTATGGTCGAAAACTTGAGTGAAAAAGGTCTCGACGCCGCGCACCGCCAGTTTTTTCATGTCGGTCCCGTGCTCGGCAAGTTCGGTGGTCGCGGAAATGGGTACGCCGTGAATGCGTTCTAAGACGAGCACGTCGTTGGTTGTAAAGTCGCTGTAAACTCGTGGTGCATAAAGAAGCTCGGATTCGGCAAAGTTGTACCGTAGGCGCGAAGTGTTATGTGCTTCTTTAGTGAGGTCTAGCTCATTGAAGATCGTTGTTTCGTAGTCATTTACCACGTCGATTAGGTGCAAACGCTTAGCATCTTGGGAAATCGCTTGCAGAAAGCGAGCGACCTGAAATATCAAGGCTAGGTCACGCTTGATCCGGTCTGCTACGTCAGGACGGATTACTTTGACCACGACCTCGCTGCCATCATGCAACGTAGCACCATGAACCTGAGCCAAGGACGCAGAGGCGATTGGTTCGAAATTGAAGTTCTTGAAAAGCGCGTCAATGCGCTGCGTTAGCGACTTCTCGATGCGTTCGATGGCGACTGGTGTTGGAAAAGGCGGCACTTGATCTTGGAGCTTGGCGAGCTCATTGACGTAATCTGTTGGAAATAAGTCCCTGCGCGTGGACAGTATCTGCCCAAATTTGATAAAGACCGGACCCAAATGCTCTATGGCTTCGCGAAGCCGCAAGGCCGAAGATCGTTTTGGTTTAGGCAGATACCAAGAGAGGAGAAACCACCTAACCCAGTGGTCTTGCGCTAATTCAAGTAGGATTGTGTCGAGGCGAAAACGGACAATCGTCACGAGAATCCGCATACCGTGCCATAGTGGTCTCACGCCACTACTCGTTAGTCGCCGTTGTTAGGCTTCGGCTGGTCGCCGTCGCTTGCTTGGTTCTCGAGTTCGCGGACTTTGGCTTCTAGGGCGGCGACGCGCTCCTCAAGTTGCGTAACCGATTCGCCACTTTTCGACAAATTAGCGAACTGTGCGCTAATCGTTTCCATGGCAGAACGTGCTGCGGCAACGCCATATTCGCGCGCAGCTTTAGCTTTGTCCGCAACGTCTTTAGGGTCGACAGGCGGCCCGAAAATCACGTGCAGCTCATCCAAAATCGATTCGTCGCCGTGCAATGAGACATTGTCGGTCTTGGACGTCATGAGCGCTTGGCTGATGCTCGCCATGGAACCATTGAGCTCAAGATCTGGCTCGCTGATCTCATCGGGTCGGACTTCAACGTGGTTATCGACAACTTTTAAGTGAAAGTTCTGACCGGCTACATTGAACTGCACCGTTCGACCATCTAATCGCTTGAGTGCTGCGCGAGCCTTTGAATCAAAGGAAATACGCGTCTTTATGGCGGTTTCCATGCCACCTGCAAAAGTGCTTTCCAAAATGCTCATGCTGTGCCCCAATGAAGCGCGGCGATACCGCCGAGCAAATTATCGTAATGAACGTTTTTGAAGCCGCAATCCTGTAACATCAAAGCGAGCACGCTTTGGGCGGGATGCGTCTCAATGGAATCGACAAGATATCGGTATGGTTGTGCGGCACCAACGATAAGTTGGCCTACCAACGGCCAGGTCTGCTTGAACAAGCCATATGCGGCCCTGAGCGCACTGTTCGTTGGTTGCGAGAAATCAAGAATCACCAGTCGTGCGCCGTGACGGAGGACACGGCGAAATTCGTTTAGGGCTTTATGCTGGTCAGCGATATTGCGAAGACCGAAGCCGATGGTGACGGCATCAAATACATCACTCTGAAACGGGAGTTGTTGAGCGTCCGCTTGCGCAAAGCGGATCGAGCCGTAGCCGGCGTCAATCGCGCGATCTCGTCCTACCTGAAGCATGCCTTCGCTCAGATCGAAACAGGTGACATGACCATCCTGACCTACCGCGCGAGATAGCAGCTGCGCGATGTCGCCCGTACCACCCGCGGCATCTAAAACATGGTGGCCTGGTCGTATTGCAGCGCTTTCGACAACAAGGCGCTTTAGCAAGCGATGTGTGCCAAATGACATAAAGTCATTCATGATGTCGTAGCGCGACGCGACCGTATCAAAAATGGCGTTAACCCGTGCAGTTTTTTCATGCGCGGCGACTTTTTCACGGCCAAAAAAGACGTCAGGTTCGCTCATGTCTTCGACGGACTCCAATGACCCACTGGAATAGCGGGTAATCGCGACGCATTAGCTTTGGTAAGTTCTTCGACGTACTTCGTCCAATGCTCGTCAAACGTGTCGTGCAATTCCCTTAGGTAGTCCCACGAGTAGATGCCGGTGTCATGACCGTCGTCGAACATGATTCGAATGGCGTAGTTGCCAATCGCTTCAATCTTGTCGATGCTTACATGCTTTTTACCGGTTTGCAGTACGCTTTGTTCGGGTGAATGACCTCGCACCTCAGCGGACGGACTGAACACTCGCAACGCCTCGGCCGTTAGTTCTGCAGTCACGCCGTCACTGAATTGCACTTCTAAGGTTTTTGAACCTTTGTGATACGTGATTGACGTAGGAGTCATCGTGCTGCGGTCGCTACCTAAAGTACGTATCGCGACAGGTCTTGGTCTTTAGCGAGTTCTGCTAAGTGGTCATCGACGTACGCAGCGTCAATCTTCACGGATTGGATGGTGTCACCCGCGCTGAACGAAATTTCGTCCATCAGGCGTTCCATGATCGTGTGCAAGCGCCGCGCGCCGATGTTCTCGGTGCTCTCGTTCACTTCAAATGCAATTTCGGCGATGCGTCGAACCGCATCGTCGGTGTATTCGATCTCAATGCCATCCGTAGCTAGCAATGCTCGATACTGTTTGGTTAGGGCAATGTCCGTGTCATTGAGAATGCTCTCGAAATCACTAGGCGTCAGCGCGTTGAGTTCAACCCGAATAGGTAATCGGCCTTGTAGCTCGGGAATCAAGTCGGAAGGTTTTGATAAATGAAACGCACCAGAAGCGATAAACAGGATATGGTCCGTCTTCACGGATCCGAAGCGCGTAGACACCGTAGACCCTTCGATAATCGGTAGCAAGTCTCGTTGTACACCCTGATGTGCAACGTCGCGACCGACGAAGTCGTCGCGCGATGCGACTTTATCGATCTCGTCCAGGAATACGATGCCGGTCTGTTCTACTTGCTCGATCGCGATGCTGTGAATCTCGTCGTCATTGATCAAGCCAGCGGCTTCTTCTTCACGTGTGCGCCGCCATGCGTCTTTTACCAGCAGTTTGGCTTTTTTACGTCTGCCGCTGCCGGACATTGAATCGAAGGCCGATTGCAGGTTGTCGCTGAAATCCTCCATGCCGCTCGGCATGACGACGCTGATCGAAGGTTTCAACACTTCGATTTCGACTTCGCGATCGTCGAGTTTGCCTTCGCGGAGTTGTGCCCGTAACCAATCCCTTGTATCGCTCGCTTGATCCGCGCCATTGGTACCGGCGTCATTGCCGTCTGAAGATTGAACATTCAGAAGCGCGTCGAGCATGCGCTCTTCTGCTGCAGCGTCAGCCCGTGCTTGGACTTCAGTCATAGCGCGTTCACGTTGCATTTCGATCGCGACGCTAACCAAATCGCGAATAATCGAGTCCACGTCGCGACCCACATAGCCGACTTCGGTGAATTTGGTCGCCTCAACTTTGATGAACGGCGCATTTGATAAGCGGGCTAAACGCCGGGCGATTTCTGTCTTGCCAACCCCCGTAGGACCGATCATCAGGATGTTCTTTGGCGAAATCTCATCGCGCATGCCTTCTTCCACTTGCATGCGGCGCCAGCGATTGCGCAGGGCAATAGCGACCGCACGTTTAGCAGCATCTTGGCCTATGATGAATTTATTTAATTCGCTTACGGTCTCCCGGGGCGTCATGACCATTAGTTGGCACTCACAGTTTCGATATGGTGTTGGACATTTGTGTAGATGCAGATGTCAGCAGCGATCTCTAGCGCTTTTTTGACGATTGCCTCCGCACCTAGTTCAGTTGTCTCGAGCATCGCTTGGGCGGCTGCTTGTGCATAAGGCCCGCCTGAACCTATCGCGATGAGACCTTGTTCGGGTTCGACGACGTCGCCATTGCCGCTAACCATAAGAGAGGTGTCGGCGTCGGCGACAGCTAACAGCGCTTCCAGGCGTCTGAGTGCGCGGTCGCTGCGCCAGTCCTTGGCCAGTTCTACGGCGGCGCGGGTGAGATTGCCTGAGTACTTATCGAGATTTGCTTCGAAGCGCTCAAAGAGCGTGAATGCGTCGGCCGTGCCGCCGGCAAATCCTGCGATGACCGAATCGTTGCGCAATCGGCGCACTTTCACTGCATTGTTTTTCATGACGATCTGGCCTAACGTCAATTGCCCATCGCCGCCTAATGCGACCGTACCATGCCGTCGCACACTGACGATGGTGGTGCCGTGAATTTGTTCCACTCTAGGTCCTATTGAGTTTGAATCAAGCGTCGAAAGCGACGAGCGATTAGTTTTCGCGAATTCCGAGCAGCAAAGCTTCGACTTCTTCGGTTTTTAGCCGGTCAATGGCTGCTTGTGCTTCGACTCGCGACGGATAAGGTCCAACCACTACTCTATATCTAAGGTCACCCTCGCCAATTTCAATGACCGTTGTTTTGGCTTGGTAGCCACGCAACATAAGGGAAGCACGGAACACGTCGGCGTGGCGTTGTTGTTCGAATGAGCCCGCTTGCAACAAGAAACTTTCGATGTTGCTTGTATCACTAGATTCTGCAACATTCGCGGGACGTTGGGGTACTACAACCAGTTCTAGCAGCGGCTTTGTAGACGTTTGGCGAGCGTCGCGTGCTTCAAGCAAATCGGGAAACTCATACTCGTACTCAGCGCTCGTTTGCCGAATATCCGGAAATGCTGCAGTGTCAGGCTGATAGCTATCCAAGACCGGTACCGCCGTTGCAGCGATAAGAATTGAGGCCAAACAACCTACCACGATGCCGGCAACGAAGCTTGCGATGCTGAATCCACCAGTTTTGCGCTGACGGCGACGCTTGTTGCTAGCCACTTAGTTGCTGCACTCCAACACAGTTCAAATGATAGGACGGGTTACGCACAAAGGTCGCTATAGGCATCGAGGGTTTCGTGGAGGTTTACCAGTCGAAATTCACCTGTGATGAAAACCGAACCAATGTACTTCGGCAGGACAAAACGTAGCTTTCCCTGTTGGACTTTCTTGTCCATCGCCATACTCCTGAGCAACGCATGCTTGTCGAACACGGGAGGCGTCGATGGCAGTCGGTAAGCGGCTAAGATATTTTTGATGCGTTTTGCGGTACGTGAGTCGCAGTAACCCTCACGAGTCGCGAGATCGGCCGCCATGACCATGCCGATGCTAACGGCTTCGCCGTGCAATAGCTGCCCATAACCGCACTCTGCTTCTAATGCATGGCCGAAGGTGTGTCCATAGTTTAGGATCGCTCGTTGACCTTGTTCACGTTCATCGTCCGCTACTACTGCGGCCTTGATTTCGCAACTTCGACGTACGATGAACTGCAACGCATCTGTTTCGCGACCTAGCACGGCATTGGCGTTGTCCTCCAGCCAGGCAAAAAACTCTGGATCGTATATGACGCCGTACTTGATGACTTCCGCGAGACCCTCTGTGAAGACTTTTGGCGGTAGCGTGCGGAGCGTGGCCGCGTCGATGAGCACCGTCTCAGGTTGATAAAACGCACCAATAAGGTTTTTGCCGTTCGCGTGATTTACTGCGGTTTTGCCACCGAGCGCGGAGTCGACTTGCGCCAGCAAGGTGGTGGGAATCTGCACGAGCCGCACGCCGCGTTGGTAAGTTGCCGCGACAAATCCAGCTAGGTCGCCGACAACACCCCCACCTAACGCAACAACCGCCATATCTCGATTGAACTGGCGCGTTACCAGTTCGTCCATGACTTGGCTGTAGGTTTCTAGCGATTTGTACTCCTCGCCATCGCCAATGAGGATCAATTCGTGCTCGGCGGATAGATTGTTCAAACAAGATCCGAAGAGATTCGCGACGGTTTGATTAGAAATGACTGCGATACGCGAGGGTAAACCCAACGCAGCCATAAATCCTGTATCTTGTAATAAGCCATCACCTATGTAAAGCGAACTCGTTCGGTGGTCGTCGAGTTTGACAGCTAGCGTAGGCTTCAATGCTTCACCATGGTTTCGTACCAGGATGCGATCTCGCAAGCAATAGCGTGTGGATTGCTGTACGCTTCGGTATCGAAAGTGATGTCTGCTAAGTTCGCATAAACAGGCTCGCGTTCTAGCGCCATCTTTTCAAGCACGATGCTTGGATCTTCGTTTTGCAGCAACGGTCTGGTTTTGTCATCACCGACACGTTCCAGGATCCGGCCGATCGAAGCGATGAGATAGACAACGAACCCTCGCGTAGATAGGAGTGTTTGCGTCGTTTTTCGCATGACAGCACCACCGCCGGTCGCGAGGACGATGTTGCGCATGCTTGACAGCTCGTCGATGATCGATGCTTCGCGACGCCGAAATTGCGTTTCGCCTTCGTATTCGAATAACCAAGCGACAGAAACACCGGCGCGTTCTTCTAACACGCGATCCGAATCAAAAAAAGGAAAACCGAGTTGTGCTGCAAGGTCCTTGCCGATGGTCGATTTGCCCGATGCTGTCATGCCGACCAGAAATATGCTGCGAGTGAACATGGTGATTTGTTAGCTGATTCGGTCTGACGTTTTAAGGTTAAAAAAGCAACCCAAATGTTGCTTTTTCTCTATACAAGGCGCAATTATGAGAGCTTGAATAAATTGGCGAATCACCAAGGTCAAATACCAAAATTAGTCAAGCAAGTCGTGGTTGTGCGCTGCAAACGGGAAACGTGAAGTTAGGTGCTTTTGACGGGTCGAGAACTATCGCCTTGAAACTACATAATTCCTCGCCTTGAGTTGGTCGGTCTTGAACTTCAAGATGACGAACCTTCGCGAGGTTTTTAACAAGCTTCGTGTCATTGATCGAAAGCGGCTGCCTCGTTGGCTTCGCACCCTCGGTTGGTTTGGCGCAACTGCACTTTGTGCATTTGTCGTCAATCTAGCAGCGCTTTTCTTATTTATTGATCCGCAGTTGCCTGATGCGGACTCTTACCGGCACTATCGCTACGAAACACCGCTTCGCATCCTCACTCACGATGGCAAACTCATCGCAGAGTTTGGGGAACGGCGTTCGATGCCCATCGCCTTGCGCGACACGCCTGAGTTGTATTTACAAGGTGTGATCGCGACGGAAGATAAGCGGTTTTACGACCATAGCGGCATAGACTGGATTTCACTCGCCAACGATATGGTCGATCTGATGCTGCAACCGGAGGTGTTGCGTGGCGCATCGACGATCACCATGCAATTGCCACGTAATGTGGCAGACCTCGCCCGAGGCCAAACGGTCGTGCGCAAAGCCAAGGAGATGTTGCTTGCACTCAAGATCGAACGGGAACTAACGAAAGACGAGATTCTTGAGCTTTACATCAATGTTGTGCCGTTTGGCAAACATGCGTATGGCATCAAAGCGGCGGCCTATACGTACTACAACAAAGACCCGAATGAGCTGAATCTAGCGCAGTTGGCAATGCTGGCCGGCATTCCGAAGCGCCCTGAGGCAGGCAATCCGATCAACGGCCCGGAGTGGGCGTTGGAACGGCGCAACCTAGTGCTTCGACGCATGCGTGATGCGCAGGTTATTTCCTTGGACGAGTACGCCGCCGCCATCGATGCGCCCATCACGGCAGATGTGTTCACACGACAACTTGATTTGCACGCCCCCTATCCAGCGGAAATCGCGCGCATGGAACTGGCGAATCTGTACGGCGACGAGATTTACACAGGATTTTCGATTTACACATCGATCGACCTAGACCAGCAGCAGAAAGGTCAGCAAGCTGTACGCACGGAGTTAGAAGCCTACGATCGCGCCTATGGCTTCAGGGGTCCAGAGGCACGGCTGGACATTACCCGAAGTCAGCCTGAATTGCTTGAAGAGCTAGCTGCGTTTTCACCAGTATATGACCTTGAACCATTGGTCGTCACGGCAATCGAAGACCGGTCAGTGCAAGCGCTTCGTAGCGACGGCAGCACGGTGGAAATACCTTGGCAGGGCATGGTTTGGGCGCGCAAAGCGCTCCGGGATACCCTCGTTGGAACTACACCGACGGCAGCAGCAGAAATTGTTTCGCTAGGCGATGTCATTCGCGCACGGCCTAGCGATTCAGGGTGGGTAATGGCGCAAATTCCCGAGGTTTCAGGGGCTCTCGTCGCAGTCGATCCAAACACGGGTGGCATTCGCGCGATGGTTGGCGGCTACAGCTTTGAAATCAATCAGTACAACCACGCTACCCAGGCGCGTCGCCAGCCAGGCTCTGGATTTAAGCCGTTTGTTTACTCTGCTGCGCTCCACCATGGCGTAACGCCGGCGACGGTTTTCTTGGATGGACCACTCGTGTTCGAGGACGAATCGCTTGAAGGTGCGTATCGGCCTAAAAATGATGGTGGTACCTATCGTGGGCCAACTCGTTTGCGCGAAGCGCTGTTGCGATCCGTCAATCTTGTGTCTATTCGCGTGCTTACGAGTGTAGGAGGCGACCAGGTCATTGATTACCTACAGCGCTTCGGATTTGACACTTCCGACATGCCGAGCAATACACAAGTTGCGATTGGCGGTGGAAATCTCGTATACAGCCCCTTGGAAATGGCATCCGCTTATAGCGTATTCGCGAACGGTGGCTATAAGATTCAGCCGCACTTGATCGAAAAAGTAATCGGTCGAGATGGCTCGGTCGTCCTTGAACCGAGTTACCCGATCGTGTGTGCCGAGTGCGATGGCACCGCTGGTTTGCAAGCTGCTGTCGGTGATGTCGCGGGTGCAGCAATTGCCGATAACCCGCCAAGCGTACTAGCGCCTCGTGTGATTGATCCTCGCAATGCCTTCCTCATGAATTCGATGTTGCGCGACGTGGTCAGTAAGGGCACAGGCAGTCGTGCGTCGGTATTAGATCGAAGCGATATAGCTGGTAAAACCGGCACGACTGACGAAGCACTAGATACCTGGTTCAATGGATTTCATCCAGATTTGGTAGCCACGGTGTGGGTAGGGTTTCCTAAACAACGATCACTTGGGCGTTATGAATTTGGTTCGACTCGACCGCTTTCTATCTGGATTGAATTCATGCGCGAAGCGTTGCAGGATTTGCCTGAACTTGCGTTGCAGCAACCTAACGGCGTGGTGCGGGTGCGCATTGACCCGGCTACGGGGGAATTAGCGTCGTATGAGCAAGAAGACGCCATCTTGGAGTACTTTCGGGATGAGTATTCGCCTGCAAAAGGTGTGGAAGACCGGCGAGCGAATCAACTTAAAGGTGTTTCGCCAGAGACTATTTTTTAGCTATGGCTAGTGGGCAAGTAACTGAAGTTGAAAGTCTATCGAAACCAGATAAGTCGATCGGCTACATTATTTACGCACTTTACCTTGCGGGCATTGCGTGTTACGGTATTACTGTTATCGTAGGGTTGATTTTTGCCTATTTAGCACGACGTCGCGCTGACGTTGGCGAATTGCTTAGGACACATCACACGTTCCAAATCCGACTCTTTTGGGTTAGCTTGGTATTGTGGATTCTCATCGGAATAGGCATGGTCATCACCATGTTAGGTGTAGCCGAAGGCGCGTTCGGCGTACAACCATGGCCTGTTTTTGTGATGGCGGGATTCGGCGCAGTGTTGTTAATAGGTCTTTACGTGGTAACGGCTCGTGGATTTTTCAAGTTGTACTCCGGCGAAGCAATGGCGACCTTAGTCGCAACAGCCCAGGACGCCTAGGACTTGCCACTCGCGAACATGGCTTACTTAGCAGTACCCGCCAAAGCTAGGCGTTCATTGAATTATTTTGATGTTGTCGCCGGCGCGCGGCTCACCTCTTGGGTAATCCCCATTAAGCAATCGCAGTACTTGCGCTGCTTTAGCTGACATATTTTGTGAGCTAGCCAACTCTTGGTAGGTCATCCCTGGCTTGGCGACGATAACTCTGATTTTTCTCGATGTATCTTCTTGGATGTCGCTGGGTCTCATGTCGCGAATCCCTAACAGAACCGTCATGAAATCTTCGATGAATTGCTGAGTGTCGCCTTTCGGGCCAACCTCACCGCGAATAGAGTAGACATTCTGCCCCAGCTGAACCACGGCCAACAGACTGAGTCGATTTGAATCTGCAAGTTCAATTTCTGCGAAATAGGCAGTTCGACCATTCCCGACAGGGACATCTCGTTCGTTTCTTAATTCGGTTCGTTTTAAGGTCTCACGAACAAAAGTCCTGGGGTCGATTGCGCCGTCAGGTGTATGCGGCGTAACCGCAACCCATGCCACGTTGCTACCGCCTTTTGCTTCGCCTGTGACACGTTGCTGGCTGTAGCGCACAAACCATGATGGCGGAAACTCGATGACGACCCTAGCGCCTCTGTCGTAGAAGACGTTTTGTGACAATAACCCCCTAGGTGTTGCCCCACCAAACTTAAGTCCATCTAGTAATTTCCAAAAATCGCCAACAGGTTCTGTAAGACTGTCAGGCAACGACCCAAGTGCGTAGTTCACAATCTCGTGAAGACGACGGTCGTTTTGTGGGTGCGTCGCGAAGAGTCCGTGATAGGTGGCAGGTTGGCCTCGTTCTTCTGTTGCAAACATGGACTGGTCTTTTAGAACCTGTAGTGCATCGATCACTGCCAGTGGGCTGTAGCCAGCACGAGCAATGATCTGTGCGCCAATTTGGTCGGCTTCAAGCTCCATTTCACGACCGTAACCTGCAATGAGTGCTTTCGCGCTCGCATCGGAAACTTGCATCATCTCCCTACGGCCGGTCATGAGCGTGGCAGCGATACCAGCCACTTTTCCTGAAAGTTCGGTTAATTTCTGTTTTTTGCCGTGCTCCGCGACGACGTGGCCAATTTCATGCCCAATGACCGCTGCCAGCTGATCTTCAGTCTCTAAGAAAATCAATAAGCCGCGATTGACAAAGATGTAGCCGTCTGGGGTAGCAAATGCGTTAACGGCCGGTTCGTCCAAGATGAAGAAATAAATATCACGTCTGCCGGTATTTACGTGCTCTAGTAAATTGCCGCCGATGGTTTCAACGTAGCGTTGCCACTCTTCGTCGTCATAAAAGCCGTCGTTGTCGAGGAACTCGTTATAGAGCTTTTCGCCTAGTCCAGCGTTCGTCGGAATCGCAAACGCAAGGCATGCGAGGAAAGCGACAAATGGCAGAATATGAGTTAGTTTGTGCATGCGCAGCGAGCGATCGCTCGTCGTAAATTCAGCATGTTTGACAAGAAATCTTCGGCATTATCGCTAAACCGAAGGACGTTTTCCAACTGCAGCGGTTAAATTGAAGGCGATCTGGCTAATCGTAACCGCAGAAAACTATGACCCGCTAACTACTGTATATTTATATAGAATTAGATTACTTATTTGCAGATGTGCCATATCGTTTCTGGAAGCGTTCAACTCGTCCACCTCGATCCACAATCTTTTGTTGACCGGTATAGAACGGGTGGCACTTTGAACAAATATCTAAGTGAATGTCCTCTTTGAGCGTAGAACGCGTTTCGAAAACGTTGCCGCAGCTACACGTCGCTTTGATGGCAGTGTAATCTGGATGTATGTCTGCTTTCATAACAATGAGGCACGTGATTCTGCGCGAGCAATTTTAGTTACGTTTGGCGAATGTCTAGCAGCTCTACTTCCATAGTTAAAGTGGTTCTCCCAAGGCGCGTGTGGGAAAGCTACGACTATGCCGTACCGGAAGATAAACCAATTCCCGTGATCGGTGCACGGGTGCGCGTGCCACTTGGCCACTCGCGAGCGGTGGGTATTGTCATAGGTTATGCAGAAGAGTCCCACTTCAACTTGCGCCCGATCGAGAAGGTGATCGATGCGATTCCGCTTTTAAATAGTGAAGTCATTGAACTTGGCGTTTGGATGTCGAACTATTACCACCACCCGCTCGGTTCCGTGTTCGACACGATATTGCCAACGTTGGCGAAGCGGGGCGCAGATGCAAAGCTAGGCCCGGAGCAGCAATGGCGACTTGCGGATCCACATCGCGAAGAGTCGTTTCGTGCCAACGCAAAACGCCAACGTAAGGCATGGGAGACGATTCGCGAATTAGGATCGGTTCAGGCATCCCAACTTAAGCAGCTAGATATCAATAAACCAGTGTTAACCGCGCTGGAAAAAAGCGGCGTGCTCGAACAGTTTGAAGTGGTTGAGGAATTCAAAATCACGTCGAGCCCGTTAACACCAACCGATGAACAGCAGCAAGCGATAGAAGCGGTACGCGCATCCCTAGGCGAGTTCCGAACTTTTCTATTGGATGGCGTCACCGGCAGCGGCAAAACCGAGGTGTACTTGCAGATCATCGAAGATGTCGTGAAAAGCGGCAAGCAAGTGCTTGTACTAGTGCCTGAGATTGCTCTCACGCCACAGATGACCCAACGTTTTCAAGAGCGGTTCAACTTGATTGGCACATTACATTCGATGATAAGCAATACGAAGCGCTTTGAGACTTGGGCACGAGCAGCTCAAGGTGACTTGCCAATCATCATCGGCACGCGTTCGGCGGTTTTTACACCGTTCAAATCCTTAGGCGCTATCGTCGTCGACGAAGAGCATGATGCTTCGTATAAACAAGCGGAGTCGTTGCGTTATTCGGCCCGCGATATCGCGGTATTGCGAGCTAGCAAACTAGGCATACCATGCATTCTCGGCAGTGCGACGCCTTCGTTGGAATCGATTGTGAACGCGCGCGCGAACCGCTACAGCTATGTACGGCTAATGCATCGGCCTGGCACCGCGGAATTGCCTACATTCCATGTGCAGGACATGCGCCACAAGCAGACACGCGGCGGAATATGCGAGCCTCTCATGCAACGCATTGGTGAACATCTAGGCCGTGGCGGGCAGGTATTGGTTCTAATCAATCGTCGCGGGCATTCAACGTCATATTTTTGCCAGTCCTGTGGATGGACGGCTTATTGCGATGACTGCGACATCAAACTGACTTGGCATGCTGTACCGAATCGCATGTTGCAGTGCCATGCCTGTGGTCGTAAATACCGTACGGTGGACAAATGTCCGAGTTGCTCTAAAGATGGCATTGTGACGCTAGGTGTGGGAACGCAACAGGTAGAGCATGTGCTCGCCGAACAATTCCCAGACGTTACGCATCACCGTATCGATCGCGACAACATTCGAACCAATCGCCAACTCACGAGCATGTTTAACCGTTTACAACAAACGCACGACGGTTTGCTCATCGGTACACAAATGCTGGCGAAAGGACACCACTTTCCAAACGTCACGCTAGTAGCAGTCATTGCCGCAGACAGTGGCTTTTTGTCGACGGATTTTCGCGGTCCTGAACGGACGGCGCAATTAATAGTGCAGGTGGCGGGACGCGCAGGTCGAGCTGAAAAGCGCGGCGAGGTTTGGATACAGACATATGACCCTGGGAACGTCGATCTGCAAGCGTTAGTCGCTAGAGGTTACGGCGGTTTTGCCGAGACCGAACTAAAGCTGCGTAGCGAGGCTTGCATGCCACCGTTCAACCATATGGCGGTGATTCGTGCTGAAGGCACGGACGAACAACAAGCCGAAGACTTTTGTACCGAGGTGCTCAATCAATTGCGGCAGTGCGATGTGGCCGTGCTAGGCCCTGCTAGCGCACCGATCAGTCGGGTTGCCAAACAATATCGATTTCAAGGGATTGTCATCGCCGAGCAACGGAAACGTTTGCACGATGCACTTTCGAGCGTAGAACGCATGCGACCGCCGTCGCGCAAAACACGTTGGTCGATCGACGTCGACCCAATTGAAATGGCGTAACGGCGTGGTCGAAGCTTTAGCCGACCAACATCGTTGAGTTCATGAGGAAGCAATCGATTTCTCTCGCCGCCTCGCGTCCTTCATTGATCGCCCACACGACGAGCGATTGCCCGCGCCGACAATCACCTGCAGCGAACACACCTTCTACGGAGGTTTGGTAGCGACCTTTGTCTGCAAGATAGTTGCTTCGTGCGTCAAGTTCGATGTCTAATGGTGCTGAAACACCGTGCTCCGGACCGCGAAACCCCAACGCGAGGAACACGCGGTCGAATTCCCAGACTTGCTCGGTGCCTTCAATAGGTTGCGGCGAACCTGTTTCCATACTGATGTCCAAGGTTTTAACGCCAGCCACCCGACCATTGCCATCGTCGATAAATTCGGTCGTGCTGATGGCGAACTTTCGTGGATCCGCGCCAAATTTTTTTGCCGCTTCTTCGTGACCGTAATCAACGCGGAAGATATTCGGATATTCAGGCCAAGGATTGCTAGCGCGTCGTTCTGGCGGGTGTGACGGGAAAAGCTCGAAATTAACCAAGTTCTTGCACCCATGCCGCATCGCTGTACCTAAACAGTCAGTGCCGGTGTCGCCACCGCCAATAACCAATACGCGCTCATTTGCTGCATTAATGAAGTTGCCGTCGGCATGGTTGGAATCAAGCAGACTCTTGGTGTTTAACGTGAGGTATTCCATCGCAAAGTGAATACCTTTAAGTTCACGTCCAGGTATGGCGAGGTCGTTGGGTACCGTTGCACCAGTCGCGAGCAAGACCGCATCGTTTTGCGCAACGAGCTCTCGCACATCATGCGAGCCGTTTGAGCCATCGCCGATATCAGCATTCGGCACGAAACGCACCCCTTCGTCTTTCATGAGGGAGAGACGACGTTCAACGACGCGCTGCTTCTCTAGCTTCATGTTTGGAATGCCGTACATAAGCAAACCGCCAATGCGGTCGGCGCGTTCGTAAACGGTAACCGTATGGCCTTGGCTGTTCAATTGCGCTGCCGCAGCCAAGCCAGCGGGTCCAGAACCAACGATCGCGATGGACTTATTAGTTCTACGCAGGGGCGGTTGTGCACTGATCCAGCCGCGGGCGAATCCCTTATCGACGATCGCCATTTCAATGTTTTTGATCGTGACCGGTGGGTCCGTGATGCCTAACACGCAGCTGCCTTCACATGGTGCTGGACAGACGCGACCCGTGAATTCTGGAAAGTTGTTGGTGGCATGCAATCGATCTAATGCATCTCGCCAATGGTTGCGATAGACGAGATCGTTCCATTCTGGAATGAGGTTGTGAATCGGACAACCTGCTTTGCTCATCCGATTGTCTGGCGTTGATTGCGATTGGCAAAAAGGCACGCCACAGTCCATGCAGCGTGCACTTTGCGCAGCTAGCCGTGACTCGTCGTGGTCCGTGTAGATTTCATCGAAGTCAGCAATTCGCAACGCCGGATCGCGATACGGCGCTGCCGTACGCTGAAACTCCATAAAGCCGGTGGTTTTCCCCACGCGTCGGCTACACCTCGGCCGAGGCTAACTCGGCCTGCTCCGCCATGCTTTGCAGCACGCGCTTGTAGTCCGTTGGCATGACTTTAACAAATTGCCGAACCGTTTGCGTCCAGTTATCAAGAATCGACTTGGCGACGGTTGACCCCGTGTAAATGGCATGGTGGTCAATCAATCGCTTGATCTCGTCAATTTCATCGCGCTGTTCTAGTTGCTCGAGATCCACGAGTTCCATGTTGCAATTGTTCGCGAAATCCTTCTCTGGATCCCACACGTAGGCGATGCCACCGCTCATGCCTGCCGCGAAATTGCGACCGGTCGGTCCGAGCACGACAACTCGACCACCGGTCATGTACTCGCAACCATGATCACCGACGCCTTCGACGATAGCGGTCGCGCCACTATTGCGAACACAGAAGCGTTCAGCAGCAATGCCACGGAAAAAACACTCCCCACTCGTCGCACCATATAGAACAACGTTGCCGATTAAAACTTCGTGTTCGGCATGGAAGATTGAGTTCTTTGGCGGGTAGACGATAAGCCGACCACCTGATAGCCCTTTACCGACGTAGTCGTTCGCATCCCCTTCAACCTCGAGGGTAACGCCTTTCGCGAGCCATGCACCAAAACTCTGACCAGCGCTGCCAGTTAATTTGAAGTGGATTGTGTCATCCGGCAACATGTCGGGGCCGACGTGCTTGATGATTGCATTTGAAAGCATGCCGCCTACGACGCGGTGGGTATTGCGAATAGGCAACGATTCACGAACTTTCTTACCTTCAGTAAGGGCAGGCTGCGAGAGCTTGATAAGTTGCTTGTCGAGCGCGTCTTCTAATCCGTGGTCTTGCTTGTGTTGCCGATACACGCCCAAGCAGTCGTCAGGTTGCTCTGCCTGCATGAGGATTTTTTCAAGATCAAGCGCGTTGGCTTTCCAGTGGTCACTGGCTGCATCGATCTTTAATAGCTCGACGTGCCCAACCATTTCATTGACGTTGCGGATACCATGTGCCGCCATGATGAGACGCAGTTCTTTGGCGACCATAAAAAGGTAATTGAGCACGTGCTCAGGTGTCCCTGCGAAATGCTTGCGCAGTTCGGGATCTTGCGTAGCAATCCCTACTGGACAGGTATTGAGATGGCACTTGCGCATCATGATGCAGCCAAGCGAAACCAATGGGGCTGTTGCGAAACCAAATTCTTCCGCGCCGAGGCAGATTGCTATCGCAACATCGCGTCCGGTCTTTAGTTGGCCGTCAACCTGGAGCGCAACCCGTGAACGCAAGTTATTGAGAACAAGCGTTTGATGCGTTTCAGCGAGGCCTAATTCCCAAGGAATGCCTGCGTGCTTGATTGACGTCAATGGGGAAGCGCCAGTGCCACCCACGTCACCTGCGATGACTAAGTGGTCCGTTCGAGCTTTGGTTACGCCAGCCGCAACGGTTCCGACGCCGACCTCTGAACATAGTTTGACGCTGATATCGGCATCCGGGTTGGCATTTTTGAGATCGTGAATGAGCTGAGCGATATCTTCGATGGAGTAGATATCGTGGTGTGGTGGCGGACTGATCAAACCAACACCAGGTGTGGAATTTCGGATTCGTGCGATATAGCCATCGACTTTCGTGCCTGGCAGTTCACCGCCTTCCCCGGGTTTTGCGCCTTGCACGATCTTGATTTGCAATTGATCGGCGTTGGTGAGATAGTCGATTGTTACCCCAAAACGACCACTAGCGACTTGCTTAATCGCTGACCGTCGCCAATCGCCATTCGCATCTGGATAAAAACGCTCGGAGTCCTCGCCTCCTTCGCCTGAGTTCGACTTGCCGCCGACACGATTCATGGCAATCGCGAGGCTCTCATGAGCTTCCGCGGAAATAGAGCCAAAACTCATCGCACCGGTGGCGAAACGCTTCATGATTTCGCTTTCTGGTTCAACTTCGTCGAGTGGCACCGCCTTATCCGCGCCTGCGTCGACAAATGTGATCAAACCACGTAGATTGGCTTCGCGCGTATTGAGCTCATTGACATGTTGCGCGAATCGCCAATACGCATCTTCGTCGTTTTCACGTGCTGCGTACTGTAAATCTGCGATCGCCTCAGGGTCCCACATATGCCGATCACCGCCGAGACGCCAATGAAAATCACCTGGGTTTGGCAATACTGGAATTCGGACGACATTGCGCCCAGGGAAGCCAATTTCATGGCGCCGACGCATTTCCTCTACCAGCACGTCGAAGCCGATCCCTTCTACCCTACTCGCCGTACCGGTGAATGCCAAATCGACAACGTCCTGTGCCAGTCCTACTGCTTCAAATATTTGTGCGCCTTTGTAAGACTGCAGCGTCGAGATTCCCATCTTGGCCATGACTTTCATCATGCCCTTGGCAACAGCCTTTTTATAGGCGTCGACGACGTCATCGTCATCGCTTACGTGTGCGGCATCGTCCAAGTAACCGTCCCGCCGCGATTGCCAAAGCGATTCGAAGGCGAGGTAGGGGTTTATGGCATCCGCGCCGTAACCGATAAGGAGGCAGTGATGGTGTACTTCACGCGCCTCCCCAGTTTCGACGACCAGACCTATCCGCGTTCGTGCGTGGTGTTTAACAAGATGATGGTGTACCGCGCCAACAGCCAACAAAGCGCTAATCGGCATGCATTGTTGGTTCATTTGACGGTCAGACAGCACGACCATCTTGTAGCCAGCTTCGATAGCCTGTAGCGCGTCATTCGATATACGCAGGAGAGCTTCTGTTAATCCTGCTGCATCGCTTTCGACGGGAAACGTGATATCAATCGTTTTAGTTCGCCAACCGTGGTAATCCATATGCTGGATGGCGGCGAGTTCAGCATTGTTCAAAATAGGGTGGGCTAAACGAAGCCGCTTGGCATGTCGCTCAGAGATATCGAGGAGGTTTTGTTCAGGCCCAATGTAGCACTCCAATGCCATGATGATCTCTTCGCGAATCGAATCGATAGCAGGATTAGTAACCTGTGCAAACAGCTGTTTGAAGTAGTCGTAGAGCATGCGCGGCTTATCGGACATCACGGCGAGAGCAGCGTCGTTGCCCATGGAGCCGAGTGGGTCGCGTAATTCCTTCACCATCGGGACGAGCATGAATTGCATCGTCTCTGTGGTGTAGCCGTGGGCTTGCATGCGCTGGAGCACCGAATCTGCTTCGTATCCCGGCACATCGCTAGGCACCGGCAAGTCGTCGAGATCGATTCGTTGGTTATCTAACCAATGACGCCAAGGTCGTTTTGCTGCCCATTCCGACTTAATTTCGTCATCTGGCACCATGCGCCCCTGGGTGAAGTCGATTAAAAAGAGTTTCCCAGGTTGCAGACGTCCCTTCGTTACAACCGTGGCTGGGTCGACGTCAAGCACGCCAACTTCCGACGCCATGATGCATCGATCATCAGAAGTGATGTAGTAACGTGATGGCCTTAATCCATTTCTATCGAGAACCGCGCCGATGTAGTTCCCATCTGTAAAGGCGATGGATGCGGGTCCATCCCAAGGTTCCATGAGGCACGAGTTGAATTCATAAAACGCCTTGCGTTCATCCGGCATGTCATCGTGGTGTTGCCATGCTTCCGGGATCATCATGAGCACCGATTCTTGCAAGGTGCGACCGGTCATTAGCATGAATTCGAGCACGTTGTCGAACGTGCCGGAGTCGGAGCAATCGGGTTCAACGATTGGGAATGCTTTGTACAGATCCTCGCCAAACAGCTCAGAATCTGCAACCCCTTCGCGTGCGTTCATCCAATTCGTATTGCCGAGCAACGTATTGATTTCGCCGTTATGACTCATAAAACGATTTGGTTGCGCACGATCCCACGAAGGGAAGGTGTTTGTCGAAAATCGCGAATGCACCATGGCTAGGTGCGATTCATAGTCTTCGGCTTGTAGGTCAGGAAAAAAGGGATACAGCTGGATAGGTGTCAGCATGCCTTTGTAGACGATGACCTTCGTCGATAGGCTTGCGATATAAAACAGGCGTTGCGAGTCGGATTCAGGGGACGCTTTGATGCGGTGGGTAGCCTGTTTCCGTATGAGGTAGAGCTTGCGCTCAAGTTCTTCGGCAGATTCGACTTCAGTCCCGCCAATGAAACAGTTAGCGATGTATGGCATCGCGGCACGAGCTGCACCACCAATGTCCGCCGCATCCGGGGCGACTGGCACTTCGCGCCAACCCAACAATGTCTGGCCCATGTCCTGGATCACTTGTTCTAAGGCTTGCTGGCATGCATGACGTTCGTTCGCGGCTTGTGGCAAAAATACGACGCCGACGCCATATAAACCTTGCTGCGGCAAGGTCTTGCTATGTTGTTCTTGAAATACCCTAGCGAAAAAGCGGTGCGGAATAGCTGTGAGGATGCCGGCGCCGTCACCCGTGTTTTTCTCGTAACCTAAACCACCCCGATGCACCATACAGCAATTCATATGGTTGGCATCTTCCATAATGCCGCGGCTTGCTCGACCTTTGATGTCGCAAATAAAGCCAACGCCACACGAGTCTTTTTCGTAACGGGGATCGTATAACCCAATCGATTGCAAGGGACGACTTGCTTTCTGGGTTGGGAGAATAGTCATTGTTTCAGCTGTCGCGTGCTATACCAATGAGATCGCGCAATAGGCCAGTATTGGGTTCGAGTTGGTGACCATGAGCCATGGTTCCTTGGACGCGATACACAATGTTGAGGTAAAAATCGATGGTCTTGCTTCAAAAAACGTCATTTTCGCGAGCGTTGCCAAGCTCGACACATCCCCCTCTAATGCCTGACGTCTCACCCGACATCTCGTAAATTGAGCGCGAGCGAAGCGCGGGATTTTATCTAAGGGAAGCTAATGTATTCCGATCACGCCTTGTTTAGCGGTTGCCCAAAGTAAACATCGCGTTGAAATCGGATTTTCATTGGATTTTTGTGTAAAGTATGGATAAAAGTTCAGTAGATATGGCAAGATACACCGTGAATGTGGTGGTTCACACGCTGGTCTGGCATGCAGATGAGATGAGCTTGCTGCTTTTACAACGAGCTAATACTGGTCTCATGGACGGCCGATATACACTGCCAGGCGGCCACCTCAAACCAGGCGAATCCATGCTCGATGCCGCGCAACGTGAAGTTCAGGAGGAAGTAGGGATTGTGCTTGGGGACACCACTCCAACATGTGTGCTTCCTTATGCAGGAGGGGTGAATTTCGTCTTTGAATCATTGCGGTGGACGGGTGAAGCTCGCAATATGGAACCGGAAAAATGTGTCGATTTAGCATGGTGTCCACTCGAACGACTACCGCGGAACGTCGTACCATGGCTTCGAACTGTGTTGGACCTTCGAGACTCAGGACGCTGGTTTCACGATTTCAGCGGAAATAGGTCATAGATCGCGGCGCGTTGCGAGTACGCCTGGGTGTGATTGAACACAATCTGAACCCAGCTGATTCAAGCTACAATTCCGCCGCTTTCTGCAGTTGGACGATTTCATGGCTGAACCTGTATCCATTGCTGTAACTGGCGCGGCCGGCCAAATTGGGTATGCGTTGCTGTTTCGCATCGCGTCAGGTGCAATGCTTGGTCCCGATCAACCCGTCGAACTGAAATTGTTGGAAATCCCACCCGCGATGGATGCCTTGCAAGGGGTGGTCATGGAACTCGACGATTGCGCGTTTCCATTGTTAGTGAACGCGGTCGCGACGGATCAACCAGAAGTTGCGTTTGAAGGTGTGGATCTAGCTATGCTGGTTGGTTCTATGCCGCGAGGACCTGGTATGGAACGCAATGACTTGCTTGAAGCAAACGGCAAGATCTTTACGGTTCAAGGTAAAGCGCTCAACGACCACGCGTCGCGTCAAGTTAAAACGTTAGTCGTCGGGAATCCGGCTAACACCAATTGCTTGATTGCGCAGAACAACGCACCCGATTTGGATCCGAACAACTTCACCGCCATGACGAAGCTAGACCACAACCGCGCCACTGCGCAACTGGCATTGAAGGTGGCTTGTGCTGTCGACGACATTCAAGGTTTATCCATCTGGGGTAATCACTCTTCGACGATGTTTCCAGATTTGCTAAATGCTTCAGTTAGCGGCACGCCAGCCATGCAAGCCGTAGATCAAGCTTGGTATGAAAACGAGTTCATCCCAGCGATTCAACAGCGTGGCGCTGCCATCATTGCTGCGCGTGGCTTGTCTAGCGCGGCAAGTGCTGCGAATGCAGCAGTCGAGCACATGCGTGAATGGGTAACTGGCACGTCAAGTGTGACCAGCATGGGGATCTATAGCAGTGGTGCGTATGGGATATCTGAAGGGTTGATTTTTTCGTATCCCGTAACCACGAAAGATGGTGCACATACGATCGTAGAAGGTCTAACCATCGACGACTTTGCGCATGCAAAAATCAAGGCTACTGAGCAAGAATTAATGGATGAGCGGGACGCGGTCGCTCACCTACTGTAATTTCATAGCGACAGTAAAATCTGTTTCTTTCATTGTCTTTCACGAGTCTTTCATTACATGGCTAGTTTGGCGACAGGTCAGCGCTTAAAGAGTGCTGTGTGCGGCACCGAAATCATGGTAATCAGTGCTCCTGACGCTGACCTGGAACTGACTTGTGGCGGCGCATTGATGGGCGACAATGAAGGCAGCAACGGTGACGGCATCGACCCGAATTTCGCGTCCGGCACGACCATCGGAAAGCGCTATGTCACGGAAGATGGCGAGCTGGAATTGCTTTGCGTCAAACCTGGCGATGGGTCACTCGCGGTGAACGGCACCGCACTGAAAATCAAGGAATCGAAAAAGCTACCTAAAACGGACTAGTAGCACACGTTTTCTATTGACCAGCGACTCGTAGCTGGCGATTAATTTATGAATATCGCTTTATTCCTTGAAATGGCGGCTGACGTATTCGGGAGTCGTACTGCTTTCGTAGACGCGAGCAATGGTGAGTCCATTTCCTATCGCGGATTGTTTCAAGCGGCGCGTGCCAAAGCTCAAGTTATGCGGGAATCCGGCGTGGCCCACTGTGCGCTAATCGACACTGCCAATCTGACGATACCCGTTGCGCTGTTCGCGAGCGGGTGGGCGGGTTTGCCGTATGTGCCAATCAACTATCGTCTCACGGCAACGGAAATCGACGCCTTGTTAGCACGTGTCGAACCTGCTTTGCTGGTTACAGATGCGGAACGCAAACAAGCAATCACCGGCCGCCAAAAGCTAGTGGTGCACGATCGACAATCGTTTCGAGAGGTTCACCCTGTTTCTGACGATGTCGAGCCGTGGACCGACGCACCGGATGCGATTGCAGTTCTACTCTTCACGAGCGGCACGACAGGGGTGCCAAAGGCCGCGATCATGCGGCATAAGCATTTGGTTTCGTATACCTTGATGACGGAGTTCGCTTCAGCAGAAGAAGATGAGGCAGCATTGGTTTCCGTGCCGCCATATCACATTGCAGGCATAGCGGCGATATTGACGTCGGTTTACGCGTGCCGCCGCGTTGTGCAATTACCTACGTTCGAACCAAACGAGTGGTTGCGGGTTGCTCGAGAGCAAAACGTTACCTCCACATTTGTCGTACCAACGATGTTGGCGCGAATCGTCGAAGCGCTTGATGGCCAAAAATCTGCAAATCTTCCGCACTTGCACGCACTGTCTTACGGTGGCGGTAAGATGCCACTGAACGTCATTCGCCGTGCGATGGACTTGTTTCCTGACACCGAATTTACGAATGCATACGGATTAACAGAAACGAGTTCTACCATATCGTTGCTTGGTCCAGATGACCATCGTGCGGCACATCAAAGCGACGATCCCAATGCGCAAAAGAGGCTTGCGTCTGCCGGTACGGCTTTGCCGGGCATCGAAATCGCCATTAAAGATGACGTCGGGCGCGAGCTTGGTCCTAACGAGCGTGGCGAGATTTACGTACGAGGCGAGCAAGTCTCCGGCGAGTACGAAGGCATAGGCAGTCGCATTGACGCAGAAGGCTGGTTCCCAACTCGGGATGCGGGCTACGTCGACGCTGACGGCTATTTATTTCTAGATGGTCGGGCCGACGACGTGATTGTGCGTGGCGGCGAAAATCTTTCCCCTGGTGAAATTGAAGACGTATTACGCGAGCACGAAGTTGTGCGTGATGCGGCTGTAGTGGGCGTACCTAGCGAAGAATGGGGTGAAGCTGTGGTGGCCGCAGTCGAAGTGTCGCAAGAAATTGCGGTTGAAGCTTTACAAGACTGGGTTCGAGATCACATGCGCTCATCACGCGTACCTGAGCAAATTCACTTTTGGGACGAATTGCCTTACAACGAGACCGGCAAGTTGCTACGTCGCGTCGTCAAAGAGTCATTCACAGGTAAGGACGCGACATAGCAGCGTTCGACCAAGTTGGTCGAGAACCTAACCACGCATACTGTAGAGTGTTTGGAAGTTGCCTTCGAAAAACAGCTGACGCTGTTCTTCGGCATGTCCTTCTAGCGCCGTATCAAAACGTCGCAATGGATCTCGTCCACCTTCGGCGTGCGGATAGTCGGTCGAAAACAAATACAGTTCGGGACTGGATTCAATGATCAATTGACCGACGTCTTCGAACGGATAAGGGGTAAAGCGAAGCTGCTGGCGGAACTGTTCGGAAGGTTTGCGTTCAAATTCTGCTAAATGCGGTTCGGATTTCCCCCAGATATCCACAGCGTGGTCGAGTCGGCGAATCGTATCCGGAACCCATCCTGCGCCTAATTCGATGACACCACCTTTCAGTTTTGGAAATCGTTCAAGTACGCCATCCAAAACCAGCACGGAAATAAATCGCTGTGCGGCTTGGAAGATCACCGTTAAATCCTTCGAACCAATCACTTCTGCACCACCACGCGCGGTTTGGCGACCTTCAATACCATCATGCATCCATTCGTCCGGAATGGACAAATTACTGCTCCCAACATGCTGAATAAATGGAACTTCAGCATCACTGAGCGTGCGCCAAAAGAAGTTATGGTCCGGGTGACCAGGGGAACGACCACCGGGTGCTCGAGACGGAATCCAAATCGCGCGAAGATCGAGTTCCAGGGCTTCCTGCAGTGTGGTCTGTGCTCGATCGGGTTGATCAAGTGGGACCATGGCCACACCCCAAAGCCGTTCGTCCGAGCTGCAGAACTCCGCCATGGAGCGATTGTGCGCCGCCGCCGCTGCATACATCATTTTCGGATCGCGCGTTTCAAATATCTTGGTGGCGCAAAACGAAGAGAACACAACCTGCTGTTGAAAGCCGAGCAAATCTAGCGCTAAGCCACGTTCTGGACCATTGAATGCACCCAAAGCCTGATGCCATTTAGGCCCCCTTGTTAAGCCGTCCCCTAGCGCAACGAGCTGATCGACCATCGCAGGTTCATGTCCATGATCGGTCCTGCCGCGGTAATCTCGCATGTGTACGCTGACATCCGCTAGTCGTATATCGTCTAATGAGGGTAGGTCATCGCGCTCGGTCGCTGTGGCGTTACGAGTGAGAAAGTCAGGCAACTCCATGAGATGGCTATCGGCATCACGAATCACTCGACCGGCAGCGTAAGTCATCGTGCGTTAGATCCCTGTAAGAAACTGAATGGTGAGAAGTAGTCTACAGAATGGCGACGTGCTTTGACATCGTGCCATTCGTATGGTGTGTATAGCTGCTTGTAGCCGCAGTGAGACATTAGGTCAGTCGACTTCACAGGTGATTCATTCAAATCTACATGCGTGGTAAGGCGTATTTCGTGATCATGAGCTTGTGAACGGGCGAATGCTCTGATGATTCGGCTAGCGAGTAGTCGAGAGGCCAGAGCTTGTCTTCTTAAACCAGCGACCCTCTTCCGTAAATAAGAAAGTTGTCTCGATCGATCGTCGCTTCGTTGCTATGGATAAACGAATTGACGCGCAGAGCCATCAACTTGACAATCATCGCAACGATATCGCTGCAGTGAATGATTGCGTTTCGCGGTTAGGAGGTTCAGTGCAACCTCTGCTTCAAGTGATCAAAAAGCGACAGTCTGCTTAGTCTCTTCACCTAATCCGCCGGCCGCACGGTACCACTACGCAAGCCATCCCAACAATCGCCGTTTTTTTCGGCTGATAAATTCGCGACCGTTCTGCAGATAATTCCCGCCCGTTCGGTGTGCACATGCGCATCGCCCGTACTCAGCGGCGCTCCTAAGAGACTGTTGCGCTCGATTCTGCCGCTTTTTTTATAAGGAAAGTTCATGGCTCAATTTAGTAGGTTGAGCATTGTGGTATTTGCCATAGTGTTTCTTCAGACTTCGATTTACGCTTCCGGCTCGATTAAGCCTGGCGGCGCTATTAATCCTCGCGATGCATATACCCAAGGTAAAGCACTTACGTTTCAAAAGCTCGTTTGTGATGGTTGCCCAATTGCAAAAGGCGGACTGAACAAAGAACGTGCGATCAGCTTGAAGAACAGTTTAGAGGCTCGCGATGAGGCTACAAAGCCGGGTACTGCGGACGATGAACATATCAAAATGCTTGGCCGTGACGAACAAGAAATGGTTCATTACTACCTCAAGCGTCGCTTCAAGCTTTAGATCTAAATAAGGAATAAAACATGCAAAAAGCAAGAGCTTTTGTTTTGCTGGCCACAGTGTCGTGTCTCGCATTTGCAACAGTAGCATTCGCTGACGGTGGCACGACTTGGTTGCCAGCGCCTGGCACAGGTTCGGTAACTGTGTCCTATGTCTCACAATCAGCGGACAATATGTGGGTAGGCGAGAACGGTCCTAATCCAATCCCATTTCAAGGTCTGGAACAAAGCACTTTTTTGGTAAACGGAACCTATGGGTTAACGGATGCCGTCGCGCTTGACGTCAGTGTCGGTCGATCGGAAGTGTCGCCCACCCATGGACGTCCGATTCCACTCTCTACAGATGGCATAACGGACACCGAAGCTGGTGTTACCTGGCGCTTTTCCGACGAGGTGGTGACCGGCAATCCAAGTATGGCCGTTCGAATGGGTGTGATTCTGGCTGGCAATTACGATACTGGCGGATTCGGACCAGCTGAGTCTGGCATCATGGGGGATGCAAGCCGAGTGGGTGCTGGACCTACCGCAATTGGCGACGGTGCCAACGGTTTTGAGCTCTCAGGCATCATCGGCAAGGTATTCAATGGTCAATTTGCTTTAGCCGCGGAAGCCGGCGTGCGCACTCGCGCCGGGGAAGTACCGACTGAGACGTTTATCAATTTGGATGCTCACGTGTTCGTTCGTGACAACATCGTGCTCAGCGGCCAGTATCACATCCAGTCTTCATCAGGCGATCTAGACATCGGTCCCCCACCATCACCTGGTAAGCATGGGACGAACTGGCAGAAATTCCCGTTTGTAGCCGAAGATGTCAATCGTTTGTCGATTGGCGGTACGTTGCTACTTGACCAGGTCAATATTGGTTTGCACTGGTTCAATGTGCTTGATGGCCGTAACACTGCGGAGTTCAAAGCTCTCGGTGGCACGCTAACTTACAACTTCGGACAGTAGTACCCAGCCCTCAATTTCCGCGCTCGGTCACCTTGTGGTTGCCGAGCGTTTTTTATTGAGCTGTGTGGGTATTGGTAATAGGGGAATACGAATATGAAACCCGGCAGGATCGTGCTCTTTGTAGTTTTGATAGCGGCAATTGGGCTGTTCTTTGTATTCGATCTCAAACAGTACTTAACGCTAGAGTTTTTTGAAGCACAACGAGATGCACTCATTGCTTTGCAGGCGGACCATCGCTGGTTGTTCGCCATCGGCTTCTTTTTGGTTTATGTGCTTGTAACTGGTACGTCATTGCCTGGTGCCGCTTTGCTTACCTTGATTGCAGGCGCGCTATTCGGGTTGGTTGAAGGCGTGATACTCGTGTCCTTCGCGAGCACGATTGGCGCGACGATGGCGTTCACGATCGCGCGTTTCCTATTTCGTGACGTCGTACGACAGCGGTTCGGGCAGTACTTGACCGCCATTGATAGAGGAATCGAACGCGAAGGCGCGTTTTATCTGTTTGCTCTGCGCTTGGTCCCAGCCGTGCCGTTTTTCGTCGTCAATCTAGCCATGTCCTTAACGCCAATTTCAACGTGGCGGTTCTATTGGGTAAGCCAGTTGGGCATGCTCTTTGGCACGGTTGTCTACGTGAATGCTGGCGCGGAACTTGGACAAATCGAATCTGTAGGCGATATCTTGTCGCCTGCATTGTGGCTTTCATTCGCCTTGTTAGGCATTGCGCCGCTGCTTGCGAAAAAAATCCTTGATTTCATCAAGTCACGCAAAATTCTTCGCAATTTCAAAAAGCCTCGCCGTTTCGACAACAATCTTGTGGTGATTGGCGCTGGGTCGGGCGGCTTGGTAGCCGCATTGATTGCCGCCACGGTTAAAGCCAAAGTGACACTCATTGAACGCCATCGAATGGGTGGCGATTGTTTGAACACAGGATGCGTGCCGAGTAAAACGCTATTGCGGTCGGCCAGGATGCTCTCGTACGCGGCACGCGCGAAGGAATTCGGCTTTCAGCGCGCGGAAGTGTCATTTGAATTTCAAGATGTGATGGCGCGGGTACGGCGAGTCATAAAGAAGATTGAACCACATGACTCGGTTGAGCGGTATACCGAGATGGGGGTACATTGCATCATGGGAGATGCGAAGATCACATCGCCCTACTGTGTTCAAGTAAATGGTGAGGAGATCACCACCCGCAATATCGTTATCGCGACTGGTGGTACGCCATTTGTACCGCCGATTGCCGGTTTAGAAGATGTCAATTACTTCACGTCAGACACGATATGGGACATCGATCACATCCCAAATCGTTTAGTCGTGCTGGGCGGTGGGCCGATAGGCAGCGAATTGACGCAAGCATTCTGTCGCTTTGGTTCTAAGGTCACCTTAGTTGAGCAAGCACCGCACATGCTGATCCGCGAAGATGCCGATGTCAGCTCATTGATTGAAAACCAGTTTGCTGCGGAAGGGGTGAATCTCCTGACGCAACACAGAGCATTGCGGGTAGACTCAAACGCCGATGAAAAAATCCTGATTTGCGAAAAAGACGATGGCACCGAAGTGCATGTGCCGTTCGATTCAATATTGGTGGCGGTGGGTCGAAAGCCGAACACGCAGGGTCTTGGGCTGGAGGACGTCGGCGTTGTGCTCGGTGAGCGCGGCGACGTTGAAGTCGATGAATACTTGCGAACCAACGTCCCAACCATTTATGCATGTGGTGACGCCATAGGACCTTACCAATTCACGCACACTGCCTCACACGAAGCATGGTACGCGTCTGTGAACCCTCTATTTGGTCCATTCAAGAGGTTTAAAGCAAACTACTCGGTCATTCCTTGGACCACATTCACTGATCCCGAGGTAGGTCGCGTAGGGCTAAACGAGAAAGAAGCGGAAGCTCAAGGCATTGAGGTTGAGGTTACTCGTTTCGATCTTGAAGAACTAGATCGCGCCCTTGCAGACGAGGAAGGAAGGGGGTTTGTCAAGGTGATAACACCTGTAGGCAAAGACAAGATTCTCGGCGTAACGGTTGTAGGGCATCATGCGGGTGACTTGCTCGCTGAATTTATCGCGGCGATGAAATGGGGTAAGGGATTGAAGAGTGTGATGGGCAATATTCACATTTATCCAACGTTAGCGGAAGCGAATAAGTTCGCTGCAAGTGCTTGGCGAAAGAAGCACGCCCCGGAGAAGCTGCTTGACTTCGTTGCGCACTTCCATCATGCACGGCGTGGTTTTGGCGCTGGTTCTGGATTAACAGAAACCAACACGAGTTAGTTAACTGAGAAGTTCACTACGGTTGGTTTAAAGCCCAGTCGTATTCGTAATCGATCGTTCCATTGAAATTTTCAAGCTGTGCAGCTAATTCTGGCTTCGCGTACTTCATGAGATGTGCGATCACACCCTCTTCGGAATCGCCAAAATCAACGACGAACCAGGTATAGATGCTGGATATCACCATAAAGTCCTCATCAAGCACATCGACGCCTCGCACATGATTGATGTAGTCCCGAGCTGCGGCATCTAAGAGCGCTTCCGTATTAGAAGCCGTGAACGCTGTGTTCGTGAGATTGGGGCACCCTATGCTCGCGCAGTTCACGCCGTAATGGATTCGCGCATCTTGCCAAATAGGTCGCAGGATGCCATGCTCGATATTGTCCAGGGTCAGATCCTGACCAGCTACTTTTGCGTGCACGTCACCCCAAGGTCCAGCGCGAGGAATCCAGCTTTCATGTATTTCTTTAATGGATTCAACCGGGTATGCGTCAACGACGACTTTCACCGTCAAGGCGTTGTAGAAATTGATCCAGTACGCCTTCTGTTCCGCACGTGCAAGTTCTCGCGGGTCGACGCTCTGCAGGGCTGCCAAATAGCTATTCAGATTTGCCAAACTGTGTGTTGCAGCCTTCAATCCTGCATAGTCGAACCGATTAACGCCAGATGGGTGCGTTTTTATATACGCATTCAGTAACGTCTGCCAAGCGCTATGGTCGACGCTTGCGCCGCTCTGTTCTGAACTAGGTTCCCAAAACGGAATCAACTCGGGTTCTGCCGCTGCGAACACCGCAACAGAAAATAGGGAACAGATAACAGCGCAACCGATTGATTTCACGAAATTACTCCTTGTTTTGCAGTTTGTTCGTCGCTGTACGCTGGAAGGCAAGTTTCAAAATCATGCCGAGTATGCCGATGCTTGCGCCGATGACACCGCGTAACGTGCCGCCAATTTTCGACTTCCCATGCCGCCTTCGAAGCGTGTCCACGGGTACTTCGATAACTTTCAGCTTGTACTTTAGTGCCTTGATCTGCATTTCTACGGTCCACCCAAACGTTTCATCTTGCATGTCAAGCTGCCTCAATGCGCTCACCCGAATTGCCCGGAAAGGACCTAAGTCCGTCACGCGTTGCCACCAAAGCAAGCGAATTAAAGTGCCGGCGACTCGATTACCAACCAATTGCGGCAGGGATAGCGCGCCGCGTTCAATATTGCCTAGCACTCTGGAACCGATCGCTAAGTCAGCGCCCGCCACAATCGCTTGCAAAAGGTCTGTCGCTTGATGAGTCATAAATGCTTGATCGGCATCGATGAACAAGACCAAGTCGACGTCATTTAGCGCGGCGATGGCCGTAAGGCACGCAATGCCGTATCCCGGCTTGGTTTGCGAGACGACGCGTGCACCAGCGTCTTTTGCGTTTATTGCTGTAGCATCTGTTGAATTGTTGTCGCATACGACGATGTCGTCGATTAACGGCGAACCGGTCTCGTTGAGGAGCTCGCGAAGCTCGCTAACGACCTGTCCAACGTTGTCTTCCTCATTTAGTGCTGGGATGACAGCACCAACGAGCCATTCTTTAATCAAGTGTTTAGTGGCTTAGTGGTTTGGTTCGTAAGTTGCGGCGAACATCCCATGCGAGTGCAATCGCAATGAGGCCGAACTCAAGCAACCTTACCCACATTGGCTGGGCATACGCTTGCATATCGAAGTCATTAAGCGACAGTCCAGTTATGTAAGTCAGCAGGAGCGCGATGGATGCTGTCCACGCCCAGCGGCTTGGGTAGATGGCAGCAAACGGCAATAACCACAACATATACCACGCGTTGAAGACTGGCGCGGCGAGAAATAACGCGCCATATATCCAGTCGCCGCGCGGAATATATGTCTTTTCGCGCCGGTACGTCTTAAAGTACCAAATCGCACCGCCAGCCAGCGTACAGGCGAGTAGTAATTTTGCAGGTGTCGCGGATATGGCTAGCGTGAGCAGCGCGTACAAAGAAGCGTTGAACTCCCACTCGTCCGCAAACAACATAAGCGTTGGGATATCGGTTGCGCCCGTTAGCACAAACGGTGCATATAGCAATCCGACGGTACCCGCAAAAACAAGCCAATGGTGGAACCTCGCTCTGCAGAGTACGAACGGTACTAGCGCTAACGCAAATATCTTCGCGCCGATAGCAAGACCAAGACAGAACGCGGCCAAACCAAGCCGATGCTTGGTCGTCAGCAGCAGAGCCGCCATAACGAAGCACACAGCGTAACCGTCAGGATGGGCGGTGAATGCAATTTCTTTGATCACCAACGGACACCATGCATAAAGCATGACGTTGCGAGTGGACGTCAAGCGCGTCAGAAAATAGATGGTAGCTAGGTCAACGACTATCAATAACCCCTGCAATGTGGCGACACTTGCCGCATTGAGCAAAAAGGCGACCAAAAACAATAGCTGTGTTATGGGTCCGTAGATCGTCGCTACATCAGGGTGATTTATTTGATTGAGAACTGCTTGCAGCTGCACCGGCACACTTTGATTTAGGAAAAAAGCTTCAGGCGCGATCCCGTAGGGAGTGCCAGCTTCCCAGAACCTATAACCGTCCCATAGATAGCGGAAGAAGTCGTCTTCGTAGAAGGGTCCACCCACCAAACCACAAACTCGAAACACGAGTGCCCAAAAGAACAATCGACTAATAGGCAATGGCTCATCTCGGCGTGTTAGGAGTAGATACAAACAGAAGACTGGCGTCGCACTCCAAAAGACGATGGCATAAAACGCCAGCAAACTAGGTTCCCCTGCATGCTGAGCTAAATATGCGAGCGTAGCGTAGGCCAGCGCGCAACATACCCCGACAAGGTCTATGCCTAGCCTGGTTGGCACTCGATCAGTGAGTGAAATGAAGCCATTCATGTGCGGGAGTATTTAAAGCGCTGAGCTTTGGTATGGCGAGCCGGTGAATAGGTAACAGCCACTTGGCGTGCCCACCCGAGTTAAACCTTTCATATAGCCAATTTCTTGCATAGCAAGGCTAGAACACGCCCATGAAATAGTAGAAACACCAGCGGCGTTCAACGCGTTAAGCACTGATTGGAGCCAGCTAATTCTCGTGGGGAGGTTGTAGCACCTGCGCATTTATCAATCGGACTTCATTTTGATGTTGCGATAATCGTTAATTGACAAAGCACCGGTGCTCACATAGGCAGAGTGCTCATGGTTCATGTGCGACACATCAAAAAGCCACCGGGGTTGCGTGCTCTTGTTACTGCGTTTGTGCTGATGCCGATGGCTATTGCAGCCGAACCTCAAGGGATTTATTACGGTGCGTCAGCCACCATGCAACAGGCTGAAATCGAGTACAAGAAAAGCGTTCGGAGCTTGTTTCGCGACAACGAGGGCAGAACTGATACGCAGGAAACTAGCGCGAATGTTGAAGAGAAACCATTGCAGTGGGATGGCTTGCTTGGTTATCGCTTGAACTTCGCCGAAGGCACACAGTTTTTTGCAATTCAATTAGAAGCCTCGTTGCTCGGTGACGACGTGAGTGGCCGTTTAGGCGGCGAAGGCGAATCAGCAAGCCAAAATTTGTTTGGTGAAGCATGGCCTGAAGATTGGTCATTGGAAACGTCCCGCACGCTTGGCGTCGTCACCAAGTACGGCATTTCGCGTGCATTGCTGCAAGCCATAGATATCTCGTTGTATGGATTAGTTGGCGTCCGCCAAACAACCATTGACTTCTTTTCTTCGTCTTTCGGGTGTTTTCAAGCGATTGGTTGCGACGTGAACGAGTTCAGAACGAATACACAGAGTTTGGATCCAGAGGTGAATTTAGTTGTGGCAGGGGTTGGCATCGAAACAGGCTTGACCAACAAGGCAGCGCTACAGTTTGAAGTTCGCTATGTCCAAGACTTTAAGAGTGAATGGCTCACGGAGTTTGAAGACTCGGGACAGGAAGTCAGCGTGCCGAGTGGTTTGACGATTGAAAGTACCGATTTGACAGTTAAATTGATTCGTTACCTTTGACCAGTCATTCAAGCTGGTAGACGCACTTACGTGAAAAGAACGGAACAACCGCACAACCCCTAACTCTTTCAGACACGAAAGGGAGGCTTCTCAGTATGAAATTTCTTAATTCGCTATATCTGACGATCGTATTTCTGCCGCTAGCCATCTTCGCAGCCGAAGCTGAAGAATCGCACGCTTCTGATCACTCGCATGCGACGCATGATGGTGACGCACTCTGCGTTGGTATGGGTCCGCAAACCCCTCGCGACATAAGCAATAAGCAGGGACTGAATACAACCGAATTTCCCTTCGCGCCTACTGCGCACCAAATGAATCTATGCAACATCCATACCCACACAAACGCCGAGCACAAAGGCCCGGAATACAGCGTGTTCGTCAATGCGACGGATAGTGGCGGTTACGCATGCAACGCCGCAGCGGCACTAAGCGAAGCGGAATTGACACCCGTTGAAGGGGCGTATGAAGGCGTCAAGCCAGGCGACACGATTGAAGTACACTGGGTTCATACCAGTTGCGCAGCGTCACCAGGAGAAGGGTTGGGTTCGTGCGTACCGGAAGGGTGCGAAAGTCCGCTGCTACGCGTTGAAGCTCAAGTATTTTTGGTCGTAAACGATACGAGTGCGTTGGATTTCATGGATATGGTTTATGACGGTCATGTCATGGATGATTTGCACCAAGCGAAACACATACCAGACGACACCGGAACCCCCGTTGTTTTCAGAGGATCAACCACGGGACCTTCTTACAACCAAAGCACTTGCTCGCCCGTCCAAGTTACGTGGAGTGTGCGGCCGCAATGCGCCAAGTTGGACATCAGTTCATTGCACCGTTGGAGCGAACAAGGCAATGTTTTCAACGAAACTAGTTCGCATGGCGTGCGTCAACTCGTAACGGCACCGGAGCTGTTAGCACCTATCGACTAATCTCTTTTATAAATCACGAATATTGAGTTATTCGCTATGAATCGTTTGGAAGTCGACGCACAGATGTGGTGAAGGACTAATTGCTGCGGCTAGCGATGTCTATACGATTCGCGAGCCAGTCTTGCCCCAATACTCATCCTTCAAAAATCGCTTGTAGAGCTTCCCAGTAGGCAATCGTGGCAGTTCGTCACGAAAATCCACGCTTCGCGGCGCTTTATAGTGAGCGATCCGTTCGCGAGTCCATGCAAGTAAATCCGCTGCTTCCTCGTCGGTTGGCTCAATGCCTTCGACTAGTTGGACCACGGCTTTCACTTCCTCGCCCATCTCTGTGTTTGGCACGCCGATGACGGCGACGTCAAGAATATGGTCATGCACGATCATGGCGTCTTCAATTTCTTGTGGGTAGATGTTCACGCCACCCGAAATAATCATGAATGTAGCACGGTCCGTTAAAAATAAGTAGCCATCTTCATCCACATAGCCAACATCGCCTAGCGCCGACCAGTTTGGGTGGTCCGGATGTTGAGCTTCTTTTGTTTTGGCGGCATCTTTTAGATATTCGAAAGGCATTTCTGGTAGTTCGAAATACACAATGCCTGGTTCATGAGGTGGCAATTCGCGACCTTCTTCATCACAGATATGGATGACCCCAAGAATGGGTTTGCCAACCGTACCTGGCCGCTCGAGCCATTCTTGTGGCAGAGCATGCGTCAAGCCATTCAATTCAGTACCGCCGTAGTACTCATAGAGGATGGGACCCCACCAATCCATCATGCGTTGCTTAATTTCAACAGGGCATGGCGCGGCTGCATGAATTGCGACTTTATGCGACGAGAGATCGAATTGAGTTCGATCCGCTTCAGATAGCTTCAACATCCTCGTAAACATCGTAGGTACCCATTGGCTATGGGTCACGTGATGCTTTTCAATGGCTTCTAACGCGCCAATTTCATCGAATCTACGCATCATGACGACGGTGCCACCTAACGATTGCACACCAATGCTGAAACCGATCGGTGCAGAGTGGTACAACGGCGCAGGCGAGAGGTAAACGGTGTTCTCATTCACCTGCCACACCATGGCCAACAAGGGGCTGACTGGATTTATCGCCTCATCGATCATGCCTTCTGGCAGCGGTCGAAAAATACCCTTAGGGCGGCCGGTGGTGCCAGAAGAGTAGAGCATCAAAGTGCCAGCAGGTTGTTCTGTAAGTGGTTCTGCTGGGAAGTTTGCGATGGCGTTCTCGAAATCTGCATAACCATCGATCGCGCCACCGACTGAAAAATATGTTTCACAATTCGGTGCCATATTGGGAATCGCACTGGCAACGTCCGCCAAATTCGCTGCTGCGACAAGTGCGCGACTTTCCGAGTTGTCGACGATGTATGCTGCCTCGTCCGCAGTCAAGTATCGATTCACGGTCGTTATGTAGAGACCAGATCGCAAGGCGGCCCAGACGACGACGAAATAAGTTAGGTTGTTGTCCATAAAGACCGAAATGTGGTCCCCTCGCCGCAGCCCTTGAGCGTAGAGGAGCTGTGCAAACTGATTCGATTGGTCATCGAGTTCGCGATATGTGAGAGTTTCGCCGCTTGCGCTATCAATCGCTGCAGCATGTTCGGGATGTTCTCTTGCCCATCGTCCTGGATACATGCGCTTCGCTACCTCTTGCGTGATTGGTTCAGGTGAATTGTGTTTGACTTGCGATGACTCAGACGGATTGAGACTACGGCGTAGCCGCGTAAGCGTGCGCCCGAGCGACATGCTCGTTGAGTACGACGCCCAAGCCTGGTTCAGTCGATGGGATTATGTAGCCGTCTTCCCATTGAAGCGGCTTTTCCAAAATCTGGGCGTGAAAGCCGTCGAAGCGACCAATGCTTTCCTGAATAAGGCAATTAGGTGAGCACACGTCGACTTGAATGTTTGCGGCTGCTTCAATCGGCCCACAATATAAGTGGGGAGCGATTTGGGCGTAATAGGCCTCCGCCATGCCTGCAATTTTCTTTGCTTCCAGTATTCCACCAACGCGACCTAATGCCATTTGTAGGATCACCGCGGCTTGTTTTTGGAGCAACTCTCGAAATTCAAACTTTGTTGCTAAGCGCTCGCCAGAAGCTATTGGGATTGACGTCATCTGCGCCACACGAGCCATTTCATCACGGTTTTCCGGTGGCACCGGTTCCTCGAACCAAAGCGGGTCATATTGTTCAATGCGCCGGGCAAAGCGAATGGTCCCAGAAGTCGTAGACTGACCATGCGTGCCAATCAAAATATCTGCTTTATTACCCACCGTTTCGCGCACCGCACGCACAACTGCTTCTGCATTTGCCAGGCGATCTAACGGTGGTTCGCGTGGATCTTCGGCACCCATCACATCGATTAACGGGTCAAACTTCAATGCGGTGAAGCCTTCGGCTACATGCGCGGCAGCACTCGCGCTTGCCGCATCTGGGTCTGTATGCGTCGGCCTACGGCTGGTGTCGCCAGGCGCAGGCCAGAGGTAGGTATAGGAGCGCACGAGCTCGTTGTATTTGCCGCCTAGCAGGTTGTACACGGGTTGGTCCAGCGCTTTGCCGACGATGTCCCAACAAGCCATTTCAATGGCGCTCAATACTCCCATGACGGCATGGTCGGGATGTTGGTGATGGTCGTGAGATTCATAACCCTCGCCGTAGTACACCGCTCGCCACAACCGTTCAATTTGAAATGGATCAGAATCAATCACATACGTTTCACAAATGTCTTCGATCATGCGAGCGGCCGTCGTCGGATGAAACGGGATCTTGTACGCCTCACCGATGCCGTCAATGCCGTTATCCGTGGCGAGTTTGACGAAGACCCAATACCGACCACCTCGGTGTGGGCGTGGTGTTGCGACGACAAATGTTTCTGCTTGCGTGATCTTCATGTGCTAGTCCTTTGCATTACTCGGTCGATGAATATAGATGAATGTGGCCGACCATGTGATGAGCACTAGGCCGATCAAGGATTCAATGGCCGTGACCATGCGAACGGGTCCAATGGGGTACAAGTCACCAAACCCTACGGTCGTGTACACGATAGATGAGTAATACAGATAGTCGTAGTTCGATTCGATTGCAGCGATTTCACCGAATGCTGGATTCAAGGCCATAAGACCATATACGAGAGCAAATAGCCCAATCTCCAGCATATGTGAAACCATTAAGCAGAGCAATGTAATCAAGACACGAGTTCGTGGATTAAAGCGCTCAATCAACTTGGCTAGCTGGTCCAAAATCTCGTAGTGCAAACCGACCGCGGCGATGGATGCGCCGAACGCGATCAAGCACGCAAGTGCGTAGTACGCTTCAAACATTGCGATATTGACGGCCGCTACGCGCCGTTATTTCGAAGGATTGCTTGATCTCGAAGCTTTCGTCAACGAGAAACATGTGATCGTAGAGATTGATGGTTGGGTCACAGTGCGGCGGCGTGACAAGCAGTTGGGTGCCAGTGACCGCTTCGACATGAGGGCTTTCAAACACCAAGCCACCATGTTCGTCCCCTTGGAACACATACCGAGCGAGGTGCGCCAAGCCAGCGAGAACTTCGGGAGGGACTGAATCAGTCGCAAACGCCTTAAGACCAGCATCGGTCGTAGCAAATCCGGGCGTATTCGCGGATACAACGGTCGTTAAGACAAACAGCGACTGCTCAAACGGTAGTTTAGCTTCTGGCCACCCGATGGAAGCGTATTCAATGTCCATAAAGGGATAAGACCCTGCTTGCAATTCCGTCGCGATATTGGAACGCCAATCGATGTCATGAGAACCAGTCCCACCGCCCGAAACGGTCGAACAAGGGACGCCTTGTCGCTCAAGTTCGTGTTTGAATGCAGCGACCGTGGCCCAAATGTCGTCCACGCGTTCTTGCCGTTCCTTGAGCGAAGAAACATGCATGAGGTGGCCCGCGTAACACTGAATACCGCGGAAATTCAAGTGCGGCGCTTCGTGCAGCCTGTGGGCGAGTTCGATAGCCTCAGCACCGATGACGCTGCCGGTACGATGCCTACCAGGATCAAGATCCAAATAAACATCAAGCGGATTAGCGGCGGTGAAAAACTTTTCAGACTGCGCAACCGCTTTAGGATGGTCGACAACGCAGATTAGCTCATTGAGCCGGCCGTTAAGCGCTAGCAATCTCGCAAAATGACGATCCAGCGCAAATGGCGACGTGAGCAAGATACTGTCTACGGCGTCAGCTAGCAACTCCGCTTCCGCCAGGGTAGCGCAACAAACGCCTCCCGCGCCGCGATTTATTTGAGCCTGGGCGACGGCCGCAGATTTGTGAGTCTTAGCGTGCGGGCGCAAATGGATGCGCCGTTCCGCGCAGTGCCGTGCCATCTTTTCAAGATTGGCATTAAAAGCACGTTCAACGAGCAGCAAACAAGGTGTTTGCAGTTCCTGCAAATGCAACGGCAGTGCGTTTTTAGACGTAGCCACTAGACTACCTTTTGGTTGTTTCGGACCAGTGCTCGAGCTGAGCTTAACGACCCCGAGTGAGTGGATTCACCGCCATCTCGCTACTTCAAGTTTTCGCAGTAGTCCGACCAATAAGCGAATGAATCTTCGATTTCTTGCGTTCGCATTCGAACCATTGGTGCGAAATCAGGGTGGGTGAATATGTAGAAACGATCGTGCTGCACCGCGTGCAAGACCATGTCACCGACAACATCGGGTTCAATGATGTTGCGTAAGACGTCGCTCGCGTCAGACTGCTCTTCGTCTTGGACTGCAGGTGTGAATTCCATTTCTTGAGACGATGGCAATGACGCAGGTCGATTGCGCCGAGCCGTGAATATGTTCGTATTGACGACGCCTGGACAGAGCACTGAAACGCCGATGTTGTGTTCGGCTAGCTCGATGCGAAGCGTCTCTGACATGCCAACCACCGCAAACTTACTAGCACCATAGATGCCAAGCCTTGGTACGGCAAGGTGTCCGGCGAGCGAAGCGGTATTGACAACATGACCACCTTCGCCGTGATCAATCATGTCCTGCAGAAACGAATTTAGACCGTTGTAAACGCCGTCAAGATTGACGTTCATGGTCCAACGCCAATCGTTTGGCTCAGCTTCCGCAAAAGTGCCCCCGGTGACGATGCCAGCATTGTTTACCAGCACGTGGACATTCCCGAAAGCTTCTTTGGTTTTTGCTGCGCCTTCGCTCATCGAGGCGAGATCAGACACATCGACTTGCAATGTGATCACCGAGGCGTTCGTTTCGGCAAATTCCTCGGCAACGGCGGTCAACGCTGACGCTTCAATGTCCGCAATGGCGACTTTCATACCAGCGCCAGCGAACGAACGTGCCATCGCCAACCCCATGCCACTAGCGCCACCAGTAATGAACGCTGTTTTCCCTGCAACGTCTTTCACGATTCGTTGTCCTATCTTGTTGATTTACGAGGTGCCCCTGCGGTCGGTTACGACGATTGCATGGCTGAGTAAGCTATTATCGAACCGCAACCACGAAGGGTAATAAAAGGAGATTTATGCTCAAAGCTGCGGGATTGAGTCGACATTACGGCCCTGTTCGCGCTGCCGACAACGTATCGTTCAACATAGAGCGAGGCGAAATTGTTGGCTTGCTAGGTCATAACGGCGCCGGTAAGACGACGATCATGAAACTGCTCACTGGTTACATCGAACCGACGTCTGGCGAAGCGTGGATAAATGATGTCCATGTCCAGGACGACCCGGTTGGGGCGCAGCAAGCTATTGGGTACTTGCCCGAAAGTCAGCCGCTCTACAGCGAAATGTCGGTGGCAGATTACCTCATGTTTGCAGCCACTATGCGCGGAATTCCTTACGACGATCGAGCTGCCAAGGTTCGTAGCGTGGTAGAGGACACAGACCTAAGCGATCGCTATTTAGACATCATCGGCACATTGTCGCGTGGATACCAACAACGTGTCGCGGTAGCCCAAGCCATCCTGCACCGCCCACCTGTGTTGATTCTCGATGAACCAACGAACGGCCTGGACCCAACTCAAACCATGCACATGAGGCAGTTGATCCAGCGTCTAGCAGAATCATCGACGGTCATGTTGTCCACGCACATCATGCAGGAAGTTGATGCCATTTGTGATCGAGTGCTAATCATGAGCGATGGGAAGTTGGTGGTGGATGAGAGGATGGAAGACCTCAATCGCACGTCTCGCATATCCGTACGGAGCAACGCAAGCCGCGAGCAACTTGGTAGTGTGGCGGGCTTGCGCGTCGATCGTGGGGTGCTTGCCGACGAATTTCTTTTACATGGAAATCAACAGAGCGACGTAAACGCACAAATCAATGCATTGATACCTAAGTTGGTTGCGGCAAACATCGCCGTCTATGGCATCAATCCTGAAAGGCAAGATTTGGAAACGCTCTTCACGCGCGTGAGCGAAGGTTCCCATGGCAACTAGTACCAGTTTCGATATCGCTCGCAAAGAGCTCGCGTTATTTTTTTCGTCGCCTATTGGTTATCTCTTTCTCGCAGTTTACTTAGGCATCACGCTTTTCGTCTTCTTTTGGGTCGAGCAGTTTTTTGCTCGCAACATAGCCGATGTGCGACCTATGTTCGAGTGGTTGCCGGTTCTTTTGATTTTTCTAGCTGCCGCTTTAACTATGCGCACCTGGAGCGACGAGCGGCGCGTTGGCACGATCGAGTTTCTATCGACGGTGCCAGTCCGTGATTGGGAGTTGGTGCTTGGCAAGTTCTTAGCGTGCTTGCTCTTGTTGGTCATTGCGCTTGCAATGACATTGCCATTGCCAATCACCGTTGCTGCTTTAGGCAACATTGACTGGGGACCAGTTTTTGCAGGTTATGTCGCGTCCGTGTTGTTAGGTGCGGCATACATCGCCATTGGCGTATTTGTGAGTTCCCGCAGCGAAAACCAGATTGTCGCCCTGATTTTGTCGGTTTTGGCGTGTAGCGTGTTTTATGCCGTCGGCAGTCCTTTCCTCACAGAGCTGGTGAACAATGAAACCGCGGACGTGCTGCGTGGTTTGGGGTCTGGGTCGCGCTTTGAGTCCATTACGAGAGGCGTTGTCGACTTTCGAGACCTGTACTTCTATGTGTCAGTAACTCTCGCGTTTCTAGCGTTAAACGTGTACTCGTTGCGGCAGATGGGGTGGAGCGATAGTGGCAACGCTACAAAGCACCGCCAAGCCGCGATTTTGTTGGGCTTGCTTGCCGCCAATCTATTGATTGCAAACGTGTGGCTGAACTATGTGAAAGTGTTGCGATGGGATGTGACAGAAGGTGATCAATACTCGATTTCCGATGTAACCAAGAACCAATTAGCACAGCTAACTGAACCCATGCTAATTCGAGGTTACTTCAGTGCGAAGACTCATCCGCTGCTCGCACCACTCGTGCCACAGCTGAGCGATTTACTTGCGGAATACGAACTATCAGGTCGCAATGTTGTGCGAGTGGAAATCATCGATCCAACGGAGGATCCGGCATTAGAAGACGAAGCTAATTCGAAATACGGGATTCGACCCGTGCCATTTCAAGTTCGTGATCGCCACGAGGCGAGCCTGGTCAACTCATACTTCAATGTGCTAGTCTCCTATGGCGACGACTACGAGGTTTTAGGTTTTCAGGATCTCATCGAAGTTAAAGCGGAAAACGAATTCGATTTAGACGTACAGCTAAAGAATCCAGAATACCAACTCACGCGTAGCGTGAAGAAAGTACGATCAGGGTTTCGCAGCGGCGGTTCCCCGTTTGATTTCGTACAGCAACCAGTTCGGTTTACAGGTTATGTCTCCAATGCGGAAAAATTACCGCCAGAGTTAGAAGAAGGCCGTGCGCCGTTGATTAGTGCACTAGAAGCACTTCAAGCTGGCGCAAGTGGCAAGTTCGACTGGAGCATCATCGATCCCGAAGCGGACGATGGTGCGGTCGCAGAGCAGATCGCGTTGCAGCTCGGGCTACAGCCTATGGCGGCTAGTCTCTTCGACGTCAACCGTTTTTATTTCTATCTCACCTTGACTGACGATCGCATCGTGGTCACGTTGCCGCTCCCAGATAGCTTGGATGTCGATGGGTTCAATCGCGTCATTGAGGAAGGCTTGCAGCGGTTTGCGACCGGCTTGTTAACTTCGGTTGCACTCTACAGCCCCATGCCACCACCGCAACCGCCGATGCAAAACAATCCATACATGCAGCAACCACAGCAGATAGATGACTTTCGAGAGATTTATGCCAGCCTAACCGAAGACTTCGACGTGCAGAAAGTGCAGCTAGATACTGCAGTGCCGACTGACACCGATCTTCTAGTTGTCGCTCGGCCTAGCGCACTTAGCAGAACACAAGCGTTTCACATCGATCAATTTCTAATGATGGGTGGCACCGTAGTGGTGGCTTCAAGCGCTTACACAACAACGTTAACTCAGCAAGCCATGACAGCGATTCCCACCAACACCGGATTGGACGATTGGTTAGCGCATCACGGCATCGAAATCGAAGAGGCGATGCTTATGGACTCGAACAACTCAAGTCTCGCACTACCCGTAACTCGCCGTGTCGGTCCTATTTCTATTCAAGAAATGCGCATGTTCGACTATCCGTTCTTCGTTGAAATCCCCAGTGACGGATTCAATCAAGACAATCCTATAACCAACAGTTTGAATCAGCTGTCGCTGCCCTGGAGTTCACCGGTCAAGGTGCTTGCAGAACAACAAGCCACGCGCACCGCAACGACGTTGCTGCGCACCGGCAATACCACTTGGCGCGACAGCGCGCCGGAGATCATGCCGAAAGTCGATGAATCTGGCGTCTCGCCTTACTTCCCAACGGCGGCTCAATCAGAAGAGACTGTCGGCGTGCTGGTAGAAGGAAGATTCACATCGTTTTTTGACGAATCGCCGGTTTTAGAAGAAGCCGTAGCTGCTGCCGCGTCCGCAGAAAATGAAGACGATGACGCGTCCATCGACGCGACTGAAACGGCGCATGAGCATTCAAACGGCCATTTCCATGACCATGCAGAAGATGGCAACGTGGAATTAACAGATGCAGTTGATGAACTCGGCACTGTCGCGAGCGTTATTTCACAGTCGCCTGAGTCCGCTCGACTCATCGTGATTGGTTCATCTTCGTTTTTGGCGGACTCGGCGCTAGGTCTGTTAGCGTCCTCGCAAGGACAACGCTATACGGCAAGCACGCAGCTCGTTGCAAATCTAGCGGATTGGGCAGTTGAAGACACAGCGCTCATGTCCATTCGCGGGCGAGGGCATTTTTCGCGAACGCTGCCGCCGTTAACGAATACAGATAAGCAAGTTTGGGAATACACCAACTATGCCTTAGCGTTGCTTTTGATCGCGGCGACGTTTGCAGCGAATGCGTTCGTGCGAAGTCAACGTAATCGACGCTATCGGAGCATCTTTGGAGACGCAGCATGAATCGAGCAATGTTGGCAGGGTTACTTGCCCTGCAAGTCTTGATCGGTGGGGTTGTATTTGCTTGGAATTTACGAGAACCTGACCAACCTGGCGTGTTCTTCACATTCGATCCCGAAGCCGTTACACAAATTGAGGTTGTGACGGAGGAAGCAACGATCGATGTACGCAAGACCGGCGAGACGTGGCAATTAGCTGACGGTAAGCCAGCCGATGGCGAAAAGGTCATCGATACGCTAGAAAAACTCGCAAGCGCATCGTCCGGCTGGCCTGTTGCAACGAGCGCTTCGACGGCAGAACGATTCGAGGTGACTGAAGCGAAGTTTCAGAAACGACTAACTCTCAAAGCAGAGGACGACGTGGTAGCAGATGCGTATTTCGGTACGTCGCCAAGTTATCGTCGGGTTCACGTAAGCGAAGCGGATGGTGGACCTGTCTACGCAATTGAGTTTTCGAATTACGAACTTGGCAACGACAACGCTTCTTGGTTGAACAAGAATCTGCTTAGACCCGTGGGCTCTTTAAAACAGATTACGCACGATGGTGAGTACACGATCAATAGCGTCAATGGCACATGGACTGCGGCAGATGGCTCGGAGTTAGACAAAGAGGAAGTAGACAAGGTGGTGCGAAGGTTTGAAAACCTCACTGTTTACACCATTTCAGACGATGCTGAGTTGCCAGACTCGCCTACAGCCGCGTTGACGTGGCGAGACGATCAAGGCGACACCACGCTGTCCCTTTTCCATCTCGAAGAAGACGATGATTGGATTGCCACATCAGACCGTGTGCCTGGCCAATACGGCATTTCAACATATATCGCCAAGGATCTTGCGCTTAAAAAAGCCGACCTTATGCCAGAAGTAGCGGCAGAAACGACAGCAGAGGCTGGCGACGCCGTGCCGCCCGAATAGGTTCTGCCTAAGCTACGCCAGCCTTAACCCTCCCGCTTGGCGATACCGAGTTCGGCTAGCTTCGCTGCGATATCTTCTGCGGCTGTGCTGGGATTCACCGAAGTCTCAATCGCAAGGACGTTGCCGTCATTGCCGATATAGACGTTGTGGCGGTTAGAAAAACCGTAGTCGCTCATGACACCGTATTGTTTTGCAACGGATTTATCAGGATCGGCGAGCAAAGGAAAGTCGGCTTGCATAGACTCAGCAAACTTTGTGACTTCCTCGAGTGGGTCAACACTCACCATGAAATATGTCGCTGCGTACTCACGAATGAGGTGTCCATTTTCCGTGAGCGATTTACACTCAATCGTGCACCCGCGCGTGAACGCTTTTGGATACCACGCCAGCACAACTGCGCCATCTTGGGTCAGATCAGCGAGACGGTAAGTCTGCCCGTCGCTGCCTTGTAAAGTGAAGTCAGGCGCAGCGTCGCCGACGCTCAATGCGGTGCCTAAAACGAGTACGGCTGCAAGCGCAGAAGCGCGGAAGTAGCTTGGGACTTTCATTAGCTTTAATCCAAATGGACGCGAATGTGATCCGAATTAGACAGCTTGGATCTCGAAGGGTTAGTCCACTTGTGGTTTTACATGACTTGAACGGTCGAGCAAACCAAAACAAGCGGCCGCGATGATTGCTCCTATGAGTTGCGCACCAATGAATGGCAGCACGTCCACCGGCGCAATGCCAGTAAACGAGTCGCTCATGCTGCGCGCGAGCGTGACGGCTGGGTTTGCAAATGACGTCGATGAGGTAAACCAATATGCACCCGAGACGTACAACCCAACCATCGGACCGATCCAATTCGGATTGATTCGCAACGTGCCTAGTATCGCAGCGACTAGCCCAAAAGTGGCGACGATCTCAGCTACGAATGTTCCTAGGCTTAGCCGAAGATTGGTAGAGGTTTGGAAAACAGTCACATCAAACATGAGATGAGCTAGCCACGTGCCAAAAATTCCGCCGACAATTTGCGCGACTACGTAAGGCATTAACCAACCGAAGCGCAGCTCGCCGCGCATGCACAACGCAACAGAAACGGCAGGATTTAAATGAGCGCCGGAAAGAGAACGAATAACTGTGATGAGCACGGTTAGCATGACACCTGTTGCTAAGGTATTGCCAAGCAGTGCGACAGCTTCATTGCCACCAGCGAGCTTTGCTGCCATGATGCCGGAGCCGACGACGGTGGCGACTAGGAAGAGCGTACCGAGGAATTCGCCTGCTAGTTTCACAGCAGCCGTTGGCGTAAGTCGTTCTTGCATTTCCTACGGGACAATCAAAACTAGCAACGCGTATTTAAAAACCGCATCGCGACACATTCTGACATGTTTGCGGCTGGCGTCCCTATTTGGACTTGCATGGTTCCCAGGGTGCGCGAACGAACCACCAGCCACAGCTTGGTTTGTCGATGAAGCACTTACTCGCGGCATCACATTCGAACACGTGTCTGGCTTTACGGACCGACCTTATTTACCGGAAATCATGGGCGGTGGCGTCGCACTAGTTGACGTCGATGGGGATGCCGACCTCGATCTGTATTTTGTGCAAAGTGGTTGGCACCTAGGCAGCAATCCCGAGACTATCTTGCCAAACGAACTTTATTTAAACGATGGCACTGGCCAGTTCCACGCGGTTGAATCGCAGCAAAGTTTTGCACATTCGAGCTATGGCATGGGGGTTGCGACAGGCGATTACGACAACGATGGTGATACAGACCTTTACATCACCAATTTAGGCGAAAACACGCTGCTACGTAATGACGGGACAGGCGACTTTCAAGACATGACTAAAGAAGCTGGTGTTAACGATTCGAGCTGGAGCACTGCCGCGACCTTTACCGATTTTGATCGGGACGGCGATCTTGACCTTTTCGTGGTCAATAACTTAGTTTGGTCGGCTGAACGCGAAATTGATTGTTACGCGCGAGGCGTGCTCACTTATTGCCTGCCGACCAACTATCAAGCGCCTGCTCGCGACACGATGTTTCGCAACAACGGTGATGGCACATTTACCAATGTGACCGCGGTGACAGGTTTTGACTTGGCGTATGGAAACGGCCTAGGCACCGTACCTGCTGATTTTGACGGTGACGGTTTGCTTGATCTATTCGTCGCCAACGACACGATGGTAAATCAGCTTTGGCTTAATCAAGGAGATTGGCGCTTTCTGGACAAAGCGGTGCAGTGGTCATGTGCGGTCGACAACCACGGCTTTGCCAAGGCCGGTATGGGTGTGGACGCGGTAGATCTTGACGACGACGCTGATCAAGATGTACTAGTCGTCAACTTAGAAGGACAAACTGATTCGGTTTACGTCAATGAAAACGGTTACTTTAGAGACCGCACCAGTCATGCGGGTTTGGGATCGGGGAGTAGGCGCTTCACGCGATTCGGAGTTGTGCTAGCGGACTTCGACAACGATGGTGTGGTCGATTTGATGGAAGCGAATGGCAAGGTAGATGGTGATCCTCGTACTGAAGAAGATCAATTTGCAGAACCAAACATGTTGTTCGAAGGTCGGCTTGAGGAAGGATTGATTCGATTTGAATCATTGCCGACGAGCGATGGCACGGCTAACCCAAAATCTCACACGAGTCGCGCGCTAGCAGTTGGCGACCTTGATGCGGACGGCGATTTAGATGCGGTGATCGTGAATCGCGATGCTGCGCCGTACGTGCTCATAAATGCGGTTGGTGCTAACAACAACTGGATTCGATTTCGGATTTTGAATGGGTATGGGAGCGACGCCATTGGTGCGACCGTATCGCTCACAGTCGGGACAAAACAACAGGTTCGCTACGTCAAAGTCGCCGGCAGCTACTTGAGCGCTCATGAACCGGTTGTGCATTTCGGTTTGGGTTCTGCGAACACAGTAGAAGATGTCACTGTCGTTTGGCCGACCGGTGAGGAACGCGTCGTCGGCTCCTTGGCAGCTAATCAGGTGGTCGTCATAGAGCCGGCCAAAAAATAACCACTCACGACGAAGCTGCGATTGCCATGGCCTTGCGCGTAACCAGTTGCCGTTCGCTTAAAGCGGCATCGTCGTAAGGTACAGCGGGACCGCTACCCCAGACCGGACCAGGCCATGCGGCATCGGTTTGAAGACGACCGATCACATGAACGTGCAGTTGTGAAACTTGATTGCCTAAAGCTGCCACATTGACTTTATCTGCGTCAATCATTGCCTTTACTGTCTGGGATGCCATATCGATCTCGTGATACAAGCTGTTCCGTTGCTCGTGCGGAACCTCATGGAAGTCCCTAAGACCCGTTAATCGCGGCACCAGAATCAACCAAGGAAATCGTTGGTCGTTCATGAGTAACACACGACACAACAATGCGTCGCCAACCAAAGCGCAGTCAGCTAACAATTGCGGGTGTACAGCAAAATCGCTCATAGCGTTTTGTAGCCTCCTACCCATATTGGACTCGACCAGGCGACCGCATCGTTCGCCAAGGTTGCGCGAACGAAGTAGTAGTCGCCCTGCTGCGTTCCCGTATCCAAGAGTTCAAACGAACGATCACGAGACCCTTGTCGCACGATGCGACGTACGCGGATTTTGTCCTCATAGTCAGGCATAGAAATTGTTTGCTCAACCGATTCGCCAGCCTGGCCTTGCAGAGGCATCGTGATGGTGGTCGCTGGGAAAGCTTGATGTAGTCGATAGGTCGGTGGACCGCCGCCGTATTCGCGACCAGCACTTAACGCAAACGTTAGCGTGCTGTTGGGTCCGATGTCTGTGAGCGTTAAATCAAACGAGCTTTCGTCGCCTCGAGTCTGCGTGCTAAAAGTGATTGTGCCGTCGTCGTTGACTTCGAACCGTTGTGCTTGCCGATTGGTGAAATCCATGGGTTCAGCTGCGACGAGACTAGCGCCTTCGATAGTCAGCGTGCCGCTCCAATTTTTCCAGCCCCGTGGATTGTCGTGCTCGTGATGAGGCGTGGAGTCTGAACCGAAACTGACCTTGAACTTACCTTCTGAGACTGGCGCATTGGCTTCGGCAGCTAAGTAGTCGCGCGACCAAATCACGCCATCGTTCTTCACGACTGCAATAGCTGCAATAGGCCACGCAGCTATGACGCGACCCCGTAACTCCCGCTGCTCAGTGAATGGGATTCGTTTCCCCATCGGGGTGTCATTCAATGTGAAATCAAGAATGATCCGATCGCCAGTTGTCGCATACGCGTTGATGTTCTTCATCGCGTCAAAGAGGCTGTCGCGCGTTTTTTCCGTGGCAATTAATGCACCAAGACCACCACGTTGGCTCAACCCGCCAGGCGTGGGTGCTGTGTAACCGGGTTGACTCAGATGGTTGTCGCTAGCGGCTGTAAACCCGACTTCGTGACCATGCTGCAGATATTTCTGCCCAAACCACTCAAACGAGCCGTGTTGCGACATGATTTCGACTAGATGCTCTAGGTCTGGATCACTGAATCGATAGTTGCCGGGTTGGTGCGCATGAGGTATGACCACGACGTCGTTGGCATCGTGTTTTTCGTGCAAACCGTGGTAGAGCTTGGAGAGTGTGCCATAGAACTGTGCGCCGATGCGTTCTCGACCTTGTGCGGTTCGAAAGATGACGTTATGGTGTCCGCCGAAGAATTTCGAGCGAGTCCACTCATCACCTAGAAAGGCAATGAAGTTGGCGTCACTAAATCGTTCAACATTGTCAATCAATACCTGCCACTCGGCGTCATCCATCCAGATGTCGTGCTCTGAATGGGTCACGTAATCGAGTGCTGCATCGTTTTTAGCCCAGCGCATGAAACGATCAGGTGTGCCAAGTCCTTCTGCGAATCCAGAGTGTCCGTGGGTATCGCCCCAATAAATGAAACGGCTAGGTTCATCTTCGACAAGCATGGCGTTGCCGTACCCTGCAATGGCACCATCTAAGGATTCGATGGTGAGCTGATACACCCCTGCTTCGCTCAATCCTTGCTCAAGTCGAACCTTGGTTATGGCAGATTCCGAAGGCTGGGTACGAGCAACTTCCATCCCATTGAGCTTGACGAGCCACGGTGGTGAAGGTTCGGTCGGTCGGTTAAAAAACCTGTCGCGCGCACGTAC
>VXLJ01000019.1:115248-133388 GCA_009841635.1 Gammaproteobacteria bacterium
CCACGAAAGCCACCGTGCATGCCGGCGAGTTGCACAGCATCTATTTCGAAGGCAACATCAGGATTGGAAGAGAGAATGGAGACGTAGTTCTCGGCCGTGGGGTCGCCCGTTTGATAGCGATAGCCACCCATGAAGTGGCGCGCGACGAGAATTCCACCGCCTTGTTCAACGTTTGCGGTGCCAAGCGTGAATGTCTGCGTTAATGTGCCGTACGACGCAGCTTCAAAAGGCCCGCCTAGTGCTCGCAAATTTCCAAGCACGTTCGGGTCTTCGTCGCTGAAAGCAAGCGTCCGAATATAGCCTTCAATTCGTTCGTGCTGCGCACGTCGTGTAGGCAGTTCATATCCCAGCACCGACGCAATCACTTGGGTCAGATTTACAGGTACAAAACGCCCATCCAGAGCCCATTGATTCGCCCACCGCCATAGGATTTCTGCGCGTTGTCGAACATTGCTTTCGTTTGTGGGCGTTGCATCGATTTCCTGGACTAAGCGGTCGACTTCTGCTCGCAAATCCGGTGCCAGATAGTCAGCGTTTACGCTCGACCAGCCTAGCAGCAAAAGCAATGGTGTGACTATTGAGCGGAACAGTTGATTCATGGGATTTTTTGACAAATGGCACTGATAAGCACAATGCATTGTAAAAAGCATTTGGACTTGCGCTCAGCGGCAGAGAACAAAGCAATCAAGCAGTCTGGCATACATTAAAATCTCAAGGACAATCCATGCAAACTGCAAGACTTGCACTGGTCTTGCCTTAGGATGTTTGTACGACCTGTTCACACTTTGAAAGCTAGTCGGCATAGCGGGGAATCAAGCAATTTATGGCTCAACAAACAATGAATGGCGCTGAGTTTGAACTTGATTTAAGTTGGATGGAGAAGCAAGGCGAATGGGATAGCCATGCGACACCCAGCAAGAACGGTCTAACGCTAGCAGATATACAAATCGGGTCTTACGGCGAGGCCCCCGTCGAAAGTCGTAACTTGAGCGGCAAGCCGCGGGGTTCGGTCTCGCGACCTGGGAGTATGCCGATTGGCAACTACACGGTGCGCACAAAGAGCGAAATCTGGCTGGAAAACGCGTCGTTTCTATATGAAGAAGCCTTGCAACGCCAATGGAGTTCCGCTACCGATGTGCCTTGGCATACGATCGAACCTCTGCCTGACGATATCGAACAAGCACAGTGCCAAATGGCTACGTTTCTGACTGAGGTTGAGTTCGTGGCCGGCGACGTACCGAGCCGTTGGGTTTCACAGACCTCACCTGACTTTTACGAAGCTCGAAATGTCTTGATGGCACAAGTCATGGATGAGTCTCGTCATATGGACGTATTCCGCAAGCGCGCGCTTGCCAACGGCGGCGGTCTAATGCGGGCAACGGGTGCAACGGCAGGATTTGTGGGTGGCATTGACTTGTCGCGCGACTTTACCGAAATGTCCTCGCGTTTGCACATTTCTGGCGAAGGCGCTGTTCTCACCATTTTTCGAATGGGAGAGCTGATGGCATACAACGATGCAGAGAAAGCGATTTATCGCCTTTGCGCACAAGACGAGGCTCGCCATGTGGCGTTCGGTGTCATGCACATGCGTTACATGGCTGCGAATGCGCCTGAGCGACATGAAGAGATCAATTGCTATCTTGACGAGGCCGAACGAGGCATGCTCACGGATGCTGCAAACCCGGCCGGGCAGTTGAACCAAACTTCGGAGTCACTATCCATCATGCTCGGCGGCGGGCGACAATATTTCGACGAAGGATTCCGCAAGCTCGTTTCTATCCGCAGACGGCAGCTTCAGGAATACCAAAAGCGTGTCACATCAGCTGGATTTGGCGAGCGCTTCAAGAACGGTCGCTCGCACTTGAAGCAGATGATGTCGAACGTCGCTAACTAAGTCCAAATCTAACTCACAACATGGCATCAAAAAGAGACGCTAAGCGCGTCAGGCCGGCTTTGACGTTGTCCAAAGAAGATTTGGAAGTTGAAGTCCCTGAACCTCGACTAAATTGGATGAATCAATGGCGTGAATGGGGTGTTCGCGTCAAACCCGGTCCAAAAGGTCTAACCCTCGGCAGTCTGAATGTTGGCATATACGGTGAAATTCCCACCCAGTGGCTAGATCGCAGTCGCAATCCTCGTGGTGCGATTGGGGCAACTGGCACGCCGCCTGTTGCTATTCAACTTAGAGATAAGGTGGATTTGTGGGCACCCTGTGCTGCGGATTTGTACGAAGAAGCGATTCAACGCAGATGGGCACCCGCGACGGACGTCGATTGGTCGCAACTCCACCCGTTGCCCGACGATATTGAACGAGCTATCTGTCAAGTTTGCACCGAACTTTGTCAGTATGCCATCATCGATGTCGAACTAATTACGAGTTGGCAACATCAGATGGCGTATGGCTATCACGAGGTTAAACAGTTTCTAGCAACGACGAGTTTGGACGCAACGCGTCGCCATGAGGCATTCCGCAAGCGAGCGTTATCGAACGGTGGAGGTCTTGGTTACGAAGGTCCGTGTCAAGTAAGCAGGTTGCTATTGGAAAGTCGAGGTGGCTGGACCGAAACCGTGACCGGCTTGGTGCTTATTCGCGGCTTATTCACGCAGGTCATGATTCGTTATCTCAATCGATTCGCGTATAGTGGCGTCGAGCGCAAGATTTACGAGTGTGTAACTCAGGATTTGGCACGCTTGCTGACGTATGGTCTCGAACACTTGAAGTTCGCGTTAGCGCACGCACCGGATAAGTTAGGGTCGATTGCAAGTACTTTGTTCATCGGTTTTCGTAGTCTTAGTCGCGATTTGCGAGACCCCGTGCTGCGTGAAGCATTAGCAATCATTTTTGGCGGCGGTATTGCAGGCGCACGTACCGAAGGTATGTACGTCGTATACGAGATGCTAGACGAGTTTGCGGCGGAGTTTATGCAGGCAAGCAAGTATTTGCGATTGCCAGTGACTGAGGAACAACTGCCGACGATTCTCAGAAAGGATACTCGCAAAATGCCAGGCGACGAATAGCGCGATGGCGAAGTTCCCATCCGTTGCGTGGTTTGATGCGGTGCGTGACATTTACAACACCGACGATGAATTGCGCGGCGCAGGTAGTGGCACGTGCAATTGCACGTTAGGCGTACAGGTAGGGCGCGAGTTCTTCCAACTCACGTTTGAGGGTTTCGAGTGCAGCGCAGCGGAAAAGATCACCAAGGGTAAACTCGATGACTGCGATTTTTACCTGCACATGCCCGCCAAAGATTGGCGAACCATGCTCTCAAATATCCGCCAAAACGGTCATGCAACCTACAACCAAACTTTGAACACACTTGATCTTGATCGACCCGAAGGTTTGTCTACTTCCACACATAACGATCAGTATCGAGAGGACATGTTTTTTCGATACAACCAAACGTTACAGTTTTTCTTCAACGCTTCAGCTCGCATTAACACCACCTACTAAGAGAAGAGATGGCAGTTTTCGATTGGATGGTCACGGCTCGCGAGCAGGCGAATACTGATCCTGCGTTTAGAACGCTGGGGAGTGCCGATGCGTCAGTTTGTTTTCAGTCAGGCAAGCACGGGCGGCGCGTGAATTTTGCGGCATTCGAAATCGCAAGCGTCGAGCCAATCGACGTGAACGAGCTTGGTGATCAAGAGATGGTTGTCACAATGTCGACGCGGGAATGGAACTCGTATCTTTATCGACGGCGGTTAGGCCGTGCTCCCACGTTGCTGGCATTGGACGCCGTCAAGCACAATGTGATCAAGACCAAAGACTCGATGGCGCGGCTTCATTTTGAACGTATTTCGCGATCTATTCAGGCTTTTGTCGACTACGGATCGCTTCAAAGCGGTCGCTAACTTTGCCGTACTACGACTATCGTTGTACTGCGTGCGGCGAAGTTTCGACTATTTTCGCGCACATAAAAGACAAACCCAAACAAGTGCCATGCGATCGAGGTTGCGACGCGAACGCGACCCCAATCATCTCTAATTTGAGCGTGAAGCTTTCAAGTCAATCTAAAGTCGAACGGCTTGATCCTAAATACGACAAAATGACCGAGCAGGCGATGAAGCGGAATCCTCTCTCAGATCCTATGCGTTACGTAAATAGACGTGGCGACCCTGCAAAAGGCAAGCTCGATTAGTTTGAACGGTCGTCCGTCGACCTCTAGAAATACCCGAGCGAATCCATCGCGAACGCGATTACCAGAACCGCGATGGCACCAGCAATCCCAAGCACGATGATGAGAATAGCCGGGCTCACCAATGGTCCCTCGTCATCCGAACCTGTAGCGGGTTTGCGTCCTCGAACCAATACCAACGCAAGCACCAATATGAGCGCGACGACTGGGATGACATATTGAATAAGCACGCGCATTGCTGTAAGCCGCAAACTCCGGTTATCAAGTCCGTCTGATTTTAAAAAGTGTGTAACTAAGCGTGCAATCGTTCATTTTGGAGCATTGGTTTGCAGTCGCGCTGCTTGTTGTTTACTCAGCTATTCTGTTGTGGCACGCGCGACTAGGTTATCGCCAAAGCGGCAACATTGGCGGTTTCTTGGTCGGTGGTCGCCACATGGGTGGGGTGATCATCGGTGTGTCCTTTTTTGCGACGTTCGCGAGCACCAATAGCTACCTCGGTCTTGCCGGTAAGGGCTATAGCTTCGGCGCACCGTGGATGCTGTTTCCATTGATGATGGTGGTGGCGACCTACTTATCGTGGCGCTTAGTCGCACCAGAATTGCGTCGCTTCACGGCGATGACGGACACCGTAACCGTACCGGAATTTCTAGGCGCGCGATTTGCAAGCCAAAGCGTTCGGGTTATCACCGGCTTGATCATTGCAATGGCGAGCCTGCTGTATTTGATTGCTATATTCAAAGGCGCGGGCAACTTATTTCAAGTCTTTCTTGGGATTCCGTACGAAGCTGCAGTCGGGTTGATGTTGCTTGTTGTATTGGTGTATACAACTGTAGGGGGATTTGTTTCGGTCGTTCGCACCGACGTCATACAAGGCGTTTTGATGTTAATTGGCTCGATGGTGTTATTTGGGTTTGTCACAACGCACATTGGTGGACCGGGTCGCATGTTCGACTTGATGGCGATGCCAGCCAAAGAACATCTCTTTACGTGGAACGCAGGTGCGCCATTGCTGGTGGTCATGGGCATTGCGCTAGCAGGTTCGATGAAGCTCCTCATCGATCCGCGGCAAATCTCCCGGTTTTACGGACTGCGGGACGCAGCCAGCGTCTCAAGAGGCATTGCCTTCGCGATCGGCGGACTGCTCATCATCCAGTTCTGCTTATTTCCACTAGGTCTATATGCCCATTTCCTTATTGACGACATCGCCGATACCGATTTGATCGTACCGACGCTTATACAAGATCCTTCGATCTTCCCCTTGCTTGTTGCAGACTTCCTTGTCGTCGCCATCTTGTCTGCGGCCATGTCATCAATGGACAGTGTGCTGCTTGTTGCAGGGTCCGTCACGATGCGGGACGTCATCGGGGTTGTAGTCCCTGTGCGAGAGGAACGACAAACCATTTACACACGCATAGGCGTCATTAGTTGCGCGGCGCTAGCGGCCTTGTTTGCGCTTAATCCTTTCGGTGATATCGTTGAGATTACGACGTTTTCGGGGAGCTTGTATGCGGTGTGTTTTGTACCAGCGATCATGGTTGGACTGCATTGGCGACGCGGTAGCGCCATCGCAGTGGTTGCGTCGTTTGGCAGCGGCATATTGACCGTCCTGCTGTGGCGGGGTGTCGGATTGAGCTCAACCTTGCACGAAGTGCTCCCCGCGTTGGTTATTTCAATGGGCGTATACGTTGTGCTGGCGCGTCAGACGGCCAACGTGAATACAGCTGACGTCGTAGCTTTCTTCGCGACGAAAGGCACTAAACAATCGGTTCGTGCCGCGACCGAAACGGCGTAACGAGCCTGGAGGCCAGTTAGTGTCCGCTCAGCAAGTCTTTGTGGCATTACGTGTAAAACACATACAAGGCCGAATTGGAACCACAACGCTCGCACGCTTTAGGGCTTTGTTACGAGCATCACAAGCGCGCTCTCAAGCAGTAAAACAGATTTAATCCAGTCCGTTTAGAAACCCGATCAGACCTTCGTTGACCGCCTCGGGGGCTTCTTGTTGCGTCCAATGCCCAATGTCCGGAAGCACCACTGCATCGACTAAATTTGGGACGACGGTTTTCATCGCCTCTAATGCGTAGTCAGTGTAGGGAACAACGTCACGGGAACCGGTCATAAAGAACGCAGGTTGTTCGATTTGTCGACCTTGTACGCACCCTGACAGCTCCCAGTTGCGATCGATGTTACGGTACCAATTCAGACCGCCGCGAAATCCTGCTTTCGTAAATTGACTAGCGTAGAAATCGATGTCTTCCTGGGTTAACCAAGCTGGCAAATCGTCACCGGGGTCTGGCATGCGTTCCAACATGAACGCAGAATCTGGTGGCGGGTCTCTAGGTTCGAGCATGGACGTTCGATTGACCGCGCCAGATGCGCCATACAGCATTTTGCGCATGGTTTTAGGTATGTCGTTTTGCAGTTCGTGCTCGGCGACGCCGGGAGTTTGAAAGTAAAGCTGATAAAAAAAACGATCGCCAAACAATTGCTTCATGTTGACCAGAGGCGGTGCGGAGCCACGGGGACCCATGGGTACTGACAACGATGCGACAGCACGAAAAACATCAGGCCGCAACAACGCACAGTTCCAAGCAACCGGCGAACCCCAATCATGGCCGACAACCACTGCTTCCTTTTCATCTAGCGCACTTATTAAGCCAACGATGTCACCAACTAGATGGAATACCGTGTAAGCGTCGATGGCTTCAGGAGCATCAGTACCGCCATAGCCGCGTTGATCCGGCGCGACGACGTGATAGCCTGCGTCAGAGAGCGCGCGTAGCTGATGGCGCCACGAGTACCAAGACTCCGGAAACCCATGACATAGCACGACTAGCGGTCCTTCGCCAGCTTCGGCGATGTGCATGTTCAAACCATTGGATTGAATGTCACGTTCGGTGATTTCGCTCATGCGTGGTCCTTTAGTGGTTAAATTGCGGCAAGCGGAGCGTAGCCAGCTCCTGAGTGCGCACAGATTATTAGTGTCGGGGTTCGTCGTGTCGAACTAAATTGGCGAATAGCCGTGCCAGCAACTTCAAAGCAACATAGTATGGCTGGCTTTTCGCCATCGTTGCTCAACGGGTACGCCATCGACGATTCTTGCCCATCAGTTGGTCAATTGGACTTGGCTGCAGTTTATGCAAGCTTTTAACTGGTCGGAAACGATAGGCATACCGCACCACGACCTATTGATAATTTGTTTGGCACTGCAAATTCGTCTGCATTTCCGCTTGCGGACCATCACCAGCAGTCCAATACCCTTTGCGCAACATTCCCATTTGAAGCATGCCAGGTCCCCTAGACGGTGTTCGCGTCATCGATTTCACAACGATGATCGCCGGTCCTTACGGAACCATGCTCCTTGGCGATCAAGGGGCGGACGTGATCAAAGTCGAAGCGCCAATAAACAGCGATCATGCGCGCAGAGCTGGTTACGCCCAACGCCATTTTTCTGCGGCATTCGTGAACAACAACCGCAACAAACGATCGATTGCCATTGACGTAAAGGCCTCACGCGGTCGCGAGCTCTTGTTGAAATTAGTTGAAACGGCGGATGTATTCGTTCAGAATTTTCGGCCTGGCGTCATGCAGCGCTTGCAGATCGACTATGACGATTTGCGTGCGGTCAATCCCAAGCTGATTTATCTATCGATGAGCGGCTGGGGTGAAAAAGGTCCTTGGGCGCACAAACCGGTCTACGATCCGATCATTCAAGCTTTGTCTGGCCTCACATCCGTGCAAGGTGGCAGCGACGATGCTCGCCCACGTCTTATTCGCACGATTCTGCCAGATAAGCTGACGGGCATTACGGCCGCGCAAGCGGTATCGTCCGCGTTGTATGCTCGCGAACGAACTGGTAAAGGCCAGCACGTGCGGCTATCCATGCTTGATGCCATCGTCGCGTTTATGTGGTCTTCCGATATGGGCAGCCAAACGTTCGTCGGTCGGGAGGTCGATGTGGCTGCAGCTGCGACCTTTATTGACTTGATTTATGAAACCTCTACCGACTACATCAGCGTGAGCGTGATGACAAACACGCAGTGGACCGGTTTTTGTCGTGCTGTCGCTAAAACTGAATGGTTGGAAGACGAACGATTCAAGACGCCGGCAGGTCGCGATATGTTTGCGAATGAACGGCTTGAGCTCATGCAGAGCGTTCTAGTTACGCGTGCGGCGGCCGATTGGTTAGAGATTCTCGAAGAGGCCGGCGTGCCGTGCTCACCTGTTTTGAAGCGTCATGAAATGGTGCGCCATCCTCAAGTCGAAGCAAGCGGCATCGTTGTCGAAGTTGAACATGAGCACGCGGGTACATTGCGACAAGCGCGCAATGCGGCACGCTTCGAACAAACGCCTACTGAAATGCGTCATGGTGCGCCACACTTAGGCGAACACACACGCGCATTGCTTCGCGAATTAGGCTACGCAATCGATACTCAAAATGAACTTGTGAATGCGGGTGTCGTCGCGTCGTTTGGTGACTAAACGCGCTTTTCTTCGGCGATCAGATCGCGCGACTTTTGGCAGACGACATGCAACGCGCCGGTCAGATTTTCATGTTCCGCGTCTGTCATGGTATCTGCACCTGCGGCCTCGATGAGTGTGACAAACTGTTCTTGTAAGGTCGCCAAGGACCACTCAGATGCATCCGCAGAATCGATTGGTGTAATTACATTGCGGCCATAAACTTCGGTGTGATAGTGAGGTGTTTTCTCGAAACAGTCGAAACGTAGCAATTCTCGAGATTCATTTGCGACTGGTCCCTCGACACGAATGGACAATCCTTGGTCGCCTTGAAAGCGCCGGTACGAAATATCAAATCTGAAGCGACCGTTTTTTTCACTATGTGTAGGCATGCTCATTCCTCCTGTGCTGAATCGAAAGGTCTCGGGCGTGAAAACTACATGAGAATCGTAACGCCATATGCAGCCGTTTTACGGTGAAATCAATGGCTTTCGAAGCAGCACAAGCTTTAGCTGCCTTCATCCGTCAAGAAAATCCTGTCTGCGTGCTCACAGGGGCAGGTTGCAGTACAGGCTCAGGGATTTTTGATTACCGCGACGCGCAGGGTGAATGGAAACGGCCGCAACCGGTATTGCTTGATGATTTCCTTAACTCCACCACCGCCCGTCGTCGTTACTGGGCACGGAGCATGCTCGGCTGGCCACGGTTTGCCGCTGCTCGCCCAAACGTTGCGCACATCGGCATTGCGCAGCTAGAACAACGAGGGTTAGTGTCCAGTGTCATCACGCAAAACGTTGACGATTTGCACGAATCCGCAGGTCAAGTAAACGTCATTGCGCTGCATGGCTCATTGCGAACCGCAACGTGTATCGACTGTGCGACGGTGTTCGATCGTCACATTCTGCAAACGCAGCTTGAGTTGAATAACCCGAGATTCTTAGGCGCGGCGGTTACACCGGATGCAGGCGGTGAAAGTTTCTACCAGATTGATATTGATGAGACGTTTCAAGTGCCAGATTGCGCGCAGTGTGGTGGTGTCCTAAAACCTGATGTTGTGTTCTTCGGTGGCAATCTACGCCATGACGTGAAAGCTAATGCAAATAGCGCAGTAACGAATGCTCAGAGCCTGCTGGTCATTGGTTCATCGCTGATGGTCTATTCCAGCTTTCGGTTGGTCAAGCTGGCGCATCAATTAGGTAAGCCAATCGCCATACTTGGCCTTGGTGTGACACGAGGCGATTCGTTGGCAGAACATGTGTTGCGAGCTGAAGTTGCAACCACGTTTGAAGAGCTTATGTCATATTTGCAGTTCTGACGGTCATACTTTACGATTGTGGTGCTCGGCATTTGGATATGTCGTTGTATCGCGGTCATTGCTCTAATCGAGAGGTTGCAAGGCGAGTCGCATGTCAATGAAATCTGAGTCGATTCTGCAATCGACCAAGATGGTGCTTGTTTTTGCGATCGGTGCATGTTTGGTCATTGCAGTCGCTGCAGAAGAAGAATCAAGCACACCGGCAACGAGCGAGGAAAAGGTGGTAACGAGCGAAGTCTCGATCGCGAACATTCTGGATTCGACACCGGATGCACGTGACTACAGTGACCGAAAACACTGCATTTCTAAAGCAGCCATTCGCGATCATGAGGTTTTAAGCAAACGGCATGTCATATTCATCATGCGTGGCAAGAAAAACCGTGAGAGGGTCCTGATTCAATTCGGCCGACATTGCTTTGGTTTGCACAAGCATGCAGTCCTCAATTTGGAATCGCGCGGCTCGTCGCGGCTTTGCGTTGGGGATGCGATAAGGACTGAGACGATCGAATTTGGTCGCCGCACGTTGACGCCGCGATGCACGATTCCTAAGTTTGAACCAATTACCGAATATCAGGTCGAGTTGCTGAAGGACGCATTGCTAACAGGTCGCGTCGAGTAGTAAAATCGTCTTTTGTGCAGGAAGCACAAAAAGAACAAACATGGAAGTGAGCGGCAATACAGTCCTTGGGTTTTCATCCCAAGAGATTTGTGCTGAATCTGGCTTATCGGCCTATCAACTACAGCAGCTACGCCGCAAATCATTGCTTGAACCCACGAAACTTGACAACACGCGGTTTCGTTATAGGTTTCAGGACCTCGTCGTAGCTCGAACCATCGGCGGTCTCGTCAAGCAAGGTGCTGCGTTTGCGCGAATCGTAGATGCGTACCTAGCTGCGCGACGCGCGAATCCAGACCAAGTCGTGCATACGTCGGCGATCAAAATCGTTCGCACTGATAGAACAGCTGGCGGCGACATTCTGATGCAATCAGCCCAAGGTCTTGTCGATCCAACGACTGGCGATCGAGGATTTGACTTCGAGAAATTAACGGACCCTATTCGTACTAATTCCGTGCGAACGATGGAATCGTTGCTGACTGAGCAACGTGTAAACGCTGATAGTCTCAATCCGGATGACTGGTATCACTATGCGCTGGATTGCGAAGACGACGAGGACATTCAGGAAGCGACTCGCGCTTACGAGGTTTGCATTCGCATTGATGAGAAGAATGCCGATGCGTGGGTCAACCTGGGACGTTTGCACTTTCTTGGTGGCCGCCAACTTGATTCACGCTACTGCTATGAGCAAGCACTGGACGCGCAACCCGAACATCAGATTGCGAACTACAACCTAGGCATCTTGTTTGAAATGTTCGACGCGCATAACCGCGCCATTGAACATTTAAAGAGGGCGAACGACATCGTCGAGTCACTTCAATGTCTGGGGCGGATCTATAAAAAGATGGGTGATTCCACGCGGGCGAATCAGTGCATGACGGCGTATTTTGAACAGTCGTTCAAAGGCAACTCAACCGAGCGCGATACATAGGCAGCTTGCGCAACAGCGCGCAGAAATAGGACTTAGTTAACCAGCCGCAGCAGCGTAGTAAGGTAGTTCTTCGCTGGACTGGCTCTTGCCTTTGTGCGTGTCTAGCATAGCTTCGATTGTTGGCATGCAGGAGCCGCAACAACCCGCGGCGCCGAGTTCTCGATTGATGGCATATACCGAATCGTGACCTTCTTCGATCGCGTTGGAAATCTCTTGATCGGTGACGCCAAGGCAAATACAAACGAACATGCGGTTATTGTAATCGAAAATGAGATTCAATCCCATTATCAAAAAGAACGCGTTTTATTTACTTATTGAGATTACATTTTAACTGAATATGCATACAGTAATTTATGTTAAGATTTCTCCAGCCCCAAGCAAGGAAGTGCTGTGAAGCCTCAAGATATTCAAACGATTGCTATGCTGAATAACGTTCTCAGAAACGAGCTGACAGCAATTAATCAGTACTTCTTGCACTCGCGCATGTTCAAGAACTGGGGCTTGAAGTACCTCGCGGAACACGAGTACGAAGAGTCAGTCGACGAAATGAAACACGCGGATACGCTGATTGAGCGTATCCTGTTTTTGGAAGGTCTACCAAATTTGCAGGATCTCGGCAAACTGTACGTTGGCGAGACGCCGCGCGAATTGCTCGAGTGCGACTTACGCCTGGAAATGGAAGCGATGCCTATCCTGCGTGAAGGTATCGCCAGTTGCGAGAACGTGCAAGACTATATTTCGCGGGAAATCCTTGAGCGCATCTTGGAATCTGAGGAAGAGCACGTGGATTGGCTCGAAACGCAGTTAGACTTGATCGAACGCGTTACGCTTGAGAACTATCTGCAACGCCAAATGCGCGATGATTGATGATATTTGCCTAGAGTTGCATACAAACCTCTTAGCGAGGCTGTTTACCAGCGAGACGTAAAGCGTCTACGTGAGCTTGCCCGTGCGGACCCTACGGCGGCACGGCACTGGAAACCCATCATGGACGCCGCTTTTGTCGGCGACGTGCCTTGTTTGAGGACGCTCGTTGAATACGGTGCGGACGTTAATGTGGTCGCCGGCACGGGCGCAAAGCACACACCTTTAACGCGCCTCTGTCAGTTTCATCGCACGATCCCGAAACAGGCAAGTCATACAGATGCGTTGCGGTGCTTGTTAGAGCTCGGCGCGAGTCCTCACATTGCCGCGGGCCCTCTCAGCTTACGGCCGATCGCATACGCGGGGATGGGTCCATTGACCGAGTTGGTCGATTTGTTAGTGCAAGCAACACGACCACTAGACGCACTCGATGCTGCGATGCTCTGCGACCTGCATAGATTGCGGCAACTTGCCAAACGCGATGCACTCGTCGTGACCGACGAAGAACAAAGAACCCCTCTTCATTACTTGGCCATGTCAGGCTACTACAAGGAGTTAAGCGCCGACAAAGCGATCGAGTGCGCGGCATTCTTGTTAGAGCACGGTGTCGAGCTCGATAGCGTACAACCTATTCCTGAAGGTTTCGGGGTCTTCAACGCGACAGCGCTTTGGTATGCAGTGAGCTGGCAGTCGAACGCACGCTTGGCAGCATATCTGCTAGGGCGAGGTGCTGACCCCAATCCAGGTGTGTTTGCAGCATTGTGGGACGGCAATATTGAGATTTGCGAATTGCTCGATTCGTATGGGGCGGATTGGAATCAGCGTGCTGGGGATGAAACGCCGATCATGGAAATGTTCAAGTACAACCGTACCAAGCTGGTGACCTGGTTGCTAGATCGCGGTGTGGAACTAAACGTGACAAACGCCGAAGGCTTGACGGTATTGGATTACGCCCGTAAGCGCAAGATAAAAAAGGAAATACTCGACTTGCTAGTTGAGAGAGGCGCGAAAGCCGGCGGAAGCTAGCGAGGGGGCATTTGTCACCGGCATTCGCGATGTAGTGCGCTTTGAACCAAGATTGAACGGTTCAAGCTCACATAGTTATTATAAATGATAATGATTATCAGTTACATTTCAAGTTGTTGAACTTGAGTGCGTGTTCTGCTCGATGGCACAACGACGACGTGTAATCCTTTCTACTTGCTCTGCTGTTTAATTGAACAGCCACATTACAGGCTAAGAGGCAGAGCAATGGCTGAGACGCACGCCGCGCGATTGCGCGCGAATCTAAATCATCCAGTGATCGATGCCGATGGGCATTGGCTGGAATACAGCCCTGTCGTGCGAAGCGCGATGGAGGCTATAGGCGGTAAAGCTGCAACACGAGCGATGGACATGAACGGTGCGCGAGTCGGTAGTAGTCTCCGCATGACCGTTGCAGAACGACGCCACGCGAATGTCCCTCAGGAAGCTTTTTGGGGCTCGCCGACTAAAAACACGCGCGATCGCGCGACGGCCATGATGCCGAAACTGCTCTACGAACGGCTTGACGAATTTGGCATTGACTTTGCCATTTTGTACCCAACCGCAGGGCTCGGGCTTCCGCGCGTTAACGATGAAGAAGCGCGATTGGCCGCATGTCGAGCATTCAATATTTATTGCGCGGAACTGTTTGAACCATTCAAAGACCGCATGACGCCTGCGGCGGTCATTCCGATGCACACGCCTGAGGAAGCGCTGGCTGAACTGGATCACGCCGTGAATGATCTTGGGCTCAAGGTAGTCATGCTGAATAGCTTGATTGACAGACCCATTGAAAAAATCATGACAGAGCGACCAGATGCAGCAGATCTAACGTCATGGCTCGATACATTCGGCATCGACAGTGCGCATGACTACGATGTCGTGTGGAAGAAATGTCAAGAGTTAGGCGTTTCACCGACGTTTCATCGTGGTTCGCGAGGCAAGTTCTTCCGCTTGTCCGTATCGAATTTCTGTTACAACCATATCGGACATTTCGCGGCAGCTTCGGAAGCGGTTTGCAAGTCGCTTTTCTTAGGTGGTGTCACGCGACGTTTTCCTGATTTGAACTTTGCATTTCTTGAAGGTGGGGTCGGCTTCGCAGTATTGCTCTATGCAGACCTCATCAATCATTGGGAAATCCGCAACGGCGAAGCCTTGAAATTGACAGACCCGAGTGAATTGAATGTTGAATTGCTAAACGAGCTAGCGCAGGAATATGCAAGTCCGGAAATGCAAGCAGCATTGCGTGAGCGTAAAGGCTTTAGTACCAAAAACGGCCCGACGACGACGGGTGGCCTTAATCAATTGGACGACTATGCCGCATGCGAGATTGAGGCGAAATCTGATTTCAAAGAACTGTTCGCAGAACGTTTTTATTTCGGTTGTGAAGCTGATGATGCCACCAATGCATTGGCGTTTCAAAGACACAATAACCCGTTTCAAGCGGAAATCAAAACGTTATTCGGTTCAGATATCGGTCACTTTGACGTTCAAGATATGGCTGGGGTATTGCCTGAAGCACATGAATTAGTCGACGACGGTCGGATCACGACGGAGGACTTTCGGCACTTCGTTTTTGAAAATCCCATTCGCTTCTGGGGAGAAACGAACCCAAGATTTTTCGAAGGCACAAGCGTAGAAGCGGCGGCCAAGGACCTATTGGCTGCGTAACTGTGCGACCAGTGCCGTTTAGACATCGCACCGTGTGGGAAGGAAACGTGCGTTTCGAGAACTCAAGGTGCTTGGCGCGCCCGCAGGGACTCGAACCCCGAACCCCCAGGTTCGAAGCCTGGTGCTCTATCCAGTTGAGCTACGAGCGCCGAGCGGTCGGATTATAGAAGCGTGTTGGATTTGATGCGTTACCGTGTATACGAAGTAAGTCGAGATTCATGAACCAACTGGATCTAAGTCCGAAGGAGCAGCAGGACCTGTACCGTGACGGTTTCGTAGTACTGCGCGGCGTGGTTCCGAACAAGGACATTCAACGCGCCAAAGGTGTTATTGAAGCTGGCATGAACATGACCGAGCATCGTTTGCTACCACCAGCGGAACTTGCGACTCACCCAGATGTGATAGGCACATTTAAGCAGTCAAAGCTTGCCACGATTCTCAAGAATGCGATGGGACCGTATCCGGAGGTTGTGAGTTGTCAGATCGCTGTTACACCAGGGCACAACAAGCTGTTTGGTAAACCAACACCGCATGTGGATGGCAGCTGGTCGGGTCTACTCCCTACTAATGGCGATGAAATTGAGCCAGTGCGTGGCCGTCCTCGTGACCCGGTTCCCTATTTTGGTGAGAACGACGATAAGCGCGGCAGGAATGATGGGATGCTTTGGCAAGATCCTGATCGGCGCATTTCGCTAGGTAGCTACACCGCATTGGTGGGCGTGGCGTTGAACGATCAACGCCGACCTGGCAATGGTCAATTTGCTGTATTGAAAGGCACCCATGAGCTTGTCGAAGCGGCGTTTCAAATGCAACGCGATACGGGAAGCGTGATTGGGCCAGAAGGCACTGGTTGGCCGCGTATTCGAGTGGATCCAGAAACAGGCAAACCTCAACTGAATGGTTTGCCCGCAACGGTACGAGAAGTACTACCACAACTGGCGGCAGATGCACCAACGCTTGATGGCTGGCCATGGCCTGAACTCACACCGGTTTGCTTGGATGCGGGCGATGCAGTCATTGCCTTGCACGCCTGTCCGCACACGGCGACACCAAATTTGGGTCCCAATCCACGCATGAACCTTTACTTTCGAATAAGGCGACTGCGGCCAGAGAATCCTCTTGAGGGACTAAGAAAGATCGGTCACGGTGTCAGCGATCACCCCGATCGTGGTTATTACGGACAGTTCTTGGACTTTCCCGAGAGCTACGATCCTTGGCAAACCTCTATCGACAAACTATGTGATCACTGGTCAGAGTGGGAGTTCACGAAGGAAAAGGCGTCGCCTGAAGTCCCAGGCGAGACCGCTTAGGCAAATCGCATAACTTATCGTTGAATTGTGATCAACGACCTGGTTGAAACACCCGCGCGATAAATTTGCTTGGTGGCCTGAATGGCCGGCCGCGATTTAGTATTGCGTCCATGCGAACTTTCGCTTGGTTGTAGATGTGTCCAGGATCTTCTTCGGCTTCAGCCAGAATATAGAAATCTCCTGATTCAATTGCCGCAAATACCATGTCGGCGCAGCGACTTGGCGGCATACCATACTGCTTGAAGCGGTCCACTAGTGCATCTTGCGCAGCGGAACTAGGGGTGGGGCCGCCGAATCGCTCTGGGCGATGCGTGCCTGACTTTACGATGTTGGTGCCAACCACATTCGGGCACAGCACATGAACAGACAGCTGACCGCGCAACTCCTGATACAGCGCTTCACATAGTGCGACGCACGCGTGCTTTGTCACGCCGTATACGCCTTGGGCGGCACACAAGCCGTCTTGTGACGATGTCGCAACGAATGAACCCGGCGCATTCTGTGCGAGCATCTTCGGCACGAAAACGCGCGCGAAATTAGCCACGCCTTTGAGATTTACACCGATAACGAAGTCCCAATCGATGTCACGGGCGGTCACGACGCCGCCACCTGCCCCTACGCCTGCGTTGCAAACCAACAATGAAATAGGTGTATCAGGCATCTTCTCGCTGACGCTAGCTTGCAATGCCTGCACGCTCGCTTCACTTGACACGTCTACTTCAACACCCAGCAAACGCACGCCTGCAGCTTCAGCAGATGCTTGAAGCTTTTGTTTCGCCTCTTGAATGGCGACTGCATCAATGTCCGCTATGACTGGATGCAGACCGTGAGCAATAGCGGCTTCGAGAATCGCAAACCCAATGCCTGAACCACCGCCGGTTACGATGGCCAAACCGCCGGCCAACTTGCGGAGATCAGAATGGGCGTTGTTAGCCGTTGCGTGTTCTGCTGCCATGCCAGGTTGAGACTTGAGCGTTAACTTACGGCTTGTTGTTGTGATTCCATTTCGGCCACGACTTCACGCATGCCTTCCCACTCGTTCCACATATTGCAGATAGCGTATTTCGAGCGTTCCCAGGGATTGTTGCCTTCCTCGTATTCCAACCACTCCCCGCGCTGGCCACGATCTGGGTGATCGGATACACCATTGACTTTGTGATTAGGTTGTCTGCTCTTATTGCGGATACGAAAGATGATGTTCTTGCGCGATTCAGTTCCGTGTTCGTTGCGGGTGCCTGAATGCGGAATGTTGAATAAGGTGATGCAAGCATCGCCCGCTTCCATAAGGATTTGCGTTGGGCGCGGCCACTTGACGCCATCGGGTGTCGATTCCGATGTTTCGTCGATCATTTTCTCGCGAATCTTCTGCGGCAAATAGACATGACCACAACCATTCGGCGCATCGTAATTTAGCCGAGGCCAACCTGGTCCTTCTGGGCCAACATGACCGTTTTGAGCATATTGCCATCGAAAAAACTCTTGGGTATGGTGGTGTGCGCCTCTTAACAATGCGGTTTGACCACATCCTTCTTTCATTTGATCGTTAAGACAGACGAATACGAAGGCAGTAAAAGAACCCATGCCAAGGGTCATTTCGGGATCTTCAAACAGCGGTACTGAATTGTGTCCCATCACCTCAGCCGTGCGACCGATGTCGCCTTTAGGTCCCCTCGAGATGTACATCTTGTAGATTTCATCGGGGCTGCCGGTCACTGGTTCTTGCGGCACGCCGATCGTGCACAACCCGTCCATGTGCGACTCCGCGCCGTAGTAAGGCATGTCGCGGTCGCGATAACCCAGATTGTTGAAG
>VXLJ01000047.1 GCA_009841635.1 Gammaproteobacteria bacterium
ATTGAATAACGACTATTTACGTCCAACGGCAAGTTGCTCGCGTGTAAGAAACTCATAACTCTTTCGTACCGCTTCGAGCATGTCTGTATCGCAGGCGTCCAATTCCACGATGATCCATTCCAGTACGTCAGGGTCTGCCGCGTGCACGATTTCTGCGATGTTCAGCACACCATCGCCAACGGCAACATGAGCTTTTCCCTGCTCGTTTGGACCGTCCTTGATATGCAAGAGGGGCGCACGATCCTTGACGTTTGCGACTTCCTCGGCCGGGTCGCATGCACCGAAATTAGCTGCCCAGTAGGTATCTACTTCAAACTGAAGGTCCGGGCAGTGCTTATGCAATGAGTGATAGGGTAATTCACCACCAACTGGATTGAATTCCCAAAAATGATTGTGCAGAAAAACGCTAATGTCATGTGGCTTGAGTTGCTCACAGAGGGAATTGATGGTGTCAATCGTCTGTTTAACACTATCTTCGTCTTTGACGTCGTCGGCGCCGAAACCAGCTGCTGCTCGATTTAGTCCGAGTCCTTGTACAACATCGACGACCTGGCTTAGCTCTGCTCGATTTACCCAAGGAAAATGGCTCGAAGAAACTGCCATGCCTAGATCTTCGACCTGTGCTTTGAATGCTTGTGGCGTCTTGCCAAAAAGAGCAAAGGGTTCAACGCCGCTATAGCCGATATCCGCGATATCCTGTAAGACCTTATCGAAGTCGTTCTGGCTTTGTTCTCGAAGTGCATAGAGCTGTACAGATATGGGTTTCACGATTTACGGCAACCGGCGCCAGAGTAACGGGGGTGGATTCTACGTTGGCTAGAGTCCTGTGCTGAGACGGTCGAGCAAGCTAGCTTGGTAACTCGCAAATGTTTCGGTAGGACGGTTGTAGTTAGAGCAACATGTTCGCGTGATGAACTAGAGTGATCACGAGCTATATGCAAGACAACCCATCTTTCAATGCGAACATAAAATCGCAAACGCGCTTCGACGTAGGCTATTTCGATACGAATTTGCCGTATCAGCGCGACTCAGAGTGCATGGGGGCACGATGACAAAACTTCGAATGGGGTTAATCGGCGGCGGCGAGGGTGCATTCATTGGTGCCGTGCATCGCATAGCTGCTGAGCTTGATGGCCAAATTGAGCTCGTCGGTGGCGCGTTTTCAAGCTCGGCAGAAAAATCGAAGCGCTCTGGGCAGTCCTTATACGGCTTGACCGCAGATCGCTGTTACGGCACATTTGAGGAATTGATTCGAAGCGAATCCGTCATGGACCCATCGCGCCGGATCGATTTCATTGTCATAGCTACGCCAAATCACATGCATTTCGAGCATGCCAAAGCAGCGTTAGAAGCTGGCTTTCACGTCGTATCGGATAAGCCTATGACATTCAGCCTCGAAGAAGCGCTGGAACTTCGTGACATTGTGGCACGAACTGGCAAGGTTTTCGGTTTGACGCACAACTACACGGGCTATCCCATGATCAAGGAGGCGCGTCATCTCGTTCGGAGCGGCGCATTAGGGGAAGTTAGGCGGATTAATATCGAGTACATTCAAGGCTGGCTAGCGTCGCCAGAAGAAAGGGATGGCAATAAGCAAGCTGAATGGCGCACAGACCCAAGTCGCTCCGGCGCTGCGGGATGTATGGGAGATATTGGCACCCACGGTGAAAACCTCGCTGAGTACGTTACGGGACTGCGTATACGCGAACTATGTGCGGATCTCACGACCTTCGTTCCAGGTAGAAGATTAGACGACGATGGCAATGTGCTTTTGCGTTTCGAAGGCGGGGCGAAAGGGGTCTTGTCGGCGAGTCAAATCGCTGTTGGAGTTGAAAATGGCTTGACGTTACGGGTGTATGGGGAGAGTGGCGGACTTGAATGGGCTCAGATGGAGCCAAATTCACTCGTCGTACGCTGGCCGGATCGCCCCTATGAAATTCGGCGGACAGGTGGCGCAGGCGTATCCGAAGTTTCCGTGGCTGCGAGCCGCATTCCGCCAGGGCACCCCGAAGGTTTCCTAGAAGCATTTGCGCTGCTATATCGCAATTTTGCGCAAGCAGTAAGAGACGCAAACGAGGGCAAGTCGATCTCGATTGCGGATTACGATTTTCCGAACGTGCACGATGGCGTACGTGGTATGCAGTTCATAGAAACGGTCGTAGAAAGTTCTGCTAGGGGCGCAGCTTGGTTGATATTTCCTGATGCGTAGACTCGTGAAACTCGTCATTTCAACCATGACATAGCCGTTCATAATCTGCGAATCAATATTTGGAGGTAATTTGCGATGAAAACGATGAAGGGTCCGGCAATCTTCCTTGCACAGTTCATGGCGGATGAAGCGCCGTTCGACAACATTGAGTCCATGGCGCAATGGGCGAGCAAGCTTGGCTTCAAAGGAATTCAAGTGCCTATTGGCAATCCAAACTTCATTGACGTCGCACAGGCGGCCGAATCGAAAGACTATTGCGACGATTTGCACGGTCGAGTGGCCGAGCAAGGTGTCCAAATTACTGAACTTTCAACGCATTTAGAAGGTCAGCTCGTCGCTGTTCACCCCGCCTACGATGAACTTTTTGATGGCTTTGCACCCGAGGCACAGCGAGGCAATCCGGGTGCACGCACCGAATGGGCGATCAATCAAGTGAAACTGGCTGCAAAGGCGAGCAAGAACTTGGGCTTGACGGCTCATGTGACGTTTTCCGGCGCGTTTTTATGGCCGATGGTCTACCCGTGGCCTCAGCGGCCAGGCGGTTTAGTTGATGCTGGCTTTGCAGAAATCGCCAAGCGCTGGCGACCGATACTAGATGTTTTTGAAGATAGCGGTGTGGATTGCTGTTATGAAATCCACCCGGGTGAAGATCTGCATGATGGCGTGACCTTTGAGCGATTTCTTGAGGAAGTCGACGATCATCCGCGTGCGAATATTTTGTACGACCCGAGCCACTTCGTGTTGCAACAGCTTGACTATCTGGCCTTCATCGACATCTATCACGAACGGATCAAGATGTTTCATGTGAAAGATGCAGAGTTCAACTCTTCGGGCAAGCAAGGTGTATACGGTGGCTACCAGGACTGGGTGGATAGAGCGGGTCGCTTTCGGTCGCTTGGCGATGGCCAAGTTGATTTCAAATCGATTTTCTCCAAATTCGCCGCTTATGACTTCGATGGTTGGGCGGTATTAGAGTGGGAGTGTTGTCTAAAGCACCAAGAAGACGGCGCGCGCGAAGGTGCTCAGTTCATAAATGAGCACATCATTCGCGTTACGGAGAAAGCCTTCGACGATTTTGCTTCTGCTGGCACCGATGAAAACGCCAATCGTCGAGTGTTGGGATTAGCTTAAAAAGTAGCCATTGAACCCTAAAAAGGGCGCGTCGCACCCAATCGCACCCAATAAGGTGCTACACCGAAGATTAGCTACGCGAATCAAAGCGAGGTAATCGTCCTTCCCACGCTAGTAGCGCCGGATCGGCGGTAATCAACTTGTAGCCTTGAAGCGCCGTTGCAACGATCAATCGATCTGCTAGGTTTGAAGGCAGACCACGCAAATTTACGGCCAGGGCTGCAACTTCGCCGTCGATTGTTGTTTCTTGCAACCCACCAGACAAGGAGCGTGATCGAATCTGTGCCACGGAGATCGGTATAAGCACTTTACGTTTCGCCTGAAGCAGCGCAATTTCCCAAAACGTTACAGCTGAAACAAAGAGCTGCCTGGTCAATGCAGCTTCCTCAATAAGTTCGACTGCTTGGTGACCTAATTGCTCGGGTTCAGCGACATACCAGAGAAACGTATGCGTGTCGAGAATGATCACAAGGTCTAATTGCTTGATTCTGCGTTCGAATCGTCATCCCAAGTTTGGTCTACCGGTGCGATGATGTCGCCAATGATTTGTACTTCACCCTTGAAAATGCCGCGCAAGCTTTCGGGTTTGACGTAAGGTACCAACTTCGCAACGGGCTGACCGTTTTTTGTGATGGTCAGTTCATTGCCTTGCTCAGCAACAGCATCCATGAGCTTAAGGCAAGTGGCTTTAAATTCCGATGCCTTGATTTCATCGTTGTTTTCATTGATTTGGATCACGTTCCGCAACTCCATTATTGAATTCAAACCAATTGTAATAAATGTGGTCATGACTATGGTCATGACCATGTATTGAAATTAGACAGAATTGATGTTTGCTGCCTTTTTTGTATCGGTTTTGCATGGTCGCTTCATCGCTTAACTCCTGTAGAGATCGCAAGTTGTCGCGATCAGGACTAGCTCTACGGTCTAGTGCTGTGACCGTTCTATTAACCGATACATTAATAGCTGCCGCCACCCGTGTGCACAGGGCGACAGTTTCCTTTATGAGGATGCCGTGTCGCGAGACCAACCCCGGCCGAAGCGTCGGCGCTGTGTTGCCCAGCGCAACCGCGTTTCCGCAAATGTCTTGCTGTCTCGCACTTCCCGATGTGGGTTCTTTGAGTCGCGCACGATAAAGTCACCTTCGTGCGGATTGCATGCGAGTTTGTAGAGAGGTACTTCATTCTTGTACTCGGTTGGATCCACGTCGACGTTAGATGGTGTGCCGATGGCTGCGTAGCGCAAATCCATGCTCCAACGCGTTGTAGCAGATTGGTTAACGAAGGACGCGTGCGGTGTCATATTTGTCATGAAAAGCACGTCACCTACGGCCATTGGCACAGCGACAGGCTGACTCTGCGGTAGCTCTTCAGCTTTGATCCAAAGGTAGTGGTCGTCCCTACCATACACGTGAGGCAATACGCCACTCTCAAAGGGATACGGATAAACCCACATACAGCCATTCGCCTCCGTTGCCGGCACCAGCGGTATCCAGCAAGTTACGGTGAGGTATTCGTCACAATGTGCTAATGCATAACCGGCGTCCTGGTGCCAAGGAACCTCACCGGGAAAGTACGGTAATGAATCACCAGGTTCCCAGTGCGGGACTTTGGCACGAATGCGAAAAGTTGAGCTGCCGAGTATGTCGTCACCGATGATGCTGCGGATGCAATCAATCAGTGGTTCATGTTGAATGCACGCTAGTAAAGTCTCGGCGACGGGGATTTCACCAGCCTCTTGATCAATATCGGCATGCGGTACACGTCCCGTAAGGAATAGATCTTGCATTGAACGCAAGATGGTGGTTTGTGCACCACTGAAGTACGGAAGATCGTCAACGATGAGACCGAGACGCGCTGCAAACGGTGCGCCAAAATGAGCTGCAGCCGCGGTCATCTCGCCCTTGGCAATGAGCTGCCGGCATTCAGCGTCTAGTTGCGAATCGATCGACTGGCGCAACCTTTCCAAGACGTCGTCATCGAAGACTGCTGATTTTTTGAGCCAACCATGTTGGTGGAACTGCTGCAATTCACCTTCGTTTAAACCGCCAATCGTGTTCGATCGCGCATTAACATGCATCTTCTAGCGCACCAATTGACGAGTAGCTCTCAAGACGCCGACAAGTGTGCAAGCACTTCATCAGGCGCAATACGCACCATTTCACCACCGTGAGCACGAAATTCCACCACACCTTCCTTCAAGCCTCGATCGCCGACCGTGATTCGATATGGCAAGCCGATGAGGTCCGCATCGTTGAACTTGACACCCGGTCGTTCGTCGCGGTCATCCCATAAAACCTCGATGTGGGCCCCTACACATGCTTCGTAAATACTGGCCGCAACTTCTCGAACGGGATCGGAGCGTTGTTGATTAAGCGCGATAAGGTGTAGTTTAGCTGGTGCAACGCTTTGCGGCCAAGCGATACCGTTTTCATCATGACACTGTTCGACGATTGCTGCGACTAGCCTCGATACGCCCATGCCATAGCAACCCATGGTTGGATGCAAGTCCTGGCCGTCCTCGGATTGGACACTAGTCATCATCGATTCGGTGTATTTACGGCCGAGTTTAAAGATATGACCGACTTCTATTCCCCGCGCAAAGGCAAGCGGACCACTTTCGTCCGGTGCGTGGTCCCCTTCTTCAACGATTCGAAGATCTTCAACTCGGCTCTCGGGCGTATCACGTCCCCAGTTTACGCCAGTGAAGTGAAATCCGTTTTCATTGGCACCGCACACAAAGTCGGCTAAGACGCTCGCACTGCGATCGACGACGATGGGTAGATTGAGATTGACCGGACCAATAGAACCAAGCTCAACACCGATGGCTGCGACAATTTCTTCATCTGTTGCGTACTGCAAAGGCGCTGCTACACCGTCCAAATGGGCAACCTTTAGTTCGTTCAAACGGTGGTCGCCCCGCAAGACGAGTGCGATAAGCGAAGTAGAACCTTGAACGATTAGAGTTTTGACGCAGCGGTCAGCTCGTACGCCAAGAAACTGAGACACATCGTCGATTGTCTTTGCACCCGGTGTCGCAACACGGCTTAAGGTTTCACTAGGGGTTGGCCGTTCGTCGGTGCATATTGCTTCGGCTTGTTCTACATTGGCAGCATAGTTGCTAGTTGGTGAATACGCAATTAAGTCTTCACCGGATTCAGCCAGTACATGAAACTCCTCGCTATCGTCGCCTCCCATGACGCCAGAGTCCGCATGCACGGCACGATAACCTAGACCGATTCGCTCCAATATGGCCGAATATGCGCCACGCATCGCGATATATGTTTCATGAAGCGATTCGTCATCTAAATGGAACGAATATCCATCTTTCATGATGAATTCCCGTGACCGCATCAAGCCAAATCGTGGTCGAATTTCGTCGCGAAACTTGGTGTTTATCTGATACACGCACAGCGGCAGATCCCTATAGCTATGCACCGATTGCCGTAGGACATCCGTGACAACCTCCTCGTGCGTTGGACTGAAACAATAATCTCGATCGTGACGGTCCACCATGCGCAATAGCTCAGGGCCCATCGCTTCCCAACGTCCACTCTCTTGCCAAATTTCCGCTGGTTGTACAACCGGCATGAGAATCTCTTGCGCGCCTATGCGGTTAAGTTCCTCCCGAACGATGGCTTCAACCTTGTGGACAACGCGAAGGCCGAGTGGGAGCCAAGTAAATAAACCACTAGCTAGTTGACGAAGGAAGCCGGCGCGGAGTAGCAGTTTGTGAGACACGACATCGGCATTCGCCGGATCATCGCGCAGAGTAGGCGACAAGACCTGTGAAGCAAGCACAACTACAGGAGCAAATTCGGTGGTATAGGTAAATGATGAAGCGAGCTACGGTCAAACGCAGCTACGAACGCTTAGTCCATTGAATGGAACTTAGCGCAAAACGAATGCTGATTAGAAATTCGATGCCGCGCGTGTATTTGCGCAGCATCGAACGTCATGAGATAGGTTAGCCACCAACCATCTTTTTGAGTTTGGTGAGCTTTTTGACTTTGACCGAATTGTGCGCGGGTTTCGCTGGGATCTCGATGGGTTCGTTGGTCTTGAGATTTCGACCCATGCGCTTTTTAGTCGCTTTGCGACGATAGCGCTCATATTTGACCAAGCTGCCGTCTTGAAAAACGCCGATGCTTCGCGGTCGTAATGCTCGTTCAATCAGCTCTTCACGCTTTTCTAGTACCTTCCGAACCTGATCTTTTGGCACTTCCGTTTCGTCACTAATTAAGTTGATAACGTCATTTTTCCGGAGCTTCGTTCGGATTGTTGGACCTGTCGGTTTCGGCGCGGGTGCCGCTCTTGCAGCTGGCTTCTTCGCTGTCGAAGCAGGTTTGCGTGCTGGAGCCTTTTTAGCTGGTGCTTTCCTTGCTGAACTGCGTGACTTCGCTGCCATTTATCTTCACCATCGTGTAAAAAACAATTACAACTCAGTTAACGCAATTTGTTAGACCGAGCGCGAAAAGATTTTACTAATGGTCGTAAGTAGGGCATCGGCTTAGCTAACAATGACGCAGTCTAAGTGTCGGCTGCACGTTCAAGATCAGTCGATTCAACCATCGCGGTGTGCGTCTCTTGTGGGTTACGGTCCTGGCGAAAGTCTTCTCGGTTTGTAGAATTCCGCCTCATTTCCAACCACTCGGACGGAGCAATCTGTGCCGATTTACGAATATCAGTGCCGTGAATGCGGACATGAATTCGAAGCGATGCAGAAGATGAGCGATCCAAAGCTCACGGATTGCCCCGAGTGCGCAGAAACCGCCCTTATTAAGAAAATCTCGGCTGTGGCGTTCCGCCTCAAAGGTGGCGGATGGTACGAAACCGATTTCAAAAACAGCAATAAGCGCCAACTGCACGAAGAATCCAGCAAAGGCGAATCAAAGAAGGACACTGTGGACAAAGGTTCGGATTCGAAAAAGACCGAAACCAATTCGTCCAAATCCGACAATTCGTCCTCTAAATCAAGTCCCAAGACGCAAGCTGCGTCTTCCCCCTAAATTCACTCAAACCCCACGGATTTCTTTGGGGCGCGAGCTATTCATTCCAATCAATTAGCATGCGAACACACTACTGTGGGGTTCTGAGGAAGAGCCATACTGATCAACACGTTGCATTGTGCGGCTGGGTCCATCGCCGCCGCGACCATGGCGGCGTTATTTTTCTTGACTTGCGCGACCATCGAGGTCTCGTGCAGGTCGTTTTTCACCCCGACGCAGAAAAGGCGTTTGCAACCGCAGACGCATTGCGTAGCGAGTATGTCGTTCAGCTCACGGGTCGTGTACGCGAACGCCTTGATGGCGCAACGAACCCGGAGCTAGACACGGGTGAAATCGAGGTGGTAGGCGATAGCGTAACCATTCTCAATCGTGCACGGACGACGCCCTTCCCGCTTAACGAATACGCGCATCCTGGTGAAGACATCAGATTGCGCTATCGTTATGTCGATTTACGACGGCCAGAGATGCAAGCGCGCCTTCGTATGCGTAGTGAAGTCACATCCTGCATTCGCCGATTGCTCGAAGAAGAGGACTTTGTGGATGTCGAAACACCGACATTAACCAAATCCACGCCAGAAGGTGCTCGTGATTTCTTGGTGCCAAGCCGCACTCAAAAGAGTCGTTTTTTTGCACTACCGCAATCGCCGCAACTTTTTAAACAATTGTTAATGGTCGCTGGCGTCGACCGTTACTACCAAATCGCGCGATGTTATCGCGATGAGGATTTACGCCACGATCGCCAACCAGAATTTACGCAAATAGATATCGAAGCATCTTTCGTAACTTGTGAAGATGTCATGGGTATTACGGAACGAATGCTCGTGAGCTTGTTCAAGCAAGTGCTCGACGTTGACTTAGGTGAATTTCCTATATTGACCTACGCACAAGCGATGGATCGGTACGGGTCAGACAAACCGGATCTGCGCAACCCACTGTGCTTTGTAAATATCGACGACTTGGTCGTCGACTGCGACTTTGGGGTTTTTCAGAAACCAGCGCGTGCAGAAGGGAGTCGCGTGGCCGCGATCAATGTCCCGGGTGCTGTGGCGCTGCTTTCCCGCAAGCAACTTGATGACCTAGTGGATTACGTGCAGGAATTTGGCGCTAAAGGCCTTGCGTACATTAAAGTAAATGACTTGCACCGTGGTTTCGATGGATTACAGTCGCCGATTCTCAAATTCCTAGATGAAGCGACCATCGCTGCGATTCTGGAACGTGTCGAAGCACAAGCAGGGGACATCGTTTTCTTTGGTGCTGACCAAAATCAAATCGTTAATGAGTCGTTGGGTGCGTTTCGCAATCGAGTGGCTGAACTAATTGATCTTCATGAAGACGGCTTCAAGCCATGCTGGGTGGTAGATTGGCCGATGTTCGAAAGCGACGGCATGACATTGAATCCTGCCCACCATCCGTTCACGAAGCCGAATTGCACGCCCGATGAACTTAGAAACAAGCCAAGCGCACAAATTGCCTACGCTTATGACGTGGTTCTCAATGGCTATGAACTCGGTGGCGGTTCTCTCCGCATACACGAGCCCGAAATGCAACGAGCGGTTTTTGATGCACTTCAAATGGGACAGGAAGCAGAAATCAAGTTTGGCTTTTTACTGCAAGCGCTTGAACTTGGGTGTCCCCCACATGGCGGTATCGCGCTCGGACTGGATCGTCTCGTCATGCTTATGACCCATGCGGAATCCATCCGCGATGTGATTGCCTTTCCTAAAACCCAAAGTGCCACGTGCTTGCTCATGGATGCGCCGAGCGAAGTTGACATGCACCAATTACGTGAACTCGGACTTCAAGCTAGGTAAGTAGCGTGGCTGGACATTCCAAATGGGCAAATATCAAGCACCGCAAGGCACGGCAGGATGCCAAGCGAGCCAAGGTGTGGACCAAGCTCATTCGCGAACTGACAGTAGCAGCACGGCTTGGCGGTGCCTCAGTAGACGACAACCCACGATTGCGGGCAGCCGTCGATAACGCGCTCAGTGGCAATATGCCGCGCGATACGATCGATCGTGCTATTGCTCGTGGCGCAGGTGACGGAGAAGAGGGTCATTTAGACGAGGTGACCTACGAAGGTTATGGTCCTGGTGGTGTGGCCATTCTTGTTGAAGTAATGACAGACAACCGCAATCGAACGGTAGCCGAAGTGCGGCACGCATTTAGCAAGTTCAACGGTAATTTAGGTACGGATGGCTCGGTCGCCTATATGTTTGAACGCCGGGGCGAGTTGCATTTCGAAGCGGGCGTTGACGAGGAAGCCGTCATGGAAGTTGCCTTGGAAGCCGGTGCCAATGATGTCGAATCCGATGACGAGGGCAATGTCACCGTGATTACGACATTCCAAGCCTTTGGAGGTGTGCTTGACGCATTTAGGTCTAGTGAAATGGAGCCAGCCCATTGGGAAGTCGGGATGATTCCAAGCAATTCGGTCGACTGTGACACAGAATTGACCGAGAAGGTGAGTGTGTTAGTCGAAGCACTGGACGATTTGGATGACGTACAGAACGTGTTCACGAACGCCTCGTTCAATCTGACGAAGGATTAGCATGACGATTGTGCTCGGGATTGATCCGGGTTCACGAATGACCGGTTTCGGCGTCGTCGAGCTGCGCAATAAGGAACTGCACCACATAACGCATGGCGTACTGCGACTTGGGAACCGTCCCATGCCGGTAAGACTGCGCGACATATTCACTGGCGTGCGCGAATTGATAGACGAACACGATGTGGACCGTTTTGCAATCGAAACTTCATACGTTGGCAACAATCCGCAGACCGCCATCAAACTTGGTCAAGCGCGCGGCGTTGCGATCGCTGCGGCGGCGATGTGCGATTTGCCGGTTGCCGAGTATTCCCCGCGTGAAATAAAAAAAACAACTGTGGGTACGGGTAATGCCGCCAAAGATCAAGTGCAATTCATGGTGAAGACACTGCTGGGTCTTGCGAATGAGCCTGCACACGACAGCGCGGACGCATTGGCGGTAGCGATCTGTGATTTGAATGCATCGCGTTTCTCGTATGCCGCCGACCAGACGATTCACACGCCATAATTTATCGTCATGATTGGCAGACTCAATGGCGTTGTTGCGGCGCTGGACGACACGAATCTGCTAATTGACGTAAATGGCGTCGGCTATGACGCACTTATTCCCAGTCGACTTAGTGAACGTCTTTCGATTGGGGACGCATTGCTATTGCATACCCATGTCGTTTCGCTCAATGATGTTTTACAGCTGTATGGGTTTGATTCGATTACCGATCGCACAGTTTTTCGAAATCTGCTTGCGGTATCTCGCCTCGGACCGAAGTCTGCCATGTCATTGCTCTCTGATTTGTCAGGCGAGAGCATCGTGGCGGCCATCGAAGGTCAAGATGCCAGGATGCTCGCAAGTGTCAAAGGGATCGGCAAACAAACTTCTGAGACCATCGTGTTTGCTTTGCGGAATAAAGTCGCGGCGTGGGGAATTCGCACTGCGACAACTTCCAGCAATGCAACCGAGCTAAGACCAGCGCCGACTCGAACACAAGCACTGCTAGCGTTGCGGCAATTAGGTTTTGACGCGAACGAAGCGGAACGTGCTGTGACGGAAGCGTTCGAAGAAGGTCTCGATGTGAATGCCGTGACACAACGCGCGTTGCGGATGATCAGCACCAACGCATGACCATGGAACGTGGTGACACATCGCCATTGAACAGTGCGAGCAACCAAGATGATGAAGTGTTGGACTTCACGCTGCGACCGCGCTACTTCACCGAGTTCGTTGGTCAGGATCACGTACGCGAGTTGCTCAAGATTGGCATCGAAGCAGCGACCCGTCGTCGCGAAGCGCTTGAACATGTATTGATTTATGGTCCGCCAGGTTTAGGTAAAACCACCATCGCCCACATCATCGCGAATGAATGTGGTGTGCCTTTTCGTCAAACTTCCGGTCCGGTCATCGAGAAGCGTGGCGACGTCGCAGCTCTGCTTACGCAGTTAGAACCGCATTCAGTTCTTTTTATCGATGAGATCCATCGTCTTCCGAAACACATTGAAGAAATCCTTTACCCAGCGATGGAGGATTTGAAATTCGATATTCTGATTGGCGAAGGACCGCGAGCAAGCGCAATTCGCATTGATTTGCAACCATTCACATTGATTGGCGCGACGACACGGGCTGGCATGTTGACTTCACCTTTGCGAGACCGTTTCGGTCATCAAATCAAGCTTGAGTACTACAACGATGACGCTCTCGAGCGCATCATCATGGCCTCGGCGAAACGTCTTGAGTTCACGATTGAGGCAGGCGCCGCGCAAGAAATAGCAAAACGTTCCCGTGGCACGCCTCGGGTGGCGAATCGCTTATTACGCCGTGTACGTGACTTTGCGTTAGTTCGGCGGAATGGCGAAGGCGAAATTGAAACGGCTCAAGCAGCCTTAGAAATGGAAGGGATTGATCCATCGGGGCTAGATTTGCTTGACGTTCAGTACATGACAACGCTTATGGAAAAGTTTGGCGGCTTGGCGGGTATTGAAACAATGTCAGCGGCCATTGGTGAGGAACCCGGCACTTTAGAAGATGTGGTAGAGCCGTTTCTAATCCAACGCGGCTTTATCATGAAAACGGCACGCGGGCGTGCGGTAACAGACTTGGCTTGGCGTTACTTTCATAAGGAAACACCGCCACGTCAAGGTGACTTATTCACTGCCTCTCCCAGTTGAAAATTAGAATCGTCTCGCATGAATGAGCCTATATCTGTCTATAACTTAATCGCCAACGCATCGTGGCCGGTGCTTCTCATCATCATCGGGCTGGTTATTGCATCACTCGTGTCTTGGACGATGATCGTGCAACGATGGCTAGCGCTTAGTCGAGCGTTGCGAGATCTTCAGCTATTTGAGGATTATTTTTGGAGCGGTCGCAATTTACGCAGCATTTACAGTGATATTGCCAATGGCGAGCAGCAAACTGGCATTGAATCCGTGTTCGTTGCGGGCTTCAGTGAATATGAACGTCTAAATGATCAAAACGCGGACCCTGATGCGATTATGACAGGTGTACAACGGGCGACGCGGGTTGCGGTAACGCGGGAAGAGATAGGCCTAGAACAGCATCTTGGTTTTTTAGCAACACTAGGTTCCACGGCACCGTATATCGGATTGTTTGGCACCGTGATAGGCATCATCAATTCGTTTCGTTCGTTGGTTAATTTGAGTCAGGCTACGTTAGCTTCAGTTGCGCCTGGGATATCAGAAGCTCTGATCGCCACGGCTATAGGCTTGTTCGTGGCGATTCCGGCGGTGATCGCGTTCAATCGATTTTCCGCGCGTGTAGAGGTTCTCACGAAAGGTTATGAATCGTTCGTCGATGAGCTAATTTCAATCTTGTTTCGCGCATCGCACACACGGAGTTCATAAATGCCAGCCTCGCGACGCAGGCCGATGTCTGAAATCAATGTCGTGCCTTATATTGACGTCATGCTGGTGTTGCTGGTCATATTTATGGCGGCTGCGCCGATGCTCGCACAAGGCATCCAGCTTGATCTACCTAGGGAGGCTTCCGAACCGCTAGAACGCAGTGAGCAGGACCCGCTCATCATCAGCGTTCAAAGCGACGGCGCGATGTACCTCAACGTCGGTGGCGATGATGCTGAGCCAGAGCAACTTTCATTAACGGAAATGCAGGATAGAGTCTTAAAGGTTCTGCAAGCCCGACCATCGGCACCTGTGTTTGTGCGTGGTGATACCGATTTGCCTTACGGCACGATAGTCAATGTCATGACGATTCTTCAACAAGCGGGCGCAGAGAGCGTGGGATTGCTCACCGAACCACCGGCACTATGACCATCGCGTTCGCGTATTTACAGCGATATGCTGTTGGCTTTGTCGTAGCGCTTGCCTTGCATATTGGCATATTAGCTGCCCTGCAGATGACGCTTGAGACGTTTGATTCGAAACCGAGCAAGTTCACCATCGAACCAAAGCCGCTAAAAGCTCGCTTAATTCGTCTGGCACCAAGACCCGTCACACCGGTCGTACAGACTTCCGGCGTCAAGACCGAGACAACATCGTCTGAGAAGGATGCTGAAGCAGAAGCTGAACGAAACCGGCGGGAGCAACTCGAGCAATTGCTCCGTGAACGTGAAGAGCGTCTTGCGGAATTGCGCAACCGTGCCTTTCAGGATGCGATCGGTGATGAGATGACGGCCGAAATGGCCGACGCGGTGCAAGACGTCTCGCAGGTATACATCACTGGCATTTACTTGTCAGTCGTAGAAAACTGGTCTCGGCCACCAAGTGCGACCAATGACATGCAAGCACAGGTTTTAGTGGAATTGTTCCCAAACGGTGAGTTGAATTCCGTCGGCATTATTGAGTCGAGCGGGCACTCGGCGTTTGATCGTTCAACGCTTAATGCAGTGCGTCGTGCTGCACCGTTCGTGGTGCCTGAGGAACTCGCCATATTCGAAGCGAGTTTTCGATCGTTTACATTGATTTTTAGACCCGAGGACCTACTACGTTGAAGAGGCTTGTTGTAACTTGCGCTTTGCTTGCATGCGGTTTTGTGCACGCATTTGAGATTGTGATTGATCGGGGCATCGACACATTAACGCCTATTGCAGTAGTGCCATTCAGGATTTATGAAAACGCCGTAGACATCACCCCGATCATCAATGCCGACCTTAGCAGCAGCGGTCAATTTCGGCCTATTGACGAAGCCATCATGCTCTCGTTGCCAAGTAGCGCAACCGAGGTGGCCTATCAAGATTGGCGCGTGCAAGCGGTCGAATACGTGATAGTAGGCTCTGTGTTTATTGACGGCTTAGGCCTATTAGTAGCGGAATTCGAAGTCATTGACATTAACGATGAGCGCGTGCTGCAAGCCGCGCAAGTCAAAGGTTCGCAGGACGATCCGCGCGCACTGGCGCATCACGTGTCAGATGAGATATTTCGAGCGATTACAAATTTGCCAGGGGCGTTTTCCACACAAGTTGCATATGTGCTTGTGGAAAACCGTAACCAGATCGACGAACGTTTTACGCTAAAAATCTCAGATTTCGATGGCGGCCGCGAAGTTGACTTGATTGTGTCGCAACAACCCATTCTCTCGCCGGCGTGGGCACCTGATGGCAGACAGTTGGCCTACGTGTCGTTTGCTGAAGGTGGTTCTACGATTTACTTATTGAGTCTGGACACTGGTCAAATCGAGAAACTGGCATCGTTCGAAGGCATAAACAGCGCGCCCGCATTCTCGCCCGACGGCTCGCAAGTAGCCATGGTGTTGTCGCGGGACGGCAATCCCGACATATACACGATCGAGCTTGCGACCAATGTCATTCGGCGTATCACAGATCATCGAGCGATCGACACAGAACCTGTGTGGGAATTGAACAGCAAGAGTCTGCTGTTTACCTCAGATCGTGGTGGTTCGCCGCAGATATATCGCGTCGATGTCGATTCTTTAAGAGTTTCGCGATTAACGTTTGACGGGTCTTACAATGCCAGACCACGCGTCATGCCCGATAGCGAACACTTCATTTTTGTACATCGATCGCCTCGAGGGTTTCATATTGCATGGCGCGATCTTGCGGGTAATCGAGCGCCACGCATTTTGTCATCAAACGTATTGGATGAGTCGCCATCTGTCGCACCCAATGGCGTAATGATGATGTATTCAACAAAGACCGATGGAAAAGGTATACTATCCATCGTATCTGTTAGCGGGGAAGTTGAGTACAAACTAACTTCCTCTTTAGGGGATATGCTTGAACCAGCATGGTCACCATATTTACCGCTAACAACAACGCTAGTAGAGCGCTAGTTAAAGGAAGATGGAGATTTCTTTATGACGTACTGGAGGAAAGGCGCCTGGATCGTCGTGTTGTTGGTGAGCGGACTGCTGACCGCGTGTGCGAGCCACACGGGTTGCGGTACACCAGAAGCGGCACCAGTTGTTGTAGATGAACGACCAGCCGCACCTGAACCAGTCAGCGAGCCGGTCGCTGAACCTGAAGTTGTAGAAGAAGCTTCTGACTTCATGGATTTGCCTGATGGCACGCGTGTTGCTGTCAGTGCGGACGGCAGCGTTATCCGCGCTACGGTCGGATTTGGCTTTGACGAAGCAGAAATCAGTAGTGGTGACTTCCGCATCTTACAAGAACATGCTGCTCGCTTGAACCGCAATCGTGATCAATCGGTTTCGATCGAAGGTCATTGTGACGAACGTGGTACACGCGAGTACAACCTGGCCCTTGGCGAGCGTCGCGCCATGGCCGTCCTAGATTTTCTCCTTGCGAATGGGGTACGTACCTCGCAGATGTCAACGCGGAGTTTTGGAGAAGAGCGACCGCTTGATACTGGCTCGGATGAAGATGCATGGGCGAAAAATCGACGCGTAGAGCTACGGTACGAGTAAAGAAAACGCAGTTACGCTAGCTAATTAGAGAAGTTAACGTAAGCCGCTTTCGTTCGGCTCTAGTAGCACTTGCGGTTGTCGCTGGATATGCCATATCCAGCGACAACCATGATTTTGGGCAACCAGTCCAAGATGAATTCGTTTATCCTGACGCCGAATATGAGGACCAGCCTGACGGTCCGTTAGTGATTCAGGAATACGACGTTGAGCCACAAATTCCTAATCAGGACACAGCATTCAATTCTGAAGATGTGCGCTTGCTCAGTCTATTCGCGCGATTACAAGCATTAGAACGCGAATACAGCATCATGCAAGGCCGAGTTGAGGAACTTGAGCACCTTTATCAGGAAGAGCGCAATACCAACCGTCGCCGTTTTTTAGATATGGATCGACGCTTGCGCGAACAGTTTGGTGCTCAATTAGCGCCTCAAGACACGCTGACTTCAGAGGATATCGATACGGAAATTGGAATCTATCGGCGTGGTATGGCATTTTTGGATGCGGAAGATTACGTGCAAGCCCGTGAGTTTTTTCAACGGGTTGTTAATGAATTCCCGAATGGCTCGAAGGTGCCGGATGCCATGTATTGGTTGGCCGAGCTGTACCGCAATGTTGAGCCAAAAGATCTAGAAAAGTCCCGCCAGTTTTTCGTGCAAATGATCACACTTTATTCAGATCATGCACGCATACCTGAGGCGATGGCAAAACTAGGCATGATTTATCACGAATTAGGCAACGTCACGAGAGCGCTCGAATATTTGGATCGTGTGATCGCAGAATATCCTGACCACGATGCAGCACGGCTTGCAGATACCTACGCACAGGAGCTTCGATAAAGGCAGTATTAAGACCGTGGTCGGTTATATCGCAGGTCTTTAACTATACATAATGTCAGTATAGAATACGATTGCTGACGTAGTTTATTGCTTGATTTCTAATACAAAGACAAGCTAACGCTATTTAAAGTTGGTGGTGGGTCGTCTGGGATTCGAACCCAGGACCAACAGGTTAAAAGCCTGGTGCTCTACCAACTGAGCTAACGACCCCAGAATGCGGTGGGGATTTTAAATATGCGCCACCAATATGCGTGCGAATTTAGCATGTTCCCCCAATCGTTTAATTTTGGCTTCGTTTCTGAGATTAGGCGTATACGCTCGTGGCTTTGACACCTTTAAGTCGATCTATTCAAGGCAAAGTAGCGCTCATCACGGGTACTGCAAGCGGCATGGGAGAGGCCACGGCGGAGTTATTCGCGGAGCAAGGCGCGAAAGTCGCGCTTACGGACGTAAATATTGAAGCGCAGCAAGTCATTGTTGATCGAATTACAGACGCAGGTCAAGTCGCGCGGGGGTGGCATCTCGATGTAAGCGACGGCGCTCAGATATTGCGGTGCATAGACGAAATCGCGGATCATTTTGGCGGGATCGACATCTTGGTGAACAATGCCGGCATTGGCGCGGGTGGACCTATTGATGCGCCAGACTACGAATCGGTGTGGGATCGCGGCATCGCGACCTTGCTGACGGCACATATGCGGATGATTCGTGCAACGCTCCCATATTTACGCAACGCGGAACATCCTCGAATTGTGAACATCGCGTCTACCGAGGGTTATGGTGCGACAAAACGAAATAGCGCATATACAACCGCGAAGACTGGTGTGATTGGTCTAACCCGAGCGCTTGCCGTCGAGCTCGGATCGGAAGGCATTACCGTGAATTGCATTTGTCCAGGGCCGATTAGGACTGGTATGACTGCGAACATTCAAGAAGCAGATAAGCTCGAATATGCTCGACGCCGCATTGCTCTAAAGCGATACGCGATTCCAGAGGAAGTTGCGCATATGACACTGAGCCTGGTTTTGCCAGCTGCTTCATTTGTGACGGGTGTAGCACTGCCGGTCGATGGCGGTTTAACGATTAAGAATGCATAGCGCTTCGTTACTGAAGTGGCAAATTGGTGATGTATCAGTCACTAAGGTCGTTGAACTGACATCTTCGAGTTTAGGCGCGTATATCCTCCCCGACGCTTCATCGGTCAGGTTGCGTGAAATCAACTGGATCACCCCGTTTGTCGACGACGAATTTCGCATGGTCATGTCTTTCCATAGTCTCGTGGTCGAGACACCAGATCATTTGCTTATCGTCGACACCTGCATTGGCAATGAGAAAGCTCGAAACTACCCTCGATGGCATCTCATGACGACCAGATTTCTTGACGATTTACGAGATGCTGGCTTTCGCGAGGCTCAATTTGACACGGTCCTTTGTACGCACATGCACGTCGATCATGTAGGTTGGAACACGTACAAGCATGGTGAGCAGTGGGCACCAACATTCCCTAACGCGCGTTATCTCTACGCACGTGACGAATGGCAGCACTGGCAATCTGAAAGCCAACTTGAATATGGTCCCGTGATAGAGGACTCTGTAAAACCCATATTTGATTTAGGTTTGGCGGACCTCGTTGAACATGATCATGTCGTGTGCGATGAGGTTCGGTTAGTGCCGACGCCTGGCCATACACCAGGGCATGTCAGTGTGCATATTGAGTCGCGTGGCGAAGAAGCGATCATCACAGGCGATGTTTTCCATCACCCTTGTCAGCTAGCAAACCCACATTGGTGCGCGACGGCTGATGGCGACCAAGCCGCAGCTCTGCAGACTAGGCATAGTTTCTTAAAAAACTATGCCGATCGTCCCGTGCTTTGCATTGGTACACATTTCGCTGGCGTTACCGCAGGACGTCTCGTTCGCGATGGCGATGCCTATCGACTAGATTGCTAATGCAGCTACTAGGACGTCCGTAACAACGTCCTGTAGTTCGCGACCAAATCCCGCGAGAAAGTGATCGGCATCGTCGATGACGTGCAACGTGCGCGCGATTGACTGTCGAGTCCAGTTTTCCAAAACGTCGTGAGAGCTAATTGTGTCTTGGTCGCCAACCACAGTGTGCGTTTCGTTTTCGATGTTGGGGAACGGTGCCTGGGTTGGCGGCGCAAATAACAAAAGGGAACCCTTTAAGGGGTTGCTTGCTGTGTAGTCAAGTGCTATTCGCGCACCGAATGAGTAACCAGCTAGACAGAAAGCATCGAAATTTGGCCTGAATGCTTCAACAATTGCCGCGAGATCGTTAATTTCACCTTGACCGTTGTCATATTCACCAGCACTGGCGCCTACACCGCGAAAGTTGAAGCGCACGGTTGAGATGCCAAGGGTCTTCGCAACGTGGCACGTCGACTCTAGGACGCCATCCAGCATGGTTCCGCCATACAGTGGATGGGGGTGACACAGGATCATGCCATGCGGGGAATCCGCTGGCTCGTTAAGGCATTCAATCCAACCTGCTTCACCCTTTACCATGTCCTGCCTCATGGCTAGCGCCTCGATTACACCAGGCGCTGATTTTGCTGCTGCTGGTGTGCGCTGTCCCATGGACGTATACATTTGCGTGAACATGCAGCATCTTTTGTCAGCTAGAATTGCTGCGCTTCGCAATCTCGAATGGCTTGCGACGCTTGGTTCAATGTCGCGCGGAGCGATTTAAGTGCCGACCAGAATTGGCTTAGTATCTGACACACACATACCTGAAAGTCGCAAAGAACTGTGGCCTCAGGTATACGATGCGTTTGAAGGTGTCGACTGCATCTTCCATGGCGGCGATATTCACGATGTTGCTTTGCTCGACACTTTCGAGCTTATTGCACCCATATACTGTGCTCGTGGCAATGGTGAAGATGGCAGTGGTGGCAGGCCTATTCAACCAGAAGATCCAAGGGTCAAATACTCATGGACACTTGAAATCGAGCAGTTGACGGTTGGTTTGACTCACTATATATCGCTGTTGCCTGGCGAAGACACGTTCTCCTTTAGTAAGTCGATTGAGCGTTACTTCCCGGACAAACGGCCTGACGTCATCGTATTTGGCGATACCCACACTGAATTGATCGAAGAGGTCGAAGGCGTTCTGTGCGTAAATCCAGGCTCACCGACATACCCGCACAACTACGATACCCAATTTGGGACTATTGGTTTTCTTGAAATCGATGGTACGGACCGCCGGGCGTCCGTTTGGTTAATAAACGACGAAGGCATCGAACCGTTCCGCTGGGACGATGCGCCACCCTGGAAGCGCCGTTAAAGAAAACCCTTAACGACGCAAATGTGAATTTGGCTTAAACCATCCCTCGCATTGGGTTAATCGACGGCCAGGAATCCTTGGTCGCAAGAATCGCTTCGCCAACGTCTTCGACATCCCATGGACCATCGCTTTCGTCTTTGCGCGCAAGTTCCGTCAGCTGCCACGAAAGCATTGATACGCGATTTCCTGCTACGAGCCAGGTACGACCGGTAACTTCCTTGGCTTCATCGCTGCAAAGCCACACGACCATCGGCGAGACTCGCTCAGGTGGGAAGTTGTCCTTCACTTGATCTGGAAAAATATCGTCGGTCAAGCGGGACAGTGCAGTTGGTGCAAGCACATTTACAGTGATGCCATATTTCATGCCTTCAAGGTAAAGACAACGAGCCAAGCCTGCTATGCCTGCTTTAGCGGCGCCGTAGTTCGTTTGCCCGAAATTACCAAGCAGACCAGAGGTAGAGCTTGTAACCACGATCCGTCCGCCTGTCTCTTGAGCCAGCATCTGATCGTACGCCGCCTTGGTTGTTAGATAAGTGCCTTTTAAATGCACATTTACGACGATGTCCCACAGATCGGCCGTCATGTTTTTGAACGACTTATCGCGCAGGATGCCAGCATTCGCGATACATATATCCAGCTTGCCAAAGGTATCTACAGCCGTTTGTGTCATGGCTCTCGCGTCTTCCGCAACTGCGACATTGCCGTAGTTCGCAACCGCGTTACCGCCCGCTGCCTTAATTTCATTAACGACTTCGTCTGCCATGCTATGGCCAGAGCCGGTGCCATCGCGCGCACCGCCTAGGTCGTTTACCACGACACTAGCGCCTTCTTGCGCAAGTAATAAGGCATGTGTTCGGCCTAAGCCACCGCCTGCGCCTGTAACTAATGCAACTTTGCCGTCTAGTAATCCCATGGATTTCTCTAATCTCGTTTGGATTGTGAAATGAAAGCGGAGGATTTTAAGTAGGTGTTTTTTTGGATTTAACAGCCACAATGGAGGCTTAATCTCATGATTGCGATTCTGATAATGGCGACGTTTCGTAGCGGGGAGTAGAGCATGGACGAGTTGTTTCGTTTTGACGGTAAGGTGGCGCTTATCACCGGTGGAAGCCGTGGCTTGGGCAAAGAGATGGCACTCGCGCTAGCACGCCGAGGGGCGGACATAGTCGTCGTAAGCCGCAAGCTTGCGAACTGCGAATCCTTGGCAGCAGAGATTCGTGGCTTAGGGCGACGTGCATTGGCGAAAGGTTGTCACGTAGGGCATTGGGACGAGCTGGACCAATTAGTTGAAGACACGTACGATGAGTTTGGTCGGGTTGACATATTGATTAACAACGCTGGCATGTCGCCTTTGTACCCTAAGCTCTCGGCTGTAAGTGAAGAGCTGTTTGACAAAGTCGTAGGCGTAAATCTGAAGGGTCCATATCGGCTTTCGGCCTTGATTGGCGAACGCATGATGGAACAGGAAGATGGCGGCTGCATCATCAATGTGAGCAGCAATGCGGCAACCCACCCATCGCCTAATGCCGAACCTTACGGTGCATGCAAGGCGGGAATCAATTCTCTGACGATGTCGTTAGCGCATGCTTTTGCCCCGAAAGTCCGGGTGAACTGCATCCAGCCTGGTCCCTTTTTAACGGATATTTCGAAGGCGTGGGATCTTGAAGCCTTCAATCGTGGCGCTAAAACCAATATTGCGTTGCAGCGCGGCGGCGAACCAGATGAAGTGGTAGGTGCTGCGCTTTATCTGGCTGGTCCTACTGGTTCGTATACAACCGGCGCAGTGATTCCCATCGATGGTGGTAGCAAGAACTAACTTTAGGACGCCGCGAACAGCGCAGGGACGTGCCGTGACAGATCTTCACCAGTGAGCGCTTCCATCGTTTGAAACCAGCCTGGGTTTACGAAATTTACGTCGAGTAGGTAAGGGTAGGCTACATCGATCGCACAAGCTCGTATACCAAGCTCAAGTAGATCGGCAGCGATGTGCTGAACGAGCACTTGCTCTTCGACTTTGGGTTCGCATAGCTTGGCTTTGGCGTTTGCAGCTACGTTACCGCGTAGACCTACTTTGACTTTCTCATATACACCGAGAATTTCGCCTTGAATCAACATCCAGCGTTTTTCGTTGCTAGTCGATACTTTTTCTTGTAGCAATACATAACCCTGTCGCGTGACATGCTCAATGATCTGACAAAGATTGGGATCGTTGTTCGTCAGCGCGAATACGTCGCGGCCGAAGCTTCCCGCGGTAGGTTTGACAATCCAGGAACCACCTTGCTTGATTCGATCGAGCAACGTATTGACGTTGTCGGTTGAGATGGAATAAGGAGCGTGCTTGCCAAGTGGCGTCATATTCACCGCAGCCTTGTTATGCAAATACACGAAGGAGCTGATTGAATTGACAAACTTGCCTTGTTCGCACCACCGCAATAGCTGCATGCGATCAAGAAATGTCGTATGCGAGCCAAAGCCTAACAGCCAGATCAGGTCAAAGCGTTCGATGTCTATGACGCCATGCTCCGCTGTGCTAGTTAATAGTTGTGAGCCTTCTAGCCAAATGCCATTGTGTTCACATTTTTCGACGAGCCATCCGCTTCGGTGAAACGCCCGGCAGAGTCTATTTAGGTTGTCAGTTCTCGAATCTCTAGATGATCCGACGAGCAGAAGACGAGGCAATAGGTGCTTTGCGCGGGAATGTAGCGCAAAGTGTATGCGACGGAATTACCTTACTGTATGCCCGTTACACAAATGCATCGGACACCGGATTTAACGCGTATATGATTGAAATTCGCTAGCGAGCGCTAAAACAGGCAGCAATGGTGTCCAATCAGGCAAATTCAAAGCGTCACATTCGCAATATCGTTCGTCAAGCCTTATCTCGGCGGAAGTTTCTGCAGGGAAGTTCCGCCTTCGCCGTGTCGTCGACGTTGCCAGGCTTTTTTCTTAGACCCGTGCACGCACAAGATGAAGATTTAATCGGCTTTACGCCAGTTACACAATCTGATGCTGCCGGAGACTGGATTGCTATCGCACCAGAGTACGAAGCCAACATCTTATATCCATGGGGTACACCCTTGAATGCTGAGGTTGGGGACTTTGTGTGGCCACCAACCGACGCACAGCAAGCCGAGCAAATAGGTGTGGGGCACGATGGCATGTGGTTTTTCCCGCCGCCGAAAGTGCAAACTGATACCGACACTGACAACGGAATGGTTGCTAGTAGTGAGACGCCAAAGGAAGACAAAGTAGTTGAACGCGGCGTGCTTTGTCTCAATCACGAATTCGGTAGCAATGAGGTTGTAATCGGTAAGGAAGATCCTGAAAGCTTGGCTGACGTGAGAACCTCGCAACACGCGCATGGCGTTTCGGTATTGGATATCGAACGAACTGAAAACGGCTGGCGTTTTGTCGGCGGATGCAATACGCGCCGAATTCATGTAAACAGTCCCGTGCGGTTTAGTGGTCCGGCTGCGGATTCAGAATTGCTTGATCGCCCGGATGGCGCGGTGCCCTTAGGAACGCTCAACAACTGTGGTTGTGGGAAGACGCCTTGGGGAACCTATCTGACCTGTGAGGAGAACTTTCATCTTTACTTTGGTGCGTCGGGAGGATTGCCTCGCACCGGGCAATTGCAACGAGGGCGGGTTGGCTTGAACCCGGATTTAGGCAGCATCTATTCATGGTACCTCTTTGACAAGCGATTTGATTTAAGCAACGAAGGTTCGCGCGGCGAAGAAAACCGTTTTGGTTGGGTGGTTGAAATCGACCCCTACGACGCTTCAAAAACACCCGTAAAACGCACCGCACTGGGTCGTTTCAAACACGAATCATGTGAAATCGTGATCGGTAGGGATAACCGTATTGTTGCCTATATGGGCGATGATGAAGCGGATGAGTTCATCTATAAATTCATCAGTGACGAAGACTACGAGGTCATGCTCGAGCGTGGCGATTCGCCGCTAGACCACGGAAGACTCTTCGTTGCCCATTTTGATGACGATTTCACTGGACGTTGGATTCGTCTTCATGATGGCAATCCAATCATTCGGCGTCGTGTTGGTCGCGCGGCGGAGATTGCGGTCAATACACGTATGGCTGCAGATCAAGTAGACGCAACACCTATGGATCGCCCTGAATGGGTCGCAGCAGGTCAAGATGGTTACGTCTACTGTGCATTGACGAACAATGCTGGTCGGGTTACAGCCAACGCGCCAAATCCACAAGCGCCAAACCCAGATGGACACATCATCCGTTGGCGCGACTCGGACAATCACCTCGGTATTCGGTTCGAATGGGATATCTTCAAGCTAGCTAGTGATACCCACGGCACGGCCGGATCATTCAGTGATCCTGACAGTATTTGGATTGACCCAGATGGGCGCTTGTTCATCGGGACGGATGGCAATCAACAAAATGGCATGAACAACCAGCTAGTTGTAGCTAATACCATGACAGGGACTGTAAAACGCTTGTTAAGTGGCGTACCTGGTTGCGAAATCACCGGCATTACGCCAAACGCGGATCGATCGACACTATTCGTCAATGTTCAACACCCTGGTAATGGTGATCTCTCAGCGTCTGATTTTCCGCGCTTGGACGAAGAACCGGTCGTACCGCGAGACGCAACGATTGCGATTTCTCGTAAGGACGGCGGTGTGGTTGGTTCCTAAGGGAGCGGCTTCCTGCTGATGCAGGTCGTCGAAGTTCTAGCTTTCCTCGGCGCGTTCTGCTTCGCTGCGAACGTCCTGCAAGCGTTGGTCTAGACTCTGCGCAAGACGTTTCTCGTCGCTCACCTGCTCGCGGGCAAGGCGTAACTGGGTGATTGCACCTTTGTAATTGCCTCGCAACACAAAAAACTCAGCACGAGCGCGATGGACGTCGACGACGTTTTTCGCAAGACCTGCAGTTTCCGCTAGCTGATACCAAACATCTTGGTCATCCGGACTGCGCTTTGCAACGGCCCAGAGCAGACTGACGGCATCTTCATGGCGGTCTGCGCGCATCAGTGCATAAGCGAGAAAGATCGATAGCGGTTGATTATTGGGATAAAGCTGTAGTTTCGATTCGAGCAATTCGATAGCCTTGGTGTGGCGCCCGGCTTCAACCAACACCTCTGCGTAGCTGCCGATTAAGATGACGGAATCGGGCAAGCGTTCGTAAATTGATTGCATCGCTTCGACGGCGAGTTCATGTTGCCCACTCATCGAAAGCGCGATCGCTTGCAGATAGGGTTTGTTTTGCGCTTCTGCGTCGTTAGCAGCTTCTTTGGCGTTGGCAATGAAGCGACTTTCCACGCGTTGGCGAATGAACTGGTAATCGATGGAGTCAGGATAAATGCCTCGCGGTTTTTTAGCTGCTTCAGCGCGCATGTCCGAAATGCGGTTTTGCGTGATTGGGTGGGTGCTAACGTATTCAGGGATTTCCCTGCGAAAGCGAGCGGATTGTTGCATTTGCTCAAACATGCGCGCTGCGCCGTGCGGGTCGAACCCAGCTCTTGAGAGTGTGTTCAGACCGACTCGATCCGCTTCTCGTTCTTGAGCCCGGGAAAATCCGAGACTTGCGGCGTCGGCTAGTGCATTAGTACCTAGCATGGCGGCGAGGCCAGGGTCCGTCGCTCCAGCCGCAATGATTGCGACGGACGCTAAGTAACCGACAATGCTGCGGAAATTGGCTAGTTTCTGCTTTTCTAGGCGTCGCGCGTAATGGCGTTGGCTCAGGTGAGCTAGTTCGTGAGCAATCACAGATGCGAACTCGTGAATATCTCGCGCCATCGTAAATAAACCTAGATTAATCCCGATGACGCCACCAGGCGCGGCGAACGCATTGAACTTGTCTGATTTGATCACGATTGGTCGCAGCTTGACAATAGATAAATCGGAATGCTCCGCGACTAAATAGCAGTATTTACGGACGAAATATTTGATAAGCGGATCGTTTTCTAGGGAGACAACGCTTCGAATTTGCTGAAGGATCAGTTTTCCTAACGCTTCTTCTTCATGCGTTGCAAGAATCGACGAACTACCATCACCGAGTACCGGCAACATTTGTTCATCCGCTTTCGCGCCGCTAGCAATAACCAATAGGACCAGGAGCAACCAATGCCTGCAGTGGTTCAGCGCATTAGTGTTGAATCGGCATATACCTCGCGCCATGAACGTAGAGTTGGCAGTGAATTTCAACTATCCATCCGCCTGGCGTTTGGTTTTCAAGGGTGTATCAGGCTGCATAACGACCATTAGACAACCACATTTCGCTACTATCGTGCGAAAATTGCATATATGACCAGCAATTCCCCGCAACACAGTTCTGAGTTTATATATTCTTGATGGATGTCGGTT
>VXLJ01000012.1 GCA_009841635.1 Gammaproteobacteria bacterium
TTCACGATTGCACACGGCCCAGAAGAGATGCCGTCGCAGTACCTTAAAACGCTTCAGCAAGAAGGGTGGGTTTCACTGACATGCATCTTGTCAGACGACATAGTCGACGGGTTGCAACGCGTTGGTTGCGTCGATGCGTACGAAGACCGAACACCTGAGCGAAAGACACCCTTAGCTCAAGACCCATCGGTTGCACAAGTGTCCGCTGAACCTATCTCGTTATGGCTTACACGTGAGTACATGAAAACCGACGACATCCGTTTAGGTCACTCGCCAGGCGTTTCAGCACTAACCCGCGATGATGGTCAGCGTGAAGTTCAGGGCTGGCACACCGATTTCCCTTATCTCTGGGGTACAGGGGACCGTATTCCTGTTCCGAGCGGCGATTTAGTGTTAGGCATGCAACGCAACGTGTGTGTGTCAGATTTCACCCGGGAAAATGGGGCGACGCTTTTCAAATTAGGGACTCATGCTTCCAACGAAGCGCCACCTGAAGAATGGGGCATTTCAAATCACACGTATCGAAGGGGATTCCGCGCGAAATATGGTCTGCCGTATGGCGGCGAAGAATCAGACTTAATTGAAGCCCCTGCAGGTTCGATCGTCCTCTATGATGCTCGCACGTGGCATCGTGCAGGCATGAACATGACGGACCAGCGGCGCGGCGCAATGATTCAAGCAATTGTGCCGGGTTTCATCGTGCCGTTCATGGATACGAGCCACACCATCAAGAGTTTTATTACCAGTGACGCGTACCATCAAGTGTCTGAGCGAGTTCGCAAAGAAATCGAGAAATTGATGGTGCACCGAATCGCTGGGCCTGCAGGTCTATTTGCTATTACGACGGACGAAGAACTAACACAGCGCGTACGAGAACAGCGACAAAATCAAGCGTCCGTCTACTAGTACCACTCTCAAAATGCTGATTCGCACACATGATGGTTGCGATGAGAGTATTCAAGTAGAGTTAAGCGAAATTCTCGTTTTATGGCGTGATTCACTAACACGACTCACCTCGCACCATTGTTCTCAGTAATTTATCTTTACAAATCAATTAGTTAAATCGATCGTACGTGCGGCATGCTTATTGCAGAACGTTGGTAAACAGCTAGCAATTAGGCGTCTCTAAAGTGTCTACAAAGTTTCTGCACGCCTTGACCATCGTTTGGTCCGTTGCGCTTGCAGAGATCCGCATCAATGTGCGCCTTGTCCGCACGTGGCTGTTCATCACGTTTGCTGCGTTCGTTGGCGTCGCGAACGCAATTGAGCAGTTTTCAATCTATGCTGAAATCTCTACAGTCAGCCCAACAGCTTTTTTATTCTCGCCATACCTGATACCAAGATTGGTATTCCCAGATTTTCAGGTCGTCTTAACCTTCGGCTTGGTGTTCCTAGCCGTCGAAATCATCTCACGCGATCGCCGCGCTCGGCTTGATCAAGTCATAGGGACGCTCCCAATCACCAATTTGCAGCTGGTCACAGGTCGTACCGGCGGCATGTGTTTATTGCTCTTCATCCCGATCATCGCGTTTATTGGGGTGTATACGGTTGCCGGCTACGCCGTCGAGCTGTTTGCGCCGCGGTTCATGTTTCGTGCTGCCGAACTTTTCAGCACGCTGGCAGTACTGAGCTTGGACGCCATGCCCTATTTGCTATTTTGGTCCGCCATAGTGGTGTTTACAACCATCGTAATACGCAATCGCGCTGTCACGGCTGGCGTCTCACTCGCCCTAATTTTCACGGTGCTTTGGGCACAAAACAACGCTCCCATGTACTGGCTAGACACACTAGGCACCTACTTCGTGAGCACGCATGTGCCGTCAGCCATCGCACAGGTCTACTCCACTGCTGCGATTGTCTGGCATCGTGTGGTCATCGTGGTATTCGCGTTCGCGTTATTGTGCTGGTCTGCGTCGTTGTATCCACGGCGTGAGACGCACAACGCCATTTATTCTGGGATCGTCGGGTGCTTGCTCGTTACGTTAGCCATAGCAGGATTTACGTTCGGCCATCTACGGCAGGAGGCCAGCGCAAATAAAACTGAGACATATCGTACGGCACATGAAAGCGTGCTAGCAAGTGCACCTTTAGATCTACAGTCCTTAGACGGCAACGTGCACATCAGACCAGGTGCATCGATTGCTGTTGATTTGACAGCAACCCTCCTGGCTACCCAAGCACTCGCTCGTGATGGACCTCTTCATTTTTCTCTAAACCCAAGCTATCGAATAGAAACACTCAAACTAAATCACTCAAACGCAAAGTTCTCATTCGAAAACGGTTTGTTATCGGTCTATCCGAACCAAGCGTTTGGCACTGGTGAAACAATAGTTCTACACGTAGAAGCGAACGGTAGCCCCGATACAAACTTCGCTTATTTAGATTCGGAGCTAGAACGTCGCAGCTTGCGTGCCGTAGACGCTTACATGCTCTTGTTTCTAGGGGATCATGCTGCAATCAATCACAGTAACTACGTCGCTCTAACCCCCGCCATTGCCTGGTATCCGACACCCGGCCCATATGTCAATTTAGACTCATTGAGCGAAAGGCCGCGAGATTTCTTTCGATTAGACATAGAAGTGCAATTGCCGCCACATTGGCATGTCGCAGGGCCTGGCGCAGCCGTCATGCGAAACACGGCAAACGAGCGTATAGTCAGGTTTATGCCACAAGCTCAAATTCATCAAGTTGGGTTGTTCGCTTCAGATTTTGTTCGGCACGTAATGACTAGCTCTGGTATCGAATGGGAGTTGCTCGTTTCTCAAACCCATGCCGACCATTTAGAGGTTTTCACGCCCATCGTTGAAATGCTGGCAGAAGATATCGCGTTCAGGATTGAGACAGCTCGCAATTTCGGCCTGGAGTACCCATTCAATACTTATACGGTCGTCGAAACACCAACTTATCTCCGAACGTATGGTGGGGGATGGCAGATGCCCCCAACACAATCGCTGCCCGGCATTTTTCTACTCCGCGAAGGCACGTTATTAGAAGCCGACTTTCGAACAGCTTTTGTGGCAATCGAACAGAACGAGGAATGGTCAGATCGAGACAAACGAGAGCGGCAATTCGCACTCGTGAGAACTTACTTTCAGAACGATATTTTGGGTGGCGATATACATGCCGCGTTTACGCGCAATCTCTTCGAGTATCAGACCCAGCCAACTGGGGCCACGGCAGAGCGATTGAGTCTTGCGCTGAATTACGTGGTAAATCAACTCATTAACGAATCAAACCCTTTTCATAGTGCGTACGTCCTGAAAGAGACGACTGCGTTTATGACTTCGTTGTGGGCGCAGCAAGATTTAGCTAGGGAAAACACTCAGCACAGCAACCTGGGCGTTGTGTTCTTCGAGAGCTACATAAATCGACCCAACGTATGGGAGTGTCTCTTCACCCCTGCAAGCGCAGCTTCTTGCTCTGAGGCGAAGGAAAGACTTCACGCAGCACAGCTTTACGGTCTAAACCTCGGCGAGCTAATACTCGCTTCCTATGGTCAAGAGTCTATTGGGTCACTGCTTATGCATGTAGTTTCTCGATATAGAGGCACCAGTTTCACGGTTGCGCAGCTATTTGCAGCGGCAGAGGAATTGGGTATACCCCTACGTGACGAATATGGCGATTTGATCCTACAGCTCAAGCCAGCTGGCTTCATTGCACATGATGCAAGCGTTCAACGCATCGCCGATGCAGATGATGGCAGCCCAATGTATGAGACTAGCTTCTTGGTGCAAAACGATGAACCACAGCTCGGTCGATTCGTGGTCGAGTATGCAACGCAACACCAAGCCGAGCAACGTCAGGTCACGTACCTAAAAACCAAGCCTATCAGGCTCGCGGCATTAACAACGATCGAAGTTGCTGTCCAGACTGAACAGCGTATTGAGAAGCTTCGATTAGTGCCGTTCTTCAGCAAAAATCGGATGGCTTTCGATATCCCCATCCACGACTCTCAAACGCCTAATCGTTCCTCTCGCGGGCCAAAGCCGTTCACAAAGGTCCTACCGCAGCCGAAGCAAATACCAAACGTTATCGTCGTTGATGATCTAGATCAAGGCTTCACCGTAGACCCGAATAGCTCAGCTCAAGAACCTTTTCTCAATATCGAAATGATCGCCTTCACCCGTATCACCGAGGAGTTAGGGGGGTTCGATCAAGGGTTACATGCATTCGGTGGCATGGGACCGATTAGCCTAACCCAGTGGTCTCGGCAGCAAGTTGACAGTGCCTATGGCAAATATCGGAAGACGCTCGTTCGAGCAGAAGCTAGCTCAACCAACCAGAGCATCCATTTCGACGCACAAATTCCGCAAATGGGTGCTTGGGAACTCAATTATCACTTGCCCAATGTGGACATGGTCGCAGACCCGAACCGGTATCGGTTTCATTTTTTAGAACAGCAACAGTGGCCTGATTATGAAATCTTCGTTTCATACGCAGATACCAACTATGTTTTGCCGTTTGACGGTGCAAGTATGCGCGCTGGCTGGAATTCGCTCGGGTCATTCAACTTGATGCCTGGCAAAGTTCGAGTCACCGTCACAACCAACACTGCGTCGCGGAACGGCACTATCGTCGCCGATGCGATCCGCTGGCACCTGTACGACGAGGTTAAATGAGAACCTCACGTGGATCCGATGAGCTACATGGCGGAAATTCGCAATACTTGGTGAATTGAGCGAGAAGATCGGTTTGACACGATATAGGAGCAAGGAATAATCTAATTAAATCAATATCTTAATTCGTAAGAAACCATCGGCACAGTTTCTGCAACAACATAGAAACCGATGTAAGAACCAATTTGCGAGACTGCTGCGCCGGGCAAACGAAAACTGCCTATCTGGCCACTAAACTGAACCGCTTTGCGTCTACATCTGGTGCTCTTGACAACTAAATCGGACTGGCGAAATTTATAATGCTGAACCTTCTTTTGCGCTCGATGTCTACTTTGCTTACGACATCGTCGCACTTCTTTTTTAGTCCCAAAACGACGACGACTTCTTGTGTCTGACACGGTACCTCTTACACGCTTTGCATTGTCGGAACATCAACGTAGTTCTATCAATGTTGACCAAGTAACCCATATTTACGATAAAACCGAAACTCGCGTTTTAGACAACATCAATCTTCACCTTGAGACCGGTTTTTATGGTTTGCTCGGTACGAACGGTGCTGGCAAGAGCACGCTTATGCGCATCATCTGTACGTTGCTCAAACCCACCAAAGGCACCGTCACAGTTAATGGTCTAGACACGATTCGTGACTGTATAGAAATACGCGGTCACATCGGCTATTTACCCCAGTCATTCAGTGCCTGGCGGTTATTTCGCACCGAGGAAGTGCTGGACACGCTTGCACGTTTGTCCGGTGTAACTGACAAAAAGCGTCGCAAGGCAAGAGTCGTCCAAGTGCTTGAAGAAGTAGGCCTGACAGATGTTGCGGACCGGCGCGTCAAAAAACTGTCCGGCGGCATGGTGCGGCGCCTCGGCGTAGCGCAAGCATTGGTTCACGAGCCGAGCATCATCGTTGTAGACGAACCAACTGTAGGTTTAGACCCTGAAGAACGTATTCGTTTTCGCCATTTGATGGCCGAATTGGGACAGACCAGAACCATTCTCTGTTCAACGCACATCGTCAGCGACTTAGGCAGTGGCTGTAAAGAAATTGCCTTGCTTGATGACGGCAAGATTGCTTTTCAGGATTCACCTGATGCGTTTATTAATCAAGCGCAAGGCCGTGTGTTCGAAGTGCAAGTTGATCTTGAGACTGCAATGCAAATCGAAGAGACCTACGAAATCGTTTCACGCGAATCAGTGGCAAATCAAGTCAAGTTGCGTTTGGTTATTGATCGCAACAATGACGCACCAACCGGCGCTATGCCAGTGAACTCAGCTACCCTTGAAGAAGCGTATCTCGCTTTCATGGGCTCAATTGGCAAATTCGCCGCCGTTCGAGCTGATCAGGAAGCGGATTTAGAGGCGGAAGAAGCCGATACCAAGAAGAAAAGACGCAAACGCGGCGCGAAGAGGAGCACGTCATGAACTGGCGCTTGGTGTGGGCGGTTGCAGCTGCCGAAATGCGTCTTAATCGGCGTTTAGCGCGGCTTTGGATTTTTCTCGCGTTCACTTTCATCATGGCAGCGGGCGTCATCTTCAACGCTAGTTTTGCGTTCGTGAACACGTCGGCGGTAAGCTCGAGCACGCTGGTCAATTCGCCACTCATGCTGCCGTTCTCGCTTTACACCACATTGTTCGCTTTTCTGACGATGTGGGTGGTCTTCTTTGCTTTCGATGTACGAGCAAGGGATAAGCGCGAGCGCCTTGACGAGGTGACAGGCACACAGCCGTTAACCAACTTTGAGCTCGTCGCTGGTCGTGCCGTCGGCAACACAACCTTGATGTTTATCCCATTCGTCTTTTTTATAGCGGCTTATTACGTTGGTGGCGTCATCGTTCAACTTACCGTACCAACGTCCAGTTTCGGTCCACCGGAACTTTACATTACATTGGCAACCATCCTTATTGACGGCGTGCCGAACATCCTATTCTGGGTTGCGTTGACGATGGTCGTAACGATCTTAGTGCGCTTAAGAGTCATCGCCGTTGCGATTATGTTCGGACTTATCGGCCTAATGAGTTGGGGTCAAAGCAACGTACCTATGTTTGTACTAAACGTCATTAACCCGTATTCGATTAGTGTATTCCTGCCGTCAGAAGTTGCGCCGACGTTCACTAATCTGACCATTCTGTGCCATCGCATAGGCATGCTCGCCTGGGCGGTGGCGTTTCTCTGCATAACCGCGTGGCTTTACCCACGTCTCGATTCAAGGCATACACAAAAACTAGCCATCGCTGGCTGCGTACTGCTTGTTGTCGGTGCTGGCTCTTTCCAGCTAGTCAATATGCAGTATCGAGGTGACCACTTCGTGCATATGGACTATGCAGCCGCACATGAGCCGTTTGCCGACTGGCAAGGCTTTGATGTCAACAACATGCAAGGCCATGTGCACATTGATCCCGGCGGTGATCTGAGAATCGACGTCGGCATTGTTGGCGAAACCATGCATGCTTTTGATGTCAACGAGGAAATTGTGTTTTCCTTGAATCCAGCGTATGACATTGAGTCGCTTATGCTGAATGATGAAGAAGCATCTTTTACGTTTTCGCAGGGGTTGTTGAAAGTTAAGGTGCCGACATTTTTTGCTGCTGCTGACACTCTCAATCTACAACTTACCGCAAAAGGCGAGCTGGACGCTAGATTCGCATATTTGGACTCAGCGATAGAACTGCTATCTTCTGAAGTTCTCGAAGCGCTTGGTCTTTTATACCAAGGATTCGAGCCAAACGTGAATTCACGCCACTATGTGACACTGATGCCCGATATGGCGTGGTACCCACTACCAGGTGGCCACGTTGGTCGAGCACTCAAACATACGCGAACTCAAGATTTTTATTCATTGGATCTTACTGTCGAAATACCAGAGGATTGGCATGTGGCTGGTCCTGGTAAGAGCGTCATCGATTCTCAGGACGATAGCCGTATCGTCTCATTTCGACCGCTCAATCCTATTTCGGAGGTAGCTCTGTTTGCTGCTGAATTTGATCGTCGGACCACTGAAATCGAAGGTATCGAATTCGAACTATTAGTGACCCCAGGCAATACACGCAATATTGACGCATTTGCACCGATTCTTGATGACGTCAGGAAATATGCAGCTGAAATGATTATTGCTGCGAGCAAAGTCGGGCTCCACTACCCTTACGAAGCATTCACCATCGTTGAATCGCCAATAAACCTAAGAACCTACGGCGGCGGTTGGCGCATGGATTCTGCACAGTCGTTCCCAGGTGTGTTCGTCATGAGGGAAGGTTCTTTCTTACAAGCTGAGTTTGAAGCTGCACTCCTGCAGCTAGAGGAGAATCTCGAACTCTCAGACGAAGAGCGAGCCGAACGCTCGCTGGCGTATGTCACGAATTACTTTAAAAATGATGTCACCGGCGGCAATCTGTTTCTTGCGGCTGCCAGCAATTTGATGCAATACCAAACAGACGCTACGGGTCCTGGCGCAATCCCATTGAGTTACCTGGTGAATTACCTTACGCAACGGATCACGACAGAACTGGAGGGTTTTTATTCCGTACACGTTCTGTTGAATACTGCGGCGCAAAGCCGTGGTGCGATCGCCGCGATGACGGTTGCCCAAAATCCTGATGGTCAAACCATGAGCGCGATGTTCTACGACTGGTATATCGATCAACCCGATATTTGGGATGCGCTTCTTACCAAACCGCTCAGTCAGGTTGACTATGCGGACACGGAGCAAGCACGAGCCAATCTTCATGCGTTGCATCTGTGGGGACGAGCGAAAGGTGACCTGCTGCGCGACTGGGTTGGCGACGAGATTCTCGCGGCCATGTTGTCAGACCTTCGCAGCCGCTATCGGGGTGCCACGTATACATACGATGATTTCGTTGCCATCGCGGCCGAACACGACGTCGACCTGAATGGGATATTTGGTGACTGGCTTAACGAAGTTGAGCTTGCGGGTTTTCGCGCTAGCACTGTAGAAACTGTGCGGCTACCAGACCAGGAATATGGGGTCCCCCTGTATGAGAGCCATTTCCGCATTGAAAACGCAGAATCCGTGCCGGGCTTGATTGCGGTGGAATACTCAGCCAATCGGGAATCGGAGGAAGCACCAGGCGAAGGCTTAGACACTACGGCGCCTATCAAACTAGCGGGTAATAGCGCGAAAGAAATCTCGCTTACCTCAGAAAACCCAATGCAAATCATGCGTGTAAAGCCTTATTTGAGCTACAACCGTACAACCTTTTCGCTGGATGTGCCGCGCCGGCGCACTTATGAAGACGCAAATCGGGAACCAAAAGTTTTTGAGCAAACGGTGAATTGGCAACTTGAAGAAGATGACGTCGTCATCATCGATGATCTCGACACGGGTTTTTCCGTAGCACCGGTGACCGAATCCGGTCTTCCTTGGTTTTTATTCTTCGCCACACTTGCATTGGGCGAGCCCCCCAAAGACCAAGGACTCACGTCCTTTGGATCGTCGCCGAACATGGCGATCGCTACTCAGGCATGGATGCGGCAACAACTGGACCAAGCGTATGGTAAATATCGTCGTACACTTGCACGCGCATTTAACAACGCCACGGCTTCAAACGCTCATTTTGAGGTAACTCTACCTGACACCGGCGCTTGGCAGCTTGAGTATCACCTACCTAATCCTAATTTCGTCCAAAGCAACGTTTCTCTAAGTTTCGCGACGGGTGCGAATGTGAACATTAACCGTGGTCGGCGGCGCGAGAAATGGAGCGATTTCAACATCTGGGTGACCGATGGCGATACGCGTCATGATGTCGATTTTGATGGCGAATCTGTGAATGAAGGTTGGAATCTGCTAGGCGAATTTGACATTCGCAATCCACTCGTCAAAGTGAGCATTTCAACTGACGTGGCGCGAGGTACAGTGGTGGCGGATGCCGTGCGCTGGAAACCTGCAAGTTAAGACCAACGAGACGGAACACTAAAGGAAACTCAATGCGACGAATTGCTCTAGGCCTCACGTTAGTAGGCGTAGTTATGGCACTGAGTGGCTGCGGTGGAAATCCACCTGACGTAGAGGTTGAATTCCGCATACCTGTAGAAGTTGAGCAGGTGATCACTGACAACGTCGAACGGATTATTACGGCAACAGGTACCTTGCGACCTCAATCCCTCGCAACCCTGAATAACGAAGTGCCCGGGCATCTCTACGTGAGCCGCAATGCTGGGGGCGATCGTCTCGTCGAAGGCGAGCTCGTAACGCCTGGTCAAACGATTGCAGAAATCACGGGTGAAGATGCGCGACTTCACGCCGGCATCGAATCCAAACGCCTAAGTCTCGAAAATGTCAAGTCGGAACTTGATCGGCGGCGCAATTTGTTCGAGCAAGGATTGATCGCCGAAACGGAAATGCGCTCACAGGAAGTTCAACACGAAACCGCATTGCTTGAATATGAACGCAGCAAACTAAATGCGTCAAAGAGCAAGTTGACAACCCCTATCGCAGGCGCGATACTCGAATTGGCCCGCAATAACGACAAGTTGCCGATCGCCGATGGGCAATTGGTTGCACCAGGGTTCAAAGTGGCGGAAATAGCGCCACTGGACAACCTGATTGCCGATGTCGATTTGGTAGGTCCTGAATTGGCGCAGGTTGCAGTCGGCATGCCAGTGCGCGTTCGACATTTCGCATTCGAGCAACCTAATGAAGGGTCGGTGCTTCGCGTCGCGCCAAAACTTGATCCGCAAACGCATACCTTTCGAATTGAGGTTGCTGTCGACAATGCAAACGGGAACTTTCGACCTGGTATGTTCGTCGAAGTGAACATCATTGCCGCGCAACGTGCGGATGTACCCGTGGTGCCACGTTTCGCAGTAACTCGACGTGGTGATTCCAACGTTGTATTCCTCGTTAATGGCCAAAGGGTCAATCGCCGCGACGTTCGAACAGGACTCAGCGATGAGGACAAGTACGAAATCATCGATGGCGTGAAAGCGGGTGATCGGGTCGTAACACGTGGCCTTGAAACTCTTACCGACGGTACGCGAATCCGCATCATCGGCTCGTAAGTGAGTTTTTTCGAAACACTGGCCGGGCTCGCCACTCGACGCCCTGTCTCAATCTGCGTAATCGCCCTCGCGATTGCAATCATCGGCTATTTGTCATGGGAACAGCGGCCGATTGATCTGCTCCCAGATCTACAAAGTCCCACCATTGTCGTCTCGGTTCGGGCCGGCGATCGACCACCATTAGAAATTGAGCGCTTGTTTGGTGAACGCTTGGAGCGGCAACTCTTCACGGTTCGCGGCATTCGCGAAATAGAGCAAGTTGCCAGAACTGGTCGTCTCGTTGCCACGGTGCTATTTGATTGGAATGCCGACGTCGATATCGGTTTGATCGACGTGCAAAAAGCCGTTGGCAGCATCGAAGGCGACCCAGCGGTCGACGAAGTGCTAGTGAGGCGCTTCGATCCGCGACAAGATCCCATCTTAGAAATGGGTTTACTGTCGACAAATGACAATCAATCACTGCTCGAGCTGCGCCAAATCGCTAGGCGTCAACTAGGCACTAATCTTGAGCAGCTTGAAGGCATTGCAGACGTGCACGTGTTGGGCGGGCGGACAAAGGAAATCCGCGTATCGGTGGATCGCTATCGAATGGATGCCTACGGTATCACGCTCAGCACGTTAGCGGATTCGATCAACTCGCAAAACATCGACATTGCCGCAGGCACAGTTGAAGAAAACAACCGGGTTTATCAGCTCAGAGGGCGCGCTCGTTACGAAACTCCGGTCGATGTGGCGAACGTGGTACTGCGCTACATTCCCACACCCGGTGGCGCTCGACGCGCCATTCGCATTCAAGATATCGCAACGGTTACAGAAGAACCGCAGGAAATCGATCACCTTGTGCTTGTCAATGGGCGCGAAGGTGTCGGCATATCCATCTACAAAGAAGCAGGCGCAAATACTGTCGAGGTAGCACGCACGATTCGTGATGCAATCGATAACGTCGCCGACGATCTGCCAAACGTAGAGATTTATGAGGTCAGTGACAACGCCAAATTGGTCGTAGACGCGCTGGACGACCTTCAAATTGCCGCCATTGTCGGCATTCTGCTCGCAGTTGTCGTTCTCGTCATTTTTTTGCGCTCGGCCGGCGCGACGCTTATTGTCGCCACCGCAGTGCCCGTCTCAATATGCACCGCACTGTTCTTCATGCATCTGGGCGACTATAGCCTGAACATCATCACGTTGGGCGGTCTCGCACTCGGCGCTGGCATGCTGGTCGACAACGCGATCGTTGTGGTAGAGTCGATGTTTCGTCGGTTGCAAGCAGGCGACGATCCCAAATTGGCGGCCCAAGTAGGTACCGGTCAAGTGGCTGGCGCCATTACGGCAAGCACCTTAACAACGTGCGTGGTGTTTTTACCCGTGTTCTTCGTGCAAGGTCTCGCGGTGCGACTTATTGACGGGATCGCGTTCACCGTGGTGGTTTCGCTCATCGCATCTTTATTTGTCGCGGTTTTCTTGATACCCGCACTTGGTCAGTGGTTCTTGCCACGCATCACTTCCCTGCCAGATGCCGACGAAACAGCCAAAGGAGCTGTTCGACGAGGTTTAGAAGCCTTCGTTGCGCGATTGCTCAACCACGCATTCATCGTTATCGTGATTGCGACATTGTTTGTTGGTGGCGCTATCTATGGCTTGGTGCAATTAGGCACCGAATTGCTTCCGCCATCGGACCCCAAGCAGTTTTCAGTGCGAGTTGTAGGTCCAGCCGGGCAACGCGTCGAATCGACGTCAAGAATGGTCGAAGGCCTTGAAGCAGTCATACGCGATGCCACGAGTCACCAAGTTGCGGCAACCTTATCCGAAGTAGGTCGCATTCCTGACGATGATCGCGTGATTCGGCAAGAAATGTCAGATGAACACACCGCACGTGTCATCGTGCGTGTATACGACTCTGGACCTACTGGTCGCGATGTCGCTTTAGCTCTTTCTGAAGCAGTGGAATTCGATGACACGACATTAGATTGGGAGATCAACCGCAGTGCGCTTAGTGATGCGTTGGGCAGCTCCGGAGTTCCTGTGCTCGTAGAAATTTCTGGTACGGCGCTCGAAGATATTCGCTTAGCTACAACCGTTGTCCGCGACCGACTCGAAAAACTTGCCCCTCTTTGGAATGTGCGCAGTTCATTCGAAGGTGGTCCACCAGAACTTCATGTGGAGTTAGACCGAAGTCTTGCCGATGCCGCAGGGGTCAACTTAGCCAATATATCCAACGCCCTGCAGTCGAGCTTGGACGGTAGAACCGTCACGCAGATAGCCATAGGTGATGAAGAGTATCCCATTGTCGTGCGTGGCGAAACTCCCTATCGCGAGGAATTGGAATCAGTCGTCATGTCCCTCGGCAATGGACGTCAAATATCGATGAGCGAAGTGGCGAAATTCACTGAAATTGAAGGTGCTCGCGAGATATTTCGCCGGGACCAACGCCGCACAGCACAGGTCACCGCGCAGCTGGCCGAAGGCTTTGATCTACCTCAAGCATTGGCGGAAGTGCAGACTGAACTAGATGAACTTGTGCTGCCAGGTGGTGTGCAAGTCAAGATCCGTGGTGAGGAAATAGAACGGGCCAAGACCTTTGGCGAATTGCAATTAGCCGGCATCCTCGCGATCGCTTTAGTGTTTATGGTGCTCGCGGGCACGTTTGAATCGCTATTGCAACCGATCACCGTCCTTACGGCGATACCTCTCGCGCTAGTAGGTGTCGCGATTGCTGTCATACCGTTGGATCAACCAATCGGCGTCATGAACATGCTCGGCTTGATTGTTTTAGCTGGCGTAGCAGTTAACGACGCAGTGCTTTTGCTCACGACGGCAAGACAGCTTATGGCAGGTGGGATGAAACGCGACGAAGCGTTATATCGTGCGGCTGGAATTCGTCTACGTCCGATAACGATGACGACGTTAACGACCGCGTTGGCATTAACACCATTGCTTTTTGGCGGCGGCGAAGGTGCAGTTCTGCGACAACCGATGGCGCTAACCATCATTGGCGGGATCGTGACATCCACCGTTGGTTCACTGCTTGTCTTGCCGTGCCTCTATAGGCTCTTGGATGACCTCGGCAACTGGCTGAGCAGCTTTGGTCGGTCGCCGTCGCAAACGCCAGCGGTCACTTCAGCCTAAATTCCTCAACCTTCCCCTCATCGAGGTCTATGCCAAGTCCAGGACGATCGGTTAAGTTAATAGCGCCATTTAATGGCACTACATGCTCACCGTAAATCGCTGCGACGTCGTCCAAGGGGCCAGAAAATTCTGTCGAGAATTCATGAGGTCGCGTCGCATTTTGGACGGTCGCGTATACGTGCATAGAAGCCATGCTATTGATACCTGCTTGCGGACTATGCGGCATGACCGGTTTATCAAGAATGGTCGCCATGTCAAATATCTTCTTGACCTCTGTTGGACCACCCGCACTCAAGATATCAGGTTGCAGAATATCAGGATTACCCAACAACACAAGGTGCTCAAACCACCATCGATAAGCATCTTGTTCACCAGCTGAAACAGCCACATCCAACGCGTCGGCTATTTGTTTTAGACCCGGCAAATCGTTGTGTGGAATGGGCTCTTCAAAGTGATTGATGCCTAACTCTTCAAATTTGCGCCCTTGCTGAATTGCCGTAGAAACCGAATAGCCGTTATTAGCGTCAAAGCCAAGGTATACATCCTGAGGTAAAAACTCGCGTACGAGCTTGAACATTTCATAATCTTTAATCGGATCGATGTCCTGCCGCCAGCCCCGCCAATCCATCCGAATTTTGAACGCGCGGTAGTTGGCGTCCCAACCCTCTTTCACTTTTTCGAGCATTTCACTCGGCTGCATGCGCCAGCCTGACCCGACCGACCAATACATCGGCAAGTGCGTACGTGCTGCACCACCCATTAAGGCATAAACCGGCAGCCCAGTCTCCTTGCCCATCAAGTCCCACAATGCCACATCGACGATCCCGACGATGTGCGCCGGAACTTTATGTGAGCGCTCGTCCTTACCGAAAGTGAGGAGCTCCCAGATCCGCTCGATTTGCAACGGATCTTCACCAATCAGAGCGGGTTTGATGGTGTTCTCAAGATACGCCTCAAACACTGACGTGCGGTTCGCACTCGGTGAGACCGCCCCAAATGCTTCGCTCCAACCTTCTACGCCTGCATCCGTCTGGATTCGCAGGAGAGATTTGCGGATTTTCAGCGGGGTTATCGTAATGTCAGTTATCTTCACTGTACATCCTCACGATGATTCAAGTTAGCTCACATCTCGGCTTGTGAACGGTAGGTGGCGCGTGTCGGTGAAAAATCAGTTCGACAAACTGGTGTAGACGCGATCGATAAACCCGCTCGACGGGAAGCCACCACCAAAACTCTCATCAAAATCCGCTGTGAGATTGGCCGCAGTCACTTCCTCAAGCGATTTACCTTCAACCTTTAGCGCTTGCACACGACTACGCACCGTCTTAAGCATCTCGATATATGCATCGAAGCGCGCAATGTCAGTGATCTCGCCATGGCCGGGAATCATGATGGTGTCTTCATTGCTCATGGCGTGCACAACCTCGCAAAACTTGATCATGCCGTCGATTGAGCCGCCACTATCGGCATCAATAAATGGATAACTCTGATTATTGAAAACGTCGCCTGTGTGGACTGCATTCTGCTGACGGAAGAAAACGGCAGCATCACCGGCCGTATGAGCAGGACCAGCATGAACAAGCTCAATATCGCCCCCATTGAAATGAAACGTCATTCGATCGTTAAACGAGATGACGGGTCGTGCATCTTCAGGATAAGCATCTTGACGATATTTCATCATGAGCAGATTAACGACGTGACCGGACGTCATCATTTCTGTCGAGTGTTCGTGCGCGACGATCCAAGTTCCCGCGGGGCCTAGTGCTTTGTTGCCATCCGCATGATCGAAGTGCCAATGGGTATTGATAGCAAAATCCACCTCACCTCCGCCCAGTTCGGCGATGGCATCGTTGATTTTCGGGACCATTTCAGGAAATTGATCGTCAACGATCAGTACGCCGCTTTCACCTATGGATACGCCAACATTGCCACCAACGCCGAAAAGCACGTGCAAACCAGCTGCAACTGTTTTTACTTCGATAGGTGTATTGAAATCCCAGAAAAAAGCTTCCTGAAGTTGCTCAAGAGTCATGAAACCATCTTCTTGTGGCACTGATTCTTGAGCGCCGATGTGCATGCACAGGATTGCTGAGAGAGCGATAGTGACGCCAACTTTTACCACGGCTACGTCCATGCGCGATTTGGCGGGGATTTTAGAACTGCAAGATGCTTTGCTCGTCAAGGTTTACCTAACACTCTAACCAGCAGAAGCAACGAGTCCTACCACATAAAAAAAGGGCTCGACAAAGCGGCGAGCCCCTAAGAATTTTCGTGGCCACCACAGGTGACTCACGATCACGAGCCAATTGGCGAATTGGCTCGAGAGATTTACATCATGCCGCCCATATCAGGCATGCCGCCACCTGGTGGCATGGCTGGCGGTGTGTCATCTGGAGCTTCTGAGACCATCGCTTCCGTCGTGATCATAAGCCCAGCAACCGATGCCGCGGCCTGCAATGCGGTGCGGGTCACCTTGGCCGGATCCGGAATACCTTGTGCAATCATGTCGCCATATTCGCTCGTAGCACCGTTGTAACCGTTGTTCCCCGCAAGGCCACGAACCTTGTCGACTACGACTGCCGGCTCGTCACCAGCATTTTCAGCGATTTGACGCAATGGGTGGCTCATCGCTCTGAGCGCAATAGCGATGCCTGTGTTTTGGTCTTCATTTTCGCCAGTCGTGTTTTCAATCGCTTGAAGCGCACGAATCAGCGCAACGCCACCGCCAGGCACGACGCCTTCTTCGACAGCCGCACGAGTTGAATGCAACGCATCTTCGACACGAGCTTTCTTCTCTTTCATCTCGATCTCAGTCGGTGCGCCGACCTTGATCACGGCAACGCCACCAGCGAGTTTGGCGAGTCGCTCCTGAAGCTTCTCACGATCGTAATCGCTCGTGGTGTCTTCAATCTCTTGGCGGATCTGCTTGATGCGACCTTCGATTTCTGCTTTTGCGCCAGCGCCATCAACGATGGTCGTGTTCTCTTTGCTGCTAGAAACTCGCTTGGCCGTTCCCAAATCGTCGAGAGAAGCGCCTTCTAACGTCAAACCAACTTCCTCGGAAATCACGGTAGCGCCGGTCAGCGTCGCGATGTCCTGCAACATGGCCTTGCGTCGATCTCCAAAGCCAGGAGCTTTTGCAGCCGCAATCTTGACGATGCCGCGCATGTTGTTCACGACTAGTGTAGCCAGCGCTTCACCTTCGATGTCTTCAGCAATCACCATCAAAGGCTTACTTGATTTGGCAACATTCTCCAAGACGGGCAACAAATCGCGAATATTCGAGATTTTCTTGTCGCACAAGAGAATATAAGGTTCTTCAAGATCAGCAGACATCGAGTCTTGGTTATTGATGAAGTACGGCGATAGATAACCGCGATCGAACTGCATGCCTTCAACAACATCCAGCTCGTTTTCCAAGCCACTACCTTCTTCAACAGTGATGACGCCTTCCTTGCCAACCTTTTCCATGGCATCGGCGATGATGCTGCCAACGGCCGGATCGTTATTCGCTGATACCGTACCAACTTGAGAAATCGACGTAGAGTCTTCGCATGGAATTGACATCGTTTCGATTTCGCTAACAGCAGCCGTGACGGCCTTATCGATACCGCGTTTGAGATCCATCGGGTTCATGCCAGCGGCAACTGCCTTAAGACCTTCTACAAGGATTGCTTGGGCAAGCACCGTTGCTGTCGTAGTCCCGTCACCAGCTTCGTCTGATGTTTGGCTAGCAACTTCCTTGACCATCTGTGCACCCATATTCTCGAACTTATCTTTCAGTTCGATTTCCTTTGCGACAGAAACGCCATCTTTGGTCACGGTCGGGGCACCAAACGACTTGTCGAGAATCACGTTCCGGCCTTTCGGACCGAGAGTGACTTTAACGGCATTCGCGAGGATGTTCACACCATCCATCAAACGTGCACGCGCTTCGTCTGAAAATTTGACTTCTTTCGCACTCATGCTAAGTTCTCCCTCAGTCTGGTGCTATTCAATAACGCCGAAGATTTCTGATTCGGAGAGAATCAGATACTCTTCTTCTTGGATTTTGACGGTGCTCCCGCCGTACTGTCCGAAAATGACCTTGTCGCCAACTTTGACGTCAAGCGCTCGAACTTCGCCGCTGTCCAGAATCTTTCCTGGGCCAACCGCTTGCACAGTACCCTGCGAGGGTTTTTCGTTTGCCGAATCAGGCAGTACGATCCCACCCGCAGATACCGTTTCGTCCTCATCACGCGTCACAACGACGCGGTCGTGAAGGGGTCGAATATTCATGAATTCCTCAATGCAGTTGAAGTTTGCGTTGAAAACCTGTGGCACGATGGTGTACAGGCAAGGTAATTTTAGCACTTGTATCGTTAGACTGCTAATTTTTTTGGCACTTGAGGAGGGAGATTGCTAACCAGTGGCTGTTCGACTAGACCATAACACACTGCAAACGATTTTTTGGCTGGTCGCATCTATACCGGAAGGAAACGTAGCTACGTATGGCCAAATCGCCGAGCTTGCTGGCATGCCGAGGCGTGCTCGTTTGATCGCGCAAGCGTTGGCGCATGCGCCAGAGGCCGAGCAACTGCCATGGTATAGAGTCGTCCGTGCGGACGGACGCATAGCAACGCATGCGGCGGCTAGCAAACAAGCTTGGTATTTACAACGCGAAGGTGTAACGATTGACAACGGTCGCATCAATCTCAAGCGTTTTCAATGGGTTGACTTCTAATTAATGCAACGCGAAGCACTAAATAAGCAAATACGTGGTGGTACTGCCGTTTGTTAGTTCAACTCACATTTACTGTGATAGCGATGATGGGATTGGGTACGCTCAATCGGCTCGGCTTCAAGTACCTTACTTGCTAGCGAATTCGCATTCTTCTGACCTTGTAATCAATGACCTAGCTGCACACTAGGATTTGCGATAGAAACAAAAGGCAGGCTGACTAAAGGCTTGGCCAAATTAACCTGCTGTCCACCGAATCTCACTTCAACACGATCAGGTTCTTGCAAAACAATACCTAGAGTGTATCTTTTATAGGTCATTGAGGTTAATGACCTACTGTGGCTAAACGCATGACGATTACTGCGACTGTCGCCAGGTCAAGAAACTGACCCAAGTAGGTTCAGACCCCGATTTGGGAGGCGTGTTATGCGCAGACTGACAGTTCTTTGCACATTGTTTTTTGCGGCTTCCGCAAACGCGGAATCCATTCCATTGTGGAAGTTCTTTGAACCTTTCGATATGGCACAGGTGCAAATCTCACCGAACGGTACATATCTTGCCGCGTCCTTATTACATGGGGATGGCGACGAGCAAGTAAACAAATTGCAGATTCTTCGGCGCGATAACGGCGAGCGAGTCTACACCTTCAGCATGCCGGAAAAACAACGCATCGCTTCGATCATTTGGGCCGACGACGATAACGTGCTCTTATCCCCTTCTCGCAAGATTCCTAATGAAGACGCATACGCACCAACTTTCGGGTTAATGAAAGTCGTCGTAGAGACGGGAAAGACGATTGACTTAACAGCCAGCGGTGGTGGGGCAGGAATCCTCAATATGCTGGCGGAGGAGCCGGACCATGCGTTGGTATTGCGGCTATCGGGCCGTTACGTAGAACTCTTCAAAATGCACTTGCAGTCCGGTGCTACATCGAAAATCACGCGTGCGCCTGCCTTGGGACCGGGTTTTATTCTCACGCCAGATCTTCAAGATGTTGCATTTCATGTTGGCACCAATGACGAAAACCAAACCATGGTGCACGAACGCTTAGGAAGCGGTGAATGGGATCTTTTATCCGTTAATAGCTATGACCAGAGAGGATGGCGACCTATAGCAGCGGCATTTAAACCGAATGAATATTTCACAATAGATCGACGCAACCCTCGCGGAATCGCGGCGCTGGGCATCTACAACCGCGAAACGCGCGAACACACCGAAGTTTTTCAGGACGATACATACGATGTAACTGGTGTGCTCCAAGATCAAACCGGCAATGTCTGGGGCTTGAGCATAAATCACCACTTTCCACGCGTGATGTACCTAAACAACAAGCACCCGCTCGCTTTGCATCACAAATCAATTCGTCGACAGTTCCCTGAAAGCACTATCACCATTTTTAGTTACTCACACGATCATCAAATGGTGCTTGCCAACGTAAGCAACGCAAACGCACTGCCAGAAATCGTCTTGCTGAACGCCAAGGGCGGAACCCTAGACCCGATCACGGATCGCGCAACCGAGATAGGCATTGCTTCAGACCAACTTGCTACGGTCGAGCCGTTTGGACTTAACGCGCGCGACAAAACCCCTATTTATGGATATCTAACGACGCATAAAGATGTGCCAAGACCAGGTCCGATGGTCGTGCGTGTGCACGGTGGGCCACTTGATGCGCGCGATTCCTACGGATTCGATGGTGTTAACCAAATATTTGCGACCAACGGTTACCACGTCATGCAAGTCAATTTCAGAGGCTCTGGCGGTTTCGGTACCCGCTTCAGAAATAAAGGTTTCCGAGAGTATGGTGGCGCAATGCAAGATGACGTGACGGACGCAACGCATTGGGCGATTCAACAGGGCATTGCAGACCCCGATCGCATATGTATTGCTGGCGGTAGCTATGGTGCCTATTCGGCAATCATGGGAGCAGCAAAAGAGCCTGAGCTATATCAGTGTGCTATTGGCCAATCAGGCATTTACGACATTGGCGCTATAGAGCGTATGGGTGATATGTCACGGAGTAAATCGGGTATTGCATGGATGCGGCTAACGATGGGGCGCACGCGCGAAGAGCGCCAAGCAGTGTCCGCGACCAACTTCGCGAGCGATGTGAAAGCCGCTGTCATGCTGATTCATGGCGGTCAGGATCGTCGTACGCCACAAGAGCATTACCACCGCATGAAAGAAGCATTTGACAAGGTGGGGAAGGAAGTCACCACGCATTTTCGTGGCAATCAAGGTCATAGCTGGATTGGTCGTGACACCGTCATGGATCTGTATGGTCGACAACTCGCATTTCTTGACCAACATATTGGGGACGGTTCGACACAAGCGCAAAGCGTCTCCGCCGCCAACTGATTCATCCATGATGCGCCGCACGTTCACGAAGATCTTGCGGCGCTGGTCTCAATTTTTGGTGTAGGCAGAACAAGGACACGAGATTCCTAAGCGCACAAGCACTTGTGCCTCGAAAAATAACAGCTACTGAAGGATTTTGGACGTCCCATAAAAGGCAGCATTAATAAGAACAGGCTGCGCCTTCATTAAAGATGCGGACCGTCAATCGCGAGAGTTAGCTCGTTAAACGATTCAACGACTTGCTATTCAACCTCAAAGACCATTGAGAAGCCGCCGGTGACCATGCGCACGCCGTCAAACGGCACAGGGTGTTTGTCTTCGTCAAACCGATCATCACCTGACTGAGCCAGTTCGTGCATCCTTTTCTGACCCTGGGCACGCGTTTCTTTGTCAGGCCACTCTACCCAAGCTAACGTCACTGTTTCATCTTCCTTGGCATTGACTGCCTTATAAAAATCAGTGAGCTTGCCTTCCGGTAGCTCGTCTCCCCAACATTCGACGACTCGGGTCGCGCCTAACTCGAGGAATAGGGGGTCAATGAAAGCAGCAAACTCGATGAACTTTTCACGATTCGCCTTAGGAACCGCAAGGAGAAATCCGTCTATGTACGACATAAATAAAGCCTTATGAATGCGCGACAGGTTGAACTACGACACCAAGCATATGCGACACATTGCTGGCAAAAACCCCTAAATCATGGTCGTTTTGCCATAAATCAATTCAAATACGAGGTTGGTTTTACGCTCGCCATCGACACTACCTTGCTAGTACATGCACAGGCAAATAAATGGCGACATAACTTATCATGTTTTCAACCCGGCTATCAAAATCACTCTTATGCCAAGCTTCGATGTTGTGTCCGAAATTAATCATCAAGAAATTCGGAATGCCGTGGATCAAGCGAAACGTGAACTTTCAACTCGCTTTGACTTTCGCAACACAGATGCCGGATTTGAACTTCAGGACACCAACATTGTTATCCATGCAGAGGAAGAATTTCAGCTCGTTCAGCTGCTAGAAATGTTGAGAACCAAGTGTGTGAATCGAAAAGTGGATATCAAGGTTCTTCAACCCGGCGAGATTTCGGCACAAGGAAAAACCAAGCGACAGTCGATCGCTCTTACGGAAGGTATCGACGCAGATACCTGCCGGTTTATCAATAAAACTCTGAAGAACACAAACAAGAAACTTCAGGTTCAAATTCAAGGTCCGCAAATTCGGATATCAAGTAAAAAACGAGATGAGTTGCAAGAGGCTATGTCGACTATAAGAGAACTCGATGTACGTGTCCCGCTGCAATTTAAAAACTTGCGTGATTGAAGACCTGCCCTGAATCAGCGTAGACCGTGACCGAGATTGCCCAGCTCCTAGCCCATTCAAAGTTAGCGGTCTATTTAGATCGACGACTCTGGCGGATATTTTTGCTCGGCACCGTCAGCGGTTTCCCGTGGCTGCTCATCGGCACAGGCATGACGTCCTGGCTCACCGAAACGGGTCTTTCCCGATCGGGCATTGGCTTATTCGGATTGGTATTTAGCGTATACACGGTCAATTTCTTATGGGCGCCATTTGTCGATCACTTAAGGCTCCCAATGTTGAATCGTTACGGTCATCGAAAGTCTTGGGTGCTCGGTTGCTTAGCTGTTCTCATCGCCCTGAGCAGCGTATTAGCCATGACCGGCCCCGGTTATAGCCTATTCATTGCTGCTGGGTTGTGCTTTGCGATCGCAGTGGTCTCAGCAACGCAAGATCTGGCTATCGATGCATATCGCATAACCGTCATTGAGAAACACGAAGAGCATCTATTAGGACATGCTGCCGCGATGGCAACGTGCGGATGGTGGACTGGATTGAGTCTTCCTGGCACGTTTGCCTTCATCCTTGCCGATTACATTGGCTGGCATTGGGTGTACTTCTTGTTGGCGTTTCTATTGCTCGTGCTGCTGGTGCTGGTTTCAATCTTGGTGGGCGAACCGACTGCAAGTGAAGAACGTCGCACAACCATGGTCAGCCTAAAGCGACTACTTGCGATCAATCGAGCTTACGTCGATGCAGTCGGCGAGTTTTTTCAGCGCAACGGCGTGCAGCTTGCGCTCGGGTTGTTGTTGTTTATCTTCCTCTTCAAGATTGGCGAAGCATTTCTTGGTCGAATGGTGGTCCTGTTTTATCTAGAAATCGGCTTTACCAATGCCGATATCGGCATCTACACCAAAGCGCTGAATCTGCCAATCACCATAACGTTTGCCATCTTGGCAGGATTTCTTGCCGGCAAGTTTGGCAGTATGAAAGGTTTGATGATTGCTGGCATCCTAATGGCCGCAACCAATCTGATTTTCGCCGCACTTGCAGTGGTTGGTCCTGATAAGTCCATGCTCGTGTTCGCCCAGATTGCAGACGGCATCACTTCGTCAATCTCTACCGTTGCATTCGTGGCGTTCATTACGCACTTTACGAGTCATTTGCACGCCGCCACTCAATATGGCGCGCTTGCTTCGCTTGGAAACGCAAGTCGTGTCACCCTCGCCGCAACAAGCGGTATGTTGGTGGACTGGCTAGCCGGTGATTGGGTGACGTTCTTTGTGCTAACGTCGGCTATGGTGCTACCAGCCTTGACGATCCTATGGTGGATTAGCCGTTACGAGCCCATTGAAGAGTAAGCGTTAATCACGCGACGCGTTTCAAAGCTGCTTTACGGTCGGGCAACGGTAGGCTGGCGTCAAGAGGCTCGTCTGCAAACAAATCGCGTTGAACCCAACGACTTGGCTGTTTCGTTCTTATAGGTGCTTCAAAAGCACTTCGCAGTATGCCGGTCTCAGTACCTGGTGGCATCTCTACCGCTAAATCCGCAGCGGCCACGATATCGGTAGACCTTTCATTCATTTGCATGCCACGCGATATAGAGCAGGCAGCTGAACCGAAAGATGAGTCTGTCTGAAAGTCATCGCAAAGGTGAATGGTGAGACGTTCATAGGGTGTAACGCGTAAGGACGTTTTCTCAAAACGTTTCAGCGATTTTTACCGTTGAGCGAAACTTACCTCTTTTGGCGCAGGTGGTGACTAAAGCCGAAATCACATAGGTCCGTCAATACGCTCTGCCTGGGTTTTCGAAACTGTTCTGTGACTTTGTCGAAATTGTCATGTAACGAACACCCTTTACGGAAAAGCCTGAAACAGGCTCACCACGATTCGAACTCGTCACAGCCTCAATTCGATAAAACTAGTGAATATTTATTTAGTTGTAGCCTCAAAACAATTCGGCTTGCGTGCGAGTGTTCGGTAAAACCCAACCAGTAGCACGTCAAGCACTTAAACGCGGATAGAGTGGCTTATCCCGTCCGGTTGGCACTCTCATTTCCTCAGTGGCCGATCGATCGTCATATTTACGAGGATGTACACTCGCTGTTGAAAAATTCGTTAGGCGAAGTACCGCACTTTTTACGCTATCGGTGATGCTTTCGTGCGCGAACGTAGCTTTCAAGTACCTGATTAATCCTAGTTTGATACCCCTTCCCTGTCGCTCTGAAATGATCAAGGATCGATCGTTTTATACGCAAGGCTATTTGCTCGGTTCGATCGGGTTTGACAAGCTCCGCATTTTGCCAGAATGTCTCATCCAATTCCGGGATATCGCTGAAGTCGATATCCTCGTCTCGAATCGACTTAATCTCCGACGGACTGAGCGGTCTATCGTACTTGGTCATTGAATCTCGGCTTTTCTCTTCTCGATGCGGGGAGTGCGGAAATCAAGCGAATATTGCCATCGCGTACTGTGTGAGAGACCACGATCAGCGTCTCCGCATCAATCCTCCCTATGCTGAGCTTTCTAACCTCACCATATTCACGTCGTTCGTCCACCGTTGTCAGAATAGGACCGCTAAAAATCTGTCGCGCTTCTTCAAAACTGACGCCATGTTTCTAAATAATGCACTATTCAATCGTCTCCAGTATATTCGTTTTATATGTTCAATAAAGTTCGATCCACTATTTTGTGTTGTTATGTCATTCGTCTTATCTTCATCACGGTGCTAACAGTGTTATTCCCACATGGGTCATATGCGTCAGAAACCCCGACACCCGACGCCGAAGCGGGAATGCGCGTTGAGCTTTTCGAGTTGAAATCAGATGCAGTAGACGCTATGGTCCCGATGTCGGTTCTATTGCCACCCGAAGTTGATCGTGAAACAGATACTCAACTACCACTGCTTATCTGGTTGCATGGGGGAGGAGGCGACCGACACCAACTAGTCGAACTCAAACGCTTCATTGATGAGTTTCTCGACCAGAATGTGATTCCACCAATGGTGTTCGTCTCTTTCTCAACGTCGGCCTTCAGCGGATATCTCGGATCGTGGGAGACGTTCATCGAAGACGAACTGCCGACGGCCATGGCAAGTCGCTACCACACCCGAACTGACCGCGACGGCGTCATGATCGGCGGTATCTCGATGGGTGGCTACGGCGCGCTCAAGAGCGCATTCCGGAACCCAACCCGTTATCTCGCGGTTGGTGCAATGGAACCATCGATTGAACCGACGCTTACGGAACTACCGAACTTTACACGCAATACATGGACGCGAGGTCCAGCTCCTGCGCTACAACCAACCGACAATCCAGCACGTCAAGTCCATGACAATGCGGCGGCAATTCGGAACAGTAACTTGAATATTTACCTGGAATGTGGCGATGAAGACTATCTTAATTTGCATGACGGTGCTGAGTTTCTTCATCGGGTGCTTTGGGATAACGACATACGTCACGAATACCACCTCGTCCGGTGGGCAGACCATGTCGGCGGATCAATGACGGGTCGCTTAAGGGAGATGCTCGCTTTTTTCGCTCAATCTCTGGCAGGTGGTCGAGTAGACCCGGTCGCATTGCCGATCAACGAAAATGAACAGCAACTCCTGACTCAAGTTGGTGAACGAGCAGCACAGGGTGAGGCACCACCGCCTGAATTTGGCGAATATCTTTACGGCATTAGAGGACCTACTCTGCACGCGCACGCGTGGGGTAGCCTAAAAGTGCTCGCGGATAAGGATCCCGCGATGAAGCGAAACTATGCGGAACTTCCAAGCACTTCTCTGCCAGCAAAAGATTCCGATTAGCAGTTGGCGATTTCCTGCATCCCAAAATCGAGTATACGGGACAGCAAACGTTCTATGGAACCGTGTACGAAAATGAGTCGAAGTCGCGAATACGACTTTGACTCTCTACCGAGCTCGGTTTTCTTCTCCGATGGTCTCCGTTTCCCTAGCCTGCAACACCCATAGTTTGCTCTACAGGAGCCACGCGAGTGCTTAGACACAGTTCGGATTAGCTGCGTCTTCAAACGCACTCGCGCTCGATTAAGTCAAGATATGCCGACTCACCAAAGGATCACGCTCTCTATCATCACACCTTTTTCCGCTGGCATTTGCTTGTCCAAAGACTCGCGCCACGTTGCGTCAAGACTGAGTTGAAAACTCCGATAATCCGACAGCTCCGAATTCAATCGCCATCCAATCCGCCAGTCACGCGCGTCGCCGTTTGCCAATCCGAAGCCAACATTTGGCGTACCGGTGAAGAGAGCACCGAGTACTGGGAAACCGTAACCGACCTCGCCTACAAGTCGGCTCGATGCTTCGAAGCGGTTCCTCCGATCGTTATCGGTAATGAGTTCAGCGAAGGATTCGTGCGAAAAGCGTGTGTCCATACCACTAGACGGTAATAACCCCCAATCCTGAGTTAGTAATACCGAGAGGTTCCGATCGCTCGTCGGGTACGGATCCCAAGAAGCCGCTAAACTCGCGCCCCATTCTTGAAAGTCCGCTTCCTCGTGGACGATGAGTCGGCGAGCTTCTAAGTTCAGACTCAGACCATGCGAAGGGTCATCGAATACGACACTACCGCTCAGTCTGCACCCATACCCTTCGCCGCGTCGCCACAATCTCACCGCTTACCGATTCATGCTTGTTGTCAAACGTGGTATGGATGTGCTTCTCGGTTTCTCGGAACAAGCGCGTTTCATGGCTGAATTCCAGCTTGTAGGCGCGGTTGGGAGCGGATGCTTGATAGGCGTTTAGCCGTGCCTTCATGTTCTTGGCAATCCCGACCTTGTATTCGCCTGGATACTTCGGGTGGGAGATGATGTAGACATGCTTGGTCTCACCGAGCGATTCAGCTAACTGAACCGGCAGTTTTGCCAACGCCGATATCGGCATCTACACCAAAGCGCTGAATCTGCCAATCACCATAACGTTTG
>VXLJ01000009.1:0-18711 GCA_009841635.1 Gammaproteobacteria bacterium
AACCGACATCCATCAAGAATATATAAACTCAGAACTGTGTTGCGGGGAATTGCTGCGAAAAAACCTATTTGTCGCGAAAAAAGCAATGTCCCTACGCTATGCATGCAATGGCGTAAGGCGGCAATACCGGCTCGCACAAAGTAAACTTCCGCCCACGGGCCCATAGCTCAGTTGGTTAGAGCGGTGGACTCATCAGAATGGTGCGCTGACGATGAGAGTCGCCAGATGAACGGGATGAATTCAGGGAAACCTAAGGTCCTCTACGAGTGGCTAAGGCAATCCTGAGCCAAGCCGGAAGTACACTCCCGGACGGTGCAGAGACTACCTGAGAGCTGATTGCTGTTGCGATCGAGCGTTCTTAATGACAGGCATTTGAGCGTCCCGCACCCAACCAAATGGGTGGTGAGATAGTCCGCGCTAGACAGAAATGTTTAGATGTCCGCATGGCGGATCGTGAATCCATTGGTCCCAGGTTCGAGTCCTGGTGGGCCCACCAATGAAAACGGCGATGTGAAACATCGCCGTTTGTATTTTTGAACGAGTAGCCGGTGCGACTATATCAAGTCGCTTAGGTGCTTAACTCGCGAACAAATCGAAGCCGTAATGCTTCAGCAATGAACGAATACGATCGGAGTTGCTCACCCGTCGCATGGCATTCGCTTCAATTTGGCGAATGCGTTCGCGCGTCACGTCAAATTGCTTGCCGACTTCTTCAAGGGTGTGATCTTGGTTCATACCAATCCCGAACCGCATGCGGAGCACTTGGCTCTCGCGGGGATCCATGTCGTCAAGGGTTTCTTTGATTGCGTCGGATAGATTTCGGTATGCCGTGTGATCAACAGGGGTGTCCGCGTTTGCGTCTTCAATAAAGTCGCCGACTGTCGCATCGCCATCTTCGCCAACAGGCTTCTCCATGGAAAGCGGTTCGCGGCCGATTTCTTGAACTTTTCGGACTTTGTCTTCGTTGATCTCCATACGCTCAGATAGTTCTTCTGGCGTGGGTTCGCGACCCAGTTCTTGGGTCATTTGGCGCGTGATGCGATTGAGTTTGTTAATGGTCTCGATCATGTGGACTGGCACGCGAATGGTGCGGGCATGATCGGCGATGGCACGAGTAATTGCTTGGCGAATCCACCAAGTTGCGTAGGTTGAAAACTTGTAGCCGCGTCGATATTCGAATTTATCGACTGCCTTCATGAGGCCGAGATTGCCTTCTTCGATCAAATCGAGGAAATGAAGACCTCGATTGGTGTACTTTTTGGCGATGGACATGACCAAGCGAAGATTGGCTTCAACCATGTCGTTTTTCGCAAGACTCTTTTCTTTTGAACCATGCTGGACCGCGTTATGGATATCGCGGATCGTTGCAAACTTTAGGCCTGGGTTTTTACCACTTATCGGTTTATGTGGCGCAATGCCTGTCTTTTTCTTTACGACGGCTCGAGAATGCCGCTGATCTAGTTCTTCTTCTCTAATGTAACGATGAGCTCTTTGGATTTCTATTTCATATTTAGCTAATTTAGCGCTGTAAGGATGACCCACTGCATGTCGCTTAAACCATGCAGCGGATGACTCTTTGCCGGTAAATTCCTCCTTAAACACCGCCACGGGCATCCGACATTTACGGACGATCTTCAGCAGCGTGCGTTCTTGCTCTTTTAGCTGTCGCCAAGATGCATCCGCAATTTGGCATACGTGTTCGTGGTGTGTAGGCGTGAATTTAAAAAACTTGAACACCTGCGCCATGTCGTCAAGCGCATCAATGGCTTCTTTGGTACGCCAATTTCGTTGTTTTTTAAGGATTTTCTGGCACTTGTCATAGGCGCGTTTGAGCTCATTGAAACGTTTTGTCGCAATGGCTACATCGGGGCCTTTGCGCTTATTGGACTTGGATTCATCTTTCGGCGTATTTGCATCGATTTGCTGGGCAGGTTTTACGACGGATAGTGGATTAAGGTAGCCAACAAGCAAATCGCCTAATTTATTGCGATTGGTTACGTCTTCATACACATCAAGAATGTAGTCAACAACGCCTGGGAACCGTGCAATGGCTTCTAATTCATCGCTAATACCGGCTTCTAAACGCTTGGCAATGAGAATTTCTTTTTCGCGAGTTAACAAGCCAACTTTGCCCATTTCTCGCATGTACATGCGCAGGGGGTCAGTCGTCCGGCCCGTTTCATTTTTCTCAATGGCGGTCAGCGCTGCGTTGAGCTGTTCTTCTTCAAGCAGTTCGTCATCGCTTGCCGTCGCTTCATTGCCTTGAAGCAGGTCTTCTTCGGTTGGCGGCGACTCAAAAACCTTGATCCCAGCGTCTTTGATATCAGCTACGAATTCCTCAAAAACGACACTTATATCGCTATCGTCTTCACCAACGTCGATAAAGTCGGTGATCTCCTCGTAGGTCACATACCCTTGTTCTCGCGCTTTGGCAAGAAAGTCAATAGAGTTGGTTACCGAATCGCTGCGTTTCGTGGATTCAAGAGTCGTTTGGGCGGATTCTTGCATTGAAGTAGCCCGTGCCAGCCTTGCCATGCGTCTCATTGGGTGAGGAGAAGAGGCGGAATTGTAAGAAAGGAAATCAGTAAATGAGAATAAATCTCACCTTGAACCATTTTGTAACAACCTTGATGAATTTGCGTAAAAATATCGATTTATTTATATATATGTATAGTATAAATAGCTAAAATATGTAGCTTTGCTAACAAAAAGTTGTGATCCGCTGCTCTTTCCTAACAAATGGTTTGGTATGGTGTCGCCAGTTGACTGATTTTTTCAGCATTTGTGGCTTGCGATAGCGCTTGAGCTCTCGCTTGCAGGTTGCGAACGGACCGCCGAAACCCAGGCTTCTTTCAAGCTCTAAAGATACGGCTCCAAAATGGGGGTATAGCGCGGTTGGCGCAACCTTTTTAGCGCTTTGTTCGATAGCTGGCGCACGCGATTCGCGGAAATCCCTAGTTCGCTGGCGATCTCGGAAGTCGACATATCGGAACTACGACCAATGCCATATCGAAGTGTGAGGATTTGCGTTTCACGGATGGTCAAATCTGCCAAGGTGAGTTCGACAGCATGACGCAAGCCTTGTTCCATAGCGAGTTGCTCTGGTGAAGGCACGGTTTCACTGATTAAAGTGTCAACCAGGCTTGTATCTTCTTCTTCATTGAGCGGTTCGTCAATGGAAATTGCATTGTGTTCATACAAGACAATATCGCGGACCTGCTGCACCGTTAAGGCGCACTCTTTCGCAAGCTCGCCCAATGTCGGGTCGCGCCCATGCAACTGCGTGAGCTTGTTGCGCGCCCGTGTCACGTTTCGAATGGACTGCAACAGGCTTGCGGGTAACTTCACCGTCCGACCAAACTCATTGAGCGCTTGTGTGACTGCTTGGCGAATCCACCAGGTCGCATAGGTGACGAACTTAAAACCGCGGGTGTAGTCGTACTTTTCTGCGGCCCGTATCAGGCCGAGATTCCCTTCCTGTACGAGATCGAGGAGCAAAGCGCCGTGCCGGCTGTAAGTTTGCGCAACGCGCATAACGAGCCGCAAATTGCCCGACACCAATTGATTCTTTGCTTCGCGATACTGTTGTAGCGCTTGGTTCACGGCTTGATCGCGTTTTAAGAGTTCGAGATACTCGATTTGTGCTTGTGATTCGACCTTGCGCAATGACCGTCGAGCTCGTTCGATGATGTGCATATGCGCGTTAATGCTGGATTGTGCGTCGTTCGGCAACGCGGTTACCACTCTGGCAAGACCAGCGTGCGTTAAGCGTGGTTTTAGTTGGTTCTCAAAGACATCTTGGGAGAGGCCAGCGGTGGCACAAATGGATTGCACTTTCGCGAGTGCCGCTTCAACGTCTTTGATGAGTTGCTTAAATAAATCCAGGAGGTCGGTGTAGTGGTTTGTGGTGAATTTGAAGAGTCTGAACGATTCTTCGACAGCAATGAGCTGACTTGGCGAACGCTCCTGTCTTGCTGTGGCGAAATATTGACCGGACACTGCTTCAAATACGTCGCGTCGATGCAGAGCTTGTTCATAGTCAAACGGGTCTTCGCGTTCCGAATTTGAAACGTTGCGATCCGCCAGCTCGACGTCGGGAAGCACTTCAACATGATCTAAAAAACCCGCCACGACACGCTTGATACGATCTGGATGGGCATGTTCATTGAGCCGTTGCCGCGCAGATTCATTGACGGTTTTCACGGGTGCGATAGCCGCAAGCACTTCGCTCATGGCCTCGTTCATTGCCCGTGCGCAAGCCAATTCTTCGTCACGCGACAACAATTGAAATTCGCCAACATCGCGCATATACAACTGCGTGTTCTCGCGAATCGAGCCGCGCTCACGTTCTTCGATTTCCTCGACAATCTGCGATTCTTCGGCGTCGAAATCGGAGACTTCAATGCCCATTTCGATGAGTCTTTCAGCTAGAGCGGCAAACTGCGCATCCCGCAAATCTGTGTGTAACCGTGCGAACGCACATATGTCTTGCATCGAAATACGGCCGTCTTCCACTAAATAGTGGCGAAGGTGATCGACTGCTTGATCGAATGACGTCATTGGTTGAAGGTGGTTGAGCGCGGTGTGGTTTTTACTGGCGCAGGTAGTTCTAAATTTATGTTCATTAGACAATTATTCAACGCATGATTCTTGCGGTGATCGCTAAAAATTGGTGCTTGTTCAAGGCGTTGGCTCGACGGACATAGCCTGTCGTCGATAGAGAATATGGAACCAGCTACTTTTGCGCAGCCCTAAACTGGTTCAACCATATCTCACTATGAACCTTCTTTTCCAAAGTTGTGATGAAGGTTTGGACACTTTCAGTAAATTGCCCTAGAGTCGTGTCTACGTCAATCATTGCCGGTGCGAGCTGCGGGTCGTAAATATCGTTCAGATAGTGCGTAAACCATGCGTCTTCTTGAAATGATGCGATAAGTCCGTGGATATCGGTAAAGTGGTGCCGGTCGATTGCGAGCCAAACGCGAGTTAAAGGATGGTCTGGAGCTGAGTGCACGAGTCGTTCTAGTAGTTCACGGTGCTCGTTGAGGCGCGGCCAAATATTTGGGGCGCAAAGTAACTGGCTCACCCGGCGCCGCGTATTGATTTCCTGCTCGTATTGATTTCCCGCTCGAGACACAGGTTCGAAGTCTTCCATCTCTTCGTAAGAAGGCTCATCCGGCGGTGGTTCATCGTCGGCAACAGCTGCTGGTTGCAACAGTGCTTGCATATTCACTTGCTCTGGAAAACACTGTGCAACTTCCTGTGTCAAGATCTTGCGCATGGTTGGTTGCGAGACTTTTTGAATCAGGTTAATGGCACGATCGACAAACCGTGCTTTCGCTTCGATTGATTCAAATGAACGATCTCGGTTGTCAACCAAACCTGAGACGAAATAATCGGCCACATGCTGCGCTGACTCGACCTCTCGCTCAAATGCTTCCTTGCCATGTTTTCGCACGAAACTATCTGGATCTTCATCGCTTGGCAGAAACATAAAACGAACTGTCTTCTCTTCCTTGATCACGCTCAATGCGACTTCTAGCGCGCGCCGTGCTGCCAATCGCCCGGCATCATCGCCATCAAAACAACAAACCACTTCATTGGTTGACCAAAACATCGTTTGAAAATGATTAGCGTTCGACGCTGTGCCAAGTGCTGCAACGGCATACGGGATGCCATGCTGGGAAAGTGCGACGACATCCATATAGCCTTCCACCAGCAATAACCGTTCGGGTCGTTTGGGCTGCTGCAGCGTCTCATATAGTCCGTACAACTCCCGTCCTTTCGTGAACACTTTGGTTTGTTTGGTGTTCAAGTACTTGGGTTCCACGGCGTCGTCGAGAACGCGCCCGCCAAAGCCTACGACCCTTCCTTGACGATCTCGAATTGGAAACATCAAGCGATGCCGATAGCGGTCATACACCGAGTTTTTGTCGCGGTTGTGCACGAGCAGATCGGCATCGATGAGCAGCTGCTCACTCACTTGCTTGTTCCGATCTTTGATGCTAGTCCACGTGTTAGGCGCGTAGCCGATTTGATATTTTTCGAGCGTGTCGGGGTCAACCTCACGCATGGCTAAATAGCGCTTGACGGGCGAATTCGATGTCGCCTGGTCAAGCTGCTCTTTAAAGAACTTAGCGCAATCCTTCAGTGCTTCGTACATGGCCAACTGCTCTTTTGTAGGGCCAGTACGGCCACTGCTTTGAGGGAGCGGTGTGCCGGTGAATTGCGCGACTTCAGTGACGGCTTCAGGGAACGTGAGCGCGTTCCGTTCCATAAGGAAGTTGAATACGGAACCGCTCTTGTGGCAGCCGAAACAATGAAAGCTGCCGTCTGTGCGGATTAATAGTGAAGGTTTGCTGTCTTTGTGAAACGGGCAAACGGCGTAATGCCGGTCACCACGGGTTATGACTTGAATAAAACGACCGATAAAGGCTGGGCCGTCAAGACGCTGGACTAGCTGCGTTAAAAACTCGCGCCCAAAGTAGCCGGGTCTATTTTGAGAAGGGTCAGCCATGTCACGCTAAATATAAGGTCTATGCGTGCAGCCTCAACTCTCGTAATTCAAATGGGCTGCTTGCTAAACCAGCCTAGCGCAGGTAGCAGCACAAAAAGTGCAATGCCTTAATGAAGCCGTTCGAACCGACGTGCTTCCCGGCTGATTTTCTTTTGCAGACGCTTTTTCGCTGCAGCTTCTTTGCGTTTGCGCACAGTCGTTGGTTTTTCGTAGTACTCGCGGCGGCGTGCTTCAGAAAGAATGCCTGCCTTTTCGCAAGATCGCTTGAAACGCCGCAACGCCAAGTCAAAGGATTCGCTATCTCGAATCTTGATTGAGGGCATGTAAAACGCTGAATTTAAAGGGCGGCTATTTTAAGCAGTAGCGGCTTATTTTGAGTGGATGAAGTCTGCGGCCAACACCTTCGCCGACATGGAACTTTGGATTCGCCGCATCGCATTAGCTTCGATTTGGCGGATACGTTCGCGCGTCACATCGAATTGCTTGCCAACCTCTTCAAGCGTGTGATCCTGATTCATGCCGATGCCAAAGCGCATGCAAAGCACTTGACGCTCGCGCGGATCAAGATCGCGCAAGATCACTTCAATGACATTGCGCAAGTTCTCGTAGGCTGTCACATCAATGGGTGTTTTGGTGTTGCTGTCTTCAATGAAATCACCAACCGTTGCATCGCCATCTTCACCGAGCGGACGTTCCATTGAAACGGGTTCCCGGCCAATTTCTTGCACTTTACGCACGCGATCGTCATTGATCTCCATGCGTTCTGCAAGTTCTTCTGAGTTGGGTTCGCGCCCGAGTTCCTGCGTCATTTGTCGCGTTACGCGGTTGAGTTTGTTAATGGTCTCAATCATGTGAACCGGTACGCGAATAGTGCGTGCATGGTCCGCGATAGAACGCGTGATTGCTTGTCGAATCCACCAGGTGGCATAAGTTGAAAACTTGAAACCGCGGCGATATTCGAATTTGTCGACCGCTTTCATCAGGCCAAGATTGCCTTCTTCAATTAGGTCGAGGAAATGCAAACCACGATTTGTGTATTTCTTCGCGATGGACATAACCAGCCGAAGGTTCGCCTCAACCATATTGTTTTTAGCGATGCTACGTATTCGTCTACCTTGTTGAACATGTGAATGAATAGCACGAATTGAGGCATAGGAAGTATTGCTGTGCGCCATTTTGAACCGCTTATTCCAGGTTATATCGGTCTTTTTCTTCATGGCATTCACGGAATGACGCTGATTGAGTTCCTCTTCCTGGATAAGGCGGAGCGCTCGCGCAATCTCTACTTCGTTTTTTTCGAGTTTCTTACTGTAAGAGTGGTTAGCTTTGATATGGCGTTTAAGCCAAGCCGCGGACGAGGCTTTGCGCTCGAACTCCTTTTCGAACGTCTCCATGGGCATGCCGCTGCGTCTCACCCATTTGCGTAATTCCCGTTCTTGTTGTTTCAAATGGCGCCATGATGCTTCGGCCATATCACAAATGTGATCGTGGTGTTTCTGCGTAAATTTCAGGTATCTAAAGTTCTGCGCCACGGCGTCTAGTGCTTTCACAGACTCTTTGGCTCGCCACGATTTTTGTTCAGCGATGACTTTCTGAGCCTTACGGTACGAGCGCGTTAGCCGACTAAATCGTTTCTTAGCTTCGACAACGTCTGGACCTTTGCGCTTGTTCGTTTGACTAGGGTCCTTCGGCGTGTTGGCATCAATCTGCTTTGCCTGCGGCACGTGTTCCATAGGGTCTAGATACCCTACGAGCAAATCGCCTAGCTTGTTGCGGCTCGTGACATCTTCGTATACATTAAGGATGTACTCGACGGTGCCAGGAAAGTGGACTAGCGCCTCTAACTCATTGCTTATGCCGCCTTCGAGGCGTCGCGCGATTTCTATTTCTTCATCACGGGTAAGCAAGCCAACCGCACCCATCTCGCGCATATACATGCGCAATGGATCGGTCGTTCTGCCGGTTGCGTTCTTTTCAATTGCGCTTAACGCGGCGCTTAGTTGCTCTTCCTCTAAATCGTCATCGTCGGTTGCGGTGGCATCGTTGCCTTGCAGCAAGTCTTCTTCGGTAGGAGGCGATTCAAAAACTCGGATACCAGCATCTTTAATATCGGCGACGAACTCCTCAAAGATGAGGCCGATGTCGCTGTCGTCGTCGCCGACATCAATGAAATCGGTTATTTCTTCAAAAGTTGCGTAGCCCTGCTCACGGGCTTTTTCAAAGAACGCGCGTAACTGGTTGGTCGCGTCGTCCTTGCCGTTAAATGCTGTCGTGGTTGGTAATTCTGTTTCCGATGTTGCCATTCGACCTTTTTCGAAATGAGTCGAGTAACCTTCGCCTTGATTTTATGAAGCACAAAACCGTGATTTTTGAATCAAGGCGTATAAGTGAAGTCTAACAACATTAAACCTGCTATCGCAATGACATTAGGTTGCTGTTGTTTTAGCATTATTAAATAGACCCATATTTGTAAATGAATCCTACGACCCACGATATCTGAAAGGTGTCCAGTTTGGTTAGTTCGACGTGGCTATCGCGAAGGTGAGCCATTCAGCACAACCAACATACGATGTCATCATCATCGGTGCAGGCGTGTGCGGCATTTACATGCTGCATCGAGCGTTGGAACTGGGGTTGAACGCCATCGTCTTAGAAACCGGTCACGGCCCTGGCGGCACGTGGTATTGGAACCGCTACCCCGGTGCGCGATTTGATTCTGAAAGCTATAGCTACGGGTATTCATTTTCGAAAGAGCTGCTCGCCGAATGGGATTGGTCAGAGCACTTTGCGGCGCAACCAGAAACGCTTCGCTACTTGAACCACGTGGTCGAACGCTTCCGATTGCGTGACCACATGCGATTTGATAGTCAGGTCGAAGGCGCTGAGTTCATCGATGCGAGCAATCAGTGGCGTGTACGGTTGGTGGGCGGCGAAGTTTTCACGACGAGATTTCTGATCACTGCAATCGGCATGTTATCCGCTGCAACGCTACCGCATTACGAAGGCATGGACACCTTTCAAGGCGAGTCGTTTCACACCTATTACTGGCCCCAGCGGGGACTGAATCTGGCTGGCGCGAAAGTTGGCGTGGTTGGCACTGGGGCAACGGCTGTGCAGCTCATCCCTGAAGTGGCAAAAGAAGCGGGCCATTTGACCGTCTTTCAGCGACGGCCAAATTGGTGCGCACCGTTGCATAACGGTCCGATAGATGCAGAAACCATGCGTCAGATCAAGAATCAATACGAGGAAATCTTCGATCGCTGTGCGCAAACGCCTGGCGGGTTTCTCCACGGTCCTGATTATCGGGATTGCGATGCTCTGTCGGCTGCTGAAAAACAGCATTTTTGGGAAGAGCTTTATCGTAGTTCAGGCTTCAGGAAATGGTTAGGGAACTTCGTCAAAGTCTTGATCAAAGCTGACGCAAATGCCGAGTATTCGGATTTCATTGCGAACAAGATTCGCCAACGATTGAATGATCCGCAGACGGCAACGAAATTGATACCAACCGATCATGGCTTTGGCACTCGGCGCGTCCCGTTAGAGACGCAGTATTACGAGGCATTCAATCGAGACACGGTTGAGTTGGTGGATCTCAACGAAACACCCATCACCCGAGTGACGGCATTAGGCATCCAGACAACGGCGCGAGACCACCCGTTTGACATCATTGTGTATGCGACCGGTTTTGATGCCATTACTGGCTCGTTCGATCGAATCGCGTTTGAGGGACTCAATGGCAAGACGCTGCGTGAAAAGTGGCAAGCTGGTCCGCGAACTTTGCTGGGTTTGCAGACAGCAGGCTTTCCTAATTTACTTACGCTGGCAGGTCCTCAAAGTGCCTCTGTTGGCACGAATTTCCCTCGTGGTATTGAAGATGCGGTTGATTGGACTGCTGATCTTCTCAGCTACATGCGCGCGCACGAGTTGCATCGTGTGGAAGCGACGGAGGCAGCTGAAGACGAGTGGACGGAGCTAGTTCGAGAGTCTTATGACGGAATGCTCTTGAGCGACGTCAAATCTTGGTTCAACGGCTACAACTCCAATGTACCAGGCCACGATGGCGATCGTTATTTAGTTTATTTCGGTGGTGCGCCGGAGTATCGGCAGCGATTAGCGGCTATTGCGGCGAACGATTACGAAGGGTTTCGCCTTTCAAAACATTGAGTGTAGATGGCACAAAAAGCCGAGAGTTGGCTAACCAACTCTCGGCCTATCTTCAAAACTACGTGAGTTAATCCGCGTAAGGTTGAAGTAAACGATTGTGCGTAGTCAGACGCAGTTTCTTGAGCCCTGCATCGCGAATTTGACGTACCCGTTCCCGAGAAATCCCTAACTCATTCGCAACCTGAGTCGTTGAAATCTCTTCCATGCGACCCAAGCCGAACAACATCGTGATGATCTGTTGCTCACGCACCGACAGAAGCGATTGCATCACATCCGCAATGGTGTCGATTCGCGCTTGCTTCAGTGCAATTTCCTCTGGCGATTCTGCATTTTCATCGGCAAGGATCGTGCCGAGCGTCGTGCCGTCGTCATCGTCGCCGATCTGAGCATCAAGCGTGCGTTGCTCAAGGACGTATCTTTGCGTGTCACGCACATGCTTCACGCTCTTGCCAATACGCTCGGCGATTTCCTGTGCGGTTGGCTCGCGACCAAGACGTTGCGTCAGCAATTGCTGTTCGCGATAAATCTTTTTCGTGTCTTGATTGACATTCGCTGGCAATCGCACCGTACGACCAAACTCACCAAGCGCGCGCATGACAGATTGACGAATCCACCATGTTGCATAGGTCGAGAATTTGAACCCACGCGTGTAGTCGAACTTCTCGATGGCGCGCAGCAACCCATTGTTGCCTTCCTGCACCAAATCAAGCTCATCAATGCCGCGGTTCTTGAACTTACCAGCGATAGACATGACCAGCCGCAGGTTGCCATTGACCAGGCGGTTGGTCGCTTCGCGTACTTTGCGCGTACCTTTCGCAACCCGACTGCTAATGGCTTGCAGTTCTGCGTAGTCGTGGCCTAGTGCTGCTTCAATGTCTTTAACAGCGCGCCGTAGTTCGGCGATTTTGCGGGTTCGACGGGCCAGCTTGTCACGAATTTCGTCCGGCTGCGAAGTCACTAAATTCGCCCAATTGCGACGGGTGATCATCGGTTCAAACGCGGTCGCAAAGTCATCTTCCGATACGCCTGCTTGCATCAAGAGCCTGCGCAATTGCGATCGCGCGGCAGCGAGTTTTTGCACTTTTTCAAGAAAAATGTCTTGAAAGGTCTGATAGGGATCGGTGGTGAACTTGAAGCAACCAAACGCCGCCTCTAATGCGTTGCGACGCTTCACGCCTCGGCGATAGCTAGGTTGGTTGAAATACGCGTCCTTTGCCTTTTCGAACTGACGATACCGGGCTTCAACCTCGTCCATATCAATTCGCTTACCGGCGGTGTCGCGCCTTTCGTTATTGGTTACCACCTCAACTTTTGGCAGATTCTCAACGACGTCAAGATAGCCCGCCATGAAACGTTCGAGGCGATCTTTCTCGAAATAGACTTTGAATTGCGCTTGCGCGTAGTCGACAACTGGTGCAACCGTGGCTAACGCTGCAAGCACTTCCTGCATCCCTTCGTTGCGCAGTTTGGCCGCCGCGAGTTCTTCGTCACGCGTGAGCAAGTCCAGCATGGACAACTCGTGCATGTAGACATGCAGGTTGTCGCGAGCACCGCGTTCAGTTTTGAGCAGATGTTCGTCAAGTTCCTCATCACCTGGCTCTGCTGTCGGAATGCCATCAGCGGCAAATCGAGCGCACAGATCGTCAATGACGGGATCGTCCGATTCAACTTCGCCATTGAAGAGATCGAGAATCTCACTAATGGTGATCGGTTCTGGCCGGTCGCGTAGTTCCTCGATGAGCTCGTTGTAATGGAAACCATCGCCGCCGTCAGGGCGGCGTAGCTCATCTATCAAGTCTTTGTAATACACAGTCATGTCTTCATCCTCCTTTTCGTCTTTCGGTTACGCGTTTTCACAATATTGCGTTTCTGTTTAGCATGTGATTGCAGGTTTGTAATAAGGCAGGTGCTTGAACACCTCGCCGGGTTAGTTCGCGTTCACATACTGAGTTGCCTACCCTCCCAGATTCCGCGCAAACACGGTGCTTCTGAGGTGATTGCAGCCACTCGATCTAGCGAGCAGAATCGCACCACGCTTTGCGTAATCCAACAATTCGATGCCTTTGAGACACCTAGTTTTCCAAAAAGTTCCACCCAGTGAAGACTAAATTTCCGCACGATACCATCTATATGGGGACAGCTTTACGGATTTCAAGGTCTAATCGCACATCTAATCACAAATTGAGCTTATTGCGCATCTATTTACGAACTAATTATACTACCATTGAGTTGGTTAAGGATTCCAGTTTAGCTTCCACCAGCCGGGATCATCCTGAGCGGCTAGCGCCATAGAGACGCTAAAATTTTTTGAGCGCGGACTTGCTGATTGGTTCCTATGCTTGGTCGGTGGGTGTACCGCGTCGCTCGTTGCGTAGTTTCTCGTCGTTCATCTACATTCAGGCATGGCAAATAAGGTATTTATCGACGGTCAGGAAGGAACTACAGGGCTAGAGATCTTCGGCTACCTCGACCATCGCGATGACATCGAGTTAATACCGGTCGATACGCGCTTTCGCAAGGATCCGTCGTACAAACGCGAGCGGTATAACGAATCGGACGTGGTCGTGTTATGCCTGCCAGATGCGGCAGCACGAGATGCCGTCGCGCTTGAAGCTGATTCAAAAGTGCTAGATGCAAGCACGGCGCATCGCACGTCGGAAGGCTGGGCGTATGGTCTCCCGGAATTGACGCGGCAATCGCGCGCGGCAATTACCCAGGCCAAATACGTCGCGAATCCTGGTTGCTACCCCACGGGTTTCTTGCTCGCTGCTCGACCATTGATTGATGCGGGTATTGTCGACGATCAAGCTGCGCTTCAAATTCACGCTGTTTCCGGCTATTCAGGTGGCGGCAAGCAGCTCATTGCGAAGTATTCGTCCAATGCTGAACAGCGAATGGATACACAGATCTATGGGCTCAACCTGCGTCACAAGCATTTGCCTGAAATGACACACTTTTCTGGCTTAGCCAATGATCCAGTTTTCTTGCCGTCGGTGGGGCCGTTTTATCGCGGTATGAATGTGAAGTTTGCTTTGCCGCATACGGACGCCGAGGCAATCTGGCAAGCGTGGGAAGCACGCTATGCTGAAGAACCCTTCGTGCAAGTTTTGCCCGTTGGCGGTGGTTCTGCCGTTGTAGATGGGTTCTTGAGCGCAGAACGGTGCAATGGCACTAATCGCGTCGACTTGCTCGTTGCCACCAACGGCGTCGATTCCATCGTATGTGCCATGCTTGACAATCTAGGCAAAGGCGCAGCCGCGGCAGCTATTCAAAATTTAAATCTCATGACGGGTATTGAGGAAACGAAAGGCTTGAAGGCATACGCATGAGCAGATCAGAGCTGGAACGGCAGTTCAATGAGATAAAGAGTCGCAACATATCGTTGAACCTCACGCGAGGTAAACCAAGTTCGGCACAAGTAGCTCTTTCGGATGCGTTAGACGGCATATTGCTCGGCGACTTCATCTGCAGGGATGGCGTCGATTCGCGCAACTACGGCGGTATGCGAGGCATCCCTGAATGTCGCGAATTAGGCTCGTACTTAACGGATTACCCGGCGGACCTAGTCATGGCCGGCGGAAATTCCAGCCTGCAGCTGATGTATCTGGTGCTGTCTAATCTTGTCGAGCACGGCTTGGCCGGTGCAACGCCACTCGCAGGCAAAGATGCTAAAGCACTGTGTCCGGTACCGGGATACGATCGCCATTTCGCCGCGACGGAATATCTTGGCTTGGACATGGTGAACGTCGAACTGAATGACGACGGTCCAAATATGGATCAAGTCGAAGAACTGGTTCGGAATGACCCGACCGTCGCATGCATTTGGTGTGTGCCAAAACACTCAAATCCAACCGGCTGCACCTATTCAGACGAGGTCGTCGCACGCATAGCTGCACTGCCGCAGCTGCGAGGCGATGCTGACGCGCATCCCTTTTACGTGTTTTGGGACAACGCTTATGCCGTGCATGACTTTACTGACGATATTGTTGAACTTGCCCCTATCTACACCCGCGCGATAGAAGCGAATTCGCTGGACCGCATATTGGTATACGCATCCACCTCAAAGATCACGCACGCTGGCGCAGGTGTTGCATTTTTGGCTAGCTCCGAAAACGTGCTAGCCGATCTTGAAGAGCGACTCGGCTACATGATCATCGGGTTTGACAAGGTGAACCAACTACGCCATGCGCGAATGTTTCCAAGTCGCGAAAGTCTCCAGTTACACATGCACAAACATGCGCAAATTGTGCGGCCGCTTTTTGAGACTGCCGAAGCTGGGTTGCAGACAGGTCTTGGCAATGCTGGGTTGGCGACCTGGTCGCGGCCAAGCGGTGGGTATTTTGTCTCCCTCGATGTCAAGCCTGGAACTGCCAAGGAAGTGGTGCGGCTAGCTGCTTCCGCAGGCTTGCAGTTGACCGCTGCGGGAGCGACGTATCCATACGGCAACGACCCCATGGATGCGAACATTCGCATCGCGCCCACATTTGCGACGGCGAAGGAAGTCGCCACGGCGATGGAGATCGTGGGGTTGAGCGTGCAACTAGCAGCATCCCTAACGTAATCGTGCCTACTGAAATGACTCTTAACAACGATCTATGAATGATGAGCTAGAAGCCAACAAGGCTGACGAGGAAGAGGAGCTGCTTGCATTTACGGAGCTTGCTCTACCAAGATCGGTTCAGAAAGGTATCGATCGATTGGAATTCAAAACGTGTACGAAGGTTCAAAGTCAGGTCTTGCCATATAGCTTGTCGCAGTACGACGTTTGCGCCGAAGCAAACACCGGAACAGGCAAGACTGCGGCGTTTTTAACGACGATATTGGCACAGCAAATCGAATACCCGCTCGAAACTCCTAACGCCAATGGCGCACCGCGAGCGCTTGTCCTCGCACCGACCCGCGAACTGACGATGCAAATCAAGCAAGATATGAACGCTCTGAGCAAGTTCACGAAAGTTCGTAGTTTGGCCGTCGTTGGCGGCAAGCGGGTCAAAGACCAACGCGACAAACTTCGCCATAACCGTATCGACGTGATCATTGCCACCCCAGGTCGGCTGCTTGATTTCATGCAACAGGGCTTGGTGGATCTCAGCCGCGTTGAAATTCTTGTGATCGACGAAGCGGACCGTATGCTTGATATGGGGTTCATTCCAGATGTGCGGCGCATTGTCCGTCGCACACCACATCGCCGGGATCGACAGACGATGTTCTTCAGTGCGACATTCAACGATGATGTCCGCCGTCTCATAAAACAGTGGATGTTTGAGCCGGTTCAGTTCGACGTGCCGGACGAATCGATCGCAGCGGATTCCATCGAACAACATTTTTGGATCGTGGAGCATCGCAAGAAGAACCGCGTCTTACATGAGTTCATGAAGCGCTGCAATCCGGAGCGGACATTGATCTTTGTCAATCGCCGGTCGCACGTTAAACAGGTTGTAAAAGCGTTGAAAGACCGCGGGGTACAGTGCGAGGGTCTCTCTGGCGATATGCAACAACGCAAACGCACGGCTGCGCTGAATCGGTTCAAACGTGGTGAGACGCGCCATGTCGTCGCAACGGATGTGGCAGGCCGTGGTTTGCACGTAGAAGGCATTTCACACGTCGTGAATTACGACCTGCCTGACATCGTTGAAGATTACGTGCACCGCATCGGGCGTACTGGTCGCGCCGGCGCAATCGGCAAATCCATCAGTTTTGTCTCGGAAGCCGATGGTTTCGTGGTGCCTGATTTAGAGGAGCTGCTCGGACAAAGCATCGATTGCATGTTGCCAAATTACGAGATGGTGCAAAGTTGAGAGATGATCATCTCGGTTAGGCGCGCATGCTTCGTCTAGTTAAATAAGTTCGTTCGTTCCACCTAGTGGATAACAGTCATGCCTATTAAAACCAGAGTCGGAATCGTGCAACTCTGTGCGACCAATGACGTAACACAAAATCTGGCAACCACGGAGGAACTAAGTCAGCGCGCGGTGGCGGAAGGTGCAGAGGTCGTGTGTCTACCAGAGGCGTTCGCCTACATTGGTTCTGACCGTGAACGACTGCCGATGCTAGAAGATCTTGAACAAGGTGGACCGATCCTAGACAGCTGTCGGCGTATCGCAACATCGCATAACGTTCATGTCATCGCTGGCGGATTTCCGGAGAAAGCGCCAGACGATCGGGCCTACAACACGTGTTTACATCTAACGCCAGCTGGCACGATCGCAGCAGCCTACCGAAAGATTCATCTGTTTGATGTGGATCTTTCCGACGGTACGCGCATGCTGGAATCGCGCAACACCTCGCCAGGCGACGCAGCTGTTACGAGTGAATTGCCGTTTGGTACGGTGGGCTTAACTGTGTGCTATGACGTGCGGTTTCCGCGGTTGTATCAAGATCTAGTAGATAAAGGCGCAACCGCGCTTGCGGTACCAGCTGCGTTTGTAAAGACGACAGGCCGCTCTCATTGGCACGTATTGCTTCGTTCGCGCGCCATTGAGTGTCAGGCGTACGTCATCGCGGCTGCGCAGTATGGCGATCACCAGCATCGTAACCGCAAATCGTATGGGCATGCGCTGATTGCAGATCCGTGGGGCGACGTGATTGCGGAGTGCGCGGACGACGCGGATGGCTTCGCGGTTGCGGAACTTGATCCGGCCGAAGTAACGCGGGTGCGCGAAGAGCTGCCGAGCCTTAAAAACCGAGGTTCGTGGGTTTGAGTGAACTCACGCCAGGTGTGAAAATCCTGGTCGCTACGGCGAGCTTGATCATCATTTTGGCGGGACTAAAGCTCGCCGCAGTCATCGTCACGCCATTACTGCTTGCCGTTTTCATCGCGACCGTTGTCGCAGCTCCTATGGGTTGGCTAGTCGCCAAACGTGTACCCGCACCCATCGCCATTGCTGCGACGTTGGTCCTCGTTTTGCTCTTGGCAGTTACGCTGGGTGCCGTCATCGTCGAGTCGGCGCAGCAACTTTTTGCCAAGCAGCCGGAATACGTCGACAAGCTGAACGCGATGCTGGTAAACCTAGAGCCGATGTTGCTGCAACTAGGGTTGCCGACGAGCTTGCAATTCGATGAGATTTTCAACGCTTCGACGATCTGGACGCTAGCAAGTCAGACCCTCACCGGGGTTGGCAACGTCATTTCCAATAGTTTTCTCATTCTGCTGGTATTCATTCTGATCTTGGTGGAAAGCGCAGCTTTGACGCAAAAGATGCGCAATCTGCTCGCCACCGGGGCAATGGAGAGCTCGTGGGTGGATTCATTCGCTACGAACATTCACCACTACATTGTGATCAAGACCATTCATAGCTTGATGACAGGTGTGCTCATCGCGTTAGGTACCTGGTTGTTGGGTGTGGATTTCCCCGTCCTCTGGGGTTTGTTGGCGTTCTTGTTGAACTATATCCCGAATATCGGCAGCATCATCGCAGCCTTACCGGCAGTGCTCGTAGCGCTAGTTCAGTTAGGTGGTGGTGCGGCCCTTGGTGTCGTCGTGTTGTTTGTTGCTGTGAATGTTCTGATTGGAAGCTTCATTGAGCCGCGGTTCATGGGGGAGCGTCTTGGCCTTTCTACATTGGTAGTGTTCTTGTCACTGATTTTTTGGGGATTCATGTTTGGCACGGTGGGAATGCTGTTATCGGTGCCAATTACCATGACGATCAAGATCGCAGCCGAGGCCAATCCTGGCACCCGTTGGTTGAGCGACTTGCTTGACAATGCGGTAGAGATCGCACCGGACGCGAAATGAGTTTGATTGCACCTCACATTCGCAGCATGCAAGGCTATGCGTACGGCGAGCAACCTGACGATCCATCCATCATCAAGCTCAATACCAACGAAAACCCATATCCACCCAGTCCAGCGGTGCGTCAGGCGTTAACTGAATTAGATTACGCGTCGCTGCGGCTTTATCCCAACGCGACATCTGCAAAGCTTCGTAGCGCAATCGCAAAGCACTGCGGTGTTGCTGCGGAGCAGGTATTGGTCACCAACGGTGGCGACGAAGCGATTCGACTCGTTGCCGCAGCTAGCTTGCAAAAAGA
>VXLJ01000009.1:18811-126864 GCA_009841635.1 Gammaproteobacteria bacterium
TGCCGCTGCTTCAGCGTCATCGCCATTTACTGCTGCTGCGAACATTCTCGAAAGGCTATTCACTGGCGGGGGCGCGAGTGGGTTACTTATTGGGCGATCCAGACCTTATCCACGAGCTCGAAACGAAAGTTCGCGACAGCTACAACGTCAATACCGTGTCGCAGGCGATAGCGCTGGCTGCATTAGGAGATCAAGAACATGCCCGTACAGCTTGGGCGGCCGTGCGCAGTGAACGAGAGCGAGTCACTGGCGCGTTACGTTCAGATGGTTTTCAAGTGCCAGAATCACAAGCAAACTTTGTGTTACCGCGCTACGCCGATCGCGCGAACATGGCACCGACGTTCAACCGCTTGCGAGATGCGAACATTTTGGTTCGCTACTTCAAGACACCTCGTTTACAAGACAGATTAAGGATTACGATCGGCACGCCAGCGCAAAACGATACCTTGTTGGACGCGCTTCTGACCAAGTAGCACGACCGTGGATGACATGCTTGGTCGAGTTTAGGCTCGACTGTATTCGCACAATTTCTCGCACAGATGCAAATCCACTTTCCGCCGACTTGATCAAGGAGTGCTCATGCGTAAACCCGCCGTAAGTCTTGCCGCCGTTCCAGGACGTCGGCTGCGCACGTTGGAACTGGTGCAGCGTATTGAAGAAGGAGGCTTCGCAGGCATTTTCGGACCGAGCATGTCAGATAGCTTGGCACTGTGCACAGCGTTAGCGTTTAAGACGAAGCGCATTCAGTTCGGCACGACGATTTCACCCATTTACACGCGCCAACCACAAGACTTTGCCAACGTCGCGAGCTTCATTCATGAGGTTTCAGAGGGGCGCTTCCGGTTCGGCATCGGCGTGAGCCATGAACCTGCCATGAGTCGACTCGGCATCAAACAAGGCAAACCGTTAGCTGACATTCGGCAATTCATCTCTGATCTGAAAGCTGTGCCTCGAGCGGGTGAATTGCCACCTATCGTTCTCGCGACGTTGCGCAAGCGCATGATTCAACTTGCGGAAGAAATAGGCGATGGCATGGTATTTGCAAATGGCGCGCGTTCGCATATGAGCGAGTCCTTAGGTTCTCTTTCCGCTCCGACGCGCGCCAGCGACACATTCTTCATTGGCAACATGATTCCGACATGCATCAACGATGACGTGCAAGCCGCTGCCGCGGTCAACCGCAGAACTTTGACTAGCTACGCACTATTGCCCAACTATCGCAACTATTGGAAAGAAGCGGGTTACGTCGAAGAAATGCAGGGCGTTGAAAAATGTATGGCTGACAACGATTTGGACCGGGTGCCGCACTTTCTTACCGATCGTTGGCTCGCTGACACCACGCTATTCGGCACCACCGCACAAGTTCGCGAAGGCATTGAGGCGTGGTTTGATGCCGGCATTAAGACGCCGATCATCGTGCCTTCGGCGGTATCCGGCGGACAGTTTCAGGCGTTTGAAGATTTTTTCGGGCTGTGGGATTAACCCAGGCGATAGCGCAGCAACGTCACCTTATCACTGACATGGTCGAACACGGGCACTACTTTCGCGCCGACCGTTAGTTCTTCAGGATCGTTTGTGACCATCGTAGAGGTCAAACGAACGCCTTCGTTCAAGTCGATCATGGCAATCAACTGCGGTACTTCGTCCACAAAATGCGGCGAAGTTGCTTGACGCGCGATGGTGAACGTATAGAGCGTACCCTCGCCGCTCACTTGCCGCCATTCAAGATCAGAACTGAGACACTTGTGGCAGTTTGACCGAGGATAGAAGATCCATGCGCCACAGGAGCAACATTTCTGCAGCAACACCTGCTCATCGCGCAAGCCTTGCCAAAACGTCTCGGTCTCTGGGGTTGGTATTGGATGGGGTTTCGTCAAGTCCAAGTCATTCACCTGCCAGAATCAAGGCAGCTTGTTCGCTCATGATCCCACCGGTCCCGGATACGTAAACGTGTTCACAGCGTGGAATTTGACGATTCTCCGCACGACCCATGATTTGGCGCGCACCTTCAATCACTTGGGTCATGCCACCAGCGCCGCCGGCTTGCCCCACGCCTAGCTGACCGCCATGTGAATTCACTGGAAAGTCGCCTAAACACGAGAGATCGTGCGAGCGAATGAACTCCATGCCTTCGCCTTTACCACAGAAGCCAGCGTCTTCGAGGGTAAGCAGCACCGTAATGGTGTAGCAGTCGTAAATTTCGCAAGCATCAATATCTGCTCGTGCCACGTTGGCCATCTCAAATGCGGTGGTTGAAGCGGGACCGACTGGACTGTGGCATAAGTCCTCGGAAAATGTGGGTGTTTTCATGGTGAGATATTCACCAAATCCTTTTATCCAAGCGGGTCGATGCTTGCACCGTTTCGCAATCTCTTCACTCGCAACGATGACAGCCGCACCACCAGCGACGGGCATCACGATTTCCAACATACGCAGCGGGTCTGCAATGAGCTTGCTATTAAGGACGTCGTCTATGGTCACTGGTTTGTCATAGAACACAGCGTTTGGGTTCATGGCGCCGCTGCGGCGTTGGTCGACAACGAGTTTTGCCATGGCACGCGGGTCGTACTCATACTCAGCCGCATAACGTTGCGCGATCATGGCGTAGCCGCAGTTCTGTGCGAGGTTGCCGTAGGGGATTTCAAACTCAGCTTGTGGCGAACCCCAGTTAGCGCTGGAGGATTGAAAGTAACGGCGCGGGTCGACGGGACCTGGGTTCGGATTCGTGGGAATCGGTTGGCCCGGCAACGCACACACCACGACATCGGCTAGACCTAGTTCGATCGCAACTGCAGCACGCCATACCATGCTGACCGCGTTCGCCCCACCGAGATCGACGCGCTCGGCGAAATTCACAGGCTGACCTAGATACTCAACGATGGTGGCAGGCGTGAAGCCTGCGGTCTCACGTATTTCCGTACATACGAGCCCATTGATGTCGCCAGCTACCAACCCAGCGTCCTCGAGGCTCAGTCGCGTCAAATCCGCCCACTGACCTAGTGTGAATTTACGCTTACCTGTGAACTTGCGAATATGCGGATATTCGTGATAGCCAACGATCGCGGCTTTGCCATCAAGTTGCAACGTTCAGTTCCTCAATTCGCCTGCATAGTGAAGTGTACGGAGCGCTTTTTGCCGGCGAACGTCTCTCAAGTGCTGGTTAAATTGGCTTTATTCGAAGCAGCAGAAGGGTTGGTTCATGCCAAATGCACTCGTTGCAACACTGCAAAAACGCCCAATCTATATGAACTTGATGTGGTTCTTCTGCATATATATGACATTTATTTACGCGCCTTTCGACATATTTTTTAAACCAGTCGAACAAGACGCAGAAGTATGGTTCGGTTTTACGTTATATGGGTGGTGGGCTAAAGCCACTGCACCGGTGCACTGGCTAATCTACGGTGCTGGTGCTTATGGATTTTGGAAGATGAGCCGTTGGATGCACCCGCTCGCGTTCATATACGTTGCGCAGATTGGGATCAGCATGTTGGTATGGAACCTTGTTTCGCCGGCCGGTAGTGGCTGGATCCCTGGCTTAGTAGGGCTTGCGGTCCTGATGGTGCCGACGATCGCGCTGTGGCGTGGTCGCCGACACTTTAGTGGAACTGTTTAGTTCGAAGACAGCATGGTGACGACAGCCTTTTTACCCGCAATGACTTCATCGTAATTCAATTGGATGTTTAAAAGACCGGCGAGCATGTCGACAAACGCCATATCCGCTTGAGCAGCGGCTAGTGGCGTCGAGCCTTCATTGTTTGTAAGCGATTGATCCGCGCCGTTAGCTAGCAAGATTTTGACAACCTCCTCGCGCCCGAAAAAAGCGGCGACAAGCAATGGTGTTGCACCATCGCCACCTCGTTGGTCGACGTCAGCACCGGCGTCGATCAGCGTTTCGACCACGTCGCTGAAACCGAAAATTGCCGCAATCGACAACAACGAAGCTTGAGACTCCTCATTCAACGCATTTAGATCCTCGGTCTTCCGCGCTAAGCGCTTGACGTACTTGTCGTTCCCGGTAAGGACCGCCACCCAAATATCCGAGCGGGCGAGTTTTTGCGTGGCTTTTTCGAGTTGCTCGCCGATTTTCTCTCGGCCAGCGTTGACGTCTGCCTCAACGACTTCAATTTGCAGCATTGATGCGATGTATTGCGTCGTTTGCCAATCGGTATTGATGACAGCACCAGGAATTTGGCCTTGCCCATTAGCCTGCATCGGGTCCGCGCCAGCTCGCAACAGTTCCTTTGCGACTTTGTCGTAGCCGAGAAACGAAGCAGCGTGCAGCGGTGTGTTGCCGTCGAGCGAGCCGCCATTCACGTCCGCGCCATGCTTCAAGAGCAAGCGAACGGCCTTTGGTTGGTTGCCGAGCACTGCGAAATTGAGAGCTGAAAACCCAAAACTCGGGTCTTTGGCGTCAACATCTTGACCATCTTTCAATAGTTGCTTCAACGTTTTGACATCGCCTTCATTGGCGACCGTCCAAATGTCCTGTGCACTTGTTGGCATCGCCAACGAAACCGCGACGAACGCGAGCAATGCGAATAACCGGTTATGGAAGAGCGTGGTCATGACGACAACTCGTAGATGGGAGTGAAAGCGGGCGTCTAGGGGCGACGGCGCGTAAGAACTATACGAATAAAAGCAGCTAGGCTTGGCCCAAAAACCTGACTTGGTGGGTACTAAGTAGCAGGCGTGGTTCGAAGCTCGCCGACTGGTGCGGGATTGTGAATGCTGATCCCCATCATATGGCGAAGCCTTGGGCTGAGTTTCTCGTAAACCTCGGTCGGTACATGCAGGTTTGCCGTGGATTGCTCGTGCAATGCGCGGACAAAGTGGCGGTTGTAATGACAACGCATGGCGTATCTCGTGCCTTCCGCGGTACGGCGTCCGCCGCCGTGTAGGACGCGTGTGTCCGTCAAGATACACGTACCAGGCGGGGCGCAAATTGCCACCAACCCTGGCTCGCCTTCAACGAGTCTCACCAAGTTCGCACCGTCATGAAAGCTCGTGGAACCATTCGCGGTTCGGTGCGAACCAGGCACGACGTATGTGGCACCGTTTTCTAAGTCAAATTCGGTGTAACACCAAATAATCAGCGAACCAAACGGAAAGGGTGGGTAAGGCATGGGTATGCCACCTTGATCCACATGGAGCTCTTGCAAACCCCCGCCTTGGTGGACGATAGAGCCGTGCGCACAACCGAGGCCAAAGCCTTCACCCATGATCTTCGTTAATAAGGTGTCGACCAGCTCGCCCCGTTGCGCTGCAGATGGTTTGAATTCGACCGCATCGCGAAATACTTGACCTTTTAGCACCAGGTTGTTCACAAGCTGCGCACGTTCATTGCGACTCGTCATGATGGCGCTTTCGAGCTTACGCTCTTCGGCTGCTTGTTCGATAAGCCGGTCCACTTGCGCTTGCACTTGAGCTGGGGACATGGCATCTGCCACGAGACAGTAGCCCCAGCGCACGAAATCTCCCTCTAGTTGCGCCTGATCTGCGGACGGCTTCGGTAAATAGTCGAATTCACTGCTATTACGGATGAGTCCATCTTTCATGCGTTGTTTAGCAATGCCGCTCAGCTGACGCAAGAGCCTGCCTGCGGACAGGGCGCTGGTGGTCGAATGGTCGTCGGAATAGGTGATGCCATTGGCTATCGCCGCGTCCCAGTGAGCGTCAGTCGGATCAATCTGATGGCTACGCAATTGCGCAAGCTCTGCTCTAAGTTGAGCGTTTTCTTCGCGCAGGGTTTCTAAGGATGCTGCAGTCGACGGGACGACCGGCAGCTCACCGGATGCGGACGAAGCTAAATCCTGTTGGGGTTTCGTTGCCATGCTCTTGGACGTTTAGTCGTGGTTGCACGCATACAGTTATTTTTGCTTTCGCGAGCTACCAAACAACTGAATCGTGAAAGGTGGTTAATGGTAGTGTGGTTGTCGTAAGCGGTTACTACAGCGTATTGTTCGTAAGATAGTAGAAGATTAGCTAGGAGAAATACTTGAGCGATCGCAGGCTCTGGTTGATTCGGCATGCGAAGACGAAAGCAACGGGAGAGACGGACCACGAGCGTTAACTTTCACGACGTGGTTATCGCCAATGCGTGGAAATGGGGCGGTTTCTCGAAACTCTCGATTTTCCACCTGCGATTTTTCTAGCAAGCGATGCGCGTCGTACACAAACCACTGCACATGTGCTGAGCGCGTTCGTAGCAGGCAAAGTCAGTACTTTTCGAGCGATGTACACCTTTGGTGTTAATTCGCTGTGGCAGGCTGTTGGCGATGTGATTCTCTCTGGCATCTTGGACACCGAACATAGCGTGGCGGTGGTGGGTCACAACAGCGCGGTGTCAGATCTAGGGGTCGAGCTTGCGTGCCATCATGACGCGGGTTCATTGCCAACGCTCGGCATGGTCGAACTGACGTTCGCAGGTAACTGGGATGCGCTCTTGAAAGGTGAGCGCGTGTCATTAGCTCAACGTTTAGAACCGCAAGCGTGAGTGATAACGTCGTAGACCCGTTGGTTCTGCTCGCAAGCGATCGATCCGTCGCTCGGGACCGGCAGGATCCGCTCGTGGACCGGTGTGTGTTGGGAACACTCACCCGAGAAGGGCGTGCGGCGTTGCGGACCTTGGTGTTGCGCGATATCGACGAACGACTCGCCATCTTCTATAGTCGCTCGAGCGCGAAACACCTCGAATTGATGAATCACGATTGCCAAGCATCGTTGTTGGTTTGGCTACCGAGCATTGAGGTGCAGTATCGACTTGAAGCGCAATTTGAAGAAATGCCAAAGGTCGAAATTGATGACCGTTGGCAGCTCAAGCCGAATGCCGCGAAACGCTTAGATGCGATTTACGAACGAAGTCCCCAAAGTACGCTCATTGAAGACGTCGAAAGGTTCGAGACACTATTTGCGGCAACCGTGCCGCCAGTGAGGGCACCCCACAACGCGACGGGTTGCTACATCAAGCCAATGCGGGTTGAAAGATTGGCATTGCGGAAAGATCCACACATGCACGATCGTCGCGCGTACACCCGCAACGGCGAATTTTGGACGATGCGAAGGCTGGTCCCTTAGGCTATTCGTTCGCCGCTACGGTTTGTAATTCCACAAACCTTCGGTACTGACCGCCGTCAATGGCCATAAGTTCGTCGTGGCTGCCTTGCTCCAGCACTTCACCTTGATCCAAAAACACGATGTAATCTGCTTGACGGATCGTGGAAAGACGATGCGCGATGATGACAACCAAGCGATCTTTCGCCGCTTCATGCAACGACTGCACAAGATACTGTTCTGTTTCCGGGTCTAGCGCCGACGTGGGTTCGTCCAAAATCAAGATCTTCGATTCGCGCAACAGGCCTCGTGCTATGGAGATGCGTTGCTTTTGACCGACCGATAGCTTGCTCATCGTGGTGCCGAGCTTCGTCTCATAACCTTCTGGCAAGCCGGCAATAAAGTCATGAATGCCTGCGACTTGGGCGACGCGAATGACCTCGTCCAAGCTAGCTTCTGGCTTGCCGTAACGAATGTTGTCCAGTATCGAAAACGAAAAGAGTTGAGTTTCCTGGAACACGTAAGTGATTTGGTCGCGCAAGCTTGCCAGCTCGAGCTCATTGACATCATGACCATCAATGAGCACCCGACCTTCGGTCGCCGCATGGTAGCGAGGTAGAAGATAGGCGAGGCTGGTTTTACCAGCACCCGTAGGTCCTACAAAGGCAACGATTTGACCTAGCGATGCTGTAAATGACACATCGTTCAACGCCCGGCGTCCATCAGGATATTGCAACCCAACGTTTTGCAGTTCAACGCCACGTTCGATTGGGGGCAGCACGACGTTGCCGAGATCCTGCTCTTGGGGTAAATCCATGATGGCGAACACGCGCCGCATGCCCGCCACGAAACTCTGGAGATGAATCCATAGTGAGGCGAAGCTATCCGCTGGACCGCGCATCCACCAGAAATAGAAGAAGATGGCGGCGTAATCGCCTGGCGATAGCGCACCGTCGATGATGTTCGTAGTGATCACGAAGAACACCGTAATGAAGATCGCCTGGAAGGCGAGTTCTTTACTCCGACCGATCAGGATGTCGAGCAGCACCGTGCCGCGAAACCGTAGAAACGATTCTGAGCTGTCCGAGCCAAAGCGTTGGCGCTCATTTTTGTTGCCACCCAAACTTTGCACCGCCAGCATGTTGTCCATGCCTTCTTCGATGGTGCTGGTCACGATCGTACCGGCAGCCCGGCTTGCCTGATGGCGCCGTCGTACGAAACGTGAAAATGGGATCGAAATCAGGAAATACGCCGGGAATAGCGAACCAGTTAACCAAATCACGGAGTCGACATGCTGGTACGCGCTCACCAGATTGAACATGGCTGCGACGAACACCGCCGTGGACATGGTCGGCCGATTAATAACTTCATAAAAAATCTGGTTAATCGAAGGCGCGTCGTACATGACCCGATACACGGAATCCCCGATTCTTTGATCGTCGAGCAGCGTCATTGGGATGGCTTTGATCCGCTCGAATAGCTTGGATCGAACCATGTGATTCACGGTCTGGGTTAGCCGTGAATTCATCTTGTATTCGTAGTAGCCCCAGATACCACCTGCAAAACTATGGCCGCCGTGGGTGAGGTTTTCTTGGCGAGTCGCAGTGTCTTGCCCTTCAATCATGCCACCATCGGTGGTGTCATTAGCGCCGCCGGGCGCATAGCCCCCTACTAATACGATGAGGAACACCGAAATGATCGTGAGCGTGATCAGGATTTCGAGGGAGCTCACCGTCATAAAGTGATTGATCAATGGATGGAGCCAAATCGGGTAGCCGTCGGTGCTTTCGATGGGGGCGTTGAGCACGACATGATCGACGATGATCTTGGCGCCCCACGGCAACACGAAGACTGGATACATGAGCGCGCCGAATAGCAGTACCCACTTGATGAGGAATCGACCCCAGACGTAATTGATGATCATCCAGCCACGTGCAATGACCTTCACCGTGTCGATGAAGCCAAGATCCCAATCCGAATCCAAGATGCTCGCGCGTTTGCTTAGCTCACGTTCAGCCTCGACATTGAATCCGCCTGGCTTGCGAACGCTGTTTTCAGTCGGTTCGCTCATGTCGCTGCGGCTCCTGCGAGATCTGATTCCGTTTCGACAAAGGTCCGATAACGACCATTCGGGATTTGCATGAGGCTGGTGTGGTCGCCGCTTTCGTAAATGCGTCCGTCGTCGAGATACAGGATGTTGTCAGCGCGCCGAATCGTTGAAATTCGATGCGTGATAAGAAAAATGGCTCGTTGTTCACCCCACTGAGCAAGATTGGTCATGACTCTATGTTCAGTGTCCGCGTCCAACGCGGCGGTTGGTTCGTCCAGAATGAGAATCGGGGTGTCGCGGACGACTGCCCGAGCGATGGATAGCCGTTGCTTTTGGCCTGTCGACAACTTGCCGCCGCGGTCGCCAAGGATTGTGTCCAAGCCTTGCGGCAGGCTATTGACGTAATCGTCCATACACGCGACTTTGATCGCCGTAGCGACTTGTTGGTCTGTCGCGTCGGGCGCGACATATCTGATGTTGTCGCGAATCGATAGGGCGAATAAGACGTTTTCTTGCAGCGCGATGGCAGTCTTTGCGCGCAGGCTGTCGACCGTGTAGTCGCGCAAATCGCTACCGTCGATGGTGATCGACCCTTGGGTTGGGTCATAAAGCCGGAGCAATAACCCCATCATGGTGCTCTTGCCGGAACCGGTTGGGCCTACGATGGCCGTGATCGAGCCAACCGAGCTCTTGAAATCGACGGCACTCAGCACGGGTCTGTCATCGGTATAGCTAAATGCGACGTTTTTAAATTCGATGTCGCGTTTGAAGCGATCCAACGGTTGGGCATTGGGAGAGTCTTTCACATCTGGTTCGATGTCAAGGATGTCGAACACGCGCTGCAGACCCATGGCCATGTCCTGGGATGCAAGCCATTGCCGCATGATGTGGCGTACGTTGTTGGTCGTTTCGTGAAAACGGTCCCGCCCCCAATTGAAAGCGCCGAGCGTCCAGATGGTGAAGCTGAGACCGATGACGGCAATGAGTTCTTTTGCGAACGCCTCATTGCCCTGATTTGCGTAAATCGCCATGGCGAATTCGCCTGTAAGGAGGATGCCGCCGGCGATGGTGAACATCAAAATCGTCACCAATGCGATCATGAGCCGCACTTGGAATGCCGCATTGAAAGCGACGACGGAATCTTCTTCCATCTCTTGCTGCACGCGGTCTTCGACTCGATAAGCCTTGATCAATCGAATCGCTGCGAATGACTCTTGAATGCGCGAGGTGATATCACTGGTCGCGGCGCGATACACCAAGCTGCGCGTCCGCATTCGCGGCATAGCCCAGCGTGATAGCAGAATGGCGGGAATAACGATGGTGACCGCGATCAGACCGATCGTAGGACTTAAAAACGACACGAGCACCGCGGCCAGAAAGTAACGCCATACCCCAATGGAGCAAGTGACGAGCTGCCCGATCACCGCTGTGACCTGAGCGCTGTCTTGGTAAATTCGATATATCGAATCACCAGTGCGATGGTCGCTGTGATAGCTCAGCGACAGTTGATGCCAGCGTTCGACCAGGGCAAGACGCAAGTCTTGATTGATGCGTTGCATGATCCAAACGTGGTAGTAAGGTCGACTTATTTCGAATGGAAGCATCAATAGCCATAAACCGATCATGAGCCAGATGTACCACCACTTGATCACGTGGCGTTGCTCGGCGGACAAGGTTTCAGCCACGCCCCGCGCCCATGCATCCTGTCCGAAAAACTCCGCGACGGCCGGCATGAGCGGGTCGCTTAAGAGGATGGATTGCGAAAGCATGTCCGTCATGACCAAGGCCATGGCGATTTCGATAAAGCCTTGAATGCCGAGTAGCAAATAGAAGTACGCCAAGTGGGCGTGCAGGCGAAAGCGATACTTGAACCGCTTGAATAGTGATGTGGATTCGCTCTTCGCATCCGTGGTTCGAACTTGCAACATCCAACCTAGCAGGACGACAACCGTGATGGCCGCCATCCACAGGTTGTCAAGAAAACCGTCGACAGCGAGCACGGCAAGCAAATTAGCGACGAAAACAGCGAAGGTGAGCACGATCACTGCTGTGCCTTGAATCCTGGCTTGACCGCTCGTAGCTGCTAGCAGCCAAAGCGTTGCAAGAATCGCGGCGACGCTAATGTAGAGGAATGGCGCCGGGTAATCAAGATTTGGCGGTGCCCAGCCGCTGAGCGGACCCAATGCCACCAATACTGTCGCCAGAATCGGCGCATACCAATAGTGGTAGCCATGGCTTGAAACGTTGTCGGCGATGACCGTATCGGTGCCGCGTTCTGGGTAGTACCACCGGCCTAGTAATTGAATGCGAATAAAGGGCCACGAACGCAAAAAAAGCTTGAGGATCGCGGTAAATGTATGCCGATCCTCACTGACATCGCGATCGCGTTCGGATGGGATGGTGCCATTGCCGATGAATGGGAGCGCTCGCGACCGGCGCGTGTCGCCGGGATCCTTGTCCGCGTTGATCGTGCGCAACCCAATGAAATAGGTCACGATGGGAATCGTGAACGCGATAACAAACGTGGCGATGGCCACGAGCATGAAAGGATTCATGCGGCGCTCTTACTCTGAGCGCGTTATGCTACTTGTAGCTTATCGTTTACGTTGCAACAGATAGGAGCTAAACCACCAAGCGATACTTCGATCTGGGTGGCTTTAGCAATGGGGAAAACTTCTGCAGCGGAGCCGCAGAGCACGGTCGCGCGAGTTGCAGGAGATGGCCTAGAACTGTTTTTAGGCAATTCACAACGCAACCACGCCAACGAGTTTAGGATGATGTGGCGCAGCTCCTGAGGCAACACTTCCGCGACTTGCTTGCCGTCCAGGCTGATAGTTAGAGGCTCTTGAAGCTCACACAATGGCACGCTTTCGTCAGCTACGACGAAGCCCGCATGTACAGCGTTATTTGCGATGAGCACCGATGCTTGCAGCTGCGCACGGGGAATGGCAAAGTGATGCAGTTCGATCACAGGTTGAACGTTTTGAATCACCTTTTCCAGTGCTTGTGAAGAGCTAGGCAAGTCCCTTGGATCAACCGCAAGCCGCACGGCTAGTTCGCCTTCAATGGCTAAACCCGCGAAATGTCTGAGCTCGACGGTCGCTGGGTGTGAAAGTTCGTGCTGCGCAAACAATCGACCCCAGATAGGGGTTTGGATACCGACTTGCGCTTGTATACGAGGTGACGTGCAACCGACCTTGTAACCGATGGGTCGCTCCCCCCGCGCGATTCGCAGCTCTGCAACACGTTGCTGTAGGACGTAGGAATCCGCGATGGCAACGTCGAGAAACGGACTTGAAATTAATCGAGGAGGCTTTTCATCCTGCGCGGCTAGCACGTCGGTGGCGCATTGAGTGAGATCCAATGCCACGAAATTGTCAGCTCGCGACACCTATTTCACACTCAGCGCCACTACAAGCTTCTTCGAGACCATTGCGTTTGACGCCTTCAATCGCGGTGCGCATGGTGACGCCCGCATTGACGGCTGCCGCTAGATCCAAGGCCGCGCGAATGGTTTCGTATTCAATACCCTCATCGAGTGCACCTTCGATTCGACCACCGGTGCATGCGATGCAACCACGTGTAACCGTCACCGCCAAACCGACTAGATGCTTTTCGCGTTCGGTTAAGGCGTTGGTTGCGCCAGTGGCATCCAGTGCTTCTTTGACTTTGAAATCCGTCGCTTCCATGTGTTGTTCCTAGTTGGGAATGATTGGTTGTGTAGGTGAGTGTGAAGAGGCGCTGATTAGCCAGCGCGTTCTTTGGGTGGTTCGAACGAAAAGGCATCCCAGCGGCGCGGTTGCAGATACTGCACGGCTGCTTTAAGACCACGTGTGGTCCCTAGCGTTTCAAGACCCTGACAAAGGACCGCAGGTGTGTAGCCAGATTCATATTGCAATGCTGCCACCATCACATCTTCGAGCTCAGCGGGTGGGTTAGGTGCAGTTGCGCGAGCTCTTAGTGCCCACGCCAACGCATATCTAGTTTGATTTTCGATGGTCCACCGACCACCTAGATTCGGTTCGCCCATCGCCGCCATCTGCCAATCTTCACGAGATTGCGTGAGTAGATGCCGTATGCGTTGCAATGTCGCTGCCCCGTAGGGCACCCAGCACAACGCGTCCGCAGTGGCACGCACTACCTGATGCAGCTCGTCCGCAAGCAGTGAACCCGCCAAGTCCGCGTCGCTGGGTGAAACTGCGTCACCTAGTTCACCCATCGCGTACACGGCATTGATCCGAATCCACGGATCGTCGTGGTGAAGGAGCTGTTTTAGAACGCCTAAACTCGGTCCGCCAATCGCCCCCAATGCGATTGCAGCGTCTTCCGGTACGAATTGCCGTTGGGAATATCGTCGCTGCAATGGGTCAGGGGACATGGCATAGTAGCCGGGGTCGTTTTGTGCCGGTGAAATATGGCGATCTTGCCCAGCGGTGGACAACAATTTGCTGACGAGGGGTTCGACTGCTATTTCACCCTTGCGCACGAGGTCATACAAGGCACCTAACCTCGTTTCGTTATCAGCGCTATCCATCGCCGCTAGTAAATCTGGCATTGATACCGACGAGCAGTCAGACTGGTCTGGCTTCATAGCGTCGCCACGTAACCAATCCCATAACGTCTCCCAAGCTTGCGGGATGTTTGTTGGGCTAAGTAAGTCTTGCGGGGCGCTCCAGCTGGGGTCCTGGCAATGCCAACTTGGCCTTTGAGGTTGACGCATGCGCAGGGCGACAAACTTCAGCATGTAGCGAGTCTGTGCGGTGCGATTGGGCGTCCCGGCGTGGCCCAAGTCGAAATCGGCAACGATGACGGTGCCTGCTTCGAGCGGCTGGTGAAACACTTGCGAAGCCTTGGCGTCGCGAAGCGTCGCATAGAGGTGCGAGCCGCCTAAAACACGCGTGGGTCCCATTTCGAGCGGCACATCGTGCGGGAAATAGAACACGTTAATCGCTTTGAAGGTATGCCAACGACTTCGCGCGGCCTTGGAATGCCCGTCTTGATGCCAACCCGAACCGGAGATTGAACCTTTGCCCATGACCGGCTGATTTTCAAAAGGATCGAAGTCCGTTACGTCATTCGGATCATCAAGGGGTTCACTGTTATGTGGGAAACGATGGGGTGCCCACGCAAACTCTGGACCTAACAAACTCCGCAACGCGCCTACGACGCAAGGGCTCTTAAGCACCTTGTCGAGCGAAGGCACGCGAGGGAGTAGGTTATCGCCAAGCCATTTCGATTCGTTTTTTAGACTGAAATGCAGTTCTCGCGTAATTTCTTCATTGACTGAGGCAGGCACTTCTGCGTGTAGCACAATGAATCCGTCCGCAATAAAACGGCGGACCAATTCATCGCTAAGCAGCTGTGGCCTAGTATTCATTTTTGGCAGGCTGTCAGTTTTCGGAGCTTGGTTAGTAGTCCCAGCTCCAAACAACGCCAGCAAACCTTGGATCGGTCAGGGTGGCGTCTTGATAGTAACCAGCATCCCAACCGTTTGATTCCAATTCCATGATGCCAATGTCGTTCAAGACATTTTCAACAAACGCTGACACGGACATTTTGCGATTGGCACTCCGCCAGCCTACCATCGCATCGAAGCGGCCGTACGAATCGAGCCGATCATTCGGGATATTGAAGATTCGATTGAATCGTTCACCGGTGAACGAGTATGTGACACCCCAATTGATGGTTGCGCCGCTATTCAACATTCGTTGCCAGTCCGCTGACACAGACCATTTATTACGCGGCATATTGGGGAGTTCATTGCCTTTAAGCGCGAACTGTTCCCCTACCACACCCATTCTTGTTAAGCCGGTTACAGGATCCGTGTAGCTGACGGTTTCAAACCGCTGGTTGGGATTCACCGGGTCTGATGAATAGACTTCGCCCAGCCGCGAGTTTTGCAGGGCGTAGTAGCCTCGAAGGGAAAAATTGTCGGTCACGATCCAAGTGCCTTCAATTTCGACACCTGTCAAGGACGTATCGGGCAAATTGTCGATGACGAAAAGATCATAGATAAATGGTGAGAACTGTCGTACAAGAATCGGTTGCTGGTAGTTTTCGAAGTTGTACACGAACCCTGAAACCAGCATGCGCAACTTATCGTTGAACATGTCGGCTTTGTAACCGAGTTCAAGCGATAGCAAATCCTCGTCGTCGTAGGAGTCGTATTCGTCTGGTGCGCCAGGCGTGATGCCACCCGCTCGATAACCTGTAGCTACGCGACCATATAGCAAACGATCTTCGTCAGGCGAGTGCTCAAGCGAAACGTTCCAAGTCAGCTTTTGGAATTCTTCTTTTTGACCAGGATTGATTTCGTTGAAACGGGCCGGAATAACGAAGTCGTCTAGTGGATTCTCTTCCTCGAAATCGATAACTGCCCAAAGCGAATCTGTAAGAACCTCTTTTTCATCATTGGTATAGCGAAGCCCAGCTGTCAATTGCCATTGGTCGTGTAACGAGAAACTCGTTTGCCCGTAGAACGCATAGGAATCCACGGTACGTTCGTTAATGACGTCGATGAACTGATGCGAACCATCGGCCACATGCGAGTTGATGAAAACCCCTGGATTGCTCTCGTCAGGATAAAAAACGTCTGAGCCGAATATGAACTGTAGTGGAACGGCATCCGCGCTACTGACGTTCGCCGCCCGATTGGCGATATTGAACAATTTGTACTCGTTGTAAATTTCCTGGTCGAAGAGATATGCGCCCGCTAACGTCGAAACGTTGCCACTATCGAAAGTCAGTTGAAATTCGTGGGTTGTTAGTCGCACGTCAAATTTCGCTCGGATCGTGCAATCATTGAAAGGACGACCAGCGGTTTCGGATAGGTAAGGGTCCTCTGCACTGCCACGAACACTTGACCCGTCACAATCTTGGTCTAGCAAACCAAATGCTAGATCAGAGGTGCCGAGGATGTACTTACCGGTCAAATTCTCAGAAAAGTCGTAACTGGCATGGATTGAAACGGCATCTCGCAGTACATCCGTGGTACCACCGTTGTTCATATCAATGACGTTTTTGAGGTCGTCTGAGCCGTCTTTCGCCGGTGGGTAGATGCGAGGATAGAGATAGAACTGATTGCGTTCTTCACTAGGGCTGCCATCTTCCGGGTTGATATGGAACTCAACCCCTGTGTTGGGGTAGCGCACTGGCACCCGCAGTTCACTTGCTGAATCTTGTTCAAAACGCGCATAGCGAATATTCACGTCGATCGGACCGTCGGCATAGCGCAGTTGCGGCGCAATGTTGTAGTCGCCTCGACCACCCATATCAGGTCCGGATATGTTCTCCTGATTGCCTTCTGCTTCTTGCCACTCTGCAGTTAAACGCAGCGCAATGGCGTCCGATAAAGGTTGATTGACAAAGCCATTGAGACGCCTGCCGTTAAACATGGCAACTTCTGCTAATACACCGACGTCAAACGCGCTTGGATCGGGTCGCTTATTTACGTAGTTGATCGCTCCTGCGATGGAATTTCTCCCATACAACGTGCCTTGCGGACCACGCAACACTTCAACGCGTTCCATGTCGTACAACGAACTTACGACGCCGTACGGCTCGTCAAAATACAGGTCGTTCGAGTATTGAGCGACGGCGACGTCACCCCCGACACCTCTATAGAGCGAGCCTATGCCGCGAATGGTGGCAGGGCTGTCGAGACCAAATTGCAAGCCAGGTACGCGCACTTCTAAATCTTTCAGGTTCGTCACCTGATAGTGCTCAAGCGTTTCCGCATCGAAGCTAGTCACTGAAACCGGTACTTCTAGGATTGATCGCTCTAAGCGTTCAGCCGTAACAGTTACTTCTTCAAGTGCAAAGTCACCGGATTCCTCTTCATGTTCTTCGGCTAGCGCGGAACCTTGGATCGCGACTAAGAGAAATAATGTATTTACACAGAGTGCGCGTATAGCAAGTTTTGAAAACAACTGGGTGAACCTAAAGCTGAAAAATGATGGTGAATTTGACAATTCTACAGTGAAAATTGTTCGACCCACAGTAAGGGTTACAGCGAAATTAGACCTATAGATGTAACTTCCTGAGTGTTGTGAGTCTATCTATTAGATAGTAAAGATCATTCTTCGAAGTCCTTCGTTAAGACAAAGGTTTCAAGAATCGAATACGTTCGACATCAAAGCTAAATATGAGTACGGTAGGCGGTGATGCAAGTTAGAATTTATACAAGAACCGTAATTTCGGACTACAAGAAAATGAGTAATTTTTTCAAGTGTAAAAATTTACTCACGCTTAAGCGCTACTACTCATTATTCATACAAATGTTACTTTTTGCCAATTAAAAAACAGATAAAGAAAAAATCTAATTATCAGCCGATTGTTATCGGAGATTTATTGCTTGAAATTATCAATCTCCCTAAGAAATTGCTCAGCGGATACAACGGGAACGTCATAACCCCTAGCTATTTTAGCTTTTCCTGAAAAGCTGGTTACGTCAGCTGCAACTAGCAGACTCAGTGATTTCGTTACATTATTTTTAGCTATTAATCCTCTACTTTCAGCGATCTTAGACATCGAAATTTTATCGAGCATTCCTTGGCCTGAGCCAGTAAAGCAAACGGTCATACCTAGACGTAATTTAAAAGTAGCTCCACTGGTTGTGTTTGGCTTGTATTCGATATCGAGCGAAGATGCTAGTTTTGTGAGCATTTGCGTTTCAAAATCGGATAGTTGTCCATCGCGCTCGGCAGCTGCACAAGCTCTGTCGAATAAGAGGTTACGTTGTTCTTCCGCCTCTTCTTCGCTTAACCCAAGTTCCTTACGCAGTGCTTCAAGCTCCAGTTTTTCTGAGGAAGAGAGTTCGCCGTTATCTAGTGCAAGGTTTAGTGCATAGCGATAGTCTCTTTTTGGGTCCTGCCAAGGTGACCTTGCAATTCGTTTAATGTCTGAACCCAGAACCGTGTTTTCGCGTCGAAGCGTCCTGATTACCACGTCACTGCTGTCTACTACGCATCGAGCGACGGTCTTTTTTGCCAGATCGTTTACTTTATCTCTTGATTCTTTCAGGAACACCCTCAATAAGCCAGCTGTAGCACGCGCGTCAGTGAGCGCACGGTGTGCCTCTTCAAGATTAACGCCTAATTCGCGACATGCTTTTTTTAACTTTAATCCACCAGATAATTGAAGTGTGCAAACAGGATTACCAGGTCTGAAAGTTGCTTTTATCCTAGAAAATTCTTGCTCTAATATTCTCATATCGAAATGCTGATTATGTGCAACCAAGTATGCACTATTCAATCTCTTAGCTACTGCGGGGGCGATCTCCTCGAACGTTGGTGCGGCTTCGAGAATTGATGGCGTCAACTTGTGAATGCGGGTAACATCATTAGGAATGTCTCGTTCAGGATTAACTAAAGTGTCGTACTCTTCTATTGTTTCAAGGGTTTCATAATCTATTGTGATGATTGAAATTTCTACAATGCGATCAGCCTTAGCGAAGCCAGTTGTCTCTACGTCCAATACAGCATACGGAGTAGGTGCTATATTCGTTATTCTTGTCTTTGGATTTCTCATGCGGTTTTTATATGAAACGGATCTATTATTTTATATCTAGCGATAATACTTACATGCGGTGATTAAGTGGATTCTGTGGTAGATTGATCACTATTTTTAGCGTCGGGTTGGCATTTTTGTAAAGTGTTGGGAGTTTCTTAAAGTAGGTTCTTAACTAGCGTTTGAGGAAATCGTTTATATTGGGGTAAATGATGTGCAACAGGTGCAAAATTCGGACAGCTAAAAGCTAAGAGCGAAGTATTTCTTGGGCCGCATTTCGGCCGGGAATGCCGCTAACACCCCCTCCCGGGTGCGCGCCTGCACCGCAATGAAATAAGCCACGCAACATTCCCTTATATGAGGCATACCCCGATAAAGGTCGATTTACCCATATTTGACTAGGGATATGCGCACCGTGAAAAATGTCGCCGCCCGGCAAATGAAAACGGCGTTTGAGATCCAGTGGGGTCAATATCTGTCGCGCGATGACAGAGCTGCTGAAATTCGGTGCGAATTTGTCAATGGTTTGGAACACTGAATCGGCCGCAAGTTCACGATGCTTGTCCCAGTCGCGTGCGTACGGGAAATATTGACAAAACAGACTCGCTACATGCTTGCCTGGTGGTACAAGTGTTGAATCAACGGTTGACGGAATGACCATTTCAATGACTGGCGCAAGCGACCAGCGACCCTGCCGGGCGTCAAGATACGCTTGTTCCATATATTCAAGCGAGGGTCCTATCACAATGCCTGCACGATGATGTTCTGCTTCGCTTGTACTTGGTTTGCAGGTAAATTGCGGGAGATCTGAGAGTGCTACATTGATGCGCAATACAGCGGATTCTGTACGAGTGACAGCTATACGACGCCGTTGTTCACTATCTAAATAGTCACGATCGATCAAGTCACAGTAAAGTTGCTTCGGCGCGCAATTTGCTGCAACCACTTTAGCGTCATAGATCGAACCGTCCCTCGTCAAAACTCCGCAAACTCGACCGTTTTGAATCAGTACTTTAGAGACTTCGGCGTTAGTTTCAACATGCACACCTAGTTTTTGCGCTTGTCGCAACATGGCTTGAGTGATCGCTCCCATACCACCGATTGGGTGCCCCCATGCACCATACTGACTCGCGACTTCGCCTAAAGCATGATGCAAGAGGCCATAGGCTGTGCCAGGAGTGTGTAAAGATGCATAGTTGCCAACCAGCGCATCGAAGGCTAAAGCTGCTTTAACGTGAGTGTTCTCAAAATAGAGGTCAAGTAGGTCAGCGATAGGCAGCGTGAATAAATCGACCAAGTTCCTGCGCCGGATCGAATTGAGCTTTAAGAAATCTCTACCTAGCCGCAGGAGTTTTAGCCACTCTCGAGGATGGTATCCGAACTTTGGTGGCGTTTCGTGTAGGTAATTCCTTACGAAATCACCTACATCTCGCAACATCGCACGGAAAGCTGGCAATGCATCCGCATCGTGAGCAGAAAAGTTAGCGAATTGATGCGTATCACGTTCAAGGTCGTTAAAAATCGACAAACTACGGTCGTCAGCTAGCGGCAGAAAATTTGCCATCGAGCGCGGTACGATTTCCAAGCCATGCTCGTGTAATTGCAAATCCTCGATGATTGTCGGGTCTAGCAGACCAACGGTGTAGCTAGCGGTTGAGTTTCGAAAGCCAGGGTGGAACTCCTCCGTAACCGCCGCGCCACCAACGATGCCACGCCTTTCCAATACCAGTACACGTTGCCCCGCGGCCGCTAAATAGCAAGCGCAAACTAGGCCGTTGTGTCCAGCACCTATTAGGATTGCATCGTATGGCGTTGTCATTTAGTCGTCGTCGGTGCGTGCAGGCTTGCACGGAGCATTGAAATTGGCGTGGTTTGGTGGCGAGAATTTAACCAACCATGGCGTAGAGTTTGGCCATTCAGTCGATAGTGCGATCGAAGTATCGATTACCGCAGATTCTGACTGAGCTCCCACAGCCGAGCTAGCTGCGATAGCGAACGCAGACTTTGGTCAAACCAACAATCTGGCTATCTCCGATGAAAACGTCTCTTTCGATGACCTATCGTTATCAGAATCGGCGGGTCGTGTTTTGCAATTAGGTAAATATTTGATTTATCTGCTAGTTGGGCGTACTTTGAGCCTAATGCCTTTGCTAGTTCCCGACGGCTTTTCTGATCGAGAGATATGGAATAAGTGCGTTCAGTATCGTCTTCGATTCCACCATACCACTTTGGGCTGGCTTTAGTAGGATAACTGCGGCCGAATAGCAGCACGGCAACGAGAATTTCTAATTTAATGCCACGCTGTTGAATTCGCTTTTCGGCATGCCGGCTAAGTGCAATATACTCGAAAGCCTGCAGTCTTTTTAGTGCTCGTCCATTGAGCTTTAGAGCTGAGCCAAAGACGTCGCGTATTACCTCTCTTAATCTCATTGGTCAAGAATTTGCCGGACCCACTCATTTCATGAAGACCACAAAATCATAGATAGGCGTGTTCCGCATCATTTTCACTTTCAATGTGCGAGTAGAAATCTGATAAACGGATCGTTTAGCCAATGACCGAATCCAAAAATTCACTCAGTCTTCTAGTTGCTCAATCGTCTGTAAATTAACGTATTCGGCGTACTTTTGATCGAGTTCTATTAATTCGCTGTGGCTTCCTTGTTCCACAACATGACCGTCTTCCAGAAACAGGATTAAGTCGGCGGTTTGAATGGTTGACAAACGGTGCGCAATGATGAACACCATGCGGTTACTTTTAGCGACGTCGAGGGATTGAATCAACGCTTGTTCCGTCGCTGGGTCGAGAGCGGCGGTAGGCTCGTCCAATATCAGTATTGGCGAGTCGCAGATTAGCGCTCGAGCGATGCTTAGTCGTTGCTTTTGACCGACTGATAGGTTGGCACCATTGGCACCCAACATGGTGTCCTTGCCTTGAGGCAAATCATCGATAAATTCACTTACGCCACTCAATTCGAAAGCTCGTTGCACACTTTCGGCGTTTGCCTTGGGATTCCCTAACGCTGCATTTTCGAGCACTGTTTGCGAAAACATCGTGTGTTCTTGAAAGACATGGGTGACATGCCGTCGTAAGTCGCCAATGTCGTATTCGGTAAGGGGGCGATCGTTAAGTCGAATCGTGCCACTGTTAGGCTCAAGAAATCGAGGGAGCATGTAGACGAGCGTGGTTTTACCCGCGCCAGTTGGGCCCACAAGTGCGATGGTCTGTCCTGCTTCCGCTGAAAAACTCGCCGCCGCGAGTGCCGGTTCGGCATCGCCGTAGTTGAAGCCAACGTCTTGAAACTCGATCTTCTCCAATCTTGTAGGAAATGGTGTATTGCCAGAGAGCGTGTCGTCGCTGGGCAAATCAAGATAGAAAAGGACGCGTCGAACCCCAGCGACGTTGTGCTGCAAGTCGATCCAGAGTCGCCCGAACGTTATCGACGTACCAGCGATCGTGCCGAATAGCGCGAACATGACCACCATGTCGCCGGGCAACAGTTCGCCTTGAATGATCCGCTGGGAGACCAGGAGCACCATCCACAGCCACATGAGTGCGAGGGCACCACCGGCAGTCAATGTATCTATGCCAATATTGACCAAGACAACTCGACGAAAGCGACGAAATGATTCGCGGCTTGCCTCTGCAAAGTTCTTTCGTTCTCGATTCCCAGCACCATGACTTTGCACCGCTGCGATATTGCTCATGTTTTCTTCGATGCGATTGGTGGTCGCTGTACCCGCACCACGACTTTGTTGGCTTGCTCGACGGGCATATTGCACGAGCGGCACGGTAAATAACAGCGACAACGGCATGGTGGCCAAGCCCAACCAGACCAATTCGGGAATGGTGGCGCCGTAGCTGTACTCCATGACGGCTAAGGCTGTGAACGCGCCAAGCAACGCAATAACAGGCATCAGCGTAATGTCGAAGCAAACGCCTTGGATCGCGGGTGCGTCGTACATTGTTCGATACACGCTATCGCCAATTCGCTGATCGTCAAGCGTGCGCATGGGTAGGCGGAGCAACCTCTCAAAAAGGTCAGTTCGCAATAAATTGGTGACACGTTGCACAAGGCGGATATTGCAAAGTAAGTCGCCGAATCCCCATATGCCGCCGCTCATCGACCAGCCTGCACTGATCATGTTTTCCGATTGGGTCGCGGTGTCTTCACCTTGAGCCATAAATGCGAAGTGACCCTCCCCACCGCCCGCACCCGCGCCAAAAAGCACGACCAGGACCACCAGAAAAGCGAGCGTCGCGAGCAGTAACGAAAGCGGGTCAAGTCCGGTCGTTGCATCGACGAATGGTTGGATATACGGTGGGAACTGCGCCGCCGACGCGTCATACGGATTACCCAAAATGACATAGTCAGCCAAGATCTTTAGCACCCAAGTCGTGACCAATGCTGGGACGAAGCTGCCTAGCATCAGAAAGAACTTAAGGATGAAGAGATTGCGTGCCGGCCAAATGTAACTCAATGCGCGCTTGAGAATGACCATGACCTCGCGTGTATTAAGGTCTGTGTCCAGATCGATACGATCGTCAAAACGCTCCGGCGTTGAACCGTGTTGGGAGGCGAGGGTCATTAGATCGTCTTGGACAGCTCTTTGCTAGTGCAAGTCAGTTGGACAGGCTGTAAAAGGATATTGTGGTGTACGCCGCATTAACATTTCATGCATGAATGAACCCGCAATGTTCAAAGCTCGAAACCGCCTGTACGTGATCTAAATGGTTGGGTTATCCACCGACTTAATGCCATTTCTGGATGAGGCAGTAGCAAGTTGCGACGCGCTAACGCGAGCGGAAGCGCTGCACTTCGTTGAGCATGGCCACGTTATCGTCAAAAACGCAATGCCTAAAGCGCACGCCGAGCTTGTCAGGGAACGTGCCTGGAGCGAGCTGGAAACTGAGCACGGTGTCGATCGATCCAACCCTTCTACTTGGGCTAAACCTCAACCAGGTCGACGACCGGCCGGCTATGCACGGCTGAAAGGCACTGCACAACGCTACCTGCTAAAGACGACTGCACCGCGCGCGTTCAAAGCGCAAGCCGATCTTGTGGGCGGAGCAGCACGCTTGTCTGCCGACGGCGACGAAGTGTTTTGGGGCGATGGTGTCATTAGCAACCTGGGGATCGAAGATGATCCGAGATGGGAACCGCCTGGACCGAAACAGCCTGGCTGGCATAAAGATGGCTGGCATTTTCGACACTTCTTGAACTCACCAGAACAATCCTTGGTAACCGTGCCTCTGTATAGCGATATCCAACCCCGCAGCGGCGGCACGTATCTTGCCGTCGATTCCATCGCCCCCGTAGCAAGGTTGCTGCGAGACACGCCGCAAGGCTTGCATCCAGATAGTGTGCAAGGCGCAGGCTTCCTGATCCCAGGACTTATTGAGCAATGCACCAACTTCGTCGAATTGACTGGCGAGGCTGGCGATGTCGCCTTTTTGCACCCTTACATGATGCATCGAGTTAGCATCAATGCTTCCACTCGACCTCGATTCATCGCGAACATGGCACCAGTTTTGAAAGAACCTATGTGCTTTAAACGACCGCAAGGCGAGGCATATTCGTTGGTTGAATTGGCGGTTTTGCATGCCTTGTCAGAACCTAGCTACGACTTTCAGCAAACAAGAGATATGCAGGGATTTAAGCCTTTTCCATTTCGCGAAGAGGGTGAGCGCGAAGCACAGCAAGCGTTGTTGCGTAACGAAATGCGCTCGTTTGCTGAACGCGGCATCGTGACGCCTGCATGGTCGGCCGAATGTGGGTATATGACCAACCAGGCGTACGCCTGACCTAACGCTAAGTCAAACAAGACTAGCGCATCGCGACCTGTATGTTGCCAAGCGTGGTGCGACGCGGTCGCGTAAAGGGTGGATTTGAGCGTTTGCAGACCAGCCGTATGACATCACGCTATTCCCTGTCGCTTTCTAAAATGTGAGTGCTTGTCGCTGACGTTTTAATCCAGCCAAAACTTCTTGTTCGACCCTCTAAAACCCCTCGATTCACCGGCCTCGTTCGAATCGAATATGCACTTTGCCAATGCATTGCATCGGGGTTATCGAGTACCTAATCAGTATTCGGTTAAAGATCCCGCGGAACTTAAAACAACGGGTCAAACACACCGCGTCACGGTCCATAACGCTAGGTTGCTGGACCCCGCGCCGACATTGGATTCACATGGCTTTCAGTTGGTGCATGCACCATGCGATTTGGACTTGATGGACACCGAGGTCGTAACCAGCGCTTACTACGAGCATTGTCGCGAAGTCGTGCAGCAAATCACGGGTTGCTTTGAAGTGCGCGGTGGCGGTCATGAATATCGCAATGGGTTCGGTGGTCAAAGCGGCGAACGAGGCATCAAACCAACGCCAAACGGTAGCGGTGGTGGCTACGGCATGGGCATTCACTCTGACATGTGCGCAGCTGTCGAAGATGCTTTTGCAAAGATCGTCCCGGATGAACGTCACTTCCAAAGCTTGAATATTTGGCGAAGCGTTAAGCGAGGGGAGTTGGTGTTTACTGCGCCCCTTGGCATGTGCGACATGCGTTCCGTCGATCCCGCTGACATCGTGTTCGGCGATGGCACAGCAACCGGCAACATCAAACAGTATTACAAGGTCGTAGACCAACGGGTCGTGTTTTCACCTTCGCAACGCTGGTACTGCTTTCCCAACATGACAGAAGACGAAGTGTTGGTGTTTCGCCAGTACGACACCCGACAAGAACCGCTTAATCTAAGGACTGTTTTCCATAGTGCGGTCGTGGATCCAAACACACCCGATGACGCGCCGATGCGCTATACCATCGAAGTGCGCATGCAGGCCATCTTCGAAAAAGAAACGGACAAACCAGCTCGAACGGCACACTTTAAAGCGCAAATCACGGATGTTTACCGTGATGGGACCAAGAGCGATTGGTGGCGCGGTCCGATTGAAAACTATGTGCCGCCTGCCGACGCGTAAAAAAGTGATCTATGCCGCCACGGGTTGGCTACTGGCTTCTGCTTCGACAAAGGCACGGTAGCGACCTTCGGCAAGCGCGAGCAATTCGTTAGGTGGACCAACCTCGGCCACATAACCGTCTTCAAGAAAAACGACCTGGTCTGCACGGGTTGCTGTGGCAACTCGGTGAGTGATCAGAAACACGATCTTGTCTTGTGCCCATGCGTCGATGTTGCTAAGCAGTTTTTGCTCGGTTTTCACGTCTAACGATGCCGTCGGTTCGTCAAGCACCAAGATCGGTCCGTTCTTGACGATGGCGCGAGCGATTGAGATCCGTTGCCGTTGTCCCGTAGAGAGCTTGGCACCTCGTTCACCTAGCTCGGTGTGCAGACCATCTGGCAGATCGTCTAAGAACTCATCGACGCAACTAATACGCAAGGCATCTTGCAAGGCTGCGTCACTGGCTTCTGGCGCAGCGAAGCGCACGTTCTCTTCAATGGATGTAGGGAATAACGCGTTTTCCTGCAACACAATAGAAACTGCGTTTCGCAAAGACTCCTGACGTAGTTCACGAACATCGACGCCATTCACCTTGATGCTGCCTTGGTCGACGTCATATAACCGGATGAGGAGGTTCATTAAGGTCGACTTACCAGCGCCTGAACTTCCCACGATCGCAGTCACCGTGCCAGGCTTGGCTTCGAAACTCACGTCCCGCAGCACGGGGTATGTAGGTTCGTATTGAAAAGCAACATGGTCAAATACGACAGCTAACCCTGCCCCAGGTACATCACGTGCGTCAGCTGCGTCTTGAACCTCCGGTTCTAGCTCAAGTAAGAACATGGCGCGTTGTAGACCAACTCCCATGTCTTGCAGTACGCTCCACGTGAACGCCATGCCAACCAACGAACCACCCGCACTATTCATATGCTCGCGGGCAGCTTGAAATGCGCCTAAATTCCAGACCGCGAAGCCAACCACCGCAATGACGCCATAGCCGGCCGTCGCATCCTCATTCCAAACCATTTGCACCATAAAGTAGTCGGCAATCAAGGTCACAACGGCGGCGCAGAAAAACACGCCGAGATTGAGCAACACGACGGTGCGACGCAATACATACGCACGATCAAGCGCATGTTGCGATCGATCCATGAATTTAGTCAATGCGCCTCGTTCTGCGTTAAGCGCTTTCAGCAGCTTGCTACCCTGAATGCTCTCTTGAATATGCGAGGTAAGTGCGCTATTCGCCAATCTCGCCGCGCGACTGAGTTTCCTGAGTTTGCTCGTCATGAACTTTGCCAGCAACGCCGCTGGGACGCTAGCGACTAAAAACAATGTGGCGAGATAGAGATTGAATGCCGCAATCACGGTTAGCACAAACAAAAAAGAACCGATCAAGATGATGGGTTGGATGATGCCAGTCTGCAAGATGGAGACCACCATCGCGCTATCTTGATACACACGATAGATGGCGTCGCCGACTTGACCTTTATGATGAAAGCGCAGGGATAGTTGCATGGCGTTATTCACCATTTCTTCGCGCAAGTGCTGGTTGACTCGTTGCAAAATCCAGGTTTGGTAATACCCCATGCCTTGACTCAGCGCAAAGTGAAATACCACGATGCTTCCGAGCAGAATCAAAACAATCGTTCGCAGCTGAAATCGCGATGCTTCGGCAAGGGATTCAACGTACACAAACTCGTCGGTCGACAAGCCAAGCATTTGTGCTTGCAATTCGGTGAGTGGTTCGGCGAGAAAGATCTTGTTCGTCAGTAGATCAGAACTGAATAGCGCGATACCTGTGTTCAGAGCTAGGGTCACTCCTACCAGAAGCAGGAGTGCCGCAAAATGCGGCCATTGCGGGATTAGGTAACGGCGACATTTCCAGAAAGCATGCAACATCGTAAGTTGCGCTGGGTCTGGCTGTTCAGTTGCTGCAACCGCATTTGGTTCGGCCTCTACAACGTCTGACATGGCAGCTAGGTTGGTCTAGGCGACTTTCTCCCGAGTGCTTCGAGAGATTGTGAAATCCGACTCGAACGAGCGACGGGCTGTAGCGCAAAAATCTTGGATGAACGGCAGGGTCTTATAGTCGCGTCGAATCGCGGCGAACAGAGTTGGAAATACACCCTTTCTTCCTAAGCGCTTAGAAACGATGTAACCGTTTTTTTCGTAATCTCGTAGCACCCAATCTGGCAAACACGTGACGACGCGCCCGCTCGCAACACGCTGAATCATGAGCGACGTGATTTCCGCGGTACGCACCTGCTGCGGCTGGACACCTGCTTCGTCCAGAAATGAAGTGAAAACATCGAGACGTGAGCGTTCAACTGGGTAGGTGATCAACGTCTCGCTCTCAAGGTCTTCTGGCACCACATGCGAACGTCGAGCTAGACGATGGGTGCTTGAAACAGCCAAACGCGCCTCGTACTTAAAGAGCGGAATATACGCCAGCCGTTGGTCGTCGATGGGGTCCGCGGTGATCACCAAATCCAGTTCGCCCCGACATACCGCGTCTTGTGGCTGGAAGCCAAATCCTCCGGATATATCGACGTCCACATCCGGCCATGAGCGTTGGTACTGGTCTAGCGTTGGCAATAGCCAATCGTAGCAGCTATGGCACTCGATGGCGATGTATAGCCGTCCGGCATCGCCTTCGGCGAGGCGTGCAATGTCGGCATTAGCATCTTGAATTTTCGGCACGATCTCGTCAGCTAGGTCCAGCAGGCGTTGTCCTGCGGACGTGAACGCATAGGGCTGTTGGCGACGATAGACCAACACGCAATTGAGGCGTTCTTCAAGTTCTCGCATCTGGTGCGAAATCGCCGAAGGTGTGACGAACACGCGTTCAGCTGCATCCGTCAAGCGTTCGGTGTCGCGCAAGGCTTGCAGCGTGAGCAAATGTTTGAGCTCAAATTTGATCAAGATGAGTAAAACTCAATAAAAAATCGTTGTGTATTGAATTCTATTCAGCTGTTAATAACCAGGTATGGAGGTCTAACGTGGTTTGGTGGGCTCATTCGCGGCGCGGCGAGATGAGATCTAGGGCTCTGTGGGCAAAGATCGCATTCTCATAATTCGCGGCGCGTTTTCCGCTATCGTTGCCGTTTTATAAGGCTACCGTTCATGCGAGCAACTGCTCTTCATTCACTCATCGCCTTCGTCGGATTGGCGTTAGCAACAACCTCTGCCTACGCGCAGACCGACGCGAGCTCTTTGCCCGCAGGTTTGACCGAAGTCACCGCAGTTGAAGGCATTACGGAATATCAACTCGACAACGGCCTGCGGGTGCTGCTATTCCCTGACGCTAGCAAGCAGCAAATCACGGTGAATATCACGTATTTGGTTGGCTCCCTGCATGAAGGCTACGGGGAGACTGGCATGGCACACCTGCTTGAGCATCTCGTCTTCAAAGGTACGCCTAACCATCCGGACATTCCCAAGGAGCTAAGCGAGCGTGGCGCGAACCCCAATGGCTCAACTTGGTACGATCGCACCAACTATTTTGAGACCTTCCCAGCCACTGAAGACAACCTGCGCTGGGCCTTGGATCTTGAATCTGATCGCATGATCAATTCATTCATCGCGAAGAAAGACCTGGATTCTGAAATGACCGTGGTGCGCAATGAATGGGAGTCGGGTGAAAACAGTCCCTTTGGTGTTCTTATGGATCGCGTGCTGTCAGCGGCCTATTTATGGCACAACTACGGCAAAACCACCATCGGCGCTCGCGCAGACATTGAAAACGTCCCCATTGATCGGTTGAAAGCGTTCTATCGAAAGTACTACCAGCCCGACAACGCAGTGCTTGTGGTTGCGGGAAATTTCGAGACAAATGTTGCGTTGGACATGATCGCCGAACTGTTTGGCGCGATCCCACGACCGGAACGAGTAGGTGCAGACCTACTGTATCCCACGTACACAGCTGAGCCAGCCCAAGATGGTGAGCGCACGGTCACCTTGCGTCGTGTCGGCGATACCCATTACGTGGTCACAGCACATCACATCCCAGCTGGTTCCGATCCACTCTACCCAGCGGTAGACGTGCTTTCGCACGTGCTCGGAAACGAGCCCTCGGGGCGGCTCTACAAAAATCTAGTCGAGTCGAAGTTAGCTGCTAGTGCCGCTTCGTTTGCATTCCAGCTGAAAGAACCAGGGGTCCTTTTGAATTACGCGGAGGTCCGGAAAGACGGTAGTCTCCCTGACGCATCGCTAGCCCTATTTGCGACCCTAGAGGAATTGAAAGAAGCAAAACCTGCGACCGAAGATGAAGTAGAACGCGCGAAGAACGCATACCTGACAACCATCGAATTGGCATTCAATAACCCACAGCGTCTGGCATTGCAATTGAGTGAATGGGCTGCGATGGGTGATTGGCGTTTGCTCTTTTTATATCGCGACGGCCTCGAAAAGGTGACACCTGCTGACGTACAAACGGCTGCTAACGCGTACCTGCTTGACTCGAATCGAACCGTTGGTTGGTTTTATCCTGCTGAAGAAACACCGCCGCGTGCCGAGATTCCACCTAAACCAAATGTCGCGGAGCTCGTTGAAGGCTACGAAGGACGGGAAGCAGCGTCGCTGGGCGAAGACTTTGACCCGTCACCAGCGAATATTCAAGCCCGGACCACCGTTCATAGGTTGGCAAACGGTCTCAAGGTCGCTTTGTTGCCCAAAGAAACGCGCGGGGACAGCGTCACCATAAGCCTGGAATTTCCGTTCGGGACGGTGGAGTCCTTAACGAACCAGAGTCATAACGCCATCCTGACGCATGGCATGCTCATGCGGGGCACGACAAAACGAACGCGCCAAGAAATTCAAGACGAACTAAATCGCATCAAAACGCGCTTGTCGATTGGTGGCGGAAACTGGAGCGTATCGGCAGGACTAACGACGGTTCGCGAGCAACTACCAGCAGCGTTGGCGTTATTGGAAGAGGTGCTCAAGCAACCGGCGTTTGACCAAACGGAATTCGATCTGCTCGTTGAAGAGTCGCTTGCCGGCATCGAGTCCAATATGAGTGAACCGCAATTTCTGGCAGGTGAGGCGTATCGGCGGTATTTAGTCAGCACGGTAGAACCTGGGCATCCGTTCTATTACTACTCCGCTCAGGAAGACATCGACATGCTGAATGCAATCACACTTGAGGATGTCGAACAATTCTGGCGAACGTTCTACTCATCCACAAACGGCTCACTCGCGTTGGTCGGCGATTTTGACGCCGACGAAGTGTTGGCGCTCCTTGAGGACGCTTTCGGCGATTGGGAAGCATCGACACCATATGAACATATTGCGTATGAGCATCTCGTGCAGGATGCGGTGGAGCTGAATATCGAGACCCCTGACAAATCCAATGCGATCATGTATGCGGCGCTGAATATGGGGGTATATGAGGAACATCAAGACTATCCTGCGTTTCGTATTGGCATGGAGGTTCTTGGCGGCGGCTTCTTGAGCTCACGCCTCGCCACCAGAATCCGCCAAAACGAAGGTCTTTCATATGGTGTTGGCGCGCGGATGCAATTGCTTACGCCGGATCCAACCTCCTTATTCCTCGCATATGCCATATACGCACCGCAAAACCGCGACCGCCTGGTCGCCGCGTTTCGAGAGGAAATCGAGCGCTTGTTGAACGATGGTGTCGAGCAAGAAGAGTTGGCTGCCGCGATCAAAGGCTATCTCGACTTCCAACAGAATCTGCGAGCCAACGACGCCAACGTTGCCAATCAGCTCGCGGCGAATTTGCGATTTGACCGAACGATGGAATTTACCGCAGAAATCGAAGCGGCCATGGCTGAATTGACAGCCGATGACGTGCGCGCTGCGATGACCCGACATCTGATCCCAGAACGCATCGCGATTTTCCGTGCTGGCGATTTTGCGAACAATCCTGTAGCCCAGTGATGCCGGGAGCTAACCGTTCAGTTGTCGATTAGTGGTGGATTTGATCACGACGTGATTAAAGCCTAAAACAAGCCAGGATAGGAGCTGAACAAAGCCATGGCAAGCGACGATTTATTCATTTCGATCAAGAACACGGTCCTCCGAATTAGGAAATCCGACGGCAGCGAGGTGTGGCGTTCGAAGCTGCCACGCAGTGCATCGACGTTGGTTACGATTGCTGTTGAAGAAGACGGTCTATATGCCAGTGCCGGCGGTGAGGTCTATCGTTTAAATCCGGATACTGGTCAACTCATGTGGACCAGTGAACTGCCGAAATTAGGTCGCGGCACCGTCCTGATTGCCTCACAAGCGCCGTCCAGCGACGAATGAAACTCAAATCGATGCTCATCTTGGGTGTCAAAGGGCATGTGGTATGCCTCCGCAAAGAAGACGGCAGGGAAGTGTGGCGAACTCATTTACGAGGTAGAGGCAATACCACCGTTTTACGTGACGGCGATCGAGTTTTTGCGGCGACAAAGGGTTACTTGTATGCCCTTGATATTCAGAGCGGCTCGATTCTTTGGGTTAACGGATTACCCAAATTGGGATTTGGCACTTGCATTATGGGTTCGCCGAATCAGGGTGTCATGGCCGCCATAAACATCATTGTTCAACAACAGATGGCGGCAGCTGCCGCTGCAAGCGCAGCGGCTGGCGCTTCGGCCGCAGCAGCTTCAAGCTAGCTTGAGCCGCAACGGAGTAGTTAGTCGCTCACAAGCATCGTGGCATGCAGGTTAGCGATAACCCTGTGCTGCATAGGTGAGCCAAGGTTCGTTTTCCCCAGCGGCAAAGCCGGTGATCATTTGCTGCCTAAACCAACCCCGAAAGCTCTCGTGTGCGTCGAGCGCGGGAATTTGATCCAAAGCTTGTAACCAAGGGGTTGGGTCGTAGTTCACGTGGTGGAAAGTAAAGTCATGGTCTTCGAGCAGTCCATAGCACGCTGTCACATGACCGCAACGATTCTGCCCCACGCTACCAGGATTGATGAAATTTTGTTCGGCAATCGTACGACGAAATTGAATGTGAGAGTGCCCGAATAGCACGGGTGCTTGGGTTTCACCGTAGGTGAAAGGACCGAACTGTTCTGCTTTCATATCAGGTAGTACATGACGAACGTCCGGACTTTCATCGCCGTGCGCGAGGACGATCTTATGGTCGCCGACCTCAAAGAGGCCTGGTTCTTGAAAATCCGTCAGAAAATCCACGCCGCTAGGGTCGAATACGTCATAGATCCAATGCATAAACGCCTTAAACCCATCTGGCCATCGCTCAACCGAATCGGGATTCAGCATCGTATATTCATGATTGCCACGAATGAAAATGCCATCAAGCTCGCTTAGAAGTTCAAGCGTCTCATTAGGCTGAGGACCAGGTGATACCGCATCGCCTAGAAATATGACAGAATCGAACTCTGGTTCTTGTTCTAGGACGGCTTGAAGCGCGGTTGCATTGCCGTGCACGTCGCCGAAGACGAGGGTTTTCATTGATTGAAATTAAAAGCTCGAGCGAGCAACCTGAATTTGCGCTAGAAGCGAATTGAAGTGAATTTACACGCGCAATTGTGCATTGAAATAGGTTTGAATAATCCCAATTTAGCGATCGTTGACCGTTCAAAAATCATCACGCCTTCGAAAGGAGGCTGAATCTGAAGCACAATCATGGATAAAAACACCTACTTCACCGATCATTGGCAGGACATTGAGCCAGCTCGGATCGCACGTTACGAGCAGATGTTTCAATGGCGAGATGAGCATGCTGCCATGCTTCAGCCACTGCAACCAGAAGCAGGTTGTCGAATACTTGATTACGGATGCGGCCCTGGGTTCGTGAGCATGGGGTTAGCCGAGGTAGTAGGTGAAACCGGTCATGTCTATGGTGTCGACTTAAACGCTCAGTTTGTGGCGGATTCAGCACGACGTGCCGAGGGCAAGCCGAATGTGACCTTTCATCAAACGAACGGTTACGAAGTACCTTTGGACGACGGTGCGGTCCATCGCGTGTTTTGCAAAAATGTGCTGGAGTATGTGGCCGATCCAGCTCAAACCTTGGATGAATTCAAGCGGGTGCTCGCAAAGGACGGGCGCATGTTATTGATTGATAGCGATTGGCGATTCGTGCTCGTCGAGCCTTGGGGTCAAGCACGTACCGAACGTTTTTTTGAAGCCGCGGCCATTGCTTTTAAGACGCCGACCATAGGCAGGGCACTGCGCGCATTGGTTCAAATGGCGGGGTTCGAACAAGTCGAAGTCAGCATTCGAGCGGGTGTAGACACCACGGGCGGAAGCCTCGCCGTCATTCGCAATATGGCAAGCTACATTGCTGAATTTGAGCGATTGCCGCACGAGGAAGTTGACGAAATGCTTGCGGAGCTTGAAGCTGCAATTGAATCCGGCAAGTACATGTTTAGCTTGCCTCAGTTTTTTATTACTGCCTCACGACCATGAAGAGCTGACTCAGAGTGTGAGAGAAGGAAGGCTTCCCCAATTATCCGACCTATCAAGCTAGCCTCTTTCAGAAACCTTCCAAAATTAAAATCACATGCTTCCTCGACGCCCGTCGAGACAGTCCACCGAGACTAACCTCACATGTCTGAATTCATTGAACCCTTTGCCACCTCGCAAGACAATCTTGAACTGTTAGGCGGTAAAGGACGCTCGTTAACGAACCTAGTCAATCATGGATTCCAGGTACCGATTGGATTTCATGTAACGACGCGAGCTTATCGTCGATTTATTGAGCAAAACCATCTTCAAGAGCGGATTCTCGCGGCGGCAAAGCCAACTTTGATGCGTGGCCAAGCCTCTTTCGAACAGGCTTCGAAGAACATTCACGAACTTTTTGAGGAAGCGAGCATTCCTGCTGAGATTGCGGCAGCGATTCGTTCGTCGTACGAGGCATTTGAGCACGACGACCCAGCTGTTGCGGTCCGTTCGTCTGCCAACGCAGAGGACCTGCCCAATTTGTCCTTTGCAGGACAACAAGAGACCTATCTAAATATCTGTGGCGCGGAAGAAATTGTGGCCGCCGTGAAGCGTTGCTGGGCTTCGTTGTGGACACCACAAGCATTGAATTACCGCCACCAAAACGGTATCGCTCAAGAGTCGGTCGCTATGTCGGTAGTGGTGCAAGAACTGGTACCGGCTGATGTCGCGGGAATCCTGTTCACCGCGAATCCAGCGACGGGCGAACGTTCCGAGATGGTGATCAACGCTAGCTATGGGCTAGGTGAGGCTGTTGTGAGCGGGCAGGTGACACCTGACACATTTATTGTCGATCGAGCGAATGGCTCAATCAAAGAGTCCATGGTCGGTACAAAGGAACTCCAAATCACCGCATCGACTGGCCAGGGCACGCAGGATCAAGAAGTCGCTACCGAGCTCCGTGGTGAAGCTGTCCTCGACGAAGAACAAGTCCAAGCGCTTTGGGATACCGCTGAACAGATTGTGACGGTCTATCAAGATGTTCCACAAGACATTGAGTGGGCGATAAGCGACGGCGAAATTCATGTGTTGCAAGCGCGCCCAATAACGAATTTACCGGTACAACCAATTGATATTGATTGGGTGGTTCCGAAGCCCGCCATGTATGTATCGAGGCGGCAAATCGTCGAGAACATGCCTGACCCAATCAGTCCACTCTTTGAAGAACTTTATTTGACGGAGGGTCTGGAATCTACGCGCAAGGGTAAGAGCCTCATGATCGGTGGCGGACCGATGTTCATTACCGTCAACGGCTATGCGTACCAGCGCTTTGATTTTTCAGTCGTGCACGAACAAGCGAAAGACAAAGGTCTATTGCCGGTCAATGAAGCAGAGATTGATTTAGCGGAGCTAGAGGCGGAGAAGGCCGCACAAATCGAAAAAGACAAGAAGGCAAGTAAAGCGGCCATGGATCGTTTGCGGAGGAACGTCCGGGACGCCCGCGACATTAAGGAACGCGAAGCCGACGTGGCCATGTTCAGAGATTCGCTGTCAGAATCGGATTGCGCCGCGTTCGATGATTGGCGAGAAAGTGAAGATGGTGAAGGTTTTGCCTTACGTCTCACGCTGCCAGAAAGCGAGAACCCGACGTACGTAGCGTTCAACAGCAGTGCTTGGAACGATAGGCAGAGTGGCGAGTGGTTTACGACGACACGACCTCGTCTCGAGAGCGTACGTGAAAAATGGCGTGCGGTCGATTTAGCGGCGGCGAGCGATTCGAAATTGCTCGACGGCATTCGGTCGATGGGGATCGAAGAGGGTTACTACTGGTCAAGCAACTCAAGCCATACATTTGGTGTTGCGAAATCCACCGATGATCAACTGCAGTGCTTTTTGCGCGAGACGCTTCCAGATCATCACTTTATCAGTGGTCAGTTTCTCTCCGGCATTGAATCCAAAACCATGCAAGCGAATGCAGATCTCTTTGCAATTGCTCAACAAATTCGTGCCAATGAAGATTTGGCGTTTGTGTTCCAAGCTACGCCAGTCCGCTTCCTGTTAGGTGCGCTGGAACGACGCAATGATTCGCAAGGTGTTCTGCATGCTATGCGCAGTTACCTTGAAACCTATGGTCATCAAGGTTACAGCATGGATTTCCTCGAACCAACGCAAGCGGAAGACCCCGCTGCCATGCTGACTTCACTCAAGGCCATGGTTAGCGACCTGGATTACCATCCAAGTCAGCAAGATGAGCGCGCTAGCAACACCCGCGAAGAAAAACACAAAGAGATCAGAGAAGTTCTCGACGGTTTGCAGTACTGGCAATTCCGATTCCGCCTCTGGTTGGCACGTAAATACCACCACTTACGAGAAGAAGTAGCATTCATGTTCGGCTATACCTGGGGTGTTTTGCGCCCCATGGCACATGAACTCGGCAAGCGGCTTGTAGACGTGGGGACCTTAAATGACCCAACCGACATCTATTTCTTAGTCACCAAAGAAATAGCCGAAGCCATTGAAGCGAAAGGCGCAGGTAAAGCGATGCCGGAACTGGCTGCTCTCACCGCGGAACGGCGGGAGTTGCGCGAAGCTCGCAAACGTCACCATCCGCCGGGTACGCTACCGATGGAAGCCAGTCAAATCGACGGTATCGCTTTCAAGGAAACCCAAATCAAAAATGACGCGGATTCAGCGGTTATGCGAGGCTTCCCGGTCAGTTCTGGTCGTGTGACGGCACCAGCGTCCGTGATTACGAGTGGGGCGGACTTTGAAAAAATGGTGCCAGGTTCGATATTGGTGAGCCCATTAACGACGCCGGCCTGGACGCAGCTGTTTGCTCATGCTGTAGGTCTCGTAACCGATGTCGGGAGCATCTTGGCGCACGGCTCTATCGTCGCAAGGGAATATGGCATTCCGGCGGTGCTCGGTGTCGGCGACGGCACCAAACGGATCAAGCACGGCCAAATGCTCAGCATTGACGGCGATCAAGGCACGGTCGAAATTCACGACGAGCAATCAGCTGGCTAAATAGCGTCAGCCGGCCGCGGCTTCCGCGCGAGTTCGGGTTGCGCGCGCTAGGTTGAAGCGGCTTGCAGATTGACAAATTCACGGTACACACCGTCGGTGCGTGCCATCAGTTCGTCATGTGTACCGGTTTCTTGAATCTTGCCATCTTCCAGAAACACGATCTGATCTGCTTGCCTTATCGTGGATAGACGGTGGGCTATCACGATGACTAAACGTTCTTCCGAAGCATCGCGCAAGGATTGAAGCAGAGCCTGTTCGGTTTCGGGATCGAGCGCCGCCGTTGGCTCATCTAAGATGAGTACGCGTGTTTCTCGAATCAAACCGCGAGCAATTGACAACCGCTGTTGCTGACCAACGGATAGCGTGTCGCCGCCGCGCCCTAGCCGCGTGTCTAGGCCAAGTGGCAATTCATCGATGAAGTTTTTGCAACCGGCTAGTTCTAGAGCGTTAAACATCTGCTGCTCTGTCGCATGGGGATTTGCTAACAGCAAGTTGTGGCGAATCGTGGCGGAGAGAAACGTGTGCTCTTGTAAGACATAAGCGACGTGCCGACGGATACTGTCTAGATTTAGTTTTCGGGCGTCCTCGCCATCAATGAGAACGCGACCCGCCGACGGCATGAGCAATGACGGCACGAGATACGCGAGCGTAGTCTTGCCGGAACCGGTAGGTCCTACGATTGCCACGAGCTCACCGGTTCGCAGTGTGAGATCGATGCCGTCAAGCGCTTGCGTGCCGTTAGGATAGCTGTAACTCACATGCTCAAGCTTGATTTCGTTCTCAATATCGGCGCAATCCCTGCCGGTAGGTCGATCTTCCTCCGATTCAAAATCCATGAAGAAGAACACCCGCCGCACGGCGGCAATGACATCTTGAACCTTGATCCAGTATGCGCCTAGATATGACGCTGGCGCGACAATCCCATAGAAAACGCCAAACAGCACGGCAAAATCGCCGACCGTCATGACGCCATCGATGATTCGATCGCTGATCAGAATCGTCACGTAAATCCCTGCGAGGCCAGACACGCCGGCAAAGATCGACGCACAGACGATGACCACTGCTATGTAGTAGCGTTCCCGTTGAAATGATTGAGAGCTACGTTCCGCGAAGCGACTCGATTGCTGCCCCGCCGCATCCAAGCTCTGCACCGCAGCAACGTTGCCGACTGATTCCTCCATGGCGTTGGTGGTTGCGGAACCGGCCGCGCGCTTGTTTTGACTGGTGCGACGGACCGCGCCAGAAAACGGGTATGTGATGAAAAACGCAGCGGGCACCGTGAAGTAGGCGATCCAAATCAGCTCCGGCGACACATCCCCGTAGGAGTACTGTAGCACCCATAAGTTGATGACTGCGTTCACGGCCATGAAAAACGGCACGATGGTGACTTGATGAAACAAATCTGGTGCCATTGGCACGTCGTACATGACTCGATAGATGCTGTCGCCAATGCGTTGGTCATCCAAAACGGCCATGGGGAGTCGACTCAAACGCTCAAACAGGCGAGTTCGTAGCCGATTAGCCAATCGTTGGGTGAGACGAACGCCGACCATGAATGCGGCGAGACCCCAGATGCCTCCTCCCCAGGAGTACGACGCGCTGATTTGGTTTTCGGCTTGGGTCGCGGCGTCTTGGCCTTGTAACAAGCTTGCGCCGAGTTCACCACCGCGTAGCCCAAGTACGAGCAAGCCAACGATGGAGATGATTGAAATGATCAGAACGATCTGGATTGGATCTTGGCCTTGTACGAGATTGAGGATGGGATCCATGAAAGGTGGATACTTGACCTCGGTGGTATTGAACGGTTCACCACGCAGAGCATTGTCGATCAGGATTTTTGCAAGCCACGGCGCGTACAAACCCGGTAGCAAGAGCCCGAATTCAAGGACGAGCTTGGTGGCGAATAGACCTTTGACCGCTGAAATTTGACGCAGCGCGCGACCGAGTATCCCAACCGCTTCCCATGTCGTTAGGTCAGACTGTAGATCGATGCGGTCATCGAACGCATTTTTGCCAGCAATCTCGCGAATGAGATTGGCAGTTTTGCCACGTTTGGCGGTGGTTTCTTGCGTTAACTCGCTCACGATGCTTTAAGTTTGTTCGACCGTGGCTTGGGCAGAAGCCGCTTGCGATTCTGCATGCACAAATGCCGCATAGCATGAATCCGGATTGGCCATTAGCTGATCGTGTGCGCCCGTCTCGACGATCTGGCCGTCTTGGAGGAATGCGATTTGGTCGGCGTTTTGAATGGTCGACAGTCGGTGCGTGATCAATAGGATGACTTTTTCCGTGCCCCACGCCGCGAGATTCGCGAGCACGCGCTGTTCGGTTCGGGCGTCCAACGATGCCGTTGGCTCGTCCAATATCAGAATCGGGGTGTCGCGCACCACCGCCCGTGCGATGGACAATCGTTGCCGCTGTCCAGCTGAGAGTTTGCCGCCGCGTTCACCGAGTTCGGTGTCGTAGCCTTTCTCTAGCTCGCGCACAAATTCATCGGCATCGGCAATCTGCGCTGCGCGCTCAATTTGGGTACGACTGACCTGGCCTGCGCCAAACCCGATGTTGTTCGCAACAGTCTCGCTAAACAGCACGTTTTTCTGCAGTGCAATAGCACAGTGGCGTCGCACATCGGAAATGCGTAGATCGCGTAAATCCACGTCATTGATACGTACGTGCCCGCCGTCCGTCTCGAACAAGCGCAACAACAACGACATCATGGTGGATTTGCCGGAGCCCGTGACGCCAACAATGGCGGTAACAGTGCCTGCCAAGGCAGTGAGCGAGACGTTAGTGAGCACTTGCGGACCGTCTTCTAGATACTTGAAAGACACATCGTTCCACGAAACGGATGCGATGGAGGAGGGATAGTCGACAGGGTTTTCTGACTCTTTGACCTCCACCGGCGCGTCGAGTAAATCGAATGCTCGCCGCAATGCGATAAACAGGTCCTGCATTCGCATCCATATGTTCAACAGATAACTGGCATTACCACGCAGGCTGTCAAACCGATGCTGTGCGGATTGAAAGGCCCCGACGTTCCAGATAGCAAAGCCAATGAGTCCCGCAACCGCGGCACCGAGAAATGTTTCCCGTTCGACGATGACCCAGCGCGCTGCGACATACTCTGCGCCGATGATGAAAACACCGCCAATGAACATCACGGTAAGAGATAGCAGCACCATATCGAGGCGCAGGTGGTAAGCGGCGTCGAGCGCTCGTTTTGAATCCTCGTCGAATTGGCGATGAATCTGCGGTTCTGAGCCGTTGGCTTTGATGACCTTGACCGCGGTGAACGACTCTTGAATATGGGATGTAAGGTTGCTATTCGCAAGACGGTTTGCAAGTGCTCGACGCCGAATACGTGGTGTTGAGCGAACCATCAAGTAGATAAAAGGAATCGCGCCAATCACGCCGAAGAAAGCAATCCATGGATCGAACGCTAGCACGACGACAAACGCGACTAACAAGGCGTACAACGTCATCGCTGGTTCCATGATGCCACTCTGAATGAGATTGACGATCATGGCGCTATCTTGGTAGACGCGGAAGATGGCATCCCCGACGCGTGCTTCGTCGTGATATCTAAGCGATAACGACTCGGCTTGTTCAACCATGGCGACACGCAAGTTTTGATTGACTGCTTGCCAGATCCAGGTGGTGTAGTACCAACCGCCGTAACCAAGGGCCACGCCCAGTATCCCGCCAACGATGGACCACATGATCAAACGGTTGCGTACGGTTCGTCGTTGGTCAGGCGTGAGTTGGTCGACGGGTTCGATGGCAGCGTTGTCGAGCTCCTGGTCTTTCTCGAGTTCGGAATCACCAAGTTCAATGTTCGAGGACTCACCCAACTTTCGTGGGTCAGTGGTCACGTATTCGTCGCCGACGAACAGAACAGTCGCTTGAATGGGTTGGAGTTTTTCGCCGATGAGTACTTTATTGGTGAATAAATCGACGCCCACGAACGCACCGGCTATCGCGGTCACCATGCCCACTGCCGCCAGTCCAACCAGCGCAACAAGATGAACGATGAGCGGACGCAAATACGGCCATGTGCGCAATGAAAGCTGAGCCATCGTGCGCAAGGTGAGACGCGGCGGTTCTTCCGCGGTCTCGGCCGACAGCGTGTAACCTTCAAGCAGAGGCAGTTGTCTCATCGAACGTTGTTATTCCTTTCAGGTGGTACTAAGCGCTTGATTTGCATTGCCATTATTCAAAGAAGCGTGGGTCAATGCTTCAGTAGGTATGACGAGTCGCATAATCGAAAGGGAACGGACCCCAAACTAAGGAGCAGCAAATATGCCCATTAACGTAGCAGAACTCAAACCCGTTGGTGAATTTGGGTCGAAAGCGTGGTGCGTGGCCTGTGCGAAAGCTGGCGTGCAGCTTTTGGAAGAAGGCAACATTCCTGATGATGTTCAGTGGGGGTTTAGCGAGATCTACATGAATCCACCAGCTAGGTTGTTAGCGGATGGTCGTAAGCTGGCAGCGTATTACTTTATGGTTAAAGATGGTGTCATAAGTGGTGGCGACGGCGCCCCTGAAGCATGTCGCGCATTACCCGGTTTTCACGTTGAAGCGCCATGGGCGGCGATTTGCAATCAATCTGGCGCTAAATATGGTCGAGAGGGTCAACGCCAGCGTTCCGCCGACGAAAAAGTCATGTACTCGGCGATTGCGGAACATCTTGGCCGGCCGAGCGCAGTCAAGGTAGGCTTCATGAAAGAGGTGGTTTGGCCTCCTGCAGTTGCTGCGGCGTTAGGCGCCGGTAGCGAAGAAGGCGGGGGTCTGCATAACATCGCAGCAACTATTCAAGCACCTTCACCTGAATTTGCGGAGTACCCAACGACTGAATTAGGCGTGCCAATATTCGCTGAGATGACCGATGCACAAAAGCAGGAGTTCTTGGGTTTGCTTGGCATTGAGACTTAGCTTGTCACGTTAAAGTAGAAGGCACGCATTTCGCACGCAATGCCAGTCAGAACGAAATAGCTTGTATTCCGCTTCTTAACTCATACACTAAACGTTAAGTCGGGCGCTTTAGGGGGATTTGTGCGTGCGAATTCATAAGGGAGCTTTATTCGCGTGTACTTTGATCTTGGGTTTCAATGTCGTGGGACAAGAATCCGAAGAGAGTACAGAGTCAGAAGCTAGTGATGATGGTAAATACATCGAACAGGTTATCGTAAAAGGTGATCGTGGCGACGTGAACGCCATGGAAATGCCGATGACGGTGACTGGCTTCAACGAAGCCATGGTCGATCAACTCGGGATCAATAACAACAACGACTTAGAAGCCTTGGTGCCAGGCTTACAGATGGGGCACCGAGGTCAAGGGTCCGGTAAAAACGAAGACGATCACATCTACATTCGCGGTATCGGATCCCAGCGAACCGTGAATTTCTTTAGCGACGTAGCCGTCGCAACCTATATAGATGGGATTTACACAGATAACCAATACGCGCTTGAACCAAGCAATATGTTTGACGTAGAACGTATCGAAGTAGCGCGGGGACCACAAGGCACTACAGGTGGTCGGCCGGCGATTGCAGGCGCAATCTCCTACTACACCAAGAAGCCGACCGATACGTTTGATCTTCGGTTCATGAATGAATTCACGGATCAATTTACCCAACGCTACAACTTGGCGTTCGGTGGTCCGATTGGTGACAGCAATTTGTCGTATCGCTTGACCACGTTGTATTGGGAAGGCGATGGCGCGCAAAAAAACATCGGCACCGGCGGTGATTACGACGCGCCCGATCAGCTGAGCTACACGCCGCAATTGCGCTACAAGACGGATCAGTGGGATATCAATCTGCGTTACAACTACACGCGAGATCAAGGTGCGCCGAAGACGTCCGTTGAGTTGTATGGTCGCGACACCACGACCGCATGTTTGGTACCAGGTACAGATGCCAATGGCAACTCGATTTGTTTAGCGGAAAACCCGTTTTACGGCGCGGAAAACCAATCACCATCGGTACGTGATTGCGACTTGGATGACCCAAATCGAATCATCTGCGCCGGCGAAGACTTGCGCAATGAAATCGACTACAACCGACCTGGTGATATGGACAGCGATGCATCTCAATTTAGTCTTGATGCGTCGTACAACATCGGTACTGAGTACGTCCTGAACTATCGGGCCGGTCGTCGTAGCCATAAAGAAGATTCATGGAACGATACAGACGGTACGTCACGAGTCGGCGGCGGTATTAATCCGGCGACTGGTTTGGCCGATCCGTTTTATGCCATGGACGGTAAGCAAGGCGGCGTTTTCGCAGACGCTGCGACACACGTTGTGCGCGAATCATGGCAAAACTCGCACGAGATTTCGCTCTATTCGACTTTCAGTGGACCGTTTCAATTTGTCGTCGGTGCAACTACATCGGAAGGCGACGATCCGTACGCATTTCATTCGTCAGATTGGGCCGAGCCGCTGTTCAATACTCCGCAAACATGCACCAATGACATGATCATTGGACTTGGTTGGACGCCGCCGCTCGATATGAACAACGATGGTCAGGTCACGCCAGACGAGATAACCGCGGCAGGTGGGAATGCGCACTACACGTGTCCTGGGGCATTGCCGCATTACTCGAACACGAGCTCAAACAGTTCGACCACCAACAATATGGAAGGTAACTACTTCACGTTTTACGGCGATGTGGCCTGGCAGTCGGAAGGCGTCTACTTCAATTCTGAATACGAGCTGAATGACGCATGGACCGTTTTTGGTGGTGTTCGATACGACCAAGACAGCAAGCAGCATCTACAAAACGGCTTTCGCTTTGGCGCGACCTGGACGGGGTTTTTAACGGAATATTGGATATTGCGCGATGGTAGCGTCGATGTTGCGGTACCCGGTGTTTGCGATGCCTGCGGTTATGACGCGAAGAAAAACGCTGATTGGAGCGGACTGACCTGGAATCTAGGCTTTGAGTATCTCCAGCGCGAAGATTTGATGTACTACGCGCGTGCATCAAAAGGGTATCGGGCTGGTGGATTTGCCGGCTTTGGCGCAGCCCATACGGCCGCCCAAGAAGGCCGCTTCGATGCCATAGCCTTTGATGCCGAAGAGCTCATCAACTACGAAGTTGGTGTGAAAGGACTTTACTTAGATAACGATCTTCAGTTGTCGGTGAGTTTATTCCTGAACGACTTTGACACATACTGGATGCACGGTAGTGAATTGATTCCAGTAGAAGAACGCATTCAAGGCGAATCGCCATTCCGCGGCGACATATCTGGCATTCCGGGCGTATGGATACGCGGTTTTGAAGTAGAAGGTGCGTTTCGATTGACAGATCGCACGACGGTTCGCGGCTTTTACAACTTCCTTGATTCGCATATCAGTTCGTTCGAAACGATTTACTGGGGTTGGGATCAATCACTCAATTTACAACCGATCACGCTAACTGATCGACTTGGTAATACGTACACGGAAGAGTATGCGTTCGTGAATTTGGAAGGCAATCGTTTGCCGAATCAACCCCGCCACAAGTGGGCTGGCACCATCGTTCACAAACCCGAACAGAATCTCATCGCGGGTGAGGTGACATTGCTCACGACACTCACCTTTACAGGTGAGAAAGACGCGGACTACGTGAATTTGCCGCAGTACACAGTGCCTGACTACACGCGCTGGGATGCGAGAGCCATTTGGGATTCGCCTGATAACAAATGGTCAGTTTCCTTATTCGCAAAGAATCTGCTAAATCAAATCGCCGTGCAAGCATGGTTCCCGCTGGAATCAGGCGGCAGCGCACCCCGAGGCACGTTAACAGATGAACGCGAGCTAGGGATTCAGGTTCTCTGGCAAGGCATGTAACACATAGCTCTGAAATTAGTCGTTTAGCACGACTAAAAACAAGTGACGCAAAATCGGCTGCAACGCAAGTTGTGGCCGGTTATGTCACCAAGTTGAGTAAGTCAGTGACTTGATTTCACATTTAAGACGCTGGCTAGGACGCTAACCCAGCGAGTATTTCTTCAATGGCTTCACCTCGTAAGCCTTGCTTAACCGCCGCGTAGGCACCACCATCCAATTCGCTATACGAAGTAGCTACGGCTAGAGCTGCGTTGCGAAGCTCTTCTTTCGTAACTGCAGCATCTAAAAAACCCGCATCTTGCGCTCCCGACGGCGAAAACATGGCGGCCGCCATCGTTGCGCGACTCAGATGACGCTTGGATAAGCGTTCGCGTGCGAGCATCAAGCCAAACGGGGGCAAACTCATGCCGAGCGACGTTTCGTTCAAGCCGATTCGAAATTCACCGGCGGTGCCGATTCGATAGTCTGCGGTTAGGAGACAGAAAGCACCCAATGCAATGGCATGCCCACTCGCCGCTATGACGAACGGCAGCGGCAATCCGTATAGCCGCATCATTAAGCGAGTGCCGCCGAGTCTCATGTCCACGGCTGCTTGTGGGTCGTCGCCGCGAATGACGCGCAAATCGAAACCGCCAGAAAAGATCCCATCGCGACCAGTCAATACGATAGCTTTCGCTTCGGCTTCAGCACGATCGAGTTGCGCGTTCACGGCAGCGATCATGTCAGGACTGAATGCATTGGCTTTCCCATCGTCCATAGTTATGACGGCCACTTGATCTATGAGCTCGTAGGTTGCCGTTGAGGACATACTCAATACGCTATTGCCATTCGTTTGTCATGTGAAACATGCGACATTAAGTTTTAGACTGTCTATCGTAGGACGTTTATTTCGCCTAATTGGCAGACATCAGGTCCGAAATAACAAATATGACCAATGGCAAAACAAACACCGCCGCGATGCCCATATATGAAAGCACATTCAGTACTTCGTTCTGTACCGGATCTTCGTTTAGCTTCAACCGAGGTCCGATGATCAACCAAGCTAATGCGCCAATGACGACGGATGCCGCGACGCTCAAAATCAATGCAGCCATATAGCTAGATTATGGTCGCATCGTAAACCTAACTGGACCCTTCAATTCATCGAGTTGTGGCTGAATCCAGTCGATCCACTGACACAACGCCGGCCGAGTCTCACGTGGATCAATGAGCTCATGCACCCCAAATGATTCAGCGCGAGGAAAAGGTGAACGTGCTGCTCGAAGTCGTTCTTCAATTTCGGTTCGCTTTGCAACTGGGTCATCGGCCGCCTCAATTTCTCGATGAAATGCGACCGCGACGCCACCTTCTAACGGCAGCGCGCCTGACTCAACGGACGGCCAAGCGAGCACATAAGCGTTAGGTGCGTAGTGCGCTGCCGTTGCGACGCCGAAGCCTTTATGAACTTGAATGGCGCACCATGGCATGGTGGCTTGGGCAGCTGCTGCGACGGCCGCCATGCCGTATCGGATAGTGCCTTTCTTTTCGGCATCAGGACCAATCATGAAGCCTGGCTGATCGATGAAATTGACGACAGGTATGTGGAACGTATCACACAATTCGACGAATCGACGATATTTTTGCGCCGCTTCGGCTGTCATTGCACCTGCATAGACCCGATTGTTGTTGGCAAGAATGCCTACAGGCTGGCCGTCGATACGCGCTAGACCTGCGATTTGGCTGCGCCCAAAATGCTTGCCAATTTCGAAAAATGAATCAAGGTCGACAATCATTTCGATCACTGTGCGCATGTTGAACACACTACGAGAGTCTCGGGGCACCATGTGCAGCAATTCTTCTTCCATGCGTTCCTTGCTGTCATCGCATGCGCTGCGAGGCGTTCGCGTGTACACGCTGTTGGGCAAGTAACTCAGAAAACGTCGACATTCCATGAGCGCGTCGGCTTCGGTCGCCGCGACGTTGTCGACAACGCCGCTCTTGGCATGTATGTGCGCGCCACCAAGTTCGTCTTTGGTCATGTCGACGCCAAGCGCACGCTCGACGACCTTCGGACCCGCTACGAGAATTTGCGCGGTTTCAGCTGACATGACCGAAAAGTGTGACGCCGCCATGCGACCCGCTGGAAAACCAGCGACGGCACCCCCTGCCATTGAAACCACAGGGACTTCACCCATGGCGTCGCAGATGATTTTGAAGCGAGGTTCGCCAAATACGGATTCGCCACCGGAGGCACCGCCGCGTCGACCGCTGCTTTTTACGCTACCGCCACCACCTTCAAGCATGCGTACGAGCGGAATCTTGTACTGCACCGCAAGGTGTTCGGCGTAGATACTTTTGCGCAATCCAGCTGAATTTGGCGAGCCGCCTTTGAGCGTAAAGTCTTCGCCACCAACGACAACTCGCCGGTCATTGATGCGCCCGAAGCCCAGCACGTAGTTTGCTGGCACAAAACCCAGAAAGTTGTCGTCGTCATCGTAATCGGGAATCGCCGTGGCTTTTCCCTGTTCTTGAAATGAACCTTCGTCAAGCAGCGTATCAATGCGCTCGCGAATCGTGAGCCGTCCGTAGCCGTGTTGTTTGGCGACTCCTTCGGGCCCACCTTGCTGTTTTGCTAGCTCACGACGCCGATTGAGCTCTTCAACTTCCTTAGCCCAACTCATGGTGTCAAGTCGTGCCCTTATACGCTATCGGGGAACTGGGGATCACGATTTTCGAAGTTCGCTTTAATCGCCTCCACTTGATTTGGTGAGCCGATCAAGCCAGTTTGCAGCTTTGCTTCCAACCCAAAGCCAGCATCGTCTGCGGCGTGCCAGGTAGTCTCATAAAGGTGCTTGCCAGCGCGGACAGCCGTAGGTGAACGACCAGCAATTTCTTGGGCTAGTTCTAGTGCGGCCTCACGCGGATTCTCGGTTACGTGGGTAACCAACCCCAATCGCTGGGCTTCTTCGGCATTGAGAATCCGACCTGTGAATGTGAGTTCTTTCGCAACGTCCATGCGGACGGTTTGACGGAGGGTTTGCGTGATAGACATGTCCGGAATCAAACCCCACTTGATTTCAAGCACGGACATCTTCGCAGAAGGATCTGCGAAGCGAATGTCGGCCGCCAGCGCAATTTGGCAGCCGCCACCATAGGCGACGCCGTGAATTGCCGCAATGACAGGCATGGGTAGCCGTCGCCAGACGTAAGCCGCGCGTTGCGCACTGTTTTCTGCGGTCGGCGTTCGATTGACCGGCACGTCGGATGAACGCGACGACTCATTGTCACGATTTTCCGCCCGATCCGCCATGCCTTGAAAACTGCCCATATCCAGGCCTGAACAAAACCCCGGACCATTGCCAGAAAGGACTACCGCGCGGACATCATCAGCCTCAAGCAGCTGAGTACCAGCGTCGTTGAGCGCTTGGAACATCTCAGGCGAGATGGCGTTGTACTTATCGGGACGATTGAGACGTACATCGGCGATGTGGCCTTCAACGCTAATCGTTACAAGATCGGACATGAGAAATTCCTTTTAGATTGAGCGACGCCGTTGATTTGAGTCAGCTTTCAATGACAGCGACGACCTGATCTTCCTGCACGGCCTCTTCTGGTTCGACCCGTAGTTCGGCTACGGTACCATCGGTGGGGCTCTCGACAGGAATTTCCATCTTCATCGATTCAAGAATGAGCAGCACATCGCCTTCAGAGACAGCATCGCCCACTTCAACTTGAACCTTCCAAACGCTGCCGGTTACTTCGCTTTCGACGTTGTGTTTGGCCATGAAAACGGCTCGCTAGGTATTAAAGATGGTGAAATGACCCCTTTGACCACAGGCCAATTGACCCAAGGTTGGGACGCGGGATTTTACTAGGGGAGGCGTTTCTAGACTGTCTTGGTATGTCTTCTAGATGGCCGCGCTAATGCCCCCTGTAGACCGCAAAAACTCCGGATTGAGTGGTGCATTGGGACGCTTGCGCTCACTTGGCCAACCAATCCACGTACTCCTCCCAGCTGCGAATCAGACCGTTCAGGTTGCGCTCGGTAGCGCCATCGTGAAGTTTTCCCTGTGCTCTTGCTTGCTCGAGTTCTTCAATAATGGCTAGAACGTTTGCTTTTGACAGGTCGACTCGTAGCACGTCAGTTAACTCGTTGCCTTTGTGATCGGGAGGTTTTTGGAGCGGTTCGGTCTGCATCGCGGTCGCCAATAGCTGTGCTAATGGCTCGCTCAAATGCAAACCAGATCGTTTCAGTGCCCAGCGTGTGAAGTACTCCGGGTTATGGCTTAGTTCCTTGTAGGTTGCCCAGTCCAATTGAACTAAAGCGATAACGTCGATTCGGTTAAATGTTCGTAAGCTTCCAAGTAGCGACTCATCGTTTGATCGATGACGCTTTCGGGTAAATCAGGGCCTGGTGGTGTCTTATCCCAAGTCCCTGCGGCAACCAGCGTTTCGAGGTAGTTCCGCACGATCTGTTTGTCGTAACTGGACTGTTCTTTACCTGGTTCCCATTCATCAGCTGGCCAGAATCTAGAACTATCTGGCGTGAATATCTCGTCAATCAGAATCGGCTCCGCGTCGCCATTCTGCACGCCGAACTCAAGCTTGGTGTCAGCCAGAATGATGCCGCGTTCCAACGCATGGGCGCGGGCTCGGTGATAGAGGGACAACGTCGTGTCTCGCAGCCATGTCATCTTGGCTTCACCCACCACTTTAATGCCTTGTTCGAAACTGATGTTCTCGTCATGATCACCCACTTCGGCTTTCGTCGACGGCGTGAATAGCGGTTCTTCCAATCGATCGCTGTTGCGAAGTCCATGTGGCAAAGAAATGCCGCAAACCTTGCCGCTGTTTTGGTAGTCCTTCCAACCGCTACCTGTGATGTAACCTCGTGCGATGCATTCGACGGGCAATACCTCAGTTTTTCGACACAGCTTTACCCGACCTTTTAGTTGTGCGCGTTCTTCACTCGACAGACCAGGAATTTCCTCTACATCCGTCGTCACCAAATGGTGATTCACATCGTCCGCGAAAAAATCAAACCAGAATTTAGAAATTTGGGTCAGGACGATGCCTTTGCCTGGCAAACCACTGCCAAGCACGACGTCGAATGCGCTCACTCGATCTGTGGCGACGATTAAAAGTCCTGGTTCGCCACTGGGGAGTGTCGTCTCATACAGGTCACGGACTTTGCCGGTACGTTTGTTCGGTAGATTTAAATGTGTTTCGGTGACTAATTGAACCATTGCCTTACCTATGCGGTGTTACCACCGTCGACGGTATATACGGAACCTGTAACCCAAGACGCTTCATCGCTAAGGAGAAACGCCATTACTTGTGCGATTTCGCGTGGGTCTGCGTAGCGTCCAAGCGGTATGTTAGACGCGATGCGCATTTTAGCTGCGTTTGTGTCGTTCGGTGCCATACCGGCTTCAAGACTGCGCATCATGCGCGTTTCAACCGGCGAGGGATTGACCGTATTGACACGGATGTTGTAACGGGCGTACTCCTTGGCGACACCGCGCATGAGTCCAATCACCGCATGCTTGCTCACGCTGTAAGGCGTGATACCAGGGCTACCGCGCAGACCTGCCACGCTTGACGTAATTACGATGCTGCCGCCTTGTTGTTCAATCATCTGTGGGATCACGGCTCGTAAGCCAAGCCAAACGCCTTTGACGTTCACGGCCATCACTTTGTCGAACATATCCTCGTCATAGTTCAAGGTGTCGGTGACATCGCCTTCGATGCCTGCATTGGCGAAAAACCCGTCAATCCGACCAAATCGATCAATCGTCTTCGCCGCCATTCGATCGTTATCAGCTTCTTGCGTAATGTCCGCTTCGCAGACCATGACCTTGTCAGGATTTAAACCCTCGACGCTGGTAAGCAAAGCACTTTCCTCAAGATCAACAGATACGATATTCGCCCCTTCCCCGGCGAGATACCGTACCGCCGCGGAGCCAATCCCACCGGCACCGCCGGTCACAATGACTGTCTTGTTATTGAATCGTTCGTTCATGTCGTTGCCTGAAAAGCTCGTTCAAAGTCCTCTAGTAAATCGTCCACATCTTCAATCCCTGTTGAAATGCGAATGAGTGAGTCATCTATGCCCATGCTCGCACGTCGCTCAGGACCCATTTCGAAATAGATCGTGTGCGCCACGGGAATCGCCAGCGTTCTCGTGTCACCGAGATTGCTGGACTTGATCACGATCTGCATGGCATTCATGAACTCAAAAGGGTCGATGCCATCATGAAGTTCAAATGAGAAAATCGCACCGGGATGCTTGAAAAGTCGTTTCGTACGCTCAAATTCGGGATGGTGCGCTAAACCGGGATAGTAAACAGTCTTGCATCTCGGATGCGCTATGAGGTAATCGCATAACCGTTGCGCGTTTTCGCACTGCTTTTCGATGCGGAGCGCAAGTGTTTCTGCCCCCAATGCGATGCGATTAGCCGCCTCGGCGTCCAATGTGCCACCAAAGTCACGTAAGCCTTTCTTCCGAATCTGCGTGATTCCCCATTTCCTAGGATCGCCTTTTTGATAGGTGTCATAGATGTTGCCGAACGACTGCCAGTCGTAGCGACCGGTGTCGGTGATAGCGCCGCCAAGTACATTGCCGTGCCCACCGATGTACTTTGTCAGGCTGTGGATCACGATGTCTGCGTCGGAATCGATTGGCTGGTACAAAAAAGGTGTCGTCATCGTGTTATCAACGACATAAATCAGGTTGTGTTGCTGGCATACATTTGCGATGCCTTCTAGATCGGCGACTTGGGTGCGTGGGTTGGCGATGGTTTCGACGAATACCAGTTTTGTGTCATCGCGAATGGCGGCTGCGACGTGTTCAGCGCGTGTCGCATCGACAAATGAAACTTCGAGTCCGTGCGCGGTGAAGCTATTGAAGAGACTATTGGTGTTGCCGAACAAAAAGGAACTTGATACGAAATGGTCGCCACGCCGCAATAGAGCGAACAACAGGGTGCCAATCGCGGCCATACCCGTAGAAAAGCAGACGGTTTCAAACCCCCGCTCCATGTCATTGATCTGTTTTTCGAGGGCTGCTACGGTTGGATTGACTTGCCGTCCGTAGGAATAGCCTTTATGTGTGCCTTGAAATACGCCTGCCAGGTCGCGCGCATCGGCATATCCGTAGGCTACGGATCCATGCACAGGTTTGTGCAATGAACCGTGTTCTATCGCATCTTGCCGATCCGAGTGCAGGATCCGTGTCGTGAAGCCAACCATGGTGGTAAAGGCAGGAATTACAAGCGCGTAAATGTAGCAAACGCGGGCGTAAAAGGACGCTCCCACAGCCTAAATACGCGGGATAAAGCAGATAACGCGAGGGCGTGGCGTAGTGAACCATCATTGATGGCGGCCTGCAGTTGTTCTAGATTACAGAGTTCGAGTTGGATGGCTTCGCCAGCGCCTAGCTCCATTTCGCCGACTCGATAAGCGTTGGCGGCGAGAAAATGGTGGCATAGATGGGGGTGAAAAGCAGGATTAGGTTCGACCGCGCCTAAGTAGGTCCAGTCGTCGCTTGTATAGCCCGTTTCTTCGAGCAATTCGCGTTTCGCCGCTTCAAGCGGCGTTTCGCCTTCATCGACCATGCCGCCTGGCGTTTCCAAGGTGCAAGCTTCGATACCAAAGCGATACTGGCGGACCATGACAGATTCGTTGTCCGGTGTCACGGCGACGATATTGATCCAATCGACGCTTTCTAGCACCAAACGTTTCATGATGGCTTTCGACGTGGGATGCTCGAGCCAATCGTGTCGGACCCTAAGGATGTTCAAGTCTTCGCCGGCTTCGGATCGAATTTTGCGCCACGTTAATGCAGCGTCGCCGCTAGTGGCATCCTGTTCAGAAGAAATCGTGCAATCCTTCTCTCGCACCGAGCGAGCAAGCTTACTTTGGTGTTAGTAACCTGTTAGCTCTAAATAGCCTGAACCTACTTGTTGTTCCGCGACATGAACGAAAACCACGCCTTCCCAGTATGCTAGCGATGTCGACATTAATTGGTCGTCAAACGCCGCCTCGATCTTCAGTGGTTCACCATCCAACTCCAAATGCCATGCTACCGGCCAACTACCCCAATGCCGTCGAGGTTCGAGCGACCATCGGTTGGTGTCAAGGCGTTCGCGCGTCCCGTCTGCCTTGACTAGCATGCCAACAGGCATGAGCGGTATTTCATCGCTCTTAGGAGTCAGGTTAAAGAAGACCAAGTCTCGACCATCTTCTAGATGTAATGCGAGCCAATGCCAACCTTGGTAGTTGGCATCAATGACGCCAGTGCTCCATTCGCGATCGAGCCAAGCGTCTCCGCTGACGTTGAAGCTGCCTTTGGGTGTAGCTAACGTACCAGCGGTTTGTATGCGGGGAATTGAGTAGTAATAGCTTGCGTTTGTAGGTGATTTTTTCGACAAACCTGATTCACCGTGTGGAACGGGTGGTTTGGTGGCAATCAGTGTCAAGTCCAATGCAAATTGCTCTTCTTTGACGCGTAGTTCGAGCGGCGTCAAGTCAGTCGGGTGGGAGCTTGACATGGACCAATCCTCTAAAAAAGCGCGAAATGGTTCAAGTTCCACACCTGCAAGTTGTGGATGGCCGCGCGAGAAGCGCTCGAACGAAGTGTGCTCATGACCTTGAATATCGGCAATTGCGAAATGCGCCATGAAAAGCTGGCCGCTTTGCCAGTCGCTTGCTTGCTTTCCGTTTGGCGTCAGCGCTTGCCTAAAAAGGGTGAACTGAAAGCCGAAGGATCTGTCATTCGCATCGCTCACGATGCCAACCACGTACCACCACTCCGTTTGGAAATCCAGATGTGCGCCGTGATCCCGTGGAAATTCCAAGGTAACTGGCTGGTCAGCTTTTTGAAATCCTTCGATTGCAGGATTTTCGTATAACGCAGTTAAGGTCAGAGGACCCGAATCTTGCGCGCCGCGACATGCGCTCAGCAGGGCTAGCGCAGTGCAAATTAGCAGCAGCTTTTTAAGTGACACTGACAATCGGTTGCGAGATCACGCGATTCAATGTGCGACGCATAGGTTCTAATCCTGCAAGAATTGCCGCAGCGATGCCTAAAGAGCTAGGTAGTGCAATCGGCAGCCAAGTAAAAGTGAGGTCGAATGTCCAGCCATAGGCTCGCGGGTTCACGTGGTAGCAGAGATTCCACGCAATCGCAAAACTCAACGGCAACGCCACAACGACCGCAAACAAACCTATCAGGCCGTTCTGTACGACGGCGTGAAGTTGCAGCTTGGGTCGCGAAAATCCCATCATGGTTAGCAAGCGCATCTCGCGAAGTCGCTTTGCCTGTAGGCCAAACAGCGCGGAGGCCATACCAATCACTGCTACAAATATTGCGACGTTCACCATGATTTGCGCCGTCGCAAAACTTGCGTCAAAAATCCTAATCGCTTGTTCGCGTATTTCGTTGGAATTCACGATTTGAGCAGCGGGATGACGCGAAGCAATCGCCAGTCGAACTGCCTGTGGATCCGAAGCATCCACGCTATAGCGATCAGCTACCAAGTTGTCGAGCTCAACAGCATCGCTTGGTACGACGATGCGACTATTTGGCTCCCCGTAATCCTTGAATATGTGCAAGATCGGCAAGGCATCGACAGCGATATCAAGCAATACCAGGTCGCCAGTACTTAGCTCATGGCGTCGGGCAGCTCTTTCGTTCACGAGCACGCCGACTTTGGCAGTGCCTGGGTAGCCATAACGTTTCCGTTCAAAGGCGTCGAGTTCTGCCGCAACGACCTGAACAGGTATGCCATTCATTCGCGTCTCGCCGCGGTAGTAGCTTCGCACCCCAAGCACGTCGTCTCGGTTTTTAAGCGCTTCGATATCAAGTCCAGCTGCGTTTGACACATGAAGATCACTCGCGAGACGTTGGTCGAGAAGGCCGATAAACTCCCCGCGAAAACTCACCAACATCAGGCCAATGCCGATTGCCGTTGCCACTGCGATCGAGAGTGCATTGAGCGCTAGCCGAATATCTTGAATGGTCTCTACGGTGTTGCGCAAATCCATTCTCAAAACTAGCAAGTTGGTTTGAAGCTGGCGAATCCCCACAAGTGCGCCACGCACTGCAAGCGGTGTGACGCAGAAAACGCTGAGAATGCAAAAACAGACGCTCAGCAAAGACGCACCGAGCAAACCACTGTCTTCATGCAGACCATACAAGAGACCGACTAGTGCGAGGCCTGACGCGGCCCAGCTAACAAGCGACGAATTACTGCCTTCGTTTCGATTTACCGCCAAACCAACGATGACGGTGGTTGCGAACCCGAGTCCAGTTGCTTTCGCGATGCCAACAGCGCTCATCTCACGCCATGTAGCCAGAGGATTTGTATCGAAGATGACACCAAGTAAAGCTACGCTGAACAAGACGCCTAGCACGCATCCTAAAACGCCAAATGAAGTGCACTGGATGCTTACCAAGACGCGTTGCATGAGTTCACTGCAGCCCATGCTGTCGAGCAACTCGGCTTGTCGTGTGCGTTGCCTTATATTGCTTTGCGTGGCTTGAAATACGATGAAACCAGCGACTAACAAAGTCAATAGGCTGAGCATGCCGAGGTTGAATACGATGGCATCGCCTAGCTCTTGAGACGGATTCCACCAGGTAAATGGCAACACGGTGTAGTTACTTAGCGTAAATCCAGTAGCAGTGCTTCGCGCCGCTGCGCTCAATCCCGGTACAAGGTTGTCCCACCAAGGTCGCCTGACATTTTGGGTGCGTAGCCAGACCGCGTTGATTTCGCCTGTTTTCGCTAGTAATCGTTGCGCAGAAGGCAGATCTGCCAACAAGCGCGGTGACGAGCCCTCAGAATGATTCAGCACAAGCGCACCATGAACTAAATCGTTCTTGCGCAAATTGCCGCCGATGGCGACAACACTAAATTGAGTCATGAAGCGCGGGTCAGCTTGCACGGCCGCAATTTCCATGGTCCTGGTTGGCAAGGTTGCAGCGGGGTCGTAGCCAAGTACGTCATACACCGTACCGTTTACGTTCACCAGCCCTTCGACAACCGGGACCATGTGGGTGACGTCAGGGAATGAGCCAGCGCGCCAACGCCGCCGCAACTCAAAATACTCGCGCTCCGTTTGGGTTGGCAAATAAACGATGTAGTCATATGCGCCCTGTGGACCGTTTGCCTCAAACCGCTCGACGATTGACGTACTCAATTCGTGAATGACCAGCACGCTCATCACGCCGATACTCAGGCTCAAAGTCACAAAAAAAGTGTTGAGCGGATTGCGCTTCAGGTCGCGCAGTTCGCTTTTAAGGAGCAAGGAGCCAAGCATGAGGTAGCGGCTATTCAGCTGGATCGAATGAGGCTGTTGCTGTCTGCTGAACTAGCTGGCAAGCGTTAGGACGTGATTGCAGCGTTCGCTCACGCGTTCGTCGTGAGATGCAACGATGAGCGTTGCATTGGACCGATTAGTTTCTTCCCATAGCAAATCAATCACCGCTAGTCCGGTTTCTTGATCGAGATTCCCAGTCGGTTCGTCTGCGAGTATCACGCTCGGGTTATGCGCGAAAGCTCGCGCGACGGCTAGTCGTTGTTGTTCACCGCCAGATAGTTCTTCTGGAAAGGCATGGCGGCGATCGGCCAAGCCAAGCGCGAGCAAGCGCGCTTCGGCCGCTTCATGCAGATCTTGCTGCTTCGTAAGTTCAAGCGGCAACAACACATTTTCCAGCGCGGTTAAGGTGGGAATGAGATTGAAAAATTGATAAATAAAACCAATTCGATGGGCTCTAAATGCGCGCAGGTCTTTTACAGATGCGCTGGTTAGATCGAGTGCTTCGCCCTTGGCGATATACCGGATCGTTCCCTCATTAGCGTTTATGAGCCCACATAAAAGGCTGAGTAGGGTGCTCTTACCAGAACCACTCGGGCCGACGATGCAGTTGAATTGGTGACTGGAAAAATCGTGTGAGAGGTTGCGAAAAATCCAGCGTTGTACGTCGCCGTCCTGATAGAACTTCGCAACGTTTTCTAGGACGAACACCAAGTGCCAACGTAGTACTGCATGCCTTGTTTGTGCAATGCCTCAGTGACGGGAATTCGATGCGAACCTCGCTGAACAGTGGCCATCAAGCTTTCCACATCGTCATAACTCGCGATCATGCGGAGCGTCGTTAATGTTGGCATGATCATTTGCCAGTTTTTCTCAGCGTAATGCTGCAAAGCTTCGGCAGGCGTTTGCCAGCCGCCAGCGACAGTCTCACCGGCGTAGTTTTGCGCGCTTTGAGTTTCAGGCACGCGTGCGATGAAAAAACGGGTATCAAAACGGGCCGGTGCAAACTCTGGGGTGATCCAATGGCTGAAATAGAGCACGGCATCGTCTTGAAATCGAAGCGTTGAGCGTTCGAAATAGTCTTTAAAACTCACCCGCTGATTCAGTACATCGGCGCGAAAGCGTTGTTGTTCCTTGGCATCCAACGGCCCGTCTTGGGTTTCCGCATAAAGGACGCCACACTCTTCGAAGCACTCACGCAAGGCCGCAGCCTTGAATTTCGGTGCGGGATGATTCGCAGACTGCGGTGGTGCAAGATGATCACCTAAAAATGCGTCATCGGCATCGACTTTGCCACCTGGAAACACATGCAGATCAGGAAAAACACCGCGGCCCGGCCGCTGCAGCATAAACACTTCAGGTCCGTGCGAACCGTTACGCATAACTAGGACAGAAGCTGCTTCGCGTATGACCTTGTTTGGTTTCTCAGATTGCATTGGTGGCATGCGGCCTTGCTAAGTTTTCCGGATGCAATTGTGAGTGCTAATTTTCAAGAATATAGATGTCTTGCGCGTTTGATTGTTCGAATTTATACAGGTCTTTTAAATTTTGTCGTCGTTGTGAGAACTGTGCGGTCATCCCTCCGTTCAAGCTAACGGTTTCGTGCTGAATGCTGACGTTTAGAGAGTTTTATGCCGTATAGGTTAGGCTCAACTCGTCATGTGGCCAATTGGTTGCCACTCACTTTGGCCAATGCGGCAATATGTCCCGGCACGACGAATTTTTCGATGGTTTCAAACATCAGTTCTACCACAATCGCCATGAGTGCTGCTGCACCCGCACCGATTACGATCAGGCGGGTGTCATCGAGTTGCAGTCCTTGAAAAATCAAATCGCCTAAGCCACCGCCGCCTATGAACGCTGCCAGCGTGGCTGTGCCAATACAAATGATGGCCGATATGCGAATCCCAGCCAATATGGCAGGCAAAGAAAGCGGAATTTGAATATATCGCAGCGTCTGACCGCGGGTGTAACCCATGCCATCCGCAACTTGAACCAGAATAGGGTCTACCGTCGTCAACGCTGTTACGGTTGTCCGAATGATGGGAAGCAAAGAGTACAGGAATAGCGCGACAATGGCGGGTAACTTACCGATGCCGAAGAGTGGCACCATCAACGCGAGCAGCGCGAGCGACGGGATTGTTTGGAGTAATCCTGCGCCGTAGGCAATAGCTTTCGACAACGAGGGCTGTGAATATACCGCGATTGAGATGGTCAACGCGATGGTGGTAGCTGCGAGTAAAGCCACAGCTGCTAGGAAAAGATGCTCAAGGGTGCGATCTATGAGTTTGTCGCCAATGGTTTCAGCTACATAGTTGGATTTGACGTTGAGGGTCGCGAGAAAATTCCGCGCGACGGTGGCGGCAGGTTGCTGCTCGATATGAACCTGGTAGTTCAAATTTGCCATGGCAGCGTCAGTCAGTGAGTTGGCAGCGACGTTCAGGAGCTGTTTCACCTCAACTGGCAGGTCGGCACGCACGAGCGGCAACGCAAGATATTTCGGGAAAAACTGTAGATCGTCTTCGAGCACTTTAAGATCGAAGTGCTCTATTTCAGCATCGGTCGTATAAAGATCGGTGACGTCGATTTCTTGCTCGACGATGGCTCGCAGTGCCAAGGCATGCTCAATACCGTCGGCATCTTGTGTCAAGCCATAGTGTCGTTTCAAGCTCGGATAACCATCCTCCCGTTCGAGAAACTCGTGAGAAAAATAAAACCGCAACTCAGGATGATCTCGTAATTCAGAAATCTTGGTTAGGTTGGTTTCTTTCGCTAAATCTTCATGGATACCGAAGGCGTAGGAGTTGTTGAACCCTAGTGGTTCAAGGGTTTCGATCCCTTGTTCCGCAAGGTCGGCGCTGATCTCCTGCAAGCTCAAGGTTCGCGAGCTTTTAAGAATCACTTCTTGAATGGTCCCTGAGTACTCCACGTAGGCGTGCACCTCACCTGTTGCGAGCGCGTTGAAAACGATTTTGGTGCCGCCTAGATTCAGCTTGCGATCGACTTGGTAGCCAGCCGATTCCAGCGTTTGCGCGAGTACTTCGGCAAGAATGTGCTGTTCGGTATGCAATTTCGAACCGATGACATAGGTTTCGGTGCGCGAGCAACCTGCGATGGCGACCACAAGCGCAAGCACCATAGCGAGTGCCCCAAGCAGCAGCGGCTTCACGACGCGGTCGACACGAGATTCTTAAGAAATGTCGGTTCCGGATCGTCTAGGACGGCTTGGGTCGGACCTTTTTGCACGACCGCCCCCTCTGCAAGAACCAGTAAATACTGGGCTAGCCTAGCAGCTTCCTGAATGTCGTGGGTGACGAGCACCGCACTAATCTGAAGCTGCTGCTGAAGAACTCGAAACGCATCTTGAATTTCACGTCGAGTAATGGCGTCAATGGCTGAAAACGGCTCGTCTAGGAGTAGCACCTGCGGCTCCAGCATCAAGGCGCGACACAAACTAACTCGGTGTTGTTGTCCACCCGAAAGTTCGTATGGGAACCGTGTTTTAAGTTCCTTGGCTAAATCGGTTAGCTCGAGCAGGTCATCAAGCCGCTTTGCGATCCGCTCATGCGGCCACCCTTCTAACTTCGCGAGCTTGGTTATGTTCTCGGCGACTGTCATATGCGGGAACAAGCCAGCGCCTTGCACTGCGTAGCCGATATTGCGGCGAAACGCGTATTGATCGTGATCTGGCACGGGCTCGCCAAGCACTTTAACGGAGCCTTCATCAGGTGCGTACAAACCATTAATGAGGCGCAATATCGTGGTCTTCCCGCTGCCACTGGCACCTATGACTGCGGTTACTTCACCTGCTGGTAGTTCTGCGTCGACGTCCCGAAAAATCCATCGGTTCCCTAGTCGTTTACCTACCCCCGCCAAACGGGCGCAACATTCGATATCAGACCTCATAGGATTGGGCGATTTCGTCAATATATGACGCTACGCTGTCAATCAAGTGTGCTTTTTCGGCATTCGCATTCGCTTCGTCTTCACGAAGGGTCTTGATTTCCTCACGTTTTGCATCAACGCCAACGTCTTTGCGTTTTAGTGCTTGCCGGACAAAATCAACATGCCATTGTTCGCCAATATCTAGCTCCTCCGGTCGAAGCTCGTAGTGTAGACGTGTCGCGAGGTGCTTAATGCGGGCATCACTGGCTTGCGTTTTTGGCCAACTGCTGTTGGTGCTTATGGCTTCGTGAATTGCTTCGCACAAGCGTTCATCAGACTTACCGGGAAAGCCTTCGTAGAGTCTTTCGGACGCGTCGCGCTCATCAATTTGGTCACTTGAGTATGCGTTTGCGAGGTTACACACTTCCCGCAATCGTTGATCGAACTCGGGTCCAGCGAGACGCGTGAGCAGCTCAATATTGCGGTTAACGACGTCTAAGTCAGAGGCAGTCGCTTCGGCCACCGCTGCTGGTAGGTTATTGACAGGAACCAGCACGGTGAATCGATTGGTTGCGATAGAGTGAATGGCAAGACGTTCGCGATTTTGTTTTTCTGCTTCTTCGGTTGAAAGAAAACGCGCGTCGTGCAATTCAGCTGGCGTTGCAGTTTCCAGCATGTCTAAATTTGCGGTTAGGTCCGCCACCCATATCTTGGTGTTAGATTTAGGATCTCTCGCGATCATGCGAACTGGGGCGGCGAAAGCCCGTTTAGCGCCGTAATGGGCATCTACATGCATGTACATGCGATGCTTCTTTCGGAGGAGCGCTTCAGTACTTTTTTTATTGCAGTGCGTCAGCAGGTAGTCCCACATCTTTGGGTGATTTTGCTTGATGATGCGCGCGAGTGCAATGCTCATTTGAACATCTGCATGGGCGTCATGAGCGCCGACAGGATCTATGCCGTTTGCGTTAGCCATTGCCGTTAGCGAAGTTGTGATGCGACCTTCTTCATTTCTCGGCCATACGAGGCACTCAGGAGCCATGGCTGCGCTCGCGCGCACGATGGTGAGGAGGTCAGCTCGACTGTTGCCGTTACGAAATTCACGCGCATACGGCGGCAACAAATTTCGAAATAACGCAAAACGAATGAATTCGTCGTCAAAACTGATGTTGTTGTAGCCAATGGTGCAGGTGCCTGGTTGACATAGCTCGGCGTGAATGGCATTGATTGCGTCCCATTCGCTCATCCCTTCAGCTTGAATTTTTTGTGGGGTTAGGCCGGTTACCAACGTGGCAACTGCACTTGGTAGGACTTGATGCGGCAGGGCCACGTAAAAAACCAAGGGATCGCCGACGGGATTGAGGTCGAGATCGGTGCGTTGGCCAGCAAATTGCGTGAACCGATCCCAACGTGTATTCAAGCCGGATGTTTCGAGATCGTACCAATAAAATGAATTTGCGAATGGAGTCATAGGTAATAAGGGCTATGAGCGAGCGCAGCCGCTCAATTCTGATGGTCCTGGGACCTGTGATTGCGTTAATTGTCGCATTCATGTCCTATCAACTTGGGCTTGAACGCGACGCGGCACTCACCGCTGGTGTAACGACGCTATGTTTGGTGTGGTGGATTAGCGAAACCATACCAATTCCTGTCACTTCGCTCGCCCCGCTCGCACTCTTCCCGATGTTAGGCGTGCTGCCGATGTCGGAAGTATCGACCGCTTACGGCAGTCCACTCGTGCTGTTGTTACTTGGCGGTTTCATCCTTTCGACCGCCGTGGAAAAGAGCGGCGCGCACCTACGCTTGGCGATGAACATGGTCAAGCTCTTTGGTGGCGGCAGTAGCCGTAGTTTGGTGTTCGGGTTCATGGTCGCCACCGCGGTTTTGTCGATGTGGATATCCAACACCGCAACCGCATTGATGATGCTGCCAGTCGCCATCGCAGTCATTCAGAAATCGCCGGATCCAGACTTGCCGCTGCCGTTGTTGCTCGCAATTGCCTATGGGGCGAGCATTGGTGGCATCGGCACCCCGATCGGTACGCCGCCAAATCTGGAATTTATTGCGGTCTATGAGATTACGTTTGGCGAAACCATCTCATTTGGCGAATGGATGGCTTGGGGCTTGCCGGTCGTCATCGTGTTCTTGCCAATCGCCGGTTTGTGGCTAACACGCAACTTGAAATACAGCGGTAAGGTCGAAATTCCAGATCCCGGCGTTTGGACCACACACGAACGCCGCGTCATGATCGTCTTTATCTGCACCGCCATTGCGTGGGTGACTCGCACCGGACCGTTTGGTGGCTGGTCCGGTTTATTTGATCTACCGTACACCAATGACGCAATGGTCGCTTTCATTGCGGTCATCATGATGTTTCTTATTCCAAATGGAGATAAAGGTCGGTTGCTGACCTGGGATACCGCCATCAAAATTCCATGGGGCATGTTGTTGTTGTTCGGTGCTGGCATTAGCATCGCAAAAGCTTTTACGGCTTCTGGTCTGAGCGAAGTGTTGGGCGATAGTCTGACCCAAGTTGCGGCCTGGCCAGTGTTATTGATGATGGCGATGATTTGCTTAGGCGTTACGTTTTTGACTGAAGCGACGAGCAATACGGCAACGACCACGCTGCTTATGCCGATCCTCGCGGCAGCTGCGGTCGGCGCGGCGATTGATCCGTTGTTATTAATGGTGCCAGCCGCAATGAGCGCAAGTTGCGCGTTTATGTTGCCGGTTGCAACCCCGCCCAATGTAATTGTTTTTTCGACCAATCAAGTCCCATTGACGCGGATGATTCGAGAAGGCTTCTTTTTGAATTTGATGGGCGTCGCTTTGATTTCTACGATCTGCTTCTTCGCCGTTAACTGAATACCGTGCAATTGATTGTTGGGTCGCTCGTTGCGCTAAGCGTTGCCATCAATACGGTGCTTGTATGTATACCGTTGTACGTGCTCGGCTTGGTTCGTCTATTGGTACCTATTCCTTGGTTGCGAAGAAAACTAGCGTATCCGATGGACACGGTGATCGATGTTTGGGTAAGCGGTTTTCATTTGCTCATCCGATGCTTCAGGCTGGTGGAAATCAACGTCGACTTCCCTCCGGGATTCGGCGATCGCAAGGTCTGGCAGGTCATCATGTGCAACCATCAAAGTTGGGTGGACATCGTAATCTTGCAGGCGAGTTTTCGCCACGTCGCACCAGTACTGAAGTTCTTCACCAAGAAGGAGCTGATCTGGGTTCCTTTCGTCGGCGTTGCGATGTGGTTTCTAGGGTTTCCTTACGTGTATCGACCCAAATCATCGGATCAGCACATGAGTGAATCACGGCGTGTGGTAAATGAAGCGGTTTTGCGACGTGAAAGCGCCCGTTTCCTCGACAAGCCTGTCGCCGTCATCAACTTTGTCGAAGGCACCAGGTTTACGCCAGCAAAACGCGATGCGCGAGGCTCAAATTTCAAGCATCTTCTCAATCCACGCCGTGGTGGTTTGCATCAGACCTTGGTCGCATTGGATGAAAAGGTGGACACGGTTCTAAATGCAACGATTCGGTACGATGGTGTGGTCCCAGATTTTTGGGACTTGCTCTGCGGTCGAACCAACTCTGTTCATCTCACGGTTGAAGAAATTCCCAAACCCTCGAATGACCACGATACGATGACGCTGTGGTTAAATGATTGCTGGCGAGCCAAGGACGCATTTCTATCGCACCAGAGCTCGCCTACTGCAAGTGCAAAAAGTCACAAGCCAGCATGACCCCAAGGAACTTACTGCCGTGAAGATTGGAATTTCCCTCCCGGTTCGTGAAATGCGGAATGACATGACCGCAATTCGCGATTTCGCTCAAGCCGCTGAAGAGCTTGGCTTAACGCATTTGCGTGTGCCCGATCAAGTTTTTCGTAGAAACAGTGGTGAGTTGCATGAACCGATGATGCTGTTGAGCTACATCGCTGCGGTCACTTCAAACATTGAGTTAGTACCTTCGGTCATCATTCTGCCTTCGCGTCAAACGGTTCTATTTGCCAAACAAGCTGCGGAATTGGACGTGCTTAGTGGTGGCCGCGTACGTTTGGGTATTGGCGTCGGTGGTAGTGCAGAGGAATATCAAGCGCTCGGTATGGACGTGCACAGCCGAGGTCGCCGGTGCACAGAACAGATGGTGCTGCTCAAAAAGCTCTGGTGTGGCGAGTCCGTCGGCGAAGCAGGGCGATTTGACGATATCCCAGCTGACGTCTTTCTTGATCCTCTTCCAGTACAGCGACCCATTCCGATGTGGATAGGCGGTGCAAGTGTGCCATCCGAACCTGTTAAGAAACGAATTGGCGAGCTAGCCGACGGGTGGTTCGTGTTGTGCAGTCCGGAGCAGTTCTCCAGCATTCAAGAAAGCATCAATAGCTATGCAACGGCAGCCGGGCGGGACCACAGCATGATCGAAACCGAGGCAGGTGTTGCCGTGGTGGGTCCTCGGCAACATGAATGGCAGGAGCGCATTCAAGGCTGGGAAAAATTAGGCATTTCGCGAATCTGTTTGCGAACCCTAGGCGGCGGAATTGACGTGGCCGATCACATCCCAACCATGCAAAAAGCGGTCGCCAAACTGCCGACCTAATACCCCTAGTTGGTTTCCAGAACGTTCAGCCTGGTTTCTAAATTACTGACCCGGCGAGAAGCGTCCAACAGTCGCTGGTTGTTTTGCTGCCGCGTTAAGTCGATTGCCTTCAACGTTTGTGTGTTTTCGTTGACTTGAGTCCGCAACGAATCAGATAACTGAGCGTTTTGCTGTGTAAGCACGTTGATTTTGTCCGATAAATCGCGCTGTTGGGAGACGATGCTGGCCAACGTGGTGTTTAGATCCGTCTCGGTTTGCGTCATGCTGCGTTGCGTCGTCGTCATTTGCTCTTGAAGGGTGGTGATGTTGGCCTGATTCGTTTGAATCCAGGCTTTATTGCGTTTGTTGCTCACGTCCCACAGCTTGCGAATCTCGGACTCGTTGGTGGAAATGCTCTGGTCTGTGTCCTGCACCGTTGCTTCCATCGTCGATTCGGTATCGGTGAGCTGGTTTGATAGGCTCGTCACCTGATCATGCGCTTCAGTGAGCTGATCGCTCATAAGCATCACTGATTGTTGTTGTTGCCATACGAGCCAACCAAGTGCTACGAGTCCGACGACGAGAAAGAGCAACAAGAACGTCATGATTAACACGGTCCGACCTGACGACGAGCGCTGCGTTCGTCGATAGGAACCATCAGGATCGGCGGTCGGCGATATACGACCGGGTACGAGTGCGTCGTCGTCGCTCACGGCTATTTGTTATTGCAAGTGTCAGCGCGGAATTAAACGACCGCGCTTCGAACGGTGCAAAGAAAAGTCTGAAGAGGTCCCAAGTGAGACCTCTTCGCTGAATTAAAGTGCGATTTATGCTGCTATAACCAAGCTAACACGGCCATGACGATCACCGAGAGCACGACGCTTGAACTGATGACGCCCTTTACTGTCGTGATTGGTCCAGTTTTGCCAAACAACGCATTGCCTTCGATGATGACCACGATGACTAACAAAACCCAGAATGCCAAATCAGGCGTATTCCAAGCCGCGCCAGCCATTCCGCCGTGTGCGCCGGAACCCATGAGGTAAAGCATCGGCAGGGAGAATAGTGTGTTCGTGCGCGACGCCAAGAGCGCTTTCGCTGCGGCATCTGCTTGCCCGGGATCTGCTTCGCCCCCACCCGCGACCGACTCATTAGAAGCGATCACGACTTTCTGATTTGGCCAAATGATCAACCAGACGTTCAGGAACATGATCGTTGCCATTAGTCCGCCGATGACCAAACCGCCACGAAGCGTGCCAGCCCCAAGAACGAAGTACAACAAGATCAAGCCTGTGAGGAAAGTCATGGCCGCCGCCCAACGGAAGTACCAAAGGGCATTTGGAACTAACTTCGTAAACAACTCAACTTTGGTTGAATCGGAAGCGCTTGCGGCAAAGCCACCTTGAATAAAGTTGAAGTAATAGAGCAACCCAATCCAGGCAACGCCGAATACATAGTGTCCCCAGCGTGCTAAAAAACTGATAAATTCCATTAATTCCATGCGTTTCCCCCTTTAACCCTGGAATTGCCTAGTAGGTACCTGACCTCACGCTGCAAAATATGCCATAAAACACTGAATTTGCAAACTAACAACTTGTTAGCCTAATCGCTGACATGCTAGACGAACCATACAATATCGCTCACGCGCAGAAGGTCACATTCGTGGCAGCTAAAGGAGCGCTGCGTGTGTCTAATCCAATCTAAGCTCAAAATCTCAATCTGCGCACCTGCAGGATTTCTCGGCGACTTCAATCGTGGTAATTAGCTCCTTCTCTAGTAACGCGCTGCTCAGTATTCCCATTCGTCGCCCCATGGCAACGAGTATGTTCTTTCTCGCGTGTTTGATTCTTGGCTTGATTGCCGTGCAACGCATGCCGGTTGCGCTGTTTCCTTCGCTTGAAGGCGAAGTATTGACGGTCAATTTTTCGCGCCTAAACAGCAGTCCGGAATTGCTGGAACGCGAAATTCTGAACAAGCTCGAATCGCGCATTGGGTCAATTCCCGATATTCGGGAAACCACGGGGCAAATTCGAGGCTCGCAAGGCAGCTTGAATATCGAGTTTGCGCCTGATACGGATATCAAAATTCGCGAGTACGAAGTCCGCCGCATCGCCACGCGTCTGCAACGCGAACAACCTCGCAATACCACTTTCATAGGTGTTCAAACCCAAGGTACGAGCGCATTCGACACCTTTGTCATGGACATTTCAGTGATCGGGTCGGCGAGGGATACCGACGTCCTATTTGATATCGCATCAGATTTGATCGCGCCCCGCTTTGCTGCGGTGCCAGGGGTGGCGCAAGCCACAGCCTCAGGCGGCGGTGGCCGGCAGGTCATTGTGGAAGTGGACCCGAACGCGGCTGCAATGATTGGCGTGAACACGAGCGACATCACCCAAGCGATCGAGCGTAGCACAGGCAAACTGCGCTATATGGGTAACGTCGACGACGCTAATGGTGCGACGCCCGTGCTTCTCGACGGCCGCTTACGAAATCTTCAAACGCTTGAAAACACCCAGATTACTAGTAATGCGCCCGTGAGAGTTTCCCACACGGCCGATGTTCATCTCGGTTATGCGGCTCACGAAAGCTTCTACCGAGTGAATGGCCAACGCGCCGTCGGCATCACGATTTATCAGGAAGCAAACGCGAACCTCGTTGAGTTGGGCAATACGCTGCGCGAACGCGTCGAGCAGGTTCGTGCCGAGCTTGAATCCATGGGTATCGACTTGGTCGTTATGCAAGATGCGTCGGAGCAAGTCGATGAACAGCTAACGCGGATTACGCAACTTGGCTTGATTGGCTTGGCCGTTGCATTGCTTGCTTTGTTCGTGTTCTTGCGGCAATGGCGTGCGGTCCTCGTGGTAGGCGTATCCGTACCACTGAGCATCGTATTGGCGTTAGCGCTGCTGTATCTATTTGGCTACGGCATCAATCTACTCACACTGTTCGGTTTGGCAGTTTCGACCGGCTTGCTCGTCGACAACAGCGTGGTGGTTTACGAAGCGATATTGCGCGGCGTTGAACGGCGCGTGCCGATCGCAGAGGCGGCTGAGAAAGGCTTGCGCCGCACCATTCGCGCCATTTCTGCCGCGAGTCTGACCACCGCTGTGGTGTTTCTGCCAATCATCCTCATCGACCTGGAAGACACGTTTATTCAAGAGTTTATGACGATTGTTGCGGTCTCCCTGCTGCTTCCGATTGGCACGTCGTTGTTCGTGGCAATCGGCTTAGTTCCCTTGCTCGCTCACCGACTCGCTGGACCAGCTGCACAGCAACGAGCTGAACGCATGCGCGAAGTGCATAAACAACGTGGCGGCTTGGTCGCGCCTAATTTCCTGCGCGTCGTATTGACAGGCTTTTCAAAGTCGGCGTTGCGCTATCCGGCTTCCTGGCTGACTGGTGTGGCGTTAGCCGTCATGCTAACGATCTTTTTTGCTTGGATTCCAGTCCTGGCGGGGGCAAACAACAACGAAGCGCAAAATCCTGACAGCGTTTCGATGAATCTGATATTTGATCGAGGTGCGCGAAGTCTTGACGCATCCGTAGCGGTCGTTGCCAGAATTGAAGCTGAGTTGCTTGCACTCGAAGGGGTGAAGTCCGTCACGGCGAACGGCAATAAAGAAGGCGCGCAATTGGTCGTTCAGTTCGTCGATCTCGATGAGCGACCCAAGGAACTCACTGCGGGTTCGATTCGTAGTCGCGTGTGGGAACTGTCGCGGGAAATTCGTGGCGTTGACGTCATGAGCCCAGGCGGGCAGGAGTACGACGGCAAGAAACGCGACGCGAGAGCAAGATTCAATGACGCGCCGACCGCTCGGGTGGTGATTTCAGGTCCGGAATCAGAGACGCTTTCCCAGATTGCGGAAGATATCGAGAATCGCTTGGAGGGCGCCAGCATGGTCGCGGGCGCTTGGGTCGCGATGCCGCGGGGTAACCCAGAACTATGGGTGAGCCCCAATGAAAGTATTTTGGACTCGCTCGGTTTACGCATCAGTGATGTGCTCGGCAATCTAAACCTCGCCGGAACCGAGGGCGTTCGCTTAGCAACCGAATATGCGTTGCCTTCCGGGCGGGAAATTCCTATTGTCGTTGAAAGAATCGGCATCCGTGACGAAAGCTCTGCGTTAGGCGAACTGCGCAAGATGCGCGTGAATACTTCGGCAGGCGCGATCAGCCTTGAATCCGTGGCGACTACGCGACGCATGCGCCCAGCAGGTGTCATTGTCCACAAGAACGGTCGCCGGGAGATGGCTGTCAATTACCGTTTGAGCCGCTCTGCGCCTGATTCTGGCGATGCTCTATTGGCGGTTCGCGATCAAATCAACGCGATGATTGCGACCGTGCCCCGACCTCCTGAGTACATCATTGAAACACCAGTGGAAAATGAGACGGTAAGCACGATTTCGAAGATCTTGCTACCGGCGATTTTGTTCCTGTTCTTGGTGTTGGCCATGACATTTGAATCGCTTACGCTGCCGGTGTTGGTGCTGTTGGCGTTGCCATTGACCATGCTAGGCTCGGGATGGGTTTTATTCCTAACCGGAAAACCGCTTGAACCTGGCGTATTGGTTGGCATGTTGGCTTTGATCGGTTTGACCGTGAATCCTGCCATCCTGCTTGTCGATCGCATGCAGCGCAAGACGCTAGACGCTGGATGGTCGCGTGGTGCTGCTGCACTTTCGGTGATGCGTGAACGCACGCGCCCAGTGTTATTGGTGACGGCTACAACGATCGCTGCACTCGCGCCGCTGGCGGTTTCGACAGGTCGCGAGAATGAGATTTGGCCAGGCTTTGCCATAACGGTTATGGGTGGCATGATCACAGCGGCGTTACTTACGTTGCTCGTGATACCTGTCGGCTACATCCTGCTTCATCGTCTTGATCAGATTTTTGGTCGTGTCGGACCGTGGCTCATGGTTGTTTGGATTGCCTTATTGACCGCAGTCATGACGTGGTTGATTTGGGCTGAGATCTTGGTTTCCATGTTGTGGCAAGCCGCTGTTGCACTATTGATTGGTGGGTGCTTGCTCGCGGCATTCGTGATGATTTTTCGCAAACAAGAACCACCCGAACCACATATGGACGGCGGACCACCAATTCTTGAGGTTAAACACCTTAGCAAAATTTATGGCTTGGCAGGACCCGTGCGAACCGCGTTAGAAGCACGCAAGGCATTTATTCGCCGTGTCATAGAACGCGGCGGCGAGATGTTCTCGCGAACGGACTCGGTAGAGAAAGCGTTGATTTTCGTGATAGTAGCGGCAGGTTTTGCGGCTGTTAGCTATCTCACCTTAGATGACTTGTGGGGTTTGCTAGCTGCACTTGGCGTCGCATTGTTTATTGGTTTATTCACATACGAGATACGCCGCCTACTTGGCCAGGTCGATGATGCTGGTGATGTCATACCGAATGGTTTTGTCACACTGCTGGTTTATGCACTCCCGTGGCTAGCGGTCGCTTTGAACGTTTATCTGGTGAACGTCCGGCCTACCCTAACTGGTGACTCAGTAGAAGTGCCAGTGTTATGGCCAATCGTGGTAGGACTTGTGCTTATCGTGCTGCAACTCATGCGTCGAAGCGCCGTGAAGCAAAATCGTGGCACGATTGCCCAACGAGCCGAAGGTTTCTTACGCTATCCGCGAACGTTTTTGCGCGCTTGGTCGCGGCGCATTGCTGGCTTCGATATTGAAGGTCGTGAAGTTCACGCTTTAACGGGAGTCGAGTTTTCTGCGAAGCGAGGCATGATTGGCATTCTCGGTCCGAATGGCGCAGGAAAAACAACGTTGCTGCGTCAGCTAGCAGGCATTCTTGAGCCAACCAGTGGCGTCGTGTCGATTGGTGGCGTGCCGATTCATTTCATACGCAAGCATTTAGCGCGTTGGGTAGGTTATTTGCCACAAGATGCAGGCTTGCCGCCTGGTTCAACGCCGCGTGCATATCTCATGTATTACGCTGGTCTGTATGAGATTCCCGTTCAGGAGCGCGAGGAGCGCGTCGATAGCTTATTGCAAGAGGTCGGCTTAGCGGAAAAAGAAGACGAAACGATCGGTAGCCTGTCGGGAGGCATGCGCCAACGTGTCGCGGTGGCACGAACTTTACTGAGACTACCACCGATCATCATCGTCGATGAGCCGACCGTCGGCCTAGATCCGCGCGAACGCATTCGTTTTCGAAATTTGTTGAGTCGCCTCGCGCAAAACCGCATCGTATTGTTTTCGACCCACGTGGTGGATGACGTCGCGGTGGCGTGTGATCGCGTCTTGGTGCTCGCTAGCCAACGATTGCAATTCGATGGTGCGCCATCGGATTTGTCGGGCTACGCCGAAGGCAAAGTTTGGAATCTCGAACAAGCAGAAGATATTCCGTTCGAGCTGCCGGACGATGCGATCCTAGTGAATGAAACACCTACGGGCAGCGGTCAAGTTCGTCGACGGATTCTCGCCAATGTGGCTCCTTCGGTGGACGCAGTAAGTGAAAACGCCAATCTGGAAGACGGTTATCTCTGGCTGATTGACGCCGCCACTGCATGAAGGCGTCATTGCTGAACTTTATGGGCGGTTTGGCGATGTATCGCTATGCCGCCATTAGTATCGCTGGCAAACATTTTTACTTGATCTTGCTAGTGGCTCCCCTTTGGGTATTAAGTTTTTATCTCCTTGAATTAACCGGGGTTGTGGATGCATTCCACGGGGGACATGCTCAGAACACGTTGATCGGCCTGCCACTGGTGTTCATCGGTATTTTTCTAGGGTTGCGAATCATCGCGAGCGAAATCAGCGGCCGCAGTTTAGAAATCGTCTATACCGTGCCGGGTGGGTGTGAACGCGTTTGGTGGGTGAAATTGTTAGCGGCGGTGTTGGTCTTGCTGCCGCTTGAAGTTCTGTTAGCTGTAGGTGTTTGGTTCTTCGTCACGCATTACCCCATACTTGCACTGCAAGGTTCATTGCAAGCTGCCTTGTTCTTTATGGTGTTAGCAATGGGCATGTCAGCGTTATTCAAGAGTGAAATCGGTGGCGCTGTGGGAACAGTTTTGGTGTTGGCTTTTTTCGGGTTTACGTCTGGATTTGGCAATCAACAGCTTGTCGCCTCACCGTTTTACAACCCGTTTACGATCTTTCAAGGAGACCCCAGCGCGATACTCGCGTCGACTGTACAAAACCGTGTGGGTTACCTGCTTGTGACTTTGGCGATTTTGGGGTTGGCGTTCATGCGAAGTAATCGGCGCGAAAAACTACTAAGCGGCTGACAAAGTCATTTAATTAGCGAGAGACTTACATCGCTTTCATAAGGAGCGCAAAGTTGAAAGCCGCAGTATTAAATGAAGTAGGCAAACCTCTCGAGATTGAAGAGGTGTCCATAAGCAAACCACGCTCCCGCGAAGTATTGATTCGCACCGTTGCGGCCGGGGTGTGTCACTCGGATTTGCATTTTCAGAATGGTTCATACCCGTACATGCTGCCATGCATTCTGGGTCACGAATCTGCAGGCATTGTTGAGCAGGTAGGCGAGGATGTGACATACGTCAAGCCGGGTGATCACGTGATTACCTGTTTGTCCGCGTTTTGTGGTCATTGCGAATACTGTTTAACCGGACACATGTCATTGTGCGGGTCGCCCGAACTGCAACGAAGCGCCGACGATGAGCCACGTCTTTCTCGCGATGGCAAGCCAGTTGCGCAATTCATAAACCTCTCATCGTTTGCAGAACACATGCTTGTGCATGAACATGCAGTGGCAAAGATTCGTGAGGACATGCCGCTAGATCGCGCGGCATTGATCGGCTGCGGGGTTACGACAGGCGTTGGTGCCGTGATTCATACCGCGGCGATAGAACCAGGTTCAACGGTCGCTGTGATTGGTTGTGGCGGCGTTGGCTTGTCGTGCGTCAACGGTGCTGAGCTTGCTGGCGCAGGTCGCGTCATTGCAATCGATACGGTGCCGAGCAAACTTGAACTGGCGCGCAAATTTGGCGCGACCGATACCGTCAACGCTTTAGAGGTGGACCCAGTTGGCGCAGTTCGTGAAATGACAGGTGGTGGCGTGCATTACGCATTTGAAGCCATAGGGCTCAAATCGACGACGGAACAAGCATGGAAGATGATTGCTGCGGGTGGTTGCGCCACAGTTATTGGCATGATCCCGGTGGGTACGCATATAGAGATTCATGGTCCAGAGTTGTTGCGCGAGAAAAAACTGCAAGGCTCAAGCATGGGTTCGAATCGATTTCGAGTTGATATGCCTAGATTTGTCGATTTTTACCTTGCCGGGAAACTGCATTTGGATGACATGATTTCCGGACGTATCGGCTTAGGCGACATCAATTCCGCCTTTGAAGCACTGGAAACGGGTGAAGTTGCGCGTAACGTCGTCATGTTCGAATGAGACGCAATCGCTAAAAAGTTCTGAGCTGGAGCGGGCGAAGGGAGTCGAACCCTCGTCTTCAGCTTGGGAAGCTGAGGTAATAACCGTTATACGACGCCCGCTCGCGCTTAATTATTGCAACGGCAGACAGATGCAATGGTCGCGAGTTAGGCGCATCTTTTACGCACGCCATCGAGTGGCTTGTCGAACAGCATTGTCATGGCCATTGACGTTGGTGGTTGTGCTCACGCTCCTTTTCACAACTGGGTTTATTCGCGTTAGCGCGCCGTTGCCGGCGATTCCTAGTACTGGCTATGTCGATATGCATGTGCACGCTGCGGGGCTTGGCTATGGCAACAGTGGTGCCTTTATCGGCGAGGAGTTAAAAAACTCCTGGAAATTCGGCATCTATCTTCGAGCGTTCAACGTTACCGAACAGGAACTGCGCGCCGAAGGAGATCGGGTGTTGTTGCGCAAGCTCAATGCAGCGATAGCCGCATCGCAGTACGTGGACCGGGCTGTGATATTGGCGATGGATGGCGTCATTGACGAGCATGGCAAACTGGACAAGGCACGCACGCAGTTTTACGTGCCTAACGACTATCTCATACGGGAATTACCATCACATCCGCGTTTGATGTTTGGCGCAAGCGTAAACCCGATGCGACGCGACAGTATTGCAAGACTAGAGCATGCCGTTGCGAACGGTGCGACACTCATCAAGTGGCTCCCGAACATCATGCACTTTGACCCGTCCCACCCACGCATCGAGCCGTTCTATCGACGCATGGCCGAACTATGCGTACCTTTGCTAACCCACGCCGGCGATGAACGTTCGTTTGGTGAAGCTGACGATACGTTGGGCGATCCGATGAAACTGGAATTGGCTTTGGCGAGTGGTGTCACCGTGATCGCGGCTCACATTGCCACCACGGGGTCGGCCGAAGGCGAGGGGTATTTCGAACGATTTCTGCGGATGTACGCGCAATATCCGAATCTGTACGCCGACATATCCAGCTTGACGCAAATAAACAAGCTTGGTTATCTGCGCAAAGCCTTGTCAGATCGCCCGCTGCATGCTCGTCTGATCTACGGAACGGATTGGCCACTGCAGTTTTTCCCGCTCGTTTCGCCGTTCTATCACCTACGCTCGATATCAATACGCGAGGCGATTGCCGTGCAAAGATTACGGAATCAGTGGGATCGGGATGTGGTGCTAAAGAAATACATGAACGTGCCAGAAGAAGTTTTTACACGCTTCCCGCAGCTGCTTGAGCAGCCTTGCAATGACTCGGCTTCGAGTTGAACGAATGACAGCTTGTTTAGGGCAGGTGTGCCTACTTAAACGGTGATTTCTTCAAGTTCATAGTCATTCATCGTCACAACGCACTTTCCAACGACGTCGCGGTTTTCAAGCATGCGTAGCGCGTCCACAGCCTGTTCAAGCGGAAAACCCTTACAGACGTAAGGTGTGATTTTTCCCGACTCTGCCAGTTCATTGAGTTCTGCGCGGAATTTCGCACCTAGTGCAGGATTACGCCGTCCTATTTCACCGGCCCGTACACCGATTAGGGAAACCATCTTGATCAAGATGAGATTAACCGGGGCGGTTGGCCAACGACCACTCGTGAATCCTATGGTGAGGATGCGTCCGCCAAAATTCACACAACGTAGTGATTCGTCAAAGACGTCGCCGCCGACCGGATCGTAAATAACGTCGGCGCCACCAGTGCCAGTAATTTCTTTCACACGTTCGCGGAAGCCACCCATGGATCCATCTGGCAGCGTGTAGTTGATCACTTCGTCCGCGCCACGAGATTTGACGACCTCGAGCTTGTCGTCGCGCCCGCCGGTGGCGATGACTTGAGCGCCGAGTAGTTTGCCAATATCCACTGCTGCTAGGCCCACGCCGCCAGTAGCGCCGTGCACAAGTAGCCATTCGTCGGCTTGCAGATTGCCACGATGTGACAAAGCAACCCATGCGGTTGAGTACGCCGTGCTGTAGCTCGCGCCTTGCGCGAAGTTCATGTGTTTAGGGAGGGGTCGTGCGACGACTGCAGGCAGATTGACAGCTTCGGTGAACCCACCGTAGCGACCGCCGAATACGACCGCATCGCCTTCTTTCCAGGTAGAGACGTTTACGCCAACTTTTGCGACGACACCAGATCCTTCGCCACCGGGCGCGAAGGGTCGAGGTGGGTGAAATTGGTATTTGTCCTGAATCATCAGGATATCGGTGAAATTTGCCGCGCAAGCCTTCACCTGGACCTGAATTTCGTCAGGTCCAGGATCGGCTAATTCGATTTCGTCAAGTTGTATCGTGCCAACGTCTTCCGCGATGTTGTGACATCGATAGCTCTTGACGTGGATCATGCGGTGAGTTGGGCTACCGCTCGCTTTGCCATGACGGTCACCAAATTGGCGCGATATTGTGCTGATGCGTGTAAATCGTCATTGAATTCGCTACTGTCTACGGCAATACCGTCAAGTGCGCTTGCAGACATATTTGAACTTAGCGCCGCTTCAAAACTGCTCATACGAAAGGCACAGGCGCCAGCACCGGTTACGCCAACCCGAACGCCACTAGAGGTTTCAGCGACCATCACGCCGACAATGGCAAACCGCGAGGCAGGATTCGCAAATTTCGCGTAAGCGGCCCGGCTTGGAATCGAAAAATCTACGCGCGTGATGATTTCGCCATCCTCTAGCGCGGTTTCAAAGAGATCCACAAAGAACTCATCGCCTGCAATCGCTCGACTATTGGTATGCACCGTAGCTCCCAGACCAACGACCGCGGCAGGGTAATCCGCGGCCGGATCATTGTTGGCAAGTGAACCACCGATCGTGCCGCAATTCCGCACTTGTGCGTCACCTATGCGACTTGCAAGCGATGCGAGCGCTGGAATATCCGTCGTTTGAGCGACGTCGCAATGACGCGCGGTCGCGCCAACACTAAGCACGCCACCAGCAGACGATATGGTGCTCAAGCCGTCAATTCGACTCAGGTCGACCACGTCGTTGGGACTAGCGAGACGCAGCTTAAGCGAAGGTATGAGCGTCATCCCTCCTGCAATGTAAACCGCATCGTCAGATGCAGCGTGCGTTGAGTGGGCTTCCGCTATGCTGGAAGCTTGCCGAAAGTTAAATCGATGCATAACTCACGTTCCCTGCTGAATGGTTTGCCAAACGGTTTGGGGTGTCGCGGGCATTGACACGTCCTTTACACCCAAGGCGTCAGTAATCGCATTCATCACCGCGGCTGGGGAACCTATTGCGCCTGCTTCGCCGCATCCCTTAACCCCCAAAGGGTTGTGCGTACACGGGGTGGATGTCATATCCACTTGAAAGTCTGGCAAATCGTCGGCACGCGGCATCGCGTAATCCATATATGAACCCGTCGCCAAGTTACCGCTCGAGTCGTAGATGCCATGTTCCAGTAGCGCTTGCCCGATACCTTGTGCGATGCCTCCGTGCACCTGACCTTCGACGATCATCGGATTGATGACGTTGCCGAAATCATCGACCGCCACAAATTTCGCGATGTCCGTCTCTCCTGTCGTTGGGTCGATTTCAACTTCACAAACGTACGATCCCGCTGGATAGGTGAAGTTAGAGGGGTCATAAAACGCTTTCTCTGACAACCCAGGTTCTAATTCGTCCAACGGATAGACCGCAGGGATATAAGCCGCACCAGCGATTTCCGCAAATGGTTTAGGTTCATTGCTACCTGCATAGCTGAATTGGCCATCCGCGAAATCCACTTGGTCGTCCGTCGTTTCAAACATGTGGGCGGCAATCTTCTTGCCTTTCGCAATGATTTTGTCCAGCGCTTTGTCGATGGCGGAGCCGCCAACCGCAATCGAGCGAGAGCCATAGGTGCCTAAGCCGTAATCTGATCGTCCGGTATCGCCGTGAATGACATTGACACTGTCAAAGGGAATGCCAAGCCGATCAGAAACCAATTGCGCGAAGGTCGTTTCGTGCCCTTGTCCATGGCTATGTGAACCAGTCATGACCGTTACGGAGCCCGACACATCCACACGCACCTCTGCCGATTCAAATAGTCCTACGCCTGCTCCTAACTGGAGCACTAGCTGTGAAGGTGCCAGTCCACAGGCTTCGATATAGCACGAATAACCCCGACCACGCAGCTTGCCAGCCGCCTCGGACGCAGCTTTGCGCGCCATATAGCCGTCACTATCTGCCAGTTCCAGTGCTTTCGCCATGCTAGCGGCGTAATTACCGGTGTCATATTGAAGTGCCACAGGTGTTTGGTATGGGAAAGCGTCTGTTGGAATGAAATTGATGCGGCGCAGTTCAACTGGGTCCATCCCTAGTTCACGTGCGGCCGTCTCGACAAGGCGTTCGACGACATAAGTCGCTTCAGGTCGACCAGCTCCTCGATATGCATCGACCGGCGCGGTATTGGTGAATACCGCTTGGGTTTCAACGTAAATAGCGGGTGTCTTGTATTGACCAGCCATCAAGGTGCCGTAAAGATACGTCGGTACGCTTGATGAAAACGTTGATAAATAAGCCCCCATATTTGCGATCGTTTTTACCCGCAAGCCAAGCATTTCACCGCTCGAACTGAGCGCGAGTTCCGCCTTGGTGACATGGTCACGACCATGTGCGTCTGATAGAAAGGACTCGCTGCGATCGGCGCGCCATTTGATTGGACGACCGATCTTCGCGGAAGCCCAAATGACTGCTGTCTCTTCGGCGTACACAAAGATCTTTGAACCGAAGCCACCACCGACATCGGGTGAAATGACTCGCAGATTTGCTTCTGGTGCAACCTGCACGAACAGCGCCAGGACAACGCGCTCGACGTGTGGATTTTGAGACGTGGTGTATAGCGTGTATGTCTGCGATGCGGCATCGTACGAGCCGAGGGCAGCTCGAGGTTCAATCGCGTTCGGTATTAACCGATTGTTAACGATGTCGAGCGAAGTGACGTGGTCGGCTTGCGCGAACGCGGCGTCAGTCGCATCTTTGTCGCCGAGTTCCCAGTCGTACGCCTGATTGTTAGCCACATTTTCGTGGATTTGAGCACTACTCGTCGCCGTACCAGTATCGACAACTGCCTCGAGCACCTCAAAATCGGCGCTTACCGCTTCCGCGCCGTCTCTCGCAGCTTGCAATGTTTCTGCAACCACGAAGGCATACGGCTCGCCGACGTAATTCACAAATTCCGTTGCGATGGGCGGATGTGCCGGCGCAACCATGGGGTTGCCATCCTTGCTTGTTACGACCCACCCACAGGGTAGATCGCCAATGCCATCGGCCGTCAACTCGTCACCGGTGAATACTCGAATGACGCCTGCCACGGCCATAGCGCTTGCGGTATCGATACTCTTGATTTTCGCCCGTGCGTGCGGCGAACGAACGAATACACAAAAGGTTTGACCGAACACATTGATATCGTCGGTGTACTGGCCTTTACCCGTGATGAATCGAGCGTCTTCTTTACGGAGTGCAGAAGCGCCTATACCTGTTTCAGCGTTCATGATGATCTCCTACATATTGGCTTGCGCATCGAGCACAGCCTTGACGATGTTGTGATAACCAGTGCAGCGACAGATGTTGCCTTCAAGCCCTTCTCGAACTTGCTCGGCGTTCAAAGGCTCATCGCTCGACGCAACGAGATCGATCGCGCTCATGATCATCCCTGGTGTGCAAAACCCACATTGCAGGGCATGGTTTGCTCGAAAAGCAACTTGCATAGGGTGCAGTTCTTCGCCGTTTGCAATACCTTCGATGGTGGTCACTTCGCCACCGTCCGCTTGACCCGCCAAGATCGTGCAAGATTTCACTGAGCGACCATCTAAGTGAACTGTGCAAGCACCGCATTGACTGGTGTCGCAACCAATATGAGTCCCTGTGAGTCCGAGCGCGTCGCGTAGCACGTCGGAGAGCAAGGCGTTATCCGCTACGTCAACGGCTTGCTCAGCGCCGTTGACCGTGATATTGATCTTCATCGTTCTTATCCCCTCGTGAACATGAAGTCATGTCGCTTTGACTACTTAGCGATTATGCAACCCATTGTTTGGAAAAGCTCTCAAAGAAGCTGCGTGCCATTTTGCGACTAAATGATTGGATCAATCGCGATCCAATTTGCGCGAGTTTGCCGCCAATGCTCCCTTCTACAGCATAGGTTAGACGCGTGCCTTCGTTTGTTTCATGGAGTTGAACATGCGCCTGACCTTGCCCGAATCCAGCCGCGCCACCTTCAGCGGCGACCTTGAGAGTGTATGACTCTGGCTGAACAGCTTCGAGGATGCTTATCGTGCCGTTGAAACGCGCCTTGACAGGTCCTATCTTGACCGTCACCGCACATTCAAATTCGTCGGCATTGATCACGGTCATTTGTTCACAACCGTCAATACATTGCTTAAGCACTAGCGGATCCTGGAGCGCGCGCCACACTTCGTTTCGAGAAGCGGGAATAAGGAATTCGCCATGCTCTTCCATTAGTCGCCCCAATAGGTCGCTACATCGACCTTTTCATTAACAATCAAAGACTGAATACCTCGCCGTTGAAATCATCGATAGTCGTAAATTCATTGACTGGTTTGCGCCGCAACCGCGTCAATTGCTTGACTGGTTTCCCGATTGGCAACAACGCGCTTACTGCGAAGTGGTCAGGAATCCCAAACAATTTCTTAACTTCAGGCTCTTGGGCAGCGAGAAATGTGGTAAGCGTGCCACCTAAGCCTTCGTTGCGAGCGGCTAACAAGATATTCCAGACAAAGGGATAAATCGACGCACCAGAAATGACGCCAACTCGGTCCAACTCGCTATCCATCGAAGCCACCACACTTAAATCCACAAGAATGAGCAACAATACCGGCGCAGCTGTGAATTGATCAAGAAAAGCGTCGGAAACCCGCATTTTGCTCACATCGTCGCCTGACACTTTTGTTGCTTCGATCGTGTTGTACGGATTTTCGCCGGCCGCGACCATGGCTCGGTAACGCTGCATAACAGGTGAGATGAGTGGTCCGAGTGCTTTGCGTTTTTCAGGGTCGCGCACGATGATGACGTGCCAGCCTTGTCGATTTCCACCACTTGGCGCAAACCGGGCGTTTTCTAGGATGCGATAGATGGTTTCATCCGATATGGGCTCGGGTAGATGCTCACGAGCCGCGAACGTGGTGCGCATCACATCGTAGAGATTCATGATGTATTAGTCCCAGCTAAATTGCGATGGCCAAGAGATCTCTGGCCGTGATATGTCCTAAAAGTGAGCACGCACTGCACAGTGATTGTGCAACTGCGCACGTAAAGTCGGCATTTTCTTCAACTTCGGGTTAAAAACCGACCAGATTGACGCGGCACGAAAATTGCTATGCAATTAGTTAGTGTGGTTAGTTACTGCACGTAGGCGTTCTACAACTCCCCAGATATCGCCTACTCCCCTACCATGGCTTGATACGCTTGCCGTATCGAGCCATCTTTTTAACTCACTGTTACTGGTTGCGTTGTATGACTGCCAGGTGTTGTTTTGCGATCCGCGAGTGTCTCTAGATTCTGCTCGTGGGTCGATTTCTCGATTTTGTAAAACACGAGCAAAGCCAAGGCAATGAGATATAAGCCACAGTAGAGCGGCAAGAACCAAGCGACCAGCTCAATGCGGTGGTCGCGCGTCATGTCCGCAGCGGTTTGAAACGATTCCATGCCCACGATTGAGACGATGATGCCTGCCAAAAAGATACCGCCGGCTGACGTCGCTTTTGCGGCGAATCCACGTGTAGCGTAAAACAAACCTTCGGCACGACGGCTTGTATCGATTTCGCTATCTTCCACGACGTCTGCCATCATAGAGTCGAGCATGACGCCGTTCACAATAAGGCACACCACTTCAACCACGATGAACAAGCTGTACAGATATAGAGACGTCCAGCTGCCCATGGCAGGCCACATGTCAAACAGGAAAAAGACGTAGGGCAACGGCACGAGGAAGGTAAAGCACAGAATCGCCAAGATTGCAATCTGGCGCTTTCCGAAAATTCGGCCAATGGAAGGAATGATCGCAAGCGATATCAAGGGTGAAAGCAGCACAAACACACCGGTCATAGCAATTTGCGCACCGCTAAAACCAAAGAAATAATTCGTGTTGTAGAGGTATAACGCTGCGAGCATGCCGCCTGCGATGCCTACTAACAATCCATTGAAAAACAGCACTGCGAAGTTTTTGTTCGACAATGATTGCACGAGTTCGCGCATTGCGTGAACCAAGACGGGCCAAATTCGGCGATCTTGACTGGTGCGCTCGGGTCTAGGTAACTGCGAAAAATACTTTTGGGTGCCTAGCGACGAGATCAAAATAGAGATCGCAATGAGTGTTGCGCCAACCCAGGCGTAGATCGCATACCCCGTGTGAACCGACATGCCGTAATGACCGACCCATAGGAAGAAATTGATGGTGTGGAGGCCATTACCTCCCATCCAACCAAACGCGTGACGAATAGACAACCAGCGACTGCGTCGCTCGTAGTGAGACTCTAACTCAGGCAACTGGGCAGCCGAAGGCACTTCAACCAAGGTGGTGGCGGTGCGAATCAAGATGGCGAACACGAGCACATACCAGAACTGCATCTGTTCGGTAAGTTCGCCCATTGGATTGAACATACCCCAGAACGACAGTGGCAGCATGAACAACGCGACATACATGAATGGGTGCCGCCGCCCGAGACGCGAGGAGGTCTTATCCGACCAATGACCGATGATCAAGTCGCTGAAAGCATCCCAAATCATCGCGACGCCAAGCGCACTCGCCGCAACGTAACCAGGCATACCTAGCACTTGAGTTGTGAACGGGAGCAACAAGTAGCTGAACGCGTTGTTTTTGATGCCGAACGCTACCGACGCACTACCGTAAAACCACAGGAGCGGGTTGCGTTCAGGAAGGCGTACCGGATTCATCGTGGGCAGCTGCTCTTTTGAAATTAGAAGTGCGTTACGAAATAACGCTATTCGATGGCATTATGAGGATAGATTCGACCCGGACGTACGCTAACCGAATCATGTTGCTTTACGGCTTGAATTCACTGATGATCGCTGAGATGGACTCTTTCGCATCGCCAAACAACATACGTGTATTCGAACCCATGAACAATGGGTTGTCGACGCCGGAAAACCCTGATGCCATTGACCTCTTTAGGACGAACACAGTTTTCGCTTCATCGACATTGATGATGGGCATGCCGTAAATAGGACTGCCTTCGTCTGAACGAGCTGATGGATTGACGACGTCGTTCGCCCCGATGACCACGGCCACGTCAATGGCACCAATCCGAGGATTTATGTCATCCATTTCGACAAGCTGATCATACGAGACATTTGCTTCTGCCAACAACACGTTCATGTGGCCAGGCATGCGGCCTGCAACAGGATGAATGGCGTAGCTCACTTCGCAGCCATGTGCTTCCAACAATTCGCCAAGTTCACACACAACGTGTTGGGCTTGTGCAACGGCCATGCCATAGCCAGGTACGAACGTGACCGAACTAGCAGCTTCGAGAATGAGGTAGGCGTCGCCAGCGGAAATCGGCTTAACTTCGCCTTCAACCTTCGCTGCGGTCTTAACTGCACCAAACCCGCTAAACAGGACATTGCCCAAAGAACGATTCATCGCTTTGCACATGATGTTGGTTAGGATGATGCCAGCCGCACCAACTAATGACCCGGCGACGATGAGGATGATGTTGTTAATCGCAAATCCCGCCGCGCACGCTGCTAATCCTGAATAGCTGTTCAGCAATGAAATGACGACAGGCATATCTGCGCCGCCAATTGGAATGACAGCGAAAATCCCAAGCACAAGCGCAAGTGCAATGACTGCATAGAGGTAAGGTGACGCGGGATTCGGTTCTAGACAAAACATGACCGCGGCGGCAAGCAATGCGACAAGAATCAATGAATTGACAAATCGCTGACCGGTGAAAATCAAGGCGCGACTGGTCATCACTTCGGACAACTTGCCCCACGCAATGACGCTACCGGAAAACGTGACGCCACCGATAAGCACGGATAACGTAACGGTGATCGCAACAAACAAGCTCCCGGACTCAAATAGTGCCGCCCACGCGACGAGCAAACTAGCTGCGCCACCGAATCCATTGAAGACGGCCACCATTTCAGGCATGGAAGTCATCGCAACCAATCGCGCTGCCAATGCGCCGATGATTGCACCAATGACCGCGCATATGGCGATCCAGTACCAATCAAGAATGTTCTCTGAAAGCAGTGTCACGACGATTGCAATGAACATCCCAAGCGCTGACAGAAAGTTGCCGCGCCGTGCGGTCGCCGGGGTACCTAGCATCTTCAAGCCGAAGATGAATAGCACTGCAGCTACGATGTAAGCTGCATTAATCAGGACGTTGTCTAGCACAGATTTGTCGCGTAGTTACTTGGCGGTGTTGCTGCCGCGCGGTTTGAACATGCGCAACATACGATCGGTCACTAGATAACCCCCAACGACATTGATCGTTGCGAATACGACTGCAAGAGCGCCCAACCACATGGCTAGTGAAGCTTTATCGCCTGCACCCGCGGCGAGTAATGCGCCAACCAGGGTAATACCGGATATAGCGTTCGCACCCGACATCAATGGCGTGTGCAAGGTTGCTGGTACTTTAGAGATTAGCTCGAATCCAAGGAATATCGCTAAAGCGAGAATCAGTGCTAAGTAAACGAAGGCCAGCTCCATAGGATCAGTAAACCTCCTTTAGTTGCTCATTCACTAGTTCGCCATTGCGCACGACAATGGAAGCGTTAAGAATTTCGTCGTCGACCTCGAGGTTCAGCGTGCCAGGTTCTTCCCCTTTGAACTCGTTAACGTATTCAAATAAGTTCGACGCATACATTTCGCTGGCGTGACCCGCGACTTGCGAAGGCAAGTTGGCCATGCCAATGACTTTTACACCATCAATTTCGGTGATTTGGTCCACCTGTGAACCTTCGACATTTCCGCCAGTTTCAACCGCCATGTCGATCACGACGCTCGTTGGTTGCATAGATTTCACCATTTCGAGCGTGACGATGCGTGGTGCAGGCCGACCGAATACTTGCGCTGTTGTTACGACAATGTCCGAACGCGCTATTGCCTCGGCCATGCCTTGTGTTTGCCGCTGCTGCTGTTCTTCTGTAAGTTCCTGAGCATAGCCTTGTTCTGTTTGACCTAGTTCACCCAGATCGACTTCCAAAAATCTTGCCCCAAGGCTTTGTACTTCTTCCTTTACCACCGGTCGAGTATCAAAAGCTTCGATACGCGCACCGAGACGATGAGCAGTGGCAATAGCCTGCAGACCAGCGACGCCGGCGCCTATGATGAAGACTCGCGCTGGTGAAAGAGTTCCTGCAGGCGTCATCATGAGGGGAAAGATGCGAGGTAAATGGAAGGCTGCTACGATCATGGCCGCGTAACCCGCCAAGCTTGCCTGCGATGACAAGCCGTCAAGTTTTTGAGCTCGAGTGCTTCGCGGCACCATTTCGAGAGATATTGCCGTGAGCCCTTGTGCGACGCACGCATTGACCGTGTCGGTTTGACGATAGGGGTCAAGAAAGCCAAGGTAAACGGCACTGGTGGGAATTTGCGCTATGACGTCAGCTGCTAGTGGTCGTACCGCCAACACCAAGTCGGCTTCTTGAAGCGTCGATTGTGCGTCGGTCGCGATGGTAGCGCCTGCTTGCTCATATTCGGAATCGGTAAATCCCGCTTGCAATCCAGCTCCGCTTTCCAAGCTAAGGTCAAAACCCAGCGATGCCAGCTTTTTAACCGTTTCGGGAACTAAGGCAACACGTTTCTCGCCCGGCCAAGTCTCCTTGGTCGTAACAATCCGCATTAATTAGATTCGATTAGATAAGGTGAAGAGTAACGGAAATGTCGCCGAGTTATCGACTCAGGATTTCCAAGTGCGGCGGATTTTACGGCAGGTGGCATAGCGCTAACAGTCGCCGTCGCACCGATTTACGAATGCCGAAAAATGACGAATTACTTATATAGCAATTTCTTATGTTATGGAATGAAAACGTTGTCAGGTCCACCGACTCCAGATGGCACGGTGTGAGCGTTCGAACTTCAATCGTTGCGGACCAATCTGATCGATGCACTTGCTAATGTTGCTCATTGTTGTGTCCACTGCGGTTGCAAATCCCAGTTATCTGCATTAGTCGCTCATTCGTGTCGCGATTCCCTTTCGGACACAATCACAACTCTTAATTGAGCCTTTACGATAAAGGCTAATCGGGCTTTTAGAGCAAGCCTCTCAGTCGGGACTAGACTTCTTAAAAGAACACGAATGAACGCACTACGACGTTCTTTCGACATCGAGCGTCTTCTGGAGCGGTCGGATCCACACAGGCAGAGTGGAACGACCAACGTGAGACGGAACCATCCGTAATAGAGTCGTAGCACTTCAGCATTGAAACTTCGGTTGATGTTTGTTGCGGAAACCAGTACCACTCATGGCTAGGTCGGTATGTAAACCGGGTGGTTTCACCGACTCGGTCGTCATAGATTCGGTAATTAGTGATATACGGTTGATCAGCGAATGAAGGCCAAGCGCAAAGCACGAATGGGAACTGCTCGACGGTTTCCATCGGTTTTGCAAGGTTTATCGACATAAAACGCCGTGACATCTTCGCTTCAGCTTCTGCGTCGGTGTAGTGCTGCGTGCGTCCGAAGTTTCGCAGATTCTTCGTTAGCAACTCTCGACAGCGCACCCGCCCGCTGTTGTCGTTCAAATCATTGTGGACTAGATTCGCGTAGCCACCGTTGACGCCAGGGTTTTTGGCATCCTGATTTTCGCGTCGATCGCCTTCGTAATCCTTATTGAAAACGTCGTGGTTGTAGACGAGCGCGTCAGTCGATCCCGGGAAAAAGTCAAGCAACAGCTGTTCAATTTCAGGATAAAAGACACGTTCTACTTCTTCGTGATCGTAGAAATTTTGGCATTTCGATTCGAGATGCGCTAAGGAAACACCCAGCTTGTCCATGCATTGTGGGCTGCTTGGTGAAAGGCCTGGATAGTAGGTCTCCATGCGCCGGGCATCTCTCAGAATCTGCGGGAAATACAGGCAACGCCGACCGATATCGCGTTCTTCTTTGCGAACACGCTGGTGCTCTTGCTCATGGGCTTCGTTTTGCCAAAACGCATTGGATGAAACAATGGAGTACGAAGGTGCTTCGTGCACCGTGTAACGAAGCGGCAGCGCCACGCCGCCTTCTGGCGCTTCGATGCCATTTTCACGAATGTACTCTAGGCATTCGTCGTAGGTTTTAAACCCTGTTCCCCACTCAGTTTCGATAGGTCCAGCGGGGGCAGATTCCAGCCAGTCAATGACGGCCTGCCCACTCCCGTCGTCGATTTGCGCAAATGCCGCATCCATCGCTGCTGCCGTACCCGCGTCGCCGTCTTTGTCAAACGACATGAATGAGATTCCGCCATTCGCAGCTACGGGTTCACCTTGGCCTGCAGTCAGTTCGAATGAGGGCACATAAGCCTTCGAATCGGTGTGCAGATCTTGCGTAGCTTGTTGAGATAAAGCGTTAGGGGCGTTCATTGCGCACTCAAAGTAGGGATTTAAGAATTATGACACAGGCAGTTGGGCGCGAGCGAAAGGTGCTTTCGCAATTGGCCCAAAGATTGACCCTTTGCTGTTTGGTCTTTGCTTTCTTATGCTAGTACCAAGGAGCACGTAATTGCGATTTAGCAATGCGCTCAATGAGCTGCACTTGCAAATCGGCGATAGTGTTGCGCATTTCGGCGTCATTGACACGATTACGGGCTTCAAAATCCTCACTACTTTGACTCAAAAGGTAGTAAGGCTCGCCTTCGCGGTTAACCATCATCTTGTGTTCGCCATCTGTGATCATGAATTCGCCGGTAATTTGTGACATGCCCGTGCGTTGCTGCGTAGAGCCGTTGATCCAATGCGAGACAAGCGATTGCCCGAATTGATGGTAATCAAGTTCTCCCCCAGCCATTTCAACAACCGTTGGTCCTAAGTCAACGTTTTCCACCGGCACGTCGATCACTTTGCCACCCATTGATTTCGTTTCGGGTGATCGAAATAGCAATGGCACGCGCGCTGCCCCATCTAAAAAGTTCATCTTGTAGATAAGGTCCCAATCACCGTTCATCTCGCCATGGTCGGACGTGAAGGCGATAACCGTGTTATCAAGTTCACCACGCTCTTCAATGACATCTAGGATCTCACCGATCTGATCGTCGATTAGCGTCACATTACCTGCGTAGTTCGCACGCATGGCAGCTTGATCGCCCTCGTCAAACTTGGGCTTGCGCGTCTCTATGAGCGAATCCAGCCAGCCTTGCGGTCGTCTTGTGGCGTCGGATTCCTCCGGTTTTGCATGGGGGATCGGCATCGCTGCAGGATCGTACATGCTTGCATATGGCTCAGGCGCGTCCCAAGGCTCGTGTGGACCGCCGAAAGTCACCCAGCAGAACCAGGGTTCGGGCCGGTCGTACGTCGATAGATACGCCTTCGCTTGCTGTCCGACGTAGACATCCGCGTACTCCTCCAGAGGCAGCGTTGAAGGTCTAACGACGTGAGGCTTTGTGGCAAATCGGTCTGCGTAGTCTGCGCGGTACGCTTCTAACAACCCTTTTTCCTGCCACCGTGCTGTCATATGGCTCATCACTGTGGCGCTCGCACGTGGACCGCCGATTTCATCGACGTCATCAAGCCCCCAGGCATGGAGCAAGCCTTCACGTTCGCGTAAATCACCACGATGAGGGTGCAAATGCGTTTTACCAAAAAGACTCGTGCGATAACCCATGTCGCGAAGCGTGCGCATCCAGGTCTGCGCCGATTCGGGCAACGCATACTGGATGTTTTGCCATACGTGGGTGTTGTGTGGGTATAGACCGGTCGCTAATGTCACTCGTGCTGGGACGCAAACCGGCGTGGTTGTCGTACAGTTGGTGAAGCGCACGCCTTCCGATGCGATTCGATCTAAATGTGGTGTATTCACCCAATCCTGGTCATCCGCACAGCTCATCGCATCGGCACGTTGCTGATCCGTCATTAAAAAAAGTACGTTCGGTTTAGGCACGGACTCTTAAACTCCTCGGAATCTGTTGGTAGATGATTGGAAGCGCTCGCTAAGCGGCAATCCGCACCGGCAACTCGCGAATGCCATTAATGAATGCCGATTGCAGGTATTTGGGGTCGCCATCGACTTCAATGCGTTCAAATCGATCTTCAATCTCCTCCCACAGCACTCGTAATTGCATTTCACCTAAACGGCTACCCATACAGCGATGAATGCCAACACCAAATCCCAAATGGTTGCGCACATTGGGACGATCGATGATGAATTCGTTTGCATGTGGAATCACTTCTTCGTCACGATTACCTGAGATATACCAAAGCGCAATGCGATCCCCTTCTTTGATCTCATGACCACGAAATTCGGTGTCTCGCAATGCGGTTCGCGCCATATGGGCAACTGGTGATTGAAAGCGAATCATCTCGCTCACCATACCAGGGATGACGCCCCGGTCGTTTTTCAGTTTTGTGTACTGGTCGGGAAATTCATTGAGCGCTAATAGACCACCACTGATACTGTTGCGCGTTGTGTCGTTGCCAGCGACGATAAGTAGCAACACATTGCCTAAATACTCATTGGGTGGCATATCTTTGGTCGCTTCGCCGAACGCCAACATGGAAACGAGATCGTTGCCAGGCTCTTTTTGCTTGAGCTTTTCTTGCCAAACTTCGGCAAAGTACGTGTGGCACTCCCAAAGTACTTTAAAGGCGTCCTCGATGGTGTTGAAATGTTCAACGTTGCTTGCATTTTGAATCGTGTCCGACCATTTGAGCAACTGGAATCGGTCTTCTTGGGGTATATCAAAGAGCTGGGCGAGCATTTGTCCGGTTAGTTCGCGCGACACGTGCTCTACCCAGTTAAACGTTTCATTGCGCGGTAGTCCGTCAAGAATCGCCTGCGCTCGCCGGCGAATGTCTTGTTCGAGTTCGTTGATTGCCCCTTGTGTAAATTTCGGCTGGACGATCTTGCGCTGATCATCGTGTTTAGGCGGATCCATGGCGATGAACATGGGCAGTGAAAACGTCGGATCCGGGTTGTCATATGGCACGCCGCCTAGCGTAATGCCACCGTATTTCATTTCAGACGAAAAGGTCTTGAAGTCTTTCTCGATCTCGACGATGTCGTTGAACTTCGTGATGTCCCAATATGGTCCTACTGGCGAACTGGCCGTGAAATGAACAGGCGCTTCGGCGCGAAGTCGTTCAAAATATGGAAGCACCTTGTGCTCGCGAAAGAGATAAGGGTGTGAACACATGAAGTCATCGAGCGGCAGCGTGTAAGGGTCTTGATCAACGTCAATCTCCCAATTTGCCCACAGATCTGATAGATTCGTTTTGAACGCGTCGTATGAACCTAGATGCTCTTCTTTCGCCATATCAGCACCCCTCGCTTAAGTTGACGGCTATGAATCTATCGAAAATACGTGCTGGCAAGCACGTTCAAATAATCATAGCGAACATGATGCGAGTGAATCGCCAATGCAAAACGTTGGTCTTGGCGAGTGTTTGCTTGGTTGGCGGCGGCTCGGTTTACTTGAGCTGTGCATAAGCGACGCAAGAGGAGGTGCACTTGAGTCGATCTGAAATTTTGGCTCTAGTGAGCGTAGCGTTCATCGTGGGATTGGCCATGGCGCTCGTCGTTCGGGTGCCACTGTGGTATGCGACGGATAGCGAGGATACCCGTGCGGCAACAACCGTGGTCCCAACGAGCCAAGTCACCGCGAAGCGATGGCGCGTACCCGTGTCGTTCCCAACCAACTTAGAAGTGCTGGGCGACAACATCATTTATGTAGCGGGTCTAGTCGATTCGCTTTCAGCAGGTCGTTTTCAGTTTCTTATCGCGGAACCGAAGGAAATCGTGCCGGAGTTTCAGATAGTCGATGCCGTACGCGAAAACAAGATACCAGCTGGCTATACCTGGCTTGGCTATGACCAAGGCAAAATACCTGCGTCGCCGTTACTCGGCGCTGTACCGTTTGGTCTTGAACCATGGGAGTTTTCCGCCTGGTGGTTCGAAGGAGGTGGTGCGCAGCTCGGGCAAGAGCTCTATGCTCGTGGTGGGGTGCACATTCTGCTTTGTGGATTGATCGGTCCGGAAACCGCAGGGTGGTTTAGAGAACCGATCAACTCGCTCGACGATCTTCGAGGTCTGAAGATTCGCTTTGCGGGACTGGGAGGCAAGGTCATCGAGCGCACTGGCGCCTCCGTCACGATGTTGCCGGGTGCTGAGATATTTCAAGCGCTCGAGAAGGGGGCGATCGACGCCACTGAATACTCCTTGCCGAATGTGGACCAGTCGCTTGGTTTTGACCGCGTTGCAAAACTCAATTACTTTCCTGGCTGGCACCAGGTTTTCACGTCTATTCACCTCACCATCAATTTGGATGAATGGTCGCAACTTTCAGCACAAGAACAGGCCATACTCGAAACCGCGTGTACCGCTGGCGTTACACGCAATCTTGCAAAGGCCGAAGCGATTCAAGGGCCGATCATCGCTGATTTCGCGAACAAAGGGGTGACCGCGAACTATCTGCCCGAATCGGTATTACGTGAACTGAATCGCCTTTCTGACGAGGTCATGGAAGAAGAAGCGGCCAACGATACTGATTTTCGGCGTATATATGACTCCCAACGAGCGTTTCGGGCCGACTACGCACACTGGAAGAAGTTCGCGTATTTGCCAAGAGATTTCTAGGTGGAACTGCCGCAGACGCGAATCTCAAAGTTCGTCGATCCGTTATTGACGCGCATCGCGAGTGGCGTGTCCTTTATTTGGGTTGCGCTCATGGCTGTGATCGTGATCAACGTCACCGCGCGCTATTTGTTCGCCCAAGGGCGAATCGAATTTGAAGAGTTGCAGTGGCACCTGTATTCAATGGGTTTCATGCTTACGCTTGGTTACGCGCTGATCGCGAACGCACACATTCGCGTGGATGTATTTCATGAGAGGTTCGCGCCGCGTATGAGGATGTGGATTGATTTTTACGGCATCATCTTGCTCGTTGTCCCGTTTTGCCTGGTCATGCTTTGGTTTAGCTGGGACTTCTTCCTTTATAGCTTCAAAATAGGCGAGATTTCGGCTTCGCCAGGCGGCTTGCCGTTTCGTTGGTTTATTAAGGCGTTCTTAGTCGTCGGTTTCGGCTTGTTGTTACTAGCGTCGCTTTCTCGTCTGTCGCGACTCTGGGTTGGATTGCTCGAGCGTGGAACTTAACGAAGTACTAGCGGTGGCGATGTTCGCCGCCTTTATTTTGTTGGTCTTCACAGGTTTCCCGGTGGCCTGGATATTAGCCGGTTTGGCGGTTCTATTCACTTGTATCGCCATCATCGTTGAGATCGATCTAGGCATCTTGACGGGTGTCGATTGGCTGTATACGGCAATCACGGTGGACCGAGTTTGGAACGTGATGGAGAACTGGGTGATGGTTGCATTGCCCATGTTCATATTCATGGGCCTTCTACTAGACCGTTCAGGCATCGCGAACGAATTAATGACCAGCTTTGCCAAACTCTTTAGGCGAGTATCGGGTGGTCTCGCAATTTCGGTGACGCTCATCGGCGTGTTGTTGGCTGCGACCACCGGCATCATCGGCGCTTCGGTGGTGCTGTTGGCGCTATTGGGCTTGCCTGTGATGTTGAAGCAGGGTTATGCGCCAATGTTGGCATCGGGTACTGTTTGTGCAGTTGGCACGCTTGGCATTCTGATTCCTCCTAGCATCATGCTAGTGCTTATGGCGGACCGGATGGCAATGCCGGTAGGAGACTTATTTCTAGGTGCAGTTTTTCCGGGTTTGTTGCTCGGTTCGCTGTATGTGCTGTACATCGTCGCGTTGGGGTGGATCAAGCCTGATTTTGCGCCCAAGCTGCCTAGTGAAGGTAGTTTTGGTTTGGCCGAGCTAAAAAGTCTGTTGCTGGCAATCTTGCCACCTGCAGCTCTGATACTAGGTGTGCTCGGCAGCATCTTTTTTGGTGTTGCGACACCAACCGAAGCCGCAGGCGTAGGTGCGTTGGGTGCATTGTTATTAGCGCTGTGGAAGCGTCAGCTGACGATGCCGGTCTTCAAAGAAGTGCTAACGGAAACCACCAAAACTACCGCTTTCATTTTCGCAATACTCATTGGCGCAACAGCGTTTTCTCTCGTCTTACGCGGGCTAGGCGGCGATGAACTGATTGAACGCACGTTGTTGCATCTGCCGTTCGGACCCACCGGCGTCGTCATCACGATATTGTTCTGCACGTTTTTGCTTGGTTTCTTTCTAGATTGGATCGAATTGACGCTAATCATCTTGCCGCTGGTCGCGCCAGTTGTCGTATCGCTAGGTTTCGATCCGGTGTGGTTTACCGTGCTTTTTGCCGTTTGTCTGCAAACGAGCTTTCTGACACCACCCGTTGGGTTTGCAATTTTTTATTTGAAAGGTGCGGCGCCACCAGAATTGCAAGCCACCACGATTTACCAAGGCGTTAGTCCGTACATCGTATTGCAACTAGTCGGTCTTGCCTTGATCTTCTACTTCACGGCAATCGTCACTTGGTTGCCAGCGCAGGCTTATTAAGGTTGTATTTATTCATCTGCTAACGCGGTGGTTCGTCGACGATGATGCCTTTTTCAAACAGCTCATTGACCGTAGGCTCGTCATAACCTAACCAATCATGAAGTACAGGCCAGTTATCCTCACCTAGCTTGGGACAAGGTGTCCAATCCGAGTTGGAAATGCTGCTCATTTTGATAGGGTTGCCCGGCATTGGCGTACCTTGTTCGAGCGGCACAAAAAAATCTCGATGAATGCTTTGCGGATTTGCGAGCATGCCAGCGGTGTCGAGCACTTTGCCTACCGGTACCTGGGCATCGATTAGTTGAGCTGTAACCGTTTCATGGGGTTGAGTTCGAGTCCAGTTTGAGATCGCCTCATCGAGGCGTTCACGTTGCGCCATGCGTTCACTTAGCGGCCACGACGAGTCGACATCGAGTTTACCGACTTCGCACAACGCTTGATAATCTCGATCGTTGCGACAACCAATCGCAAGCCAGTTGTCTTCGCCTAGACATGCGTACATGCCATGCGGCGCCATTTGCGGATGGCGATTGCCGATACGTTCGGGTTCAATGCCAAATTGCGTATCGACTAGCCACGGACCCGCATACGATACAGCTGATTCGTGCAGCGACATTTCTACCAACCGTCCTTCACCGGTCGATTCTCGTAGCCGTAGCGCCGTAAGGACTGCGGCCGTAGCGCTCACAGCCGAACTAGGGTCAGGCATCGCCATCGCAGTTGCACGGGGTTCGTCTGGTCCATAGCCCATTGCGGCGGTCAAACCTGACATTGGTTCGACCGTCGGTCCGAACGCGACGCGTCCACTGTAGGGTCCATTTAAGCCGTAGCCTGGCATGGCGACATGAATGATCTTGGTATTGGCTTCGCGCAAATTCGGATAGTCGAGACCTAAATTCGCCATAGCGCGCGCGGAGAAGTTCTCAATGACGACGTCTGAGATGCTCACCAACTTTAGAAAAATCGTGCGCCCATCCTCGGTCTTCAAGTCGATTGCAAGACTTTGCTTGTTGCGCATGAGTTTCACGAAAACCGCGTTTACGTTCCATGGCTCTGCGCTCGCCGCGCCGCCAACGAAACCACCTAATGGCACGCCAGGGAAGACCTTTGGACCTCGTCCCATAGGTGCTTCTACTTTGAGAACATCGGCACCTAAATCAGCCAAAATTCGGGTTGCGAGAGGTCCGGCCCAAACGTGGGTTAGATCCAGAATACGGACCCCTGCTAACGGACCGCTAGCCATCAGTTGGATGCACCGGGTCTGTTAATTGGACGGATTCGCGGCTAATGTCGCGCATGATGTAAGGTGGTCGCGGCGACCTTACGCTATCGCCATCGCCATACTCGACTTCTTGCCACATATGGCGTTCGGCTAAATGCGGATCGTCTAGTACTTCGCTGAAGCTGAGAGCCGCACCGATAGGCACGCGCGCTTCAGTTGCACGTTGTTGAATCTCACTTCGAGTCCAATCGATAAATACGGCACCGATGATTTCGTGTAAATCATCGCGGTTTGCCATCCTGAGCGCATTGCTTTTAAAGCGTTCATCAAGCGTTAGTTCTGGCAGATCAAGCAGCGTGGTGAATGCATCCCAAAAACCTGGCACGATATTGATATAGACCCAACCATCCGCGCAGCGAAATAGATTGGTTGGCACAACAGACCAAAAATCGTTACCGTGCCGCGATCGGACTGTCTGGGCACAAGTCCACATCACGGTTGTAAATTGGCTCAATGACATGATCACTTCAAGCATGCCAATGTCGATCGTGTCTTGGATTTTTGCATGCAGACAAGCGGAAGCAGCGGTATATGCATAGCCACCGCTTTGAAAGTCGACATAGTGACCTGGCAGCGTCAACGGTTCTCGTCCAGGATCGCCCATCAGATTTGAGTAGCCGCCGAGTGCAAGAATCGTTGCGTTGGTGGCTGGCCGATTGCAATCGGGACCAGTAAGACCAAACGGTGTGATTGCCACCTTAATCGGTGTCGGCCAGCGATCGAACCCCCATGATTTGATTTCATCGGCCGTTTCGCCATCGACCACTACAACATCCGCTGCCGCAGCGAGGTCAGCAATCAAGTCAAGGTTTGAAGTGGTTACACGACGTTTATCGAAATGCAAAAAAACATCCATCGCCCGATGCGAAACCCAACTTGGTTTTGGGCTGGCGGGTTCCACACGTACAACGTCACACTTGGCATGGCTGAATAGCTTGCCGGCGTAACCGGCTGCATAGTTGCCGATTTCAAGCACGCGAGTTACGCGAATATCTTTAAACATCGTTGGCGTCAATGAGTTTGTCGATCAAGCGCCACTTCAATGCGACTTGCGCACTTATGCGCTCCCCGCTGAGCGCCATGTAATTGAAGCGAGAACGGCCGATGCGCTTCAATATGCTCGCACTCCCACCCGCGCCTGGAATCAAGCCGAATTGCACTTCCGGCAGTTGAAAAAATGCCTTCGGTTGCGCGACGATGGATGTGGCGAACGCAGGTAGTTCAATGCCCGCACCTACGCAAGCACCGTGCAGCATGACGGTAATTTTGTCGCGCAAGATATGCATCAGCTGTGCTGGGCTACGTGTTTGGCGTGAAACATGTGCGATGCCGGCATCGCGAGCAGCGCCAAATTCTGTGAGATCGCCGCCGGCGCCGAATGCGGGACCATTGGCTTTTAGCGTGATGCCTTTTATCGTGTCGTCCGCACATGCGAGTTGCAATTGCTCTGCGAGGGCGTCCCGCATATCGGTTGACCAAGCATTGCGGTTTTCAGGTCGATTTAAAACTAATACGAGCTGGTTTGCTTGGCGTTCGGCGATGATAGCTGGCCCAACAAAATGCTTGATATTGGTTGGTTTTTCACTCGCAAGCCAAGATAGGAATGGCTCACTGTGCTGCAGTGTGGAGTAGGCCAGCGACTCTGCGAACAGCGCATCAAAGACAGAAGCATGGTGGTTATTGCGCGATAGTTGTACAAGTGTGGCGGACGCAATCGGGCTCTGTTCGATGGTGGTCTTGAGTTTGTCGAGCGACATGCCGTCTTCAAGTTGGATATCGCTTAGTCCAGCATCGTTACTTGAATCGACTGCAATAACCGGACAGTTTGGTCTGAATAGAGACGAACTACTTGTCGCGCCTTCGACGATGACACCGCAAATCCCTGCGACAGCGCTCAGTTCTTCCGCCGCCGCAGGAGAGTGCAAGCGTCGTTGGAGCTCACGGGCTGATAGCGTGACGAATTGCAGAATGCTTCGTGAAATCTAGAAACTTACGCGGTATTTAATTTATGACGTTGCTTGAATCGGTGGCAGCTTGCAACCACTACTCATTAAAAACGTCGAACTCAAAGGCAACAAGGTCGACGTTCACTGTAAAGACGGGTTAATAACTCGCATTCACGAACGCATCGATGTTTCCTCGAACGACCGAGTATTCGATAGCCACGGCGGTGCGCTGCTGCCAAGCATCCGCGACAATCATTTGCATTTGTGTTCACTGGCCGCGCGACGAAATTCGATTGTTTGTGGTCCACCAGAGATCACTGACGAAGAGCAACTCATCGCAGCATTGCGAGCGGCACCAGGCAATGATTGGATACGAGGGGTTGATTACCACGAATCGGTCGCGGGAGATTTAAATGCCGCTCAAATTGACGGTTGGGTCGTTGACCGGCCTGTTCGCATACAGCATCGATCGGGGCGACTATGGTACGTCAACTCAGTCGCAGCGGCGGCGTTAGCGCTGCCTGTCACAAACGGCGGGCAGCTATATCGTCAAGACGAGCATGTGCGTGAAGCGCTAGCGCCAAATGAGTCGATTGAGCAAGATCTCGCCGCGCTTTCAATGGAATTGGCGTCATTCGGTGTAACGCACGTAACCGATGCGACGCCATCAAACTCGAACGCTAGCGCGAGCATGCTAAAAGCTCAATGCAATCTGCAAGACGTGTATGTGATGGGTGGCGACGGCTTGTCCAACGGGCATCGAAAGATCATTCTGGACGACTACCGTCTCCCAGACTTTGAGTCATTCACAGCGACGATTAAGAAGGCGTATCGACAAGGGCGTCCGGTTGCGATCCACGCCGTATCGAAAGTCGAAATCGTGTTCGCGCTCGCGGCATTGCGTGAATTTAGAGAAACCGCCAAGGATCGTCTTGAACACGGCACGCAGTTAACGGCTGATTTGATACCGCTGATTGAAGACCTAGATGTAGAGATCGTGCCGAATCCGAACTTCATTTTTGAACGCGGCGATCAGTACATTCGCGATCACTCGCCAAGCGAACTAGCGGCGTTTTATCCGATACGTACATTGCTAGAACGTGGTATGCGCTGTAGTTTTGGCACGGATGCGCCATTTGGCGCACCAGACCCCTGGTTAGCCATGCGAGCTGCTGTCACGCGTCAGACTCGTCACGGCGAGTATGTTGCACATGCAGAGCAGATAAGCCCAGAAGAAGCTCTGTCGGGATTCTTGCCTGCTCATCGACGGATGCACGCGAGCGGTTGCATCCTGCAAGTTGGGGACGAAGCTAGTCTTGTGGTTTTAAATCATCCCTGGTCCAAAGCCCGTAGTCGCTTGCTGTGCGAAGATGTCGTTCTAACTGTACGTCAAGGCGAAGTGACCTATGCGCGCGGCGTTTCAAGTGCCGCAAATGACAAGCGCTTGGCTTAGGTTTGGCGCATGCTCGAAAAACTCGTATGGCTTGGATAATGCCATTACTTCTAGCTCAGCGACTACATCATGCAATTGTCTGACGAACTCATCATCGAGCAGATCCAGATTGGTCCGATGCAGAACTTCACTTACATCGTCGGTTCTAAATCATCTCGAGAGGTCGTGCTCGTCGATCCGGCCTGGGATATTGATGCGTTGCTCAAAAGACTGGATGAGAAGGACTTCACTTTGAGTGGTGTTTTGGTCACGCACTACCATCCGGATCATGTAGGCGGTTCTATGCGAGGACAAGGAATACAAGGTGTGGCGCAAGTGATGGAACAACGGCCTGTCAAGGTATATGCGCATCGGTTAGAAGCTGCTGGGGTGCAAAAAGTCACGGGCATATCTAAAACGGATATCAAAGCAGTTGAGTCCGGCGACACCCTCGATATTGGGCTAATTGAAGTCGAATTTCTACACACCCCTGGTCATACGCCAGGATCCCAGTGTTTTCGTATAAAAAACACCCTCGTGTCCGGTGACACGCTTTTTATTGATGGGTGTGGTCGCGTGGATCTGCCGGGGTCCGATTCAGAGGCGATGTATCACAGTCTCGAAAAACTTAAAACACTGCCAGATGACACGCTGCTATTACCGGGCCACAACTACAGTCATGTGCCGAATGCAACGATGGGTGAAACCAAAGCACACAACGCGTACTTGAATGTCAAGGATTTAGAAACCTGGCAGCAATACATGGGGTAGGAGCTCGCTGGTATCGAACGATAGTGCGTAATAGCTATTGCGACAGCTCAAGCAAATACGACGTGGGTTATCTCATTGCGACTACCAAGTCGCAAAATGGGTCCCCAAGTACCAGTCCCACTTGAAACGTGCAATGTCATACGGTCAAACTGGTAGGTGCCATAGCTGTATTCAAAAAAACGGTTAACCACAAAATGGAACGGAAAAATCTGACCGCGGTGCGTGTGACCTACCAACATTAAGTCGGCCCCCCAGTCGCTCGCTTCATGCATGCCGTGTGGCCGGTGGTAGAGCAGCACGCGATACGCGTCCTCGACAGGCTGCAACTGTTGCAGCATTGAGATCAGAAAGTTCGAAGAATCGTGGTCGTCGATACCTATGAACTGAAACGGTTTTGCGTCGAAGGTGGCGTTTCGCAAGGTCTTGATGTTTATAGCTTGAAGCAAGCTGGTTACTTTGTCGAGACCTTCATACCGCTCATGATTGCCCGTCACCCACAGTGTACGTTCAGCGATGCGTTTCAAGGGCGCGAGCTCATCTACCCCGACAGCGGCGGAGTCAAGCAGATCACCAGTAATCACAATCCAAGTAGGTTGTAAGGAGATCACCTTGTCCACTATCGCATCTAGATACGCTGTCGACCTAGAGCCAATGTGCACATCCGACAGCTGAACGATCGAATGATCGGCGAGATTCGTGGTGTTCGCAATTTGGACGGTCTTGACCACGACACGGCGAGCGTTAAGCGCAGCGTAGGCAGCTAAACCCAACGCGCTCGTAATTGCGATCAAAGGCTCAAACCCAGCAGGAAAGCCGGGCACCCAACGCGCAATTTCAAGCACTAGCACGACAGGAAGGAGTAAAAAGCAGGATGCAATCGCAACGTAGATCCATTGCATCAATTGCTCTGGAAACCGTAATCGCAGCATGAATCGCGCGATAAACAAACCAAGAGGTGTGAATAACGCGACGCAGAGCAAGATCCAGCCTACCACTTCGCCAAGCGCACCGGCAGGCTCGTGCCAGGTCCACACGCGAATGACTGGGTACACAATAGCACATAGATAAAACCCTAACGCCATAAGTGGAAATGCCGATCGTCTCACGGCTGTCAGCGAGGTTGCATAAGTTGCAGTACTACATACATTAGGTTAACGAGAGGCGTAAATCTCGCTATGGGGAAGATATTAATGTGAAGGACCGATGCTGTGTTGGTGTTCTGGCACACGCGAATTTTCTAGGGTCGCTGCTCGAAAATCTATGTGTTCTAATAGTTGTCTAGCAAGTACAGGCAGGCTTTAGAAACGGTGGTGCCAGCATGAGCAAAGGAATCATGTTTCAAAACTGCGCGTATCCCATTCGCGAAGCGACCGTGTCCGCGTACGAGGACGTATGGCAACAGCTTGCACAAAGTGGTCCATTTTGGTCAGGCGCAGACCGTATGGCGATAGTTCGCGAAGCGCGCAATAGCTTGCAATGCAAGCTATGTAGTCAACGCAAAGATGCATTGTCACCAGCTGCCGTGCAAGGCGAGCACGACACCGTAACCGAGCTCCCACTGGCAGCTATTGAAGTGATTCATCGCATTCGGACTGATCCGGCCCGCATGACCAAATCCGTGCTAGATGCAGCGCGGACTGCTGGCCTGTCGGACGGGGCGTACGTCGAGCTAATCGGCATTGTTGCGACATCCGTGGTGATTGATACGTTTCATCAATCATTGGGTTTGCCGGTGCCGGCAACACAAGCAGGTTCGACAGCGCCGCCACTAGGTGCGGACCCAACGGTTGAAGTGGTAGACGGTGGCGCTTGGGTAAAGATCGCGCCTGGCGACGGCGAACTAAATGAGATTGGCATTCCGCGCCAAGCGAACATCGTTCGCTCAATGGGACTCGTGCCCGCAGTGATCGTATTGTTTTTTTCAGTTATGCGACAGGCCTATTACATTTCGGGTCTGCCAATAGCTATTTCCAGGAGTCAAGCTGAGTTTATTGCTGCCCGCGTGTCGGCACTGAATCAGTGCTTCTACTGAACAACGATGCACACACTGCTGCTCCGTGGGAGTGGTGACTTTGAACTCCATGCAGTCATGGACAACCAGCTTGAATCGGGAGTCGAGTGCGGCGAGTTGCTATCGAGGTTGGTCGACGCGATTATTGGGGGAAGTTGGGACGCGGTAGAGCAACTTAGAGGCGAGGCTTTGCATTCAATGGGCACACAGCAAGCTGTAGACGCTATGGCGGTTGCGGCGGCCTTCAATGGCATTACACGTATTGCTGATGCAACAGGCATTCCGTTGGATGCTGGTCCCGCGGAAACGACGGCAACGATGCGCGACGAACTCAGAATTGATGACTTCGAATATGCGGAAAAAACACGTAAATTCGATCGTGTGACTGCGTAGAGCTTGGCGGGCCAATGCCAAAAGAGCTAGTCATGCATGTCAAAAGCAAGTCGTGGGTTGCCGTTAGTTTCATAGCTTCTGCTCTGCTGCTCGCGAGCGTACAAGCGGGTGCAGCAGACTGCGAAGCGCCGACCGTGGAAGCAAGCGCCGACCCACATGTTCAAGCGCTCGCTGCAGCAGCTGTCGCATGGTTCGAGTCATTGGATCCAGCGCTTGCCGAACGTGTAGCGTATTGTCTAGGCGAGGAGGAAATGTACTCGTGGACCAACGTCCCAGGCAAACGATCGGGTGGCATCGAATTTCGAGAAATGACCCGGGACCAACAAAAACTCGCGTGGGATTTGCTGCGCTTGTTTTTGAGTGAAGAGGGCTTTGCTAAAGCGCGCTTGATTACGACTGAGATTACCCAAGTAGCGCGTGCAGCGCCAGTCGGCTCGCATACGCTCGTAATGTTTGGCTCGCCGGCAACTAGTGGTGCATGGGGATTTCAACTTGATGGTCATCACCTCGCGCTGAACTTTCTAGTTCAAGCATCGGACGTCATTCTCGCCCCGGCGTTTCTAGGTACGCAACCGTTGAGCGTCAATGGTCAAGCGCCGCTACGAGATGAAGCGCAGCTAGGCCGCGAGTTGATTACTAAGCTAAATAAGGCAGAACGCTCCCTAGCAAAGCAAGACGACACGATCAGTTTAGATGTCATTGTTGGCTCTGGCCGAGGTCAACAGGATCGTGGGCGGAACTACGACGTCACGATGTTTGACGGTATTGGCTTGCCGCTGAATCAACTTTCAAAAGCCGCGGCCGATGTGGTCCAAGATCTGATTGTCGAATACGTTCACACCTTGGGTTCGCCATTCGCAAATCGCGTGCAGGATGCTCTGGATTTAGCTTCAAATGATGGATTCGTCGTCTATGACGAACGCGGCCAGGACATCTACTATCGAATCTATTTACCTGATCGGCTTCTAATTGAGTACAACGATGTCGATGAGACGCATGTTCATACGGTGATGCGGTTGCTTGGCGCAAATGCACTTAGTGATTACGGGCAATATGCAGCCCGCAGCGATCGCGCCGTTACTATCGCTGCGCATTTTGCTAATGCTGCACATCATCAGCTCATGCAACCGGTCGAATAGCTCACAATCAAGCTCTTGTAAACAAGGAAAACGATGAAAATCACAGGCATCGAAACGTTTGTAGTGGATGCCGGTTGGCGTCCATGGTCGTTTGTTGCCGTAAGAACCGACGAAGGCATTACTGGGTATGGCGAATGTTCAGATGGCCGGCTTCCCTATAGCGTCGTTGGCACTGCGCAAGAACTTGAAACGATTCTATTAGGCAAAGATCCTCGTCCGGTGGAAACGCGTTATTGGGATATGTACCGAACGGCTCGGCAAAGTCCAGGTGGTATCGCAGCTAAAGCGATTGCGGGTATTGAGCTTGCGTTATGGGATATCAAAGCCAAAGCGCTTGGCGTCCCGGTGTATGAGTTACTCGGCGGCCCGATGCGAACAAGTCAACGCGTTTACTGGTCGCATTGCGGCAGCTCGCGGGCTCGCGCTGCAGAGATCATTGGTGTACCACCATTGCACAGTTGGGCTGACGTCACCGAGTTAGGCAAGGAAGTGGTCGCTCGAGGTTTTTCCGCGCTCAAGACCAACATCATTTTTCCAGGCGAGCAACCTGGCATGTACGGACCTGGTTGGGGAGGCGGCGCAGGAACCACGGATGGCACGGTCACGAATGCACTGCTCGACCATATTCGAACCCAATTAGGCACGTTTAGGGATGCTGTTGGACCCAATGTCGATATCGCGTTGGATCTGAATTTCAATTTTCGCGTCGAAGCGGCTACGCGCATCTGTCGCGCGCTAGAAGATCTCAACATGATGTGGGTTGAGATTGACATGTACGAACCCGAAGGTCTGCGTGAAATCCGCGATGCCGTGCGGGTGCCTGTATGTTCTGGCGAAAATCTATTTACGACACGCGAGTATCGACGTTACTTTGAGGCCCGAGCCATGGACGTGTGTATGGTCGATGTACCTTGGAATGGCTATGCCAACTCGAAGCGTGTCGTTGAGATGGCAGAGACCTTTGAAGTCAACTGTGCGCCACACAATTACTACTCTCATCTCTCTACGTTGCATTCGCTACATCTGTGTGCCGTATCGCCAAATATTCGCATTTGCGAGATTGATATCGATGACGTGCCATGGAAAGACGATCTAGTTACAGAAGCGCTGGAAATCGATGCAGGCGAAGCAATCATCCCAGCTCGGGCAGGTTGGGGCGCAGATTTGAATGAGGAGGTGGCGCGAGCACATGTTTGGGAACGGGGAAGGCCACCTGGTTATTCGTCTGGATCGGTTGCCTAGGCAAGTTTTTTTGGCTAAACTTGCATGCGAGATATCGCATCTAGAATGAAGTAAAGCTGGTCTGTACTGAACGTGCGTTTTAAGACTGGTGCGATGATTGAGGAGAACGCAAGTTAGGCCAGACCTGAAGCGCAAGAACGAGACATATACGAGGGTAATGTAATGGCAGGTCGAAGTCTTAATAAAGTGCAATTAATCGGTAACTTAGGTCGAGATCCAGAAATCCGCTATATGCAAAGCGGTAATTCAATGACTACTTTCTCCATAGCGACAGGCAAAACGTGGACTGATCAGTCGACCAATGAACGTCGAGAGCGCACAGATTGGCATAACGTTGTGTGCTGGGGTCGCTTGGCGGAAGTTGCTAGCCAATATCTACACAAAGGCAGTCACGTCTATGTAGAAGGTGAGCTGCAAACTCGTCAATATGATCGTGAAGGTCAAACTCACTATCGAACCGAAATTAATTGTCGCGAACTCATCATGCTTGGCCGAGCCGAAGCAAACACTGGTCCAAGTAGCACCAGTTACGATCGTCCTGCTCCTAGTGGCGGACGTGGCAACTATGAGAGGTCCTACTCCAACCAATCATCGCAACCGCAGCAGCCACAGCGAGGCAGCGGTTCTGACGCCTCTGCTGGCGACCCAGCCGGCGATTCCGAACTAGAAGACGATTTGCCGTTTTAGGGTTCATCCTCATAGAGGATGAATTCGACTAGATTGCCATCGGGGTCGCGCACGTAGACGCTGGTCCCGACGGCCGCGCCACCCACACGCTCAACCGGTCCTTCAATGACTGTTAGGTTGAGTTCGTGCAAGAGCTGCTGCAGTTCTTCGAATTTGCCGTTCCACGAAAAGCAAAAGTCGCCGCACCCAGGCGTTGCGGTGGGTCCACGCAAGGTGAATTTAGGATTTTGCCACAGTGAGGGATCGTGGAAGTTGATCTTCTGTTTAGCAAGCGTGACAGCATATAGGTGAGGTGCGGACGTTGCGTCCCACCCGAATCCAAATGTTTCGTAAAACGCTCGCATTGCGGCTACATTGCGAATTGGCACGGCCACATGGTCGATTGCGGTTACAGCCATAGCACGCACCCCAAAAGTACGCCTATCACTAGTCGATAGATCACGAATGGCCACATACCGATTTTTTCAATTACGGTCATGAAAAATCCTATACAAAGGTATGCACTTATTCCGGCAACGACGAAGCCAATTACGAACTGCACGAGATTGAAACTTCCAGCGGCCTCGCCAACTTCAAGCAGCATTAACGCAAATGCACCCATAATCGCAGGAATGGCGAGCAGAAACGAGAATTTCGCCGCTTGGGTTCTGCTAAGTCCTAACAAGAGAGCGGCCGTGATGGTGACACCCGATCTTGAGGTGCCGGGCACGATCGCGAATATTTGCGCAATACCGATCACGATTGCGGCGAGATAACTCGGATTGGTGTCGTCAAAGATATGCCCACGGGCTTGTAACCGCGTGGTCCGCCAATCCGCCAAACCTAGCAAAATACCAAAACCAAGCGTGGTTGCGACGATGACCACCAAATGTCTAGCCTCATTCGCGGCAAACTCAGCTAGGAAGAATCCAGCAAAAAGAATGGGGAGGGTGCCGAGAGCGAGTTTGATGGCTAGTTCGCTATGCACATTGATGCTTCGGTTTTTTAGACTTGCTAACGAGCCAATGCCTAATTCAGCGAGCGTTCGACGGAAATATGCGACCACTGCGAGCAACGATCCGGCATGAATGGCGATATCGAAATGGAGTCCACGATCGTCCCACCCCAGCAACAGTGCAGGGAATTGAATATGTGCCGAACTAGATATCGGGAGGAATTCAGTAATGCCTTGGATCAGCGCAATGCAAATCGTTTGCAGCGTTTCCACGAGCTTAAAAATAACTCAATCAATGAATTTCGATTCTAACGGAACGTAGGACATATTTCGTGCTTGGTTCGCTCACCATCCCTTTATTTCCACTGTCGACTGTATTGTTCAATGGAGGTTATTTGCCTTTACACATATTTGAACCACGCTACTTGCGCATGATTAAAGATTGCCAAGGTGCGGGTATCGGCTTCGGTGTCGTACTCATTAAAGAAGGTAATGAAGTTCATGAAGGCGACGATCACAAACTACCTGCAATTCACCAAGTAGGCACGTTGGCAGAAATCGTCGAAGTTGAGGAACTACCAGAGAATCGGTTAGCCGTGATGGCCGTAGGCGGCGCGAAGTTTCAAGTTGGCGCAACTTGGGAGGAAACCGACCATTTAATGATGGGTGAAGTGACATTTGTGCCAGACGAACCAGAGGGTCCGCTTCGCGAAGAAGACGCTGACTTGGTCAAGTTGCTGGAGTACTTCGTAGACGCTCGTGATTTACCTAGCGCGGTACGGAAGCGAATTGATTACACGAATGAACGCGATGTAAGCGTTCGCTTGGCGGATCTTCTACCGATTCACAGCAATGACAAACAGAAGCTGTTGCAAATGGACTCACCTCGAGTTCGGTTAACCACGATAAGACAGTGGAGCGAACTTTGATGTTGCGTGATTCGACTGTGGGAATTGATCTCGTATAAGGAAATAGCTCGAGCCGGATTGCGCAATCTACGGCGACGCTGAAATGCCTCACTGCCTTAAATGGCACATTGGCATAAATACACTATTTAAATCGAAAGCGCAATTTGCAATTTCTTCTAAGAGTGAGCGGCTCTACGATGGCCGTTTCGCGAGCATTTCGATTGGAGTGAATAGGAGCGAGGAGGACTAGCGTGTTTAGAGATAAAGCCGATGCCGCTGTTATTGGCATTCTTATTGTTTCCGTAGTTGTGCTGGCGGGAACTGTGGTTCATTTGTTTTTTGCCCGGTCGATCTCAAATCTGACGATCGAGATATTGGCCGCCATCATCGCGGTGGTGATGGTGGTTGCTTCGGTGGCGGTAACCATTCATTTTCAAGCGCGTGCGGAGACCATGCAGGAATATCGAGTCGAGTTATTTCGACAAAAGATCGCCCGATACGAGAAGATGCTTGAAGATATTGCGAAGGCAGATGACGATGACGAAATCGATGATGATGAAATCGAAATGATCAGAAATCATGGACGCACCATCGCACTTTACGCAAACGAGGAACTGATCAAGGAACTTGCGGCCTTTATTTGCAGGCTCGATGAAGAGCGAAAGCTCTATATGGATAAACGCGATGGGAGTAACAAGGGAACCTTTCGAGCCGTTGTGCAGGCGATGCGAAGCGATTTAGATGTCGTTGAAGGCAACGATGTCACAGAAGCTATTGGTTCTCTCGTGAAGAAAGACTCGCCGACGACCAAATCAGAAGTTAATCACGCCTGACGGTCGCAAAGGCGTGCTGCAGTCAGTTAATACGCGCATTCGTAGTTACACGGCGTTTGTTCTTACGAAGTCAAAAGAGCGTATTGATCTAAAGTAGAACCTAGCCGGCGAGCGTCAAGAGCACGTATCTTGGCGTTTAGGTTTGCCTATGCCAGACTTTGGGCGAAGCGCAGACACTGATTGAGGCGCGAATGTTTCACGTGAAACATATAGTGGTGTTGTGTCACCTAGTTAGAGTGCCCACATCATGCTTGCTCTTGTTTGGCACAGTCGATGCACAACCCTTTGACTTCGACGACGACGTTGTCAGACTTGAATCCGTGCTCGTCGGCGATTTGAGTCAGTAATTTCTCAAGTCCATTTGCTTCCACCTCGTCGACCGATCCGCATGCGGAGCACAGTAAGAACTGACTTTCATGAACATGATCGGGATGGCTGCAGACCATGTAAGCGTGCGTGGACTGTAGACGATGAACCAAACCAATCCGCATCAGAAAATCGAGCTGGCGATAGACGGTTAACGGCGCGATTTTTCGGTTTTGCCGACTTTCTAGCAGTGCGATAAGCTCATAGGCCGACACCGGATTTGTGCACGCAAGAAGTTCGGCATAGACGGCCAGTCGAGCCGGCGTTAATCTTTCACTCTTTTCGCGACACGTCGTTTCCGCGAGTTTGCGCCATCTAGACGCAAGTGGTGCCATGGGTGGTAGCTGATCAGGCACTAGCAGGGACGCTATGAGTTAGTGTCTCTATAACAAAGTGGATGGCTCAAGACTCTTGCGGTTCGGTCACGTAACGTTGAACTCCACCGCCGGTGCGACATCGGCGCAACCAATGCCATATGTGAGCCGCAGCTAACAGCATACCACCTAACAGCGTAAGTGGTTGTTCGTACGCTTCGAAGTCCTCGACGAATGCACCGGCAGCTAAGGAAGTGAGACCCAGCAATACGACGCTAATGAAAAAGCTCGCACTGTACATAAAACGACTCAGCCATACGACACGAAGGCTCAGTGGAATCGCGGCGAGCACCAGAAGGCGATGCACGATTTCATTTTCAGCCACCTGAGCGACCATTGGCATTAGTGCGACAAGCACTGGCAATGCGACGCAGTGGATGACGCATAGGGTCGAGAGACCTGCTGCGATGAGATTAGTAGCTACCGCTGAAATCGGTTGAAACGTGTCGCCGTTCGTGGCAATAGGCTTAGCCCAAAGGTCATCAGGTGAGGCACACGCGCAGTCACATTCACTTACATCCACGCGACGATTTACATCTTCGGCATCCCGATGCAACGTCGAGCTGGCCTCCGAATCCAGAACCATAACTCTTTCAGAAAACTTAAAGATATGTTATATCATAACTATATTGAATTTGCTGGCAAAAATAGGGAATTCCCAAATCCCCTGTTAACGATTTGAATTCGCTTCGAGATGCGATTTCGTTGGAATTTTGACCGTGGCTGCAGCGCTGCACACTTCGAGTTGGGGTGATGCGACTGGAGCTGGCTTGAAAACGACGGTTTTGTTCGTGAAGGCGTCATCGCCGCCGTGGTCCGTGCGTGACGGACCCGCGTCGCCGACGCATGGCGGTCCAAGCCTTGGGTTGCGGTAGTCGCCGTCGCTCGCTCGCTTGGTGTTTAGCCGGGGGCGTAACGCCACCAGTGGTCATGCACGTCACACGCATGCATGAGCCATGCCAGCTGCGGATTGGACTTGGCGAAAGCAAGTTGGCAGCGCCGTGCCGACCGCGTCAGTTTGGCGACGGTTCTGATGACATCGCGGATCAGCGGGCGCAAGCCACAGCTGCGTGCGTCCACTGGCAACATGCCAAATTGCATCGCCACCAGGCGTTGTTGCGCGAGCAGGCCGCAGGTATAGTAGAGTTGGTTGCCAAGCAAGCTGGCGGTCGGCGGATGATGCAGGT
>VXLJ01000046.1:0-19179 GCA_009841635.1 Gammaproteobacteria bacterium
GGCCGAGTTTTTGCTTGTCCCGACCGAGTTTAAGCCGTTAGTGAGCTGAACAACGCTGCGGCTAAACCGAAGCCGCGGGGATCGCCCAAGGCACCTGCTTCCATCTTGTTCATGACGTAAGAAAGACACACGTGCGCATCCATGTCCACAAGAATTGAGGAGCCACCGTAGCCACCCCAAAAGCACGTGTTTGGGTTGACGCCCATCGGTGAAGCTGCACTACGCAAGCCATAGCCCAACCCAAACACCATTGGCACGCCGAGTACTAAATCCATCCCATTGGTTTGTTCGGTCATCACGCTAAGGCATGTTTCTTTGCTTAGTAGGTCGACGCCCGAGAAACTACCCAAATTGGCTAACACCGATTGCACTTGCACGACAGAGCGCGCATTGCCGTGTCCATTCGCTGCAGGAATTTCTGCTTGTCGCCATTCCGCCGTAGTAGTTTGCTTCACATCGCTGGACGGATTCATGAACGTACGCAATGCGATGCTCTCGGGATCCGGCGCTGGCGCATTCGGATCAGGTTCTGCCGCAGGTGGCGGGATGAGCTCAGCAATGCGGTCGTGGTGTTTAGGATCGACGCCAATGTGGAAATCCGCACCAAGCGGCTCGGCGATTTCCTCTTTGAAATACGTGCCGATGGTCTTGCCAGTTATGCGACGGACGACCTCGCCAAGCAGATAGCCTTGCGTAATCGCGTGGTAACCGCTTTGGGTGCCAGGTTCCCACCAGGGCGCTTGTGCGGCGAGCAACTGTGTGATCTTTTCCCAGTCATACAGATCTTCTGGTTTAGTACGTTCATTGACGCCGCTCAAGCCAGCACTATGGCTCAATAAATGACGTACTTCAATGGCCTCTTTCCCGTTCTGCGCGAACTCCGGCCAGTGTTTCGCGACCTTGTCCGTGACACTCAATTGCCCACGTTCCACCAATAGCAATATGGTTAGAAACGTCATGGTCTTGGTGGTAGAGTAGACGTTTACAATGGTGTCAGCCTGCCATGGTTCGGTCTTGGCTGCGTTACGGTGCCCGTCGTAAATATCTATGACGTATTCGCCCTCGATTGTCGCGGCGAAGCTCGCGCCGACATCGCCAAGTTCCGTGAAATTCTTGACGAAACGGTCGACAACTGGTTGAAACTTGGTGTCGTAGGATCCGGAAAAACTCATAAGTGCGGTCCGATGGGTCGAAGGTGATGGGATAGCAAATCTGCGTGGCCTTGTGAATCGCAGGATAAAGGCCAGCCGACGAACGGCGGAGATTATGCGAAGTGACGTATTCGCGTTTTCAAAATGCAAGTCACCTCGGTTGCGAGAAAACCCTAGACTGCACCAGCGTGCTATTCGGGAGCGCTCACCATGTTGCTATGCCTAGCGAATTGACTAAACTTCGCGCCTGCAATTCCGCATTTACCTTCTTTCTTACCGTTTTCAGCACCTTCACTTCGACCGAATTCTCGGTCCCTTTCTTATTCTCGTACGCTATTTACCGTTCAAGCCGGACGTTTCGCGCACGCACACGGTGCACATCAGGACGTAAGTTTCATCGTTATTCTGGAGATTTATGAGCGAAAGTTTCGAACAGCTTCTCAATGAGAGCTTCCAAGAAGTCGAACAAGGTTCCATCATCAATGGCACGGTCGTCGATATGGACGACGAGAGTATCACCGTCAATGTCGGACTCAAGTCCGAGGGTGTGATTTCTAAAGATCAATTCATGTCAGCTGGTGAAATCATGCCAGTAATTGGTGACATCGTAAAGGTCGCGATGGAAACCATCGATGACGGCTCGGGCGAAACGAGACTTTCACGAGAAAAAGCCAAGCGAGCAGAAACTTGGGACATGCTCGAAGAGCGCTTTGACAGCAAAGAAGCAGTCGAAGGCACCTTAAACGGTCGCGTAAAAGGCGGCTTTACCGTCGATGTCAACGACGTACGTGCGTTTCTACCTGGCTCGTTGCTAGACATTCGGCCGGTGCCAGATCCAACGGTGTTCGAAGGACAGAAGCTCGAGTTTCAGGTCATCAAGCTGGATCAGAAACGCAACAACGTTGTGCTTTCACGCAAAGCGATTCTCGAAGAAGCCTTTAGCGAAGAGCGCGAAGAGCTGCTCGCGTCCTTGCAAGAAGGGCAGGTCAAGCAAGGCATGGTCAAGAATCTCACCGAGTACGGTGCATTCGTCGATCTTGGTGGCATCGACGGTTTGTTGCACGTGACGGATATGGCGTGGCGGCGCATACGCCATCCTAGTGAAATGGTTACCGTAGGTGAAACCATTGACGTCAAGGTGCTTTCATACGATCGCGAACGACAACGCGTCTCACTAGGCACCAAACAACTAGGTGACGATCCGTGGGTGCAAATCGTGCAAAAGTATCCACGCGGCACGCGCGTATTGGCCCGCGTCACCAATATCACGGACTACGGTTGTTTTGCAGAACTTGAAGAAGGCGTGGAAGGCTTGGTTCACGTATCCGAAATGGACTGGGTCAACCACAGCGTCATTCCGTCCAAGGTTGTGACCAAAGACGATGAAGTCGAAGTCATGATCCTTGACATCGACGAAGAACGCCGGCGTGTCTCGCTTGGGATTAAGCAGTGTCGCGAGAATCCTTGGCAACTATTCAATGAAGCGCATCGAGTCGGCGAAGCTATTCGTGGCACGATCAAAGCGATCACGGATTTTGGCATATTTGTAGGGTTGCCAGGCAACGTCGACGGTCTCATTCACGTGAGCGACTTGTCTTGGAATGAGAAGAACGAAGAAGTTATTCGTCACTATAGCAAAGGCGAAGAAGTCGAAGCACGTATCTTGCAAATTGACGCCAGCAAAGAACGAATTTCACTCGGCATTAAGCAACTGCAGGACGACACGTTTGCTGACTTTGCTGCTGCGAACGCTAAGAATTCGACGGTCTCCGGTACCGTACAAGAGGTGACGGCCAAAGATGCCATCGTCTCATTGGCACCTGGTGTGGATGCTGTCCTTCGCGCTAGTGAAGTGAGTCATGACGTCGTCGAAGATGTGCGCCACCACTTGAAAGTCGGCGACGAAGTGACCGCGAAAATCATCAATATCGATCAGCGTAGCCACTCGATTTCGCTGTCGGTGAAGTCGCGTCTGCAACAAGACGAGCGCGAAGCGCATGCCGAATACCAGCGTCAGCAAGACGAGGCGACAAAACCGGCGGAGACCGTTGGCGACCTCGTGAAGAACCAACTAGCTGAAGGCGGAAGCGAAGAAGCCGTAGAAAGCACAACCGACGGTGAGGAATCTGCATAGGACAGATTTCTCAAAATAACGTTTAATAGCTTTGCGAAGTCGCGTCGAGGCCTAAAACCGTGACTAAGAGCGAGCTGGTTATGTTGCTTGCGGAAAAGTATGAAGACGTTCTACCAGAGGAAGATCTGGTGCTTGCCGTCGATTTGATTGTGAACGAGTTGACGGCAGCGCTAGGCGACGATCGTGGCGTAGAAATTCGCGGTTTTGGCTCGTTTCGCAATCGCCATTGGCAGCCGCGTCAAGGTCGCAATCCCAAAACCGGTGAAGCTGTCGCGCTAGGTGAGCGTCGTATACCGTACTTTACGCCAGGTCGGGAGTTGCGTGAAACGGTCGCGAAGAGCTGACCAGCATTAGGTTGCGTCATCGCTTCTGATTTCATGATGTCGGCTCAGAGTTCGTCGATTTGAACCCATGAAAACGATAAGCCGAATATTCTTCTATATCGTATTGGCAGCGGCACTGTTGTTTTGGACGGTGTTCACGATTTACAACGCCGAACCGCTCTCGTTGTTCTTTTTAAATTGGGAATCGATGGCGTTACCGTTGGCGGTTTGGTTGCTTGTCGCTTTCACAACGGGCGGCATATGCGGTCTGTTGCTGTGTGCAAGTGGCTATTTCAAAGGCCGTGCAGCACAAAAAGGCTTGCAGCTTGAACTAGATCGCCGTGACATTGAATCGCAACAAGCCTCTCGTCCATCTGGCGTAGAATCTAGAAGTCCACGGCCGATGAGCGTTGCAGATACGCCTTCGTCGCCAGACTCGGTTGGCTAAGAGGATAACAAGTTGAACGACCTAATCAAGATTTTTACGAATCCAGCCAGTGTTTTTGCAGGACAAAGTGAAGACAGTTCCTGGTTGATGCCGGCTCTAGCCATCATTTTGTTCGGCATGCTGTCCGCTATCGTCGTAGCCACGCGCATGGACATGGGTGGTGCGATGGACGCAGGCCTCGAACAATCGATCGAAATGTTGGAATCAAGGGGCGCAACGCAAGAGGAAATTGATTCGGCGCGCGCACAAATGGAAGCGGCGGGTGCGATAGCTACGAACCCGCTGGTGCAGATTGGCGGTCAAGTCATCGCCGTGCCGATCATGTTTTTCTTGATTGTCTTGGTACACGCACTTTACTTCAAGATTGTCGGCAAGATGGTCGGTGCCGACCTTGACTACTCGGATTGGCTGGCCTTGTCGGTGTGGGGTCGAATGCCTTGGGTCGTAGGTTCTATCGTTATTTTGTTAGCCGCGTTATTGATGGACGCGAAGGCAGACCCAAGTGGCTACAACTTGTTGGCTTTTTCGACCTACATCAGTTTGCCTAATGCCGATGGGATGTTTGTTGGGCAGTTGGTGAAGACCGCCGATCTGCTCATGCTATGGTCGATCGCGATCATGACGATCGGTTACAGCGTGTGGACGGAGAAGAGCATGGCAACTTCGTTAGCGATTGTGGCTGTACCTTACGTTCTTATTTACGCTGTCTTATTTGCTGTTTAGATTGGCTTTAGCGCAAAGTTAATTACTCACTCTGTGCGGCGGTCGTGTTAATGAACAAGCACGATCGCCGTTTTTATTTGACCCGTACATCGAACGCACGTTGAAACGCGAAAGAAGAGAGTGAGATGCGCTTTCACGAATCACTAGTGAGCATCTGTTATCGGCCTCGCATGGTGCTCGATCACATACGTGAAAAACCAAGTTGGTTTTTTGTAGCGGTTCTGGTAGGCGTCTGTTTTTTAGGACCACTGTTTATTGAGACGTACGTCGAAAGCGACTATCTGAATTCGTCGGCCATATTGGAATTGCAGCTTCAGGAGATGGCGGCCCAAGGTATTTCTGAAGCAACGATAGAGGAACTGCGCGCCGCAGCGAGCGCAAACAATGCATCAACGGCGGGTGCAGCGGCAATGAACCTAGCGTATATCGTCTGGGTTGTGGTTGCTTTGGGTGCTGCCGTGTATGTGCTGTTGCTCGCGCCGCTGTACTTCAAACTCATGGCTGCTCTACTTCGTGCAAATGTACCCTTCAGTGCTTTCGTCGCCTTATCGATATGGGCGCAGGTGCCAACTGCATGGTTGGCGTGGCCTGACACAGGTTTGTGTCTAGCAATCCACGGCGCGACATGCGCTTCTGTCAGTCATTCAATCTTTTCCATCGGCTATTGGGTTGGATTAACGCCGTCGAGCGGTGAACTTCTGCGCCTGCTCGGCGATTTCTTAAGCGTTGGAACGATCTGGCCGTTTGTATTGATGGTCATTGGTTTTAAGACTTGGACCAAACGTGGCGTCATCCCCGTCGTTTTGATTGTTGGTGTACCCGTCGTGGTGCTGCCGTTGCTTTGGATTCAGGTATCCGGATTCCTAACGTAGAGCATTTGACGGCGGCGTTACTTCTTTACTGAGAGGCTGCCCCGCGTCCTGCAACGCGTCCGAAAACCGCGCCAGCCATCAAGCCTGATCCACCTGGATAGTTGTGGTAATACAAGCCGCCTACTAGCTCGCCCGCTGCAAACAAACCTCGAATCAAATCGCCATTCTCATCGAGGACAGCCGCAGTATCGTTTACACGCAAACCACCGAACGTGAAGGTAACGCCGCAGGTCACACCGTATGCTTCAAATGGCCCTGTGTCGAGCGGATTTGCCCAATTGGTTTTCGCGATGGCCAATCCACTCGTGCGCCGCCCGTCTTTTACAGTAGGATCGAATGGAATCGACGTTTGAACCGCAGCATTGAAAGCCTGGACGGTTTTCGAGAATTGTTGTGCGTCGACGCCGGTCATTTGCTCGCCTAGAGCTTCGATTGAGTCAGCTGCGACCTTGGTGACCTCCCGGATTCGATACTCATCCCGAAGCAGATGGGTGACTTTTGCGTCGAATACTTGCCAGGCGAAATGGTTTGGTTGTTGGAGAATCTCGCGACCATATTTCGCGTAGGTGTAGTTCCGGAAATCCGCACCTTCATCGAGAAAACGTTCACCATTTGCATTGATCATAATGCCGAACGGGTAGGAGTGTTTTTGAAAGCCGTCGCCAACAGCTAAATCACCGAATTCAGGCGCATTGAGATCCCACGCGACAGCGTGGCAGCCAGACCAGTGACCGGTGGTCCCTGCGCCGAGTGTCTGTGCCATGCGGATACCGTCACCGGTATTGAATTGCGTGCCGCGAACCTTTGCCAAATCCCAATTTGGTCCTAAATAACGTGCACGCATCTCTGCGCTTGACTCAAAACCTCCGCAAGCAAGCACGACCGCGTCGAAAGCAGAGGTGGTTTCGTTATTAATGTTCACCAAGAGTTCGTCGTCCGCTCTTTGCAAACCGGTCGCACGACTTGCGTAATGGATTTGAACACCAAGGCGCTCAGCAATCGAGGTGAGCTGATCGATCAATCCAGCACCGCCACCCCACGCTTCGACGGTTAAGCCGCCCCAAAAGCGCTGTTTACCGTAAACGTTGAACGATTGGCGACCATATAAAGGTAGGAAGCGTACGCCGTGCTTGCGTAGCCACTGCAATGTCGGAAAACTCTGGTTCACCAGGAGTTCTGCTAAATCTGGGTCAGTGCGATACTGTGTGAGGCGACCTAGGTCTGCAAAAAAATCCGTATCCGAATACGAGCCGAAGTCCGCGTTCGCAAACTCACTGTCCGAAAGGTCAGGCATGAGTTCGCGAAGTTGCTCAACGCCGTCATAGGTGGTACGTATCGCACCGGCGGTGAAGCGTGAGTTGCCGCCACGCAATTCGAACGGCGCACGCTCAAACACATGCGTTTCTGCACCTTGTTCGCGCGCACTTATGGCTGCGCAGAGAGCGGCGTTACCACCGCCGATGATGGCTACCCGTGGTCCGGACACGCGACGACTTGCTCCGCGATCAGCGATTTAATCGCGTCCGGCGAATACTCGAGTTCCTGCAATACTTCGCGCGAATGTTCACCAAGCAAGGGCGGAGGGTTGGTCGGTGTCGTTGGATCGCCGTCGACTAAAAAGCCAGCTCCTAACACCCTCAGAGCATCAGAGATACCTGGCACGTTCGTAATGCTTGCAATGGTGTTGCGGAAGGCGAGTTGTGGGTGTTGGACGGTCTCCGAGGGTCCTTTGAGCAGCCCGCTCGGAACGCCTGCTTGACGCAGTACGGCATCCCAGTGTGCGGCTGTTTCGGTGCCGAAAATCGCCGCAAACTCTTTGCGCAATGCTGGTCCATTTCTCGCAAGCTTCGCCAACGTGTCGAATTGAGGGTCGGTTATCAAATCAGCTCTACCGACTGCTTGGGCCATGCGTTCGAATAAGCGGAAATTATTGGCGTTTACCAATAAGGTGCCTTGCTTGCAGGACCAGGTTCCGGCGGAACCGATATTGGCGAGAGGATTGGAGCCAGGGCGGGGTCCTACGCCGCCAGTCGCGAAATACCCGTAATAGTGGAGACCCATGAGGGCCATGGCGCACTCAAGCATCGAGACGTCTAGATACGCGCCCTCGCCAGTCCGGCTAGCACGAAACAACGCGCCATTGATGGCAGACGATGCAATGAGTGCTGTACAAGAATCCACAGCTGCGAAACCCACTCGTGCAGGTTCGTCTGGTGATCCGGTTGACAGAATCATGCCAGATTCCCCTTGCATTAGATGGTCCATGGCAGGTCTGTCACTTTCTGGTCCGTCTTGCCCGTAACCTGAAATCGCGCAGTACACGAGGTCAGGTTTTACGGCCTTGCACGCTTCGTAGCCGATGCCTAGGCGTTGCGGTGTGCCAGGCCGCATGTTGGTCACGAGCACATCGGCGGTTTGCAGGAGCTTTTTGACGACCGCTAGACCGGCTTCACGTTTGATGTCGACTGCGATGGAACGCTTGTTGGCGTTCTGACCTAGAAATCCGGCAGACATCCCTGGCGCGAATTGCGCACCCATTTGACGCATTTGATCGCCACCGCTAGGCGACTCGACTTTCAGCACCGAGGCACCCATCAATGCCAGTTGGTAGGTGCAAAGTGGGCCTGCGTGGATGTGCGTAAAATCCAAAACGCGCACGCCTTGCAACAAATCGACCATGGGAAATCCTTGGTTGGGGCGTCAATTCATCTTCTACTTCGCTGACATCGACACGCTTGCCTATGCCACGACCATCGCATTTAACTGACGAGGAGAAGTTTCGCTTCGACCTGCAAGGATATTTGATTGTCAAGAACGTTTTGTCGAGACATGAATGTCAAGAACTGTCCGACATCGCTGACGAAGTTTGGCCTCGAACCCAAGAAGATGGGGCGTTTCGTCGCACCGGTGCTATTTCGCGCTGGCATCAGCGCTATCTAGATCTCGCCGACCATCCCAAACTGTTGCCTTATCTAATCGAATTGCTAGGCAGTCGCGTCCGTCTAGATCATGACTACTGCATATTCATGCAAAAGGACGGCGCTAAAAACATGCTGCATGGAGGCCCGCGCATCCATGAGTCGGACCACTGGTACCACTACAGCGATGGGATCATGCGCAATGGATTGACGGTGGCGACTTACGCGTTAACGGATGCGGAGGTGGGTGATGGTGGTTTTGCGTGTGTGCCTGGCAGTCACAAGACGAATTTTTTAAAACATTTTCCCCGCGACGTAGCGTCGTTCGATCGAGTCGTCGATTACGTATACCAACCTGCGATTGAGGCGGGTGACGTATTGATTTTCACCGAAGCCTTGATCCACGGCACCGCTACTTGGCGAGCGAAGCACGAGCGTCGAGCATTGCTCTACAAGTACAGCCCACCGCACTCACGTTGGGGTCACGATCGCTATGACCATGCCGATTACCCAAATGCGACAGCGCAGCAACGCCGCCTGATGGCGCCGCCATCTGTCTATGCGCATCCACCGGTTGTGCAAGAAGACGACGTCTAAGGACAGTTTGTTCTTATTAAAACAATGACGTCAAGCACGCTTGTGCTATCTTATGTTTGCTAGGTCGTCGTACCGACCGATTAAAGGAGAGCGTGGTTTGCCGCTTGCAGCGTATACCCGCCTATGCATGTTGCATTTAGCTAATCGAGTTGCAAACTAAGCTCGATTAGCGCTTGTAGCCTGCTTGCAGCGTGATGCGCCCCGTCGACGAACTGCTTATTCGGGTTTGTTCTCTACAACTGATGTGCCAGTCACCGGCGAGTAGGTAGGTGGCCATCTGATGTTGGATTTTTTCGTTGCGGTCATTACAGCGCTAAAGGGTCTGTTTAGACGCCTGTTTGGTGAGCAATGGACTGCGCTCACTGCGTATACCAATCGTAAACTCAGCGAGCTAGACGATTGGGCGCGTCAGGAGACGGCGCGTTCGTTATCAGATCTCGACGAGGTCCCTGAAGTCACGTTCAAGCGGATGGTGAGCGTGATTGTGCGTTCCTATCCGTTTATGCGACCGATGTTGTTCCATATCGTGAATATCTTCGTGGTTGGATTTCTATTGACTTTCTTGTTCACCTTCACCGGTGCGATTGCGTCGGATATGTGGGACAACAAGATGCTCGTGAACGACAAGTTGCAACCCGCTCAATCCGTCGTCATTCTGGTCGATGACACGTACGTCAAGAGCGAATACCTCAGCGATGAAGAAAACGCTGCGGTAGAGGAAGCTGGCTTCGCTGGTGAAGACTTGACAGCGGAGCAACGACGCACGGTTCGTAACCGCATGCTCGTGTGGTTTTTCATCGGCGAGGTCTTCGGTATCGTCCTACTTGGGTTTTACTCGTATTACCCATCTTGGGTATGGCAAAACGTTAATCACTATCTGCGCGTGGCGATGGTCGAACGGTTGGAGCACCTATCGCTGTCCTTCCACCACTCAAATCGTGCCGGCGACGCAATCTATCGCATATATCAGGATAGCTCCATGGTGGTAAATGTCCTACAAGAGGTGATCATCGGCCCTCTCGAAGACATGCGAGGGCTCTTTATTGGCATCCTGTTTTTGCTTGCATTCGACCCGATGTTGTTGCTGGTTTGTTTGGCGTCGTTTGTGCCGATGACCATCTTGACCGTCAAAGGCACACCCATCATCCGTCGTCTTGCCGTGGCAAATCGCGTGTTGAACAGCGACTTTACGTCCCGACTGCAAGAGACCTTCGCCGCGATCAAGATTTTTAAAGCCAACGCCGCGGAGCAGATCGCATTCGATCGTTTCGAAGTGGATTCGCAGAAAGCGCTCGATGCAGCGCTGTATATCCGGTTCGGCATGATTTTGTTAAGCATGTTGGTGGGGATCATCGGTGGTTTGACCGTGATCGGCCTCGAGTATTTAGTTGTCGAATGGACGGTTTACGAACGCGCAACGCATGTCCCGAGCTGGTTGCTCGTCATCGTTGGTTATCAAGTGTGGAATCTGGCGGCTTATCGCAACGCGGAAGGCCGCATGAATCAGGTGACTGGCGGCGCAAGAGGTTTCGTGCGTCTATGGTGCATGTGGCAAGACTTGTTTATCGGGTTGGAACGGGCGTTTTACTTTCTTGATCTCAAACCTACGGTATTCGATGCCGCAGATCCAACGGAATTCCCCAAACCGGTCATGTCAGTTGCGTGGCGCGACGTGCACTATGCCTACGAGGAAGACAACCCCGTACTAGAAGGCGTGAACTTGCAGGCTGACGCTGGCACGATTACGGCCATCGTTGGCAATACTGGTTCAGGCAAATCGACGCTCATGACGTTGCTCCTGCGCCTTTACGACCCGACTAGTGGCACGGTGACGATCAACGATGTTGATTTGCGAGCGTTGCGGATAGATGACATTCGCGCGAATGTAGCCATCGCCATGCAAAAAAATGTCCTATTCACAGGCAAGGTGCGGGACAACATTGGCTTCGGGATGACACGCATTGACGATGAGGCTGTGCGTCGTGCCGCAGAAATCGCGTGTGCAGATGAGTTCATCACTGAATTAGAAGACGGCTATCACACGGAACTCGGTGATCGCGGCTCCAAACTCAGTTCCGGCCAGCGTCAGCGCTTAACGATCGCACGCGCCATTGTGCGGGACACGCCTATCTTGATCCTCGATGAACCGACTGCATCGTTGGACGCTCGCACCGAGCACAGAGTGTTGCAGAACCTATCCGAATGGGGTCGAGAAAAGGTGGTGTTTTTGATCACACACCGCTTGTCCACCATCCGCAACGCCGACAACATCGCGTTCCTTGAAGATGGCCGCATCGTCGAAACGGGCTCGCACGAGGATCTGATGAGTGTGCCAGATGGCCGCTATCGGCGCTTCGTCGAGGCCGAAGAAATAGGTCTGGCAGAGTCGACGTGATCAAGTTCATGCGCGCGGTCATCGCCCGCCGCCGTGTCAATCGGGATGTCGACACGACCCAAAAGGATCACTCGATTTTGAGTGGCTTCAAAGCCGGTGCGCAATTCGACGATCAGCTCGATACGGAGCACGAGCTCACGCATGGCGAGGCCATGTTGATCGTCTTGCGCGGTGCCTACTACGTGCGCTATGTATGGAAACTGTTTTTAGCGAAGTGGTTGCTTGGTACCGCCATCATCGTGCCAGGCCTGTTTATCGGCTGGTTTTGGAAGATCATCACCGACCACATCATTTTGCAACAACCGCTCGTCGCCGATGAGGTGAACTTCCCCCCGCACATGAATTGGTTGTTGCGGATGTTGGAGGGTCGGGATCCAATGGAAATCATGGTGATCTTGACGACGGTGTATGTGATTGGACTATTTTTGATCGGCACACGGGTAGGCGGCACTGGGGCAGGCTTGTTTGGTGGCCGAGACACCGCCAGCAACGCAGAAAATCAAATCAGCTCAGGCGGCAGTAGCGCTGGCGGTCTGTGGGGTATTGTCGAGTGGTGGGTGGACGTCCGCGTAACCCAGCGATTCGTGAACGCGATGCGCGGCAATTTGTTCCGGCGCTTGATTCGCTCACCGATGACGACGATTGACGACCATCGTGTCGGGGATTCGCTGTATCGCACGCTGTACGACACACCGATGGTTTACACGTGCTTGACTGAAATCACCTTCTCGCCTTTCTACACGTTCGTTGGGTTAGGTTTGACCTTTTATCAGTTGTGGTGGACCTATGCGGACGTGTCTATTCAGCTGATCTTGTTGCTCGCATTGATGTTGCCGATCACGATGATCACGACAATTGCGCCCTCGCGGTGGATTCGCCGCTTGAGTCAAAATGCCCGGGCCGCGAGCGCAGCGACAACCAACGCGCTTGAACAGACGATGAACAACATCACCGCTGTGCAAAGTCTTGGCGGCATGAAGCAGGAAAAGGAAAACTTTGCGAAACGCAGCGCACACGCTTTCTGGCGCACGCGCATTCAAATGTTCCCGTGGGTTGGGGTCGGCGTCATCATTGAAATCGCTGGTTGGCCGATTGGCTTCTATCTGTCGTGGCATGTCACTAACTTAGTCATCGACGGTCAGCTGACAGTGGGCGATTTCGCAGCGTTGTTTGGCATGTACATGGGACTGCGCGGCACGTTCATTGGTTTAGGTCGGCTTTGGTTGAACATTCAGGACCAGGCAGCCGCGGCACGAAGAGTATTCCGCTTCCTAGATGCGCCAATCGATGAAGATGCCCATCGAGGCGAGCTTGAGTTGCCACCGATCGAGCATGACGTCGCTTTTGAAAACGTCAGTTACACCTATCCAAACGGTACCCAAGCGCTCAAGCAGGTGAATTTGAGTTTGCCGTTCAATCAGGTCATTGCGTTTGTTGGGCCGACTGGATCGGGTAAGACGAGTCTTGCGTACTTGATACCAGCGTTTCTAAAAGCGTCCGAAGGGCAAGTACGGGTCGATGGTCATGACGTCATAGAAGCTGATCTAACGTCATTGCGAGATCAGATTGCGTACATATTCCAAGAGCATCTGCTGCTTAGTGAAAGCATTCGCTCGAACTTACTGATTGCAAATCCGGCGGCAACAGACGCACAGCTAACCGAGGCCTTAACAACGGCTGGATGCATGGAATTTATCGAGCAACTGCCGCATGGTATTGATACAGTCTTAGGTCGATCTGGCGATACGTTGTCGGTAGGTCAGCAACAACGTCTAAGCATTGCGCGCGGCCTGATTCGTGATGCAAAGATTCTCATTCTGGACGAACCCACGGCGGCACTAGATCCACAAACAGAAAACTTGCTGGTCGATTCCTTGCGCACTGCGTCGAAAGGACGTCTGGTGGTCGTCATCGCACACCGGCTGTCGACGATTCGGCAGGCCGATCACATTGTGTTTCTAGAAGAAGGGCAAGTGCGCGAGGTTGGCAGTCACGACGAACTCATGCAACGAACTGATGGGCCGTATCAGGAATTTGTCCATTTACAATCATCAGAGGCCGCAACGGCGTAAATAAGCCGCCGGGAAGCGCAACCTAAGCAAGCGAACTAATGACTGGCGACGGCCCTAATTAGTCGCATAGACTGAAAATCCGTATAGGTTTGCCGCGTTTTCACAAATGACTTTGCGTTTTGTCTCGGCCGGCACGCCTTGAAATTCTCTTTCAATGAATTCTTGAGAATCCGGCCACACACCGTCTGGGTGAGGAAAGTCGCTTCCCCACATGACATTTTTTTCGCCGAGAATGTCAAGTAGGCGCAAGCCAACTGGATCGCTCTGATAGGTCGCGTAACACTGGCGATGCCAGTATGCGGACGGCTTCATGGTCAACGTCAGGTCAGCGAATTGGTCTTCCCATTCCAAATCCATGTGCTCGAGCAAGTATGGAATCCAACCAATGCCTGCTTCGCCAATCACGATCTTGAGCCGTGGGTGTGCTTCAAGAACGCCACCGTACACAACTTCCATGAGCACGGTTGCCATCGCCAGCTGGAAGCCTGTGATATGCACCGCGAAAGCCTGCCGTCGCTGCAAAGGTGCCAACGACGCAAAATCGTAGCTCATTTTTGGCCCGATAGTGTGAAAGTGCAGTGGCAACCCTGACGCTTCTATCGCGGTCCACAGCGGTTCCCAATCTGGGTGAAACAGTGGGAGCATGTCGTGCGTGATCGACACTTCAATGCCGCGAACCGCACCGCGTGTTGCCACTCGTTCCACTTCTGCAACCGCGGCATCAATTGAAGACCCTGTGATGCTCGCAATGCCTGCATAACGCTCGGGATGACACTCGCAAAAATCGGCAAGCCAGGCGTTGTAGATGCGCAAGAGTTCGACACTAGCCTCGTCGTCCTGCAACCGCATCGCGGCACCGAGCACGCCATACAAAACCTCAGCTTGAATGCCATCCCGGGCTTGATCGGCAAGGCGCAAGTCTGGGTCGGTTAGCCGGCGAATGCCTTTCTCACCATCTGCATACAACCCTTGCTCGGCCATACGATCAGAGCGGTGGATTTCGCCTGGGACATAGCGTCGGCCTGCGGAACCCATGCCGTTCTGTAAACCGAACCGCGCACCGTTTTTAGATGTCCAATAACGACCAGATGTTGTTTCTTCGACGTACGGCATCCGATCCTTGAACTCGGGTGCGCACTGCGTTTGAAACAGATCTTCAGGCAGCCACGGAAAATCGATGTGACAATCTGCGGAAATGACATGGTATTGCATGGCTGATTTTTTAATTTAATGCGCGACGGCAGCGTGTAGGCAATGGCAGTCGCATTTTAAATGTGCCAAATCACTTTAAAATTCTTGGTTAGCTTGAGATCGGACTCGTTCTAGGTCGCCTTTGAAGAAAACTATTTGGGTGACACTGGTCATCGTATTGTGCGCGGTTGGGGTAGCGGGAGGCTCTTACTATGCCTTTCGTGACAATGGCGATGCATTTGTCTATGAGCAAAAAGAAGTAGCTCGCGGCGACGTTGAGAGTATCGTCAATGCAACGGGTGCACTTGAACCGGTCAATACGGTGATCGTTGGTACTGAAGTTTCAGGTCAAATCTCGGAGCTCCTCGTTGATTTCAACGACACAGTTGAGCAAGGTCAAATCATTGCTCGTATTGATGCAAGAACCTTTGAAGCGCGGCATTTGCAGCGTGAAGCCGATTTAGAGGTAGCGAACGCGAATATCGTCAGTCGCAATGCGGAACTCACACGTGCAAAAAGCAATTTGCGGCGTGCGCAAAGCGAACTGAGTCGGCGTGTGGAGCTCTCGCAAGAAGGTCACGTATCTGATTCTGAACTGGAATTGGACCGCAACACCTTGGAACAAGCGCTTGCTGCCAGAGAAATTGCAGAAGCGTCGGTTACGAACGCAAAAGCGGGCCTAACTCAAGCTGAAGCTTCGCTCGCGCAGAGCTCGCTGGATTTGGAACGAACCAACATCCGTGCGCCTATTTCAGGCACCGTCATTAACCGGGCTGTGGAAATCGGACAGACGGTTGCGGCGAGTTTTTCCGCGCCTGAATTATTCGTCATCGCCCACGATTTGCATGAAATGAAGGTCGAAGCGAGTGTCGACGAGGCCGACGTTGGACGGTTGCGAGATGGTTTGTTTGCACGCTTTACCGTGGATGCATACCCCGATCGCGAGTTTCGTGGTCGCGTTTCCCAAATTCGCAAGTCGCCCAACGAAAATCAAAGCGTTGTAACCTATAAGGTGATCGTGACAGCACGCAATGACGATCTGTCTTTGTATCCAGGTATGACGGCAAATGTTGAAATCGTGCTCGGGAGCCGGCAGGATGTCCTGACGGTGCCGAATTCCGCGCTCACCTATGCACCGCGCAACAGTAGCGGTGATACGCCCACAACCCGCTCAGGCAGTTCATTCGGCGGTGGTGGTTCCAGTGGTGGTCGCGGTGGCTTCATGACACCAGCACAACGTGCTGACCAGTTGGGTGAGCAACTTGATTTGAGTGACGAGCAGAAAGCCAAGGTCGCAACGATTTATGAAACCATGTCGCAACGGATGCGCGAAATGATGATGAGCGCTGGCAGTAGAGGTGGAGGTCCGCCAGGACGCGGTGGCGGCAACGACATGCGCCAGCGCATGACGAATATGTTCTTAGCAGTGAACGAAGAAATCAGTGAATTGCTTGAGCCAGAGCAACGCGCAAAGTTCGAAGAAATGAACGCAGCATTGTCGGGTAACCGCCAAACCGTCTACGTGTTGAACGAAAACGGTATTGAAGAGCAGAAATCAATTGTCATTGGTTTGCAGGATGACAACCAGGCCGAAGTGGTGTCTGGTTTAGAGGAAGGCACATCCGTCATTGTGCGAGCGAAGCGAGTCACAACATAGCACGATTCGCTTGCATGCGCGGTATACCAGGATGAACGGATCGCGTCACCTGATTGAGCTTCATTGCTAAACGACATAGATGAAAGAAATGAGAGAAAAGATCGCGGTCGCATTAGGTGCATGGATGTGAGTGACTCAATCATTCGTTGCGAGAACCTCAGCAAAACCTATGTGCTAGGCGGCGAAGAAGTTCATGCATTGGCTGATGTGTCCATTGGCTTGAATCGAGGCGATTACGCCGCGGTGATGGGTCCATCCGGATCGGGCAAATCCACCTTCATGAACATCGTGGGGTGCCTCGACACGCCCGATTCGGGCCAGTTGTGGATCGATAACGAAGAAGTCAGCGAACTTTCAAAAAACGATCTCGCTGGTGTTCGTAATAAGCAAATCGGCTTCGTATTCCAACAGTTCAACCTTCTAGGACGTACTTCCGCCATGGACAACGTCGCACTACCTTTGTTGTACGGTGGTGTGACTCGCCATGAACGGCGTGACCGTGCGCAAGAAGCGCTCATGCGAGTTGGCTTGAAGGATCGTATGGACCATCATCCGACGCAGCTATCAGGTGGCCAGCAACAACGCGTTGCCATCGCGCGTGCCTTGGTAAATGAACCTGCCATCTTGCTTGCGGACGAACCGACCGGTGCCCTAGACCAGCACACGGGTGAAGAGATCATGGAGATCTTCGACGAACTCAATGATGCCGGCTTGACGATATTGCTGGTGACCCACGAGTACAACATTGCGACGCACGCACAACAAATGATCCGGTTCCTAGACGGTGAAATCACTGGCGTCGAAAATCTTGAAGAAATTAAAGCGGCTTAATTTATGGATGTCCTAGAACTATTACGCGTTGCGTGGGGATCGATCCGCGTCAACAAGATGCGGAGTTTCCTGACGATTCTCGGCATCATGATCGGTGTCGCTTGCGTGATCACCATGATGACGGTCACCGCCGGCGCGCAATACGACATCGAGCGGCAAATGAGGGAGATGGGTAGCAACCTGATGGCCGTGTACGCTGGTAGTTGGCGCAGTCGTGGCGGCGTGTCCGGCGCGGCCGGATCAAACGCCGTATTGACTGAAGATGACGCCGCTGCGATGAAGCGCGAGATACCTGAAATCGCGGCGGCTGCGCCGACGATGCGTGGCTATGCGCAAGTTGTGGTCGGCAATCGCAATTGGAATTCCTCCATCTATGGCATCGATAACGAGCTATTGGAGGTTCGGAATTGGGGCGTGACTGAAGGGCGTCTCTTTGAACCATCGGAGCTGAGTCGCGGGGCACGCGTGGCATTGATTGGCACGACAACGGCCACTGAACTATTTGGCGAAGGACAGATTCTTGGCCAACCGATAAGAGTTCAGAACGTGCAGTTCACTGTCGTAGGGTTGCTCGCATCCAAAGGCATGGCGCCGGGATCGACATCGTTCGATCAAGATAGTGTTCTCATGATTCCTCTTAAAACTGCGCGCACACGTCTTTTGGGTCGTCAAGGGGTTGGTGGGGATGCCGTAGACAACGTGTATGTCTCCGTTGAAAACGAAGAAGACATGACCTACGTTGAAGAAGAAATCAAAAAGTTGCTCAACACGCGGCATCGCATCAAGCCAGACCGCGATGCGTTCAGCGTGAGCAACATGTCGGAATGGATCGAACAGCGGTTAGAACAACAAAACACCTTTAATTCGCTGTTGTCCATCATCGCGGCCGTGTCGTTGCTCGTAGGCGGCATTGGCATCATGAACATCATGCTTGTCTCGGTGACCGAACGCACGCGCGAAATTGGTCTTCGCATGGCCGTAGGTGCGCGTAACACAGACATCATGCAGCAGTTTCTGGTCGAGGCCATTGCGCTTTGCATCGCAGGCGGCATACTGGGCATCGGTCTAGCAGTTGCAGTAAGCACATCCGCGTCGGTAGCCGTTGGTTGGCCGATCTACTTCCAATGGTGGGTGCTTGTGATGGCAGTTGTCTTTTCCGGCGTGATTGGCATTTTCTTTGGTTTCTACCCCGCTCGTAGCGCTGCGAACAAGGACCCCATCGAAGCGCTTCGCACAGAGTAGTAGCAGCGCATCATTTGGCTTGCTTAGACACTACTTGAAGGATTAGTGGATTTATGACCTTGGCACGGCCTGCATGCTGCCTGGCAAGGTGTGTCGCGCATATGACTTGCGTCATTGTGCTGGCTAGTTGCGGACCGCCCACAACCTCGCTCGGCACGGTTGTGCCATTTGGGTTTGATCTCACAGGATCATGGCTGGTAGATGAAGCGCAGAGCGATGAAGCGCCAGACGCCAATGCGATGTTGCAGCGTGAAAAATCAGCTGAAATCGAAGGCAAGAAATCGGATTCGCTGGCTTCGATGTATTTTTTGATACGCGATTTCCCAATCGTGTCGGCGCGCCGCTTGACGATTGAACAAGACGCTGAATCCATCGGCATTTCCTACGGCGAAGGGCAACACCGGGATTTGGTTTGGGGTTTGCAAAGCCGTGCGCAGTGGCAGTTAGACGCTGGGTGGGAAGGCTCGCATTTGGTGGTGAAATCGGTCGTGAGCCACAGTTCTGTCGTTGAACGCTACCAATTACAACAAGATCGGACTACACTGGTGGTGGACGTGGCGGTTCGCGCAGGTGGCCAACGCGAAACGTATCGGCGCATCTTTGTCAAAGCCGATTGACGTCAGGC
>VXLJ01000046.1:19279-126738 GCA_009841635.1 Gammaproteobacteria bacterium
GTGGCCAACGCGAAACGTATCGGCGCATCTTTGTCAAAGCCGATTGACGTCAGGCGATACTCAAATAACCCTAACGTTGATCTCAAAATAGGCACCAAGCCGAGCTTGACGGCCAGCTAAGTCAGGCAACGCCGTTAGCTTTGACCTTTGGCTACGTCCAAGCCGTAAATCTGAGAAACAGAAGAGAGGCGTAGCGAACTACGCCTCTCGTGTTTAGCTTAAGACCTTTCGTGCGAATCAGCCACTTAAACCGTTAAGCAGCTTCCTCTTCGTCTTCCTGTTCCTCGTTCGCTGCGTCGAGCGCATCACCTTCTGAATTTGCGATGATGGCCGTGATCGACAGATCGCTCGTGACATTGACGGCCGTGCGGCACATGTCAAGAATGCGATCAACGGCTAACACGATACCAATGAACTCCACTGGCAGACCAACTGCAGTGAGTATCAGCGTGATGGCGACGAGGCTTGCAGCTGGCACACCAGCAACGCCAATCGATGTGAGCAACGCGAGAATGACAACTGTCAATTGTTGCATGATGGTGAATTCCACGCCTGACGTCGTTGCCAAGATTTGCGCGATGAAAATCACGACGACACATTCATAGAGTGCTGTACCGTCCATATTGACGGTTGCGCCCAGCGGGAGTACAAACCCTGTAATGCGTTTCGATACACCCGCGTTTTCAGCGCTTCTAATCGTTACGGGAAGGGTTGCAGATGACGACGCAGTAGAAAATGCTGTGAGCTGTGCCCGTGATACGGCGGCGTAATACTGAATCGGATTAACACCACCGAAAAACTTCAGTAATAGTGGCAATATCACTGCAAAGTGAACCGCCAGCGCTAGCAAGACCGTAATGGCAAAAGTCAATAACGGCTGAAACGCGGACCACCCGCTCTTAATTGCGACGGTGCCCACGAGCGCTAGCACGCCGAGCGGTGCAAAGCGCATGATCCACATCGTGATCATGATCATCACATCGTTGACGCCCGTCCAGAAGTTCGTCATCGTTTCGGCAATCGAACCTTGCAGTTTCGACATAAAGAAGCCGAACACAACGCCGACAAAAATCAGCGCGAGGAGTTGTGTTTCCGCCGCTGCTGAAAAGATATTGGCCGGGATCGCACGCTCAATGATGCCTATCAAATCTGCGGCCGTGCGCCCTTCGACGCGTTCCATGATGCCGCTGGTATCGCCGATGTTGGCGACCAATTTGTCGGCATGCTCTGTGACCCCGGGCGCGATGAGATTGACGAAGAACAATCCTGATGCGATTGCGAAGATGCCAGTCATGAGGTAGAGACCGACAGTTTTCGCGCCAACCCGACCAAACGAATCTTGGCTCGCCATCCTGGCAATGCCCAGCACGATCGTCGAAAGAATCAGTGGTACCACGATCATCTTGAGAGCGTTAAGGAACAACCCTCCCACGAAATCGAAAACACTGAGTACAGCGTCGCCTATACCAGTACCAGCTTCAAATATGAAACCGCAAATTGCGGCGAGCACAAGTGCGCCAAGGATTTGCCAATGCAGCGTTCGATCCATCTGCTTGGCTAGATTTTCGTCAGATGCCATGGGATCCCCCTTTTGTAGTCCCGTGACGTGCGAACGGTTATGGAGTTCAAAAAACTTTCCAGTTAAACCGTTACAAGCTATTAGTTATTAAACGAAATTCAATGTCCGAGTATGGTTTGTTGGCGTTTCGAGCATGTGATGTTCGAAGCTATCGTGATGCGGGTCGCTGTGTCCTGCGCTAAGCTACGTGAATAATCGAAGACCAGCGAGCGCCTTTGGTGTGGACCCGCCCAATCCACATGCGTGAATCTGAGATTGGGGTCGCATACGATGACTGAACCTGCGCGAGCGTCAGGTACAGTAGAACAACTGTTCGCGAGCTCAAGAGACTTTTCGATATCGTTAGGTGGCTTAACTCGGTGGCTGCCTTCAATGCAGCTAAAGCCGCCAATACCTTGCCCGGTGTCGGTTAAGTTCCAGATGACGAGCAAACCTTGCTCAGCGTTTTCTGCACACGTAGTAACATCGAGGTGAGCTGATTTCGAATTGCCGCCAACGAAACGATCCTCATAAATACCGTATATTCTTCGGAGGAAGATGGCAGATCCGAAAACGAGCTGCAGTTGATCAAGAATCGCCGCATGATCGATGAGCTGGATGAACGCCTGATCCCAACTCAGCAAGCCAGACCCGAGTGGTGCAGAGCCAAAGCGGTTGTAGGTTGAAGGTGGCGGCAGCAGTTGTCGGTCAATTGCTCGATTTAGCTCGTCGACGATAGTTCGAGTTAATGCGTCTTCCTTAACGGCATAGCCGCGCAAATCGAACAAATAACGATCTAGTTCGCGGTCGATGCTTTGCTCCTTCGCCGGTGTCGGTGCGACGTTTGCAACGTAACTTACCGCTTTTCGTGTAGGTCGAGGTTGCAGTTTACAATAACTCGAGCGAAATATAACGAATGGTTACATGCTTACTCGGCTATGGCCAGGTGGTTATTTGGTGCCTCGAACTGAGGCAGTAAGTGCCGCAACTGAAGAGCTGGAGCGTGACGGTGTGACGCTTGTAAAGAAGGCCTTGGACGGCGATGAATTGATCGCATTGCGCGACGAAATAGCAGCTGTGTACGACAGCACGGGTCCCGACTATCGTGATGCGAGCGGCGAGCGCGCCTGGTCCAACGACTTCCGCTATGAAATGTTCAACCGTTCGCCGTTAGCGCAAAAGGCAGCTTTACGACGTGAAATACTTGACGTTATCGAGCCACTTATTGGCGAAGACTGTCACATCATCGCTAATACTTGCTGGCGCAATCCACCTGCGGAGGGTTCAACCCATGGTGGTGGGAACTGGCATATCGATGCGGGACCTCATATTCCGCTGCGGGACGACCAGCATTGGCCTCAAGAATTGCCGCATCCCGTATTCGCGGTGGGCGTTCATTTGTATTTAGAAGATTGTCCCCTCGCAAGCGGTGCCACGGCCGTTATTCCAGGAAGCCATACGTCCGGCAGGCCCCCGCCACAAGATCGCATTGCAGATGTGGACTTGACGTGGCGAGAGGTGGGTGCGAGAACGCTAGAAGCAGAGGCTGGCGACGTTGCTTTTTTCGTGTCGGACGTTTGGCACCGTCGATTGCCGCCTGAAGAATCCCATCCTGGGCGGTTCTTTTTGCAAATTCACTATGGTCGGCGGGATATCGCACAAAGGGTCAAAGCCACCCACCAACTCAATCACGTGGATGAGCCAGCGATGCAGCGGATCGACTCGGACCGCGAGCGGCTATTGCTAGGGTTGCACGTGCAAGGTTTCTACGACGGCTGACGTCAGCTACGTTTAGGGGGTTTAGGTTCACGCACGACGTAGGTATGCGACATGATGTCGGACCAACTCCGCTGGTTGCGATCGAACAATATCCAAACATAACCTACGAACACGCACGCGCCACCTAGTAGTGCGCCAATAAAGCGAAGCAAAACTGTTTTGAGGGTGACAGTTTCGTCGCTAACCAATCGTAAACGCCATGCCATCATGCCAACGGTTTGGCCGCGCTTTAACCAGAAATAGCAGAAAAAAGCGAATAACTCGACAAACAGCAGACTCTGTACCCAAGCGCCAACCACCGCGTCACCAGCAATCGATACCAACACCACCACGGTAAGGATCCAGATCCCCAGCATGACAAGCGTGTCATAAATCATGGCAAACACGCGCACGAAGAATCCTGCTGGCGTTGGCGTTGCAGGTGCGTCAGACATTGGGTAATAGGCAGTTAGGCTGAACTTTGTAACGAGCGTTAATTAACCGCTCGCATACGTCCATCTTGAGTGAGTTGCACCTGGCGGCCGCCATACTCCTGCGTACGCATGTCTAGCATGATCGCACGATCTTCGGTTACCGCCCATGCTCGTTTACCCTCTTCCGTTAGACAAGCGACAATGCCGCGTACAGGTGCATCCCGACTATGCACGACGGTGTAGCCTTCAATCGTTGCAGTACCACGCGGCTTGGGCTCGCCTACACGATCGTGTGACGAATCTACTTGGTCTTGCACATCTTCATATTGAAATGGTCTAGGTGGTGCAGCGGACGAGTACGTCCCATGGGCGTGTTTAGTGAGGATGCCACCGTTGGCCGTGATCATGCCGAGTTTTCCCTGATCCTCTCGCAAAATCTCGACCATCCGTGCAATCGCGTGCATGACGTAGTTATTGAGCGGACCGCCGCCGAAAGTTAGGCCTCCTGTTACGGTGAGTTGTTGCTCAAGATCCAAACCGATTTCTTTCGCCGCAACTTGCACCGCAGAAGGAAAGCAGCTGTAGAGGTCAAAGTAAGCAATAGCCGATAGATTTGCTTGCGTGAGCGCTAGAACTCGCTCGGCCGCTTTTCGCAGGCCTGGCGCTGAAACTAGCTGCGCACGTTCTGATAGCACTTGGGTGTCATGCGCATCCGTACCCGCCCATGGATAAATCCATTTACCTTCAGGAATGCTCAATTTTTTAGCTGTTTCAACAGAGCACATAAGAAGCGCAGCGCCCTGATCCACGTTGTTGTTCGCATTCATGAGTTTTGGATATGGGAACGCGATGGGCCGATTCTGTGGTCCTTCCGTACGGATTTCTTCGGCACTGACTTCATGCTGAATCCAAGCGCTCGGGTTTGTTTGCGCCACGTCATTGAAACGCGACCAGAGCTCTGAAATGGACTTCTGGTGCTCGTCGATGGTCTCGCCTTGTGAATGTCGAATGGCATTTTCGACGATGGCATACATTTGCGACGCACCGCCTATGCCTAACGATGAAAGTGCAGGGTCGCGACGACCTATACCGTATTCAATCGTCCAATCCGGGGTACCTGGTAGCGTTTTCCAATGCAACGTCTGGCCTGATTTACGGGCTTGCGCTTGCGAATACCCACACTCGGCACCAGTCATGGCGATGACTTTGAACTTGCCACGTTGAATGTCGAGCGCAGATAGGTTCACCGTGGTTTGTACGCCATTACCACCGAAAACCGTCTTACCCGTTTCGATATTTGGCAGTTCAAGCTGGCTCGCTAAATACTTCGCCGGGTTTTCGTATTGCCATTGCCCCTGGCTCACTCGCACTGATTCAACATGTCTGAGAATGCTCGGATTACCGGTGTCCTGTGCCGCGTTATGCAGCGCTTCGAACATCAGCTCCACGGGTTCTTTAGCCACGGTCAAATCTTTGGTACGTTGCGCAACCTGTGCGACACCTACGAGAACAGGCGTGATTGAATCGGACATACAGGCTAAAAAGTCACAAAAAGAGCGTAGCAAACACTTCGGCAATCAAGCGTTTCAAACTCCCGCCGAATTGATTTTGATCAGTGTTTGACCGGCGCAAGCTTACGCACAGTGCGCTTGCCTAAGGTGGGAATGCGAAGGCTAGGTCAAATTCTGTTAGCGCTAAGCTAAAGCTAAGCAGTCTGCGACGCTGAGCATGCAGGAAATTCCTAATCGATAGCATTATCGCTTCGTTTTTTCTTGGGATTGCTTTATGTCCTCACGCGTCAACCGTCATGGTTTGCAAGTGGATACAACGCTTGACTCGTTCATCATGCAGGAAGCGTTGCCTGGAACATCCGTGGCAGAGGAGGCATTTTGGCGAGGTTTCGCGGAGCTGGTGGCTGAGCTAACACCGCGCAATACCGAGCTATTGCGTATTCGTGACGAGCTGCAAGAAAAAATCGACGCATGGCACCTTGAACGCAAAGGGTCACTGCTGGGTCTGGAGGACTACAAGGCGTTTTTATACGACATCGGCTATCTAGTCGAGGAAGGTGAAGATTTCGAAATCGCGACCGAAAACGTCGATGCAGAAATCGCTCACATTGCCGGACCACAGTTGGTCGTACCAGTGCTTAACGCTCGCTTTGCATTAAACGCAGCCAACGCGCGTTGGGGTAGTGCCTATGACGCTTTTTATGGCACTGACATCTTGCCGGAGGGACCAGGGACCGAGAAAGGTAACGCTTACAACCCACAACGCGGTGAGTTGGTGATCGCTCGAGTGACCGAAGAATTAGATGGGATTGTGCCCCTTGAAGGCGCTAGTCATGCCGATGCGACGTCCTATCAAATACACCGTGACGGTGACGTTGCTTCGCTTCAGGTTCAGACAGATCAAGGACAAGTCGGCTTGCGCAAACCCGCTCAATTTGTCGGGTTCATTGATGGTGACGTTGAACCCAAATCGGTACTCTTAAAAAACAACGGTTTGCACATCGAGATTCAAATCGACCGTAGTCACGACGTCGGCGCAGTCCATAAAGCGGGTGTGAAGGACGTGATATTTGAATCCGCCATCACGACGATTCAAGATTGCGAGGATTCCGTCGCGGCGGTCGACGCCGAAGACAAAACGGATGTTTATCGTAACTGGCTAGGTTTGATGAAAGGTGACCTCGCTGAGTCTTTCGAAAAGGGTGGCGAAACGGTGCATCGCGTGCTTGTGGATGACAAATCCTTCGAAGGATTGCATGGCGAGACACTCACATTGCCTGGCCGTAGCTTGCTATTGGTTCGTAATGTAGGCCATCTGATGACGAATGATGCGGTGCTCGACGCCAATGGCGATGAGATTTATGAAGGCATCATGGACGCCGTGGTTACGAGCTTGTGTGCACTACACGATTTGCAGAACGCCGGGGAGAAACAAAACTCCAAGACTGGCAGCGTCTACATCGTCAAACCGAAGATGCATGGACCTGACGAAACGCAGTTCACGTGTGATTTGTTCGATCGTGTGGAAGACTTGCTCGGGCTCGCACGCAACACGATCAAAGTCGGCATCATGGATGAGGAGCGGCGGACGAGCCTTAACTTAAAGGAGTGTATTCGAGCGGCAAAAGATCGGGTTGTCTTTATTAACACGGGATTTCTTGATCGCACAGGCGATGAGATTCACACCAGCATGCAAGCAGGTGTCATGGTTCGCAAGGAACCGATGAAGCAAGAGACTTGGATCCTTGCCTATGAGGACAGCAACGTCGACAATGGCTTAGCAACCGGATTTGAGGGTCGAGCCCAAATCGGCAAAGGCATGTGGCCAAAACCTGATGAAATGCAAGAGATGCTGCATACCAAGCACAATCACCCAACAGCTGGCGCATCTTGCGCCTGGGTGCCATCGCCGACCGCAGCGACCCTTCATGCGTTGCACTATCACAGGATCAGCGTCGCTGCACGGCAACAGGAATTGCTTAGCCGCGAGCGTGCTAACGTCGACGATATCTTGACGATTCCGCTAGCGCAGGGTGAGAATCTATCGATGGAAGAGGTGCAGAACGAACTGGATAACAATGCACAAGGCATTCTTGGGTATGTGGTGCGTTGGGTCGATCAAGGTATAGGTTGCTCCAAAGTCCCAGACATTAACAATGTAGGTCTCATGGAAGATCGCGCGACATGCCGCATTTCAAGCCAGCATATCGCTAATTGGCTTCATCATGGATTGGTGTCAGAGGACCAGGTTCGTGAAACCATGCAACGCATGGCAGCAGTTGTCGATGAGCAAAACGCCGAGGATGATGCCTATACAAACATGGCGCCAAACTACGACCAAAGCATTGCGTTTCAGGCCGCTTGCGACTTAGTATTTAAAGGCTTGATTCAACCCAATGGCTATACCGAACCGATTCTCCATCGACGGCGAAGAGAACTAAAGCGTCGCCAAGTCGGGTGACGTGGTAGTTAGCTTTGGCAATTGACTTAAAGTGCCTCTAAAGGAGGGCAGTCAAGCGACGATCGTTAGGTTTTTTTGTTGACTAATCATGAGCGAAGTCACTGAGAAATCAGTTACCGTTTTCGACGGTAGCATGGGGGAAGAACTCGCTGACCGAGGCTTTTCCACCCGCGACGGGTTGTGGTCAGCAGGTGCGCTGCTCAATCATCCCACCGAGGTCTATCGCCTACATCGAGACTACCTCAATGTCGGCGCGCAGATCATCATCACCAATACGTACTCAACGATCCCGTCGTATTTAGAAAAAGCTGGTATGGGTCATCGTGTTCGTGAACTGACCTTGCTGGCCACGCAACTAGCTCGGCAAGCGCTGGACGACGTGAATTCCGCAGCTCGAACTTCGCGTCTAGCTGGTTGTTTACCACCGCTCAGTGAAAGCTACCGACCTGATTTGGTACCGCCTGTGCACGAAGCAAAACCAATTTATAGTGAGCTCATCGATTGCATGGCGTCGTCGGTAGATGTTTTTTTAGCTGAAACCATGTCGTCGATCGATGAGGCGATGCATGTCGCTGAGTGCAGAGCGGCTCACAAACGAGCTGTAAATTTGCCGTGGCTCGTAGCGTTTACGCTTGACGACACCAAGGAAGCGGTATTGCGAAGCGGGGAAGGGATCGAAGCGGCCATTCGAGCTGTGGCGAGGTTCCAACCTGAAGCTATCTTGTTCAATTGCAGCACCCCGGAAGCGATACTGTCGAGCATTGCAGCAGCGGCAAAACTGAAGGTTTGCAAGGTGGGCGGTTATCCCAACCGATTCAACCCAGTGCCTATGGGTTGGACTCTTGACGACGAGCAGGAAATCACCCGTAACGTCGAATTGAATGTCGACGCATTTGTAAGTTGGTCGCAACGATTCATTGCGGCTGGGGCTGAATATGTTGGTGGTTGCTGCGGGATAGGTCCCCGCTACATTGAAGCCTTAACGACTTCTTTGAATTCAGCTGTTCCTGATACCCAGCAAGTGGTTGCGTCGCACAACTAGAGTCATTTTGTAGTTGTGCGAAAGCTGAGCTATTCCCGCTCGAGAAATGTCATTTTTCGATTTCTGAGATCTTCACCGAAGCTGTTTAACCAACGCTTGAGTTCCAAGCTCTCATTCAAAGTTGCGGACACGCGCAGCCAACCATCTTCACAGATCTCGACGGTCTGATCTTCAGAGAGCTTGGCTTCGAGCAATTGCGAGCCCGCGCTTGCCTTTATCTCAAATGAAATTGCGACGCGCTCACCGCGGCCCCACATGTGGCGCCCTTCACTTACAAACTCGTCTAGATTGAAGTCGAACGGCACCTCAAATCGAAAGCTCAATTCTTGCGCTTCGAGAATGCGATGGAGTGCCAAAGTTCGAATCTTCCACTCACTTTGACTAGCTTTTAGGCTGTCGCAGACAAGCATGAGAACAGGATCACGATCGATGAAACCGTAAGGGTGGACTGAGTAATCACTAATTTCACCGGCTCGATTTCGGTATCGGATACGCATTTCTTGCCCGCTGAATAGACAATGAGAAACCGTTTCAAGCACGCCACTTTCGATGGTTGGTGGCATTAATGGCAGAGTTGGCGGACTAATGCGCACTTTATCGAGCCACGATTTGGTGGAATCGTCTGTTTTTTGCGAATTGAGCACCGCAACTGCTTCTCTGAAATACGAACCCATCGACGATTGGAGTTCTTGCGGTAGGTAGTTCTTGAGGTAATCGCGAGCCATGACGAGTAACAGTGCTTCATTTGCCGTCATCTGCGGCAGCATGATTTTTGGTGCGTCTACGCCCCACCGATAACCGAACGGCTTTTTCCTGTCGTACACCTCGATTTGCGGATAGGTGTCTGCGAGCTGCTTAAGCACGCGCTGTACCGAGCGCAGATCGCGGCTCGTGCCATCAGCTTCTAATTTCTGGCAGATTTCTTTTGCTGTTACATAGGTTCGACTGGGAATGAGCTTGAGAATGTCCAGCGCGAATTGGAGTGTATTCTGTAAGTCTGAGCGACGACCAGGCACGATATTGGGTTAGGTGGTTACGCTTCTTATGTTACGAAAAGGGCAGGTGTGGTCGATTACATTTTTTGTTCACTGAGCTAAATCTAGACGATCCTAAATCCCCAAGTAGCCACTACAGTTCAATACCACTCGAAATGACAACGACGTGCTCGTGTCACCGCAACTTCACTCGTCGACAGAACGGAAGCAAGCATGAAGCCACTACCTCAAGTTGTGCACTGCTACAGACGTACACCTGAGTTTTCAGAATCAACCATACCTTCGGGATTGACTAGTGCGCACCGAACGAAATCGGGCACTTGGGGAAAGATCGTCGTCGTAGAAGGAACATTGCGTTACGAGATTTTCGAACCCGTGAGAGAAGAGCATGAGCTTGATAAAGAACACCCGGGTGTTATTGAGCCGCAACAACTACATACCGTCGAGCCAATTGGCAAGGTGCGTTTTTACGTTGAGTTCTACTGCTGATTTGTTACTTGCTTGACCTATTTGCCAAGTCAGGCTAACAACGCAGTGAAGCGCTGGTCAATCGCCTAGAAACCAATGACATGATTCGAGTAGTCGCTACCAAGAGACTGGCTTGCGGGTCATGGCGCTGCCTGAATCAGATAACACACCAATCCACCAGCCAACGTGGTTAGGCGATTGAAACTCGGCATATCGCTCCGATTGCAGGTAGTGCACACGAATATCGACGTCTTCAAGATTTAGGGCCAATGATGCCGGTAACTGCCTAAATGGCGGCAATTCGTCAAAATGCGAAAGATCCGGGGAGTTTTGCAGCATATCGGAAATCACATAAAACGGTGCCGGATCGCGCGCTTCGCCATCGCTTGCATCTGAAACTACTGGAAATTCAGCATCGCGGATAAACTGAAGTGATTCGATTAGAGGCGAAGGATCATCCGTAGAGCTCGTTATCGACGCTGCAACTAGCTCCTCTGCGGTTTGCGTGAATTGATCCCACTTTGCTCGGCTTGCGGGTGGTATCTTCGCGGGTCTGCTGAAGAATCCACGGTCTTCTTCAGAGCCAGGATTGCACATTCGAAACTTCACCTCAGGTGTCCGGCCCTCTGCATTCATTTCGTAAACGACCAGCATGTGGTCTTTAGGTACGTAATTTCGGGAAGGCACCAGCGAACCGTCCGGATTTTCGCCGTGGCTCGTCAAGGACTTTGTGAATTGGTCAAAAGCTCTGGTCTGTTTAGGATTTAGAACCTCATCGATGTCTACGAGTAGTACGGTTTTCGCTTCAGCACCAGTGATTGGACACAGCGTGGCTACATCGACCTCATCGGCCGCACAACCTAAAAGCGTCAGGCAGAACGATAAACCAACAAAAAAATGCAAACGCCATGCACGAAGGCTTGGCACTTTAGGCATACTCCTCATTCCTATTGCACTAGTTATGCATATTGGAGGTAGATCCAATAGTTAATTGACAACCATATCCCAATGGAGGAAATTCGATCGTCAATAACGACATCGGATTAACCTCAATGTATTCATTTCAGAATTGGATGCCGAACTTGTCATTCAATCGCTTTCTTGGCTCGAATAAGGTCGTGATATCGCCACCCAAGGATCGTTAATTACTTGATATGCACCAAAAACTCCTTCAATGAGTTTGTCGTGTGCACTTTTCCATCTCTCTTTAGCATCGGTTGGTGTTTTGTCCCATACCTTTACGAAAAATACGCACTCATAGGTTCGAACTTGACGCGTCTTCGCCAGATCGACCATTGAGGAGACGGTAGTTTGAAACTCAGCATCACTAAGCCGCTGACCGTAAGGTAGCCTATCTACCCCCACCAACTCCCATTCCTCCGCGTACGTCCGATCGCCGTCGTCAAAAGCCCCACCGGGCGGTATCTCACTCGGAGCCAACTCTACACTATCCTCGTAAATCGCGATACTAAATGCATAACTTGGTTTCTCTCGTGTGCCACCTTTACCATCAGACACAATTTGGTACCAACAAGGTGGGTTTTCACCTTTACGCCGTAACGTTTGCTCGCGCAAAGCCAATTGTTCCGCGCGAGCCAGCAACGATGCGGTTTGATTTCGTTGCAGCTCTAATGCCGCTACGGCTTGTTCAGCCTTGGCTAGTTCGACCCGCGCTTCTACTAGAGTTTCTACTCTATCGGGTCTTTTCCAGATCACTGGCGAGGAAGACTTAGAAGACTCAGCTGCTTTAACTTCCTCTTCCTCCTGCAATATCTGTCGAAGGAGAAGTGCAAATAACAATAGAAAAACTAGGAGAAGGAAGATTTCCGCGACCGTGAGACCTAGTACGGTACCTTGACGGTAAGTCCTCATTTTCGCTTTTTATGAAATACGCGACGATACCAAGAACCAGAGGGCTTTTCCGTAGCCAAAACTTCAATCTGATGCCTGGCGGCGGCAGAAAGATCTTGAAGCGATTCTAGACTCTTGTTGACCTCTGCTCGGGTAACTTCGACGATACCTCTAAATTCCTCAAATACACTCATCACATCTTTTGCACGGTCGTTAGCAGAAACGGATTCAGCCACAAGTAACCTCATCGATTCCCCAATGTCCTGAACTGCTTTCGCAGAATTCTCAAGATCCGATCTGGCTTGCATTTTTTCACCAATTTCTCTCATCGACTCGAGAATTTCGATCAGAGAAGTGATTCCTCCTCGAGCTAACTCGATTTCCCTGTTGAACTTTTCTAATTCGACTCTAGCTCTCGCATTCTGCTCACTCGCCGTCTTCCAACCGTCGCCAAAGGACAAATACAACTCGTTTATCCCTTTGAGCCTATCTGCAAACACATTGATTTCAGCGTTGATTTGTGTCAATGTTGGAGCTAACGTATTAGCTAAGTAACGAATTTGGTCGCGAAGCACATCGGAGTTTACTTTAAGGCCGTCGAGGGCTTCATTGCTCGATTTCTGAATCGCATTCTGAAACGACTCTAATTTCGTTTCGGTGTCTCTAATCAGGCGATCCGCAGAAACGCTAGTCTTTTCTTGAAGTTCCTCTGCAACTGTAAGTAAACCATTGTGTCGTGAGACTAAAGTGTCAAGAGTTTCCTTCGCAGCTGCGTTGAGTTTTTCTACAAATGAGTCAACGTTTTCGTTCAATGAGGTACTAAATGCGATGCTATCGTCCTTGAGTTTCTTGCTGTGATCATCGAGGTCTTGCTCAATAACACTCGCATGACTTCGCACAATCCTGTGAAATCGTGCCAGCGCATTAGCTCCTTGAGTTAAATCTCTCGCGATCCTACCGAGAATGTGTCGATTGAAGCTTTGGAGTTCTGCAACGCTAGCGTTGTCAGAAGGCGCAATCGCGAGATCATCGTTAGTAGGGTATTGGTCTTGATATTCCGATGTGTAAACCGATGGAACCGATTTATCGTCCGAGCTGATTGAATCCGATCTATCATCTGAGCTGGTTAAATACGATCTATTGTCTGATTTAATTGAGTACGATCTATCGTCCGAGCTGCTTGAATCCAATGACGCACGAAACGGAAACCAGGCTGGCAATGAGGACTGCCAATTCTGAACTACAATCCTACCGAGAATCCCAACAACGGTAGAAGTAAGCGCGATACCGAAATTCTCAAGTAGCTCTCGCACTTGTACGCTTGTAGTGATAACAGACTTAGCGCCAAAAATCTCGACTAAAGCGAAAATCAATGATAAAAGCGTGAACAACAACCCGAGGTAATAAATGTTGTCTCCTTCTTCCTCTCTGGCGTCTTCCTTGTTAAAAACGTAATAGAACATTAAAACAAGAACGAAGGAACCCGCAGTAAGCGCTGGAATCCATGGATTGGTGAATGAGGATTTAGCGAACCAAATACATAGCCCTCCGACGCTTAGCACTACGAAAAACGAGAGTGCGTGTGAGGCCCCTGATGAATTACTTTGACTTCTTGAACTAGCGGGCACTTCCCAACTCACCAAAATGGTCAGTGACATGACTGTATTGCGGCATTCGATCGAAGTCCATGACGATATAGAAACTTGTCACACTTTCTCAGATGGAATCTTGAAAGCGTATTTTTCCACCTGCATTTTCGACATACTCTGTCCACCAGTAATAGTGGTCTGCCGTTTGGTAAACCTGATACTTCGGTCGTTCAAGCCTATATAGACTCACATCTGTCCCTTCCAGGTCTGCCATAAGGTCGCGATGGCTCTGCCGTAGGTCTGCAACAACAGGATAGTCTCTGAAGTGAGACAACCTTTTTGAGTGCTGAAGTAAATCAGAAAAGAGAATAAAGTGAAGTCTTCGCGATTGGTCGCCGAGCTTTCCGGGTGCGTGTCGCGCCGCAAGTACTCCTATTGTCTCTAGCAATGGCGATGTAGCCTGCCCCTGAACAATGTTGCTTTTGATTGGGTTGTCAAATTTCTCATCAAATTCCCGCCAGTCACGCTCGGCGATACTCCGTCCCTTATGGATACCGTCTCGCCATGTGAGATCACCTAGGTCCTTCGTTGGTCGACACACTTCTAAAAGCAAGTTCGTTTTACCCGGATCTTCAGTTAGCTGATACACGACCAGCAACTCTTCAGGCCCTATAGGCATCGCGCCTTGGTGGACTAATGCGTCGTCAAAAAAACCGCTCAACATCTCTTGATGTTTTGGCGAGAAGGTATCGCTTGTATCGATTAGCAACACAGTGAATCCGACAGGTCCAGATTGTTTAGGACAGCCTCGTTCATCAATTTCGACAGGCTTGACTCCGATCGAGTAAAAAGCGATTACGCCAGATAGGAGTACGGCGCCTGCGCCTAGTGGCAGCAAAAGAGATCGACGTTGCGACTTCACCTTTTGCGCCATTCGGTCTCTCGCACTCATAGGAGATTCGTTTCTTCTTTCTCTACATCTAAATCTATTGCTTCAAATCGATTACGCAACACAGCGTACTCGTGTTCGAGTTTAGAGAATCCCTGCTGTGCAATATGCTGTATATCACCCCATTGAAATGGATCTGGAATCTCGATCTCTGGTCTATGCGTAACTTCGTGATCCACGGCTTGCGGACTATTGAAAAAAGGCGGTCGTGGCGAAGTTCGTGCAGCTAAGTTTGCATCGCGATAGGCCGCGAGTAGATATGCTAGATCGAGGTTATATTGGCTCAAATTCACTTCATATTCCTCGAGAACAGTAGTTACATCATCGCGAATGTTCTGCCAACTTGCTTTGTCTGCGGTATGACGGTCCTTGAACTCCTCAATAACCAAGTGTATTTCGTCATGCTTCGTCTTGAGTTGATCTAAGCATTCTTCTCGAACAGTTTCATATTCTGCCGTAAGTTTTTCGACATGTCGGTGCAGTTTCCCATACCCAGGAATGCGATCATCACTTGTGAATGACTTATATCCCGTCAGCATAAATACTGCGATGCCAACGAAAACTAGCCCAGCAGATTGCAAACTGTCCCACGGTATCGGACTAGCAACCAAAATGGCGAATGCGTTTGCGAAAGCACTATCAATCGAGTCCAGATTACCTGAAGCCTCTGCTAATACATACGCGTCTCTAACATGACCTGCTACGGTATTCCATAACAATGCAAGTACCACGACCAACGCCAACATCAGAACGTTGATGCTTTTGACTAAAACTCTCGCGTGATTCATAAATCGGCAACTCTGCCCGGCACCGATACCGAATAGGATATTCACAATTGTGAGCACAGCGGCGACTGTCCACCCTTCGATCGTACCACCTCGCGATACGCTACCTAGAAGGTTAGCTCCGATAAAACTCTCTGCGATCGCAGCAACTGGTACCCACATCCAATGCGCATATTCATTGTCCGGGTACTCGGCGACTCGCTTTAAATCGTTTTCTTGCTTAAACTCATTGAGTGCTTCTTCCGCTTGGTGTTTCGCTCCTCGCTTATTACCCGCAAACTCTAAATCTCTCTTAGCAATCGAATCTAAATCTCCGCATTCCTTTTGTATTCGCGCTTCGAGTGTTATCTCTGGATTCTCATTCTCCCAGTCACTCGTTAGATCAGTCATACTTGCACATTGACGTTGCACATAACTAATAACATCTTCCCTGCAGTCACGCGCACGTTGTCCTACAAAATCGATTATTTTTTGGTAGATGCTATCAGGTTGAGTTTCGTCTGCGCCTGGCAAGTCACTTTTTCCACGGGTTCTACCTTCTTTTAATATGTCGTTAGCCTTGATCCATGCTTCGCAATTAAGTCGAGCGTATTCCGCTTTGATTGGATCAAAACCCTTTTGATTGAAATGCTGAGCCAATTTCTATTCTTTTGGCAGCAAAGTGGAAATCATGGTTGGCATGTGACCGCAAATGTGGACAAATTTATGATAGTTCGTATAAGGAAAACACATCATAAAAGAGTATTCGCAAGCGCTTCGCGCACAAGTCGTTGAGGAGTATCGAAAAGGACGTAGCGCGTCGGATTTAGCATCGGATTCGAGCCGACTTATCAGACAATTTTGAAGTGGTTTCAAGCGGCTCCGACGAGATTTTAGGCGATGGGTCCGTGGACCTGGCATTGAAACGCTTGCGTCAGGAGGTTCGCGCACAGCGGGAGAAGAAAGCAACCGAGGAAAAGGCAGCGGCCTGGTTCGGGAAGCATCACTAAGGACGATGCGGCAAACTCCCGAAGTGTACGCGATGACGCAGGCGAATCAGGTCTTGAAGTGCTTCACCGTGGTGGCCATACGTCGTGCGTTGCAAGTGAAGTACTCGTTTCGCTATGCCTATTGGCAGCAGGAACGCGTGCGCCTCCCGGTGCGTGTGTTACAGCAAAAAGATCCCACCTTGCATGCGGATTGTCGCGGGACGGAAAAAGTGAACAGGATCGCGTATGGGATTAGCTGTGAAATCCAAACATCGGGCGGCAGCGCGACTCTGGTCTGATGCGACAGTTGGGCCTGTACGAACCGTGACCTAAGCAGCGCTGGAAGTCCACGGTCTCGAAAAAAATCCCGCATGGCATCCTGGATCGGATGCAACGTCAATCCGAAGCCGCGCAGCCACGCCAACTCCTGGTCTGCGACCTCGAAAAAAGAGCACACTCATGGACGCGAGTTTGTATCACTCGAGGAGCTCTAAGACGAGTTGAAGAACGAATTTGATGGGAACTGCAATGGCGTCAGATTTCATTCAAAGTTGGATGAACAAACACCCAATACGGTAAAGCGAGCCTTTTTCCAGAGTCCATGCCTCACCTTAAAAATTCAAATATAAAGCGTCTACTCTTTTATTAATACTCCGTAAAAAGCAACATACGATAAAATCATGTTTGAGATTAGCATTGTCGATACGCCATAGAGTCGTAACACCGAAAAGAGAACCTCGTTGAGTATATTTCCTTAGAATAATCTTCGATTTTTCTATATAAATAGATAAGGATGTCGTGAAACGCCGGCAGATCCATCAAAAAAAGCCATTCGTAAGTGAACGGATTTACATACAAAGTTAAAACAAACTAGAACTTCATTTCAATCCTCTAAAAATCATTGTAACGCTTCCCATTTTATTTTTAAAGCTCAATATATGAACGAAGATTGGTAACATAAATTATGGAATTCCAAAAAAAGTATATATTGATTTGTATATAAGTGTGTGAAAATTCAGAACATGGATTTTGACCATTTTAACGAAATAGTTCGGTTGCTTTCCCTTAATGACAATGCGGCTCACCAACTGACTCGTCTAACAATGAAGCGGTTGCTCGCAAATTGGTTCGTCAATTGTGAATATTGGCTCACAGGGTAAATACAGCATACGCGAACAGTGAGCAAAAGATCATTGTAAATTGGTCATGCGTGGTTTGCAGAAACTAAAGTGGCTACAATCATTCAGATATCGTTTACGGTTTTGTGGTTGTGACGTTACTTAGCAATCGTTTTACTTATCTAATACTGATTTTCGCGGTATTCCCGTTTTTAACGGGGTGTTCCTCAGCCTATATAGATCCTGATTTTGCTCAATTTAAGCAGACGCATAAAAAGGTGGCGGTCTTACCATTTCTGGTCAAGATTGATTCGAAACGACTGGGTGACGTAACGGTCAATGATATTGAAAATATGCAAAAAGAGCGAGGTTTTGAGTTTCAGAAACAGCTGCATGACCGGTATTTACGCAATCAAAGACGTGGCAAGTACACCGTTGAATTCAAAGATGTCGCTCAGATTAACGAACTTTTAGAAGCGAAGAGCAATAATCATGATGCATATGAAACGCTTCATTTGTTAACGAAACCAGAGTTATGCGAATTACTTGAGGTCGATTCAGTTATTGTTGTAAACCTTGAGTTGAGCAAACCGCTTGGCATGGCCACAGCAGTCGCAACCACGCTGTTAATTGGTACTGGCGCGACCGAACGTGCAGTTGCGAGCTTCGCCATATATGAAAGAGACTCTGGCGTACGTCTTTGGAGTTACGATACGTCAATGGATGGCATGATTTGGACGACATCAAACAGGCTCGTAAAGAGTTTGATTAAAGAAACCGCAAGGGAATTCCCATATCGTAGATAGCAGTGGAATGCTGAACGCCAGCTGTACTTTTGACGTAAGGTGCGTGGTCAGCGGTTGGCAAACTCCTTGTGATTTTGAAATAGAAGAATCCTGTTCACAACTCAAACTTTTGATAGCTAGCAACACCACTAGAGCGATGTAGGTTGTGTACCAAGCAAATCCACTACTAAAACGTGGAAGCTATGGCTAACGTTGTTGTATTTTCATGAGAGTAGAACTCGTCTGCGCGGACATTTCTGAGCAAGACACTGATGCCATCGTAAATGCGGCCAACGGTGACTTAATGCCGGGCTCAGGCGTAAATGGCGCGATTCACGCTGGCGCAGGAATCGAACTTCAAGACGCTTTAAAAAGTTCGGTGGGTGCGAGACAGGGGACGCGGTGATAACCGAGGGGTTCAATCTCAGGTGTGGTTACATCATCCATACAGTCGGTCCGGTCTGGCATGGGGGTGCCATTGGCGAAGAAGCTTTATTAGCTAGATGCTATCAAACCTGCCTCGAGCTAGCGTGCCAGCATGGGTTGCATTCGATTTCATTCCCAGCTATTTCCACTGGCGTTTACGGTTATCCGCCGCATCTCGCCGTTCAGGTTGCAGTGAGAGAAATTTATGCACACGCAAAAATTGATCGCGTACGCTTCGTCGTTTTTGATGATCGCACCTATGAGTTGTATCGTGAGGAGTTAGCGAAATGGAATGGATAGGCGTTTGGGAGAACCAAAACGGTTCACAGTTAACGATCAACTGTATTGACGCAACACAGTTCGAAGGATCGTTCGAATCGAAGAAAGGTCGCGCTGCGGAAGATCAGAAGTATCCGGTTCAAGGAACAATCAATGACGAGTTGATTGGCTTTGTTGTCGACTTTGGCACCATTCACTCACTTGTAAATTTCAGCGGTCGGCTAACTGAGGATGGCGCGATTCACACGTTATGGGTGCTCGCGCGAGAATTCGCTGACGACGCCAAGACGAAGAAGACACAAGCTTGGAATTGTTTTACCGTGAATAGCGACGTCTTTCGGAAAATCGCTTAAGATTGCGTTGCGCGATGCCTTGCTATCGTGATTTACATTGAAAAAATCAATACGACGCGTGCCAACGACTTATACCTGTGCGATAATCGCGTTTCGTGCCTGAGTGGCGAAATTGGTATACGCGCTAGATTCAAAATCTAGTGGTGGCAACACCGTGAGAGTTCAAGTCTCTCCTCAGGCACCAACTTACTCCGGCATACTTTCGCCGTACGCCTTCATGAGCACTGGTCGTAAAACGCTCGTCCAAACGTCATAACCCGCTGCGTTCATATGTAGCTCGTCGCTGACTAGCAACGCGGGATTTACAGTGCCATCGTTTTGCAGCATCGGTGTCGCGGTATCCAGAAAACGCACGTGTTCATGTGTATTTGCGATTGCTTGGAGACCTTGGTTCACTTCCATCATGGTCGACCAGAGATGAGCACGCCGAATAGATGGTTTCACTGCAATGAAATAAACGTCGGTAGCTGGGAGCTTTGCTTGAAGGTGCGCCACAAAATCTTCATATTCAGCAAGAATCTCGTGAGCTTGTTTGCCAGCTGCCACATCATTGTCGCCTTCATACACTAACACTGCTCGTGGCTTGTAAGGTGTAACAATGCGATCGCGATACATATTGAGTTCGAACATTTGAGAGCCACCGAAACCTCGATTGATCACGGTGAGCGGCGCCATATCCGCTGCTAGCGAGCGCCAGAACACAATGCTTGAACTGCCAACAAACAATATCGCGTTTTGCGGTGGTGGGTTTGCTTGATCGGCCGACTCAAACCCTTTGATGGTCTCTTCCCACCGCTCGCGGGATTCTTCTATGGTTTGTGCGATGTAAACGACGCCGCTGCAAAGCGCGAGAACAATGAGAATTAACCGAATCGTACGAGTAGGCAGTGTTGATTGCGGCATGTTTGCTAGATGTTGCTAAGAGCAGCAATGTTATTGCTCAATAGTGTCATTTGTTGTGTTAACCAAGTCTGACTTCCACTACGAATTGCCGCCGCAGCTGATTGCGCATGAGCCATTAGATTCGAGGCGAGCGAGTCGCCTTATGGTCGTGCATGAACACGGTGTCAAGCATCGTCAGTTTCCCGATGTGCTCGAGTATTTACAGCCTAATGACCTTGTGGTGCTTAACGACACGAAGGTGCTTAAAGCACGCATTCGCGCAGCAAAGGATTCTGGGGGTAACGCAGAAATACTCATTGAAAGGGTCGTGTCAGAGCATGAAGCGCTTTGTCAGGTTCGTGTCTCGAAAGCCCTCAGACCCGCTCGAGAGTTACGCATCCGGGACCGCGTGATTACGGTTTGTTCTCGTGAAGGCGATTTCTATCGCCTGCGATTTGATAGTCCAGTATTGGAGTTTTTAGAGGAGTTCGGCGCCGTCCCGTTGCCACCTTACATACGGCGCCATGTTCTGGACAGCGACGAGGAACGCTATCAAACCGTCTACGCGCAACACCCAGGCTCGGTGGCGGCTCCTACCGCTGGTTTGCATTTTGATCACGCGCTGCTAGACGCGATCGTTGCGAAAGGTGTTCAAATCGCGCGCTTGACGTTGCACGTCGGCGCAGGCACGTTTTTGCCAGTTCGCGAAGAGGAGCTCTCGAAACATGTCATGCATCTAGAACGCTATGAAATACCACAGCACACGGCGCAGCGACTGCACAATCGATCGGGTCGAGTCGTCGCGGTCGGGACCACCGTTGTACGGACGTTGGAAACTTGGGCGGAAACTGGTGAATTGGCCGGTGAAAGTGAACTTTTCATTACCCCAGGCTTCAAATTTCAAGTCGTCGACGCCTTGATTACTAATTTCCATTTACCTGAATCTACGCTTTTGATGCTGGTCTCAGCGTTTCGCGGGCGCGAACGCATGTTTGCGGCGTATCGAGAAGCGGTAAAAATGGGCTATCGCTTTTTCAGTTATGGCGACGCCATGTATATGGAGCGCGACGGTGTTTAAGGTCTTGGCTGAGTCCGGTAGCGCTCGGACTGGTGAGCTGACGCTAAATCATGGTGTCGTTGAGACTCCTGTTTTTATGCCGTGCGGAACTTACGGTTCCGTAAAGGCGCTCACACCACAACAGCTGCAAGATGTCGGTACGCGAATCCTGCTAGGCAACGCCTTTCATCTCATGCTGCGGCCAGGTGCAGAGACCGTGCAAGAGCTAGGTGGTCTGCACGCATTCATGCATTGGAATCGCCCAATTCTCACGGATTCGGGTGGGTTTCAGGTTTTTAGTTTGCGGGACAACACGAATGTCGACGATACCGGCGTCACTTTCAAATCGCCAATCAATGGCGATCGCATTCGCATGAATCCAGCCATTTCGATGCGTGTGCAAGCCGCGCTGAATTCCGATATTGTCATGGCGTTCGACGAGTGCACCTCGCATCCAGCAACACATCGAGAGGCGCAAGCATCCATGGAGCGATCCATGCATTGGGCTGCGGAATCGAAAACCAACTATGTTGGCAATGGGACGTTATTTGGCATCGTGCAAGGTAGTTTGTACGACGATTTACGTACGCAAAGTCTTACCAAACTTGAGGAGATCGGCTTCGCCGGACTGGCGATCGGCGGGTTGTCTGTGGGTGAAGAGCTAGAAGCGATGGATGCCGTACTCGAAGCTTTGTTACCGCAAATGCCACGTAACAAACCGCGTTATCTGATGGGCGTCGGAACGCCTACCGATTTGGTCAAAGGTGTGTGCTTAGGCATTGACATGTTTGATTGTGTCATGCCTACGCGGAATGCGCGAAACGGTCACCTTTTTACGTGGGACGGTGTCATACGTATTCGCAACGCTAAATTCAAGACGGACGACGCGCCTTTGGACGAACAATGTAGCTGCTATACGTGTCAAAACTTTAGCCGCGCATATCTGCACCATCTTGATCGTTGCCACGAAATGCTCGGCTGCACATTAATGAGCATTCATAATTTACGCTTCTATCACGATTTGATGGGTTCGTTGCGGGAGCGCATTGCAACGAACGCGCTCGCGGCATACGCAGCTGATTTGCTGGCGAGATTTGCCGATGCCAACCGTATTGGCCTAAGGTCATAACCCATTCATCGACTGTCGCTCAAGGAGGTTCCTAGTGGACTGGTCGCTCATCATTTTTTTGGTCGCGATGATTGCGATCTTCTACTTTCTCATCTTTCGCCCACAGAGCAAGCGCCGCAAGGAACAGCAAGCGCTGATGGCCAGCTTGTCGGCCGGGGACGAAGTTGTGAGCATTGGCGGCATCATGGGTGAAATCGCTTCGGTTGAAGACGACTGGGTATTTGTAAAAGTCGCAGACAAAGTCGAATTGCGAATTCAGAAGGGTTCCATCGGTGCAACGCTTCCTAAAGGCACGCTAAGCGGTTTGCCTGCGCAGATCGAATCCAACAAGAAAGGCTAAATGCCAGACAACAGCGTTTTCGGCCAGAATCTCTTTGGTACGAGGACGCCAACGGATCAGCCGTATCGCTACAGTCTGTGGCGATACATCCTTGCGCTATTGATTCTCGTGTTAGGCGTGCTGTATGCGTTGCCTAACTTGTACCCGCCTGATCACGCTATTCAGATCGGCATCGATAACTCAACGGCTTCGCTAGGGCAGAAATCCGCTTCGCAGTTAACTAACTTGCTGGAAGATGCCGGTATTCCCGTAAAGATGGCGACCGTCATCGAAAAAGGTACGGCTACCGAGGAAGATCGACGGATTCAGATCCATCTTGAATCGGAAAGCGATCAGATTCGTGCCAAAGATCTGCTCGAAACCCGCCTGAATCCGGTGGGGATGGAGCGGCAATTCATCATCGCGCTTAATCTTGCACCGACCACGCCCAATTGGCTGCGGGATATTGGTTCAAAACCGATGACCCTCGGCTTGGATTTGGCTGGCGGCATCCATTTCGTGTTGCAAGTCGATATGCAGAGCGCGCTCGATAAGCAACTGACGGATGAAGTCGAAAAGGCGACATCGCAGCTGCGCGACGCCAATATCCGCTATCTCCCTGGGGATGAGTTTATTGTCGACGGCGCAGTGCAAATTGGCTTCGTTGACGCCAGTCGTCGCGATGACGCCATGATCGAGCTAACGGAAACCTACGGCCCACCGTATTACCTCTTAGAAGAGATGGAGATTCAAGGGGCACCAGGGGTCCAAATCACGCTCACAGAAGAACGTCTTCGGGAAATCGAAGACGCGGCCATTGAGCAAAACCTCACGGGTTTACGCAACCGTGTGAATGAATTAGGGGTGGCCGAACCGCTGGTGCAGCGGCTTGGCAGCTCGCGAATCGTCATCGAATTACCTGGCGTACAAGACAGTTCAGAAGCCAAGCGCATTCTCGATAAATTCGCCACGCTGGAGTTTCGACTTGAAGCAAATTCGAACGACCGCCCGTCACAGATCGAAGTGATGCCGTACGAAGGTATTGACGTGCGCTTGCTAAAAGAAGTCATTGTGTCTGGCGACCATGTGGTGAATGCGCAGCAGGGTCGCGATCCGGAAACGTCCGCACCACAAGTGAACATGGAATTCGACGGCATCGGCGGGCAACTGATCAATGACGCGACTGCGCCGAACATAGGTCGTCGCATGGGCATCATCTTTATCGAACAGCGACCTGTGGTCGTAACTGACTATGTCGATGGCGAGCGGGTTGAAAGCACCAAAATCGAAACCACCCGTAGGGTTATCAGCGTGGCGACGATTCAGGGCGCGCTGTCCTATCGATCACGAATCACTGGCATCACAGTCCGCGAGGCGCGCGAGCTAGCGTTGTTGCTGCGTGCCGGTGCGCTCGCCGCGCCCATGTACTTCGTCGAAGAGCGCACGATTGGTGCGTCGCTGGGAGAAGAGAACATCGACCGCGGCATGCTCGCGGTAGTGGTCGGTTTGGTTCTCGTGCTGGTATTCATGGTCAGCTACTACAAGATATTCGGGTTGATCGCAGACATTTGTTTGACCATGAACATGATCGTGCTTGTCGCGTTGTTGTCTGCGCTTGGTGCGACGCTTACGTTGCCTGGGATTGCTGGGATCGTGCTCACGGTAGGTATGGCCGTCGACGCCAATGTTCTGATCTTTTCGAGGATTCGGGAGGAGCTAAAACGTTCCGCGCCCGCAGTCGCGATCAAGAATGGCTACGACCGCGCTTTTGTGACCATCTTGGATGCCAACATCACAACGCTGTTCGTTGCTTTGATCTTATTGGCGATTGGTAGCGGTCCAGTAGCGGGATTCGCGGTGACGCTGTCCATTGGCATTGTCACCTCTATGTTCACATCCATCTTTGTGTCACGGGGATTAGTGCACCTCGTTTACGGCAATCGCGCAGTGCGCAAGGTCTGGATATGAACTTCACGATCGACTTCATGGCGCATCGCCATATCGCCACTGCAATGTCTGGCTTGCTGTTGATTGCGTCGGTGGTCGCGTTCATATGGCTGGGTATCAATCGCGGGTTGGATTTCACTGGTGGGGTGCTTGTTGAACTCGCGTTTGAACGACCCGTAGACACGGTGAATGTGCGCAATCTGCTAGCTACCGAAGGTTTTGGCAATGCGCTTGTTCAGAGTACTGGCAGCGAAACGGAGGTGCAGATTCGCGTACCGCCAGTCCCAGGTGTCGATCAATCCACCGTTGGCGATCGCATCCAAGAGGCTCTAGTCCAAAGCATCGGTTCCGTTGATTTACGGCGATCGGAATTTGTTGGACCAACCGTCGGCGAAGAACTGACCGAAGATGGTGGTCTTGCGCTCTTGGTGGCGCTTGGCTTAGTGCTGGTTTACATCATGTTCCGCTTCACGGGTAAGTTCGCTATTGGTGCCGTTGCTGCGCTAATGCATGACGTGGTTATTGTCGTGGGGTTGTTCTGTATGTTCGGCTGGACGTTCAATCTACCGGAATTAGCGGCATTGCTCGCCGTGATTGGCTATTCCCTGAATGACACCATCGTTGTGTCGGACCGCATTCGTGAGAACTTTCGGACGGTGCGCAATCGCAATGCCATTGACATCATCAATCGCTCACTGAACCAAATGCTCGGTCGAACCTTGGTGACGTCTTTAACAACGTTGCTGGTATTGCTGGCATTGCTCATCGCAGGCGGCGAGCAGATCGCGGGATTCGCAACGGCCTTGACGATTGGTGTCGTTATCGGCACATATTCGTCTATTTATGTTGCGGCGAACCTATTGCTCATGCTAAACGTCACGAGCGAAGATCTGAAATTGCCCGTCAAAGAGGGCGAAGGGTCGACCGTCTAGTCAAGTTAGCCTGCAGTTTGTGCGGCGGTCACTGACTGACCTTTAGCCGCGTGTTTGGCAAGGACACTCACGATTTTGCGTTGCACGAAGGTGTTGCCAGCGACGAGTCCTTGATCGGACTGCACGTACTCGCCACCATCTAGCGCCGTCGCAAATCCGCCTGCCTCGCGATTGAAGAGGCGCGCTAACTGAAAGTGGCCCTCGGACACTGCACTTACGCATACTGCATCAAATCGACCGCTTGCAGTATTGGCGATGTCGATGCCTAAACACCCGCTGATGCGTTCGGCAACTGGGAGTTCTTTATACGCAGAAAGATGAAGTTGGTCGTCGCACGCCACCACCGCGCTTTGAAGCGACCTGGTATCGCTGGTCCGCATGCGCCCATCATTGCTAAAGCAGCCTTCATCTAGCGTTGCGTGATAGTTGCCATCACGGAAGTGATCGACAATCAAACCATAGCGCAGGCGATTTTGATGCGTGATTGCAATCATCGAACAAAATTGATCCACGCGTCGCATGAAGTTCAAGCGACCATCGATGGGTTCGATGAACCAACGGGTTTCTGCAGCTGAAGAGCCGCTAAAGGCATTGAATTCGCACACCTCGTGTTCAGGATATGAACGCTGTATTAACCTTGTGATGGATCGCATAAACCGATCGTGCGTTCGCCGAAAATACTCCTGTTGAGCAGTCGACGCAGCGCGGGACGCAGGCGCTTGCGCGGCGCGCACCATGACTTCGTGGCCAGCATTGCGAACCACTTGGGTCGCAAATCTCAGGATTGGGTGCATTTCAAAATTCTAGTGGTGGTTATGACCTAACTACCGAACGGAGCAAAACCATGGAAATTCGCATTGTGCTTGTCGAGCCATCGCACCCCGGCAATATCGGGGCCGCGGCGCGTGCTATGAAGACCATGGATTTGGCTTCCTTGCACCTGGTGAATCCGCTGCGCTTTCCAGATCCACAAGCTGATTGGCGCGCTGCGGGGGCCTTGGATGTCGTGGCGTCAGCGCAAGTACACGCTAGCTTGAATGATGCCATTGGCGACTGCGCCTTCGTCGCTGGAACAAGCGTTCGTGACCGACATATCCCATGGACCGTGAAAGATGTTGCAGATTTTGCGCAGGATGTCGCAAGCATGCCTGAAGCTGCAAAACCCCTCGCGATATTGTTCGGTCGCGAGAACAATGGGTTGGCGAACGATGAGTTGGCGCAGTGCAACGTCCATGTCCGAATTCCGTCATCGTCGATATACGGCTCGCTCAATCTTGCCATGGCCGTGCAATTGGTCGCGTATGAACTTTTCAAGGCTAGAGGGCAAGTTCAGGTCAGGAGCGCATGGGATCGAGCACATGCAACCAATGCGGAAGTGGTTGCCATGTACGACCATCTGGATCGGATGTTGCACAAAATCGGTTTTTTTGATCCTGGCGCACCTCGTACTGCATTTACGCGTTTGCAACGGATGTTTAGTCGCATCGAGCTTGACGAAACTGAAGTCCAAATACTGCGTGGTGTATTTACGCATGTGGAACAGCGCCTTAAAAGTTAAAGTGACTGGTATACGACGCGGCGATGAATGCAAACGTCGAGCCATGCCTAATGCACTGCCCGTCCTAAAATTGAAGTTGAATAGCAATCTCACCCGCAGTTTTATTGCGGCACCGCTAATTTGAATGTCAGTTCTCCGCGCGTCCGCGCGGTCTATCTCGATTACGCCGCGACGACACCTGTTGACCCACGGGTAGCCCATCGCATGAGTAAATGTCTCATGTTCGACGGTGATTTTGGCAATCCAGCCTCGTCATCTCACGTATTTGGCTGGGAAGCTGAAGAGCACGTTGAAAACGCCCGTGTGCAACTTGCGGAGTTGCTTCACGCCGATCCGCTTGAGATCGTTTGGACATCGGGCGCTACCGAATCGGACAACCTAGCGTTGAAAGGTTTAGCGGATCACTACGGTGCCGGCCATATCGTGACCAGCAGTTACGAACACAAGGCTGTGCTGGACACCTGTAAGTACTTGGAAAGCAAAGGTTTTCGAGTGACGTACGTAGTGCCTGATGCGGCTGGGCTGGTGCAGCCGTCAGCCGTGGCAGCCGCGCTTGAAGATGACACCTTCGTGGTGTCGGTGATGCATGTCAATAACGAAATTGGCGTAGTTAATGACATTGGCGAAATTGGCCGTATATGTCGTGAAAATCAAGTGTTTCTGCATGTCGATGCCGCTCAAAGTGTCGGCAAGGTACCGCTTGATGTTGGTGCGATGAACATCGACATGCTCAGTATTTCTGGGCACAAGATTTACGGCCCGAAAGGGATCGGCGCACTGTATGTGCGTCGCTCAGGCAATATCCCACTCAAGGCGATCATCCATGGCGGGGGACACGAACGTGGTATGCGATCCGGGACATTGGCTACCCACCAGATCGTTGGGATAGGTGTCGCCGCAAGCATTTGTTCAGATGAACTAGATCGCGAAGCACCTCGGTTATTGCAGCTGCGAGAACGCTTGTGGTCGCATTTGAAACAAATACCGAATGTATCGCTCAATGGTTCGGAAACACATCGCATTCCTGGCTTAATAAATGTTGGTTTTAGCGGCGTGGATGGCGAAGCTTTGCTCATGGCTTTGGACGACGTCGCAGTGTCCTCTGGTTCTGCTTGCACATCGGCCACCGTAGAGCCGTCCTATGTTTTGCGCGCGATTGGCGTCGAGGATAGTTTGGCGGCTGCTTCGTTGCGTTTTACGGTGGGTCGTTTCACGACCGAAGAAGAGATCGATTTTGTAGGTATGCGCGTCGCCGACGTCGTGCAAACCTTACGCGCGCAACGCGACGTAGCAGCGTCGATCTAATGAGGTCTAAACGAACACGGTACTAGTTTAGCGGTAGATAATTTTCTGCCGGCGCGAGCAATCTCTCGACTTACTTTGTCAACGCGTCTAGAACTAACACGCATCTTTCTATCTCATAGCACGAACCATGCCAACTGAACGTACGCTCTCCATCGTAAAACCCGACGCTGTTGCGAAAAATGTGATTGGCGAGATATATGCTCGCTTTGAAGGCGCAGGTCTAAAGATCGTTGCGCTGAAAATGCTCCGCTTAACGCGAGCGCAGGCGGAAGGGTTTTATGTTGAGCACGTCGGCAAGAGTTTCTTCGATCCTTTAATGGACTATATGACGTCTGGACCTATATGCGTGCAGGTGTTGGAAGGTGAGAACGCCGTCCAAAAAAACCGCGACTTGATGGGCGCAACCAACCCACAGGAAGCAGCGCCTGGCACCATTCGCGCGGATTACGCGGCGACTGTCGATGCCAATGCGGTCCATGGCAGCGATTCCACTGCATCTGCGGCACGAGAAATTGCATACTTCTTTGCGCCAGACCAGCTATACGATCGTTGAGGCATCGTGGCGCGCGAAAACGTTCTAGATCAGACTAGAGAGAATTTAGTCGACTATTTCGTCGCGCATGGGCACAAGAGCTTTCGCGCGACGCAACTAATGCAGTGGATATATCACAAGCTGCAGCTCAAGTTCGATGCGTATTCCAATATGTCAGCGGCGTTGCGCGTTGAGCTTGCCGAGCGCTTCGAGATACGAGTTCCTGAAATTTTGTCGGTGCACGAGTCGCGCGACGGCACGGTCAAATGGCTCATGCAGGCTTTCTCTGGCGACCATATTGAGACGGTTCTCATACCAGACCGTCATCGACAAACGTTATGCATTTCGTCGCAGCTAGGGTGTGTGCTTGATTGCACGTTTTGCGCGACCGGTAAACAGGGCTTTAACGGCAATTTGTCGGTTGGTGAGATTGTTGGCCAAGCTGTGCAAGCCGCGCTTTGGTTGCAGGAACATCGCCCAGACGACCGCATCTCAAACATCGTTTTCATGGGCATGGGTGAACCCTTGCTCAATTACGATACAGCGATGAAAGCGACCCAGATTTTCAGAGACGACCTTGGCTTTGGTTTGTCAAGACGACGGGTCACGATCAGTACCGCTGGCGTCGTGCCCGCGATATTGGACATGTGCGGGCGCACAACCATCGCGTTAGCCGTATCGTTGCATGCGCCTAATGACGAAGTCCGCAATGAGTTGGTGCCGCTTAATCGCAAGTACCCGATCGCCTCGTTATTAGCAGCTTGCCGTGAATATCTGTCGTCTCAAGATGTCAAAGCAATCATCACATTTGAGTATGCGTTGATTCGGGGCGTAAACGATTCGCCGACGCTTGCGCGTGAGTTAGCGCGCTTGCTAAGGGATTTCCGTTGTAAAGTGAATCTCATCCCGTTCAATCCGTTTCCAGGTAGTGGCTATCGACGCCCTAGCGAATCACGCATTAGAGCGTTTCAGCAAATCCTCATGGATCGAGGCGTCATGGCGATGACGCGAACGACACGCGGCGACGACATTGATGCAGCATGCGGGCAATTGGTGGGGCGGGTCGCCGATCGCACGAAACGCGCCGAACGCTATCGGCGCGGTGAGAATCCTATTTTTGTACCCGTCGAGACGATTCCAACCACATCGCTAGCTGGTTAGTGGCAACTTGAATCATGGCCGTTAATAGAAAGCCGGAAAACAACACCGACGCCGACGATCACACGGTGACGCCAGGTCACGAGGAATCTGGTGATGTCCTGTTCGGATTAGATCACATTTCCAATGCTTCATCGCAAAGTGAAGAAGCAGCGGTTGTAGGAGCTATGTTGAGGCGTGCTCGCGAGCTCGAGAAAATGACAGTCGAGCAAGCTGCAGATGTGCTGAAACTGACAGCTGAGCTCGTAACGGCGATGGAAAAGGGCGATCTAGCCGCGTTTAACGGCCAACAAGCGCTTTTCATAGACGGCCACTTTCGAAGCTACGCTCGTTTACTAGGTGTAGATGTCTCCGAAACTCGCTTTGCACTTGATCGCGCACGCCCTAAAGAAGATATCGCCGATAGTTTGCCCCACATCAATTACCAAGTACGCCAACAACGTCGCCTTTCCGAAAGATTGCGAGATCGATCAGATGCGATCGTTTACGGGCTCGTGTTTCTCATGATTGCGGCGGTCGGCGTGGCGATTTGGTGGGTTTGGCCACCCGATGAAGAATTGAGCGGCGAAGTTGAGCCAGACTTAGTGATGTCGCGGACGCAACAGACGAGTGAAGCTAGCGAGGTGCCGTATTACCTCAAACCCGAGTCACACGAAGAGCAAGCAAGTGCGGCTATCGAGGCTTTCGATGCTGCGCCGGACGCGGAACTATCTGAGGAAACGGCAGTCGAAGATGGCGACTTGGCAGAGGTAGACGAGGCAATATTGAGCGAAGCCATCGATGTGGTTGAGGTTGCCGAAGCAGCACAGCCGACCGAGCCAACTCAGCAGGAAGCGTTGCCCGCCGCGACCGGTTCGGTTGTTTTGACATTTACCGGCCCTAGTTGGCTTGAGGTCTACGATGCCGATCAGACTCGCATGTACTTCGGCATGGGCATGGCAGGCGACGTCATAACACTTGCAGGCGCTACGCCGCTTTCCATAAAGGTTGGCGACGCCTCTAAAACCTCCGTGGTGTTCAATGGCGCTGACGTCGATCTAGCGCCGCACACCGTCGGTGGCGTGGCAAATTTCGAGCTGCCTTAAGCGTCATGCCAAAGGTAGTGCCTCTCGTTAGAGGCATGCGGGATTTACGGAGCGACGAAGTGAACGCTATCGGCTTCGTCGAGAGCGCATTCAGCGATGTGCTGTCCAGTTACGGCTACGAGTACATTCGCCTGCCGGTGATCGAGCACACGGCGCTGTTCAGCAGAGGCTTAGGCGAAGCAACCGACGCCGTATCCAAGGAAATGTTCTCGATTATCGAAGAATCTGACGCCCTTTCATTGCGTCCTGAAGGTACTGCGTCCTGTGCAAGGGCAGTCATCGATGGCAACCTTTATCGTGGTAACAAACCGAAACTGTGGTACGCCGGTTCAATGTTTCGTCGCGAACGCCCGCAACGAGGCCGATATCGCGAGTTTTATCAGGTTGGGGCGGAAGCATTTGGCTACGAGGGTCCGGACATAGACGCTGAGTTCATACGTCTGGTGCAGGATGTATGGGAGCGGTTGAAGATTGATCACGCCATCACCCTAGAAATCAATACGCTTGGCAGTGCGGAAAGCCGCCACGCTTATCGCAATGCATTGGTTGAATATCTGCGACCTCACAAAGAGGCGTTGGACGAAGACAGCCAACGCCGACTCGATCTCAATCCCTTACGGATTCTCGACTCGAAAAACCAGCGCACCCAGGAAATTCTTCAAGACGCACCGCTCATGGAGGACTTCCTTGATGAGCATTCGTTGAACCACTTTAAAGAGTTTCGCAACCTGCTAGAACGGCACGACATTCATGGTCAAGTCAATTCCCGACTTGTGCGTGGCCTGGACTACTACACGCATGCCGTATTTGAATGGAATACCGATTTGTTGGGAGCGCAAAAACAAGTAGGCGGCGGCGGTCGATATGACGGCCTATGCGAGTTGCTTGGTGGCAACCCATGTCCTGGCGTTGGCTTTGCAATCGGTATCGATCGCGTTGCTTTGTTGTTGCAGCAACTCGAAATCGAGACGCCAAAAGCACAACCAGACGCATACATTCTCGCCCTCTCAGATGATGAACAAGCCTTTGCGGATAAGGTCTCGCAGCAACTTCGTTCTGAAACCAAACTCGCCGTGCGTTCACACCTTGGCGGTGGGAAAGTCAAAGCACGAATGCAGATGGCAGACCGCAGCGGTGCCGAATACGCTCTTATAATCGGCGCGCAAGAAGCAGCCTGCAACCACGTCGCGATCAAGTGGTTGCGCGCCGAACGTGAGCAAATCACGGTACCGTTAGCCGAACTTTCGGCTACGCTGCTTAATTCCGACTAATTTCCACGCAGCAGAGCGGCTTGTGTCAGATTTTTTGACAGACGAAGAGCAGGTCGATAGGCTAAAGAAGCTCTGGAAAGACTACGGCATAACCGTTGCAACCGCCCTGGTCGTTGGTATCGGCGGCGTTGTGGGTTGGGACTACATTAAGTCGTATCAATCAGGTCAAGCCCAAGCAGCTGCAGACCTTTATACATCTTATATGGAAGCTGCCGCTTTGGGTGAACCGACTTCTTTGATAATCGAAGAACTTGAGGAAGAGCACGGCGATTCCAGTTACTTAACGCTGACTTTGATGCGCGAAGCTAAAGCCGCTGTGGACGCATCCGATTACGAAAGAGCTTTAGACGCACTGAAGCGAGCATCTGAAGCGGCAGAAGGCACGCCGCTTGGCGACATGGTCACACTGCGCAAAGCTAAAGTTGAGTTTGAACTAGCCGATCATGAAGCGGTCCTCGAAACGATTCAAAGCATCGAAACGGCCGGTTATCGCTGGCAAGCCATGGTCTTAAAAGGTGACGTGCACTTCTCTAATGACGAGCTCGACGCAGCGCGTGATGCATATCGTGCAGCCAAAGAACAATTGCCAGACGGGTTCGATAGCGAGCTCGTCGACATGCGTGTCGCGAGTGTGCCTCCTGCGCCGTGAATAACCAACTAGGATTGCGACCGCTAGCGATTCTGGTTTGTTTAGCTATAGCGGTTCTCTTGGCGGGTTGCCAAACCTTGAAGACGATGGTGACGCGCGACACCGATAAACCCCAAAAAGAAGAATCTGAGAAACCCGCCCAACTAGCAACCTTCAATGAAGAAGGCCGATTGAAGGTATTGTGGCGCCGCAACATCGGTCGCGGCATTGGCACGAAGTACATCGATCTCACACCTGCAGTTACATCAGACACGGTCTTTGCGGCAGACGCGTACGGTATGCTGGTGTCGATGCGTCGTGAGAATGGACGTGTCAATTGGTTAACCCGTATTGGCAAGCCGATGGGTAAAGGGTTCATGAATGTCATGGACCGCAGCGACACCTCGTTCGTGACGGGTGGCATTGGTGTGGCAGACGGTTCGCTCTACGTTGGCACTGCTCGTGGTGAAGTGGTCGCGCTGTCAGCCGCAGATGGCTCTGAACGTTGGCGCGTTGTGTTAACGAGTGAAGTTCTATCGACGCCCACCACGTCACCAGATGCTGTTTTCGTGCAAACTAGCGATGGCAATTTATTCGCTCTTAATCGCGAAGACGGCACGCAGTTGTGGGTATTTCACTCACAAATACCACTTGCCACATTACGTGGCACGTCGACGCCCGTGTTTGATTCAGGCATCGTCTATGGTGGCTTTGCCAATGGCAACATCGTGGCGATCGACGCCGCGAGTGGCGAACTGCTATGGGAGCAGTCGGTTTCGCTACCTGAAGGCACGTCTGAATTGGATCGCATGGTCGATGTCGATGGCAAGCCGCTAGTCGAGCGTGCTGCGATCGTCGCTTCCGCTCACCAAGGATCAACCTTAGCGGTACGGCGCTCCGATGGTCAACCGCTGTGGACGGCTGAAGTTTCGTCTACCAAAGCGTTGCAAAGCGGATATGGTCTTGTGTTTTTAGTCACCGAAGAGAGTGAGGTAGTAGGTTTAGAGCAGCGTGATGGCACCATTGCATGGCGCCAGGACGGCCTTTTACGTCGCGATCTCACGGACCCATTGGCCTACAGCAACTACATCTATGTCGGTGATGGATTTGGGTTCGTCCATGTGATTGCCCAGAGCGATGGTCGGCTCGTAGCGCGTCGGCGTGTCGACGGCACGGGCATCCAACCTACGCTACATCAAGTGGACGGCACGGTTTACGTCCAATCCAAATCTGGTCGCCTCATAGCGCTTGACTTTGAACGCTCGTGACTGCGTTGGTAGGTGGGTCGGTCGCTTTGGTCGGCCGGCCGAATGTTGGCAAGTCCACACTATTTAATCGCCTTTGCGGCGGTCGCGACGCGCTAGTTCACGACAGACCCGCATTAACTCGCGATCGCAAATATGGTCGCGCTGTCATAGGTGAGCGTACGGCCTCAGTGATTGATACAGGTGGGCTATACGACAGCACCATCATCGCTGACGCAGTCAACGCGCAAGTCAAACGTGCCATCGAAGAAGCAGATGTCATTGTTTTATTAATGGACGCCCGAGCAGGCTTGACGCCAGCTGACGAGCTGATCCTTGATGAATTGCGCGTTTTAGGCAAGCCCATTCAATTGGTGGTAAACAAGATAGACGGCGTCCGAGAATCACAGCGACTGGCGTTGCAGGAGCTTAGTGGGTTAGGGTTTGGTGATGTTGCTTGCATTTCAGCCACGCATGGGCATGGCATTGGTCAGCTTCGTGACGCGATCGAGCCGCATCTCGAAAAGCCAATGCAACTGGATGTTCTCGATAGCATACCGGTCGCGGTGATTGGGCGCCCAAACGTCGGTAAGTCGACGTTGGTAAACGCCATGCTTGGCGATGAGCGATGTGTGGTTTTTGACGAACCTGGGACAACGCGCGATTCGATTTATGTGCCGTTTGAACGGGACTCTCAGCGCTTTACATTCATAGACACGGCTGGCATCCGTCGCAAAGGACGAGTCCGCGATGTGGTTGAGAAGTTCTCGGTCATTAAAGCGCTGGACGCAATGAACGTTGCGGATGTTGGGTTGTTGCTCATCGACGCGACGGAAGGCATCGTCGATCAAGATCTTCACATCGTGAAATATGCGGTGGATTCAGGCAGCGGCTTGATTCTGGTGGTGAATAAAACCGATGCGATAGACGCTAACCAACGACGGGGTTTAAAAAACGAACTTGAGAGAAGGCTGCGTTTTGCACCGTGGATTCCTATTCTCTATACATCGGCAGTCGAGAAATCAGGTATTAATCGAGTGTTTAAGACGGTCGTAGATGTGCATCGAGTGGGGCGACTAGACATCGCTACATCCGAGCTGAATCGAGTGGTGCAGACGGCCGTCGACAAACATCCGCCACCGACGCATAGAGGCAGACCCATAAAAGTTCGCTACGTAAACAAACTTGGCGATCATCCACCAGCATTATTGGTTCATGGCAGTCAGGTAGAGGTTTTGCCGGATGCGTATGTTCGCTATCTTGAAAACCAAATCAGAGCTGCGTTCAAGCTAGTGGGTGTGCCGGTCGTGCTTTCGTTCCGCAACACGGAAAACCCATTTAGAGGGCGGCGCAACGAGCTCACGCCTGGGCAGCTCAAACACCGCCGCCGTCTCATTCAGCGGCGCAAGGCGCAAGCGAAACGAAAACGGTCGAGCTGATTGGTGACGCTAGGTTGCGGAAATGCAATTGTGACTGCACCCTAGGTTAGGATAGATTTGCGAGCCGATGATTGGGGCGAGATTTTTAGCTATCGCGAGCGCTAAAGACGGAAAGGGCAAGCGATCGTCCGAGACCAGAGCCGGTGTGCGCCACGGGCGCGCCCGATATGCCGCTTGAAAAAAACACGCGGCGCACGATAAATCAAAGCCAACAAGGGGCGACGGGTCCTACAACTATGCCTTGCGAAATCTAAGACTTGAACGCTTGGCTAATGCGGACAGGTTCTAAGAACTTCAAGAAGAGATTGCGCACAATCAATGTCCTAGAAGCTCGTATGTTGCAGTGGTAGCAATTATTGAATCAGGTCTGACCAATGGTGCCGAGAATGAAGCATCCGAAGCGAAAATCAGCGATGGCAGAGAGTCGTGGACTTCGCATACACAGGCGAATGAAGGGGTTCATGTACCGTTGTGTAGAAGCTCGAGCTATGTGGACGCGAGGATGGGTCATCACCGCGCCATCTAGTCTTCGTGAAGCGCATTTAGCACTGCCATGAACACAGCGGGATCAATGCGTTCGCCGCTGAGACTCACGGACCAATGCAAATGTGGCCCTGTCGATCGTCCAGTTGTACCAACTTTGCCAATAATCGCACCGCGCTTAATCGTCTGCCCTTCTTCAACTAATGCTTCACTCAGATGGCACATCATGGAAATGAAGCCACCACCATGGTCGATTTGAACGGTGATGCCGTTGAAAAAGAAATCACCAACGACGACGACCTTGCCCGGTGCCGGACTCTTGATTGGTGTACCGGTGGGTGCGGCCCAGTCGATACCGGAATGCGGATTTCGCGGTTGATCATTGAAAAACCGCCGTGAACCGAATACGCCAGACGTTCTACCTTCTACTGGCTGCACGATAGGCAACAAGTTCGGCGGCTGGGACGAAAACCTGGCATAGGCCGCGCGCATGCGTGCGGATTCTTTGCCTATCCGTTCAAGATTCCGCGGCGATGGCGTTACATGTTCTTGATCAGTGACCGTTATGCGTTCTTCGGGGTATTGCTTGTCGAGCACTTTTATTACGACATTACGAATTGAGCCGTCGTCGTACGTGACTTGCACTTCTTGCTCGCCAACATCATGAAAAAGCGGTAACGCGATGATCGCGTAGTCTTCAACGATCAGCTGCGCCTTGTTTAGAAAGGTCACGGATTGCACTGCTTCGACCGCGTCAAGTGGCACAACTGCAATGCCACCATGTGGTCCTTGCGGGATCGATGCAGCATTCGTCTGCACGGCGCACAGCAACCCAAGCGCTAGTGCGCCGAAGCGCATGGCTTTATGCACGGGAAGGCGATTCGTCGCTAGATTCGGCCTGCTTCTTAGTCGCGATCACGGTCGCGTCGATGGTGCCACCGTGCACGTGCGCGACAATGGGGTCGTCTACATTCACATCAGCGATGTTCGCAACAACCGCGCCCCACGTCGAACCATCAGGCTTTGCGACGACTGCGTAACCTCGTTCGAGCGTCGCGAGCGGACTCACCGCACGCAACGTGGCAGCTTCCTGGTTGAGTGAATTGGTTCGTACTTGCAAGCCAGACCGCATGAATTGCGCTGCGTTTCTGTACAACTGCAAGACACGAGCTGCGTACGCATCGATTGCCTTGAGTGGCGTTTCGCGTGCTAGCCGAGAACGTAACGTGCTCAGCCGCTCATTGGGATGGTCAAACATGGTCGCGCCAAAGTTCACCAAGCGTCGCTTGGCTTCGTTCCGTCGCTTAGCTAGTTCATCGAGTTTGACAAGGGGATTTGCCAATTCCAAGCGATGATTCAAGGCTTCCAATCGTTGTTTAAGTGTGTCTATGCTGCGTTCTGGTGTTGCGCGGTGTAGGCGACCGTTTAAGGCGTCGTAAGCTGCCTTTTTTCCCTGACCTTTGTTCGAAATTGCCGAACTGAGTCGTGTTTTCAAGGAGCTCAGATGATTGGCTTTGTTGTCGATAATCAGTGCCGGATCACCGAGCTTGCTACGCAAGTCGGTTAGTACATGCTCACGGTGCTTTAAGCTGTTCGTTAGTTGCTCATTGAGAAATCGCTTTGAGCCAACGACGAAATCAAGCAATTTATGCCGGTCGGGTGTCATTACCTCAACCGCTGTAGAAGGCGTGGCAGCTCGCATATCCGCGACGAAATCCGCGATGGTAAAGTCGCGCTCATGGCCAATGGCACTGACAACCGGCAACGGGCATGCAAATATGGCGCGCGCAACCTCTTCGTCATTGAAGACGCTTAAATCTTCGTAGGATCCCCCACCGCGTGTTAACAACACCACGTCTGCGCCGAATGTTTTATCGCTCGCGGCACGCAAATTGTTCACAATGGCCGGTGGGGCTGAGCGGCCTTGAACCTGTGTTGGCAAGAACATGATTTCCGCGAGAGGGTAACGTCTAGCGAGATTTTGCCTGACATCGTCAAAGGCAGCAGCCTTTTCACCAGTTAGTAACGCGATGCGTCTAGGATATGGTGGAATCGGCTTTTTATGTTCTTTACGGAAAAGTCCTTCTGTCTCAAGTTTCTGTTTTAAGCGCTCAAATGCCACGCGCAGCTCGCCTTCTCCGGCGAGTTCCATCTGATCGACGACCAGCTGAAATTGACCTCGCTCCGAGTAAATATTGAAGCGGCCATGAGCGTTCACCAGCGAGCCATTACGAAAATCGATATGTGCGAACCGATGGTGATCACCGGCGAATGCAGCACAGTTCAGGCTTACATTCTTTTCGACTAAATTGAAGTACCAGTGATATGGCGTACTGAGTCCAGAAATCTCACCCGTGATCCAGACCGATGCGTACTTCTGTTGTAGGTCTTTTTTAACGTGGTTTAGCGCGGTGCTGACCGACCATATAGGTTCATTTGTACCGGGTTCAGGCATAGTAAATCGCTAGTAATAGACGAGTATCGCTCTTGTTAGCGCGAGAAATTGTAGGTCGCTTGGCGAAAGCCTAACGCTAAAATCTGCTTTTGGTAGAAGGTGTGACCGCATGTTGCGCATAAATACCGAAGCCTTGACGTTTGACGACGTTCTTCTACGGCCTGGGTATTCCGAAATTCTGCCGGCGGAAGTATCGCTGACGTCCCATTTGTCGCGCGATATTCCGATCAACATCCCACTGATTTCGGCGGCGATGGATACCGTCACCGAAGCCCGTCTGGCCATTGGCGTTGCGCAAGAAGGTGGCATTGGCATCGTTCACAAGAACATGTCGATCGAGGCGCAAGCCAACGAAGTCCGCACCGTCAAAAAATTCGAGTCAGGCGTCATTCGCGATCCGATCACGATTGCGTTGGATGCCTCAGTTCAAGATCTCATAGATCTCACGACGAAACACCGAATTTCCGGTGTGCCGGTATTGCAAGGTGACGAGTTGGTAGGCATCGTGACGCACCGGGATATTCGATTCGAAAGCCAGATGGATTTGCGGGTCGCTGACGTCATGACACCTAAGGCCAAGCTGGTTACCGCACCTGAGAACTCCTCATTCGAAACGATCCTAGATTTGTTGCATCGTCACCGTATTGAGAAGGTTCTATTAACCAACGGCGATGGTCACTTGAGCGGCATGGTCACGGTCAAGGACATCCAAAAATCCCAAGATTTTCCCAATGCTTGCAAAGACGCTGCGAGTCAGCTCCGCGTCGGTGCATCGGTGGGGACAAGCGTAGAAACAGACGAACGGGTTGCGAGTTTGGCTGAAGCAGGCGTCGATGTGATTGTGGTCGATACTGCGCATGGGCATTCACAGAACGTCATAGAGCGCATTCGTTGGATTAAGCAATCGTTCACAAACATCAATGTCATTGGCGGCAATGTTGCGACGGCCGAAGGCGCAAGAGCGCTTGCCGACGCTGGCGCGGATGGCGTTAAAGTAGGCATCGGACCTGGCAGCATTTGCACGACACGCATGGTAACTGGGGTCGGGGTGCCACAAATCACTGCGATTCATGATGTCGCGACTGAACTTCAAGATGAAGACGTACGGGTGATCGCGGATGGTGGCATTCGATATTCGGGCGATATTGCGAAAGCGATTTCTGCCGGTGCGGACTGCGTCATGATTGGTTCGTTATTAGCGGGCACAGACGAGGCGCCAGGCGAGATCGAGCTCTTTCAGGGCCGTAGCTACAAGAGCTACCGTGGTATGGGTTCGTTGGGTGCGATGACGGAACATCGCGGTTCGCGCAATCGTTATGCCTACGACGAAGACGGGAATTTGAATAAGCTGGTGCCAGAAGGCGTAGAAGGTCGTGTACCGTATCGCGGACCAGTCAGCGGTGTAGTCCAACAAATGATGGGTGGTCTACGTAGTGCTATGGGTTACACCGGCTCTGAAACCATCGAAGCATTGCGCACGCAAGCGGAATTCGTGGCGATTACCAGCGCAAGTCAAACCGAAAGCCACGTGCATGACGTCGATATGGTCAAGGAAGCGCCGAATTACCACGGCTAGTTAGCGCTAGTCGAAGTTTGCGCTGATGCGGACTATCGTTTCGTGATTGTTGTTCTAGATTTCGGGTCGCAAACGACGCAGCTGATTGCGCGTCGGGTCCGCGAGCTCAATGTTTACTGCGAAATCCATCCGTTTGACGCGGAAGCCACACTTCTAGATCGACTTAAACCGGACGCATTCATCTTGTCCGGTGGGCCTGAGTCGGTGACCGAACGCATTACGCCGCGCATTCCGAACTGGGTTTTGGCGAGTGGCAAACCGTTATTGGGCATTTGCTATGGGATGCAAGCGATGGTTGCACAACTCGGCGGCCGTGTGGCGGCATCGCAACTTCGCGAGTTTGGCGCGACCGATGTTTTGACGAACGGTGGCGACGCTCTCCTACACGATCTCGGTGACTCATTGCCAGTGTGGATGAGCCACGGGGACAAAGTCCAAGCTCTGCCAGAAGGCTTCAAAGGCACCGCGCAAACCGCTTCTGCGCCATTCGTTGGCATGGCTGACGAGAAACGTAAGTGGTACGGCATTCAGTTCCATCCAGAAGTCACTCACACCCGCGACGGCAAGGAGATTCTCCGCCGCTTTTTAGACGATGTCGTGGCTTGTGAACGATCGTGGAATCCGGCAAACATTGTCGATCAGCTCATCGATGACATTCGCGTGAAGGTTGGCGATAGCGAAGTTTTACTTGGCCTCTCGGGTGGCGTGGACTCGAGTGTCACGGCCGCGCTACTAGCTCGCGCCATAGGTGAACGGCTACATTGTGTATTTGTAGATAACGGGCTTTTACGGCTAAACGAGCGGGATGAGGTAGTGAGCGCGTTCCGTCCCTCTAATACCATGCATCTTGATTTGCGTGTGGTGGAAGCACGCCAACGTTTTTTAGATGATTTGGCGGGGGTTGCCGACCCAGAACGCAAACGCAAAATAATCGGCGAGACGTTCATTCGCGTATTTGAAGAAGCGGCAGAAGCACTGCCAGCAGTCAAATTTCTTGCGCAAGGCACGATCTATCCAGACGTTGTAGAGTCCGCTGCTACCCGGTTTGGCAAGACACACGTGATTAAGAGCCACCACAACGTAGGTGGGTTGCCTGAACGACTGCAGCTAGACTTGCTAGAGCCACTGCGTGATTTATTCAAAGATGAGGTTCGGCAGGTTGGCGCGGCACTCGGTTTGCCTGACAGTCTAATTTATCGGCATCCTTTCCCAGGACCAGGCCTCGCAGTGCGTGTGCTAGGCGACGTGCGTGAGGAATACCTGCAAATGTTGCGCCAAGCGGATGCGATTTTCATTGACGAACTCCGAACGGCGAGTTGGTATGACCGAGTTGCCCAGGCTTTTTGCGTGTTTCTGCCAGTCAAGTCTGTCGGCGTGATGGGAGACGCCCGTCGCTACGAATATGTCATTGCCCTTCGCGCGGTGACAACAACTGACTTTATGACGGCCGATTGGGCGCATTTACCGCACGAATTGCTAAGTACCGTGTCATCACGCATCATCAATGAAGTGTCAGGTATTTCGCGCGTGGTGTACGACGTGTCCAGCAAACCACCCGCGACAATCGAATGGGAGTGAGAGCCATGAGCGGTGCACGCTTGCTAAACCATGATTGCATCAAGACGTACATTTAGATTTGATGGCGCAAGAAATTCAAAGACGCGTTAGCACGATTTACGAACCCCCTGAGCTTGGCTGCCAGGGAGAGCTCCTATCTGACACTGAAATTGAGTATTTCAAAACCAACGGTTTTTTATTCAAACGACAGTTGCTTGATTCAGTGGCGGCTACCGCTGCGATGGACCGTATATGGGAAGCTTTGTTAAACACCGTACCACTCGCGGCCGATGCTAAGCAGCACATAAGGCGGGAAGACCCAGACAGCTGGCGCGCGCCAGCATGGGCGCCGATGCCCTCGGCCGAAATATCGGGCTTCTTTGAAGGACGCCAACGCACGGTGGCACAGGGACGCACCGTCAAAATGCATGAAATTGGTGCTGAGCGATATCTGCTGGACTTGGTGCCAAACAATGAAAGAGTCACCGCCATTGCGCGCCTGCTGTTGGCCGACAAACTAAAGACCTGTGAGCGGACTCGTGGGGTCTACGCGTTGTTTCCTCCTGCACGGTTGAGTGAGCAGGAAACTGCTGAGCGAATCTCTGGTGCAAGTCTTGGTCCACACACCGATCGAGTTTGCCAACAGCTCAACGTGTGTGCGTATCTTGAAGACGTACCACCGCGTTCTGGCGGATTCACTGTTTATCCGGGCAGTCACCGCATCATGTTCAACGCGCATGAGTACGAATCGAATTGGTCACCTAAGCTCACCTTTAGGAGTGCCATGCGCGAGGTTGTTGCCAATATCACACCGGTCGAGTTCGTGGGTTCACAAGGCGACGTTGTTTTCTGGCACGGTCGTACGGTGCATAGTGCTGGCATTCATATCGGCGAGACGATCCGTTGGGCAGTGTTCGCGGATTTCAATGAGGCACGTGAAGTGCTAGATGCTGAGGGCCATCGAGCTTTAGGTCAGTACGAATGGTTCAAAGACGCCAAGCTCTTTAAAGAGGATTTCAAAGCTAGCGACGACATGTGGCGTAGCTGGCGTTTAGGACGTTAGTAAGCGCTTGTTAGATGAATAGCACATAGTGAGCACCGTGAATTTCACGTGTGCAATTTGGTACGAAATTCGTTAAATACCCGCTTGGGCGTTGTTCCGACGCCGCTATATCCCAACGGGGGAAAAGAGTTAATGTCTCATTCTATGATCATCTCGGGTGGTACGCTCGTCGACGGTACTGGCGCAGCGCCGCGCAAGGCAGATGTCGCAGTTGACGACGGTACGATCAGCCGTATAGGTGATCTGTCTGATGCTCAAGCCGAGCGCACGATCGACGCGACAGGAAAGTTGGTCACACCTGGCTTTGTCGATCTTCACACGCACTTGGATGCGCAAATTGGCTGGGATCCGGAGATGCGACCAAGTTCGTATCACGGCGTCACCACTGCGCTCATCGGCAACTGTGGCGTTACGTTCGCACCTTGTGCGGAAGACAATCGTGCTTATCTAGCCAAGCTGATGGAAGCGGTTGAAGACATCGCTGCCAACGCCATCATGGACGGCTTGCCGTGGAATTGGACAAGTTTTGGTGAATACCTTGACTGTCTGCAAACACTGCGCCCCGCATTGAACGTCGTGGGCATGTGCGGCCATTCAGCCATTCGATTTGAAGCCATGGGCGACAAAAGTTGTGATGAAGGTGTACAAGCTGACGATCGTGAATTGCAACGCATCGTTGATCTTGTCAAAGAGTCTGTCGAAGGTGGCGCTGTTGGATTCTCGACCTCGAGATTTCTCGGGCATCGGGTTCCAGATGGTCGATTGACACCTGGCACTTGGGCTGACGCGCGGGAAACTGAGGCCATTCAACGAGCAGTTGTCGAAGCAGGTGGTCGTGGGGGTCTGTTCCAAGCAGCACCCGACATGCGCACACGCTACGAAATCGAACGACAGATGTTCGAAACGGGCGCCGAAATAGGGTGCCAAGTGCTGTTCTCAGGTGGCACAGGTCCAGATGGCGACGGTGGCGTAGCTCGCTGGCAAGAATTTCTTGGCCGCAATAACGAAGCTGGTCGTCGTATCACATCGATCTGCCACACGCGCCCGAGTGGTTCGTTCTTCGGTTTAGCGCAGCAAGCGTTTCTCCGCACGCCGGCGTGGGTTGCATTAATGAAGCTGCCTAGCATCGCTGAGCGGGTTGCCGAAATGAAGAAACCCGAAGTTCGCGAAAAGCTGATTTCAGAGGCAATTGAGAAAGGCGGCTTTGGCCCAACCGCGCGAATCCTGCATCCCATGGGATTCGGCGAATACCCAGACTACGATCTCGAAAACGAAAAGAACTTGCAGAAACTCGCCGACGAAGCTGGCAAGGACCCTGTCGAGCTCTATGTAGATCGCTTGATCGAATCGGAAGGCAAAGAGTTATGGAATCTGTGGGCGTTTGGCGGTGCTTTGCAGAATCAATGGAATTACATGCGCCTGCCGCATGTGGTCCCGATGCTCGGTGACGCTGGTGCTCATGTGGGTCAGTTCACAGATGCAGATTCTCCGACATTCCTGCTCGCAGAACTCACCAGAGACCGTGGTGTGTACACACTAGAAGAAGCGGTTTATAGGATTTCTGGCAAATCTGCTGAGGTTTTAGGTCTGAAGAAGCGCGGCGAAGTACGTGAAGGTTGGCACGCTGACTTGAACGTCATCGACTACGACAATCTCACCTCATGCCATCCTGAGTACGTCAATGACTTTCCGCATAACGGCGGGCGTTTGGTCGTCAAGAGCAAAGGCTATGACGCAACCATCGTTGAAGGTCAGGTGGTCATCGAAAATGGCGCGTACACTGGCAATCGGCCAGGTGAGGTCATTCGCGATTTCATCCGTGACTAACGACGTCATTTCGTCTTAGCAACTCTTTCAATAAGACGCTCCTAGTTCAATCGAGCTAGGAGCGTTTTTTTACATAAATACTTGAACGGAGTGCCGAAAGGCACATCGGTTGACCATTTGTGGACGCAGTCAAGCGCTCGCCGATGGCTAATCGTGATGGGTTTGGTTGGTTCGTGTCGTAAATCAGCCTTGACCCCTGGCATGGAAATGTACAACGTGCCGATGCAAGTAGACGCCTACTGAATAAACTACCAAGCTGTGAACGCATACGGCATGCAACGCCCTCTCAACAAGCGTGTCGCGCACACTAGTTGCTCCTACGTCACGTTGAATTCTTCAACGTTATGCGCTCGCTCAACGTTCAGCTACGAATAACTTTTCAGGAGTAGACGCCTTAATGGCATATTCAACTAAGGACATTCTCAATCTCGCTTTAGTCGGCGCTGCAAGCGCCGGCAAGACCTCTGTGACCGAAGCTATGCTCCATAAGGCAGGGGTTATTAATGCGCTCGGCAGCGTGGATGCCAAAACGTCAGTGTCAGACTATCTCGACCGCGAGAAGCGCATGCAACATTCGTTGCAACCCACGATTTGCTCATTCGACTTCAATGAGCGCCATATTAATCTCATCGACTGCCCTGGTTACCCAGACTTCATTGGTCGCATGCTCTCAATATTGCCAGCAGTTGAGAGTGTTGCGATTGTGGTCGACGCCACATCAGGCATCGACTCGCACACCGTCAAGATAGCTCAGCACGCCGCAGCGCGACAGCTCTGTCGCATGGTGATCGTGAACAAGATCGACGGCGAAGGGGTCGACTTAGAAGCCCTTACTGAGCAAATCAAAGAGTCACTTGGTTCCGAGTGCTTGCCAATCAATTTACCCAATGCAGACTGTTCGGATGTCATCGATTGTTTCTTTGACAGCGGTGAAGGTGAAACTAATTTCAGTTCTATCGAGGAAGCGCACGAACAGATCATCGACCAGGTCGTCGAAATCGACGAAGGTTTGATGGAACTGTATCTTGAGGAAGGTGAACTTCCTGCCGAAAAACTTCATGAAGCGTTTGAACAAGCGTTGCGAGAAGGCCATCTAATCCCCATCTGCTTTACCTCAGCCCTTGCTGGTGGTGGCGTCAGTGATCTTCTAACGGTCATGTCGCGACTTATGCCAAACCCAACTGAAGGCAATCCGCCACAGTTCGTACAAGCTGGCGACGAGAATGGCGAGGCTGTCGATCTATCGAGCAGTGACCATGTGCTCAGTCATGTATTCAAAGTTGTAGAAGATCAATTCAAAGGACGCATGGCTTTGTTGCGAGTGCATCAAGGAACCGTTGTTAACGGCTCGCAGTTGTACGTGCATGATGAACGCAAAGGCGTCAAAGTTCAGCACTTGACGAAGTTGTGCGGCCAGGAGCAAACCGAGGTTGATCAGGTTGTGGCCGGCGACATCTGTGCAATTCCGCGCGCGGAAGATGTGGCTTACAACGCGGTCTTGCACGATTCACATGACGAAGACAACATTCGCATGAAGCTCAGCGCTTTGCCGATTCCTGTATACGGATTAGCCATATCGACACCTGACGACAGCAATGCGCAAAAAGTATCGGAAGCGCTACATACCTTGTCAGTAGAGGATCCGTCGTTAAACGTCGATCACGTGGTTGCATTGAATGAAACGGTGTTGCGAGGAATTGGCGAAATGCACCTTCGCGTCGTACTAGAGGAATTGCGCGACGATCATGGCCTGACGATCGACACACGTGTGCCAGCGATTGAGTATCGAGAAACCATTACGGCGGCAGCAGAAGGGCACCATCGACATAAGAAGCAATCAGGAGGCGCTGGTCAATTTGGCGAGGTGTATTTGCGTGTCGAGCCGATGCCTCGTGGTGAAGGATTTGTATTTGAAGATAACGTCGTTGGCGGTGTCATCCCTGGTCAGTTCATTCCGGCGGTAGAAAAGGGCATCTTGCAGGTCATGGAGAGCGGCGCTATTTCAGGCCACGAAATGCAGGACATTCGCGTCTCGGTTTACGATGGCAAGCATCATTCGGTGGATTCGAAGGAAATAGCTTTCGTACAAGCAGGCAAACGCGCATTTATGGATGCCGTTGGCAAAGCGCGGCCAATCGTAATGGAACCAGTCGTCGACATCAATCTGAACGTACCGAATCATTGCATGGGCGATGTCGCGGGTGATTTGTCTTCCATGGGTGGCATGGTGAACGGCTCAGAAGTTCAAGCGGACAACAGTGTTGAAATTCAAGGGCAAGCCCCATTGCGAGAGTTGCAGACGTACCACTCGCGCTTGAGTTCTATTTCTGGTGGTCACGGAACCTACTCCATGCAATTCAGTCATTACGCTCCGGTGCAAGCGCAACTTCAAAAAGAACTAGCTGCATCGTTCCAACCAGTCGAAGAGGAATAACCAAGTCAAGTATTGACTTAGTATTCAAGAAAAGCGCCAGCATGTCCGCCGCGGTAGACGAAACGTTTATGCGCCAGGCACTGGCGCAAGCGCGCCTGGCGGAATCCTGCGGCGAAGTGCCGGTCGGCGCAGTGTTGGTCCGCGATGATGTGGTCATCGGGCGGGGTGCAACTCAGCAGATTCAGACCAATGATTCGACTGCGCATGCAGAAGTGGTCGCACTTCGTGATGCCGGTACTCGACTGAAGAATCATCGCCTCGTCGACACCACCATGTACGTTACGTTGGAACCTTGCATGATGTGTGCCGGTGCGATGGTGCATGCCCGTATCGAGCGTTTGGTTTTTGGGTGTTTAGCGCCAAAAACCGGTGTTGCACAGTCGCACGGTGAGTTGTTCTCGTGGTCGTCGCATAACCATACGGTGCAGGTTGAAGGCGGTGTGCTGGCGACTGAATGCGCCGACATGCTGAGCGATTTTTTTACCCGCCAGCGCGGAGAAAGCTGACTGACTCTCATTCACGCCATCCGTGGTCCCGCACTAACACAAGCGGAGCTGCAGCATGTAACGGCTGAACTCAGTGCGCGGCTTGGTTCGGCTGGACCAGAACTCTATGCCGAATATGTGCACTTGCTTGAACTGGAGTACGAGTTAGATGAAGCAGCAGCAGCAAAGGCGGTGCAGCTGCTGGATTACGAGACGGGTGGCGTACAGCGGGACCAAGTAGCTTCGTCACAGTTCACCGTCGTCCCTCGACTTGGCACGATTTCGCCGTGGTCGTCTAAGGCCACCGATATTTTCAAACTATGCGGGCTGCACCAGGTTCGGCGGGTAGAACGGGGTGTGCGTTGGTGGTTCGAGCCGCCGGATGACCTTGAACGGCTCTTAGAGATCTCGCTTGAGCTGTTTTTTGATCGTATGACGGAAACGGTTCTGCGATCGGAGTCATACAGGGAGGTCTTTAAAACTTTCGCGAGCAAACCTATCCAATGCATCGAGTTAGGCGATGCGCCGATTGAGGTCTTGTCCGCAAGTAATCAAGCGCTTGGATTAGCGCTCTCCGCTGACGAGATCGAATATCTGGTGGCGTTGTATGGTAGCTTAGAACGAGATCCAACGGACGTCGAACTCATGATGTTTGCGCAGGCGAATTCCGAGCACTGCCGCCACAAAATCTTCAACGCGACCTGGGAAGTCGACGGTAGGACTGAGTCCCGCACGTTGTTTCAATCCATCCGGCATACGGCCGAAATCAAACAATTCGCTGGTTTGCGTAGCGCGTATGCGGACAACGCAGCTGTCATCGACGGTGCTGAAACCGTTGTATTGCAAATCGAACCGGAATCTCGCATCTATGTCGATTCGCACCAGCATCGCGACGTGCTCATGAAAGTGGAGACGCACAACCACCCCACGGCGATTGCGCCGTACGCCGGTGCGGCGACAGGATCGGGTGGTGAGATACGCGATGAAGGCTCGGTCGGGCGCGGATCGAAGCCGAAAGCCGGACTTGTTGGGTTCACAACATCGCACCTGCGGCTGCAAGGAGATAACCAGCCTTGGGAAAGCGAGCTAAATCAACCTAATCGAATTGCAAGGCCATTCGAAATCATGCGAGATGGTCCTATCGGTGCGGCCGCCTACAACAATGAGTACGGCCGACCAGCGCTGGTTGGGTACTTTCGTACGTTCGAAAGTGAGATTGCTCGAGGCGATGCTTGGGGTTACCACAAACCCGTCATGATTGCCGGCGGTGTGGGTGCGATACAGCGTGAACACATTCATGCTGGCAATCGGCACCAAGATGAAAGTGAATTACTGATCGTGCTCGGTGGTCCCGCGATGCTCATTGGGCTAGGTGGCGGTGCTGCGTCAAGCATGCGCACGGGTGCATCGCAAGAAGACCTTGACTTTGCGTCAGTTCAACGTGACAACGCAGAAATGGAACGACGATGCCAGGAAGTCATCGACCGTTGCACGGCGCTCGGCAATGCGAATCCGATCGTCAAGATCCATGACGTAGGCGCAGGTGGGCTATCTAACGCACTGCCGGAGCTCGTGGATGATCTAGGTCGCGGTGCAACGATTGATTTAAAGAATGTTCCAAACGTCGATCCTGGCATGTCGCCAATGGAACTCTGGTGCAACGAAGCACAGGAACGCTATGTGATTGCGCTTGAGCCAGAGAGGTTGGCGTGGTTTAAGCAGACGTGTCAACGTGAACGATGCCCGTTTGCCGTCGTTGGCAAAACCAATGATTCTGGCAGGCTCGTGGTCAGTGATCTTCAGCATGGCGCGCTAGCTGTCGATTTGCCAATGGACGGTTTACTAGGCAAACCACCAAAGATGCATCGGGCTTATACAGAGACGCAACGAATCGGCCAAAGGCTTGTGTTAGATGAGCTTGCCATGGACGAAGCAATTCGTAGGGTATTACGGTTTCCCGCAGTTGCATCGAAAAAATTCCTTGTGACGATTGGCGACCGCAGTATCACCGGCTTAGTCGTCCAGGAACAAATGGTCGGCGCCTATCAAATTCCTGTCGCCGATGCGGCCATCACCTCGGCTGGTTTCGACACGGACGCCGGTGAAGTTATGACCATGGGGGAGCGCTCACCGATAGCTGTTCTCGACCCTGCCGCATCGGCACGTATGGCCGTTGGCGAAGCCATCACAAACATGATCGGCGCAAAGATCCAAAGCCTTGAGGCCATCGCGCTTTCTGCGAACTGGATGGCGGCGGCGGGCACTGCGAACGAAGATCAAGCACTGCGCGAAGCGGTGCAAGCGGTTGGGGATAGGTTTTGCCCTGCGCTTGGTATTGCTATTCCGGTTGGCAAAGACAGCCTATCGATGTCGACGCAATGGGACGCGCAGAGCGTCACCTCGCCACTTACGTTGATTGTGTCGGCGTTTGCGACGATGCCAGACGTGCATGCACACAAAACGCCTGCATTAAGAAACAATGACTCTTCGCTGGTTCTGCTGACATTGTCGAATAAACAACGGCTAGGTGGCAGCGCTCTGGCGCAGGTGTACTCGCAGCTTGGCGAAAGACCACCAGACATTGAAGAGCCTCAAAAACTGAGTGCGATGTTCGAGATGGTGCAACGCCATCTAGACGATGGATCCATCTTGGCTGTCCACGATCGGTCTGACGGTGGTCTCATCACGACGGTGCTAGAACAAGCCATCGCAGGGCGTATGGGAGTAGAGCTCGATCTCACAGGGTCCTGGCAAGCGTGTTTGTTTAACGAGGAAATTGGCGTAGTACTTGAGGTTAACTCGACTCACACGGACGCGATTTGTGGAGAAGCCGAAGCGGTTGGAATCTGTGCCCAGTGCATAGGGTGCACATCATCATCAAAACGGTTCAGCGTTCGTCAGGACGGCACCTTGCTATACGAAGAGTCGCTTGTAAATTTGGAGAAACTTTGGTCGCAGACCAGCTTTGAAATGCAAAGTCGGCGCGACAACCCACGAGCTGCTGAAGCGGAACGAGCGCTCATCGCAATACAAGATCCTGGCGTTGCAGAACGGCTCACATATGAACCTGATGTTCGTAGTACGCCAAACATCATGGCCAAACAACCTCTGGTAGCGATTCTGCGAGATCAAGGAGTCAATGGTCATCTAGAAATGGCAGCGGGTTTTCGTGAAGTCGGCTTTGAAGCGGTGGACGTCCACATGACCGACTTGCTTGAATCCCGTGAAACGCTAAAACGTTTCCAAGTTTTGGCGGCATGCGGCGGATTTTCGTACGGTGATGTGCTCGGTGGCGGCGGCGGTTGGGCGAAGTCGATCTTGTATTCCGATCTCCTTCGCGGTGAGTTCACCCAATTCTTTGAGCGCGATACATTGACACTCGGCATTTGCAACGGCTGTCAAATGCTTGCGCAGTTACGCTCGCTCATTCCAGGCGCTGAACATTGGATTACTTGGGCACCGAATGCCTCAGGTCGATTTGAAGGGCGCACGGTGCAGGTTAGGGTGAACAATGTATCGACGCCGTGGCTTGAAGGGATGGAAGATTCGCAGCTGGTCGTGCCGGTTGCTCATGGCGAAGGTCGAGCCAATGTAACGAACGAATCGCAACTGGACTCGTTGCACTCACACAATCTCATTGCGTTGCAATACGTAGATGGCTCAGGGGCTACGACAGAGCAGTATCCGCTCAATCCGAACGGTTCACCGCAAGGCGTCGCAGGTCTTGTGAGTGAATCAGGGAAAGCGCTGGTGGCTATGCCGCATCCAGAACGAGTATTCCGTGCAATGCAACAAACTTGGCGGGATCCAACAGAAAGAAAGACAGCGCGTTATAGTGGGTGGATTAAGATGTTCCTAAACGCGTATGAAGCTGTTAAGTAAGGCGCACGACAGAAGTACCTGCAATCACCATGTATGCTGGCTTCGATACAGTAGTTGATTCACGACATTTGTCGCTTATCTGCATCCGTCTCGTAAATCTATGCTTCGACAATCTCATAAATTTGCGCCATAGGGTCGTTTCACATGGTTGGCATGTACTATGCCGCTTCTGCAAACTGCACATCTATCGTCTTACCAGACGATATTAGTACCACTAAGCCACGATTCGCGCCACAAGCTCGTAGATACTCCGCGACTTGCTTCCGATAGTGCTGAATTGTTGCAGACGACGGATTTACATCACTCTTCCAGTCGACCACGACATCGGGTGAACCATCGTCGTTAAATGCAATGGCGTCGGCAACGCCATAGGTCAATTCCTCGGTTTCGCCGTTGTGGTCGGACGTATAGACAGTTAATTCAGGTACAAGCCTAGGTCTGAGTGAAGCGATCTCCGGAATTGCTAAGGCACGAACTACAGTCTCGGCTAGTTCTTTCGGTTCAAGCTCTTCGACTACGTCGTCGTCGCTAAACGCTTTGAGCGTTTCCTTCAACTGCTTGGCCCGAGCAACCAAGCTTTTATCGGTGTCCGCCACTTCACCGGTAAGCACTTCTTCCAGCAATTTGTGAAGGACATTGCCGCGTACGCGACTGCCTTGCACAAGGTCGCCTTCATCGGTTTGCGTGATCACGTTATCACCGTTATTACTTAGTAACGATTGGTTCTCGTCAACGAGAGCGATTGGTTGACTCGTGTCTTCGTCTCGACTTGGATTAATCCACTTAACGTGAGATTGTCGAGCTGATATGGCTTCACCTTCTTTCTTGAAGCCTGCCTTGGTTTGTTTATTCGTGGTTTTCGTAGATTGTTCGGTTTTAGTGTTTGAGTTTTCCGGCACCTCTAGCATTGGCAAGTCGAATAGCTTGAGCTCGACTGTTTTAAGCCAACTATCTCTTCGAGATTGTTCATACCGTGGAAGAATCAGCGTTTCGCGTGCACGAGTCACCGCGACGTAACAGAGCCTGACGCGTTCGCGTTCGATTTCATCATTTTCATCTTTTCGCTTGCACTCGTATTCGAAGGGTTCCTTGCCGAACACTTTTGTGTAGTAAGTCATGCTCGTGCGCTCAACGAAACCTCCCTGTAGTCGTGATTTCATCGACATCATATTGATTGGAATGACGATCGGCCACTCCAAGCCTTTTGCCGAATGAACGGTATAGATGGCGACCGCATCTTCTTCTGAGTCCGGTCGACCTTCTTTTTCCTTGCCGGCTTGAGCGCCGCTGTATGCCTTTTCCCAAGCCTCACTTTGGGTTTCACTGAAGGCTATTAATCCTTGTGTCGCAAAGCGTCGAGCAATGCCAAGAAACAAATCTACATTGGTTAATGCGCGTTCAGCTTGGTTTTGGTGACGTTTTAGAAGTATGGCTCTGACGCAGAATACATCGACAACCTCGGAAAGCAGCGCGTGCGCTGTCGTAGAGTGAATCTTCATCCGCAGCTGCTGCAACTTCGTGATGATGTCACGTGCGAGGTCGTGTTCAATGTGTTCTACGTCGATATTGAGGCTTAACTTAGGCAATCGATCAGGATCACTTTCGTGTCTCGGCAAACTCCACACGATATCCAGCAAGTCTTCCTCGGTTAAGCCCACAAGTGGGCCGCGCAATAGTGCGGCTAATGCAAGGTAGTCTCGTGGATTTGAGAGCACACGCACGATGGCAATGAGGTCTTTAATCTCTTGACGCCGATAGAAGTTCTTACCCGCCTGTGTATCGATTGCGATACCACGTTTTTCCAGTGCGTCTTCGTAGTACCAAAGATCAGTCCCTTGCGGCGCGAGCAATCCGATATCCGATGCTCTGCATGGCCTTGATGTGCCAGATTTTGGATCCCGTACCTTTCGACTGCCGATCAGACGGGCACAGGTTTCAGCGACAACATTCGATTCTTCTGCGCGTAACGCTGCGCTATCGACTTTACCCTTCGCGTTTGGTTTGGGATGTAAATCCAATGCCTCGACGGATGTCGTCTTGCACACATTTGCTTGAAACGGAAGCAGCTTCTGGAAACCCGGCTGACCTTTACTTTCAGAAAGTTCTTCCTCGAATATCTCATTGACGTAATCTAGGATCGGCGAGAACGATCTAAAGTTCGTGCCAATGGACAAAACATGCGCAGGTTCGTGCTCGCGAAATGCGTTACGCGCCTGCTCATAAGCCTTAATATCTGCCCCACGAAATCTGTAGATTGCCTGTTTAGGATCGCCGACCAGGAACAGCGCACCTGGTTTGATTCTTCGCTTGGCCCAGTCTTTCGACTGAGGCTTCTGAGTTGGCGTCTCACCGCATAAAAGCCACAGTATTTCCGATTGATTGGAGTCGGTATCCTGAAATTCGTCAACGAGGATATGACTAAACCGCTTTGCTAATTCATTGCGCACGCCAACGTTTTTGCGCAGCATCTCGAGCGTGTTTAGGATGAGATCGTCAAAATCCAATACAGCCATGCAACGTTTGTGTGTTTGGTATTCGTCTACAACAGGTAAACACAACGAGATTAGCTGGTTGAGAATAGTCGTAGCGGCCGCGTGCTTTAGCTCTTGCCAAGCCGTATAGCAGAGTTCATTACGTTCTTCGGCCTCGTCGCAGAGCTCGTTTATCTCATCCGCATTGATTCCGACAGGGCGACCGGCAGCTCGCCATTTTCCTAGTTTTTGGTAGGCCTTTAATTTGCCTTTACTTGTTACCAGCTGTTCGCTAAGTTGTGTCTCGAGTATGGCAAGCATCTCATCAGGTTCATCGAACGAGGAAATTTCCTCTATATATTCACTCAGCGTTTCATATTCGCGCACCATCGCAATTGTTTCGTCCTCTTGTACGGGGCTATTTGCCATAAGCGAAGAGAACGCTTCGATTGCATCGTTTAAGTCTCGCTTGTAATGGTCTAAATTAAGTAGCTCCTGATCTCTAATGTTTCGATGTTTAGTTATGGCGTCGAGTAACTCGTTCAGCAGCGTTAAGGCCTTAATACGGTCGGTTTGAATGAGTTTTTCGAGCAGGTCATTGGTTGGTGAGTCTAGTAAGTTTCGTAGCCATCGATTTTTGACGTTCGCAAATGCCTCGTCCGCTTGGTCGTTGTCCAGAACAGTCGCGCCTGGATCGATGTTGGCTTCCACTGGGTAAGCAGTGCTCAGACGTTGGCAAAACCCGTGAATCGTCGTGCAGACTAAATCGTCGATAGTTTCTTGCGCGGCACTTAAGTTTGCACGTTGCTTGGCTGAGATTCCGCTCGGCCATGCCACTTGAAGCTCAGCCGGAATCTCTTCCGATGCCAGCTTGTCTACATATTCGCGTACGCGAATGAACAACTCGCTAGCCGCAAATTCCGTAAACGTGATTGCCGCAATATGTCTCGGTCGTATCCCGTCGGCAAGCATGTAGGCAATGCGTCCAGCTAAGACCGCAGTCTTTCCCGAGCCGGCGGCCGCTTCTACTAGGTACGAGTTTTTATGGTCTTTAATAGCGCGTCGTCGTGCACTGTCATCCTGCATAACTTGTCGCTTCTGAGGTGCCACTATGCTCCCTCCCACAAACTTGGAAGGTCACCTAAAAGATCGTTGGCTGCGGCTTCCTTACGTTGTCGATACCCTGTTTGCATGTTTGCCGGTAGCGCAAAGACTAAATCGTCATACTCCTGCCCCGAACCGATCCCCATCAGAGCGTTACCAGCCTTCAGGTTCTTCTTTGCAATCTTCAAGTAATTCGCAAGCGACTTCATGGCCGCAGTCGGGTCAAACAACTCCAGGCGTGTGCCATCGAGCAGATAGAAGAGCTCTGCATTGACCTTAACGTCATCTCCAAACATCGCTTTTACTGCAAAGGTGTACAGACAGCGTTGCAGTTCCTTACCACCATCGAGATCGCCGTTCATATTCTTTGGTACAGAACCCGTCTTGTAATCGCAAACCGATACCCAAGCTTGATTCTTGGCCACATCGATACGATCGATATAGCCATTAACGAGAAATCCGAGTTTTGGAATAACGACGACCGCGTCAGTGTCCCAGGGAGTTATTGACTTACTTCTTGGTGCGATGCCGCCAAATGGCACTTCGCCATAGGAGCTGAACTTACCAGATTCTTGTGGGTCCGTGTCGATGCCAATCTTGACTGCTTCCTTAACCTCTTCAAGAACGGCCTGCCAGACCATCGCAGGTGGTAACGCAAAAGTATCTGCCCATTCACTGGCGATCTGATTTACGGCAGCTTTGATCGCACCTGATTTCTTTTGACCAGAAGCGTTCACGAGACCTCCTTGTGCTTCTAGTCGTTTCACGACTCTATCGAGTGCGTCGTGCACGATGGCGCCAAACTCAAGCGGACCTATATCTTCCATAGGTTCAGCGTCGACATCAGGGCTAGTCAGACCGAGACCGTAGTGCCATAAGAAACCCAACGGGTTACGCAGCAACCGTGTAAACGACGTTGCAGATTGCGTACGTTCGAGTATCGCTTTAACGACTGGGTGATTGCGTCGAACCAATCCGTCGTGTGGGGTGATCTTTGTTTTTTGCCAATTGAGCCAGCATTGATTGGCTTCTTTTGCTTGTGGTGTAAGCGCGAACTCACTCGGCCGGGCGAATAGTCGGTCGGTCTCACTGAACGCGTGATCAGGTACGCGATTGCGCTGCAAGTACTCAACGGGCTCAGCTAATGCTCGACCCAGCAACGGACTTCGCCCCCTTAGTCGTCCATCTTCATCGCGCCGCGCGAGTGAAAGGTGCACCGAGGATTGGGTTGTTGCAAGAATCGTTTCAAAGTCTCGTCGGTCGGCATCCGCAACTGGTAAAGGATCGAGTTCGGTAGTAGGGATGATGTGATCGGCAAGTAGGCGATCTTCGTGTTTCGTGCGCGGCCAATGACTTGAATTGAGACCTAGCAATCGAACAAATCGTCGTGGTGCCGCAGCCAATTCGTTGGCCGACATCCAGCATGCAGAAACGCTGGGTTCCATACCATCATTTTGTCGCAAGGTGGTGAGCGTTGTTTCTACTGCTTCTACCGGACCAGCGATGAGCGCACGCTTCCAAATTTCTCTAGCGCGACCAGCTAGCAGATCCTCACCGGCTTGTTCCGCAATGTCCACGCCTTGTGTCAGCAGCTGCAATATGCGTAAGAGTTTCGCAACCAGATCTTTGCCAAGCATGTCTTCGTCGAACTGATCTATGGCGAGTTGCCAAGCTTCAAGAGAGGTTAGTGCAATGTCGCTTGACAAATTTCGAAGCCAATCAGATGGAAAGTCCTCAAAAGGACTGCCAACATACCCGGCAAGCGATTTGTAAAGACGTTCGATTGATTGTCGAGACAGGCCGTGAACCAAAACAGCTGCGAGCGCTGCTGCCGCTTGACCGTCACGGTTCGTTAAAACGCTTATGCCGTGGACGAAATGCAAGTCGAAATCTGCGTCTTGTTTGAGTGCATAGAAGAAATCGTCATACTCGGCCGTGGTGTTAGAAGCAATGGCGATTTCATGTGGTTTTGCTTTATCTGAGGCTAATAGGTCACGTATCCAGCGCATTGCTTCTACCGCTTCGTGTTGCGGGGTGGACGCCGAAATCAATTCTGTAGATGGTTTGGTTGCCGGGGTTTTCGTCGTCTCAATCTCGTTAATGTCGAGCAGCCATGCAGGTACTGTTCGAGGCCCTGCAAGCCATCGCACAGTCGTTTCTCTGGCGATTGCGGCTAATAGTGGACGCCAAACGGGGGATAGTTCGGTGATCCCAACTATTTCAATCGTGCCAAAGAGGTTTTTTACGTGCGACAACTGACCAAGACTGAGCTCGACCAACTCCGTTGGTGTTTTCAAACCTGATGGCAAATGAGCTAGTACAGCTTTTTCCAATTGAGCCATAGATTGCAGACGTCGATGATCTTTAGCGCGAGCCTGTAAATCCAAGCCTGCACGCCATACTTTCCGGAGTGTGGCTGCAGTTGCGCTCACCATGCCAGGAAGATCCTTGATTTTTTCTAGTTCGTCTAGCTGTATTTCAGGTAGAACGACTGCGATTGCCTGCCGCAACGAATCGTCGTCGACCGGTCGTAAAAAGCCGCCAGCTAGTCGAGTCGCTAAGTGCTCGAATGTCAAGATCTGCAGGCCGTGATGCTGTTCGCGTGCTGCCTCAACCAGCAATTGGCTGCGTTTTAATCTGCTGTGGACTAGCGTGGTGGTGCGGTTCATATGGATAGTACTTCGTTATCTAAAAACTTAGGTATATAGGAGATTTACAAGGCTATGTCGTGCTAGCGGTCGTGCGGCCGATCCAAACACTTCGATCAGGAATTTCTACATGCCGAAATTCGAAATGGTCACGTTGTCGATCTTGAAAGTAATACTGAAGTGTCTCGCGCACGACTGGAAATGCCAATTCATTCCAAGGTATATCTGACTCGCTGAATAACCGCGCGTCAAGCGTTTCCTCACCTCGACCGAAGCTGCCTGCAAGGTCAGTGAGATAGAACTGGTAAATCTGCGAGATGTAGCTTAAATCAAACTGAATGTATAGCTGCGCAACCGTAACCTCAGCACATGCCTCTTCCTTGGTTTCGCGGATCGCGCCTTCACGCGTCGTTTCTCCACGTTCAAGAAATCCCGCTGGAAAAGTCCACATATGTTTGCGTGGGTCGATAGCTCGTTGGCAGAGCAGCACGCGTTCCCCACTTCGCACTAGACAGCCACATACGATTTTTGGATTTTCGTAATGAATGAAGCCACATAGACGACAAACATGCCGGCGACGGTTATCTGCGGGTGGCGTCATATAGACGGTATTCGCACCACACCGCGTGCAATAGTTCATCGAATGAACATGGTCGGGTTCGTTATGAGAAGCCGATCCAGCGACCTGCGCCTGCGACGGTAAACCACAGAGCGAGCGACACTAAAGCAATGCATCCCATTGCCATGCGAGGCGCTTCGCCACGTCGTACCAACGGATCCCTCACGAGGAACGTAAACAAAATCGCTAAACCCAGTGCGCTCACTTTCACCCACCAAGAAAAGTTGTAGTAGAGCTTGATCATCTCGGACAGCGCAAGCGGTATGCCGGTCGCAAACATCGTGCCGAGCGCGAGCAGAAAGTATGGTCGCGTGTTGCGTAAGACGACCTGCATGGATTGTGAGCGTAAAGTGATGCCGAGCAAGCGAAAGTCCACGACAAGCACGGTACCGCCAAGCAACGCCAGGCCAACTAGGTGAATCGCTTCAATGAATGGGAACAGCCAATACGACGTGCGGATAGCTTCGCCAATCCACATTTCTTCAAGTCGCGTAAAAATGTCAAGCAACGTCACAGGGTCGCCACCTCATCAATGACGCAACCTGCAACGGCAATTACCCAGTCAGGTTGGGGTCGATCGCAATCGAACCAGTTGTATGCAATCATGCGTCCCGTGAAAATCACGATCACCCACGCAACGACGGACCCTGCGGCCGTCAATCGCACCGATCGTGGCGGTTTGGGTGCGGCGTCCCAAAGTACCTGATTCTTGCTAATTCGAAAGTGGTAATGCAGCGCATTGATCGCTGCAAGCACGATCATGATGATTTTGATACGAAACCAGATACTGTGATAGGTGCGGACTGGTATCGCATAAAACAGCAGCAAACCTGTCGTAAACATGATGACAAAGCCAACGACTGTCCACGGCAGTACGCTGTTGCTCACAGTTGAAATTGGCGTTAAGCGAAACGCGAAACCAAGCATGCGCAAGTCGACAACCAACAGTGTGCCGACAAACAGTGTGAGTGCGAGTACGTGGGTCGTTTCTATTAACGGATACATGTAGAACGACTCGTGCAAAGCCGTGCTCCATGCGTGCGTATCTAACCAATCCGCAAACCAACGTAAAGACATGATTGGGATTTAAGTCATAAAAAACGCCTCAATGCTCAAGCAGCATTGAGGCGAAACTCTGATTTAGCGTGAAGTGTTTACTCGCCAGAATCGCTCTCAGAGGTGTCTTCCTGTACGGCACGAATCTTCTCGACATCTTGTTCTCGTGCAGCTTCTGTTGGGTCCGCGCCGTCGCGTGGCGCGCCCGTGCCAGAGGAACCCATGAACAGCGTTGTGCCGTTGGCATAGGTGATGTTACGACCATTGGCACGATTCGAAAGATCCTTCGATTGATAGCCGTCCACAATGATGTAGGTGCCCGGCTTCAAAGAGTCCCGCGTGACGCCGCGGCGCAAAAGCGTGTTGGGCGTACCTCCTTCGACCATCCACGACTCGGTGGAGCCGTCTTCCTTCTCATGATCGAGATGAATCCAGGCATGCGGATTAACCCACTCGACTTTACTGACTTTGCCTTTGAGCAAAAGTGGCCTGTTCGGGTCAAATTCCGCGCCAAACGCATGGTGCGCATACACCGCTAGTCCTATCGACAAAGCACCAATACCAAGTGCCAGCATCAACCATTTCATCGCACTATTCCTCACTTAATTACTCACTTGCCGCAAGTGCTTCACGTTCCAGGCGTCGCGCGCCACGCAGGATATTGCCCATCGCATAGTTGCCCTCATGGCATGCGTATTCGTAAATGTTCTCATCGGATTCGGGCCATACATAGTCGCCTGACCACTTATCCTGCCAAGTTGCCGGATCCTCGACGGTGAAACTGTAATGTAGATTGTCGGCATCTTGACGCTCGAATCGTTCAGTCACTTTGAGATTTCTTGTCGCCGGCATTTGTGCAGGCGTGTCATTGAAGTTGGTCGTTTCCACTACCAACGTATCGTCTTCCCACCAGCCAATGGAATCACCCATCCAATAGCGAACATCGTCTGGGGGATGCTCGCCACCAATTCGAATGACGCGGGCGTCATGAACCATTTCAACCAAGATCACAACCGTGTCAGGACCATGCACGATGCGTTTATGGTTGTTGTACAAGGCCGGCATCATCGGTGGTCCACCCGTTGAACTGAATCCTTGCAGGCATCGGTCGGCCAACGTAAGGCGTTCGGGGTTGTCGTACGGTCCCGACCCATCACCTCGGTTCAACCAAGATGCCGTGCCGTCGTTCCTTGCGAACGAGCCGTAGAAGGCGCGGATGCGCTGCTGAGCTTCAGGTGTTAACCCTGGTCGTCGGCCGTTTTCTGGGTAGGTGATGATCGACGTGCGAAATTTCCCGTCCACCGCATTGACCGTGTCGCCCATGTCAATCCAGAACGTGTTGTAACCGCCTACATTGCCGGCCGCTCCCGGGGAACCATCACCACCTTGAGGCGGCGCTTCGCGCTTCGGATCTTTATTGGAAGATCCTGCGGCTATTCCAGCAGCTTGATCCTTCGCGCGTTTTTCCGCTTCCTCTTTCGAAATGTAGAGGTTGGTGCCATAGTAGTTAGGGCGCTGGACGGGCGTTAACGTTGCCGTGTCGTAAGTGCCGGTGAAGTCAGGCGTACCCCATGGCGTCCGCTTCTCGTCGGATTCAGCTGTTGCCAGCGCCGCCGTCGCGACCGCTGCCAATGCAAATGTGAGCGCTAATTTCATTCTTCTTCCTCCCAGCCTCGCGGCAATGGATGTCGGCGCCATTTCCCGTACATTAATTCTTCTACAAATTCGACGCACTTGAAGTCCATCAAACGCATCTCGGCTTCCATGCGTCGATAAAGTGGCAGTTCGATTGACCATGGTTCTGTGAAGGTTTCTTCATCATGAATCGTCGCTTCATAATTCAAGTGGTTTGGACCCACAGGGGTCCACCGCTCGACGACGCGCATCGCAGCTGAGTGGTGGTTGCCAGCTCGGTCAAACCAGGTGTCACCAACCTGACCGGTGACCTCTACAACAAGCGTATCGCCGTCCCATTGCGCATACGACTGGCCCATCCACGAATCGACGGGAGCAGGGCCTGGATCTTCGAAGAAGAAATCTCGATCCGCGTTGGCGAATTCATAGGCGATGTACAACGCATCGTTGCCTTGCACGATTTGAAACGGGAACGGCATATAAGTTGACCGTGGGACGCCTGGCAAGAAACACTTGATGGCCGGATCCCGATTTAAGTAATCGGCTTCATTTTCGTCGCGGGTCTTCAACGCTTCTTCCGTGTATGGAATCTTGCCGCCTTTGACGATCCCCAACCCACCTGGTACGGCACCAAGTGCGCCAAGCGCCAGAATACGCTGATGCGGTACGGGCGTCACCGGACCATCGCGCAGCTGCAATGCGGCGCTGGCCATGTGAGTTTCTATATTCCAGTGAGAACTACCAATAGCTTGCCAGATACCGTTTAAATCGGGTACATTGGTGCCAGGCAATCGAGGTGCAACATAGTCGGTATTGGCTTGACTAGTCATACATATGCTTGCAAGACCGATCAGAGCGACAAATCGAACGCATTTACGTCCGAGATTTAGCCGTCGCCGTTGAATATTCCGCGATGTGCTCATATGCGAATAACTGGCACTTCAAGATAACGATGAACGCTCGGCATTTTACGATTGGACTTCCCAATTAGGCTGCCCTCCGCGTGTGCGAAAAAGGCTGGGTTTATTGCTGCTTAGTGGAACTTTGCACCAAATTGCACCTCTAAAATTCGGCGGCTTGCCGAAATGCACGATTTATGGCATCAACTCGATAGCGCGCTGTGTGCATCGTGCTGCTGTTGGTATCGCAAGCGCCGGCGAATTTTGTTAGCGAGGGGATCAAGCTTCATGCGAAAAGCGTTCATTGCGATGTGTTTGCTGGTGGGGGTCCCATCACTTGCTGTGCAGGTTGAAAACTTCGCATTGCTCGACCACGAAGGCAATTCACACGAGCTCTATTACTACTCCGATGCAGATGCGGTTGTGCTCATCGTCCAAGGCAATGCATGTCCAATCATTCGCAATGCGCTGCCTGACATCCGTACGGTGCGCGAGCAATTTAGTGATGAAAACGTCGTGTTTTTGATGCTCAATTCAAGTCCGCAAGATACACGCGAATCGATTCATCAAGAAGCGCAAGAATGGGATATCGACATGCCGATTCTTGTCGATGAGACGCAGCTGGTGGCGCGTGGGTTAGGCATTACCCGTACGGCGGAAGCGTTTGTAATAAACCCCTCAGATTGGGAGCTGGCGTATCGTGGCCCGATCAATGACCGCCTTGGCTATGAGCGGCAAAAGGCCGAAGCTGAAGCTCACTACGTGGTCGATGCCGTACAAGCGGTTCAAGCTGGCGTTTCGCCAGACATCGATGCAGAAGGCGTAAAAGGCTGCTTGATCAATATCGAAGAGCCTGCCGCAGACGTCTCTTACGTGACAGATGTCGTGCCGGTGCTGGAACAGCGTTGCATGAGTTGTCATGTGCCTGACGGCATTGGACCATGGCATATGTCAAGTTACGCCATGGTGAAAGGGTTCGCGCCGATGATCCGTGAAGTCTTGCGTACAAACCGCATGCCGCCGTGGCATGCCGATCCGCACGTGGGCGAATGGGAGAACGATCGCGGCATTACGAACGCCGAAAAGAAATTGCTGGTCGATTGGATCGAAGCAGGCGCGCCGCGAGGCGAGGGTGAAGATCCCCTTGGCCAACTCGTCGCGAATTACACGTCCGAACGCGAATCGGCTCAGTGGTCGTTAGGCGAGCCAGACATGATCATCGATGTGCCGGCATACCTAGTACCTGCAAGTGGCGTCGTGGATTATCAGACCTACGAAATTGCGGCGGATATCGACGAAGGTGTTTGGGTGAAAGCCATTGATGTGCTACCTGGCAACACCAATGTTGTCCATCACCTGCTCATGGGATCTATCGAACCTGGTCGCGAAGGTCGCGGTAGCGTTCAAGACAACTATTTAGGCGGTTACGCGCCTGGCGTGGGTGCCTCGTTCCTGCCGGAAGACACTGGCCTTTACGTTGAGCCAGGTTCGCACTTCGCAGTACAAATGCATTACACCCCGTACGGCAAGGAAGTGCTAGACGAAACGAAGGTTGGCATCTACTTACTTGACGAGCCACCGAAATACTTCATTCGCCAAGGCGTTGTCATCAATTTCAATTTGGCGATTCCGCCGAACACCAAAGCACACGAAGAAGGAGCGTATCTTGAGTTCGATAAGGATGCCGAACTGTTTTCAGTGCTGCCGCACTCGCATTACCGAGGCCGCAGCTCGACATTCGAACTTGAGTATCCGGACGGTACGCGCGAGATGCTGCTTTCGGTGCCGGCGTATGACTTCAATTGGCAAACAGGCTACTCGTTTACAGAACCTAAGGCGGTGCCAGCAGGCTCCAAGCTCATTCATAAGACGGTCTATGACAACTCAAAGCAGAACTTTGCAAATCCCGATCCAGACAAGCTTGTTGAATGGGGACTGCAGTCGTGGGATGAAATGCTCTACGGTGCATTTGTGTTCCGCTGGGTGGAAGAAACAACGGACAATCCGATCCATTCTCCTGCGCAGTTCCGCGCCGCGCAAGCAGTTGGTTTCCTGGATACCAATATGGATGGCGGCATTCAACAAGACGAGTTGGGTGCCCCTCTTCAGAAGCAACTACAACCAGCATTCGAACACTTTGATGCTAACGGTAATGCAGCTATCGAGCTGGAGGAGTTCTACGCCTACCGGCAATTTGGGGAGCAACAACGAGCCCGAGCTCGAGCTGCAAGGGCCGCTAACCAAAACTAATCCCGCACGAGCGCAAATACGCTCGTGAAATCAGACGAACCATTTCTGCGTGACCTGCTGCTTATAGGTGGTGGGCACGCGCACGTGCAGGTTTTGCGAAAGTTCGGCATGAAACCTGAACCAGGCGTGCGTTTGACGTTAGTTAGTCGCGAAAGCGAATCGCCTTACACGGGTATGCTGCCTGGCTATATCGCGAACGAATACGAACGCGAAGCCATCGTGATTGATTTGTTGCGGCTTTGCCGTTTCGCGAATTGCAGGTTTATTGAAGGCAATGTCAAGCGAGTCGATATAGAACGGCAGCAGGTGCACTTTGATAGCGAGCGGGTGCCGCTGCGCTACGACACGTTGTCACTTAACACAGGTGGCGATTGCACACTTCAAGTGCCCGGCGGAGAGTTCGTTGAGCCCATCAAACCAATAGGTCGGTTTGTGCAAAGCTGGCCAACCATCTGCGCAGATTTGCTGAACCAGAGCGGCGCCACGATCGCAGTCATTGGCGGTGGCGCTGGAAGTGTTGAGTTTGCTTTGGCATTGCGGCAACGATTGGGGTTGAACTACAACCTACAACTAATAACACGTGCGCCGGAAATTGTTGGGGACCATGGCGACCGCGTGCATCGTCATCTCGAAGCAGCGCTTGCCAAGCACAGAATTGAGATTGTCGTCAATTTTGAAGTGAAGGCTGTCGAACGGTTAGACGATGGTTCGGGCTTGGTGTTGCGAAGTGACGGTGACGACAACCGCATCGAATGCACCCATGCCTTTAGCGTAACGGGTGTATTTGCGCCTAGTTGGGTTCAGCATAGCGGATTTAAAGTGGACGCGGACGGATTTTTAGCCGTCAACCAGCATTTGCAGAGTGAATCCGCCCCAAGTGTATTCGGTGCGGGCGATCTTGTCTCGATAACCGATCGACCGCGAACCAAAGCGGGTGTGTATTCGGTGCGAGCAGGACCCGTGCTAGCGGAAAACTTACGACGCCAGCTCATAGGCCAACCCTTAAAGATCTTTAGACCGCAACAATCGGCGCTGGCGTTGGTTCGCACGGAGTCAGGCATGGCGACCGCATCGCGGAGCATCGTGCAGAGTTCTGGACGCTGGTGGTGGCGCGTTAAAGACCACATCGATCGTCGTTTTATGCGACGTTTTCAAGATTTGCCAACCATGGTGCAGCCATCGCCGAACTATCGCGGCGCGCTTCGTGCTACGGATTCCTTCACAACCATGCGTTGCGGCGGGTGTGGTGCGAAATTAGGTGCGGATTTACTCACTCGTGTTCTGCACCGACTAGACATCCATACCAATAACAACATTAGCGTAGGCGTTGGCGATGATGCGGCTGTGGTGAATTTCGGCAATTCAACCGTCGTATTGAGCTGTGACGGGTTCCGATCAATGCTCGACGATCCTTGGTTGTTTGGACGCATTGCGGCCCACCATGCACTCAACGATTTATTTGCAATGAATAGTGTCCCGAGTTACGCGCTTGCACTTGTCACCGTACCGTTTATGCACGACGCATTAATGGAAGAGGATCTGTTCCAAGTGATGAGTGGTGCGTTGAGTGTTTTGCAGGCGAGTGGTACAAACTTGGTCGGTGGTCACTCGGCTGAAGGTAAAGAGCTGAGCCTCGGATTCACGGTAGCTGGTTCGGCTGGTTTCGATGTGATGACCAAGGACCGCCTGCTTCCTGGCTACGTATTGGTATTGACAAAGCCATTAGGCGTTGGCGCGCTGCTGGCGGGTGCCATGGATGGCCGCGTTTCGGCCATGGGCGTCGCGCAAGCGATTGAAGTCATGGATGTATCAAACTTAGAGGCCATGCGCACCTTTGCCGACTATGGCGTGCAAGCCTGTACGGACGTAACTGGCTTTGGCCTGGGTGGCCATTTAGCAGAAATGCTGCGTGCCTCAAGTGTTAGTGCCACGCTAAGGCTTGATACCGTGCCCTTCTTGCCGGATGCTTTGGCTGCGATGGGCAATGGCATAGAAAGCTCATTGCAGGCGAATAACGAACAGATGATTGCGGATTGGTCGTACGAATGTTCATCGTTGGACCCTCGGCTACGATTGTTGGCCGACCCGCAAACCAGTGGCGGGTTGCTCGCAGGGGTCCACCCAGACTACGCGGAAGACTGCATTGCTTTATTACGTGCGGCTGGCTATCAGAATGCTAGTGTCATTGGGTGGATCGACGACGCTAAACCAGACACGATTGGGAAGGTAACGATTCTGTCTTAGGTTGGTTTGATGTGCGCTTAGTCTATGAAGTGCTTTGCGATCGCTGGTCGAAAGCGATTCATATCAACCAGAAAGGAATCGTGCCCGTGAATCGAAGGCAGGATCTCGTAGTTCACAGGAATGCTTTCGACTTCCATGGCTTCTTTTAGCTCGCGCTGTTGTGAAGGTGGAAACAAGAAATCGGATTGGACACCGAGGACCGTTGCGCGGTCTAAACGGAGTCTGCTCATCGCCGCTTGAACCGAACCGCCGTGGTCGGCGGCGTCAAATAAATCCATCGCGCGGGACAAATACAGGTAGCAATTTGCGTCGAATGCGCTGGTAAAGGACTGCGCTCGAGCCGCTAAGTACGACTCTACTTCAAAGTCCATGCCAAATGCCCAGCGTGCTTCGGCTTGCGTGTTTTCAGTGACGCGCTCGCGACCGAACCTCTGCTGCCACTCTTCTGCGGAGCGATAGCTGATCATGCCAAGCTTGCGTGCAAGCCGCATGCCTTCGAGTGGGGGTGCGTCGGTTGGATAGTTGCCGTCTCGCCATGCCGGGTCATTACAAACCAACTCGCGCTGCAACGAGCGCATAGCGATGCTAAATGGCTGGCTATGCGCGCCCGCCGAGATATTCAGCATGGTCGCGACGCTGGCGGGGTATTGCAAGGCGTACGCGAGGGCGGACATGCCCCCCATGGAAGCGCCAACTACGGAATGAAGGCGACGTATACCCAGCGCCTCGACCACGCACTTTGCGCCGTGAGCGACATCTTCCAATGTGAGGGTGGGGAACTCAAGTTGATAGGACCTACCAGTCTTGGGATTGGTCGAAGCTGGGCAGGTCGAGCCGTAGAAACTACCGAGCGAACACACGCACACTGCGAAAAAACGCTGCGTATCGATCGGTTTGCCTGGTCCTACCACATCCTCCCACCAGCCGGTCGAAGGGTCTTCTCGATTAGACGCGACATGCGCAGACGCGGACAAACCGGTGAAAATAAGTACGACATTGTCTTTGTCGTTATTGAGTGTGCCGTAAGTCTCGTACGCTATTCGAGGCGCGTCCAACTGGCCGTGCACCATGGCGAATTCGCTTTCTAATTGCAGATAGCGGCGTGCGTCACCCATGCAGGTCGTTCAATTCACGTAAGAGATAGCACACGCAATCCTGACTGGCCAATAGCGGATCGCTCGTAAACATCGACAACACAACGTTTTGCTTAAGAACGACCTTGCCGTTCCTGCGCTCGAAATACTCTTCGGTGAAATCGAGTTCACTTGACGGATTAGAAACACTTAGACGCCACGGTTCGGCTATACATTCAGCGAATACGCTGTCCTTGCTGAGTTCTTTGAAACTCATGTGTGCTAGATTGGCGGCAAAAACCGGGTAGTTAGCGAAGCCGTCTTGCTGACTCTCAGCTTTGACGATCCCAAGGGTTTCGTAGGAACGAAGTGCTCGACATGTCGCGGTCGGCACACGGCCTAACGCGTCGAGTCGTTTGAGCAAGTCGTAAGTCCGCGTCACGGCGCTAGGATCTGCTACTGATCCCGTCTCGATGGTTAAGGTGGGGCAGTGTTGCGCAATTGCGTGTCCCAGGATATCGAGCGTATGGCTCGTGAATATCAGTTTATCGCTGAATAGCGAAGCGAGCGCGAGTGTGTTGTCCTCAAGATTTGTGACGACCGAGTAATGGGGGTTAGGTCCTGAGTTGTTGTGAATGTCAATACCGCACCAAGGATTAACGTCCCGCAACAGGTCGTTGAGAAGCTCTGCCCACGGTGGTTGACGCCAGATGCGGTTGAAATCCGGTTCGTCTAGTAGGTGTCGCATGTTGGCCGCGGCCGCAGCGACGTTGCCAACCAGAAGAACCAACGATGCATTCGGCGTTTCACGAAGGAACTTTCGCACGGCGTCCCAGCCTGATTGCTCGTTGCCGTGCAATAACGTTGCTACGAAGAAAGGCTGTTTGTCAGCTCGTCTTAAATCGAACAGTGTCGGACCCGACAACACGCGATGCAAGTCGCCCGCTTCAACTTCGAAAAGCTCGGCCGGAAATTCGTGCTGCAGGTCCCAATTCACGCGAGCGGCCATTCATGAACGGGTTTTTCGGTCGCCTGCAAGTCCGCATAACGACGTGTAAGCCCCGCGAGGTCCCGATCGTGATTGTCGAGCCATTGGCGCTGCCACTGCGCACCAGTTTGATTCGATTCGACTCTTTCGGTGACCACGTCCAAGAATCTATTTACTTCTTCTTTGGGTATGGGAATGCCAAATAGCGCTTCGCGACTCGCAGGCAGCAGCACCTCAAGGATTAACTCGCGCGCGTTCACGCTACGTCCGTCGGTCCAGTGAAATGTCGCGCTCAAGCCATCACGGGCGGCAGCGTAGAAATTCTCGCGCACCTGCTCAAAGGACAAAACTTGCGCAACTGGCGGGGTGGCATCGCTAAGCGCTCGAAGAAGCCCGGTGAACATGGCTAGATTGGCGATGCAATCGAGGCAAGTTGGGCCCGCTGGCACGACGCGATGTTCGATGCGCACATGAGGCTGGCCATCGTAATCGAAGCCAATCAAAGGTCGGTTCCAGCGCCAGATCGTGCCATTCTGAAAGCGCAAGTGCGCAAAGTTCATGACCGGGTCTGATTGCACGTAGGGCAGTAACAAGACATGGTCGCGCTGGTTTTCGCGGAATACTTCGCTTAGAGATTCGTTCGCGTAGCCGCTCCCGAATCCCACGCGCGGTAAATAACGATCCCCAAGCTGCACCGACTGCTCAAAGAGCGGGATACGAGTTTCCTCCCAGAGAAACTTCCCGAAAAGCGATGGCGAGTTAGCCGAAAGTGCGACCATCGGACCACTCGCCACCAGTGCTGCATTGAAGTCGCGCGTCGCACGGTCAGGTTTGCATTGCAAATGAATCTGAAACGAAGTCGCAGCGCTTTCAAGCATGACGTCGCCGTGGCGCATGGCTAATGTCTCATGGCCATCGATTTCGATTTGAAGGGGTTCGCCATCACGGAGACCCATGACGCGGTCGTTCAATGCGTAATACCGGACCATATCGGACATATGGTTGGAATTCAGCAGACTAGGTTCAATCGTTGGCAAAATCCCAATGGTGGTAAGTCGAACATCTAATTCATCGGCGGTTTGCACACATTCGTGCCAAGTGGTGGTGAGTTCATCGAGCAACCTTGAAAATACTCGACCTGTAACTGCAACAGGACTGCCATTGAGTTCGACATTGAATTCAGCGAGTTCTGGTACAACCAGCGGATTGTTGAGCTGGTCTAAGAAACTACGATTGATACCGGAAGGCTTCCCATCCTGATCGATGATGCAGACTTCTAGCTCAAACCCGAGGATATCGCCTCGTTGGCTAAATTGGTTGTATTTGAATAAGGATTCGAGTTGATGCGTCTCTTCTTCGAGTCGCGCCCGAAACTGACTGAAATGATCGGCTTCGAAGTGCCGCTGATCGATTTCGTCGCCCATGGCTTCGCCGATCATAGCGTTGAGGCGTCATTTTATGGCGAGGTGCGCTTGGATAGGTTGCAACCAACGAGTTGGCGTTAGCGTGGTGTCCGATTGGGATACTCGGCCAGCCGATAAGGATGGTTGGACTTGCGTTAAGAGCTCGGTGAGTCGACGCTCGATACTCGAGTCGGAATTGGTGCTGACGTCGATGGGAATTGATACGCGCATTGAACGAAGATTGTTCGAATGGCGCTTGCTAACTCTCCACGTCATGGCAACACATGCTAGAGTCCAGCTCGATCTTTATTACAAAGAAAACAAGCAGCGGGCTCGGCCGATGGCGATATACCCTACGCTTGGCCTGGGATACAAAGGTTCCGTTGTGTATCTGCTCGTCATCTGGGCGTTTTTCATCGCAGACGAATTACGTTTGATCGGGGGTAGTCAAGGTGTACTGTCCGCAGCGGCAGTAGATAACGGCGCTTGGTGGCTGACCATCACCGCGCTTACGCTGCACGCAAATATAGGTCATATCGTCGCCAATTCGGTGAGCGGTGCGTTATTTGGGTATGCGGCGGGTCGTTATTTAGGTGATGGCTTTGCCTGGTTTTTAATCTTGGCCAGTGGTGCGCTTGGCAATCTACTGAATGCGTGGGTGCGACCTGACACTTTTTACGCCATTGGCGCGTCCACCGCTTGCTTTGCGGCAGCTGGCTTGCTATGCGGCTTCACTTGGCGCAAGAGTTTCGTGAAAGGCGCGAGCGCGCGCTTGAACTACATGCCGATTGTTGGTGCATTGGCTTTGTTTGTCTTTATGGGCGTACAGGGTGAGAACACTGATGTTGTCGGACACCTCATGGGCTTGGTTTCAGGCTTGGTAGTAGGTGCGCTGGTCGCTCGATTCGATATCCGCCGATTAGGCAAGTCTGGACAGCAACTATTTGCCGTTGCGGGGATGGGTTTGATCGGACTCGCGTGGCTTTTTGCTTGGTAGGAATGCCGACGAGCGTATTTTTAAAGAGCCATCTCATCAATGACTCGCCGGCACCAACAGCCTATTCGTGTCAATCTATCGGCTGGTGAAAATAAAAACACAAACCATCAGGCGCAACGACAAAAAACACCTGTAATCGTTCGCCGTCGCGTTCGTCGACGCGCCAATTTGCAGTTTCCACACCATTTGCTTCAAGTTCTTCTTTTGCCCGGTGTATGTCGGCCACAAGAACGGCTGCACCTTCTTGAGTCGCGTCGCCACCGTTAATTGAAAAGCCGATTTTTACGTCGTCTCGAGCCATGATGATGGTCGGGTTTGGCGTATCGTGACGTTCAACTTCAACGAGACCGAACGCTTTTCCATACCACGAAGCCGCTTCATCTAGGTTTAGAACTGGTAGCGCTAAGACGTCCTCTACGAATGGGAAGGCAGCTTCAAAGAGTTTATTTGTAGTCATGTGGTTGCTTGCTCAATCGGTTCTCGATAGCTCTGCCGCTATGTCACCAAGCAGAGATACAAATGACATTATTGGAACGCTTTAGTTTCGACAGTTCAGTATTCAAACTACGCGGACTTTAGCGTAACTTTTTTGGCTAAGACAACGTGTTGAAGTTACGTTAACGTGTCAACCAAGTTGACCAGGTCACGACTGAACTGTCTTGTAATTCCCAAGAGATGGTTACTGCTTCTTACACGAGCGTGTCGGACCAGAATTCGAGCATCCTCTGCCGGAATAGTTCTGCTTCACCCGGCGCGCTACCAATCCGTGCGCCCTTGTTGCCGTAACCTGCTTTCAACATGTAGAGCATTGTGTCGCGATCAGTGACTGAAGGATCCGATACACCAGTCGCCGGATCGATCATCGCACCATTGTCTTCGATATAGACGATGGGCGCGGCCCGAGCCACAGACGCTTCTTCAACTTCAATGACTGGCGTGTCTCGGTCAAAACTGTGTTGCGCGCCACGCACCACTTGGAGAGTTACGTCGTTCCCACACAGTCGCAAGGCCTGACAGTGTCCTTGTACTTGTGCGACTGAACACCACTCGTCGCGATCGCCAATGAGAACAGCGACCTTTGTTTCACCAACAGATGGATTCAAGAATTGTTGGCCGCTCCACGGGTACGCTGCAAGAATGCCTATAAGCCCCTGATTCGAGCCGACTACTGCAGCCGCGAACTTCCGGGTGGCGGCTTGGCAGACTGCTGAACCACCACGACTATGTCCTTGAGCGCCAATGCGTCGCTCATCTATGTCAGCTCGATGAGCTAAGGTTCGAAATGTCGCTAGCACATCGTATGCGCTCGCAGCGAACGAAAACTGCGTTTGGTCTGCGACAGTGGAGGCGACAGAGCGCGCGCCAAAACTATCTAAGACGAACGTCGCAATGCTGTGCGCATTGAGTGTCTCGGCGTGCGCGAGATGTGAAGGCGAAATACCGAGACTGCCTGGTACAACGATGACCAACGGGTACGGTGGCTCACCGTGTGTAGGCAGAAACAGTTTGCCGTCCAGCGTGACCCTTTGCATCGCTTCTGGTCGATTGATCGCTTCAAAAAAGTTGATTGGCGACGCGCTTTCGATTTCGACAAACTCACCTTTCACGCCGTTGGCGAACGTAATGGCCTGATCTCGAAAACGCAGTGAATTCGATGACTCAGTCAATTGAAGACTTACTTCAGCTCATTGATGCATGAGTATTAAAAAGGCACCGCTGTGGCTTTCTGACTGAGAGCGTGTCGAACTGTGAAACAAAGCGTGGATGCAGACCTTGAGAGATAGATTTTCAGCGGTACTTGCATTTATGCTGAAATGCAACACTCAGCTTGCAGGCGAGTCGGAACTACTCGCCCAGATTGTCTTTGCTAGCGGTTTGACCTCGGTTTTTTCTTCACGGGTTAGTTCAACTAAACCTGGTGCAAGCAACGTCAATCGACAATAGTCATTGTCATAAAGACCCAGCGCGGTTAGCGCTTCACGGATGTGCCCGATGGACGCCTTGGTTGTCGACCACAATTTCCACTGAATGGTCAAATCACGACAGTCAGGCAAGTTTTGAATCTTTAGGACCGTACTGCCGTCAACTGGGCATCCTAGGAAATTAGCGACTTCATCAGGTACACCGACGATGCTGAAGCCGCGCAAATGGCGAGCGCGTACAGCAAAAACCCAGTAGGGTAATCGCTTGGTGTTGTAGCCGCTGACGACGCTGTCCAGTGACCTAAGCACTGGTGGTCTCGATTCGGCTATGCGTACTTGTCTATCGGAGACGCTGAATTTCGGTGTATGTGCGTAAGACTCAACACTTTCTCTAGTGACATCGTAAGTCATGGCCATGCGATTGGTGAGTTCATCCAACTTGATGGATCCACCAGCTTGATTAATCATTTCAACCATGCCTGTCACGATCCCTTTGTATTCATGCATGGTCCAGGAACGTAAAGCCCAGCGAGCCCGGTCGACACGCTTGATGCTCTTTATGCTAGAAAGGGTTGCGGATACAACTTTATTTGACATGTTGCACATGGTGGCTATTTCTGGCCGCGTGATAGGTTCATTTCGAGAAAGCAACGCGGCTTTTACACGCGCACGATTGGAATTGCGCAAAGACAAGAAGTCAAACGTGGCGTGAAGATTGCATTGTTCAATGAACCACGGCCAGTAGTTCTGCAGGTTTATTGGTAATTGGCTTTTAAGGCGCGGCGGGTATATGAGACCGCAATCATCCGCGTACGCCAGCGCTTTCGAACGCAACGCGCCGATTGCACGAAATGCATCTTTCGACACTAGGCTGCCGTCGAGCAGCTGATATTCGGAAATACTTAACAGGGCATACGCAAGCGGTCGTGAAATCTGACGGTCGGCGACCCCCGCCATCTCCTCTAAACGTTCAACCACATTTTCAATGTGAGTAATTTCGTCTAGCGCTTGCGTGAGAGAAAGACTCAAAAGTTCGGGTGCATCTATCGAATGAAGGATGCGTTCTTTTAAATCAGACTCAATTTGTCGGATTCGTTCGCGAGTTAATGCGTGGCGGTGACCAATCTGCCGCAACCTCTGTTTAACTGGATATACAAGGCGACTTTGTACGATCTCAAGTTCCACATCGCTCGCTTTAGCGAGCAGCTCGCGGACATTTACATAGGCTTGAAATAGCGCGTCGGAGTGGTTCAAGATGGAACTCGTATGGGTAGGCTAATCTTCTGGCAAGCGATTTCCCATCGCAGATGCGCAAACGGCGCACGGTGCCCACGTTGTCAATTGAGCTATCGCAGTCGGTGTCTTTCAGCCATAGTCATCGCGATAGCATTTCTTATTATGCCACCTTTTGCTAAATAAGGCACTCGTTAAGAAGTTTTGACTATTTTTTCAATTGAACAGGCGCGAGTATTCAAGCATCGCGTTGGATTGCGCTTGCTACGCGAGATTGAATGTTTGGGACGATGTCTTGTTCAAACCACGGATTGTTCGCAAGCCAGCCGTTGTTGCGACCACTTGGGTGCGGCGCAGCCAGGGTGGGGGATTGACTCTCATACGTGGACTTAATACTGAATGCGAGAGGTTGGTTTCTTAAATGCGGTAGGTGCCAATTGATCGCGTATCTGCCGCAAAGCAACACAAACTTGATATCCGTGAGTAACTCAAGTAACTGCTTTCGCCAGGTTGACGCACATCGTTTTGGTGGCGCTAAATCACCAGTTGGCCCGCTGCCCGGATAACAGAATGCCATTGGCAACAGTGCAAATTTTGTTGCATCGTAGAAATCTTCCCGATCCACGCCCAGCCAGTCCCTTAATCGTTCGCCGCTTCGGTCGTTGAAGGGTATGCCGGTTTCGTGAACTAGCAAGCCTGGTGCTTGGCCGACCACCAACACCTTTGCCGCTTGGTCTAGTTGCAAAATCGGACGTGGTTCTAGTGGGAGTTCTTCGTCGCATAAGCGACAAGCTCGTACTCGCTCGACGCTTTCTCGAAAAATGTATGGTGTCACCCGGTGCGATTCGACATTGATCATCGTTGCGATTCTCAATGTAGTCGAAGAGTAATCATGCTATTTGATTGCATGGTAGTAGATTGAATGTCGCATTGGCGCATCAAATGATTTCAAAATTCACCAGAACACCGGTGTACTTGGCGAGAACAGGAAACCCTAGCTATGCCGCCGGCTGACGGGGAGTAACCCTCTCAGTGATCTGCCGTCCAACCTCGATCTCGGCGCGTCACAGTTCCCGGGTCGGCTGGAGATTCAACCAGAGCTGCGGACTCGTCCCGAAATAGCGTGCTAGCCGCAAAGCTGTATCGGCCACGATCCCTCGCGACCCGCCAGAATCTGGGTCACCTGCCTCAGTGGCACGTCCAGGGCTTTCGACAACGCACCCTCTGATATGCCCGCAGCCTCGATCTCCTCGCCGAGTATCTCACCCGGATGTACCGGTCTCATTCCGCTCTTCATGTCCACCTTACCGCCCAGTGCTGGCTTCAACAGTTTCGCAACAGTGATTTCCGAAACGACACCGAGTTAACGTTCTATCTGTAATGCTAATTTAAAAAAAACAATAACCTATGGTGGTTTGGTGGCGGAAGAGGTAGGAGTCGAACCCACCAGACTTCGATTAGAAGTCTCAACGGCTTTGAAGGCCGCGCGCCCCACCGGAGGCGATGCTCTTCCGCTAAATGGCTACAGCAACGGCTTCAATCACCGTACCTTAGAACGTCGTGCCGAAACCAAGCATTATTCGGCGGGGTGGTATCAGTTCTTCCGAGCTAGCGCCGACGCCAAAGACATCTGTGAATCGAGCATTCACCCCATCGACGTCGCTGATGTTTAACAACCTTAAATTCATATACCACTTCGCATCATTCGGCTCATAACGCAAGTTAGCGCTGAAGGTCGTATAAGCCGATACGCGATCGGTTTCAGGATGATTGAAAACGCGGTAGTGGTACGCCCCACGGCGATTCACCTGAATTGAACTATCGAATAGACCAAATTTTGGCCATGGTTGTGTGAAGTTCACGGCAAAACTTAGCGTCGAACGAGGTGATTTGGCGAGTTCGTTGCCAAACACGTCTTCAATGTTCGAGGCTCGCGCTCGTTGAATGTCAGGTCCAAACAGCGGCAATCCTTGCGCTAGTAATGCGTTGGTGGTCGCATCGGCTTTCACATTGTCCAAGGAGAAATGATGGCTTGTAATCTCTGTGTCGAGTAACGATAGACGTAAGTCGGCACTCATCGATGGTGTCAGTAAAGCCAACACTTCTACTTCGGCCCCAGTGATTCTTGATGTCGGGATGTTGTTCACACCGCCCTCAAAAACTTCTGGATCCGTCGCTTGATATTGAAGGTTCTTGTAGTTGTATTGAAAAATCGCGCCGTTGAAACGCACACGTCGATTGAGCGTATCTGTCTTTAACCCTAGCTCAACCGTATTGACAGTTTCCTTCTTATAGGTTGGCAAGACGACAATCGGCGCAATCTGGCTCTCTCGTCCGAACGTGAGATTGCTACCTGCTGGTTTGTACCCTCGAACCAACGATAAATAAAGCATCGATAGTTCGCTCAGGTCGCGCTCTAAGGACACTCGACCCGTAAGCGTGGTGCTAGCGGTCGATTGCGTATCAACGCCGCTGCGTCCAAAGAAATTGACGATTTCGCTTTCGACGCCATCTTTAGACAGGCGCAATCCACTGATCAAGCGCGTATCTGCACTGAGATTTATGTTGCCTTCGGTAAATAGCGAGTGCGCCCGTCGCTGTCGATCCGATTCATTGATGAAGCCGTAGTCGCCTAAGGCAAATGCACGAACGTCGGCAACCGAAACAGGATCGAATGTACCGTCGGCACCAAAGTCGATTAGCTCATAAATGTCCAAATAGACATCTGTTTGAAAATAGAAATAGCCGGCGATCCAGTCAACGTGTCCCAGCCATGGCTCGTTCGAAATCAACTGAATCTCTTGGGTTAGGGTTTGTTGTTCGTTGAACCACGGATCGTATTTCGCTGGTAATACGGTGAATCGCGGCAATGAATCCAAATGATGACGATCGTTGTCGCGCACAATGTCTAGGGCATCATGTTGCACACTCGAGACCGACTTCAGGGTGACCTGTTCCCACTCATGCGCGATCGATGCGCTCATAAACGCTGCGTTCAAGTCCCACATTTGAAGTGAATCTTGCACTAGTTCACGCGGGTCTGCTGTAGGATCGAAGATGCCTTTCTGTGCCGGCCCATTGCGATGGTTCGTAGCAATCTGCGTGACGAAGTCAATCTCCAAATCTGGATGCGGTTTTAGGTAGAGTCGGCTACGAGCCGTAAGTGATCGCGCGTCATCGAGTGCTTGACCCAGGGCAATGTTGTGAGCGTAGCCTGCGTGATGGTTGCTTGCAAACGACAAACGCAACGCGGCTTTATCAGAAAGTGCTAGATTGGTGGTCGCATTGGTTTTAACGTTTTCGTAGGAACCTAGCTCGATACTTAAGGAACCGGTACGCCGCTCAAACGAAGGCGAGGTTGTTACGACATTGATTGCGCCACCCGTGGAGTTTTGGCCAAAGACGGTACCTTGCGGACCCCGTAGTACCTCCAATCGCGCTATGTCCACGAGTTCCGTCTGCATCACGTGCGGCGACGCCATATACACGCCGTCAATGTGATATGAGACGGCCGGACTAGCAATCGCATTTTGATTCGCTTCATTGCCAATGCCACGCATACTGATGACGAAGCGCGTACCTTCGTTTTTGACAACGTTCATCCCGGGCACGAGTCCGTTCAAATCAACGAATGAACTAACACTAAAGCGCTCGAGATCGTCACCGCTCATCACCGTGACGGCTTGCGAGATGCCTTGCAAGCTTGCGTCGCGTTTCTCGGCGGTTACGACAATTTCTTCAAGGGTGGGCGCTGTCTCTGCAACGAGTGGCGTATTGAGTCCGCCCATGACAACAGCCATAAGTGCCGTGACAAAGTGCCACGGCAGAGAACGCGATTTCAAAGGTGGTTAAGAGAAGCGGGTCGCGTCGCCAATCGAACCTGCGTCGCGCAGTGCGCTCAGTGCTGACTCTTTAAGACCTAATTCCTCCGCGAGAACTTGGTCTGTATGCTCGCCAAGGTGTGGCGGACGTTCCATGTCGACGTTGGATTTTGAAAGGCGAGGTGCGAAACCGAGCATTGGTACGGTGCCGTGTACAGGCAAGTCCATTTCGTGAATAAAGCCGCGCTCTTTCAAATGTTTGTCGTGGTGCAACTCGCCTGTGTCAAGACAAGCTGAGCAAGGCACCCCGGCGCCGGCGATCGCTTCCATCGCTTCATATTTGGTTCGCTCGCTGCACCAATCGCGAATTTCTGCATACAACTCATCGCCGTGTTGTGCGCGTGAGCGAATGTCCGCAAAGCGCGGATCAACGAGCAAATCTGGTCGATCCATACCTGCGCAAAGTCCATCCCAATGTCCCTCGTTCACCGGCATGAGGTAGATGTAATCGTTTGGACCGAACGGTTTGCATGGATAAATATTGACTGGCGGCAATCCCCCAGCGTTGCCGTTGCGCCTGGTCGCGCGCGTGCCCCAGGCCGACCCGATATATGCTCGAGTTCGAACGTAATAGATCATCGCTTCTTGCATGGACAGTTCGATCTCCTGTCCTTCACCGGTGCGCTCACGTTGAATGTATGCCGCGAGAATGGCCATCGCTGCTTGTACGCCGGTACCTGAATCACCAGTGGTTGGTCCTGGCATCATTGGCGGCCCGTCGGCTTCGCCTGTGATTGAAAACGCGCCCGCAGCTGCTTGCGCAACCATGTCCATGCAACGGAAATTTGAATACGGTCCGTCGACACCAAATCCTTTAATGCGTGCATAGATCAAACCGGGATTAATCTTGCTCAGGACGTCATAGCCGATATCCAGCTTTTCAATCACGCCTGGCCCATAGTTTTCAACGAAAACGTCGAAATTTGGTACGAGTTGAAGGAGCAGCTCGCGTCCTTCTTCACTGCGTAAATTCAATGCAACGCTGCGCTTATTCGCGTTCCAAGCACAAAAATACTGCGAGTAATCGATATTGCCAGTTCGCCCAACCCCACGGCCTGGATCACCATATTCCGGTGGTTCAATCTTGACGACATCCGCGCCAAACCACGCAAGTGCTTGTGTGCACGAGGTGCCAGCCTCGTACTGCGTCATGTCGAGTATGCGAATACCATCAAGTGCGGGCATAGGGCTCAGGACCGAAATAGGTGGGTTTATTCACGTGAAGTGAGACGCAGAATTCATGCAAAACCCGCGAACGTGACTTCATTTCGGATTTTATCTAAGTACGGGCTTGTGCCGGGTGAGCGTTTGGATTGGCAAGGATGGCGCGATGTTGGTGGCACATCGCTCAGAGACCGTTAAAGAGCTGCAGTTTTACGGTGCAACGATGATTCTGGACCGGTTGGATGGGTCCATTTGTTAGCATAATAAAGGTCAACCGCAAGTTGATCTGTTTGTGACAAAGCACCAACACTATTCTAATAGTGTATAAACGTATATAGTATGGCCATAGTTCTCCCATATGCAGACGAACTACAAGCATGTGTAGACGCCGGTTCAGTCAATCTTCTGCAAGGCGTCAAGGCGATATCACAGATTCTCAATGCCGAGGTGGATTTGGTTCGCGTCGATGAGCATATTGCCGAGTTGGCAGATAGCATGCGCGAACGCGACAAAGCGGTGAAGACCATATTGAATCGCTTTCTTGAAGAAGGCTGGCGTGGTGTGGGCAGCGATGACTTTATGGAGTATGAGAATAGCGACATCGCCCATGTACTGACGGTACGGCGTGGCATTCCGATAACCAATGCCGTGGTGCTCATTGTTGTGTGCGAGCAGCTGGAACTTAAGGCGGCTGGCGTGAACTTTCCAGGCGTTTTCTTAGCTGAGATCGATGGGCAAGTAATCGACCCTGTGAATTTCTCAATGATCGATTACGAATCGTTCAGATATCAGATCGAAAAGCGCAATATTGAAATCCCAGCGACCCCGGAGCTCGCAAACAACGCCGATATTCTGTCGCGGATGTTCAACAATCTTGAACGCGTTGCGATGCAAAAAGGTGATTTGCTGCTAGCTTTGAAATTTATCGACTATATCCAGGTCATTGCGCCAAACGCCTGGACTTGCCACTTGAAACGAGCTGACATATGGCGGCTAATAGGTGACTTGAACTCGACGAAAATGGAACTGCAAGCAGCGCACGGTCTATTGGCGGACTCGGGATTGAAGGAAGTTAAAGAGCGTGTCGAGCGTCAATTACGCAAACTCGAGCGCAACACGAAGGGTGATGAGATCCTGAACTAGAGATGCTCTTCAAAGCGCTGTTACAGCTCATGGAACAGCTGGCGAAAACGCCTACTCACCCGCAAGGACTCAGATCGGCTCTTCACCTTAATCTGCATGTTGTCGGTAGCTGCACGCGAAATTTGTTCTATTTGATTGACATTGACTAAGCAATTGCGGTGAATCCGCCAGAACAAAGCTGGGTCGAGTTGTCGCTCTAGTTCTTTGAGTGGCGTCGAAAGAATGTACTCGTGCTCGGCATCGTATGCGAGCGTGTACTTGGCGTCAGATTTGAAATAGCGAATCTCGCTGACGTTTATCAACCGCGTTGCACCTTGACGCCGTACAGCGACTCGTTCGAGCCAAGTTGGCGCTTTGAGCGCATTGATTTCGCTACGCAGCGTCGCGATCGCGCTCATGGTTTCACCGTTACGGATTCGATCCTGCAGTCGTGCAACGGTCGCCTGAAATCGGCTTGCGGAGACTGGTTTCAGTAAATAGTCACATGCGTTCTTGTCGAACGCTTGGACCGCAAATTCATCATAAGCGGTGACGAAGACGACATGAACTGATGCACTTTCAAATTCTTCAGCTAAGGTCAGACCGTCTGGTGGCGGCATTCGAATGTCAAGAAAGGCAACGTCCGGTTGTAACTCCCGCAAGGCATGTCGCGTTTCTTCGCCATTGGCGGTTTGGGCGACAAGTTCCACTTGAGGCCAATAGGACTTTAATAGTCTCGCCAACTCTTCTCGCAGCAGTGGTTCGTCGTCCGCGATAAGAACGCGTGGGTTCACGAGCCTGCGGCTTCAAAGGGAATGATCAAACCAACGCAAGTTTTCGTTGGCGTTATCGATTCGATTGTGAGCTGAGCCTCGCTTCCGTAGACCGATTGAATGCGCTCACGTACATTCGCAAGTCCCATGCCAACGGCATTGGCTTCATCGCTGATTCCGTTCCCGCTATTCGTCACCTGAATGCGCAATGTTGCATCTTCGGTGTGTACATCGACGAGCACCTGGCCGGCATCGCTCGCCGACTCAATGCCATGCTTGATCGCGTTTTCGACCAAAGGTTGCACGATAAATGGCGGCAACTCAACCTCGTTCAGGTCAGCTTGAACTTGGATGTCGTAGTGAAGTCGCTCGCCGAGTCGTATTTGTTGCACATTCAGATAGTTTGCGACTAGCTCCATTTCTTCTTTGATCGAACCCATTGTCGAGCGGGAATACGTCAGCGACACACGGAATAGTTGTGTTAGCGCGTCTAGCAGTTCTTTTGCTAAACCAGGATTGGCTGTAATCAATGATTGCAAATTGGCGAGCGTGTTGAAAAGGAAATGCGGTTCGATTTGTGCTTGCAGAGTTCGCAGTTGCGCGATGGCTAATGCGCGTTCTTTATCCAATTCGTCGCGTCGCGCTGCGTCACGCTGTTCTTCTAGATCTCGAATGTAGCCCATAAGCAGGATCAAAAAGCAAGCGACAAAACATGCTGCTCCGCCTACTACGAATCCTGTCATGTCCACTCGGAAAAAATAAAGCGGATCAAACGCACCAAGCGTACCACCCAATGCAAGGGCGATCACAAGACCAACGATCCCAGCGATCACCGTGATCGCTTCACGATTCCAACCTTGGGGTCGGTGGCGATGGGCGAACATCTGCGTCGACATACACGTGACGCCGATCGTGTAGCTGACGACGTAGTTCATCCAAACCGCGCCATTAAGAAACGTTAAAACGGTTGCGACGACAGTGCAGAAAACGATGGTTGTACCGATAATCCAAGCGTTCGCATGTGCGCGAAGATGCTCAAAAAAAGCAATGAACATCTATGTGGCCGCGACGAATTTGCCGTGGAGCCCAAGAGGCATGAGCTTAGGGAGTGTCGCGCGCGCCACCATCTTAGGCAACGCCTGTTCGAGCTCGAATACGTTTAGGTGCGTGCGCAGATTCACGTAATCAAGTGAGGTGCCGAGTAACCAACCATCGGTCTCGGACTGAGAGCCGGGTTTTGGCACAAATAGGTGTTCTTCAGGTGCTTCTTCCGTCGGATACTGAAAGCTACCAACTGCGCCTGTATCAAGATTGATGCGCGAAACACCGTTGAACATGCCTAGCTTTCCTTGCGTAGAAGCGCTCGCATTCTGCGATAGCATCGTTAGCCAACGATACCGCGCGCCGGTCAGTCGTTGATCGATCACTGGGAACTCGCTGGAGACGTCAGTTGGTCCGATGGCTTCCTGAGTAGCAGTTTGCCTTCGCGTATCTACGGTGTAACGAGTGAGCTGGGAGGTGTACGCTAGGCTCGGCGTACTGCCTCGCATGATGGCACGAAACGTGTCGAACATTAGGTTAGGGTTATCGAAACTAGGACCTTCAAATCGGATCGCCCCTTGTTCGTCCTCCCAAGCGTTCGCGTAATGAAAAATCCATTGCGTAGGCAGTTCTACGTTGAATCGCTTATTGGGGTCGTTCTTGTCTAACACCATCACTTGAACGGGCAATTCGGGGTGCCATACATGTGCATCCAGAAACGTCGTCATATCTTCTTGCAGCTCAAAGTGCAATGGCGGCAACGGAATCACAAGATGATTTTTGGTGATTAAGAAGTCATGTGGCATCGACATGGGTTCGGTTAGATGCAGCCAGATCTTTGGTTCTATATCGCCGGGACGTAAACGCCAGATGATCATCATGTTGCGAGGGCTGAAGTAACCGAAATTCCATACAGTGCCGTCGCTTTCCACGCGCGGGTGTGCTGAAAAAGGCAAGCCAGAAGTTTCATCGGACAATGCAAGCAAACCCGTCGTACGGAGGGTTTGCGGATTGATTCGCCACGGTGCGCCGCCTTCCCACAAAGCCCAAAGTTCATCGGCTCGAGGCAAGATGCTGATATTGGCGACGTTTAAACCTTCAGTGCCAGGCGGACCTGGAATGGGGTCATTGCTGTGCGTCCCAAACCCAACGCGTGATAGTTCGTTGCGTCGCTCATCGGCAAGGTATTTCGTTGTTTGTATGAGCCTGGCACGGTGCAAAACTGCGCCGTTCCCGTCAATCCACCAGCGCTGCAGGAGACCATCGCCATCAAACCAGTGTTGGTACCGGCGTCCGTCCCGTTCCATGCGACCAGGGCCATTGCGATACAGAGAGCCAACGAGACCTGCTGGCCACGTACCTTCGACTTCACACAGTTGATAGCCGGTGTCTTCCTCGTGTACCCCTTCATACAAACGTAACCACGGTTTGGTTAGAAGGTTGCGATGGAAGCTCTGATAGGTCTCATCTAAGGGCGCTGCACGCGATGGCAATGCAGCGAAGCCGGTACTTGCGGCGGAGCCAAGGAGCAATTCGCGACGATTCATAGCTTTAGCGCAGCTTAAGTTCCGCGGTATAGCCTTCCGCACCAACGCGGAAGGTCATTTTTTGCCATTTGGGTGGTCCAAATCTTGCAGGTGCGTCGTTGGAAATACCGTAGGGTTCCCGCGGCAGGCCGATGGCATTGCGGTCCAGTTTTGCGTTGCCATTTAAATCTTGAAAGACGCTGACCGCATAGATACCTTCTTCAATATCGAGCGTGTAGTTGGTCTCCGGCGCTTGAACGGCAGTCGTATATCCGCGCCACGGTTCACCGGCTGGCCAGTTCGTCTCGTCTTTCCAAATGGCGATGTAGATCGTGCCTGTAGTTTCTTCGACGTTCGTGATCTTGATCGTCAAATCTGCTGCAAGCGTTGCACTGCAAGTTAACGAGATCGCTATGGTCACAAGGAATTTCATGGTGGTATGCAGAGGCTGTTAAGAAAGCGTGGATTATTGGAATGCGTGCGCGAAATCGAGAAGAAAATCGACGACCGCGCATATTCGGAGGACGAATGGCAGTCATCGTCGATGAATGGACTCTATGTCTACATGGCACTTTCGAACTTGTTGTGAGTTCTTAGTTGCTGAGTAGTCATTGGACCCAAAATCACACCTGTCACCCGTTATGTTTGTTTGCTCAAAATCCCAAGCCGAGTGTTTTTTAGGATTCGCTAAAAGCAATGCGTGTTAGGTGAGGAAATTAGGCAAAAACAATGCGCATGTGGCCTTGCTTGTCCATTGATTTCACGTTTTCCGATTTCTTATTTGGTGCGCGTCGATGTCTGTCTCGGCGAACTAACGAACCAATCCCCATTCACTTTGAATCTGAAGCTGAAAGAACGTTTTTAACGCTGTCAGTTAGAGCAGCGTTTGACTTATATCTTGTCGCTAGAAACTACAGCCCGCAAGACGAGTGTATCTTTGTGGGAATCAATGTGCCCGAAATGGTTGCTATCGCGCGGCTACATGGCTTAACAGTTAAAGCTGTGGACATTGATCCCTTGAGTACCGAAATTTGCCTCGAGCAATTGAAGGCTCGGCTGACTAGCTGTACTCGATTCGTCCTCGTGCCGCACTTATTTGGCGCTCGCGTCGACCTTCGCGGGTTATCCTCAATTGCGCAACAGCGCGGTATTGACGTGATTGAGGATTGCGCGCAAGCGTACTCGGGTAGGAGTTGGTCTGGCTCGCCGACGACGACAGCTTCGCTGTTTTCGTTCGGCCCGATGAAAACTGCTACTGCTCTGCAAGGTGGCATAGCGGTGGTGCGTGACCCTCAGTTACGCGAGTCCATGCAGTCAATCCTGGCGTCATATCCGCCGCAACCCACTTGGCGCTACTTCGCTCGCTTGTGTCGCTTCACCCTGTTAGCGCGGTTTAGTAATCCCTGGTTGTACGGGATCGTTGTCGCGGTTTTCGTGCGTTGTGGCATTGACCATGAAGCTCTCATTCACCGTGCAACGCGTTCTGCGAACATCGTTCTGACAGGCCTTCACCGACAACGACCGTGTGAAGCATTACAGTGCATGGTTCGAAGGAAACTCACGACAGGAAATGCTCATTTCGAAAAGCGCAGGGAAGCAGGTTGTCTATTGCACAGTGCACTATCCCAATCACTTCGTATCCCACAACGTGATCATCACCAAAGTGCATTTTGGGTCGTGCCGGTGCTTTCGCACGATGTCGACTCTTTAAAACACAGGCTTCGCCTAGCGGGTTTTGATGCGCTATCGAGTCGTCTTGTTTCGGTTGGTTGCTCTGAGATAGAAGGTGCGACCGAGCTAGCGCAAGCGGTCCTGTTGCCGTTTGCACCAGCCATGCCACGCGAGGAATTAGTACGGCTTGGCAAACTAGTGTCGAAGATTGAAGCTTCAATCGGCGAAAGTTGATATTGTAATAATTTATATTTAAATCAATAAATTAAATGAATAACTTAGTAATAACTTGTTTTAAATTCGCTCATTCATAAGGATTCTCGACATTCAGATCGACACTGTATTCGTAACCTGGTATGTCAATGCCGTCACCTCGAATGCCTAGTTCGTTACCTTCGATGACACCTTCGCCGAACCGATATATTGGTTCAGGAATTTCACGCTGTGCCAAGTCGTCATACGCTTGTGCACGTTCGACCACCTTTTCACGTTTCGTTTGCCAGTTGGACAACGCCTGTTTGCCATGTCGAGACTCAAGCAACGATCGTGTCACATGCGGGGATAGGACGACGCCGGTTGCATTGTTGCCGCCAAAGCCTTTTGAATTGACCAATGCGACATCCATGCCATCGACACCTACCTCAAGATGCGAAGGATCAATGCGCAAGTGATCGCTATAGACGTCGTCGGCGATATGGTCAATCGATGCGATACCGGGGATCCAGCCTTCGCTCCAGGTACCGAGCGCCGAGGTGATTTGGTCGCCAGATGCGGGTGCAAGGGTATGGCCTAAATAGGCTTTAATCGCTGCGACAGGCCATGATTCGATATGGAACGCTTTTGCCATTTCGCTCAATATGTGCGATTCGGTTACACGGTTTTGTGGTGTTCCCGTACCGTGAGCGTGAATGAATGACCGTCGACGCACGGCTTCTTCGCCGAGCATGGTTCGCGCTAGTCCTAGTGCTTTGCCGACCGTAATGTAGTTGCCGATGCCAGGTCCCGGTATGGATTTTTTATAGCCGTCGGCGTTTACATAGATGTCAGCAATGGCACCATAGATTTCGGCACCACACTCGAGCGCTAGTTTTTCGTCCATCAAAATAAGGAAGACACCTGCTTCCGAGACGGTGAAGCCGGCATTGGACGAAAAAGGTCTGCAAGCTCGTCGATTGTCTGGTTCGTTCGACCCATCCAACGCCATGAGCGCTTCGTCTTCCGCCAGCGCACCCATGGTTCGAAACGCTTCCACTAGCTCCGGCGTAACCGGTGCTTCAGTACTACCTACGACAGCAATGCGCTTGCCGCGATACCGGATTTCGTCGATGCCTTGTTTGGCGTTGTAGAGGAATGTGGCACATGCGCCGATCGCCCCTCCGGTACTGCCTAATGAGCCCGTCACGTAGGCATTGGTGAAATCAGCCGGCATTTCTGACAAACACAAAGCCGCGTGTTTGGATGAAGGCCGCTTGCCAAGATAACGTGCTTGCAGCAACCCTCCGGCACCATGGGTATCAAGTTGGCCCATGGCACACCCTGCATGCACGGCAAATTCATCTGGACGCACCAGGTTTTGAAGATCTGACCATTCAATCCCGATTGATTGCACAGCGTCCGACGCGCCAACAATCGCCAACTGCAGACCACGTGGATGGTTGCGGGACGCATATAGTGTGCCGGGATCGTATCCAGTTGGCAGTTGGCCTGCCGATGTAACCCGCGAGCGCTGTGTATCGTTGAGCATGACCTGCGCGGCGTCGGTGATCTCCACCTCAATATCGCCGTTTTCGACGGGTCGCACGACCCATCCATCAGGAATTTCGGTAGGCAACTGCTTTTTCGCCATCTTCACGATCAGCGGCGCGGCGTCACTAGCACGCAGTTTCGCAGGAGTGTGCACGTCAATACGGTCGGGGTCCCACAGCTCAATGCGACGAATGAGTGTATGGTTTTTAATGAAGTCTTTGGTTGCGGCTGGATCAGTCTTCAGCTGATCTTGCAGATTCATCAGAACAGCTAACGACTGATACGTGCGTGCTTGTTTGCTTGCTTCTAGCGCGTCAATGACCATGCGGCTATAGGCATGGTGAAAGGACACACGCCCAGCGGGATTTACGCCGCCGAAGCCAACAATAACAGGAAGTGGAACCATTCGAGGAACCTCTAGACCCGCGCTAAACCCTTGCTAGATTCGCTCGATTGCGACAGCTGTCGCTTCGCCACCACCAATGCACAAGGCGGCTATGCCCTTGCGTTGATTGGTCGCTTTGAGCGCGTGGGCTAGGGTCACGAGTAACCGGCTACCCGTAGAGCCAATGGGATGACCTTGGGCGCAAGCACCACCGTAGATATTCACTTTAGCCGGATCGAGACCGACTTCAGAGATTGCCAGCATGGTCACCATGGCAAACGCTTCATTGATCTCAAAGAGATCCACGTCTTCGACACGCCAAGCGGCTTTCTGGAGAACGTTTTGAATCGCACCAACGGGTGCTAAGGTGAATTTGGACGGATGAATCGCGTGGGTTGCGTGCGCCACGATCCGAGCCAGCGGTTCACCATCTGCATCGTTTACACCCGTTTCACTTGCCAACACCAACGCCGACGCGCCATCGCTAATAGAGCTAGCGTTTGCAGCAGTGATCGTGCCGTTTTTCGCAAAGGCGGGTCGCAAGCTCGGAATGCGGTCTATTTTTGAACGTCTTGGTTGTTCGTCTTCCGCCACGTCGCCTAATGGCTCAATTTCAGCTTTAAGGTTGCCGTTGTCCATGGCTTGCAATGCGCGCGTCACCGAGCCAATCGCATACTCGTCCATCGCTTCGCGGCCTAATTGATGCTGGTCTGCCGTTTCCTGCGCGAAACTGCCCATGGAACTTCCAGTTTCAGCATCTTCCAATCCGTCGCAGAACATCGTATCTGCCAACTCGCCGTGGCCCATGCGCAAGCCTTTGCGTGCACCTTGCACGATGAACGGTGTATTGGTCATGCTTTCCATGCCACCAGCGACAACATAGTCGGCGTGACCTAAATTGATCTGATCCGCGGCAAGCATCACGGACTTCATGCCGGAACCGCAGACCTTATTGATGGTGGTAGCAGGCGTGGCATCGTCGATACCCGCTTTGCGCATGGCTTGACGCGCAGGCGCTTGCCTTAAACCTGCGCTGACGACACAACCCATGAGCACTTCGTCGACGCGATCGGCACCCAATCCTGCATGATGGAGACTTGCTTGAATGGCATGCGCGCCTAAATCAGTTGCAGTCTGGTCGCTTAGTGAACCTTGAAAACTGCCAATCGGCGTTCGTTTTGCACCAAGTACAAAAACTGTCATCAAACCTCTCCGTTTTTTAGCTTGGATTGAATTAGTTCAGCGAAATTACACGGCCGGAAATTTACGTCCAGCTGTTCTCTGAGAATTTTCTCCCACCCTGTGCGACATGCGCCATTGGAGCCTGGTAAGGCAAAAAGCAACGTGTCGTTTGCGATGCCGCCAACTGCGCGCGACTGCACGGTTGAACTACCAATTTCTTCGTAGGAGACGAGTCTAAATAGCTCGCCAAACCCTTCAATGGTGGTGTCGAATAAAGGCGTCAGCGCATTGGGTGTGGTATCGCGCCCACTGAACCCCGTACCACCTGTGGATACGACCACCTGCACACCAGGGTCGGCGATCCAAGCACTCACCTCCTTCCGAATCTGATAAATGTCATCCTTGACGATGGCGCGCCTGGCTAGACGGTGACCATCGGCCTTTAACAACTCGACCAATAGGTCGCCTGAGGTATCTGTTTCGGGCGTTCGGGTATCAGAGACAGTTAAAACGGCGACGGCCAAGTTTGACATAAGAGAAAATCGCCGATTTGTTAGCGGATTTGCCGTGTTTTACGCGGTTTTGCGTAAATGTTCACTATTGGAAATACACGGTAGAATTTTAGTTACCGCCCTTAAAACGACTACATTTAATGGATAGTGCCGTCACGGAAGGCGACCGCTTGTATTTGATTGCGGAGCGGTTGGCGCAGGAATTTGAACTTTTCCCGTCCGCTGACCCAGAAGCGGTATTTAGCGTTCAAGGTTTATTGGATCAGGACGACATTGCGCGCCAAATCGCCGCATTGGATCGTCTCGACATTGATTCCTATATTGAGCAGGTTATCAGTCCAGTCGACAACGCACGACGGACCAGTGCATCGGAGATTGTGCCGCAACTAGGCAAAGTGCTTGAACTTGTTGACGAAGGACCGTACATTGAAGCGGTCATAGAAGTCGAATTTCCGAATGGACCAAGACCACTCGGGCTCGTGGCGCAGAATCGCAAGTTTCGCAACGGCGAATGGATGCCTGAGCATCATCGCAATGCCGCACAGTTCATTCGGCGCTGCAGTCGGCGCAGCATCCCAATCGTTAGTCTCATGGACACGCCAGGCGCTGCCGGTGATGAAATCGCGAATCGCAACAATCAAGCTCACCAGATTTCGCTATTGATCGCCGAGATGTCAGACGTCGACGTGCCGAATCTTGGGATTATTTTTGGCGTTGGCTATTCGGGTGGCGCGATCCCACTCGCGGCAAGCAACATGATTCTGGCCGTCCGGGATGGAGTGTTTAGCACGATCCAGCCGCAAGGTCTTGCAAACATCGCCCGCCGTGCAAATCTGTCGTGGCAAGAGTGCGCCAAGCAGGTCGGGATTTCCCCGTTCGAATTGATGAATCAAGGCAATATCGACGGCATCATCGACTACGTGCCTGGCGAAGAGCACAAATTCGTCAACTTCAAACGCGCCATCGTAACTGGGATCGAGTCCATCGAAAACAGTGCACGTGCTTTCGTTGCCAGCAATCCATATATCGTCGACTACCACCGGCAGTCTCTCAATCGGTACTTACAACCTTCATCTAGGGCGAAGAAACGCGAAAGTGCAGGTGGGCCTGGCGGTTTCGGCACACCCACTGAATTCAGCAATGTCTTTGGCGATGCGTACCGCTATCTCCGTTATCTTCGAGTGCGGCGACGGATTAAAGCTGCAAGCAAGCAGCAGTATGGCAGGCTCACAACCCGCCGCCAAACCGTAGGCGATCTCCAGTCGCGCCTTGAGCGGGAGCGCAATCGCATTTACTTCCGTTGGCTGTTAGATCCAACGCGCTTGGTCTACGAAGGCCCGCTCAATTCAGCTTGGAAAAACTACGTCAGCAAAAAAGCCGACCAAAACGAAGATCGCGGCGCGCTGCTCAGTCTGCTCCGAGGTCTGCCGAAGGAAAACTACATTGCGGCGCGCAAAGCGTTGTTATCGACGTTTGTGAGTTATCTCTACAACCATTGGAAGACCGAAGCTGCGGGTAATCTCGAGCTGCTTCACCAACATCTGGCGCAGGCCGAAGATTCCGCTTATTTTGTGGTGCCTGAGGATATTCCGGATGTCACGGAATTGATGCAAGCGTTGAACGCGAATAACCATCTCATGCCGACGCTTATGGAGCGCTTTTCGTATGACGGCAAGAAGATGTTCCTGCAGTCTGACGAGTGGGTGAAGTCCTATTCCACGGAGCAGCTCAATACGCAACTTTGCGTTGAACTGAACTTAGCGCTTGCGGCGGCACCGTTAGATGGCGACGCTAGTAGTGGTGAATCGCTATCAATCGAAGCGAATCGACGCCTGCTCAATGAGCAGTTAGGCGTGCATTTGCGCCAGCCGGCAGCGGTTCGTTCAATGCCGGATGAAGCATCCGATCAAACCATCGTGGACGTCTTGTTGCAGGACGATTTGCGGGCGGATTTCATTGACGAAATTCGTAATTTCCAGCTGTTAGATGTGATTTACGACGAGCTGTTGAATCACTTGGTGGATGTTGCGGATCAGGCGCAGCGGACCCAATCGCTCGATCGTCAGACGGTACTGACGCTTATCAATGGGACGTTTGAAGCCGCCATTAAGCAGGTCGAACCAGACAGCGAGGTTTCGACCACCGACATGCGCGATCGGCGCGACGCGTTTCTTGACTGGTTCCGCCAACTCTCGAAATCACGCTTGAACAAGGCGTTTTTCGCGACGGTCGAGGAGTGGAAGAAACTCATCCACACGCATCTCTCGGACACGCTGTTTGTCGTGGTGAAGGAATTCTTCGAGAGTTTGCTCACCAGCTATGTCGACAGTGAGCGCGGTGAAGGACGGTTTACGGGCAACATTCGACCGAAGAATATCGGTCGGCGTCGGGACTTTTGGAATCGCTTGCAGATCGCCTATCGTGATTTGCAGATTCAAGAGAAGCTGACAGCGTACAAGCGTTTGAAGCTCACGGGTCATCAAGCGTTTATCGAGCGCTTTTTCACGGAATTCGAAGAATATGGCCGTGATTTGCTTAGCTCTGATCCGTGTGATTTCCCAGGCTTCCGTGAATCTATCGAGAAAGCGTTAGATCGTGACGAACCACCCGCAGGCGTCATCGCTGGTATCGGTCAATTCAAGCTCGCGAAGCGAAAGGTTCGAGTTGGCGCGATTATTTCGAATTCAGACTTTCAAGCCGGCGCGTTTGATATGGCAAGCGCTGAGAAGTTCTGTACGTTGCTGGTGCAATGTGCCGAGCAGCAGTTGCCCCTGATTTGCTTCATTTCGTCGGGCGGCATGCAGACGAAGGAAGGGGCTGGTGCGCTGTTTTCCATGGCGGCAATCAACGACCGGATCACGCGCTTCATTTGCGATTTTGATTTACCGGTCATTGTATTTGGGTATGGCGATTGCACCGGCGGCGCACAGGCTAGTTTTGTGACGCACCCGTTGGTACACACCTATTACTTGTCCGGGACGAGTATGCCGTTTGCGGGTCAGATAGTTATCCCAAGCCATTTACCTGCCGATTCAATCATCGCGAATTACCTTGCCAATGTCCCTGAATCGATGCAAGGCTTGGTCAAGCATCCATTCCATGAGGAATTGGATTCGGATTTACGCGCGATTGATCGCGACATTCCTATTCCGACAGCCACGGTGGAAGATGCAGTAGCCACGGTTTTGAGCGACGATTACTCGTTTACTAGCGCACTACCACTCTCGACCCCTGGGCCGGTCGATGAAAACGATCTATATAAGCCAATCCGCCGGGTACTCGTGCATGCCCGCGGTTGTGCTGCGTCCAAAATCGTGCGCATTGCGCAATCACTGAATATTGAAACAGTGTTGGTTCAGTCAGACCCAGATGTCGAGTCCGTTGCAGCCGACATGCTAGGCAATAACGACCAATTGGTTTCGATTGGTGGCAATACCCCCGACGAAAGTTATCTGAATGCAAGATCGGTACTCGTCGTAGCAGAAAACGAGCATGTCGACGCATTGCACCCGGGCATTGGCTTCCTATCTGAGAGCAGTCAGTTTGCATCCCTGATTCGCTCGCATGGCTTCAACTTCATCGGCCCGCCGGTGAGCAGCATGGAGACGATGGGGAACAAGTCGAACGCGATCAATACCGCGATTGCGCTGAACGTGCCAGTCGTGCCGGGTAGCCACGGGATCGTAACCGACGCGGACCACGCCGCGGAAATGGCTGAAGAGATCGGCTATCCGGTTCTCATAAAAGCAGTCCATGGCGGTGGTGGCAAAGGCATTCAAATCGTCGAATCCGCAGCTAATTTCTACGAATCGTTCCAACGTGTGAAAGTCGAGGCGAAAGCCGCGTTTGGTAACGACGACGTCTATCTAGAGCGATTCGTTACCAAATTGCGTCATATCGAAGCGCAAGTGTTGCGCGATCGCCAAGGCAACACCAAAGTGCTCGGTATTCGCGACTGCAGTGTGCAGCGCGACAAACAAAAAGTCATCGAAGAATCAAGTTCGACCATGCTTCCCGACGATTTGCTAGCGTCGGTGCTTGAACATAGCGCGGCGATTGCTTCTGGGGTGGACTATGTGGGTGCAGGTACGGTTGAGTTCATTTACGATCTCGATGCGAACGCGGTGTACTTCATGGAAATGAACACGCGCCTGCAAGTCGAGCATCCGGTCACCGAATTGGTGTCTGGGGTGAACATTGTTGCGGAGCAATTCCGCATCGCGAGCGGTGAAAGCATCGCCGATCTTGAGGTGGGCCAGCATGGGTATGCCATAGAAGCTCGCATCAATGCAGAACGATTGGTTCGAGATAGCGACGGTGAATTGGTGTTACGGCCGAGCGCAGGAGAAATTTCAAAATGGGTGTTTCCCGCGCAAGATGATATTGAGATCATCAGTACTGCGGGGCAGGGTAAGTTCATTTCGCCGTATTACGATAGCATGATCATGCAAGTGATTGCGCATGGCGAGGATCGCGAAGACACTGCGAAAAAGCTCGTTGACTACCTACATCAAGTAGAGCTAGAAGGTATTTACACGAACATCCCGTTATTGCGGACGATTCTCACCGACAAAGGCTTCCTCGATGGCGTGTACGACACAAGTTATCTGCCAAAGCTGCTAAAAACCGTCGATGCCGATGCTTTGATCGACGAAATCGCGGCCATGGCGGCGGTGGACTCGCAAGCGATTGGGTGGGATGCTATTCAAATAGAAGGCAGCGACGAATTGAAGGTGCTCGCACCGTCGACTGGCATCTTCTATATCAAACCAACGCCCGGCGAACCGGATTTCGTTGGCGTAAACGACGTGATTAGTAATAACGACATCGTTTGCCAGCTTGAGGCGTTCAAGGTCTTCACGCCATTTCGTTTGCGTGACAATAACACGTTAGAGCAGGTGTTCTTTATGGACAACCACAGGTATCGTGTGAAGCGAATCAATGTGGTGACCGGCCAGCAAGTCAACGCTGGTGATTTGTTGTTCGTCGTAGAACCCATGGTCGCTGAGGCGCAAACTGTCGAATAGGTAAGCGGATTTGCAGCGGCAAGTTGGATTGAGGATTTCGACGGTTTAAATTCGCTGTCAAAATCACTTCAAGATGGTAACAACAATCGTTGCTATAGCTAGAGCTACGACAATCACACGGGTCCACTGATTAAAGCTAGCTTCGCTGACTCTGTTAAGCAGTTTTGTCCCAACCCATGTACCTAACAGTGCGACGACGATTGCGAGCAGCATGAACCAAGGATTGATGAGTGGGTGAAGTTCCTCGGCGATTTTGTGCGTAGCGAGCAAGTAATAGAAGATCTTGATTAGGTGCCCAATCGACTGAATGAACGCTTTAGTAGCGACAACCTCAAAGCGATTGAAACTGCTATGTCTGAAAAACGAGTCAAGCACAGGACCGGCAAACCCTGCGAAGATCTGTGTGACCACAACCACGCAACCACAGAGAAATCCGATGGTTGGTTTTCGGACATCGACGCGAAATTTCTTGCCAATGGATTCACCCAGGAGCGTGACTGACCCTGCTACGATCATCACTAAGGCGGCGTCGGGGACAACGGCGGTAAGCGCGATGACACTTGCTGCAACAGTGCCACCCACAAACACCGCAGGCATGACATCCCACCTGCTGTGCTGTTTCAAGAACCAGAATCTCGAGCCGTTCGCGACACCTTGGACGATGCCGTGCAGAATCATGGCGCTACCCACTGGCAGAACGGCTAGGAATGCCAAAATCAGCAGGTAACCACCGAGCATGCCCATGACGCCCGACAATAAGCTGGTTACAAAAACTGCTGCAAGAAAATACAGGACCAGACCCATCATTGCGCCATTAGCAAGAAATTCGAAATGAGGTGCCGATTGGCCGTAGCAAGAGCGATGACCAAACACGTGGCAAGCATTGTGATGTGATTAAAAATCTCGAAACGCTTGTGCAACTCGCGCAAACAGGCACGATGAAAGAAACGGCTACCCGTATGAATATCTCGCAGGGCGCTGTAAGCAAACGCATTGCGGCGATCGAGAACTACTACGGCAAAAAGATTATCGAACGCCACGGTCGTCGTGTTGAATTGACCCAACATGGCCGCAAATTGGTCGACCGCACCATGCCGCTGTTGCAGGAAGTACGGAGTGTGTTTCTTGAGGATACGGCGCTGCAAAGTGGCCGCATCATCGTTGGCGTATCGGAATCGATATTAGGTAGCTGGGGGTCGCGCTTATTTGCCGCGGTTCGCGACGATTTGCCAGAGGTGAATTTCGAGTTTCATGCCCAACGCTCACCTGTTGTACTCGACCGTTTACGATCAGGTGAGCTGATGGTTGGGTTATGCACCGGGTCAACCGATGCTGAAACGGATCTCCAATCCGATATCGTGTATCTAGAACCCATGGTGGTGGTGCCTTCTGGGTTGAAGCCGCTTAACTATGTCGTAGGCGATCCACTTGATGTGCTCACGATCGAATCCCGATCTGGCGCCTGGGCGGCGATGGAAGACGATATGCGCCGCTTGCAGCTAACCCGCCAGACTTCTTTGGAATCGTTCTTTTCGGTCGCGCAAATGGCGTTAGCGGATTTCGGTCATGGGTTAGTCCCGCTGGGTGTCGCCAATGCGTTGTCGATCGATATGGCTGAGGTCATCGAACTGGGCAGCAACGGTTTGAACCGACCCGTTCGATTTGTTGCGCGTAAATCCATGTACGCACGGTCGCTCATTCAGCTGTTCTACGATTCGGTGATGAAACATGCGAGTGCAGGTTTGATTCAACGACCCGCATAAAAAACACCAGCGACCGTTTGAATGAAGAACCCTTGGCTGCGAAGACAGCCAAGGGGTTCGTTCTGTTAAGTGCGTTGCGAAGCCGACATCGCAACACTTAGTTTATTGGGCTGGTGCTTCTTCGGCCGCAGCTTCTTCGGCCGGTGCTTCTTCCGCAGCCATGTCGTCGCCACCGTCGGACATGTCGTCTGCGGCTGCATCGCCTTCAGCCATGGCGTCATCGCTAGCGGCCTCTTCTCCTTCAGCCATAGCGTCTTCGCCACCTTCGGCCATTGCATCGTCGCCTTCGGCCATGGCGTCATCGCCTTCGGCCATTTCGTCGGCAGCTGCAGCTTCTTCAGCAGCAGGTGCCGCTGCTTCTTCTGCCGGTGCAGCGGCTTCGCCACCGCCACCGTCGGCACAGCCAATAACAAGCATTGCACCAAAGAGTGCAACTAATACGAAACGCAGCCAAGAATTTTGTACATCCATGAAAGCCGACTCCTCGGAACCTGATCACGATATTTGCATAGATTTTATACGACTAGATAGCGTGCAATGCTGGTGTAGACCGCAACTAAATCATGCGTCGGTCAATGCCACATGTGATTCGCTTGGTGCGCGACACCATGCAACGACTCGATCCACCCATGCCGAAGAGCTGTTCAAACAAGGGATCAAATCAAGACGTTCCCCACCTGCATCAAGAAACAACTCACGTGCTTCATGACCAATCTCGAATAAGGTTTCTAAGTTATCTGAAATGAAGGCTGGGCAGCTCACCGCAAGGCGTTTTATGCCTGACTGAGCGAGGTTTTTAACCCTATCGACTGTGTAAGGTTGCAACCATTGCGCGCGACCGAGCCGCGATTGAAACGAAACGCTTGTAGGTACAGCTTGACCTTCACCCAATAACCGCGCGGTGGTCAAACACTGAAACCGATAGCAGCGTGCATGTGATGGATGGGCCGAATCGCAACAATGCTTGCTCCGCAAGCAGTGTGCGCCACTTTCGTCAGTCTGGCGCAAGTGCATTTCAGGTATGCCATGAAAGCTGAACAACAAATGTTCGACATCACTGGCAAGATGCTTAGCAAGCAGGTTTCGATAGGCGTGAATGTAGGCTGAATCGGCATAGTAAGGAGCCGTGATATGTACCGAAATATCGTGGGTGACTTGCTGCAAACACTGGACTGAGCTGGCATAGGTGCTTTTGGCATATTGCGGGAAGGCGGAAATCACCAAGATGTCATCGCAATGCTCACGTAGCTCGTTTACCGCCTCGGCAAAACTCGGTTCCCCATAGCGCATACCGACGGCGACGGGTAACCCCGTTGCTTGCCGTACTTTTTGAGCTAATTGCTGCGCATGGTCACGTAACGGACCACCGGAGTTGGTCCAAATCGCCGCGTAAGCCGCGGCCGACGCATGGCAACGCGTCCTGGCGATCGCTTTAACGAGCAGATAGCGCAACGGCGTCGGTAGTGTGACGACGTGCGGATCCATAAGAAATTCTTCAAGATACGCCTTGACCGCTGGTGGTGTCGGTGATGCGGGGGAACCTAAGTTGGTTATTAAAATCCCGCGTCCGCGTAGAGTCACATCTACCTCTTTTGCCAGCGTGTTCGCTGGATTTACTCGTTTGGCGACAGCCGTGCCATGACTGTTATAGTCGATTACGACGCAGGCAATTTACGCAGTGTGCAACGAGCTTGTGCGGAAGTTGGTGTTCACGCCACCATCACCGCTGACGCCGATCGCATCAGGGATGCCGAGCGGATTATTTTCCCGGGAGTGGGCATCGCTCGCGCAGCCATGGCGAGCATTCGAGCAGGCGGGATTGATCGAGCTCTGATTGACGCATTCAATGACGGTACACCTATACTCGGCATCTGCATTGGGATGCAGATTTCGCTCGAACACTCGGAAGAGGGCGACGTTGAGACGCTTGGTTTGATTCCCGGGCGCGTAAAACGTTTTACGATGCAAAACCCAGCTTTGAAAGTGCCACACATGGGTTGGAACGATGTGCGTGTTACGCAATCGCACCCGTTATTAACCCATGTCAGACCCGGTGACGAGTTTTACTTCGTGCACGGCTATTACCCGCATCCGACCGATGCAAACGCAGTTTACGCGGTTGCCGATTACGAGGCGGATTTTTGTTGTGCGCTCGGTGTTCGCAACTTCTTTGGTACACAGTTCCACCCCGAAAAAAGTGGCCGTGTGGGTCTTCAGCTGATTGAAAACTTCGCCTTGTGGGACGGTGGACGTGCTTAGCAAGCGGGTCATTGCATGTTTAGACGTCCGCGACGGTAAGTTGGCGAAAAGCATCAAATTCGTCAATACGAAGGACATTGGCGACCCAGTCGAAAAAGCCCGCGAGTATTACTTAGATGGGCTTGATGAGCTGGTTTTCTACGACATCACCGCGTCAAGTGATCGTCGTAACATCATGCTGGATGTCGTCGAAAAAGTGGCAGCTGAAGTGTTCATACCGTTGTCGGTTGGTGGCGGGGTTCGCAGCGTAGGGGACGCCTCTGATTTACGGCTAGCCGGCGCGGAAAAGATCAATGTCAATACCGCTGCAGTTGAACGACCTGAATTGATTAGCGAGTGCGCTGCTGCCATTGGTGCACAAAATGTGGTGTTGTCAATGGATATCAAGCAAGTAGAGATTAATTCGCACCAACCTTCGGGTTACGAGATCGTGACGCATGGTGGTCGTACCGCAACAGGCTTGGACGCATTGCAATGGGCGACGGAAGGCGAACAATTAGGTGCTGGCGAGTTGGTGGTTAACTCCATCGATGCGGATGGCACGTTAGATGGTTACGAAGTGAAGCTAACGCGAATGCTCAGCGAAGCAGTGCGTATTCCAGTCGTCGCTTCTGGCGGCGCAGGTAAACCTGAACACTTACGAGATGTGCTGGTAGCTGGCAAAGCGGACGCTGCGCTGGTTGCTTCAATGGTTCACTACGGCACCTATCGGGTGAGTGAACTCAAGGCATATCTCCACGGTGAAGGCATCAAAGTAAGGCGATCTTGGTAATGCGTGCAATTGATGTCATAGACCAACAGCTTGTCTTGACCGAGCAGCCGACACCAGCGGCGGGATTTGGCGAGGTACTCATTCAAGTCCAGGCTGCAGGAGTAAATCGAGCGGATTTGTCCCAGGCCATGGGCGGCTACCCACCACCGTCTGGCGCATCCAAGATACTAGGCTTGGAATGTAGTGGCAGCGTGACCGCCGTAGGGGATGGCGTACGTTCGTACCAAGTTGGCGACGAAGTTTGTGCACTGCTCGCTGGTGGGGGCTATGCTGAGTACGTGAATGTGCCGGCGGGGCAAGTATTGCCTAAACCTGCACGACTGAACATGGCAGAAGCAGCTGCGTTACCTGAAGTGTTTGCGACGGCATACCTCAATATCTATATTGAAGCGGCTGCGCAATTTGGTGAAACCGTGCTTGTTCACTCAGGTGCGAGCGGCGTCGGCACAGCAGCGATACAGCTGTGCAAAACATTTGGCAATCCTTGTTTTGTGACGGTTGGCTTTGACGCGAAAGTTCGTGCGGTCAGAAAACTAGGAGCATCCGTCGCATGCAATCGGCGTACGGAAGACTTCAGTGAAGGTGTACTAGCATGGACTGAAAACGCGGGCGTAGATGTCATTCTCGACCCGGTTGGCGCACCCTATCTAGAACCAAATTTGCATTGTCTGGGTATGGACGGCCGTTTGGTGGTGATTGGCTTGATGGGTGGCGCAAGTGCCGAACTGCCTCTTGGTCGCATGATGATGAAGCGCCAGCGAGTGATCGGTTCAACGTTGCGTGCTCGCCCCATCGAAGCAAAGGCAAAGATCGTCGAGCAATTGCGGCATCGAGTCTGGCCAGAAATTGATACGGGTGCGATCAACGCGATCGTCGACTGCGAAATCTCACTCGCAGATGCGCAACAGGCGCACGAACTACTCCAGACCGATCGCACCATCGGCAAGGTGGTGCTAACCATTTAGAAGCGGTTTGCTACGGCGTTTTCAACGCTTCTAACTGTTCATTGAGGGCGTTTATTTGCGCCTCGAATGTACTATGTCGTTCGCGTTCTTTCGCTACGACGTCCGCCGGGGCTCGTTCTACGAATTTTTCGTTATTGAGCTTGCCTTGCGATCTCTTCAGTTCTGCGGCCAGACTTTTGAGTTCTTTGACGAGTCGTTCTGTTTCTTGCGTGCGTTCAGCTTCGGTGGCGAAAGGCAACGTAATGCGGAGATTGCCTATCACTTGAGTTGATCCGACGGTAGGCGCATCGGTGTCGACAATTGCCAATGCGCCAATCTTCGCCAAGCGTTCTAGCGGGACTCGTGTAACTTCAACGAAATGTCGGTCTGTAGCGGTGCAACCTGCAAGTTGCACGTCGACTCGCTCACCCGGTGAAATGTTGCGCTCACTGCGCAGATTGCGAATCGCTGTAACAACGTTTTGCAACCATGCAATAGCTTGTTCCGCTTCCTCGTCACGTTTGTAGTCGTCGGTTTGAGGATACGATGCCAACATGATGGTGTCGCGTGTGATGCCACAGAGCGGTGCGAGTTGCAGCCAAATCGTTTCGCTGATAAATGGTGCTAGCGGGTGCAACAGCCGAACGAAAGCTTCAAGCATTTGCACCAACGTGGATTGTGTCGCACGATACGTAGGTGAGTTAGCATCTTCATTGAAGAGGACGGATTTGGTAAGTTCGAGATACCAATCGCAATATTCATGCCACGCAAATTGGTACAACTGTTGCGCGAATAAATCGAACCTGTAATCGGCAATGGCTTGTCGACAAGACGCAACAAGCCCTGCGAAGCGTGACGCAATCCAGCGATCGGCAAGATTTTCACTACCCGTGGTCAGGCGAAAATCTTCGTCGATGTTGGTTAGAACGAAGCGCGTTGCGTTCCATAGCTTGTTGCAGAAAAAGTGATAGCCTTCAACTTGCTGCAAATCGAAGTTGTAGCTGCTGCCTGGCGACGCGATAGCGCAAAACGTAATCCGCAACGCATCCGTGCCATAAGCTTGGATGCCTTCGGGAAAGTCCGCACGCGTATCTCGTGCTATGCGCTCCTTCATGGTGCTTTGCGTCAGATTCGCGGTGCGTTTGGCGACAAGTGCGTCCGAATCAATCCCGTCAATGACGTCAATGGGATCTAGACCATTGCCCTTGGTTTTGGTCATCTTCTGACCGTGTTTATCACGAACCAGCCCGTGGACGTATACCTTTTTGAAAGGTACATCGTTGGTGAAGCGCAGCGTCATCATGATCATGCGCGCCACCCAAAAAAAGATGATGTCGTGGCCTGTGACGAGCACATCGGTGGGATGGAATTTCGCCAGGTCGGCTGATTCGTCTGGCCAGCCCATCGTGCCAAAGGTCCACAAGGCGCTGGAGAACCAAGTCTCTAGCACATCAGGATCACGCGTTAGAGGCGTGGCGTCGTCAATGTTGTGTTTCGTGCGTGCTTCGACTTCGGTTCGGCCTACATAAATATTGCCTTCTGCGTCGAACCAAGCAGGGATTTGGTGTCCCCACCACAACTGACGACTAATGCACCAATCCTTGATATCGCGCATCCAGTTGAAGTAGACGTTTTCCCAGCGTTTAGGCTCAAAACTGATCGCACCGGACTCTACGGCGGCGATGGCGGGTTTGGCGAGCTCGTCGATGGCGACAAACCATTGATCCGTTAACCAAGGCTCGACGATTGCACCTGACCGTTCGCCACGTGGAATTTGCATGACATGCGATTCAGAATGCTCGACGAGATCGAGTTTTTGAAGATCCGCGATGACTTTTTCGCGAGCGCTGTCCCGATCCAAGCCGATATAGTCCGGCGGTACGTTGTTGTTAAGAATCGCCTCTGCTGTGAAAATGTTTATGAAGTCGAGGTCATGGCGTTCGCCAACTTCGTTGTCATTGAAATCGTGTGCTGGTGTGATCTTTACACAACCGGTACCGAATTCAGGATCGACGTAGTGATCGGCGATGATGGGCAATTCGCGTTCGACCAACGGCAGCATGACGGTTTTGCCGATGAGGTCCTGATAGCGTTCGTCGTCTGGATTCACTGCGACGGCTGTATCGCCTAGCATGGTCTCCGGTCGAGTCGTCGCGACAACGAGATAGGTTTGACCAGTTTTGGTTCGCGCATTGCCGGTTAATGGATAGCGAAAGTGCCAGAGCGTGCCTTGCTCTTCTTCGTTAATGACCTCAAGATCCGAAAGAGCTGTTTGCATCGATGGATCCCAGTTCACCAACCGTTTGCCGCGATAAATCAGCCCATCTTCGTATAGACGCACGAAGACTTCGATGACAGCTTTGCTAAAGCCTTCATCCATGGTGAACCGTTCGCGACTCCAATCGACGGAGGAGCCAATCCGCCGCATTTGTTGCGTGATGACGCCACCCGCTTCATCGCGCCATTTCCAAACTCGCTCAACGAACGCCTCGCGCCCAATGGCGTCAAGGGACGATCCTTCTGCGCGTAATTGCTCACTAACGACCATTTGCGTGGCGATGCCTGCATGGTCCGTGCCGGTCTGCCACAACGTTTGTCGACCATCCATACGTTGAAAGCGAATGAGCAAATCCATGATGGTGTGCTGAAACGCATGGCCGAGATGCAGTGTGCCAGTTACATTCGGTGGCGGAATGACGATGGTGTAAGGTGTGCCATTGCCTTGCGGCGCGAAATGACCGCTGGATTCCCAGCGATGGTACGTCGTTTGCTCGATTTGCCGAGGATCGAAGTAGCGATCCAGCTGCGGCTGTTTGCTCATGGTTTGCGCAATCAGTCGTAGCCTACAAAAAAGCTCCTTGTGGGAGCTACTTATGAGGCGTGGGAACTAGGGTAGCCGCCACTAGTTGCTTGCAGCGACTCAATAATTCTACGAACAACACGTAGATGCACCCTCTTGATGGGCCCAGCGGCACTATAAAAGTAACCCATCGACAATACGAGAAAATGAATAGGTTTCGGAGATTTATCCCGTCAAAGCGGAATCTGTGTCGCAAGCAAGTTCAGGCCATCGTTGAAAGACGCAAACGCAAGCCGCAACGCTATGAATGCATGTCTAAATCAAACGATCTAGGTAAACACAAACAATGAGTGCAGACGCGGAGTTTGCCATCCACACCACCGCTTTAACGCGCACGTTTGGTGACATTTACGCGGTTAACAACATAAACATCCGTGTCAATCGGGGCACGATGTACGGCTTTCTTGGTCGCAATGGCGCAGGTAAATCGACGACCATCAAATTGCTCACAGGCATCCTTCAGCCTTCGTCCGGCGAAATCAATTTACTTGGATCGAAATATTCAGTTGAGCAGCGGCTGGCGACTTCTGTGAGACGAAAGATAGGCGTCATCCCAGAAAACTTGGCGTTGTTCGAAACGCTGACTGCGAAGGAGTATCTAACTTTCGTCGCCCGTGTTTACGAAATCCCAGCGACGAGCGTCAATCCCCGCATTGACGAAGTACTTACGGTGCTGGAATTAAATGCTCAAGAGAAGCAACTCGTATTGGAATACTCGCACGGCATGCGAAAAAAGCTGGCGTTAGCCGCGGCGTTGCTACCTAATCCTGATCTATTGTTTTTAGACGAACCGTTTGAAGGCGTGGATGCAGTTGGGGCGCGTGTCATGCGTGATATCTTGGCGCAGTTCGTTAATCGTGGTTCAACGGTTTTCTTGACTTCTCACGTACTCGATGTTGTTGAAGGATTGTGCAGCCATGTTGGCATCGTCAATGACGGCAAACTGATATTCGAGGATGCGATGGACTCGTTAGGTGGCAAGAGCCTTGAGGACGTGTTTCTTGAAAAAGTGGGTTCGGCGGATGGTATGCGAGCAGACCTTAGTTGGCTCGTGTGAACCTCGGTGGTAGTTTTAGATCTGTTCGCTGGGTCAAACGCTTGAGTGGCGTCTAAATCAACCGTATGAATGATGTCGCTACAGCTCAAACGTCCCGATTCCGAGGCACGCTACTGTGGCTTATCTGGACGCTGACCAGACGACGTTGGCAGCGCCAAAACAAAATTCTGCGAGTGTTTGCGATCGTTCTAACCGCGATTGCTCTACCTCTCACTGTATTGCTCTTCTTTACGGCATTAGGGGTGGGCGTTCTGTTCCTGCCGCACCTGGAACTCGATCGGATTGTGTTCATTTGGGCGGTGCTGTGCTCAATGTATATCTACGTCCGGGTCATGGGATTGTGGATTAGTCTGCAACAAGACCAAGGCTTGCCCATGGACAAATTGCTGCATTTGCCAATGGCATTCGGGCGCGGCTTTGCCATGAACTTCTTGATTTCGCAATTGACGTTTTCGTTTTTGTTTTTCGCACCCTTGTTTCTCGGTCTCGCGATTGCCTGCATCACGGTATTTGGGTTAATGAACTTACCGTTGCTTTTGTTGGTGGCTGCGCTGATTTTTTGTGTGTCGACCGTGATCTACCAGTTTCAGTGCTGGTTGCTCTCGTCCGTAAGTAATAAACAGCACCGCATCATTTGGGCGCAGTTACTTTTCTTGTCCGTCGTCATGTTGGCCCAAGCGCCGAATTTGTATTCGCTGTATAGCAGAAGCCAGCAAGATGCGGCGGTCGATACGCACCCGATTGCAAAGGACGTCGATCGAGTCGAAGCAATCGAGTCCCCACCATCACCCGATCAAACTGTTGAGTCTGATCGTTTACTCTCGAAATCTTGGACGGATGGTTGGATTCACACCAACACGAACGTCGATGCAACAGCCGCTTGGCGCACTTGGCTGGCAACCGTCGTCTTATTTGCTATCGGTGGTTTGAGTTTAAGAAGCAGTTTCTCTTCGTCAATGGCGAGGTACATGGATGGGCAGTCAAAGAGCCGTCGGCAAGGAAGCAAAAGCAAGCGATGGCTCCGTCGCGAAGTTGATAGAACTGTCATCGCCCAATCCCAGCCACTCGCTGTGTGTCAGGTGACATTACGCTCTTGGTTTCGATCGGTGCCGGGCAAGATGTCGTTGCTCGCGCCGCTCTTCTTCATTGTCATGTTGATTGCTCTGGGTTTGATATATCCGACCATATTGGCGGCTAAAAACTTGCCATTGGCGATGTTTGCAGTGGTCGCGATTGGTGGTCTACCTCCTGCGCTCGCCATCAATATGTTCGCATTTGATGGTCTTGGCTTTCGACTTTACCTCACTTCTGGTATCGACATGCGGAATGTGCTGCTTGGCAAATTCTTAGCGCTATTGGCTATCTATACAGCCGTGGGTTCGGCTATTTCGCTGATCTTCTTACTTCTGACTGACATAGCACTGCTGCGTGCTGTAGGTGCATTGTTTCAAATGGGAGTTTGGATATGTGTGTTCTTTTTCTTAGGCGTTTACTGGTCGACTACCTACCCATATGCCGTCTCAGTTAAGAGCATGAGAGCGAATGGTGGCATAGCACCCGTGGTTGCTTTTCTATTGGAAACGCTTGCCATTGCAATATTGCTAATAACCGGCTACGTGACGATACATTTAGAGGACGGGGCAGGGAGAACTCCTTGGTATCTGATTGCGTCTCTGATTCAGTTTGTTGTCGTCGTGTTCGTAGCAAGTTGGCTTTTAGACCGACTCTCGAGTCATGTGAACAAAAAAGCGTCATCGATAGTGCTCAAATTAGACGTTCAGACTTAGATGAATTCGTGCAGATATTGAGCGGGTACGTTTTCAGCAACATCGCATGCACATGAATGGTTTTAGGGATTTCAGAGTCGTTGTGTACTTTGCTTGGCACATGCTTTCGACGTCTTCTTTCGTGGCGAACTAAGTAGCCTCGGTTTTAAAGAACTTCGCCTCTTTACGTGCAATCTGAAAGGCGGTTTTACCGCTCTTATTGGTAACTGTCGGGTCCGCGCCATGTTCGAGCAACGCTTCCGCTGCTGCGACCTTACCTTCATAGGTCGCGCGATGCAAAGGTGTTCGGCCTTTCTTATCCTGCGTATTCAAATCAGCGCCGGCTTTGGCGAGCAGGGCGATGGAGGCTGACGCATCTGTTTCTGCAGCGAGTTGAAGTGCGGTTCGATGTGCGTTAGTTAGCGCATTCACATCCACGCCCTTATCGAGCAGCAACTTCACAGCGTCGACCGCATCTGTGCGCGCGGCCCAATGTAGAGGTGTCATGTTGAACTGCAAAGGTGTGTTTGCAACTTGTGGATCGTCATCGAGGAGTGTGCGCACTCGGGTTAGGTCGTTCATCGCGCATGCAGAACCGATGTCGTAGTAAGCACCGTCGTCAATTAGTAGGTGGGCGACTTCAAGATGATCTTCCCGTGAACCGACTTTGGGTGGTGCGCACGTTTCCTGTAGTACGGTAGCACCGTGTTCGCCATTGCTGCCCATTTCAAGTTCATGATGCTTGCCAACACCGTAGCGAAGCAATACTTTCGTGAGTTCAACATCGCCTCTAAACGCAGCCCAATACATGAGCGAGATATTTGACGGCCAGCCAAGGTGTGGTTTTTCAACGGACACGGGGGTTGCGTCTGCGACGCCAGCTTCAAACAACACCAACAAGGTGTCGACTGCACCACACCAAGCGCCCTCGTGCATTTGGTTGTAAACGCCCATATCCATTTCGAACGGTACGCCACGTTCGAGTAAGAGAGCAATAGCCGGCCCGCATCCTTTTATGCCAACCATCGTGGCCAACAAACGTGCACCGATCGTATCGAGGACATCAGGATGGGCAGCGATGGCTGTGGCCATCGCGTCTAGGTTGGGATTGCCGACCCAACGGTTCGTGGTTACCCCAATAGCAGCATTGACGAGGGTTCGCACAGGCGTCGTTGGCTCTATTTTTGGTTCGTTCCGGGTGAACCAGTCACCATTGACGCGTTGAAATGGGTCAATAAGTGGGCGGGTCATGCTGTACTCGTAAATGATCTAGTAACAAATTACATGCTCGCTTCTCGCATGAGTCGGTTTGAGAACAAGCTAATGAACCAAGCAAATCGTACGCGGTAGCAATTACCGTAATAAAAAGCGCGACCGCTTGCATACAAGCGATCGCGCGAATAAGTTAATTCGCAGCGGTACGAACTATGCAGTTTCAAACTGCAACGTTATTACGCGACGTCGAACCGGTCGAGATTCATCACCTTGTTCCAGGTACCCACGAAGTCGTTCACAAAGTGCTCGTTCGCGCCATCGGCGCCGTACACCTCAGCCAGCGCACGGAGCTGTGAGTTGGATCCGAAGACCAAGTCCACCCGCGTTGCGGACCACTTCACCTCGCCCGAGCTTCGATCTCGACCTTCGAAGAGCGATTGATCGTCGTTTGAAGCTTGCCATTCCGTGCCCATGTCAAGCAGATTTACGAAGAAATCGTTCGACAACGTGTCGGTTTGTTTCGTTAGGACTCCATGTGCAGAACCACCATGGTTTGCATTGAGTACCCGCATGCCACCTACTAGAACCGTCATTTCTGGCGCTGAAAGACCGAGCAACTGAGCACGATCGACCAGCCGTTCTTCGGGTGAAGCGCCATTGGCAGAACCAACGT
>VXLJ01000029.1 GCA_009841635.1 Gammaproteobacteria bacterium
CTCATCTTTTCTTTCTTTTTTTTTTATGTTTCGTCGTTGAAAGCTAATTAAACTAATAATATCGTCGGTATTGGATGATGAGAACTTTCAGTGGTCTCTCTGTTGAGCCGTTGAATGGAACTCTGACGGCTGTCAGGACTGGGGATTTGTTCGTCTCTTTCAGTGCTCTCTCTGTTGAGCCGTTGAATGGAACATGTTGCGGTGGTAGCAGGCCCCGCAGGAGCCGACCTTTCAGTGCTCTCTCTGTTGAGCCGTTGAATGGAACATCAGGAGACGGAAGAGGAGACGCAGGATGATGAACTTTCAGTGCTCTCTCTGTTGAGCCGTTGAATGGAACGGACGACATTTTTCAGGTGTCGACCGTGCCGGCTTCCTTTCAGTGCTCTCTCTGTTGAGCCGTTGAATGGAACGCCTCGGCCTTTTGCACCGTGGCCAGGACAACCTTGCCTTTCAGTGCTCTCTCTGTTGAGCCGTTGAATGGAACATATTTGCCCTCTGGACCGCGAGGCCGCAAGACCGCACTTTCAGTGCTCTCTCTGTTGAGCCGTTGAATGGAACGCAGTATGCCATCTGGAGGCAATGGCGCCGGTACAACTTTCAGTGCTCTCTCTGTTGAGCCGTTGAATGGAACGCCGTATGTGATCGAGAACGTGGTCACGGCGCCGATCTTTCAGTGCTCTCTCTGTTGAGCCGTTGAATGGAACGCGGCCCGCCGCCACCAGGACCTCTTGTCACACGAGGCTTTCAGTGCTCTCTCTGTTGAGCCGTTGAATGGAACTATGACTGGAACAATTGGTGATATCACGTCCTATACTTTCAGTGCTCTCTCTGTTGAGCCGTTGAATGGAACTAATCCGCGCCGAACGCCTGCGCCGGCAGGACCGCGGCCTTTCAGTGCTCTCTCTGTTGAGCCGTTGAATGGAACGATTTTGCAGCACGGGTTGATTTACGGGTCTTTCCTTTCAGTGCTCTCTCTGTTGAGCCGTTGAATGGAACCCGGTACGCAGGACCAGGGCGCTGCTGTCATCGCCCTCTTTCAGTGCTCTCTCTGTTGAGCCGTTGAATGGAACTGTTCAACACCCTCGAGCTGGCCCCGGCGCGCGCCGCTTTCAGTGCTCTCTCTGTTGAGCCGTTGAATGGAACGCCGGTTGCCGCCCAGCCCCGGCGGATGCACGTCGTCCTTTCAGTGCTCTCTCTGTTGAGCCGTTGAATGGAACCATCAACGGCATCGCGTCCGACATGAACGGCTATGACTTTCAGTGCTCTCTCTGTTGAGCCGTTGAATGGAACCCGCGGCCGCGGTCACGCCCACCGCGGCGACGCCGACTTTCAGTGCTCTCTCGGTTGAGCCGTTGAATGGAACGCGAGCGGGAACGCCGACGATTTGGCGGCGTTCCACTTTCAGTGCTCTCTCTGTTGAGCCGTTGAATGGAACATCGAAAATGAGCAGGTTGCACAAAAGAGCCTTCGACTTTCAGTGCTCTCTCTGTTGAGCCGTTGAATGGAACGTCAACATAACCACGTCGCCCACGTCGATCGTCGTCTTTCAGTGCTCTCTCTGTTGAGCCGTTGAATGGAACCAGACCGCCCCGGTTGCCTGGCGTCCCTATGCGACCGCTTTCAGTGCTCTCTCTGTTGAGCCGTTGAATGGAACTCACAAGGTCTGTTCTCGTGGCTTAGCGGGGTTTCTTTCAGTGCTCTCTCTGTTGAGCCGTTGAATGGAACCCGTCGGCGCGCTCAGACACGAAGCCGACGCCGACACTTTCAGTGCTCTCTCTGTTGAGCCGTTGAATGGAACGGCGATCAGGCAGATAACCGGATCCGGAAGTCTGTCCTTTCAGTGCTCTCTCTGTTGAGCCGTTGAATGGAACTGCCTGGAAGTCATGCCGGACCGCTACCAGCATATTTCTTTCAGTGCTCTCTCTGTTGAGCCGTTGAATGGAACTAGGTGGTGCGCTCAGACGAACGAAACTCCTCCTCCCTTTCAGTGCTCTCTCTGTTGAGCCGTTGAATGGAACATGATTGAAGGATCAACCGTACCCGCCACAAGCACGCCCTTTCAGTGCTCTCTCTGTTGAGCCGTTGAATGGAACGTTGCATTTTCATCACCGGACTCCACCGCCTCGATCTTTCAGTGCTCTCTCTGTTGAGCCGTTGAATGGAACGGGCCGTGCGCAGGCGGGCTACGACGTGGCCGCCCACTTTCAGTGCTCTCTCTGTTGAGCCGTTGAATGGAACGTCGCTGACTTTTGAGACTAAATTGCTCGATCAGCCCTCTTTCAGTGCTCTCTCTGTTGAGCCGTTGAATGGAACATGAAGTGGCCGCGGCGATGGCCACCATGACCGCGCACTTTCAGTGCTCTCTCTGTTGAGCCGTTGAATGGAACGCATACAGTCGGCGGCCCCACTGGGGGTTTTTACCACTTTCAGTGCTCTCTCTGTTGAGCCGTTGAATGGAACGACATCGAGTTTTACGAGCTCTGACGATGCCCGATTCTTTCAGTGCTCTCTCTGTTGAGCCGTTGAATGGAAC
>VXLJ01000018.1:0-8814 GCA_009841635.1 Gammaproteobacteria bacterium
TCGATCCGGTGCTCGGTGCCGACCTGTCCTGCGTCCACCAAACAAACACGGCGCTCAACAGTGTTAGGACAGCTGCTCCTGTCCCCGCAAAAGCCCATTCCCGCCGTGTCATGGCGTCAACCGACTATTGCCGGTTCGGTGTGGGGCTGCCTGAGTGTCGGCGCTGGACCTAGCTGGTCGCGCCGTGGAAGCGGAGCGTAAGTCGTGGTCCGAACGGCGGCAGCAGCCAAGCTGCGAGATGAAGGAGCGGGAGGACGGGCCGACGCCGAACCTCCGCTGACTGAAGACCCTATTAAGGTACCCAAGCCGAAAAATCCTAACCGCTGGGCTATTTGCTCGGCTCGAAAAGATTGTGTTTGACGCGTCTGTCGCGTTTGTCAAGTCCTCCGCTGGATTATCTCCCCCCCCCCGGCGCGGTTCCACGCATCGGCATCGCGGAGGCGGATGTTCGCTTTGCAGAGTTCCATGGCGTCGTCGATCCATCCCCGTCGCCGCAGAACATCTCGGAAGGATCGTATATCACATTACTGATTATAAAGATTGACATTTATTAGTGTCGTTCTCGACACGGACCTTACGTTTTAAACCGGCGACATGGTTTACACAATTTGGCATTTAGGCGTGTCCCGATGCCCTGGAAGGAGTGTAAACCGATGGGCGAACGTCTTAAGTTTGGAGCGCTCCTAGCGGCATGCCAATCGGATCCCGTTTCAGATCGAACGCACGATCGTGCAACAAAATCATGATCATCTGACCTGAGGCGCTCTGAAACCGCGCGACAAGCTGATGCAGGATTAACCCATGATCAAGCTGCCGGCCACGAGCACGGTGCATGCCTTGCTTTATCGCCACGGCTTGGTGACCCATCGGAAACGGTGCGGCTACAAGCCCAAGGGTACCTTGTTGCAGCACGTCAAGCAACCGAATCAACTGTGGTGCGCCGATGACAAGGCCGAGTTCAAACCCGGTCATCAGCAACAGAACGGACGTCACGAACGCATGCACCGGACCTTGAATAACGAAACCACAAAACCAGCCACGTTCAACTTTCCACAGCAACAGGATCGCTTCGACCACTTCATTGAGGTTAACCATCAGCGACGTGCGCACCAAGCCCTTGGCGGCAAGTACCCAGGGCAGCTGTATACACCTTCATCGAGTTCGTATTTATCGCCGGAGGAACCCGACTATTCCTACCATGACCGGACGGTCCTCATGACCATTGAGGGCGGATCTGCATCGTTAATCGGAAAATGAGTCTGAGCCGCGCCTTTGCGAACCAGGCGATGGGCATCCGTGAGGTCGCGGACCAAGTGTGGCTCGTCAGCTTTCTACGTGACGACCTTGGCTTCTTCGATCAGGACGAGGCGCGCGTCGAACCAGCCTCCAATCCCTGCATCATCGCACCAGAAAGAGTGTAAACCATGTCACCGGAATCAACTGTAAAGGATGCCCCTTGAAAGGACCTTAGGACTTATGGCGGAGAGGGAGGGATTCGAACCCTCGGTAGGTTTCAGCCTACACGCGCTTTCCAAGCGCGCTCCTTAAACCGCTCGGACACCTCTCCGTGTCGTTCTAGCGAGCCTAAAAGTTTTTTCGAGATCTGTGTCGACGTAGCTAATGCCAACGCTTTCAATTTCATGAACGTAATCGCGACACCCGTGGCAACATTCTAGGATACAGATGGATCTGTAGCTAATGCTTGGTCGCCTTCTTGTGGTTTCTCGACGTTGAGTTCATATTTGCGTAAATAGTGGCGAAACTGATGGTAGGAGAGACCAAGCGCTTCGGCCGCGACACGCTGATTGAAGCGATTATTTTCGAGCGCTTGGGTAATTAACCTAACCTCGATTTGCTCAATTTCATGTCGCATATCCATGGGTAGATCTGGCAACAGCTTGCGAGCGTTTTTTGTGGCAGTTTGACTCTTTGTCTCGCTGTTTGGTCGATAAGGCGACGCGAAAGGATCAAGCACGATCTGCGTGATGGGTTCATTTTCGTCATTTCGATAAACTGCACGCTCTACGACATTCTTAAGTTCACGCACATTGCCTGGCCATGTGTGCTTGCATAAAACGTCCATTGCGTCGTCGGCAAAACCGTGAAAGTAATCACGATCGAGCTCTTTCGCCATATTAATTGCGAAGAATTCAGCCAGCAACGGAATGTCATCTTCCCGTTCGCGAAGCGGCGGGATGGTGATGACATCGAACGCTAGACGATCGAGCAAATCGACTCGAAACCGACCGTCGTCGGCAAGCTCAACTAAGTCTTGATTCGTCGCCGCGACTAAACGAACGTCAGCAACGAGTGTCTCAGTGCCGCCTAATCGCTCAAATTGGCCATACTCGATCAACCGGAGTATCTTCTCCTGGACCCGTGTTGCGGTAGTCGCGACCTCATCCAAAAACAACGTACCATCATGCGCACGTTCAAAGCGTCCAATGTGGCGTTTGGCCGCACCAGTAAATGCACCGGCTTCGTGACCGAACAATTCGGATTCCAGCAGATCATCGCTGATTGCAGCACAATTCATCTGAATGAACACCGCATCCCACCGTGGCGATCGATAGTGCAAGCGCGCTGCGAGCAGCTCTTTCCCCGTACCGCGTTCACCAACAAGCAGGACTGGTTTGTTTAATGCCGCAACAGCGTCGACAGCATCAAGAGTCTGCAAAAATGCAGCCGATTGACCAATCAGCTCGTCAGCGTCGTAAACCATCGGTGAAATTTATCAGATAGTGGTGAGTTTAACCAAGAATACGGTGACGCAAATCGCTAAGGAGCGCTTCTTTCTCAAATAAATCAAATATTTAACTCTTCGGATGGAGTTGGCATAGTAAATGCAACATGTTTGGCAATTAGTCAATCTCTACGCAGAGGATAAGACATGAAAGTATTCAAGCGCGTGGCGGACATTATGAACGCCAACATTCATGCGATGCTTGATAAAGCAGAAGATCCACCCAAAATGGTGCGGATGATCATTCATGAAATGAATGACACGTTGGTGAAAGTCCGTATGACGGCCGCGAAAGCCATTGCAGACCGCAAGGAGCTGACACGCCACTTAGAAACCAAGCGCGCGGAAGCCATGGACTGGGAACGCAAAGCAGAATATGCCGTTCGGCGCGATCGTGACGATTTGGCGCGCGGGGCGTTGGCCGAGCGACGGCAGTGCGAACAGGATGTCGAGAACTTAGAGCGTGATTTGCAGGTTTCAGAAGAAATCGAAGGCAAACTTCGTAACGACATCGCCACTCTAGAAGGCAAAATCGCGGAAGCAAAAGCACGCCAGCGCTCGATCATCGCGCGAGCTCAAACGGCGCGTGTGCAACGAGGTGTACGACGTCAGCTGTCTCGCCACAATGTGGACGAAATCATGGAAGGCTTTGAGCAGTACGAACGCATGATCGACGACTTAGAAGGTCAAGTCGAGAGTTTCGAATCGTCGAAATCGATGTCGCTGCGCGAAGAATTCCAGTCCATCCAGGACGATGAGGAACTTGACGAAGAATTGCAGAATCTCAAGTCACGCATGAAGCGCGGCAATGAGCCTTCCTCGGAAGGTACGCAAACGTCATAACTTGACGCTATTGGTAAGAACACGAATTTCAGAGGGAATTGAAAACGATGGAAGCTTTATTCTTGCTCTTGTTCGTCCCGACGGTCGTCTTCCTGATCTTCGTTGCGCCCTTGTGGATCATCTTCCACTACCAATCGAAGAAAAAGATGACGAAGGAATTGTCGGCGGCAGAGCAGGACGAACTGCAGAGCATCTCGCGGCAAGCGGCCGACATGGCGCAACGGATTGAGACGCTCGAAGCGATTCTTGACGAGGAAACGCCAAACTGGCGTAAGCGCTCGGAGGAAGCACTATGAGTCGTCGACGAGCACATCGTCGCTCACACCGGCAACGACGCCAATCCGATGACTGGGACGAGGTGGCGGCGGCTTATCGAAGCATGCGCCACCAGCGTCGGCCAAGCAAGCTCTATCGCGACACCGACCGCGGCATATTTGGTGGCGTTTGCGCCGGCCTTGCTAAATACCTCGGCATCGAACCGTGGATCGTCCGCTTAGTCTTTATTGCTTTTCTACTTTTAGGCTCGTTGCTCATCCCCTTGATTGTTTATATCGTGCTGGTATATGCGCTTGAGCCAGAACCGGATTTCGATGCAACATGGGACGAGGCAGTGACGGGCGAGGGTAAGCGAACATCGAATGCCAGCATTCGATCCAGTCCGAAATTGGGCTTGCGCGTCGTTGGCGCTGACATCCGTGAGCTGGAATTGCGCTTGCGCCGTATGGAAACCTACATAACTTCGCCGAAATACTCGTTGGACAAAGGGTTTTCGGATATGGCGAAGCACTGAAGGTTCGTTTCGTAGAGCTTTGACTACTTGGCTGCAGCGTTCGGCCATTGAGAACCGAGTGCTGCAGTTCTGTTATTGTCTAATTCCAGCCCTTACATTAAGAAGCCAACTGCTTCATATCCCGTGGCACGTCGGTAAACACTGCGGCAACCCCTAAATCTCGTAACTGCGCCGCGCGTTTGCGATCGTTTACCGTAAAGATGTATACCGTAAATCCTGAGTCTATGCATTGCGCCAGGTAATCAGGCTCAGCAACGCTATCCATGATGTGGACATTGGTGACACCTAGTTCTGCCGCGGTTGCTAATAAATATTCGTCGCGCTTTCTAGTTAACAGTGCCGTTGGGATATGAGGTGCGTTCATCGTGAAAGCGCGCAGCTCGTCCACGTAGAACGAGGAGACTAAATAACGATGGGAATGGGTGGCGATGAATGCCGCGGTTGGTGTACCGGTGTTCGGTCCTTTTAGCTCGATATTGATTGCGATGCTTGGCGGGACCAAATCCCAGACTGTCGCTAGGTCCGGTATCGGTTCGTCGTTCTGAAGTCGCAATGCCGCTAACTGCGATTCACTCAGCTCATGGAACGCGCCAGTGCCGTTGGTCAAGCGCTCGACCGTATCGTCGTGAAACACCCATAGTCGATTGTGGAGAGATTTCACATCAAGCTCGATCGCATCGACACCTGCGGCGAATGCAATTTCAAACGCTTCGAGCGAGTTTTCCGGTGCATGCCCGGCGGCGCCGCGGTGCCCAATCACCGCAAACGACTTCGTTAGGAATGGGTGGTTACGCATCGAACTCACGACGCGATAGTCCTGATTAGCGGATTCGAGCATGCCCGCAGGGGACAATGTGACAACAAGAACAACTCAGTGGTATTCGTTAAAAATTCATGTGTCGTAACAATGGCTTGTTTGTTTAAGCAGCGCTTACTATAAATAGTCCTACTTGCCAGTCTATCCGGCCTGTATGCAGTCGCTGCTTCGCGAACGTGCGCGTGAATATCAAACCCAATAGCTACCCCAACTAGCCGTCATCGTGTCTTATCAAGTTTTAGCTCGCAAATATCGCCCAGGTAGATTGCAGGACGTGGTTGGACAACCACAAACTGTGCAGGCGTTGATTAACGCGTTCGATCGAGGGCAACTTCACCACGCCTATATGTTTTCCGGTACGCGTGGGGTCGGCAAGACGACCTTAGCGAGAATCATTGCAAAATGCTTGAATTGCAAGAACGGCGTAACGTCGATGCCATGCGGTGTATGTGACAACTGTGTCTCTATCGGCGACGGCAGCTACGTCGATCTCATTGAAGTCGATGGCGCTTCGCGCAATAAAGTAGAAGAGACACGCGAACTGCTCGACGATATTGAATATCTGCCATCGATGGGTACTTTCAAGGTTTACATCATCGACGAGGTGCATGCGCTTTCGGATTCCAGCTTCCAAACGCTGCTCAAATCGTTGGAAGAACCACCTGAACACGTGAAGTTCGTGTTAGCGACCACCAATCCAGATAAAGTGCCTGTGACGGTGCGCTCGCGATGTCTGCAGTTTCATCTTCGCAACATGTCGATGGAGACGATCGACGCTCACTTGCGAACGGTGTTGGCGGCCGAGAACATTGCGTACGACGAGCCATCAGTGCGATTGCTAGCACGTGCAGGACAAGGCAGCATGCGCGATGCATTGTCTATTACAGACCAAGCGCTCGCACTGTGTGGGAATGAGTTAACAGAAACAACTGTACTGGAGATGCTTGGCAGCGCACCGCAAAATGATGTTGCCGTGCTGCTAGAGAAGCTGGTGACCAGACAGCGCCAGCCGGTGCTTGAAGTTATGGCGGATTTAGCGAATCGTGGTGTCGATTTCGCAGAGCTACTTGCTGGTTTAGAGAGCGGGGTGCATGCCCTTGCCATGGCCAAAGCGACCAGTACATCCCCTGGTGAAGCGCTCGCGCCATTGCTCGATCAAGTGGATACCGGCTGGTTGCAGCAGGCTTATCAAGCGTTGATCATGGGTGGGCGCGATCTGCAATACGCACCGGAACCACGCGTGGGCTTTGAAATGACAATGTTGCGGTTGCTGGATTTTGTACCGATCGTCATGGATTCTGCAGCCGATCAAGCGACGCAGCAAACCGAAATTTCGGTAGCGACTGACGTGCTTAACGAAAGAAACGAGGTGCCACCACCATCCGCAGAACCAGCGGGATTTTCGCAGCCAAACTCATCGACGACCGGTGATGTGAGCCCAAAGCAATCGTCGGCTCCTGCTCTAAGGAGCTCATCCCAACCATCTCAACGAGCGGATGAGCGCGCACAACGATTCAATGCGAAACGCGTCGAAAGACTGCAACAACAAGACCTGGCTCGAGAACAAGAGCATGAACAACGTTTAAACGAATTCACTACCCGTGACGAAGAACCGTACATCAAGATCTTCGAAAAGAAATTCAACGCGACATTTCGTACTGAACACGTGGCAGACGATGACGCTAAGGCTTGAAAGCAGTCGAACTTAACCTTACATGAACCCCCGAGGAGATGCAGCATGAATTTAAACGACCTTCAACCATTTATCGAGCAATTTGCAAAGAAACTGAATGTGACCATGCCAGACGACATACTGCGAACTATCGAGCACCCGATTGAAACTGGTGCTGGCGGTGGTATGGTGCAATTAACCGTAGATACGAAGGGGAATTTCACGGAGCTGAAGATTGATCCGTTGTTGCTCGAAAAAGAAAACGTTCACCATCTTGAACAATTGCTTATGGCAGCATTCAATGACGGTGCGACACGATTCGGAGAAGCAGTTCGTAAAAAAGCTCTGGAGGACATTACTAGCACCATGCGAGAAGGAATCGATCTCGAAGAGGTGATGCAGAACGTCATGAAGCCTAACAATCCATAGTGGCGTCGCTGGCACCGCGCATTGAGCAAGTCATAAGCGCGTTGCAGTGTTTGCCCGGTGTCGGCCGGAAAACAGCGACCCGCATGACATTGTTCTTATTGCAAGGTCATCGCACCGAGGCCGGCGAAATTTCGCAAGCATTAGATGAAGCGCTTGCATCCATCACGGCTTGTCGCCAATGCCACAATCTATCTGACGCGGAACTGTGCGCCATTTGTGGCGATGAACGACGGCGTAATGGGCAACTATGCGTAGTCGAATCCGCAGCCGACCTGGTCGCCATTGAGGAAACCGCGTCATTTGGCGGACTTTACTTCGTACTTAATGGACTGCTATCTCCCATTGACGGCATCGGTCCCGAAGAATTAGCACTAGAAGCATTTTTGCCCCTCGTGAAAACGAAAGGCATCGCTGAAGTGATCGTCGCACTGAACGCTACGGCGGAAGGTGAAGCGACCACACACTTCATTCGGGAGCTGCTGCAAGACTCCGATGTTGCACTGACCCAGATAGCACATGGGATTCCTGTCGGTGGCGAACTTGGCTATGTAAACAGTCGTACGATCACCCAAGCTTTCCAACGTCGCGTCCATCTTGACACCTGAATACACGTACATCGATACGCCAGCAGCGCTAGCTACATTCACCCAAGCTAAGCCGACCGTATTTGGCTTCGACACGGAATTCACCCACGTACGAACATTCAATCCCATACCCGAGCTCCTGCAGATTGGGACGGAGCAAGCGGTCGGCATCATCGACCTTCGCGCCAATCTGCCTATGGATGCACTTGGTGACTGGTTTCAAGATCCTGCCATTACGCGCATTGCCTACTCGGTATTCAATGACGTGAACGTCCTGAGTGAAGTATTTCGCTCATCGATTGGGCGGATCGAGGACATTCAGCTTGCGCTCAAGTTTTTAAGTTCAGCGCCAAGTGTTGGTTACGACAAAATCATCGCTCAGTACTTCGGTGAAGAGATCGACAAATCCATGCAGCGCTCTGAATGGGATAAGCGACCTCTGGCACCTGAGCAGCTGGATTACGCGGCCTTAGACGTTGTGCATTTGCGAGAGCTGTGGGAGATTGTGCGCATGGATTTAGAAGCGATGGGTCGATTCGATTGGTATTCGGAAGAGTGTGGCACACGGACGAACCAGCCGCACGCTGACGATCCGACTGCGGTGCTCGGCAAATCAATTCATATATTAGAGCTTGATGAACGCGGCTTCCATATGTTGCAGCTGTTGGAAGACTGGCGCACGCAGCAGGCGAGGCAGTCGGGTATTCCAAAAAATTGGATTCTTGAGACGAAAACAGTTGCCAAGCTAGCAGGCTACAAGCGACTGTCCGACAAAAAACTGATGCGTTTGCTATCGCCGAAGCAAGTGCGACGGTATCGATGGCCGCTCATGGATTTGCAGCGTCGAGCGCGCCATGCTGCGCAAGACAGCAACGCCATCGCGCCAAACAAACTGGTTGACTTCGTGCGAGCGCTTCGTCAGGCAAGTCTGAAGAT
>VXLJ01000018.1:8914-25560 GCA_009841635.1 Gammaproteobacteria bacterium
CGCCAAACAAACTGGTTGACTTCGTGCGAGCGCTTCGTCAGGCAAGTCTGAAGATAGCTGAAGAGCTTGACCTAAGCTCGGATTTGCTAGCCTCACAGAAGGACCTGCTGTTTGCGCTGCGCGCTTACTTGCAGACTGGTACGTTACCGGATTGGTTTACGGCTTGGCGGACCGGTCTCATTGGCGAATTGGTGGCTCAGACCGGTGACGAGATTCGGCAAACGTACCAAGTATGAGAATCGCCCGCACCATGGTGCGCAAGGTTGTGCCCGAAAATGGGTACGCGAACACGAAGGCGTGGCTTTCGTTCGCTTGTCAGGCAGCTAAGCACCAGCGTAACGAGATTGCTGTGTCGATATCGTGTCGGCCCGCGATGCGAGCGCGGGAATCATCGCAGGTGATAGCGTGAAAGAGCGATTCTGGGAGACAAAATCACTCTCAGAACTAGACGACGACGAGTGGGAAGCGCTATGCGATGGTTGTGCGCAATGCTGCCGCTTGCGATTTAGAGATTCGGAAACAGATGCGCTTGCGACGACGACGCTGGTATGTGGATTACTGGACTTGCCGACGCGGCGATGCACCAGTTACCCGCAACGGCATGAATTGGTCCCGGATTGCGTGGTGCTCACCCCTGAGAAAGCAGCAACATTTGACTGGTTGCCGGAGACTTGCGCCTACCGACGTTTAGCCCATGGCCAGCAGCTCGAACCATGGCACCCATTGCTTTCAGGGACTTTTGACTCCGTCGAACAGGCTGGCGTTAGCGTGGCGGATCAAGTCATTTCCGCGAAAGATGTGCACCCTGACGACATTGAGCACCACATTTTGAAGTGGGTGTGAGACGCTAGATGGAGAGCGCATACGTGCTCGCTTGGATCACCTTGTATGTCATGGGCATTGGACTGATCGCGTTATGCGTGTATCCGTTACGCAAGCGGTTCTATCTCGCGTTTTTCGTCGGCGCCATGGGGGTGTTTTGGATGTTAGTGCCGATCCCCTTCGACGACGAGCATTGGGCGCCCTTGTTCGTTGTATTGACCTTTCAGTTGTTTCTTGATGCGAAAGCGAGCTATGCATTGTCCGCGACCGCGGCAACATTAGGCACGGTCACCATTGTAGCGGCAACGCTTGCTATCTATGCATTCAATACGGCGTATCGAAGAGTAGGTTCGATGTTCCAGCGACGCGCACACGACGAAGATGCAGACTAAGTAAATACACCGCATGCTCGCACCTAGCCGTCAACGACAACTTGTGCGTGAAAATCACGTTTCGGTAACTAAAATCGAGCTATCCGCACGGTCCAACAGCGATACGTGCCAGTTTCTTTCGCCACCCTGAGTTCTGCATGATTTTCGATAGCACCGACACCTATATTTCGACCGATGAGCTGTCGATGGCTGTGGATGCAGCGGTCAAGCTCGAACGTCCTTTGTTGGTCAAAGGTGAACCAGGCACTGGCAAAACGCTATTGGCGATTGAGATTGCGAAGTCGCTGGATTGCGAATTGATTGAATGGCATATCAAGTCGCAAACTAAAGCGAGTCAAGGGCTGTATGAATACGACGCCGTGTCTCGGCTGCGCGATTCGCAACTTGGTGACGAACGCGTTGGCGATATTCGCAATTACATCAAGCGCGGCAAGCTATGGGATGCATTCACGTCAGAAGAGCGTTGCGTGCTGCTAATCGATGAAATCGATAAAGCGGATATTGAGTTTCCGAACGACCTCCTACAAGAGCTCGATCGTATGGAGTTCTTCGTGTATGAAACACAGGAAACGATCGTTGCAAAACACCGTCCTGTGGTCGTCATTACATCGAACAACGAAAAAGAGCTGCCGGATGCGTTTCTCCGCCGGTGCTTCTTCCATTACATTAATTTCCCTGATCGGGAAACGATGGACCAGATTGTTGAAGTGCACTTTCCTGAGATCAAGAAAGATCTTGTCAAAGAGGCGATGGAGATTTTCTTTGACGTGCGCAAAGTGCCGGGACTTAAGAAAAAACCTAGCACCTCCGAACTCATCGACTGGCTAAAACTCCTCATGGCCGATGACATCCCGGATGAGATCTTGACCAATCGCGACACCAGCAGCGCTATTCCGCCACTGTACGGTGCGCTCGTTAAGAATGAACAAGATGTCCATTTGCTCGAGCGGCTTGCGTTCATGAATCGGCGGGACAATCGCGGGTAGCGTCGCCAGAACATGCTTATCAATTTCTTTTTAACGCTACGACGGTACAACGTACCGGCCACGATCCGCGAGCTGATGGATTTGCTGGCGGCGATGAAGAATCGCATCGTCTACGCCAACGTGGATGACTTTTACTTATTGAGTCGCACGTGCTTGGTCAAGGACGAGAAAAACTACGACAAGTTCGATCGAGCTTTTTCAGCTTATTTCAAAGGGTTGGATGACCTGCATGGTCTACTGGAATCCCTGATTCCGGACGAGTGGTTGCGGCATGAAATCGAGCAACTTCTCGATGAGAAAGATCTGGCAGAGATTGAGTCGCTAGGCGGCTTAGAAGCATTCATTGAAGGCATCGCTAAAAAACTGAAAGAGGAAGCGGAAGAGCAAGCACGTTTAGAAGCGGAACAGGCTCGTCGCGAAGGGCAAGAAGGCAACGCCGAAGAGGACGGTCAAGCAGGACCCGGTGGCAAAGGCAAAGGCAAGAAACGCAAAGCTCGCAAGGTTTGGGACCAACGCCAATACAAAAACCTTGACGATTCCGTTGAGCTTGGCACACGCAACATCAAGATGGCACTGCGGCGGCTGCGCAAGTTTGCACGCACAGGTGGCGATGAAGAACTCGACATGGACAACACGATCCATTCGACGGCGCATAACGGTGGCATGCTGGACATCAAGATGCGGCCTGAGCGCAAGAACACGGTGAAGGTGCTTACGTTTTTCGATATCGGCGGTTCGATGGATGCGCACGTCAAAATCTGTGAAGAGCTCTTCTCAGCGACACGCACGGAGTTCAAGCATCTCATCAGTTTTTATTTTCACAACTTCCTGTATGAATCGGTTTGGCAGGACAACAAGCGACGCTTGAGCGAACGGATTCCAACTTGGGAAATCCTGAACAAATACGGCAGCGACTATCGCGTGGTGATCGTTGGGGATGCAACCATGGCGCCGTATGAAATCACGCACTCTGGCGGCAGTGTAGAGCACTGGAACGAAGAACCTGGCGCCGTTTGGCTACAGCGGTTGAGTCTGATTTATCCAAAGTTGATTTGGATCAATCCAACACCGCAAGAAACGTGGGAATACTCTTCGTCCGTCGCGATTACGCAGGAACTCGTCGAAAATCGCATGTTTCCGCTGACCATTCGTGGCTTGGAAGATGCGATGAACTTACTGACGAAGTAGCTTAGCTTTAGCCTAATTAAGTTCGTGTTCGCCGTCATCGCGGCGCGTTCGGATGACTCTCAACGACCAATCGTTCGTTCGAAATACTTGAGTAGCCGACCCCAGGTGTGAGCGGCGGGCTCACGATTGACTGCTTCATCGCGTTCAACGTAAAGCCAGAAACCGTGCGCTACTTCGTCGTAGATATGGATGTCATTTTCGATGCCGGATGCCCGTAGCGCAGCGACGAATTTTTCAACGTCGGCGAGAGGAATGCCACGATCGTTGGCTGCGAAAGTCCCAAAAATTTCATGATCTAGCGTCGCGAGTTGTTCTGGATCAGTGACGAGACGGCCGTAAAAAATCGCAGTGCCGTCATGATGTTCACCGCCTAACGCGTAGGACAACGCCACGCCACCACCGTAGCACCAGCCAATCGTGGCGACCAGGCCATTCGTATCGTCGCGCTCGCGCAACAGCGACGCCGCGGCATTTAAGTTATCGATGATTTTTTGAGGATCTGCGAGACTGCTTGTGACAAGCTGGCGGTTCTCCATCGGATTGCTGCCGATTTTGCCACTGTAAAGATCGGCGGCAAGCGCGACATAGCCTTGTGCGGCCAATAAATCAGCGACTTGCTTCACCCGATCAACCAGTCCGTTCCACTCGTGAATCAAGATGACGGAACCGAATGGTGGCTCGCCGCTAGGCTCGGCCAGATAACCTTGTGCATCCTCGAAGTAATTCAACGTCGTACCACTAGGTGGTTCACCTTGCCCAAGCAGCGCAAGTGGGACTTCCGTCTCGTCGCTCATAGCGAAAGAGGCCGTCATAATCAAACTAGTGATCAGTAAAAATTTGAAAGGTACATGCACAAGCTTGGTCCTACGCCGTTTGTAGCTGCATTATGTTTGCGCTAGGCATTAAGGACACTACGACGAGACCTTGTTTCGACGATTTGCATGTCAGTTAAGGTGAAAATTACAGCTGAGAAAGCGACATACATCGCATAGCTACAAACGTGTTCGTTGAGAAAGCCATGAAGTTGCACTGGCTAGAGGTTGTTCGGTGATTTCCATACCGGTCGAGGTGTTGATCAGGGGCAATCGCATATTTAGCCGTCTTGATGACGAGCCTTCGTCTACCGGGTTAGTCATCGTTAAAGACATTCTGCCATTGGCGCTTGTACCTGCATTGTTTCTGTACTTTGGCTCCATGCAGTTCGGTTGGGAAATAGGTTCGAGAACGGCGATACTTATGGCGCATGAAGTAGTTATCGCCATTTCGGTGGCTTACTTTGTCGCGCTGTTTTTTGGGCTGCTAGGTTTAGCAGTCTTACTTCGGTGGATGGCGCCAACCTATGACGCGAACCTTGAATTTAGCCGTCATCTTGTATTGATCGCGGCGGTCGCGACACCCATGGTCATCGGCAGTATCGCGCATATTTATCCGCATGTATTCGTCAATATGCTCGCCATCATCCCCGCGCTCATCTGGAGTATGTATCTGCTTTACCGAGGTGTGCCGACTTTGCTTGAGACGACACCCCAGCAAGGCATGCTCATGGCGTCGTCGCTCATTGGTATCGTCTTGGTAGCCGCGGTCACGCTATTAGGCATCACGGTGGCGTTGTGGACGCACGGCTTCGGCCCGTCATTAGGGTTGTAGGACGTTGAACACATCACACGACCCAAACGTGTACAACGATCGCGTCGTTACCGTCCTTGTCGTGCTCTCGCTTATTTGGGCGATTGCTGGCATGGGTGCTGGCGTCTTCATCGCCGCTGAACTCGTATGGCCAACCATTGATATGGGGCTGGAATGGCTGAGTTACGGTCGCGTACGCTCGCTCCATACCAACGGCGTGATTTTTGGATTTGGCGTGTCGGCATTGATGGCGACCGCGTTTTACAGCGTGCAACGGACTTCGCACGTGACACTCTTTGCGCCGCGTCTCGCCTGGTTTTGTTGCATCGCTTGGAATCTTGCAGTTCTCGCAGGAGGCATTTCACTGCTTGCGGGCTGGACTTCGGGTAAGGAATACGCGGAACTTGAATGGCCGTTCGATATCGGCATCACCATCGTGTGGCTTTCGTTCGCGGTGGTGTTTTTCGGGACGATCGCGCGACGGAAAGTGAAGGCGATCTATGTCTCGAATTGGTTTTATGGTGCGCTCATCATCGTGATTGCGATGTTGCACGTCGTGAATAGCATGGCGATGCCAATCTCAATCGACAAGTCTTATTCGCTATTCGCCGGGGCACAAGATGCGATTGTGCAATGGTGGTATGGCCATAACGCTGTGGGTTTTCTGCTCACCGGTGGTTTCTTGGGCATGCTGTACTACTTTCTGCCGAAGCAAGCAGATCGGCCGATTTGGAGTTATCGCTTGTCCATCGTGGCTTTTTGGGCGTTTACCTACAGCTACATTTGGGCTGGGCCACACCATCTTCATTACAACGCGATACCTGATTGGGTGCAGTCATTAGGCGTTGTGATGAGCATCATCTTGCTTGCGCCATCTTGGGCGACGATGGTCAATGGCGTCATGACGATTGCAGGCGCGTGGGAGAAACTCAAAACGGATCCTGCGTTGAAGTTCATCGTGCTGGCGTTAGCGTTTTATGGCTTAGCGACGTTCGAAGGACCTATGTTGTCCATCAAGAGCGTGAATGTGGTCAGCCATTTCACCGACTGGACGGTTGGTCATGTGCATTCAGGTGCGCTAGGTTGGAATGCGATGATCACATTTGGCACGTTCTACTTTTTAGTGCCTCGATTGATGGGAACAGAGCTGTATAGCGTTCGACTTGCGAATGTGCACTTCTGGCTCGCCTTAGCTGGGACCATGTTGTACATCTTGTCGATGTGGGGTGCGGGTGTCTCGCAAGGACTGCTTTGGCTCACGCTGGATGAGCTAGGTGAACTCAGTTACGGGTTCCGCGACATCATGGCCAGCATGGCACCTTATTACGCATTGCGGCTCGTTGCGGGTGCCATCTTCTTAGCAGGCGCAGTACTGATGTTCTACAACTTCATCAAGACGATGGAAAACAAAGCCACAGTTGTTCGTCGCATTCCTGAGGTGAGGACAGCAAGTGGCGTGGCCGAGGCGACAGCGTGAACGTACTTGGCCTTCATAAGAAGCTTGAGGAAAACTCAGGTTTATTGATATTCGGCATTTTGTTCGTCTCGTCTATAGGCGGATTGGTTCAGGTTTTACCTAGTATCTTCGAAGATGAGTTGATTACGCCGACGGCAGAGACCCGACCTTACGGTGCATTGGAGTTGATTGGTCGAGACATTTACATTCGCGAAGGTTGTAGTACCTGTCATTCGCAGCAAGTGCGGCCGCTGCTTGCTGAAGTGAAGAGATATGGACCGTTTTCGAGCGCGGGTGAGTCGGCGTACGATCGCCCGTTTCTATGGGGTTCCAAGCGCACCGGTCCAGATCTGCATCGCATTGGTGCAAAGTTCAGCGATGCTTGGCAACGCGTCCATTTGATCGATCCGCGTAGCGTGGTGCCGAATTCCATCATGCCTGCGTATCCATGGCTCGCGGCCAATGCTGCGGACCCGCGCAACAACATTCAAACGCGGTTACGCCGCTTGCGATTACTCGGGCACCCGTATAGCGATGACGCAATATCGAATGCACCAGACTTGGTGGCAAACAAGACCGAGCTTGATGCCATAGTGGCATATTTGGCTGTCCTAGGCGAAGCGGCCGGTTCCGGCGAGGAGATGGCGCATTGACCTATTTCCTGTTCGCCGGTGACATGCTTGTGATGCTGTTCATGGTTGTGGTCGCAACGTGGGTGTTTTTTGCGGCATCGGACGCTGACATTGACGCTACTGCGCAACTGCCGTTGCACGACGAAGAAACGGACAGAGCACCTAATGCCGATTGACTTTTGGGCCGGTTGGGTCGCTGTCCTCACCATCGTATCGCTCATCGGTTTTGCGTGGGTGATCTATGGCGCGTATTTCGGGGGCAAGAGCGTCGAAGGCGACGAAGAATCACCAACGGTGTGGGACGAAAACCTCCGTGAAGGAGCTCACCCGCCACCTATGTGGTGGTTCTGGGCCATGCTGGCTTCGCTGGTTTTTACGTTGATTTATCTGATTCTTTACCCAGGCTTGGGGAGTTTCTCAGGGGCGTTCAAATGGTCACAGGGCGGCGAGCTAGAAGAACGGCTCGTCGAGCACGCAAGCACATTCGGGTCACGTCGTGACGAGATTGCGCGCATGACTATCGCCTCGATTCGACAGGACGAGCTACTCATGCGAGCGGCGCAGCGCGTGTACGATCGGCAGTGCGCAGCATGTCATGGACTGGATGCGCAAGGTCAAGCTGACATGTTTCCTAATCTACGGGACGATGCTTGGCAATGGGGTAGTTCACCTGAAGCCATTGAAACGTCTATTCGCTCAGGTCGGCATGGCATCATGGTTGGTTGGCGTTCATCACTGAATCGCGCCGAAGCTTCTCAGTTGGCACAATACACGTTAGCCCTTGCTAAATCCAAGCCCAGTGTGCACCCAGGCAAGGCAAAATTTGAAGAACTTTGTGCTGCTTGCCATACGACGGCAGGCACGGGATCGACGGCATTGGGTGCGCCAGATCTGACGAACGGCGTCTATACCTATGGTGGCGGTGTACTTGAGATCAAGGAGACGATACTCTACGGTCGTGAAGGTATCATGCCGGCGTTCGGCGATGTGTTGGATGACATGCAGATACGGTTGTTGGTAGCGTGGTTGACACGAGATGTCTGAGGGATTTTTAAATCAGTTAGCTAGCGACGGCGTCGCAGGGCCTTTGGCATTAGCCGATAAGTCGAAGCTTGACCAAGCTCGAGACGCGGTATTCGCGCTGAAAGCGCGTCGACGAGCGCAACTTCAACGCGAGCGCGAGACAGGTACAACAAACACCGAGCCTAATCCATTACTTGACAGGCACTTGGATATACCTGTGTTGCACGATTTGTACTTCGATGCAAATCTCCAAGCTGCGGTAAAGCTTGCATTCGGCACAAATCTCTTCGTGTGGCGGACGAATTTCTTCGTGAAGAGCGACGGCACCGGACAAAACAAGTGGCACCACGACCGTCACTTCGAGAATGGTCGAGAGCCCATTAGCTTGTACGACACCAGCAATCATTTCACCATTACGATTGCGTTAACCGACATCGACCTGGATCAAGGCCGTCTTGAATACGTACGCGGTTCCCATAAGGAGATCGAAGGCTTCGATCGAGATATTCCTCGTCATTTCCTCGAAGCGCCGGCCGTCATTGAAGACCGCGTGACGCCGATGCCGCTTAAACGTGGCGAGTTTGTTTTGATGCACTCGTCTCTATTGCATCGTAGCCTAGCGTTTGACAAAGGTGCTCGCCGCGTCTCCATGGCGGCAAGATTGGCTCGAAATGGCACGGCCATTCCTGAATATGGTTCGATAAATCCTGCTGGTGGCAAACAGTCTGTCGCTGAACCGAACGTGTACTACCGCGAAACAGGGATCATGCAGTTCAACTAACTTGGCATGTGATATGCGTGCTGTTCGCTAGTCGTTAACCCTGTTCACTGGTATTTGCGCACAAAACCTTCATGCAATCGCAGATTCAACGCGTTTGTCACTAGAGCGATAAACATTCGTATACATCTCGAGCAACAAGACGACATTCTTCACTCAAATTGCACGAACCAGCCTGTTCGACACTCTTCACACATACCGTGTACAGCAGAATTGTTGCTTGGTCGTTCACTTAGCGTCTAAGTAAACGCAGATTCAAGTCGCCGCCATGACCTCGTCTATTACCGGTTCCAAGCAAGCCTCAAAGCCAGCTCGCCAACGCCGGTCCGTACGACAATCGCCGAATCTCGTTCGGGATCGTCGCGCAAGTATGCCGACCATCCGATATGCTCTGGATCTACCGATTGCTGAACATATCCCGCGCATTCAAGAGCTGCTAAAGCAGCATCAAGTCATCATCGTCGCTGGCGAAACGGGTTCTGGCAAGACGACCCAATTACCACTAGCATGTCTTGAAGCTGGTTTCGGCATTCAAGGCTCTATTGCTCACACGCAACCTAGACGACTAGCTGCGAGAAGCGTTGCGCAACGGATCGCAGACCAGCTCAACGTGACTTTAGGCGAGCAGGTTGGGTACGCGGTTCGTTTCGAAGATGTTTCGTCCCGTCAATCTCTCGTCAAAGTCATGACGGATGGCTTGCTACTCGCGGAAATCAATCATGACCGCGAACTGCGGCGGTATGAAGTGGTCATCGTTGACGAAGCGCACGAGCGCACTCTAAATATCGATTTCTTGCTAGGTTTTCTGCGTCGTCTCATTGACCGAAGGCCTGAACTGAAAGTCATTGTGACCAGTGCAACCATCGACGTGGCGAGCTTTAGTGATCATTTTGGCGAAGCACCCATCGTGCAGGTAGAAGGCCGCACCTATCCCGTTCAAGTCGAGTATCGAGAGCCGGATGATTTAGAGCAAACAGTCTTTAACTGTATTGACGAGATTCTTGGCACCGAGGTTTCAGGTGCACAGGACATTTTGATGTTCTTGCCAACGGAACAAGAAATCCTGGAATGGTCGAACCGCATTCGCCGGCGTCTGCCTAGTGAATTAGAAGTGTTACCGCTTTATGCGAGGCTACCGCCGCGTGACCAACAGCGGATCTTCCAACCTTCTACGCGGCGACGTATCTTGCTTTCAACGAACGTGGCCGAAACGAGCCTAACCGTACCGAACATCCGCTACGTCATTGATCTTGGGAAAGCGCGAATTAGTCGTTACAGCGCGCGTTCACGCGTGCAACGATTACCTATTGAGCAAATCTCGCAAGCGAGCGCGGATCAGCGAAAAGGTCGTTGCGGCCGGGTCGCGCCCGGCACCTGCTATCGCATTTACCCTGAGCATGTGTTCGAACGTGCGGCACCCTATACAGATCCGGAACTCAAGCGCACCAATCTAGCTTCGGTGTTGCTGCAAACCAAATACTTCCGGTTCGGCGATATTCGCACATTCCCATTCTTAGATCCACCATCTGAAAGAAGCATCCACCAAGCTGAGCACCTGCTCGATGAATTAGGTGCATTGCGCGACAGTAAATTGACGAGCATCGGTCGCCAAATGGCAAAAATGCCGATCGACCCGCGCTATGCCCGCGTGCTTATTGAAGCAACGCATCGGAATGCGCTGAAAGAAGCGCTCATCATTGTGTCTGCATTGACCGCGCAAGATCCACGGTTGCGACCTCACAACCAACGCGAAGCAGCGGATACGGCGCAAGAACGATTTGAGGACGACGAATCAGACTTTCTAACGTTAGTTAATTTGTGGCACTGGGCTGAGCGGGAGCGTCGCGCGAACGGATCGGCGGCATTTCGACGGCTACTTGAACGGCACTATGTCGCACCGAATCGTTATTTTGAATGGCGTTCGTTGCATCGCCAGTTAACAGCCTATTGCCAACGCCTCGGGTTACCACTCAATAGCAAACCTGCGACATACAAAGATCTTCACACAGCCATCTTGACAGGTTCGTTGGGTCTGATTGGAACCAAAGAAGATAAGAAGCAGTATGCTGGCGTGCAAGACTTGCGCTTCCGTTTGCTACCTGGGTCTCGACTAGCTAAAGCTGCGCCAAAGTGGGTCATGGCGGCAGAAATTGTTGAAACAGCACAGGTCTACGCACGTACGGTAGCGACGATTGAGCGCAAGTGGATTGAAACTGCGGCGGCTCGTTTGCTAAAAATCAGCCACTACGACCCCTACTGGGATGAACGTCGCGGCGAAGCGATGATTTTGAGTCGAGCGACGCTTTATGGTTTGCCTGTCTACGAACGCCGTGCCATTCGACTTGCACCACAAGATGCTGACACAGCACGAGAACTGTTTGTCCAGCATGCATTGGTGCAGCCACAGCAGATGCGACCCTGGGAGTTTTTGAAAAAGAACCAGCAGCTTGTCACGAAACTCATGAAGATTCAGGCTCGCGAACGCCGCTCAGATATCGTGGTCGCACCACGCGTGCAAAGTTCGTTTTATCTCGAACGCCTGCCAGAAGATGTCGTGAATATCCGTTCGTTCGAAGCTTGGCATAGTCAGGCGAGTGGCAAGGAATTAGACGCACTGCTAATGACTTCCAAGGACCTGCTGCGGCGTCCGGACGAAGACTTAGCGAACACCGCATTTCCAACGGCTTTGCAACTCGATGAATATCGATGGCCGCTGCGCTATCGATTCGCGCCTGGGGATGTTGCGGATGGTGTATCGGTCCGGGTTAAACCTCAAAACATTGCCGCATTGCCAAAGGATTTGCTTGATTGGCTGGTGCCTGGAAGATTCCCCGAAAAAATCTCAGAATTGCTGAAAAACCTGCCCAAACATTATCGTCGCCGCCTTGTGCCAATCCCTGATCGCGTTGAGCAGCTATGTGATTATTTGCTCCGGCCATCTCGGTATCGAGTGGGCAACTTGTACGACGTGTTAAGTCGAACGCTCGCAGATTTTTATCAACTTGATGTGCCAGTAGAAATGTGGGACGAAAGCAAACTCAGTCCCTTTCTACGCATGAATGTCCAATGGATTGACCATCGCGGTAGAGTGCAGCGCCAAGACCGCAATCTTGATGCGGTGCGCGAACATTTGCAAGCAAATCTCGCCGACATGTTGGAAGAGACAGTTGGTGCGGAAAAAGAACGCTCTGATCCCCTGACTACGTTTCCAGAGACTGGCATGCAGCGGCAACGTCGCTTGCGTCGCGGACGCCGCGACTTTACGGTATATCCAGCGCTAGTCGATAAAGTAGATCATGTGGTCTTAGACACAGCATTGAACGTAGAGCAGCAGGAGGTTTGGAATAAGCGAGGTTTGTGTCGCTTGTTCGTATTAGCCGAAAATCAATCTGCACGCTTCGTGCGCAAGGAGTTTCAAAAAGAAACGACCATGCATATGCAGCTAGCGAAGATCGCGGAGCCGAAAGTCGTCTTTGACGCGCTACTCATGTGCGTTGCCCGCCAAGTCTATGAACGCGAAATAGCTTGGATTGGGACGCGAGAGGAGTTTGACGCCATATGCAAACATCATCGTGGTGAATTCGTCTCGGTAGGCATGTCGACCATCGATATATGTACGAAGATTGCGCAAAAACGCTTCGATGTGTCGCTAGCCATTGAAAAAATCGACAGTGCAGTGTTAGAGAGCGCTAAAGCTGATTTAGAAGCGCAACTCTCGTCATTGGTGCCAGTGGACTTTCTTTGGCAAACGCCGCCGCAACGCGTGGCTGAATTACCGCGCTATTTGGATGCGATGCTTTATCGCATCAACCATTTGCAGGGTCGGGTGTCGAAAGATGAAGAATGGATGAGCACGGCGCACAAATGGGAGCGGCGGTTGCAAGCGATCGTGTCGCGGGCCGGCGATATGCCCGATTTAGTAGACGCTAAGTTCACGCTAGCAGAGTTGCGCGTATCGTTGTTCCACCAAAAATTAGGCACAAAAGAAAAGGTGTCGATAAAGCGTCTCACCGAGACGTTTGAACGTTTAGAACGTATTTACGTGAATGCGTGATATGAAAAAGCGTCCTGACGAATATCCAGTACATGGTTGCGGTATGGGACTGCGCCGTGATCTATTCAATGCGTACGATGACAACGCCGCGGCCATGGCCAAGCAAATTAGCTTCCTGGAATGCGCACCGGAGAACTGGATCGGCGTGGGTGGACGTTGGTCCAAACGATTTAAGGCTTTGGCCGAGCAGTACCCGCTTGTTTGTCACGGATTGTCTTTGTCCATTGGCGGTCCTGCTCCCTTGGACCATGAGTACCTTGCGCAACTCAAAACGTTTTTAGACGAGATCGATGCCAAGTCGTACTCAGATCACCTCAGTTATTGTGGCGATTTTGGGCAGCTGTATGACCTGATGCCGATACCTTTTACGGATGAAGCGGTGCACTATGTGGCGGCTCGAATCAAAACTGTGCAGGATGCGTTAGAACGGCAAATTGCGGTAGAGAATGTCTCCTATTACGCCGCACCTGGTGCAGAGATGTCAGAAGTGGCGTTTATTAATCAGGTCGTCGATGAGGCGGACTGCAAGTTTCTTCTAGACGTAAACAACATCTATGTAAACAGTATCAATCACGGCTACGATCCGGTTGAGTTTTTACATGCCATGCCAGCTGAACGTGCAGATTACGTTCACATCGCGGGTCACAAAGTTGAGGCCGAGGACTTGCGCGTCGACACCCACGCAGCGCCTGTCATCGCTCCTGTCTTTGATTTATTGAAAGAAGCATTCCGTACATTCGGCGTGATGCCGACGCTGCTTGAACGAGATTTCAACTTTCCGCCGTTTGGCGAATTGCTGAGTGAGACGGCGCGGATCCGGTCAATTCAGAAGCAAGCTGGTGGCTGAATCCACGACGGGCCAGAACCTGCAAGCATTTCAAGCATTGCAGCTTGATTTCGCTGCACACATTCGCAACCCCGAACTAAATCCGATTCCCGACGGCATTGAAGCGCGCCGCATGACGATATACGTTCGCCTTATTTACAACAACATCGAATCGTTTTGCGCAAATCGTTTTCCTAAAGCCAAAGCTATCTTGGGAGATAAAGACTGGCATGCGTTGGTTCGCGAGTTCGTGCATCGCCATGAGAGCAAGAGCCCATATTTCGCACAAATCTCGGAAGAATTCATTGCCTATCTGGCGATGGAACGCAACGCCGAACATGATCCACCATTCCTGTTGGAGCTATGCCATTTCGAATGGTTGCCGCTCTACTTAGATCGACTCGTTGGCGAATTGCCGCCATATCGACCCGTAGCTCATGTACTAGAAGAAACACTGACCACTTCGGACTTCGCGCAAGTTCGCAGCTATGTATGGCCGGTGCATAAGCTCGACCACGATTTTCAACCGAACGAACCACCTGCGCAAGCGACGTTTGTGCTCGCTTTTAGGAATCGGGCCGACAAAATTGATCGGAAGGTCGTGGACGGCTTTACCGCGAATCTCGTCGAGTTCTTGCGGGAGCCGAGGGTAGTTGAGCATGCCGTCTGCGCCGTGCTAGGGTTAGCTACCCTCGCGGATTTAGATCAAGCGCGCCTACAGAAAATCGAAGCGCGCATCGATGACTTAATCGAATTGGACGTATTGATTAGCCAACGTTCAACGGAGAACTAAGGTGCTAAACCTCGTCGTGTGGTTGCAGGTTTTACTCAGTTTAGCCACGGGCGTTTAGCAGAGAATCACTGGCCACGCTTGCACAAACCTAGCACGATCATCGTATAGCTCCTGACTTCGATGGTTGATGTGTATGAGTAATTGATATGGTTAGCTATTTTCGTTATTTAGGTGCTGCATTTGGAGGTTTAGCGTCGCATGGCGAAGGGATCGTGGCCCCGGGCGACGTTGTCAGAGGAGGCGCTGGCGGGTGTCGACAAGGAGCTATCTAGAATATGCTTCAATTCCTTTGATTTGGCGTAGCCATCAATGCGATCTTTCGAAACGCGTGAAAAGAAACGACAAGAGCGATTCCGCAACGAGTCGCCAACTGTCAGTGCCATGGGACGATCTCCGACTGACGATAAGGGCCTCAGAAATGGTCACCTGCTTGCGTGGGGCTGCGAAGAGGAGAATTTGTATCCACCGTTACGCGGCAGCGGCCGGGGGGGGGCAAGTCAATTCCTTAGTGCTCGACGGATTAATTGGCATCGTTCGTCCCGGAGCGGCGATCAGTCAGGTGGTGCGGGTCCAACCCGGAATCTAGCGAGCTCCCAGTTGGCCTGTATCAACTTCATGCTGCCGCTAGCGAATTCGCCGACGGCACTGACCGCGGCAATGTCGGCGATCGACGACGATATCGTGGGGATCGTGGACATTGAGGATCCCGATACGGGGACAAGCTCGTTGGTTGAGATCGAGTGGATCGGGTTGGATCACGCCTTGGAGGGTCCGCGCCACAAGACGCGGGGTGCTAACTCGACGAGCATTGATGCTTTCGTCGTCGCTGAGACCACTTCCGGTCGGCGTGGGTACTTGATTGAGTGGAAATACGTCGAGGATTACCGACGGGACTTCCTACTTGATGGCAACGACGCGACACGCCTGGAGTGGTACAGGGCATCTTATGCCGCGTCGAGCTTTCGGTCAGAGAGGATTCCGATCACGGCATGGTTTTACAATCCGTTCTACCAGATCATGCGGCAGCGATTGCTCGCAGAGCGAATGGTCAGAAACGGGGAACTCGGCGTGCGAGAGGCGAAGGTGGTCGTCGTCGTCCCTGATGATAATCTCGCCTACCGGGAAGGGATCACGTCGCCGGTGTTAAAAGCGAAGTTTAAGGATGCGCGAACCGTCGAGGAAGTAGTGCTGGCGGCAATCGATCAACCAGGACCGGCGCTTGCCTGCCTCTCTCCTAGCACGATCGCAGATGCAGTGAGGCGGCAGTGCGGGAACGAACTCATAGAATGGAGTGAGTACCTTGAGGATCGATACGGGTGGTGATGCCCCACGATATCTCTTTGGTTACAACACATGCTATAGACATTCTGGAGCGTCGCTTCAATCCTAAAGTTCGCGGGCAAATGTGACGTTTGCTAGCCGGATTCGCCAAGCATGCCATTACGGTATGAAACCACGCCTTCGCCGACATTCGGTAGCATGTCAGGGGCAACAGGGGATGAAATCCGAGTTCCCCATACAAGCGCCCGTAGACATCGTGAAAACCTAGACACACGCACGCTATGGCTGGTAAATTCCGGTAGTCCAGCGGTGGCGGGGCGGTGCGGGCTTTGGCCTGCCGCGCTGCTTGCGGTTCGCATACGCACCGCCACCCTGAGACACCGCAACATGCGTTTGCGGGGCTTGTTGTCGACGCGATGGGACTTGACCACCCGCACCTCGGCACGTGGACTAATCGGAGTTCGATTGACTTCAACGCGCATATGGCGAGCATGCCGCAAGGCGGTTCAAATGTCAGATACTGCAATTTGCAAATTACTACAAATCGAATCCACCCAAAATCTCAGTTGAAGTAAATAAACGGTTTCAATACGATAAAAGCGGCTAAATTGACTAAACAACCGCGTGGGCTTCAAATCATCGAGTTCAGGTTTAGCTACAGACTTTCACCTGAGATTCACTTGTCAGGCTTGCACAAACCTAGCGCAATCATCGTATCACCTGTTGCTTTTAACGTATCTTCGATTGCATGCGTCTTCAACCCGAGGTCGTTGATCGCCTTCGTGCAGT
>VXLJ01000025.1:0-30123 GCA_009841635.1 Gammaproteobacteria bacterium
TCTCAGGGCCTAGGAGAATCAAGCCACGCGAGGTGTATTCCTTGACGATGTTCTCTGGCGAAGTCGACGGCAGCACAAGGGGATGCTTCTTCAAATAGCGGCATGTTGGTCGCCGCAACCTTCTTGATTTCAGCACTCATGTTCTGTGCTGCGATAAATAATCCAGCGCGTTAGTCGAATTCACTCCCGAATAAGTCTCAGTCAATGTCGCGCCCTTGCCACGGTTATGAGGCCAACTAAACAGGCCATCTTGCTAAAGCGGCGGCTCGAATTTACCTCGTACGTCCCCTAGCCATCGTGTGTTTAACCTAGTTGTGGTCAAGGAACCACAGGACTGAAAGGTGTCCATATGATTTGCGACAGCTTCGCGCGAGCGATTAACGCAGTTCTTCGAACAGTACGGTTTACAAAAAATAATGAATCACGTAAAGCAAATCATCAAAGATGGTCAAACAGCAATCGGTGCGACCGCGTCGCAAGCTAGTGCGACAGGCTTTCTAGCAGGTGCCGGGTTTGATTTTCTGCTATTCGACACACAACATAGCCCGGTTGAAATCAAGCAATTAGCGCGAGCAGTTGGCGGTATGCGTGGTCGCAATGCCTCGCCCATCGTCCGCGTTGGCGAAAACGTTGCCGATCAAATCTGCTATGCCCTTGATATTGGCGCGAGAGGCATTGTGGTACCGATGGTAAATACACCTGAAGAAGCGGCAGCAATGGTCAGCTATTGCAAATACCCATTCGACGGGGTGAGGAGCTCCGCAGGCATGCGGGGTGAATGGGGCGAGTTCAAGGATTACCGGTCCTATATGGACACCGTGAACGATGAGCTACTCATCGCACCGATGATTGAAACCATGCTCGCGATGGAAAATCTTGAAGCGATCGTGAACACACCTGGCGTAGACGTATTGTTGGTAGGCCCGTCTGACCTATCCATTAATCTGGGCGTGCCACTTGACTATACGAGTTCTACCTACCGTGAAGCCTTAGAACGCATAGGTGGGGCGTGTCAAGATGCCGGTATCGCCGGTGGCATGTTCTTCGTGCCACCCGGCATAACACCTGCCGATCTTCAAAACATGGGATTTCGCTTTTTCACCCTGCCGTGGGAAGGTTGGGCCGCAGGCGGGATTGCGGACGGAATTGCGGCGGTACGCAACGGCTAAGACTCGAGCCACTACAACGTGCCTGTCTTCTGTGTCAGGCACTAACTCATTAGGCCACACTGAGTGACTTGGGTTTTCTTGGTCCACGACGTCTTGAAACAAGCGGAGGACGTTACTAGAATAAGAGGTTAACCCGCGCTAGGCTCATATGGCTTGAGAGGGAAGGGTACAGCGGTAAGTCGTGAGTTCACACGACTTTGGTTAATTCGAACACCTTTGCAAAACAGCATCGCAATCGTCGCGGCATGCGTCTGCTTGCTATTCCTCAACTCGGTTCAATCCGAAGAACCAGACGAAGAAAGCAACGATATGGTTTTCGGCACCCAATTGCCGATACCGAGCGACGATGGCCACCCGACTTTCGCTAGTCCGCACTTCAATCCGCTGGCGATTAGCAACGGCTTAATTTATGTGGTAAATACACCTGCAGACACCTTAGATGTGATCGATAGTACGATCAATGAAGTCGTCCATCGAATAAATGTTGGCATCGATCCTGTTACTGCGGTCCCTCGACCCAACCATGAAGAAATTTGGGTTTCGAATCACATTTCGGACACGGTCAGTGTCATCGATACGGATTCAGAAAGTCCGTTCTATCACCAAGTCGTAGCGACCATCCAAAGCGTCGACCAATATTCGTTCAGCACCAATTTCGACGAACCTGTTGGCATAGCGTTTTCAGCCGACGGTAACAAAGCTTACGTTGCGCTTGGTCCCTCAAACAAAGTTGCGGTGATTGACGCCGACGGTAGATACGTTCGCCGTTTGCTGTCCATTAATGCTCAAGACCCACGCGCATTGGTGGTGCGAGGTACGCGCCTGTATGTTCTTGCCTTCGAGTCCGGCAATACCAGCCAACTATCTGGTTGCAATCCAGGTTCAATCGATGGCGATATATGCACGTATGACGCTATTCAAGAGACGCATACAACCAACAACGTCTTATCTCTTTACTATGACGCCGACATCGTCCGAAATCCTAAAGTCCCAGATCGCGATTTATTTGTTTTCGATACCCGAAACGATCGTTTGCTTGACGAGGTTGAAGGCACCGGAACCCTTCTCTACGGCTTAACCGTCGACAGTAAACGCAACATCTACATCGCACAAGCAGAAGCGCGTAACGATGCCAACGGGCGCGCTGGTACGCTGAAGCATGGTCTCGCGGAGATGGAAAACCGTGCCTTTCTCAATCAAATTACGCGAGTCAACTGTGCGACGCGAAATTGCGAAGCGCCGGAGTTTTTTGAGCTAGAACCCCTACCACCAGAGCACCCAGCACTTGGGATGGCGTTGGCGACACCATTTGCCATCGAAATCACTCGCGACGACCTAACGTTGGTCGGGCTCGCGGCAGGTTCAGACAAGCTCTTCGTGCTTGACGTCGAATCAGGTGAAGTTGTCGGTCGCGTCGATGTTGGCGCAGTCCCTCGCGGCCTCAAGCTCGTCTACGACGATGAGGATGTTCTGAGTGAAGCTTGGGTATTGAACGCGATTGCGAACACCGTCACACGAGTCGACTTGACGGACCGTATAGCGCCATCAATCATTAGCACGATTGAACTCAGCGACCCAACGCCGCCGCTCATGAAACAAGGACGGATGGCGTACAACGACGCAGATGCTTCTACAACCGGCACCTTTTCCTGTGAGAGTTGTCACCCCGACAACAATGTCGATCAGTTGGTCTGGATTCTTGATACGCCGCTGTGCGACCATCCCGGTTGCACCCAGATCCCGCCACGCCTAACCATGCCCGTGCGAGGCTTGCGCGACACTCAACCTTATCACTGGGACGGCATACCTGGCGATCCATATGGTGGCTTGAATGTAGAGAGTCTGTGGGGCGACGTTGAACCTAACTGTTCGTTGGAAGAACCCGAGAGCTGCACGCGTTTCCTAGTGGACGGAAGTCTTGCCACGACCATGTGCGATGTAACCAACTGTCCTAGCAATGAAGAAGGGCTAGGGGGACATCTCAATGAGGCGGACCGCGATGCATTGTCGCACTTCATTCTCAATGTACCGTTCCCGCCAGCACCCAATCGACCATTCGACAACGAGCTTTCTGCATCCGCAAAAACCGGTATTTTTGAGTTCAATTTCCTGAATGACTCAGGCACCACAACGGGTTCACAAACCTGCGGCGCATGCCACAAGCCACCATTTCTAACGACGACCAATACACCTTCCGTTAGAAATATCGAAGCAGACGTGGGCTCTTTCAATGGGATGGATGCACCTACCTGGCGAGGTGCTTATGACCGTTGGATTGTGACACCACAAGCGCGTTTCAACGTGATCGATTTGATTGAACGGATCGGCATGGACCTGAGTGGCGATTTACCTGAACAAGAAATCTGGTTCCATGCGGGCGCTCGTACGCAAGCAAACTGGGACATGGTGCTCGAATACAGCACAGGATTCTCAGGCACGTTCGCACGTCAAGCGACGTACAACGCGGCATTAGCACACCAAAACAACCATACGCGTATGACCGATCGCATCGTCGCCACGCTTGTTCAAGCTGCGGACGACAACGCCGTGATCCTGCATGCCGATGGCATATATGTCGATCCATCTGACGGCATGATTCAGCCACGAGCGCTCACATATGTCGACGAAACATGGATCGATCGTACAAACAGCGATAACACATACGACCTCGAAATGATGCGGCAGCAAGCGGCCGCGGGGAATCTCGTGCTCACATTCACTGGACGTATGGGATCGCGCGTATTACCTGAACAGCCACAACCAGCTATCTGGCCGACTTGGGAAGAACGTGGCACTCTTTATGACGGCGTCGTACAGCAATCGCCGACCGTAGAAATGACCTATCTAAGCGACGACTTGACGTTGTCAATCAAAGGTCGTCATCTAGAGAAAAATCCCTATATCTTCGTCAATGGTCACCGAGTTCAAGGTTCGGTCGAGTGCCAAGCTGATGCATTACCAGTCTGTCTTGATGAGCAAATCATCGTCAGCTTTGACGAAACACCAGATCGTTATGGTCTGAACTTCCTACAAATCCAGAACCGTGATGGTATGTTCAGCAACGACATCATGTTCTATTCGCAGATGGTCGATAAACCAGAAATCGGGAACAACTTAATTGTTAGTGGTGGACGGTTCGCCAATTTCATCTTTCCGCTGTTCGAATTCTGGAATACTGTCGAACTTGACGGCAACGACATATCTATTCGCAACGGCTGGATTCACGGGTCGATTGCTCAAGTCAACGAGAGTCAACCATGGCGCTTGCAAATCAGTCACCATGTGTCCGTTGTAGAAGGTCAGGAGTACTCAATTTGCTTCCGTGGCAAAGCGAATGCGAACCGCAGCATTGGTGTTTATCTTGACCAAAGCATGCACCAATGGCAGCAAATCAGTCGAGACGACGTCGACCTGCAAACCACCTGGCAAAGTTTCAAGCACACCTTCACCTCTGATCGCACCGATATTACGGCTCGCGTTGCATTCGACCTCGCGGGGGAACGACCAGCAGTTCAGTTAGACGACGTTGGCTTTTACGAAGGCACCGAGTGCGGCAACCCGGATCTCACATCGCCAATCGGCTTCCACACTGGTTCTTAGTTAGCAGTTCTGAAAGTCGGTTGGGTCTATTGAGATAAGCGTTGCCGTCGCGCAAACGCTGAGGAGTATCCTGCACTTACCGTCTTGATTTGGTCGCCCCAATCGTGCCACATATCTGCGTGCGGTTGCGCTGCGCGACAAGCGTCCAGGTCTGTTTTCGAGTAATCAGCTAGCACTGCCGCGCGAATGCGCTCAGAGTAGTTCGGTCCGTTGCCATGACCTACACGGTGGTGCCAATACACCACGGAACCAGCGGGACACGAACAATCCACGGGCGTAACTTCAGCCAAAACGCGTTTGCTTTCTTCAAGAAATGCAGGCGGGTGATAGATGCCATTAACGGACGGCAGATGGTCATAAGACGGAATGCGCGGTTGGTCGTACTGAAGGGCAAACGTAGGGTAAAACCTTTTGTGCGAACCAGGCCACACCCGAAACCCAGCTCCGCGTTCCTCTATGTCGTCTAGTGCGGCAACCATGCCGAGATGAAATGGGTGCCCGTCGGTATGGAAACCAGTTCGGTCTGAACGATAGTCGCCATATGGCAATACACAATATACGCCACGAATGCCGGTATGGCTCTTAGTGGCATCGAGTTCACTGGTCTCGGCTGTTGGTCGGTGCACCATCCCCTGACCGAGAAATTGCTCAGCAATCTGTACCAGATTCTTAGCGAACACTAAGCGTTTAAGCAATGGGTGTCCCGCTACCTTGCGAAGTCTCCAGTGAAACCCTTGACGCAAGTGATTGGCGTCGGCATCCGCTTCAGCTTGATTAAACGGGCCTATGTGGGTGCGTGGATCGTCCCTAACCAACGACACGTGCTCTGGGAGTTCGCTCCAAAGCAAATCCTTGATTTGCCCACAGAGCTCCAAATTAAGTAAGTCTTCAACAATCAAGTACCCCTGGTTCTTGAAGAACGCTAATTCTTCGAGCGTGAGTTTGTCTCTCAAAATCTGCTCTTACCGCGTTTTTGCGATCAGTGTACGCTCAGTAATTGCGCAACACAGCGTACCACTATGTCGTAGTTGATTCCTGTTTTAGTTTTCCTAATGGCTCAGGTTGCGTCGGCCTATGCGGGTAACGCGCATTTGGCGGCTCCAATATGGCAAGTTTTCGATCATCGATGTCCGGATAGCCGCGAAAATCGTCAGGATCGAAATAGTCCCCAGACCAAGTCGAACCGTGCGGCGAAAATTTGTAGAACAACGTACGTCTTGGTGCCTCGACTTGCCAAGGAAGCGTGCCGTGTGTGAGTGCTTCTGTGAATACGATGGCATCACCCGCATGCGCCGGAATTCGAGTTATGCACGGGTGCACACCCTTCGACATGTCGCGCCACTCGGCAGGAACCGGCAGGTTTGCTTTATGTGAACCAGCTATGCAACCAAACCCACCGTCATTTGGCTGTGTATCAAACAGTTCGAACGACACAGACACCAAGCCGTTGTAAAACCGACCGTCGTGGTAAGACGAAAACTGCGTACCACCTGTGCCTTTCCAGCCGCCGTGCAGTGCGCCACCTTCAAAACCGTTTCCCACGTGCGTGTGCACATTGATGTGATCAATACGAAATGTTGGCAGATAAGCCATGCCACGCGCGACACGGCTCTCACGTACCCCATGGTTACCGATGATCTCTTCAAGCAATGGCGTTAACGCTGGCAAATCGAGCAATTCACGCCAAACCTTACCCCAGTGCAATGGACCTTCGGCCTGAGGGACGGGCGGAAATTGCTCCGTCGAAATTCGCAACGTCTTAAGCAACTCGTCTACTTGTTCCGCGGTTAGTGCGTTCTTAATGACAAGATAGCCGAACGTATCGAACATATAACGTTGTTCGGCTGTCATGCCCACTTGGCTCGAATTGCCTTCAACCATCCGCGTTTCCTCAGCTTGCAGCCGTACTACATTGATTTCTTAAGCGATTCCCAAGCGAACAAACTGCTCGTCTGGTGCTTCGACTGTGACCAGTGCATTGCGCAATAACTCAACCATATCTGACTCGTCTTGCGATCCCAAGCGGTTTTCAGTTTCTGTGGGGTCAAGGTCAATGTCGTATAGATGGTGTTCGCCGACTCGAACTCGTGCACACCAATATGGCAACAAATCTCCTTCCTGAAACGGTTGTCGAATCACCGGCACGTCCGAGCCTGGCATATAGTCCAATGTCGCGCGCCGATCTGGTTTTGGCCAAAGTCTGTGGATCCCGGCGTACAACATGGTAGACCACCGATTTGACCACATCGATAGTGGAAAAGCATCCTCGACCGGGGCACGGGCGTATTTGCGATGGCCATCGTAAACCATGACCCAATTACCAAATACGCCGCCAATCGCCCAATCACGCACCGAATCGCTCGTGCCTGTCAATAAAGGTACGAGCGAAGTGCCGTGTGTGCGATGGTCAGGTTCAACGTCAAACACATCGCAAAGCGTTGCATTGATATCGACATTCGTCGTTAGAGCATTCACCTCATGGGCGCCAACGCCGGGATAGGCGATATAGAGAGGCGTATGCCCAAGTGGTTCGTACTGCGGCACCTGTGGCTTGCCCCAAATGTCTTTTTCGCCTAAGTAGTGACCATGATCCGTGCACAACACTACCATCGTGTCGTGCCAAAGTTCATTTCGATCCAGCGCATCCAAGACCTTGCCAAACCAATGGTCGATCATCGAAAGTTTGGAGCCATAGTTACACCGAATGTGTGCGCCTTCACGCTCCGTGAGCACACCACGCTCTACATTCCGTACACCATAAGGAGGCCAAATGATGCGTGGTCCGTCCCATGTCGGGTCATATCGGTCCATCCATGGCGCTGGCGAATCGAATGGTTCATGGGGATCAAATTCGTCCACATACAACATAAAGCGATCGTGATAGCCCGCATTGTCATCTAACCAGTTCGCCGTCGCATGCATAGTCTTCGGTCCAGGAAAATCCAATTCCTCCCGAAACCACGTGCGTGAGCGATCGTAGTGCCACTCACGACTGCCAGCCGGTAACGCCGGTGCGCCTATCCAGGAGGGGTCGGGGCGGGATTTCCAAGGGTCATTCTCGTGGCCACGGAGATATTCCCACGCGAAGAAATCGGTGTGATAGTTTTCGCCGCCGGTTTCGAATAAATGTGGATGGTCCGTAAACAGCATCGTATTGACCCCGCTTTCACGCAAATGCGCCGTAATCGGACGCTCCCACAGTTCAATGGACCCCCAAGGCTTCCAAAGAAAATCCAATGCGCCACAAAGCAAGTCATGACGGGCTGGCATACATGGGAATGAACCAATGAAGTGCCGATTGAATCGAACGGCACGTTTCGCAAAACGATCGATGTTAGGCGTGTCGAATTCAGTACCGCCGTAATCACCAATCATGTGACGATTCAAACTGTCGAGTAGAACCACTACGACATTTTTTGGTTTTGTGTCAATTGGCATGCGGCTACTCCGCCCTATCCCATGAGGCTTAGCTGCAGTACGCCTAGCAGCGTGGTACGTTCACTGAATAATACGACCGCATTTCAAATACACGCACCGACACCATGAGCACATCCGTGGACACCGCAACCGTCTTTGGTGAAGAAATCCACCTCCCTGGTTTGGATGGCTGGGTTGAATCCTTAGATGAAAAAGGGTATGCCGTCATTCCTGGTTGGCTGAACGCAGAACGTGTTGCCAGGCTTGGGGAAGACTTGCGAAGAGACGTGCAACCAATTCGAGAGCTCATGGCACCGGAATTTAAGACGGTCCGAGCGCATAACCTGCTTGCAAAAACCCGATGCGTGGATGACTTGGTTTGCGACCCGCGTTTGCTTGCACTGGTGCAAGGTGTTCTCGGCGTAAATTACCAAGTCTCCGTCGTTGCGATGTTCGATTTGCTGCCTGGCGCGAGCGCGCAAGGATTGCACCAAGACGATGGCCCGTGGCCAATTCCTCGACCCCATCCGCCATTCGTGGTCAACACGGTCATTCCTGTCGACGAGTTCACCATCGCAAATGGTGCAACTCATATCGTTCCGTATTCGCATCTATGGCACGACCGGGCCGTAGAACAACCACCAAAAGTAAAGCCTGTTCAAATCGAGATGAAACCAGGCACCTTATTAATCTGGAGCGGTGCCCTGTGGCACGGTGGCGGTGCGAATAAGACCGAACAAAGCCGCCTGGCCATCGACATCAATTTCAATCTGTCTTATCTTGCGCAACAAGAAAACCAATACATCGGCGTGCCGCGCTCGGAGGTCGAAAAAATGCCCGAGCGATTGCAACGCTTAATCGGTTACAAATTCGGTCTAAATTTCGTCGGACCTGGCATGGTCGATTTGCGCGATCCACTCCTCATGAAAGATAAGGTGAGTTTTCAATACGATGTGAACGCTCCTTCCATGCCGAATATAGGCGTTGCAAACTAAGCTGTCCTGAGGTTTAAAACGATTACATGTCCTCTTCCACCATTGTTGTAAACGACAACATCGTTGCGTATCTGCTCGATCACATTCGAGCGGAATCCCACACTGCGCGTGCGTTGCGTGAAGCGACAGCAACCATGCCTGCAGCTGTCATGCAAATTTCGCCTTTGCAAGGCGCTTTTATGGCTTGGATGGTGCACCAGTTCAATGTACGTAACGCCATCGAGGTGGGCACGTTCACCGGTTACAGCGCTCTATGTGTAGCAGAAGCGCTCCCGGCGGAAGGCAAACTCATCGCCTGCGATGTCAGCGAAGAATGGACCGATATCGCGCAGGACTATTGGCGCAGAGCTGGGGTCGAATCAAAAATCGACCTCCAGCTACGTCCTGCTATCGAAACCTTGGACGAGCTTCTCGCAAACAATCGAGCGAGTACTTTTGATTTCGCATTCATTGACGCGGATAAACCCAATTACGACGGTTACTACGAACGTTGTCTGCAATTACTTCGAGTAGGTGGTGTGGTCGCGGTCGATAACGTGCTCTGGTCTGGTCAAGTGGCAAATGAACTTTCACAGGACAGCTCGACACGAGCCATTCGGCAACTCAATGACAAAATCAAATCTGACGACCGCGTATCGGCGGTCATGCTGCCTGTCGGCGATGGCCTGACGCTAGCGACCAAACTGTGACGCCAGACCATTGAACCAAGCCGATTAAAAGACGCTAATCTTCCGCAGCGACCTTTATTGCGCCACGCAAAACCTTAGGCTTCAAAGACTAGCCCAAGGACCTCGTATCGCCACAGTAATCCCGGGATTCTGCAGATTGGCATACAACGTTTCACCGTCTGCGGAAAAGGTTGCGCCGGCCCACTCGCCAGTTCGATAGTCGTTGGCTGGTATCGCAGAGCGTCCTGGCACGCCATTGCGCAAATCTGTGTTGTTTTCAGCAAATGCAATCACGTCATGCCCAGGCTGCTTGCTCACGAGCAAACGCGCACCAATGAGAAATTCGCCGTCGGGTCCTTGAACCCCACCACCATCTTCACACAAAATAATCATACCGTCGGTCGGGCGAATCGCGATGTTGTCAATCGCATCTGCTTCGACCTCTGACGCTGATGCAAAAATACACACGAGCCGTTCGACGGTAGGATCGTAAAGCCACACACTGCCCGCACCGGCCGGTCCTCCTGCAGTATCGATCCAGTAAATTCGGCCATCGTATTCCCAAATGCCTTCGCCACGACTAAACCTTGCAGCACCTTGCGCTTCGCCTTGCAAGAATGGTCCCGATTTACCCTGTCCGCCAACATTCTCGAGGCCATTGCCATAACTGTTGAGAATCTCTGGATCCGCATCCGGATCTTCAATAGCAATCCATTCGACATCGTAAGCACTACCTTCTATATCAGCTGTAAGGTTCCGGTTGTCCATACCTTTCACTTTGAGCATCGATAGCGCGCCGCCCTCATCCAATGAACCCAATTTGCCTTCCAAGTTATGAGGTATAAACCGGTAGAAACCTGAATGCGGACCGTTGTCTTCGGTTAGATAGCCGTACCCAGTGTTCGGGTCGATAGCAGCGGCTTCATGCCGAAAAAAGCCCATGTCTTTGATTGGCACTGCGCTCGCAGGTCCCATATGCGGGGGTGGCACTTCGAATACATAGCCGTGATCCTTGGCGCTACCACCTTCAGCCAGATCAATATTGCTACCACGAAGTAATGTCTCTTCGCATGTCAGCCAAGTTCCCCAGGGGGTTACCCCTCCTGCGCAATTGATCATCGTGCCGCCGATGAGGGGCACCGTTTCGGCATACTCATCATCTCGCAGCACGACACCCGTAACGCCCCCAGCCATATTCAGCGACGAGCCAAGACGGCGAGCAACGCTAAGAGGCATACTGAATTCGTCATACACCGGCACCTTGTCGCCAGCGATGGGAGTGCCGCCATACCTTTCGTGATTTCGCAGTAAAACTACCTCGTTTGGCAAGGCACCAGGAACCACCGCCATTCCATCATGTCGGTCCGGCACAGCATTGCCGTCTGACATGGGGTCACCGCTCCAGCTCATCGAACTGTAGGAGAATCCTGCGGGTAACTTCAATAACGGCAAACCGGTCGTTGCATCCACGGTAGGCTGCAACACAGGCGCTGCCCGTGCTATATGTGTATTGAAAACCAACGGCGCGGCGCTGGCTGCCAACATGCTCGAGCGTAAAACACTGCGTCGATTTATCACTTGCCCCTCCTAGAATTTGAGCATTCTCCCCGTGCCATTCTATCGACTGAATTGTCATGGCATTAGCATGTTTTGCTAAATAGATTTGCATCGGCCCGTGCAACGGTGCGCTATCTAACCATCGTTGCGTTTAGTTTGGGTTTGCTCGTCGTTGTACTTGGTGCGTATACACGCCTGGTCGATGCAGGATTGGGGTGTCCGGATTGGCCTGGTTGCTACGGTTTCGTTGGGGTGCCCACCTCTGAAGCAGAGCTAGCGATTGCGAACGAGCGCTTCCCTGACCATCCCGTCGAGAGCGAAAAAGCTTGGCCGGAAATGATCCACCGTTATGCGGCGACGCTCCTGGGAATAGTGATTCTGGCAATCTTGGCAGTCGCAATTTTTGCGCGCTTGCCACTTGGCTTGCCCATCACATTAACGCTACTCGTCATTGCGCAAGGCATATTTGGTGCATGGACCGTCACTTTGAAGTTGTGGCCTCAGGTCGTCACATTACATTTGCTTGGAGGTTTTGCGACGGTCACCTTGTTGTGGTTGTACTTTGTTCAACAAGGAGGTGTGCCCCGCGCCAAGGTGTCGCATAAAGCTAGAACCTTGTCTTGGCTCGTAGGTGCATTGCTTGTCGCGCAAATCACGCTTGGTGGTTGGACTGCCTCGAATTACGCTGCGCTCGCCTGTCCAGACTTTCCGCTATGTCATGGTCAGCTAATACCCGCCATGGACTTTCGCCACGGCTTCAATGTGCTTCAAGAGATCGGACCGAGTTACTTAGGCGGCGAACTATCGAACGATGCACGCATTGCCATTCAAGTTTCGCACCGACTGGGAGCGATGGTGCTCGCAGGCTTTACGCTCTTATTACTCACGCGACTGCCTTCTTCGCTGCGGTGGTGGTTAGGTAGTGTGCTCGTGATTCAATTTGGTTTAGGTGTCTCGAATATTTGGTTGCAACTGCCGCTTGCCGTCGCCACGCTTCATAATTTGGTTGCGCTCGTTTATCTGTTAACGATTGCGTACGTGCTTATCGGTCCCAGCACCCGTAGCTCAGCTGGATAGAGCGTTTGCCTCCGGAGCAAAAGGCCACAGGTTCGAATCCTGTCGGGTGCGCCATAGCAGATGCAAGTCCCGTGCTAATGAGTACGCCACCTATCGAGTATGACGGCAAGAATGATCACTGCTCCCGTAATAACTCGCTTGGTCGGTTCTGTAATGCCAATTTGCGCGAGACCAATTTGCAGCACCGATACGATCAGTACGCCAACAAATGCGCCAACCACAGAACCGCGGCCACCCATTAGACTGGTACCGCCGATCACCGCCGCAGCAATTGCAGACAGTTCCAAACCAATACCCGCATTGGGATCTGCAGAACCTAAATAGGCGGCGTTCATGAGGCCGCCTAGACCTGCTAATAACCCCGAAATGACCAGAACCGCGCACCTAACGCGTTTTGGATCGATACCGGAAATTTCGGCTGCGCTTTCGTTGCTGCCAACCGCGACGATCTGCCGGCCAAAGATCGTGGAACGCAACAAGAATTCAAACGCGACAACGAGGGTCAACGCCACTAAGATCGAAGTGGACATGCCAATGCTCGCCCATGGCATGGCGAACGCTTGGATGGCCGAACCGATATAGATCGTCTGCGAATCGGTGACCAGATACGCGAGACCTCTCGAAACCTCAAGCATCCCCAGCGTTACGATAAAAATCGGTAGTCGCAGATATGCGCCAAGGCTGCCATTAGCGAGGCCGACGATGCCACCTGCCAAGATTCCAAGGCATGCGGCTAAGGGTATCGGTAGACCGAGTATGACAATACCCGCGCCGATGACACCCGAGCTTAGCGCGACGACCGACCCAACCGACAAATCGATGCCACCGCTGATCAGCACAAGCGTCATCCCGATTGCAACGACCGTGAGTGCTGGCAATTGATTCAAGAGAGTCGCTAGCGTAGTCAGCGAAAGAAAGCTCTCTGAAATCAGGCTAAAGAAAACCACAATCGCTAGCAACGAAACAAAGATGAGGTTCTCTTCAAGAATCTGTGCTACACGAATGCCAAACTCCCTCACCCGATACCTCTATTCGTCACCCAACTGTGGTGTAGAGATCTACGACGGCTTCGTCTCTTGAACATAGTTACTGAATGCGGCCGCGAGAATGTCCTCCTGACGCCAACTGTTGCGCTCAAACTCAGCCACCAGGACGCGATTAGATAGGACAAGGATTCGGTCGCAAAGACTTTGCAATTCGTCTAACTCGCTTGAGACCACAATCACAGTGACGCCAGTGTCGCGCAAGCGCACAAGCTCGGCATGAATTGCGAGCTTCGCATTAACATCCACGCCGCGCGTTGGTTCATCTAACAGAAGCAGCTGGGACCGACTATGCAGCCAGCGAGCCAATATGGATTTCTGTTGATTGCCACCGCTCAGCTCACGCATTTTTTGTCGGCTATTTCGGTGGCGTACCCGTAGAGCTGCGACTAATGTTGCTACTGCCTGCGTTTCTCGCCTGCGAATGAGCCGGCCAAGCCGATTCGCAATGCGTTTCAATCCGGCAATCGATATATTGAATGCAAGTGTTTGATCGGCAAACACACCATCCTTGGCACGGTCTTCTGCGACCAGGCCCATGCCAAATCTAATCGCCTGCCTTGGGTTTCGCGGTTCAGCGGTCATGCCTGCCACATGGAGTTTCACACTCCCTGCGATTCGCTTATCAAGCCCGTAAATTGCATTGAGAAGTTCTGTTCGTCCCGAACCATCGAGCCCAGCGATTCCCAGGATTTCACTACGTTGGCAATGGAAACTGATTGGGTGCGGTAATTTCTCTGTTTGCAGACCTGTTACGGATAGCAGTCGTGGTGAAGAGCCAATAGCCGTTCGTGGAATTGTGTCGATTCTCTCATCCAGACCAACCATTTCCCAAATGAGCGTTTTCTCGGTCAATTCGTGAGACTCCGCCGTGAGTTGCAACTGTCCGTCGCGCAAAACAGATATACGGTCGCAAATACGCAGCACATCTCCCAATCGATGAGAAATGTAAATGAAGGTAACTCGATCCCGCGCTAGTTTCTTAAGAACTTCGTGCAATCGATCGGCTTGCTGCGCCGTCAGTGCAGAAGTAGGTTCGTCGAGAATCAGGAGCTTCGCTTTAGACCCTAAAGTCTTTGCGATTTCGACAAGCTGCTTCTCCGCGAGACTCAATCGACCGACGAGTGTGCGCGGCGTCAGATCCTCAAGACCGACTAACTCAAGAAGCCGCACCGCGTTTTCTTCCACATGCTTGCGTTTGTTCCTTACCCAGTTAGACGACGAGTTGTGGAGAAGGATGTTCTCTGCGATCGTTAAATCGTCGATCAAACTCAATTCTTGAGCGCACAGTGCGACACCCTTGCGCACCGAATCCGCCGTATTGATTGGTCGGTAGGGTTGTCCGTCAAGGTAAAGTGAGCCAGCATCAGCCATTTCTAGGCCGATCAGGATCTTCGCTAACGTCGATTTACCCGCCCCATTTTCACCTACCAGACCGTGAATGTGCCCACGATGAATCGTCAGATCGACATCTTGAAGCACGGGTGCCGCAAAGGACTTGCAGATCCCACGCGCTACAAGCCCAAGATCCGACTGCGATTTCTTAGTCATGCGGCGCAGGCAAATATCCTGTCAGGGCGTATTCGAAGGTAGGTCCTGCTCTTCTATGTCGGTGCGGGAAACTACAACAAGCGGCGTCTCGCGATCTACAAGTTCCGTCAAACCGTTAATCATTTCAAGCGCTAACTCGATTCCGTTCACAGCAAATTGATCGCCATACTGCTCGACGGTAGCAATTACGCGTCCGTCGAGTAGGAGCGGATGGACCGCCGAAATGTTGTCAAAACCAACAATTGCGACATGCTGTTCTAAATCAGCGAAAGCAACCGCAGAGGCCGCGCCTAATGCCATGTTGTCGTTAGCGGCAAGGATTAAGCCGACATCAGGATGGCCAACCAAAATGGCGGCCGTCACTTCTGCCGCTTTGGTTTGATCCCACAATGCGCTTTGTTTACTGACAAGGTTCGCGGCGTGAGCCGCGACGGCGTCTTCGAACCCCATGCGTCGATCTATTGCGTTTTGCGCTGTTGTGACGCCTTCGAGAATCACTACGTTGACGCCTTCTGGAAGTTGTGCCAAAGCGAACTCAGCCGCTTCTTTTGCGCCTTTACGGTTATTGGGGCCAATAAACGGAATCACCAAGTCGTATTCCATTAAGACTTCACCGTCTAAGCGGTTGTCGATATTCACAACGTGAACGCCATTCGCACGGGCGCGAGCGAGAGCAGGAACTAAGGCCTTCGAATCGGCAGGTGCAATGACTATCGCATCTACACCGATCCCAATCATCTGATCTACAAGCGCAACTTGCTGTGCGAGATCGCTTTCGTTCTTGATGCCATTTACGATCAGCTCGTACGTGTCCTGCTGCAATTGGTGTGCTTGTGCAGCCGCCGCCATGGTCACGAAGAATTCGTTCGCCAGCGACTTCATGATGAGCGCGACGACCGGTCGTTCTTCTTCGGCCGAACCTTGATCACGCTCGTTCGAACTACAGCCCAAGAGAACCAGAAGACTAGCGGTTAAAACAGCCAAAGCGCATCTCTTCACAAATCCGCCGCTTGGCACGCTCACTATTAATCCCATGCTGTGACCTTCACTCGTCGAGATCTAATAGAGGAATCACCCATTGATCGCCGTGACTCTTTCCCTTGATCTCATTCACGACGATTCGGTCGACGATTTCCACGCCCACTGCAGCCATTGTCGGCAATGTGTCGATTCCATCAGGCACAGGGAAATCTTTGCGCGTACGATGAATGTAGTAACGATCCGAGAACTCTTGTCCAAAAGCCTGTTCGATACCCGATTTGCCGTAAAGGAAACCCAGTAATCCGCCCCAGGTTGCCGCAGGATTATCGGAATCCCAGCCCGCGAGTACTGCAATCTTGACAGTCTCTTGATAGTCACCTTCACCAAAAAATAGGCTCACCATGCTAGCGGCGAAGTTGATCCCAGATGCCACAGGATTGCGCGGTCCCGCCGTATAGCCATCGAGTTGCTCAAGCTGATAGCGTCGATAAACGTCGTCGCGTGCTTCTTCCCAAGGTACACCTGCTTCGTAGCGGAGCTTTACAAAGTCGTACATTTTTGCAGTCGTTGATTCGTCAGGCATATAGGCTCGTGCTAGCGCCGCCAATCTATGAACTTGAGCTTTTCTCGATTCAGTCGGCACGACAGCTGCCGCCAGCGAATGCATGATGACATAGAACTCAGATGCGAGCGCCGCTTCGCCGTTCGCCGTGGTCCGGATAGGAAGATGCGCCACGGCCAACCCAACATCCGGGCGGCCTGGCGCGAATAGGCCGAACAGTTCAGTCGTCAGCTGAGCATCGATCATCTCAAAAAGCTGGTTGTTGGCAGGATCGCCGGTCGCTGGTGGGACCAAACCTTCTCGCATCAGGTCGTGCGCGCGCTGGTTTGAAACCCAGAGGAAGTTTTCGCCGTTAGGTGCGCTTGCTTCGTCGTGTATGTGCTTAAGCCAGCCAGCACGGATTTCCTCGCCAGTCAATTTAGTACCAGGACTGTTTGCCATTAAATGCTGATACATGTATTCGATATCGGTATCGTCATCGGCATCCCAGATTTCTGCCGGACCCCGAAGAACCCAGTCAATGGTCTTAGGCGGGCCTAGTTCACCGCCCCACCGTCTTGATCGAACCGTCGTACCCCAGTCTTCGCGAGTGTAAAAGTCACCTCGTTCACCTTCACCACCAATCTTGTCCATTTCGGTGATGATCCCGGTCCAATTAGCGATGCATTGGCCCAGCCAAAAGCCGTGCAGTTTCTCTGCATAGTCCGTCTGCGAGATCGACAGTTCATTTGCTTGAAATGCGACGGGTGCGAATAGCAAAATCATCGAAAGAAATGCAAAGCGGCGCATAGCTTGTGCCTTAGCTGACTTGGGAAGCTATTATGGAAGACGGGTTTAGATTGAGCTAAGAAGGCAGCATGCCTTAGGTCACGTCGTCATGTAGCCCATCGAGTGTGTTAACCCTTACGCAATAACGGTTTAGCAAGTTTCGTTGTCGAAAAGCGTGATGGGTCAAAGTTAACCGGTGCCAGTGCAGAGCTGGCCTCAAGTCACGAAGCGTGATTTAACTAAATTACCGACTAAATCCGCGATCCAAGGTTCCGTTATCCCACGTATGGATCGCTGGATCGCAATAAGCAGCAAGCTCTTTGCGTAACGATCGTGTTCACGCAACGTATAGTGCAGAACCTGTTCGGCTTCTGAGTTATTCAACTGCATCATGGTTAATGCCAACGCCACGTTCTCTCGCACGGTCGAGCGCATCATGCCGCCATTATTTGTGTTGTCAGGCTCAACGGCATGATCGAGACGGCCGATCAGGCGTTCATGCGATGCGAACAGCTCAGGTTGAGCTCGCGCAAATATTCCTAACGTATACGCGACATTCGACCTAACCAAATCGTCTTGATCGTTTTCTAAACACTCGTACAACCACAAAATCGTGTCTTTTGTGCAGCACATCGCTTCACGCATGGCGAGAACGGTCGCGCGACGTACAGGTGCTCGATCATCAGCTAATAGGTTGGTGAATAAAGCGGGTTCAACGTTTTCGACCAACCCGAACGCATAGCCTGCGGCTCGACGTACTGCTTCATCGTCGTGCTGCAGCAACGCGGCAAGTTCTGAATGGCGCTCACGCGAGCGATTTGTCGACCTCCCGAGCTGATAAGCGATGCGTACCCGTTCAGGCTCCGTGCTAGTACTGATCAGCTCGTCTGAGGAAACGGACAAGACATCCTTATCTGGCAATCCTGACTCACCTTGAAGCCAGTACCAGTTTTTTTCAACGATCGGCTCTAAATAACGGTTACTTGTGAACGTTTGGGGTATGTCGACTTGCCTTTGAAGTCGCTTGCTCGGCGCAGTCGCACGATACAAATAGAACTTGTACATGAAGCGACGACTGCTGAAATCGGCACTCGTCCGCGTACCACGATGTGCCAAGTCATACGAAGCCAGCACTAAGCCACCACAGGGAACCGTGAGTTTGCGGCGTTCGAGATTAGCAACGCCCCAAGAATCCGCAACCTTTTGCAGATACTCGTCGCGATCGGCTATTGAAGCAACTTGGTTATCAATTTGCGGGACAAGGCGACCCATCGGGTCGCCACGATGCCATTTGTCGTTTGGCAGTTCATAGTCGTTGGTCCAATATTGCGTGCCGGGTAATACCTCTGTCGGACCTGCCGAAATATCGGTCGTTTGAGGGTAATAAAAAAGCATGGCCCAGTCGGGTCGATGCGATCGATAGTGACCTCGATCGTTCCAAGGAAGGTTGCCGTCTTGATGGAAACTCTGGTCGTTCGGTGACGATTCGTGGATGAAATCATGCGGATAGAGTTGCCAGCCTTTGCCTAACACACTCTCGATGGCGCCGTTCACAGTTGGCGAGGCGAGTAGGTGATCAACTTCAGGAATCCGCGATCGCAGGTTGTCTGCGATGACACGAATATGCGGTGCTTGATCAATTGCGGCCGCCCCACGTGCCAAGCCATAGGTCAAACAGGCGGCTTGAAACATCCGCTCATGGAATGACGTGCCCAGTTCAGCATCTTCGAAAACAACATATCCAGCAGTTAAGTAGTGGAGAAGCTGATGGTCGCTAAGCAAATTCGGATTTTTTGGACTTGCTGGCACTGACGTGCTACCACTCATTTGTGTGTCGGGTTTTGATGCCAGAATGTTGGCTATTTAAACAACTCGATGAACGCTTGATATTCAGTTTCTCAGCGGGCAATTGAGTTAAAACCACGCGCAACGCGATGCTGAATGTGCGCATATAGCACGAATCTTGATTCTGCAAGCCACCGAGTAGTAAATCATGCAAATGACCGATCCGCATCAAAAAACGTGGAAATTCCCTAAGCGTTAGGTATATTACTTTGAGGTGAAGACAGCTCGTGCATGGTTAAAAAATTGTCCATAAAATTTGACTAGTCAATAATTTTGGACATTTCAGCAATGAAGGATCCGTCTTTCATAGGAGTGAGCAAATTCAAGGAACGATGCCTGTCGCTACTTGACAGCCTTGAAGCCGAAGGACTGGTTATAACCAAACACGGCCGACCTATCGCGAGGGTCTTACCTTATCCAAAAGAACCACAAGACTTATACGGTATTTTGAAACACAAAATAACCATTCATGGCGATGTGTTCTCAACGGGCGTGAGTTGGGATGCAGCTGGCCACCCTGATGATTAATATCGATACGCACATTTTGTTGTTCGAGCTAACCGGTCAAGCCACTGAGCGTGAACGAGAATTGTTGAGTCGTAACGAATGCGGCATTTCGGCAATAGTGCTTTGGGAGCTAGCGAAACTGAAGCAAAAGAGGCGAATCTCGGTTGATCTGTCGGACTCGGAAGTAAAAAGAGTGCTGTCAGATCTACGTGTATGGCCCGTAGATATTGACGTTGCGGTGGCTTCAACGCGATTAGATTTTGAGAGTGAGCCTGCGGACGAACTGATTGCAGCAACGAGTGTCGTGCATGGCGTGCCTCTCTTAACGAGAGATTCGACAATGCTGCGCTCTACCCTTGTCCCGCTCGTTTAGGACAATCCTGACTACGCCGTATAGTTTTCCGATGTGTGCGCGTTAGAGCGTTAATTATTCCGTCAAGTGCGAAGCAGGGCGATTGAAGTTGGCAGTTGACCACAACGTCCGCAAGCATTGCCAAATACACCTTTATTTATCGACGAAAGCAACCTAGCAGGATTTAGTCTGCAATTCTTCATAACTAAATGAAATCACAATTAGCAAAGTAGACCGTTGGACCGATTTCAATGAAATGTGCCAAAACTTACCCCCTTTGTCTTCATGTTTGCCGGTTGGATTGTGTCTGCTTTAACAGAAATCAGAGACTACATCTGGCTGAGACATATCAACTTTCGGCACTGCAGAGTTGATTGGCAAGGTCGGTGTAACTTTCCGCTTGAATCTCAAAACTAGACGTATCGCCTTCGGACCCCATTTCCCAGACTTTAGGCTTCACATGGGCGGCTTTCAGTCCTGCTCGCTGAGCGGCCGCTAAATCTGGCGGATGACATGCCACCATCATCGTTTCAGCCGGTGAAACGCCGAATAATCGAGCTGCGGTCTGATAGGCCTCTGGTTCAGGTTTGTAAACGCCTAAAAACTCGCACGACAAATAAGCATCCCAGTCAATTCCGGCGTGTTTGGAAGATTCCACCACGATGGACAACGACAGCACCGTAAGAATCGACACGATGTAGTGTTCGCGCAAGCGTATCAACGCTGCCGGCACATCCTCCCACACATCCATGCGATGCCACGCATCGTTCAACTGCTGCTTATCACCCGCAGATAACTGGAGTGCAGGGTAAGCGTCACCCAGTTCGTCAAGTACAGCAAGATGAATTTGGTCTGCATTGAGCCACGCGAGCTCGCCGGAGCGAACCTTAGCAAGCGTTTCGAACATCCTACGCCGCCAGCGAAAACAGAATGCTGCAACGTCCAGGTCGACCCCACGATCCTCTGCGAGCGCGCTTACCGCGCCTTGCGTTGCTGTTTGCCAATCAAAAACGCTGCCTCCGACATCGAAGGTTAGAACTTTGATATCTTGAACCACCGTAATAGCCTAAGTCTGTGGGTGACTGTTTATATTTTGCAAGCGACTCTTGACAGCATAGACAGGGCATGTCGCGAAGCCCGCATTAATCAAAACGAGCAAGCATGCCCTTCATTAATAATGTTGGCATCGCACTTCAGAAGAGCGGATCAATGGCGAATTTACGCTTGGACGACCGACTCAGAGGTTTTGCGTAGTTGTAGGGAATGGCAAAAGCGATCGAATCGCAAATTTGCTGTTTTTTTCGGTGGTTGTCCGCCAAATGATCTTTGCATTCCGTCGATATTCGAAATTCATGATCAAAAAGGATCAAAAATAGCACGCGCTGATTGCCAGGAGTAACGACGAACCCAATTTCGCGTTGAACCAGCACCAATACCCGATGTGCTTACTTACATCACATGCTTTGAGATAATTGTGAGGTGCAGTAGGCACCCTTTTTCGTCACCTGTTTTTTGGACTTTGAATGAAACTTTACGACAGTACGCTAGCGCCTAATCCGCGTCGCACGCGCATATTTCTCGCGGAAAAAGGTGTGGAATACGAGAAGGTGGACTTCAATATCCCTAAAGGCGATAACCTTGACCCGGAATTTCTAAAGGTTAATCCCCGCGGCTTACTTCCTACCCTCGTGCTTGACGACGGTACCGTCTTGGATGAGTCGGTCGCCATCTGCCGTTACTTCGAAGAGTCTATCCCAGAGCCTAACCTTATGGGTACCGACGCTAAAAGCAAAGCACTCATCGAAGCCCGACAACGCCATATGGAATTTGACGGCCTTATGGGGGCTGCGGAAGCCTTCCGCAATTCCTATCCAGGATTCGCCAATCGGGGTCTTGGCGGAAGCGTTGGCGAAGTGCCAGCTATTCCTGAGCTAGCCGAGCGCGGCAAAGCGTCAGTTACAAGGTTTTTTGACCGCTTGGATGAGTACCTTGGTGATAACGCTTACTGTGCGGGCGACAGCTTTTCCATCGCGGACATCACCGCGTTTTGCGCAGTGGATTTCGCCACCACGGCTGCTCGAATCGCATTCCCAGATGACAAACCCAATCTCAAACGCTGGTACGATGAGATATCGGCCAGACCAAGCGCAAGCGCATAGCAATTAAGCGCACCCAAGAATTCGAGAGGAAATTCAAATGACTCACGACATCGTAATCAAAGACGGCCTGATCGTCGATGGCACTGGCAGTGCGCCTTACGCTGGCGATGTCGCCATCGATGGCGACACCATCACGCAAGTTGGCAAGGTAGAAGGCCAAGGCACTAAAACCATTCAAGCTGAGGGAAAAGCGATAACCCCTGGCTTTGTCGATTTGCACACGCACTTTGACGCGCAAGCAGGATGGGATCCGTTTCTTACACCGGTGTCCTGGCATGGTGTCACAACGGCATTGTTTGGTAATTGTGGGGTGACTTTCGCACCTTGCAAACCTGCCGATCGCGATTTCCTAGCTGGCATGATGGAGACGGTCGAAGATATTCCAAAGAATGCCATCTTGACTGGATTGCCATGGGACTGGGAGTCGTACGGTGAGTATCTCGATTCCATCGAAAAGCTGCATCCAGCGATCAACATCACCGGTATGGTCGGCCATTGTGCTTCTCGTTTTTATGTAATGGGGGAGCGGTCGATCACGGACAACGCAACTGATGACGAAATCGAACAAATCGCTGCGCTGGTAGGCAAATCTGTTGCAGAAGGTGCCATCGGCTTTTCGACCAATCGATTGCCCGGCCACACGTTACCGGATGGTCGATCCATTCCCGGTACATTTGCTGAACCCAAAGAGCTCGTCGCTATTTCTGAGCAAGTCGGCAAGCACGGCGGCATCGTACAGAGCGTACTTAACTACGGTAAACTCGATGAAGAGCTCAGCATTGTTCGGGCACAAGCAAAAGCGGCTGGCACGCGCGCCTTGTTCTCTGCCCCATACACACCAAGCAACAATGGCGATATCTCAGCCTATGACTCGGCAGTTGAGTCGATGCAAGCTGAAGGGCTAGATATCAATGCTCTAACGTTGCCTCGCTCAGGTGGTTTTTTATCCGGTTTGCGTACGGACATGCTTATGTTCAGTTCGCCAGCGTGGACCGAATTGCGGCGCAAGTCGTTTGACGAACGACTCGCAGTCATTCGCGATGCTGAACAACGTCAAAAGCTCATTGACGAAGCAAAAGAGATGCCTAATACCGATCGAATGACAGCGAACATGTACTGGCTTGGCAGTGACGATCGGCCAAACTACACGAAGCAGGCTTCCGAAAGTTTGAAAGCGCTCGCGGAAGCAGCGAACGAGCATCCAGCGGAAACGTGGTTGCGCTACATGCTTAACAGCAATGGCGAAGCGTTCTTCCATATGCGATTCTTCAACATGCAGCTTGACGCATTGCCTGCTTTCATGAAAGAAGAGTTCGTGCTCCCAGGTATCGGTGATGCTGGTGCGCACGTTAGCCAAATCATGGATTCTGGTTGGACGTCATTCATGCTCGCACACTGGGTGCGCGATAAGCAAGCCTTCACGCTTGAAGAAGCTGTGCGAAAGTTGACGAGCGCACAAGCGCGAGTGGTCGGCTTCGCCGATCGAGGCGCGTTGGCTGCTGGCATGAAAGCTGACGTGAATGTCATTGACATGGATCGCGTCGCCGAGCGGCAACCCCAGCTTGTGCATGACTTCCCTGGCAATGCGCCTCGCTTGATTCAAAAAGCGGTTGGCTATCAGGCCACTATCTGCAACGGCTCTGTGATTCTCGAAAACGATGAACACACAGGTGAACGTTCAGGTCGCATCCTCCGCAATCCAAACGTCTAAACCTAGAACGACAATTGAGCGCGATGCAGCAGCAATCGCAACCTGCAAATGAAAAGGCACCGGCAGTGCCGGTGCCTTCGGCAGCCGAACACCATGCGACCATGCAGGCGTACCTCGCAGAAGGAAAACATCGCGCACTGAGTTTGCCAAATCGCGGCCCAATCACGTATGAAAAAGACGGGTCTATTGCCACGTCAATTCTGGACGCGTATTGGGAATATGGGTTTTACGTGTTCACTGGCGTCATCGGCAACGAAGAGCTTGACGATCTTCGAGCCGATGTCGATCGCGTTCTAGAAGGGGCACCACGCACCAAAGGCGCAGAAGTCGACCGATACGGACGGCCTGCGATTGGCCGGGAATTTCATAGACCATCCTTCAGCTTTTCAAAGCCACTTTCAGACCCACTGGGCGGCACCAAGTTAAATCATGGACGCCATCCAGTCAAAATGCAGGAACCTGAACCAGCCGATGATGCACCCGAGGAATTTATTGACTTGCTAATCGGCAATCTACAAATCATGGATTCTGCATTGCGCTTGTACGGACATCCAGACTTGCTATCCGTTGCTGCCGCAGTAAACGGTGACGATTTCGTGCCATTTAACGAAGTGACGTTTCTTAAAGAGCCGGGATTAGGCGTGTCCGTCGCGTGGCACCAGGATGGCACCACCCACTGGGAGTCGCCCGATTGGCATCAAGGCACCCATGGCTTCAACTTCATGGCCCAGATTTACGGTAGTACGCCATCCAATGGCGTGTGGGTGGTCCCAGGCACACATAAGCAAGGCAAAGTCGACATCGCCGAGCTAGTAGAAGAGTCAGGTTCAGAACGCATCGCAACCGCAACGCCGATGGTTTGCGAGGCGGGCGACGTCGTAATTTCCAATCGGCAATTGGTGCATGGGTCCTTCGCTAACACGTCCACAGAACGTCGCGTCACCTTGAATATGGGCTTTCTGCCACGTCGGAGCGTCTTGAACGTCACGAACGTAAATTTCGCTGGCAAAGAACAGACATACGATGAAGAGCGAGTGCATGAACGATCGCGCATGATTGCAGTTGGCATCGATGCACGCCAACAACGTTATCCGAACGAGCGACGCTTTATCTATCGGCCGCTAGCTAACGAAGAACACAAGAATCGTTGGTCAGAAGCAACCCGGCGTTCCGTTGTAGCCGATTACAACCTACGGGACGTGCATCTCTAACCCAACAGGTTTTCCGGTAGTCGTTCGGTTACTGATTGGTGGCTACGTAATCAATTTCGAAGTTCTTTAACGGCTCGGCAACGCGATCCGGCAGGGCAATACCATCGCTGCTAACGAAAACTTAGCGTGCGTTTAGCTGACCAATTGCACATTTACGGCCGTAAAAGACGACGCATTCGCTAAGTTCGGCGGAATGGCGGAGACGGACATGAAGGTGGGTCCGTAATGCGCTCAAACAATCTTAGTTACTCAGGCGACTTGCAAAATCTCCATGGCGGGGCGGTGCAAACCACGGCGGTGCGCATTGTGGTAATGATGCAACGCCGGTTCATTGCGACCGAAGAGCAAATGTTCAACCGCGCCACTGTTTGCCGACCGTTGCGTCGATTCTGCAACACGGTAATCCTCGTACTTGATGATGGAATTGAAATCCGTAATTCGTTCGGTCGGATGGGTTTCTTGACCTCGTTCCGCCATGTACATAAGGAACTGCGGTGAGCGATACCAAGCGTGATAGGTATTGGATTTATCGGTGGCATCGCCAACGGGATGCATCCGAAGAACATCGCACCCTTGAAAATCTAGCAGCATGATCGTATTTGGATAGATGAAGTAGACGCACAAGGTCAAGCCCATAAACGGCCAATCCTCGGCGTTTGGAATCGATTCGACGATTTGTTCCCAGCTCTGGTAGGCAAAGACCATGCGATAGTTCATGCCGTACACGTCGTGCGTTTGCAGGTTCCCCTTGATGGACGGCGCTAACGAATCACGGTGGAGTACATCAAAGTGATAGTTTTCGCCAAAGGTGTCGATAGCTAACTTCCAATTCGCATCCGCTTCGATGATTTGCTCAGTCTGATAGATGCCGCGATCGAGTTTCCACGCTTCCATCTCCTCACTCAAACCACCTAAACAGTCGTCGACGTCAACGCTCCCCCCTGGGCTTGGTTTGCACCACAACATACCGTACTTCTCGGCCGTAGGTAGCTCTACCAACGGATAGTCTTCTTTACAGATAGGGCCGAAGCTCCGCTCGCGATTAACCGCAATCAAGTTGCCCTGGGTGCTGTAAGTCCACGCATGAAATGGGCAGCTAAAACGCTCTGCTTCGCCACGGCCATCTGGTACAACCTGCGCGCCACGGTGCCTGCAGACATTCGAAAACGCACGGAATTCACCTTCGTTATCGCGTACAAACAAAATGGACTTTTCGTTGATCGTCTCTACCTTGTAGCTGCCATTTTTCGGCAGGTCCGCCGTTAACCCGACAAGAAGTGGTGTATCGTTGAAAAACACCTGTTGTTCTTGCTTCAACAGTTCCTCAGACGTGAAATCCGCACATGGACTTAGCGCAATACCATCTGCTAAATGGGTGGTGCCAGTGGCAATTCCTTCACTGAGTACACGCAGGACGCGCGTTTTTTCCGAGTTGAGCATGAGTCTACGGCATGATTGGGATGCGAAAGTCTAACTATCGCAAAAACTCAATCGCGTCCTAACGTGAAAGCGCGACAATAACATTTGCAGTCGTTTTGCGCCCTAAATGAAGCGAGAAGTCGCTTCTTGTAAATGTCTGAATATCTATTCGACGGTCTTAAGGTCATCGACGCCGCCACAGTGATTGCTGGGCCTGCGGCCGCCATGATGCTGGCCGATTTCGGGGCGGATGTAGTCAAGATCGAGGAGCCAAAGAGGGGCGATATGCTCCGCTGGCTGTCCACCATGCCCGGGACCCGTGATGGTGCAAAAGACTACATGTGGCAAATGGATGGCCGCAATAAACGGAGCATCGCACTTGATTTAAAGAATGAGAAGGGGCTGGCGATATTGCTCGAACTCATTGCTCAGTGCGACGTCTTTATTACAAACATGCCATACCCGAGCCGGGAGAAATTCAAGCTTTGTTACGAGGATGTTGTCAGCTCAAATCCCGCCATGATTTACGCGTCTCTAACCGCATACGGTGAACATGGGAAAGAGCGCGACCGCAAAGGATTTGATCAACTGGCGTACTGGGCGCGCAGTGGCTTAATGGACTTGATGCGGCAACCTGGCACGCGCCCCACACAAGGTTTGCCAGGGATGGGTGACCACCCAACCGCCGTATCTATTTACGCCGGTATTGTGACTGCACTGCTTAAACGCGAACGCACCGGCGAAGGCTCCTTCGTGCAGACGTCCTTGCTCGCAAATGGTCTTTGGTCAAATTCTGCAACGGCACAGGGCGTCTTTGCAGGGGCCGATTTAAATCGCTATCGAACATCTAGTGACTCACCTCATTACACGTTTCGTGTGTATCAGACCAAGGACGGGCGATGGCTGCAATTCAACATGGTCCGCAATGAGGAATTGTTGAATCTTTGGTTCACCGCGATGGATGCCACTGACATTCTTGTAGATGAGAAATACAGCACGCCAGGCTCGATGTACCAATATCGAGCGGAACTTTGCACACGCATTGAAGAAATCATCGTGACGAGGTCGTCCGCTGAATGGCTTGATATATTCGATGCTTACGGGGTGCCAGTCAATCGCATTGGCACCCTTGAAGACTTACCAAACGATCCCCAAATCGCCCAAAATCGCATGATCAGCGAACCGAGCATAGCGGGAGTCTATGACGGGCACGTCGTTAATCATCCAGTTCAAGTAAGCGGTGTAAAACACGCCGATATGAGAGGCGCGCCGCGTCTAGGCGAAAACTCACGTGACATCCTTGAAGAACTAGGTTACGACGATACCGAAATCAATCGCTTGTTAGAAAGTGGCGCAGTAGCTCTGTCAGAATCGCGATCCTGAGCTTCAAGCTACAGTTGAGATCACTCCTTTAATGTAACCGTCCACCTGGCCAGTCGTTGCCTTGCTCATAAACGAAGGAAATTCCTCAATGGGTACAACATGAGTCACCAAGGGCTTCAAATCGATGACGCCGTTTTGGATCAGGCGAATGGCTACAGGAAACGGGTCGCGTAGTTGGGCGGCTGGCGAGGAATTGACAATCGAGATAGCTTTACCGTGCCACGTGGTAGGGTTAAAGGTCGCTTGCGTGCCTTTGATCCAACCGAATAGATTGATTAACCCTGCGCGCTTGACGATCGCGGTAGCTAGATCGAGCCCAGATTGAGCTCCGCTGGTATCCACTACCACATCGATACCGCGGCTTTGCAAATCGCGTTTTACCTCTTCGAAATCTCCACTAGTCACGTTGTGTGCTTCAGTGGCACCGAACTCTTTAGCCATGGCTAACCGTCGGTCATCCACGTCAAGGGCGATAAGCTGGTCTAGTCCCATCCCCTGCAATCCTTGAACCATCATCAAACCCATGAAACCGCACCCGACCATGGCAAGTCTTTCGCCAACTTTTATGCGGCAACAATCGATTCCGGTAACCACACAGGAAGCAGGCTCAACAATCCAGTGTTGGTCCGCGAGGTTCGAATCCGGAATCTTGTAAAGGCGATTTGCAGGTGCGTTTCGCACTCTACCGAAACCGCCCCCAGCAACTCGTTGGCCGATTTCGACATCACTTACACCAGCTCCAAGTTTTGTCACATAACCAACACCTTCATGCCCAGGCGGAGCTGCGCTCGCTGAATCCGATCCAGCTCGAAACGTCTGCAAGTCCCAAGAACAAATCCCACAGGCCGTATTCTCAATTTGCACTTGCCCTGGGCCCGGATCATCGACTGACATATCGATAAGCTCGGCACCACCACCTGGCGTGTAACGAATGTTCTTGAATTTCATGACATGATCCTCTCGCACAAATTAATCAAGAATGGAAGCCTGTGAGCTTCCATGACGACGATCAAATTCCATTATCCGTGTTGTATTTACGAAGGCAAACTGAAGCCGTTGCTGCTATGCGTCTGCAAACTCGCACGACAACCAAGGACAGGATTGTTGCCACCACATGCGTCGCGATTCCGTTTTTATTTGGTCAGATGAAAACTCTGCCAAACTAGCAGGAAAACAAACTCCACAATCGTAATGCTGAATCCAAGGTGCTTGAACACACTCGTCCTAACAAAGGTGGCACCGGGAGACCACCCTCGCCCTGAGTGCTGCCGCGAATTGGGCGCGACAGGGACGCACCATGCTGTTCGTTGACGCCAATCCACAAGGGACCGCGTAACGCTGGGCGGGTTGGAACCAGGAAGTGGTGTTTAGGGTGCTACAAACGGCGCAGGACTACACCGACGTCGTGATCGACGGGCCCGCCTATGGTGAGGCGTTACGTAACGCGGGGATTGCTACCAGTGATCTGGTCGTGGTGCCGATCGGGTCTCGGCGGCATCCGTTTGGCGTGCCGAGGTCACCTCACGGGAGTTCGAAAAAGCTCGCCCTGTTCAAACCGGCGCTGCAATTCGATTAGTCAATGTCACGCATGCCCCCCGCACCGTGCTCGGGACTGCCATGCGGTCCAACATGACGGTTGCGGTGGTCGAGCTCCTCGAGACGGTCATCTGCAACCGCGTCGCGTTCGCCGAGGCGCTCTCACAGGGGCTGACGATCTACGAATGAGCGCTGGACAGTCCCGCCATCGCCGAGGTCGATGCGGTCATGGACGAAATCGACTAACTTACCGAAGTACACCATGGCTAGGAACCTCGATCTAGCAGATCCACAGCTGGACGATCGCATGCGAACCTTCATTGAACGGGTCTCCGGCACTGACGTTCAAGAAATCGAGGGCACCAAACGGCTGGTCATAAATATCCCCGAACCTACACTGCCGGATCAAACTGCATTGCGCCTCGAAAGGCTGCAAGATGAACGCACTAATTAAAGATGTAGTAGTGAAGGCCCCTAAAGAAAGCGCTTTTTACGATACATATTAGGGGGCGCCAGGAAGTAAGTAATCCAGCGCTTTGAGGAGGCCGATCCCGATGGCGATCGCAGAGACCATCCAGAGTTTCAGTTCGCTTTTCAGCGTTTTCATTTCAG
>VXLJ01000025.1:30223-120562 GCA_009841635.1 Gammaproteobacteria bacterium
CGCTTTTCAGCGTTTTCATTTCAGCTCTGAGTGTATTTCCGAGATTGTTCAAATCACCTTTCGTCGTCTCACGCAAATTCTCGATGTCTCTCCGCACGCTCGGACCACTCCTGGTGAATTTGCGGATCTCCTCGAGGTGAATGTGCGTACTTCGGAGGCGGAGAGGAGAAGAGCTCCTTTTTCAAAGACCTCACCGCGCAAATGGAATCTGAATTCTCATCAACATGTGTTTGAATTAACGGCTATTCATGTGCAATTCCTGTCGCTAGCATGTCTATTCGACAGCAGGTATTGGTTCTCTACCTCGCCAATTCCGCGCTCGATTCGCCCGTCAAAGCATGGGCGCGATATGACGGTACGGGCAACAAACGCCATCAAGCTGGTTACGACGAACAGCCACCCTACCTCACTGGATTGGACGCATTGAAAGACGGCTGGCGCATGATTCAAGCTTCACCTTTGATTAATCACAACACCGGCGATGAGTTCCGCACTGGATATTTCAAGTACGAGTTTTTCTTCGAGAAGCTTGAAGAAATTTCGAGCGGATCGTCGAAGACTCAAGCCGAGTAGGATTTCACTAACGTAAACCTAACAACAACATGTCAAATGGTGTCGTCAAATTAAGCAGCCGGGCTATGGCTGAATTCGCGAGCCGTGGCTTCGTGAAACTCGAAGGCGTTGTCCCGCCATCGCTTAATGAATCATTTCTGGCTGAACTCGAACGAACATTCGCCAGCGATCAGACCAACAAGGGCTCAACGATGCCAGCGGTGCCAGCTGGTACAACGATCGACGAAGCGTTACCCAACGAGACGATCCTAGGTCAGATTTTGCGTTTGCCTCCCATACGTGGTGCAATTGAGAGTTTGGTGGGCACTGGCAGTTTGCTTGATCACCATTTTGTGCACGTGTTGCCCCCAAAAAACGTTCTCGAGTCGATGGGTCGCCAAGCGAATGCGCAACATCTTCATCAGGACTCAACCATCGACGTGCGGGAAGCCTTCGACATTCAGTTGTTCTATTTCCCACAACAAATCGATCCTGAAATGGGCGGTACGCGCTACTTGCCAGGTTCGCATTTGCGAATTGTGAATGAAGGCGCAATCGCCAGATATCAGAATGTTGTTGGCCAGCAACATGTTGTATGCGAGGCCGGGACAATCTTTTTTATGCATCATGGTATTTGGCATGGCGGTAGCATAAATGTCAGCGAGCGCACGCGCTACCTTTACAAGCTGCGGCTCAACCCGACGGTGCCACAGGTCAGGTTGTGGGACACATCAGACCTAACCACGGTCGAATCGGAACCCAAACCGATCTTCTTTGTGCGGCAACCTTCGGACCCAAACAGCATTCAGAACATTCTGACACGTAGCGAACCGTGGTTCGAAGGTGATACCGGACGTATCGAATTCATAAATCGCGTTCGATTTTGGCGACGCTTGTTGGGTGATCCGTCGTTCGACGCACACTATTGGGTAACACGACTCGAACAAAACCCAACGGCGCGCGACGAAATCAATACAACTCTGACCTCAATCTAATCCGCTTGGAGCGATGGTAATGCGCATACCCATTCTTATTGACTCAGATGCCAACAACGAACTAGACGACCAACACGCCATCGCATATGCGGCCGTCAATAGCGATGTCTTCGAGCTCGTTGGCGTTACAGTAAACAACACACCATTAGGCGATGGCATTCAAGGCCAGTACGACGAGGCAAAACGTGTGCTTGAACTGTGCGCGTCATTTGATCGAGTACCTCTCTTCAAAGGTGCAGACCGCAATTACGACGATATAAAGAATGCGCTACAAACCGATACCTACGATGGAAAAGACGCCGTTGAGTTCATCGTGGCGGAAGCGCGACGACAACGTGACCAAGCTTTGGTCTTGATCCCGATCGGGAAACTCACCAATATCGCGCTAGCCATCGATCGAGCGCCGGATATCGAATCTCGGGTTCGGGTTGTGTGGCTCGGCAGCAACTATCCGGAAGACGGTGAATACAACCTGCTCGCCGATATACCGGCGGTCAATCGCATCTTGAATTCAACCGTGCCGTTCGAAATGGTGACCGTGCGGTACGTCCAAACCACTGGTTCTGCGGCCGTAGCCGTCGAAACGGACTTTATTCGTGAAACGATGCCAGGTCTCGGTCCACAGGTAGCCCCTATTGAAGGCAGACACACCGGCGAATTCAGCTTTTTTGGCGATTATTCCGTAGCGCTCTTTGAGCACATGAACTTCCCTAAGCGACCTTTATTCGATGTGGTGGCTGTCGCTGTCGTTAAGAACCCCGCGTGGGGCTCAAGACGCGAGATCCCCGCGCCACTTCTAGATGGCAAAACCTGGCAAGAACGCGTCGACAATCCTCGTCGCATCGCACTGTGGGAAAACTTCGACAAAGACGCCATCCTTGGCGATTTATTCGATAGCTTGCGAAATTACCGTCTACCTTCTTGACTCGCTAGCTTGCGTCCGAACATGGTGTAAAACACAATGCCAACGCAGCTCCAAAGGCTGATGATCACCCACTCTGGTGTGCCTAAGGCAGAATCAAACGGCGGGAAGAAAAGAATAAACAGTCCTACACCTAGAACGATTGCAATCGTTCCAACAGTTCTGCCATATTTAAGCCGATACGGTCTCAGCATCTCCGGTTCTTTCGCCCTTAATGCAAGAAATGCAATTGGCACAAAAATGTATGCAAGCACCGTGCCGAAACTGCCAGCATTAATGAACCAAACCAAGATGGTACGGCCAAAAAACGGCGACAGGCAGGAAAGCACACCAATCACAACGACGGCAAGCCACGGCGTATGAAAGCGCGGGTGGAGTTCGCCGAATTTCTTCGGTAGGAAACCTGAATTCGCCAGCGCGAACATCAAGCGGCTACCACCAATGATGAACGCATTCCAGCTCGTGAGTATGCCGCCGATCCCACCTATGACCAATATCGCACCGGCGACAGGATGTCGCCACAATGCCGCGGCCGCGTCGCCGCTGGACATGCTGGTTACGGCGAAATCAGCGCGTGGCATAGCTGTCGCCGCCGCGAACGAAATCACCCCATACCAAAGAACTGCCAACGCGACCGAGAAAACAAGCAACCAGCCCAACCGCTTCAACGGCACGGCCAATTCCTCTGCAGCTTGAGGAATGACGTCGAAGCCAACCAACAGCACTGGCACCATCACCAAGACTTTGAGCCATCCAGACGTGCCTAACCCAAACATCGGTTCTAAATGCGCGCCTTCGCCGTTCAAACCTGCACCGGTGAAGAGCACAATCCCCGACGCGAGAATGACCATGGTGACCACGGTTTGTACAAACGCCGCCATCTTGATGCCGAGCACGTTTATGACGGTCATGACAATCGCGCCGCCGACACCGATCAATAGAAACCCAACATCGACCGGGTAATCCTGAATGGTCCACAGTTCACCAAAACGAACCGCGGGCACGAGGTACGAAACAGCTTCAGGCAACGCGACGGATTCAAACAAGCAAACGGTGGTGTACGCCATGAGCAATGCCCACGTGCAAACGAACGATGGCGTAGCACCCAGAGCTCGATGTGTATATACATGCTCGCCACCCGCCCGGGGCATCGCTGTAACTAATTCCGCATAGGTGAGCGCAATGAACAGCACCGTGATGCCGCCGACCAAGAATGCGAGCAGGACCCCGATGCTCCCGGCTTGGTCCACCCAAAAGCCAGTCATCATGATCCAGCTCCAACCGATCATGGCACCGAACGACAGCGTCAAGACCTCCCGTTGACGCAATACTCGCTCAAATCCCGACAATTGCTCGCTCACTCGCTTTTCACTCGCTGGTTCACAGATTTTCGAACACGATGCCTCTACTCACAAGAAGCGTGGCAACGCTTGCTCTTAAGACTGTAGGAATTTAACAACCCACACCGATGGACCCTATTTCGCAAGGCGCATTAGGCGCGGTCGTGCCACAAACGCTGCTGCGCCACGAAAACCTCGGGCGACTCACGCTGTGCGCCGCGTTGGCAGGAATGGCACCAGACCTGGATGTGTTTATCACGAGCGAAACCGATCCACTTATGTTCTTGGTCTATCACCGGCAATTCACTCATTCGCTGGTGTTCATTCCTATAGGCGCACTGATTGTCGCTGGTGGGTTGTATCCGTTTATGCGCAAGGCAATCGAGTTCAAGTACTTGTATCTTGCATGTTTGCTAGGGTATGCGACCCACGGTTTACTCGATGCCTGTACATCGTACGGCACCCAGCTGTTTTGGCCTTTCACTGACTATCGCGTCGCATGGAACGTAGTGTCTGTCTTGGATCCCACGTTCACGATTCCGCTTTTGGTTGCGGTCATTGCCGCGTTGCTATGGCGACGTCGTTGGATCGCCGGATTAGGACTGCTGTGGGCCGTTGTTTATTTGAGCTTTGGCACTTTGCAGAGCTACACTGCCTACCAAGCAGGTGCGACGTTAGCCGAACTTAGAAATCACGAGGCGCAACATTTGACGGTGAAACCCAGTATCGCCAACGCGTTCGTTTTTAAGGTCATCTACGAATTTGAGAATACGTACTACATTGACGCGGTGCGGGTCGGACTGGACCGCCAGGCAACGATCTGCGGTCTCGGTTCGAAAATCGCCAAACTAGACATCCAACACGATCTACCTTGGCTTGCACCGGGGCAGCAACGCGAGGACGTGGCTCGATTCAACTGGTTTTCGCAAGGATACGTGGCAATGGATCCGGCAGTGCCGAATCGTATCTTTGACGTGCGCTACTCGGTGATTCCCAATGAACTTACGCCGTTGTGGGTGATCGATCTTGATCCTAATGCTTCATCTTCTGCACACGTTACCTTCAGCAATGTGCAAAGCGTGGATGAAGGACAAATGGATCGTATGTTTGCGATGTTGAGAGGCTCCAGCTGCCGCCCATTGCATGCCGAGGTTTCCGCTTGATTGGCTTATGCCCCACGATTTAACGTAGTTAGAAGTCAAGCGCCTACTTCGCGTTAAATCACAACGTTGCAGTGCCCTCTACAGTGAATTCGATCAGCTATGAAAAAGAACGTCATCATCTTGGTCACCGACACCTTCCGGTTCGACAATCTCTTCGGTTACGCTACGCGACCAGTTCGTACACCATGCCTGGATCGGTTTTGCGAAACGAGCGCGACGAATGTCACGAACTTCTTCACCGCGAGTTTTCCAACGATTCCTAACCGAACGGATTTAGCAACCGGCATCTTCGGTTGGCCACACTATGGGTGGCAACCCATCGACCAAAGCAATCCAAACCATATCGGCAAAACGCTGCATCGTGAGGGATATGTAACCCAATTGATCTGCGATTGCCCGCATCTCTTTAACAGCCGTTTTCAATTTGGGTTTGATGCGGCTTACCAACATCGCGGCCAAGAAGGCGACAAGCATCTGCTGCATTTGAATCATCCGATCACGAACGAAATGCCGTTGGAAAAGACGCGGCAGATACCGATTTGGAATGACAGCAGCCTTGCAGACGCCCACCGTTGGATCAACCGCTATTTCGAGGTGGAAGAAGAGACGTTTATGTACAAAACTGCCTCGACAACCGTGCGATGGCTAGAGGAAAACTATCAAGCTGAGCCATTCTTTCTCTGGGTTGACTTTTTCGATCCCCATGAACCATGGGATCCACCCGAGTACATGGTGAAGAACTACGACCCTGATTACGACGGCGTACCCATGATCCATTGCAACTACGGTCCTGCGACCGATTACTCGGAGGCCGAACTTCACAATCTATGGGCGCACTACGCGGCAGAATCCGAACTCGTCGACAAGCAGTTAGGCGTGGTGCTGCAAAAGATTCAGGAATTGCGTCTTCTCGACAATTCCATCGTCATCATTACCAGCGACCACGGCACGAGCATCGGCGAGCACAACCGCACGGGCAAAAGCAACATCTCAGACAACGACGATCGCTTCTGGCCGATCTATCCCGAAGTTGGCCATGTGCCATTCATCATAGGTGGTGCTGGCGTACCCTCTGGTAAAACCGTGGACTTTCTCGCCCAACCACCAGATATCTTGCCCACCTTGAGCGAGCTAGCGGGATTCGAACTTGACGTTCGACAACCTGTCAACGGTATGAGTTTCGCTAGCGCCCTACAGAATGGCAAAAGTCATCGTGACCTCGTTGTTAGCGCAGGTTACATTCGCGTCCTCGAAGATGGCTCTTGTCCACCTAACGCTGTTACACCGTTTGCCATAGACGGACGGTGGGGCTACGCTGCAGTTGGTGCGGAAGGCACGCCAGAGCTGTACGAGTACGTCAAGGACCAGAACGCCGAAACGAATGTGATAGATGACCATCCTGAGCAAGCAAAAGAAATGCAACAAAAATTCGAGGCGCATATGCGTTCAATTGGTGGCGATGACGCGCTCGTGAACTGCTGGTCGCCATAACGCATTCCGGCAACAAAATAAGGGGAAATCCATGCAATTTGGTGCGCAAGTTTCTTGCTATCGCAATACCTGGGACTCCATTCGCGCGGTGGTCGACATTCTCGAAACTGGCGCATGTTGGGAGAGCGTGTGGTTTGCGGACCACTTTCTCCCACCGCCTGGTCGCAAGGAAGAGGAGCACTTAACTGCACATGAAGGATTTACGGTCGCAGCAGCGGTGGCTGGGTTTACCACCAAACTCCGCATTGGCCACTTAGTGCTTGGCAACACTTACCGTAATCCGGGGTTAGTCGCCAAGATGGCGACAACCATGGACCAAATCTCGCACGGACGATTCGTACTTGGCATTGGCGCCGCATGGTTCAAGCGAGAACATGAGGCATATGGCTGGGAATTCCCGAGCATGCGCGAGCGGCAGGATTGATTTGAAGAAGCGTGCGAACTCCTGCGTTCGCTATTTCACAAGGACGGCAATTCACATTTCGAAGGAAGCTACTACAAGCTAGATGACGCGCCCATGTCCCCGCGCAATTTCGATGCCAATGGCATCCAAATTTTGGTAGGCGGCACGGGGGAGAAACGAACGCTTCGCACTCTCGCCAAGTATGGCGACATCATGAATCTCGATGGATGGTCCGGCGTACCGATGACCGCTGAAACGCTTCGTCACAAAATCAACGTCTTGAACGCTCACTGTGAGCAAGTGGGACGGGACCCGAGCGATATAACGCACACGGTTTTGATGCCAACCATGGTGTCGGACGACAAAGAAAAAGTCGCGGCGTTTGTGAATGGCCGCCGATTAGGTCTGGGCAGCGCCACAGGCCCGAAGAACTATGTGATCGATCGCATTGGTGAGATCATTGATGCCGGTGCGGACGGCATCATGATCGGCGGCATCCCAACCGACAACTCAGAAGATTACGAACAGCTCGCAGAAGACGTACTAAGTCATTTCAGCTAACAAAAATTCGGTGGTTTTGTGCTGAAAACCAAACCATCTATTGACTTGGTTTTCGAAGCAAACAGCCGCTGATTCCGCTGTACTTTCCATCACTGCGAAAGGTCGGATTGGAAGTTGCCTGCTTAACTACGATCAAAGAGCAGAAGTGATAACCCGGTTATCACCTACCACCAGTTTCGCGAGAGGTGTAGTGCACGGGAAACTGAGGCGTCTAAACGCAAAGTGATAACCCGGTTATCACTTTGACTGGCAGAGTTCGCTTGCACAACGGTACCAAGTATGACAAAAGAACGGAACTGTCACGTGACTACTTGTTGCGGCGCCGGTGTGATTTTTTGTTTCCGCATCGAGATGCGCCATTGACGATAACCCCAAAACGCCATCCCGATGTACGCGACGTAGAGGAGCATGAGCTGATAAAGATCAGTCAGTCCGTACAGCGCCACCGTTGCGAAGTTGACGACTAACCAGATAAACCAGTTCTCAATAAATTTGCGAGCTGTAAACCACATAGCACTAAGACTCAGTACGAGAATGGAGTTGTCGAGATATATGTACTCCGCCGTTTCAAAGTAATCCGGCACAATCAGTGCAAAGAAATAGGGTAATAGCAGAATTGCCACAAGACTCAGAACCCCGCAGACAAGCCAAATTCGAACCGGCGCCTTGGTAACGGGCAACTCAGTTTTGTGTTCGGTCCCAGCAATCCAGTAGTACCAGCCATAGATATTCATCGGTAGGAAGCCGACCAGCGTTAATGTGAGATAGCCATAAAGGTTGTTATGCAACAGCACCGGTGCGCTTAAGAAACAAAACAGCACACCAAGCGGCCATGCCCAGTACTTTTCGTAAATCAGGCATAGCACCGTGAGTACACCCACAACTGTGCTTGCGGATTCCAGCCACAGGACAATCGTTTCTATAACTTCCAGCTCCAATTCCGTAAGTCAACGCTTCAAAAAGCCGAGCGATTCTACGCCGATGGCGATACCTGAGAACCCATGCCGATGGGTTCGTCCATTACCTAACGAACCAGGTCATTGGAAACGGCAACTGCCTGCTAAACACCTGAAATTAGCAGAACGTGGCCAACCGGCAGCCATCGCCACGCTGCTCGCTGAACATCCTGAATATTTAAACAGACGCGGCAGTCATGGCCGCACCTTTTTATGGTCCGCAGTTCGTCACAATCGTCTAGAGCTGGCTCAATGGCTGATCGAACGTGGCGCAGACGTCAATCTAACTGGTTGCGTGAACAGCGAGAGTTTTGTGCAGTTATCACCACTCGCCGCAAGTCATTTTTATCGGCGTCCCGCCATCTATGAGTTGTTGTTACGGCAAAACACCCAAGATGACATCTTTCGTTTGACCTATCGAGGTCAGCACAAAGCAGTGTTCGATCAGCTACGAAAAACCCCTTCGCTAATCACAGCAGAGGATCCACACGATGAGATTTATTACTCGCCATTGATGACGTTCGCAATCGTAGGTGGTCACGATGAGTTAGTTAATCAATTCGTAGACATGGGATTCGACGTGCCCGCTTATAGCTTTCAGCTACTTTTCATCGGCGCGCATTTTGGTCGGACAGGCATGTTGCAGCTCTTCCTAGAGCACGGCGCTAACGTGGCCAATGCCGACGCGTCGCTATGGATGGCAACCAATGATCTAACCATCTTAGAAACGCTTGTCGCTCATGGTTTGTCTGCAAACCAGCGACCCAATGGCGATTTGACGCCTCTCCTTTACGCTTGCCGAGCAGACAAGGGCACACGAATCGATAAGCTTGCGTTCCTACTAGAGCTCGGCGCTGACGTCAGCGCAATGACGATGGACGGAAGAACGCCGTTGCACTACGCTGTCATGTCAGGAAATTTGCAAGCGTGCAAAATGCTAATAGAGGCGGGTGTCGACCCGCATCAGAGGGCGCACAAGACGCCGAAACCCATAGAACTAGCTCAAGCGAAGGGTTTTCAAGACATCGCAGCACTACTGAGTTCTTGAATTGGCGAATCTACATCTATTGCGGCTGTGTGCTTGCCGCATGCGGTCTACTATTAAGCCAGAACGCTATGGCTAATGAGCAAGACACCAGCTCGCTCACCATTCAAGCCGATGACTATGTCGAACTCTATCAGTTGATGGACCATCTTCGTGGCACGCACCAGGAAGCGCTTTTCATTCCCGTGCTCAAGTTGCAGCTCGCATACCTTGAGACGACGTGGCCGTACTTTGCAGAAAGCGAGCCTGAGCATGCATTGGAAATTCGACGTTTTCAACGGCGCACAGCCTTCAACATCGCGTCCTTTACTTGGCCAGGTTGGGACGATTCATCAGAACCCATTTCCGACGCTCGGCAGCAGCTGGGCTTACAAGCCGCTCAGCGAGGTCTCGCTATCGCGGAACAGATCGATGAGGTGACTCCCAATATATTGTGGATTCTTGCGATGCATCAGATCAATGCAGGCCAATTTGACGGCGCCGTGGCGTCCTTGGCGCGAGCGAAGTTGCTAGCAGAAAGCGAATTCCTACGCGAGATGCACGCTGCTTGGCAGTATTTCGCACTAGCCGCAAAAAAGGGCGACGAAAGCAGTGTCGACACACTAAACCAATCGATTCAGCGGCTTCGCGATTGGGATGATGAGTACAACGATTTTTACGCCGATCAACTGGTCACCGCAAAAGGCGTCTACCTCACCGGGGAATGAATTTTCATACCACAACGAAGAATGCTCTCCCACCTGTGAACGCAATACCTCATCAAGCTAAAACGCCGATCTACTTCCCCAATTTCGTGCACGTAAACCTCGTAAAATGCCGTGCGCTTCTATTTGACCTGACCACCCGAGGGTTGTAACTGTGACTCATGATCTCGTTATTCGAAATGGCACCGTTGTCGACGGTAGTGGAGCCGACCCATTCGTCGGTGATATTGCCATCGATGGTACGGCGATTTCCGCCATTGGCGAAGTCAACAATGTCGGCAAAGAGGAAATTGATGCACTTGACCGGTTGGTTACGCCAGGTTTCGTTGACCTGCATACACATCTAGATGCACAGGTTGGTTGGGACCGTAAACTCACTTCGGTCACCTGGCACGGCGTTACGACAGCACTGCTAGGCAACTGCGGCGTCACCTTTGCACCCTGCAAAAAAGAAGATCAGGAATTCCTTGCCGGGATGATGGAAACCGTTGAGGACATTCCGAAATATGCGATTCTCACTGGTCTGCCGTGGGATTGGGAGAGTTACGGTGGCTATCTAGACAGCCTAGAACGGCTTGGTCCGATGATCAATATCACGGGTTTGGTTGGGCATAGTGCAACTCGAACATATGTCATGGGCGAACGCGCCATTGAAGAACAAGCTACACCTGAAGAGATTGAACAAATTGCGGCACTCGCTGGCCAATCAGTCAAAGAAGGCGCGATTGGTTTCTCGGTCAATCGTCATCCCGGTCATACGCTGCCAGACCGGCGACCGATTCCAGGCACGTTTGCCAGCAGAGAGGAACTGCTTGCCATTGCGAAAGCAGTGGGTGACAACGGCGGTCTCATGCAAATCGTGCCTCATTTTGGCGATCTCGAAAACGAGCTTGACATTATGGAAGCCGAAGCAGAAACCAGCAAAGTGCTATTCAGCGCCATCGCCGAACATGGTGCATTATTGGACGAGCGCGTAAGCGCTATGCGCGCCAAAGGGTTGGACGTCACGGGCGTCACTGTGCCACGAAGCGGTGGTGGCGTCGATAGTTTGGCCAACAACAATTTCTGGCGAACACCGAGTTGGAACAAACTCCGCAAGCTGGAGAGCGTTGAAGAACGCTTAGCAGCCATCCAAGACGCGGACTTTAGGAAAGAGCTCGTCGACGAAATCAAGAACCATCCACATCACGATGAAATGATGAAGCCGTTGAAACGCCGCTATTACATGGGTGATGGTTTGCGGCCGAACTACACGCAATCACGTTATGAGAGCTTGTTCGACGAAGCTCAGGCTGCAGGTGAACATCCTGTCGAGACATGGCTGCGGTATATGCTCGATACGAATGGCAAGGCTATGTTCCATGGGCGTGCGTTCAACGTAAACCTCGAAGTTCTGGAAGGCATGATTACGACCGATTGGGCCATGCCCGGTTTAGGCGACGCGGGAGCTCATGTCAGTCAAATGATCGACTCTGGCTGGTCCACATTTGTGCTGTCGCATTGGCATCGCGATGCTGGTGTTTACTCCGTGCAAGAGGCGGTGCGCCGAATTAGTGGTGAACCAGCACGCGTGCTTGGACTCTCTGATCGTGGTACTCTCGGTGTCGGCAAGCGCGCCGATATCAATGTGATAAATCTCGACAATTTAGAAGAGCGTCAGCCTGAACTAGTGCGCGACTTCCCTGGCAACGCACCACGCTTCATTCAACGAGCAGCAGGATATGACGCCACGCTTTGCAATGGTCAGATCATTCTGCGGGATGACGAGCACACTGGTGAGCATGCAGGCGAAGTGCTGCGAAGCTACGCACGCTAACGCGGTCATTGCAACCTAAAAGAACGACCAACAGCTAAAAGGAACTCCGTTGGACGCGGAGTTCCTTAATTGAGTAACCGCTCCCTCTAGGCAAGCGTTAGATGCCCACATTCGGCGCTCTAGGTTCACACGCGCATCGTTCAATCGCACAACCAAGCCGGAACTAAATCCGATTTCGCGTCGATATTCGATAAAACCTGCTTAAATCAGCTTAAACTGCACCACAGTTTGTTTCGTTTTAGTCTGTCATGTTGGCTTTAGAACGTGAACTCATGGAGCTGCGAGTTTCAGGACCTACGGAAATTGGTTGGGATCGCAATCTACCGCCAAACGAGCATGTAGATGAGTTTGGCACCATCGTTACGAACGATCCTGGCTATGGTGCGCCGGACCCACGTGCACCCTCACAGCGTGTGCGAAACCACCCAGAAGTTCAAGCCTTACGCCACCATCTTGAACTGCACAACGGCATTCATGGGCTTGAGATTTGCGAGCCGTCCGAGGTGCAACGCGCGGCCGAGATTTTTCACCGCGATGGCTTCGTCGTTGTAAAAAACGCGCTAAACCCCAAGAACTTAACGGCGATGCGCGAAGCGTGCGAGCGGAATCTGCGTACGATTTTGTCCGCTCGACACAGCCTCACCCGCAAGTACGTGCAAGAGACAGGTCGGTTACCACATCGCTATTGCTATGGCACGTGCTCGGCATCGCGCCAAATGATGCATGAACCCGCCTGGGCCGCTATCGTTGATATGGCGACGACGACCCCGATCCTTTGCGAGATATTTGGTTCGACCAGTTATTCAGTCTGGGGTGGTGGCGGCGATCTCAGTCTACCTGGCGCGATCGAATACCAACACTTGCACACAGACGGCATAGATGAGCAAACTGACGGTCAGCACCGCCTTGAGCGGATATTGCAACGCAATCAGCTGAATTTAGACCCTCATATGTCTTTCGCCGAACTGGACTTCAAAACGCAACGCCGCGTGCTGGACTATGCAAACAACGGGGTGACGATTAATTTCACCATGACCGATTTGACTTGGGAGAATGGTCCAATTCGACAAATTCCTGGCACGCACACAAATACTTCGCCACCACCGAGCATTGAGGACGAACCCGAATGGATGCGTTTATCCACCTTGGTTGGTGCGCCGGCGGGAAGCGCGATTTTTCGCGACACTCGAGCCTGGCATGGCGCGACACCGAATCTATCCAATGAAATTCGGGCATTGCCTAGCGTCGAATACTCGGCTAATCCGCGTCCTGGCAAGCATTTTCAACGAACGATGCCACATGAAATCTGGTTGTCGTTATCCAAGCACGCGCAAGCAATCACTCGCAACATAAAAGCGGACGAAGGGGTCTGGCCATTCGGCGCTGGTGAGTTGCATCCGCTTTCGAGTATGCGTAAGCAAGCCTATGAGACAATGGCAGGTGACGATGGCACCGTTGAATCGGTGCGAACGGACCCGAAATCTGCCGGTACAGTCGTACGCCTGTTCAATTCAGCAACTGACTCAATGAACTCGTATTGAGCACGATTGCGATCGACGCGGTAGGCGCCACGCATGCCAAGTGATCATCACCTTTCCGAATCTCAGCAACTCAATGTCAAGAAGTGGCAGATTGCAGCTCGCGGGTTTCGCGAACTCGGTGAAGAAAACTGGCGCAGGCAGGCACCCGCCTGGGGTCTATGGAGTCGCTCCGACGAAGCCTTAAACCTCCTTCCAGACGATTTAAAGGGGAAACGCTGCCTTGATATCGGCTGCGGCACCGGCTACATCTTGAAGTGGATGGCTGACCGTGGCGCGATGGCGATCGGTCTAGAACCAACCGACAATCAACTTGTAACGGCAGTTGGTTTGAGTCAGCTGCACGATACGGATGTTTCTCTCATTCAAGGGTTTGGCGAGGAATTGCCATTCGCGGACGATTCCTTTGATTTCGCCATCTCAGAATATGGCGCAGCATTGTGGGCCGATCCATATCAATGGATCCCAGAAGCCGCGCGAGTACTAAAACCTGACTGCCAGCTCGTGATCTATACAGACCATATGTTGTCTTTGATCACTGACAACGGCTTAGACGAACCTGATGGGGCTTGGACCGAAACTTTGCAGCGATCCTATTTTGACGTGTATCGCTTGAAATGGAGCGCAGATGGCAGCGATGGCGTGGAATACCACCTCGCGCCCGGTGAATGGATCGCGCTATTTCGACAATGTGGATTCAGTGTTGAAGCGCTGCACGAGCTACCTGCACCCCAAGGCGCAACTTCACGTTTTTCGTATGCGTCTGCAGATTGGGGCAGTAAATGGCCAGCAGAACAAGTGTGGAAGGTGAGAAAAGTAGCTTAGCTGCTTAGATATGCCGCGAGCTTCGGCCTGATTCAAACACCGCCATCATCCGAACTTCGATGCTACGGCGCGGGCGCGCATCGATTTTCGCGGCGGGATCAATGAATGACGTATGTGGTGCAACAGGCGCTCTGCCAGTTCGGGTATCGAGTTGCTTAATGAGCACTACTTCCGATGGTTGCATGTTTTTGAAATAGTAAAAGCGGTGCTCTTTCCGATACATTGGCATCGAACTCTTAGCGCTTTTGCCATAGCCACCGTATACATACTCGACGATATCTTCATCCCTTAGACTCGTTGAATCGAGCATACATAGTGGGTTCTGTTCGACTGGATTATCGAATGGCTGCCAGGAGTTGTACCAAGCGAACTCAGCATTTTCGAAATCCGCCGGATCTAGATTTCGATTTTTTAGTAAATTCAATGAAGCTGAACGAGCCGTGTCCATGCTGTAGTCACAATGCAGGAAACGCGCATAGGCTTTATTGAAATCATCTTTGCTTTCAGTACGAATGAGGTGCTGCGTCACGAAAACGTCTAGAGCATGCGTCTGTTTCTTGACGAACTCGGCAATGGCCGGACGGTAAATCGACGTCACTGCTTCATCATTCGTGAAATCTGTAATAGGTGATGCAAAGTCAAATAGTTCGAAACCTTGTGTATCAAGTCGAATTTCGCTAGCAAAAGGCCGGCCATCCAACACCTCGACATCGATTTTTTCCGTATTAGCCCGCCTTGAATCCCTGTCGAAAATCCGTGGAATTTCAACTGAATCCCGCCATCGCTCAGCAAGATAGCGAACTTGCGTCTTAACCGCATTCTCTATTGCATTCATAGGGTGCATTCTAATATCGCAGCGCTTTATCTACCACGTTGCGCAATGGCTCATTTGCCACAAACCGTCTGGCATTGTCCAACAGCAGTTCGTAACGACGCTCTGAGATATTGAGGGCATTTGCCACTGCAACGTGAGGCGTAATGATCACGTTTTCGCATTGCCAAAGTGCATGCCCGACAGGTAACGGCTCGACCTCAAAAACGTCCAATCCAGCACCTGCAAGCTCTTCCTCCTCGAGTGCCACAACTAAATCGTCGAGTTTGACTGTCATGCCGCGCCCGATATTGATAAAGTAAGCGGTGGACTTCATCGCCTGAAACCGTGCACGATCCCACATGAATTCGGTATCTGGCGTGTGGGGCACGGTAGTGACGATGAAATCCGCCTGAGGTAACCATGTGTCGAGTGAATCCGGCGGGTGAATGTCAAACTCTGCACCAAATTCGTTCCGCGAATCAATGCCAATGACATCTGCTCCCATAGCAACACAAAGCCGACCTGTTTCGGCACCAATACCCCCAACGCCGTTGATTAGCACCTTGCTTTCACTGATGTCGACATAGCCCCGTTGCCGTGCGCGCTTATCCCACCGACCACGTCGCTGTGCATCCATGTAATAAGGCAAGCCTCGCGATAGCGCAAGCATGTACATCAGAATGTGGTGCGCGATATGGTCGGAGTAGATGCCGCGCGGATTCGTGACGACGACTTGATGCTGAACGAGCTCAGGATAGTAGTAACTAGGCGGCGGTCCTGCCATAGGATTTTGTAACCACTTAAGGTTTCGAGCGAAAGGCAATGCAGTAGGTGGCACCCACCCGTAAGCCGCCTCAATATTGCCTAGTGCTTGGGGAAGTTCGATTTCCTGCTCAATAACACGAACTTCTAGATTCGGACAATCTACTGCGAGCCGCTTGGCCCAATCGCGTTGTTCATCGTCGAGTGGCGGCAAGAACGCGAACGTTGCCACTAAATCCTCGTTGTGCCCGTTAACCCACGTGCTTCAAGTTCGTCATATTCCGTCGGCGACATGCCTAATTCCTCTGCAAACACCTCTTGGGAATGCTGGCCAAAACACGGGGAATGTGTAATTGGTCCGCGTGGGGTATGTGCATAGATCCACGGATTGAGTGGCATGAAATGCGTCCCGCATTCGGGATGATGCACCGGCACCAAAAACTCACGTGCTTCATATTGCTCACTCGGCGCAGCGTATACGGATTCAAACTCCCGTACAGGACTGAAAGTGATGGCTGAACCTCCAAACAAATCGCATAGTTCATCGACGGTTTGAGTCGCAACCCACGCACCAATCGCAGCGTCCAGTTCGATCTCATGGGCTTTTCGCGATGTCATGTTCGTGAACCGGTCATCTTGAATATTGGCAAATCTCGCCAACTCCTCAAACGCTTCGTCCGATTCGGTTGCGAGTGCAAACCATTGTTCGTCACTAGTTATGTACACGTTGTGCGGCGCAACACTCGGGTGCTTGTTACCTGTGGGTTTGCGTACCACGCCGTTCGCTGCGAAATCCAGCATGGCATCGCCGCATTGCGTCGCCACCGCTTCGATCATCGACACATCAATCCGTTGACCTTCGCCAGTCTGCTCGCGGTGATAAATGGCTGCAAGAATGCATGCAGCAAAGTAAAAACCAGTAATCGGGTCCGGAATCAGACCGCCAGTGTTTTGAGCTATGTCGCCTTCATAACCATGCATCGCTGCTAAACCCGCCATTGGTTCAGTCGTGGCACCATTTGCAGGGTATTCCGCCAACGGTCCTGTACGGCCGTATCCTGATAAGGATGCAAAAATGATGTCTGGCCGCTTCTCCCGCAAAGATTCAAGCGTGACACCCCAGTTGGTCATAACGTGCGGCGAAAAGTTGTCGCACAACACATCGAACTTCGTCACAAGATCCCAAAACATTGCTTTGCCGTCTGGATCGGCCATGTCCAATGTAATGGCTCTCTTGTTGAGATTTACTGTGTTGTACATGCCGTTGGTGTTGAGCGGATTCTGCGCAACACCTAAATTGCGCAACATCGGTGGCACTGGTGCACCTGCGCCGCGCCAAACATCGGGTCGTTTGCGCGATTCAACTTGAACGACGTCGGCCCCAAGAAGTGAGAGCAGCTGCGTACCGAATGTTCCGCTCCAAGCTTGCGTAAATGTGAGCACCCGAATGCCCTTAAGCGGGAGAGTTCGCTCGCCTGGCGGTGGTTCTGACACTATGCGCCGTGGTTTAGGGACTAAATCGTGATCATGTTCACCAAGTTTTGGTGCACGCCGCTTGTAAGCCCAAGGTGTAGCTGAAAGTTGACCAAATGCGCCAGGGGCTTTGACAGCTTGCCCACCAATTTCGGTTTCAATAACGAAACCACGCGCTTGCAAATGGTCACTCTCAACCAATTCCTGCACATCCTGTACGACGCCAGAAATACAGCGACACGCCGCGAGGCCATGAAAGACGTCCCACTTATTCATCGCAGCGACAGCTTCGCTTAACGCCGCTCGAACCGGACGCGTGTCTTTTTGGTGACGACCAAGCGTCGGAATGAAATTCGGATCGTGCGCAATCTCCGGCTTGCCTAGAAATTCAAAGGCCTTGGTCCACTGCGCCCAGTCACCATAGCCGAAATTGATAGCACCATTCTGACATTGCCACAAAGGTCCTGGACGGTCTCGAAAACGGCGACCATTGGGACCGTGTGCCATGCGGTTGTTCCCAACGAAGATGCCAACTTGCGCCCACGGTGCACATGTGTTCGACATTGCTTCGATTTCGCTGACGTCGCATCGTTCACCACCGCCTTGTGCGTTTCGACGATACAGTGCAGCCGTTGCGCACACAAAGCCGGCGACGCCAGCGATGTATCCAGTTTGATTGTGTGGCAATTGCAGTGGCGGTTCTTCTTCACACGCGTTGATTGCACTCCACCCTACCTGAGCACAGGCCGTGAGGTTATTACCAAGCTGGTGAGCCCATGGGCCAGTAAGACCATATGGTGTTATGGATAAATGAATGACGTCGTCGGCGCACATTGCCAAACAATCTGGTAGTTTCACGGTGGTCGTGACCACCACGTCCGCCGATCGTATTACTTCTGCCAAACGCTCGTCAGTTTGGCGAATCGAGCGCTTATTCCAGTTCGCGAATGCGTGCATCAAAGATTCACCGTCCTCAGTGAACGGTGCTTCTCGTCGTAACGCATGTCCCTCTTCTGGCTCAACCAGCACCACTTCTGCGCCGAAGTCGCCGAATAAGCGAGCGGCCCATGCACCGGATAATCGGTCAGAACAATCCAGTACCCTGACCCCGGTGAATACTTCAGCCACAGTTCCCCCTAATCCTTAACTGGTCGCAAAACGCGGCACGACGTATGGACCTTCTGGGATGACGGCGATACGTCTTTCTGGCGCGCTTGCATCAATCTGCGCTTGGATGGAATCAATCATCTCGATCCCCGTTAGCCTGCGATCCTCGCCTTGTAATCCTTCGCTGTACATCTGAACGCGTGTCTGTCGAGTCGCACGCAGCTGCATTTCAGTTTCCCATTCGTCAATATCTGCGAATCGTTTTTGTTCGATACGCCGAATAAATCCGTCTGGGCCTTCGGCTAACAGCTTTGCCTGTGACGCCCGAAAGTTGTCTGAACCTAAACCTTCTGCACATTCACTTGCAACGATCAAGGTGCCTTCGTCCGCGAGAATGTCCAAGGGGGTCACCATGCCTTTCACGGCTTGATAGTAAGTCAAATCCAGCGGGTAGCCCGCTGCCGATGTGAGCACGACGTCAAACTTCTCGCGTATGGGCACCACGCAAAAACGTTCCGCGAATGCGACCGCTTCGTTGTGACTGGCAACAATCTCGCCGAAGTTGACAAAGCCAAGTCGCCGGTGTTCGTCGATAACGGTATTGAGCGCGTAAATATCCCTTCTTGATCGTGTACGCAGCATCTCCACGATTTCAAGCAATTCCTCGTGAAGTGGGTTGCCAGCTAACACACACTCTCGTGTGAGTGGATGTTCAATAAAGCGTGCACTGTGCAAGACCCTGATGGTGTCTGCATGAGCGACACCTGGTGCGACGACCTTGCGGCCGCCGGACCAGCCCGCCATGAAATGAGGTTCAACCAAACCAGTCACGATTTTTAAGTCTGCGTCCATAAACCGGCGATCAAGTTTGACGACTGTGCCGCTTTGCGTGGTACCTAGTTCAGCATGCTCTGCATCGACGCGAGCATGATGGTTTTCGATTCGAATGTGCTCAAGCACCCAATCATCGTTGATAACGCTCGTCAGTTCCGCGGCTTCGTTGGGTCGATGCAGTCCGGTTGCTATCAAACACGTAATCGATCGACGGTCGATTCCACCATCGATGAGTTGCTTTATTAAAGAACGCAAAAATAGCCCATTTGGCACAGGCCGTGTCACGTCGCACACGAGAATGCATGCGCTCTTGCAGCCGTGCGCAAACATCGAAGCACTTGCTACCGCTTGGTCAACCGCTGCCTGGCTGTCCTGCAGCAACGGCATTTGCGGTTTGCGAATGATGGAAACCTGCGCATGGGCTGAAAACGCCACGTCAATGGTGCGCTTGCCGTAAAGCAGTGATACCTTCATGCTTTAGTTAATGCTGCCAGTCGTCCGAACGTAATTGCGGTAATCGTCAAGCAATGTGTGATTCGTCCGTTCCGCCAAAGGGTGGACGTGCTCCTCAATCAGACGACTTGCGACGCTAGCGTAATCCGCCTCGTTTTTGAAATTACGCAATTCACCAGCGTCTTCGTGACGATCGAAAAACAACGCCAAGTCTTCGTCTTCGATGCGCATGGCGAGCGTGTATTGGTCCGTCACAATGGCAGTTTGCCCAAACAACTCACTGAGAACGGCCGGCTTGCCTTCGTGCAAACGAGGATCTTCAGGCTCGTAATCTAGGTATGGCAGCAATGACTTGCCAAGACTATCGGCAAGCGGTTGTGCATCTGCCATGGCCAACATCGTGGCTGGCAGGTCTATCTGCTCTACTAAAGCTTGACTTTTTCGAGCTGCTAGAGCTTTTGGTGGACGAATAACGCAAGGCACATGCATGGCGTCGCGGTAGAACACTGCTTTACCCTGCAGGCCGTGGTCTCCCAACATCTCGCCGTGATCTGAATTGAATACGATCCAGGTTGAATCCAGTAGACCTTGCTTCTCAAGCGCAGTCCTCACCTCGCCAATCCATTTATCGATCAATGTGACGTTGGCGTAATACCACGCACGCCAGCGTTGCTTTTGAAATCGCGTCGCACGTGCAACCGAAGGCGAGCGTGCTCGAAACTGCGCCATGCCACGACTCGGTGGTTCCTCCAACTCGCGCGCACCCGCGTCTAGCTCTTCAACGTTGTACAGGTCACGATACGCCGTGGGGCCGTCGTACGGATCATGTGGTCCCGTGAATTGAATTTGCAGATAGAAAGGCTTGCCCTTGTCGTAGTTTTCGATCCACTCAACCGCAGTCCGACCGATAAATGAATCTTCGTCTGCCCCTTCCGGGACTGGCGCAGGTTCCTGTCCCCAGGGCGTCATGTTGCCTGATCGCATTTCGGCTACCCACGCGCGAATAAACGCGCGATGCAAGTCCAACCAACCATTTGCGGCCAGATAGTCCGTGTAATGGCAATCCATCCAAGCTGTTTCAATAGGATCGTTTAGTTCAACGCTCTCGTTGAATCCCCATTGCTCTAACACATGTGCCATTTGCTTGACGTGGATGCCGGGTTTGCCACCTGGGCCATGACGCCAGAGATGAGTCTTGCCGATTACGGCCGTACGGTAGCCACTATCGCGCAGGTTGCGCACATGGCTCGGTCCTAAGGGGTCTGCGCCGCTGCGATTGCTCCAGATGCCGTTCTCGCGAACCAGCTGACCTGTCATAAGGCATGTTCGTGCGGGAACGCATAACGGTGAGTTTGACATGCATTGCTCAAACACAATGCCTTCTTCAGCTAACCGGTCGATGTTCGGCGTTAGCGCTTCACCGCCGACTGCGCCCATGCAGTCGCCGCGCATCTGGTCCGCAAAAATAAAAATGATGTTGGGTGGTGATTCGGCCATGCGACGTATTGTGCGGATTGCCGGACTATAAAAAAAGCCCCACAACTAGGTTGTGGGGCTCTCTATCGCAACGACTTGTGATCGACTCCTAGAAGCCGTTTACAGTGCCTATCTCTTCTCCAAAGACGCTGCTGAATTCAACGTTTAAATCGAATTCCGCAACACTTGACCAGCGCATTCGCCAGTCAACTCGTCGTCGCGAAGAACGACCTGTCCATTACAGACAGTCGCATGGTAACCCGCGGCACGCTGAATAAATCGCGGCGCACCGAACGGGAAATCATGCACGATCTCCGGCATCCTCTCCTCGAGTTGGCAAATATCGAAGACGTTGATGTCGGCTTTCCTACCTTCCTTTAATGTGCCTCGGTCATTTAGACCTAATACACCGGCTGGCACAGCGCTAATTCTACGCACAGCTTCTTGTAAAGTGTAAACACCACTATCGCGATGCCAGTGCGAAAGAATAAACGTTGACCAACCTGAGTCAATCATTTGGCTCACATGAGCGCCTGCATCGCCTAAGCCAGGCATCGCCCATTCGGTTTGAATCAGCTTTTCGAGCTGACTTAGATCTACATTGAAACCGCGCATGTGGAAAAGCGCTTTGCCATCCGTTTCGTCAGAAATGCGAATGAATGTTTCAACCGGATGTTCCCCAGCAGCTTTAGCCATCTCAACCAAATTCTGATCGAGATTTTGCGTGTAGCATGGTCGCAACCCATCGCCCATGTAGAACCAGCGTTTAAGACCGTTAATGACTTGCTCGTTTTGACCTTTGATCTCTTTGATCAGTTCAGCTTTCCGAATTGGGTCGCGAATGGTTTTAACGCGATCTTCTAACGACATCTCGCGCAATTTGTTCCATGCTGGTGTGCGGAAGAAATTGTTGGTGGACAAGCCGCCAACGCCACCACCACTTCGTGGCACCGTCACCGACGTTACATTCAAACCTTCTGCGCGCATCTTAGCCACGCGTTCGTCCATGCGCTCAGGACCCATCTCCGCTGCGCACGAGAACAATGCGCCGCGAGATATCCGTGCTTCATCCGCAATCAGATCCATTTCCGCGTCGAAATCGCGGAAATCTGACACGGTCTGCATAAAGCCACCATACTTGCCGACTTCGTGAGCTATCGCACGAAGTTCGCTACGCTCCGCAAACGTACCTGGAATCGATCTCCCGTCGGGCAGTCTATGGCCTGGCAGGCGATTGGTCGAAAATCCAAAAGCACCTTCCTTGACGGATCGGCCTGCAAGTTCAGCAATCTGCTTAACTTCCTCTTCAGTTGCAGGTTCTTCCACCGCACGTTCGCCCATGACATAGAAACGAACCGCGCAATGACCGGCTAGACCGCAGATATTGATTGAAGGCCCTAGCGCTTCTAACGCGTCGAGGTAACCGCCATAGAACTCCCAATTCCATGGCAAGCCGTGCAGGATAGCGTCCTTGGGGATGTCCTCAACGGTTTCCATCATGCCAGCAAGAAACTCGCGGTCATCTGGCTTGCACGGTGCAAACGTCACACCACAGTTGCCCAGCAACGCAGTCGTAACACCATGCCAAGATACCGACGTCACCTGCGGGTCCCAACCGATTTGCGCATCAAGATGCGTATGCAAGTCGATGAATCCGGGCGACACGTTTAGACCATCGGCATTGATTTCTTCTTTGCCTTTGCCTTCAACTTTGCCGATTGCGGATATCTGGTCACCATCAACCGCGATGTCGCCGACAAAAGGCTCAGCACCAGTACCGTCGACGATCGAGCCACCGCGTATTACTAAATCATGGCTCACTACGACACCCCTTGGAACCTTGTTGTCCACGAATAATAAATCAATTTCGATTTTCTCTTAAGTCAACCACTTGTTAGACCATACGTAATAGGTTGCACTAACACTGCATGACATGCCATTCCTTTGGCAGATTCTTGGCTAACGATTCAAATATCGAATAATCTCGTCCAATAGTTTTTAGTAAATACTGCGAGATATGGATTCCGCAGCACAACCTCAGCGACCTAGTTCTGCGCTGGTTAGCGCGATTGCCGAACAACGCCGCAAGCTACTCGATATCGGCAAGCGCAATCCACTTACCAACGCACCGGTCACCAAGCGACGCAAGAATCAACTGCTGATTGTCGATGAACTTTCCGATCAGGTCTTCAGGCTGTGTTATCGCGAAGGCAAGTCCTTCACTTTCCTACCACGCGACGAGGATCAAGACGACGTTGGCGACGAGGCCGTTGACGAGATCTTGCACGATAACTTTGTACCGGAAGAACAAGAGCAGGAGCTTCACGCACGGCACACAGACACGAAACTCCAATCGATTCTCACACCAGGCGATCTTCATACCAAGTTGCTCTACCTCTTCCGCGAAGCCAAGTCCATTGAGGAAGAGCAAGGTGCCAGCGTGCTCTTTCTAGCACTAGGTTTTCTCAAGTATTTCGAATCTGAATCGTCAAGTGTTGAACGCTACGCACCGCTTGTTCTTGTGCCAGTTGAGCTGACGCGCGGTGATAGTCGTGGCATTTTTCGACTGAAGGCACGCGACGATGATCTAAATGCGAATCAGTGCTTGGCCATGATGTGCGAGGAAGACTTTGACGTCGTCATTCCGCCGCTCGAAGCTGACGGCGACGAATGGTTGCCAAGCACCTATTACGAAAGGGTGCGCGAGGCCGTCGCGGCCAAACCCAATTGGGTGCTCGAACCGAATCGCATGGCGTTGTCGTTTTTCTCATTTGGTCGTTTCCTCATGTACCGCGACTTAGATGCCTCCCAAGTCAATAGCAATCTGGTCAGCCAGCTCTTAACTGGTAGCGAGCAATCGGATGCTGGCGAAGGTCGAGTCAACATCGCGCGACCTTATTTCGATAAAAAACTCGACGAAATCTACGCAGACCCACAAGATCTCGGACACATCTTAGACGCGGATACGTCGCAAACACGAGTCATCGAAGCGTGCGCGAACGACGAGAACATGGTCGTGCAAGGTCCACCAGGTACAGGGAAGTCACAGACCATTACCAACATGATCGCGGTCGCGGTCAAACAAGGCAAGAAAGTGCTGTTTGTAGCGGAAAAGCGTGCTGCGCTGGATGTCGTTAAAAAGCGCTTGGAGAAGTGTGGTCTAGGGCCACTGTGTCTTGAACTCCATTCGCACAAAGCGAACCGCAAGTTCATCTACGAGGATTTGCGCACGACGTTTGAGTTGGGTCAACCTTCCGACACGAATGACCAGCACTACAAGGACTTGGCTAACGTTCGCGATGAGCTGAATCGTTTGGCCGACCTCGTGCACGCTGTGGACTCGGTTACGGGCAATACAGCATATCGCTTGATGGGTCGCATCGCCTACTTGGTTGGGCAAGACATCCAAATGATCGATCTAGACATTCCTGAGATCGAGCGCTGGACTATTGCGGAGTTTGACGAACGCAGGGGATTGGTCGATGCCTATGCTGATTCGATCGCTCGTTTTGGCTTGGAAGCTAAACACAGCTGGCGTGGCCTAAACGCACGCCTCGATGTACTTGGTCAGCAAAGGCTGAACACTTCAGTTAGCGAAACAAAACAAGCAATTGCAGAACTCATCGAAACCTTCGATGTGATTTCCGAAACGCTGGGACTTGATTGGCCAACTACCGAGAAACACTGCAACGCACTAGCGACATTGCTTGCGCAGCTGAGTGCCATGCCGGATGCGGTCCCACAGTTATTGAAAACCTCAGCGATTCAAGAACACTTCAGTGCTTCGTACGAATTGTTCGAATTGCTCGACGCGCACGGCAAGTCTCGCACGGGCCTGAGCAAGTCTGTCAGCCAAGCAGCTCTGGATCAGGAGTGGGAGAGCCACCTGAACGCTATCCGTCGTGCGGGTAGTTCATTGTTCCGGATCTTCAATTCCGCATATCGCGATGCGGTGAAACAATTGAAACTAGCTGCCGTGGCCGAGGTACCGAAACAGCTTGATGCACGCATCAAGCTGCTTGAAGAGCTTGTTGAACTAGGCAGTGAACGACGGCAGATTGAGAGCCAAGAGGGTCTCGGCAACGCTCTGTTCGGCATAACTTGGCAACGCCATTCGACGAATGTTGACGCGCATCGAGATGCATTGCAATGGGTGCGCGCGCAAGTTGCAGCGTTTGAATCCCCAAAAGAGCTCGACGCGCTGGTAACGCCATTCCAAGCGAACATCAGCACCATAAGCGAGCCGACGTTGCGCGGGCACATCGAGGCATACCAACAAGCATCGAAGCAGCTCGTCACCATTACTGAGCTGGATATTGAAACTGCGTTCGGCGTCGAATCGTGGTCCGATGTGCCGCTGCCGCAGATCAACGAACGGTTAGGGACCTGGCAAGAACAGTTCGATGTCATCGCAGAGTATCAGGAGTTGCGCAGTCGTGGCACAACACTAGACACCATGGGAATGGCAGCTATTCGGCAGCGAATCAATGACGGTTCACTTGACCCCAGCATTGCCGCTGAAACCTTCACATTGTTGCGTTCTCAACGCGTCCTCGCGAACATTTTTGCCGAACATCCGGAGTTGCAGGAGTTGCAAAACACCGATCGTTCGGTCCTCGTCGAACGCTTCAAGTCGCTCGATGAGGAATTGCAACTGCTAGCGGCTCAAGAAATTGCGGCCGAGCACTTCGAACGCATCCCGCGCGGCGCTTCTGGAAAGGTCGGCATCGTACGTGGTGAACTAAATAAAAAACGCAAGCAGATGCCCATTCGTAAGTTGCTGGATACGGCTGGTGAGGTCATCGTTGATTTAAAACCGATTTTCTTGATGAGTCCATTGTCAGTGGCGCAGTATTTATCTGTCGACGGCATTAAGTTTGATTTGCTTCTAATTGACGAAGCCAGTCAGGTCAAACCGGCCGAAGCGTTGGGTTGCATCGCGAGAGCGAGTCAAGTTATCGTCGTAGGTGACCAGAAACAGTTGCCGCCAACGTCCTTTTTCGATCGCCAAATAGCCGGTGATGGTGCTTTAGAAGAGGAATTGGACGAGCTAGATGAAGAACACGTACTAGCGCAGCAATCTGCTGACATGGAAAGCGTTTTAACACTTTGCGACGCCCGTGGCATGCAAAGTGAAATGCTGAACTGGCACTATCGATCCGAGCACCCATCCCTAATTGAGGTATCGAACGTTGAGTTTTACAACGAGAAGCTCGCATTCCCGCCATCACCTGATGCAACAACCTCACACGGCATGCAGTTCGTCCATGTGCCTGATGGCATCTACGCACGTGGAAAACAACGCAATAACGACATTGAAGCCGAAATTGTCTGTGAGCATGTGATCGAGTACATTCGCGCTAACCCAAGCATGTCGCTTGGCGTCGTCACGTTATCGACCGCTCAACGCGACCTGATTCAACTCAAGATGGATCACTACTCGCGCGAGTTGCCGGAAGTAGAAGCGTTTACTGCGCGGGATTGGGACGAGCCATTTTTTGTTAAGAACCTTGAAAACGTTCAAGGTGACGAACGTGACGCAATCTACGTATCCATCGGCTATGGCAAAGATCAAAATGGCTACTTCGGCCAGAATTTTGGTCCCGTTTCGAGCGAAGGCGGTGAACGCCGACTGAACGTACTGTTCACTCGGGCCCGCCGCACCTGCAAGATTTTTGCGTCCATTCGTCACGATGACATTCGGCTCGATGCAGCGAAATATGACGGGCCACGTGTCTTAAAACGATTCCTCAAATTTGCCGAAACCGGCGATCTTGACATCCCGCAATCGCTCACCGAAGAAATGGACAGTCCATTCGAAGAAGATGTCGCAGACGTCTTGAAGAAGCATGGTTACACCGTGCATCCTCAAGTTGGCGCGGGTGGATTTCGCATTGACCTCGCTGTCGTAAATCCTGACGACGAACGACACTATTTGATTGCGATTGAGTGCGACGGAGCACGCTATCACTCGTCCAGTTGGGCACGAGAACGCGACCGTTTGCGTCAGCAAGTTCTCGAAACCAAAGGCTGGGTCTTCCATCGCATCTGGAGTACCGACTGGTTCTACAAGCGATCTAATGAAGTCACGCGTTTATTGGATGCGATCGAACAGCAGCGAAACATCATCGCCGCTCGTTCGACGGGCCAAGGATCATTCTCACGGAACGAAGCATTCGCAGCGAAAGAGGAGGCTGCTGTTACGACGCCAACGCATCAGTCCCCAGCAGATCCAATCAAGCGAGAATCCTTCCGAGAAATCGCTTCGGTCCCGAGCGAACCGTATGAGGAGTCACAGCTTCAGCTCTCCTTTAGCCAAACCGTGGTCGAACTCCTCGATGCACCAATCAACGCCATTGTGCAACTGGTAAAGGAAGTAGTCGGAAACGAAGGACCTGTTCACAGCGAAATCGTCATCGATCGGGTGAGGTCCGCTTGGGGATTGAAATCCACGGGACGGCGAATCCGCGAACACGTGCTGATGGCTATCTCCCAAGCGCTTAAACACGGGCAAATTGCTTCTCTTTCGCGGCGAAGTGAATTTCTCGTGCTACGCGACGCCAGTCAATTAACTAGGCCGCTTCGGGACCGTAGCGACGTTCAAACGGCAAAACTGAAAGATCCTGATTACATTCCGCCTACTGAGTTAATGGCTTGCCTCAGTGAGGTAGTGCAGGCTAATGTCGCCATTTCAATCGAAGACGCAACAAAGGAAGTTAGCCGCATTCTCGGTACAAATCGACGGCGTGATCGGATGCATGAGCTAGTTGCCGAGTGTGGGCAAGCACTTGTCAATACGAACAAAATCACGCGAGAAGGCGATTTACTAAATCGAGTTAAAGACGTCTAAATGGCTATTGATGTAACCGTGAGCACCCTTGATTGTTCCTTGATTTCCATGGATGCGCTTTCTGAGAGACCACGAATCATTTCGCTCTAACTTCGATTCATCTATTCAGCCAGGAATCAGCGACCGCTGCATGCGAGTGACATAGCAGAATTTCAAAAAGGGAGTCGTTTTTTCGGTTATTGCGATTGCCAGGTACTACTCGTAATTCAAGAAACTGGCAAATGACGTGACTTAGCACGAGCAAACGCACATGAAAATACTTGTGCCGTACAGATCAGGCGTTCGCTCAAACTAGTGGTATGTCCGCACATAGCGCTCAAGATTTAATGTTGGCCGGATTCATGAACCTTGAAAATCTCGCCGGTCGCTTGGTGCTTTCTACAATCACTATGCAGTTTGCGACGCAGTCGCAGGCCAATCGCCAGCATTGCCGCAACGGTCTAGACGAATCCTTGGCTCAACTACTAGAAGTAAGTAAGACGTGTCTGACGAACAACCATTACTGATTGAACGACGTGGCGAAAACGACGGGATCCTCTGGATCACGCTGAACCGACCCGAGAAACTCAACGCACTTACCTTTCCATTGCTGCGCGAGCTGCGCGAAGTGCTTTTCAACGCACGATTTGATCGCAGTCTCCGCTGCATCGTCATCACCGGCGCAGGCCGGGGGTTTTGCGCCGGCATGGATTTCAGTGGCGCAGCTAATCCGGATCCGGACCCCGTGCCCGAAGGGGTTACACCCGAGATGCAGGATATCGAAGGCTATCGCCTAAATTTCAGGCACGAAACAGAAACTTACATTGCACTTCGTCGCATGGAAATACCCATCCTGGTTAGCGTGAATGGTCCCTGCGTAGGAGCTGGTTTCGACCTCGCAAGCCATTGTGATTTAGCGGTTGTATCAACGGCGGCGCGATTTCAGGTCGCCTATGTCAAACGTGGTCTTTACCCTGACCTAGGGGGGTTCTGGTCGCTCCCGAAGGTGCTCGGGTGGCGCAAGGCTATGGAGATGATGATGACCGGCCGCTTCATGAGTGCCGAAGAGGCTCACGAAGCTGGTTTTAGCAACTACCTAGTTAGCCCTGAAGAACTCGAATCGAAGACGATGGAACTAGCGCTAGAGCTCGAAGCCGGGCCACCGATTGGTCAAAAAGTTGGCAAATTGCTGGCCATCCGCACCGCCAATATGGATTTCGATACGGCGATGCAATGGTCTGAGTCCGTTATTCCGCTGGTTGGCCTGTCGCAGGATTTCAAGGAAGGTCAAGCTGCTTTTCGAGAAAAGCGCGACGCGAAGTTTCGCGGGTTTTAACAAGCAAGGAAACAAGATGGGTTTTCACCAATACAAGATGAAAGGGATTGACGGAACTGACGTGGCCTTCGATCAATACCAAGGCAAACATTGCCTGGTCGTAAACGTCGCGAGCGAGTGCGGCATGACCCCACAATATGAAGGCCTGCAACGGCTCCAATCTAACAACGCCGAAAAGGGATTTACAGTACTAGGTTTTCCATGCAATCAGTTTGGCGAACAAGAGCCAGGCACGGATGCAGAAATCTGTGATTTTGCGCAATCGAGATACAACGCTACATTTCCGATGTTCAGCAAAGTTGAAGTGCGCGGCGACAACGCATGTGCGCTCTATCAGTGGTTGACATCGCAAAAGGCTCGACCTGACGGCAAACCCAACGTGGCGTGGAATTTCACCAAGTTCCTAATCGACCCTGATGGCAATGTCGTGGAGCGATTTGAGCCGCGGGTTACGCCAGAAGAAATCGGCTCAAGACTGCGCGAGCTACTCTAATTTAGCAAGCCTGCGGTGCGAGCCCATTGGTATTTCGCGCCAAGGACCGCAACCGGGGTCTCGGCGGTGTATGGATAGGCCAATATGTTGCGCTCGTTGAGATAGTCACAGGCTTCTTCAATTTCAACGTCGCCAACGAGGGAACATACGACGGGTTTGTCGATTCCCTGCGCTCGTGCCGTTTCGACGCAATTGCCAAGCAACTCCGCAAAGACCATTGGCGGGGTGATGATGGTATGCCAATAACCCAAGATCAATGAGTGAATCCGTGATTCATTCAACGCAAGCGTGATCGTTGCTTCGTACGTTGAAGGTGGCTCGCCGCCTGTGATATCAACTGGGTTGCCGGCTGCACCGAATGGCGGAATGTACTCCCGAAATGCCGCATCGAGATCATCGGGCATCGGCATGAGATTCAGCCCATTGTCGACACATGCATCTGAAAGCAATACGCCGGAACCACCAGCGCCGGTCAGGATGAGAACGTTTTCACCCTGCGGTGTCGGCAAGACCGCCAAACCTCGCGCAAACTCAAGCATGTCATTGAGTTTTTCAACTCGAATCACACCCGCCTCGTGCAATACCGACGCATAAACGCGATGGTCGCCTGCCAACGCACCAGTATGTGAACTCGCGGCTCGAGCACCGAGCTGTGTGCGACCAGCTTTGAGCACGATGACAGGTTTCTTCTTTGACACGCGGGAAGCAACTTCGGCGAAGGCACGACCATCCTTTAGATCTTCTACGTGCATCGCGATGACCTGCGTGTTGTCATCCTGTTCAAAGTACGTGAGAAGATCGTCTTCGTCGATATCGGCCTTATTGCCGAGTCCCACGATGGCAGATACGCCAAGATTGGCAGAACGACTAAAGCCGACGATGGCCATCCCTACCCCGCCGCTTTGCGACGACAGCGCCACGACACCCTTTTCGTTGTACGGGGTGCAGAACGTCGCACAGAGATCATGATGGGTGTAGTAAAACCCGTAAATATTTGGCCCCATGAGCCGCACGCCAGCAGCCTGTGCTGCTTGGACGATCTCCGCTTGAAGTTCATGCTCGCCAATTTCCGCGAAACCCGACGGAATCAAGATGGCACCCGCGATACCTTTTTCACCGCATTCTCGGATGACATTGGCCACGAACGCCGCTGGAATGCAAAAGATGGCAATGTCCACATCACCAGGTATGTCCTTCACTGATGCGTAGCACTTTCGATCCAGAATCTCAGCCGCTTTCGGATGTACTGGATGCAAATCTCCGCCATACCCGCCATTAATGAGGTTTTTCATGACCGAATTGCCAATCTTGCCGTCTTCAGCGGACGCACCAACCACCGCCACTGCGCGAGGTTTCATGATGCGTTGCATGGAAGCGAGAATGGCTTCATGTGAGGGTCGTGGCCGCGCTGGCGCAGGTTCGTAGTTCATCAGAATGCGTACATCCACGGCTGCGATGCTGGCACCAGAAACTATGACTGGGTTGAGATCGATTTCTTCAATATCCGGGAAGTCATTGATCAGTCGACTTACATTTACGATGAGATTTGCAATCGCTTGTCGGTCAACTGGTTCGCTTCCGCGCACGCCATCCAAGATGGCGCTACCTTTGATTTCGGCAAGCATGTCCTGTGCTATCCGTGCAGTCGTGGGTGCGAGCCGAAACGTGACATCTTTCAGCACCTCAACCATGGTGCCGCCTAAGCCAAAGGCTACCAGTTTGCCAAATACAGGATCGGACGTCGCGCCGATGATGAGCTCCTGACCAGCAGGTATTTGCTCTTGCACCAACACACCGCTGATGTCAGCATCAGCTTTGTAGGCCTGCGCGCTAGCCATGATGTCAGCATACGCTTTACGCATAGCATCCGCGTCAGCCACATTGGTGACGACACCACCCGCATCCGTTTTATGCAAGATGTCATCGGAGACGATTTTTAAAGCGACCGGCCCGACGATTTTTGCCTGAATCGCCACGGCCTCATCCGCACTCGTCGCTAACTCCTGGGTCGGTACCGCAATGTCATAGGCTTGGGCCAATGCGTGGGCCACGCTCGGTGGCAGCACTCGAGGCTTGTTTTGAGTGGCAGCTGCCATTCTGTTTCTAATGATTGCAGGCACTTCCGTGGGCATGATTTTGTTGTCGGTCCGACGCAAAAACGCTGCAATAATAGCTGCGGCAGGATGTCCCACTTCATATGTGTAAGCCGTATAGATTGCGCAGATGCTGCGCGCAGTTAGGCAAGCTGGTATTCCTTAAAATCCGCCGTTATCCGGATTTCGTGCGACAATGCCTTAAGGCCCGTCGATTCGGTTCCTGGACTTTTCTCTTTTTTTCTAGACCGTGCAACGTCCATCGATAAGCGTGTAGCTATCGCTGGAGTTAGGAGATCACAATGGCTACTGTAACTGGCGCGACCTTGATGGCGCGAAGCCTTAAACAACAAGGTGTCGACTATATGTTCGGCATTGTCGGCTTTCCTGTGCAAGGCGTCGCTGCAGCGGCCCAACAAGAAGGCATCACTTATATCGGCATGCGCAACGAGCAAGCCGCAAGTTACGCAGCTCACGCCGCAGGCTACCTCACGGGTCGTCCACAAGCGTGTTTGACGGTTTCAGGTCCAGGCGTCATCCATGCATTCGCCGGCTTAGCAAACGCGAAAGAAAACTGCTGGCCCATGATCCTGATCGGTGGCGCTTCGCCGATTTATCAAAATGGCATGGGGGCTTTCCAAGAGGAACGCCAAACCGAGCTGGCCGCACCGTACTGCAAGTATGCCCACAATATCGAACACGCTGAGCGCATACCGTATTACGTTGCCCAAGCGGTGCAAAGTTCGATCTATGGACGTCCCGGTCCTGTGTATTTGGACTTCCCAGACGACATCATTCGTGGCGAAGTCGAAGAAGACGACTTGCAAGAAATCGCCCGCATCCCTGATCCACCACGCACGCTTGCCGACCCTGATGCGATCGAAGGTGCGTTGGATGCCTTAGAAGGAGCGCAAAAGCCCTTAGTGGTCGTTGGCAAAGGCATGGCATGGTCCCAGGCCGAGGACGAAGTGCGCGCCTTCATAGAGCGGACCCAACTGCCGTTCTTGGCTTCGCCTATGGGTAAAGGGATCCTACCCGATGACGATCCATTGTCGGTCGGTGCAGCACGAAGCACTGCGCTGCGTGAAGCTGACGTGGTATTTCTTATGGGTGCGCGGCTCAATTGGATCATGCACTTTGGCCTGCCACCAAGATTCAACAAAGACGTGCGCATCATCCAGCTCGACATAAACCCGGAAGAGATCGGGCGCAATGTCCCAACCGACGTAGCCCTCGTCGGCGACGGCAAAGCGATCACGAAGCAACTCAATACCGCTCTAGGTGACCGGCAATGGTTCTATCCAGATGAAACTGCATGGCGACAAACGCTGCAGGCTAAAGCTGACGACAACGCCGAAGCCGTGCGTGGCATGATCGAAGATGATGCCTCGCCGATGAATTACTACCGTGCATTCAAAGACATCAATGAATGGCTGCCTGATGACGCCATCATCATCGGTGAAGGCGCGAATACGATGGATATCGGCCGTACGCAAATGCTCAACAAGCTGCCCCGTCATCGACTCGACGCAGGTACCTATGGCACGATGGGTATCGGTCTTGGTTTTGCCATCGCAGCCGCAGTTACCAATCCTGACAAACCGGTTGTCTCCGTCCAAGGCGACTCGGCGTTTGGCTTCTCTGGCATGGAGATCGAAACCATGGTGCGCTACAAGTTGCCAATCAAATTAATCGTGCTCAACAATGGTGGTATCGGCGGTGGCATAGGTCCTTTAGAAGAAGGTCAAACCGTGCCCCCAGGCATTTTGACGTACGGTGCACACTACGAAGGCATGATGGAAGCGTTAGGTGGCAAGGGTTACTACGTTGAAGACCCCAAAGATCTTCGCGGCGCACTTGACGATGCAATGGCGTTTGATGGCCCAACCCTGATTAATGTGCCGCTAAATCCACGCGCAGGTCGCAAACCACAACAATTTGGTTGGCTGACTACATAGCACAATCCGCACAAGCGTAGCCAAAAGCTATGAGCAACGACGCTAAAAGCCCGATTGGCAAGCTCGACCACATCGGGTTTGCTGTTCACAGCATTGAGGAAGCGCGCAAGTTCTGGGAAGATCAACTTGGCGCAACGATGCAACGCGTGGTGGACCACCATAGTGGTGATTTTCGGCTGGGGATTCTGGATTTGCACGGTTTTTGCATCGAATTGCTTGAACCCATTAATCCGGATGGATTTCTGACCAAATACTTAGAGAAGCGCGGTGAAGGCATTCACCACATCACGCTACAAACGCCAGATCTAGTCGAGAAAGTAGAAGATTTGGAACAAGCCGGCGTGCGTGTGGTGGATAAACATTTCGACACCGCCAGCGGCGGTGTGGATGCTTTCATATCGCCGAAGAGTTCGCATGGCGTGCTCATTCAACTCGGACAGAACGTTGGTCCGCTCAATAACCAGCCGTACTGGGAAGACGAAGAGGCGTAATGGCGAATTTGCCAGTTGTCTACTGGCAGCCTGGATGAACCAGCTGTCTAAGGGTTAAAGAATTCCTCTCGACTCGTGCGGTTGAGTTTGAATCTGCGAACATTCGCGCTGATGAGGCGCGCTTAGCTGAACTGCACGAACTCGGATTCGATACGGTGCCTGTCGTAGCAGTAAGCGATCGTGCGGTGCACGGCGTCGACCTGCAGCAAGTAGCTGCGCTCGTAGGCCTCCACGAGAGCTTTGACCCACAGCTCGCGCCACAAGAGCTCAAGCATCGTCAAGGAAAGCTATTGACTTGGTTGGACGCCGTAATCGACACACTGCCAAGTGATACATTCGACATTCCAATACCCGGACGCGATCGCACAGTTTGGACCCTTATTGAGCACGTGTGCGAAATTGGCCAGGTCTATCGGCGCGTTGCAACTCAACAAGCAGTTTTCGACAGCGCGGCGGCCGAGGCGGAGGTAAACCAGCGGCACAACCGTCATGAATTGCAATCAGCTATCGCTTCATTACAAGCAGCTTTAATCGCAGAAAACGAAAACTATGCGCGAGTCATTGAGACCTATTTCGGCGAAGCATCGCTGCATGTCGTGCTGGAACGTTGCACATGGCATATTGCGCAACACTTACGACAGTTAGAAAGCTTGCTTGAACCCGAAGGCATCGACCTACCACCGCTCGATAGCAGTTACTTTAAAAGTTTGCCGTTGCCAGCTGCGGTATGGGATTGAGGCCGTGGTGGACAAGCGTGAGCGACGACTCGGCGCGAAAAAGTTCGTGTTGCTGCACCACAGTAACTGCTATCGTGACTCATTCCATTATCGAATTGATGCAGATGGCACGTTGGTCCATCTCACACCAGACGATGTGCGTTCACAACATCCCAACGCCATAGGCGTGCAGCTGATTGGCAATTTCGATCACGAATCAGTCAAACCCGTTCAAATTCAAGCGTTAAAGCGCTTACTCCTTGAACTGAAGCTACGCTACCCCGCCGTGGAGCTCGGCGGTCACAGGCAAGTTCGTGGCGACAAAACGACAACTTGCCCAGGCCGACGGTTTCCGATGCGCGCATTGCATGAATGGGCGGCGTCCAACCTCTTGGATGAACGAGATGACGTATTACGCGATGTCATTGAATCGCAATACCGACCTTAAACGGTAAACTAGCAAGCCACCATTACTCAGTCGTTCGAATACGTATGGATATTGCTGCTCAAGGCGCTCAGCCGCATCTCGACAGTCTCATGCAAGACCTCGAAAAGTACGACCTGCTCAAACACGCAGTTGAGCTTGATGCGTACGGCTTAACGGTCATACCGCCTGAAAAAATGGGCGTCGACAAAGCCTGGGTCACGCGGCTTCGCGATGCGATTTTGCGCACATGCGAAAAGCGCAACGATATAGAAATCGGTGCGCCCGAAGACGCTTCACCAGACGATGTCAAGAAGTCATTTCTTAACTCCTGGTACTTGCTTCAAGAAGACGAGGTTTTTGTCGAAGCGGCCTTGAATCCTCAAGTGCTAACCATCGCGCGCTGGTTATGTGGGCAAAGCACCGTGCTCGCTGGACATACTTGGATTATCAAACCTGAAACGAAGCATGGTTTAGGCCTGCACAGCGACGCCCATGGCATTCCCCCGGGCGGCGGTCATATCGCACACGTGGCGAATCTTTCGTGGCTATGCACGGACTACGCTTCTGCAGATGACGGTCCAACGGTATTCGTGCCAGGGAGCCATCGTTACGGCCGTGCGACGTTGCCTCATGAATCTAAGCTCGATGAAACGCCGTACCCAGTCGTGCCATTGCATGGCGAAGCCGGCTCGCTCGCAGTTTGGCATGGTGCGACTTGGCATGGTTCGCATCCACGAAAAAATCCTGGTCTGCGAGTCACATTGGTGCAGGTGTTTATGCGCATGCATATGCGCCCCATTCACCACTGGCAACGCGAGGAAATCAGTAGCAACTTACTTAGCAAATACCCGGAGCTAGAGCGTGTGCTTGGGCTCGAATCCCTCTATCCATACAAAGAACACAACCAGCACCCAGAACGGGTCGGTCCATTTATGCAAACTGGCACGGATCCTTTCGCTTAATCCAATCGGCTACTGAAGAGAACCATTGTGCCAACCGAAGTCAGAGATTCACGCTTAAACGACATCGTTGAACCGAACGTCGAATTGGAAGTTCTAGGCGAAAACTTTGGGTTTACGGAAGGACCTATTTGGCACCCTCAGGATAAACACCTGACCTTCTCTGATATCCCTTCAAATCGCATGCATCGCTGGTCCGCAGCAAATGGTTTGAGCGTATATCGAGAACCGAGCCAGTATGCCAATGGCAATACCTACGACAAGCAGGGTCGAATCCTCACGTGCGAACATGGCACCAGCCGGGTTGTTCGCCAAGAAGCGGATGGTTCGCTAAATATCCTCGCAAGTCATTGGGACGGCAAGGAGTTGAACAGTCCCAACGACATTGTGGTGCATAGCAACGGCGATATCTTCTTCACCGACCCAACCTTCGGCCGCTCTGACGCGTCAGGGATTGAACGGCCGCTTGAGTTAGATATCACGGGCGTGTACAAGATTGACGCTCATTCTGGTCAACTACAGTTATTACGAAGCGACTTTACCCAACCCAATGGCCTCGCCTTTACGCAAGACGAACAGCATCTCTACGTGGCGGACACGCCGCAAATGCACATTCGAAAGTTCGCAGTTGATGAAGACGGCTCTTTATCAGGTGGGGAGATCTTCGCACACGAAACCGGCCAAGGGGCCGGTGCGCCGGACGGGCTAAAGGTTGATTCGCTGGGCAATGTGTACTGTTGTGGACCGGGCGGTGTACAGGTGTTTTTCTCTGATGGCACATGTTTAGGCGTTATTCAAACGCCAGCATTCTGCGCAAACTTCACCTGGGGTGGGGACGATCTTTTAACCTTTTTTCTGACTTCATCCAACCACTTGTATCGCATCCCCGTCAAGGTTCCCGGGGTTGCGCTTTTTTAACGTTGGTGTGGGTCTAAACTACTAGGCATATAGATCTTTCGGGAATATTCATGGCGGATCAGGTATCCAAAACCCTCGCGACCCTAGCTTGGATTCTCATCGGCGTCATAGGCGTTGTCGTTAGTGCTGGCCTCATTTACCTGCTTGCCATCTTCTTCGCAGCAGCTATTTCCGTTTGGATTAAACTGCTCGTTTTCGTTGGTCTGACCGGCTTCGCTCTCTTAGTGATAGTGGTTATTCGAGACCGCGTCAAAGAAGCGAAAACCGACAAATACAAAGATATAGAGGTGTAAACATGCTCGTTGTAACAAGCGATACCGTACCTGGTAAGCGGATCGTGAAAACCTTGGGTCTTGTACGCGGCAACACCGTACGTGCACGACACGTCGGTCACGACATTGTGGCTGGGCTGCGCAATATCGTTGGTGGTGAAATCAGTGAGTACGGCAAACTAGTTGCTGAGAGTCGCGAGCAGAGTCTGGATCGAATGTGCCAAGAAGCTTCGAATATGGGCGCAAATGCCATCATCTGTGCACGCTTTGGCACGTCTGTTATGGCATCTTCAGCCGCTGAACTGCTAGCGTACGGCACCGCAGTGATCGTCGAAGACGAATAGCCGACAAAGTCACGTCGCAACGCTAACGTGTCCGCGCCGGCAATTTCAGCTCAAATAACTCACGGCGGCGAACTCGCGCATTGCCTGTAACGGCTTTCGCAGGCTAGGTAGATGGCTCTACCAATCGCCAAGTGACACCGCAAATATCAAGCGATTCGAATTTCTTGGTTGCGCCAGGCACATTCCACAAATCTACACCGATCACGCCGCTGCGGCCGTCTGTACCTGGTTCTACAAAACGCATGGTTTGTCCCGCAGCTAGCTGAAGCACGGCAGGCTGATCTTCGTCAATCCAACAACCTGCACCTAGACCTTGTTGCCAATGCTTGCAAACCTCAGCTGGATCAATGCCTCGAGGTGCGATCTCTACCGCTGCAAAGCCGGTTGTGACGCCGCCATGTGGTCGCGCGTCGACATCTCTCTGCCAACTATTCCCCGCAGGGAAATAAGCGCCTTTGTTGCGAGGAAAACTTTCATGACCTGGCCAGTTTTCCTGAATTTCCGCCAACGTGCCGAAATCACTTGGATGAAACTGCACATTGATTCCAGCGACGAATCCATCACGCTTGGGTAGTGGCTCACCTACCACGTAACGGCGGGATTTCACCCCAGCGAATCCTGAGCCCGGTGAACCCGGACACTCGACGAGACCACCTGACACCATCCCGATGCCTTTTCCTTGTGCGGCCATTGATTGCGAAGCAATGGCCACGTCTGGGACCTGCACGATGGCCATATAACCACAATCGCCGTTGCGTTCAAGCAACCTTGTCTGCGTTGTGGATGCTTCCCAGGCAAAATCGGAAGGACTCACCGTCTCAAGAAACGAGTCGCCTAAGCGAATATGGGTGTTCGTAAGTTCACCACCTGCCGCCATCCTTGGATCGCGGAAGACCACCTGAGCATCGAACGCTGCACACAGCAAATTAGAAGTCCACTCAAGATCGCGAGCTAGCAGACAAATTTGGCGAAGGCGTAAAAGGGAATTGACGGTCACTTAACTTCAGCGTTGCGCACGAGACGGCGAATCATAAATTTGGTATTGGCCAGCGCTGGTTCGGCATGCAACCTTGTGGCTACAAACGAGCTTTGAGCTAACGCGTTGCGATAATCTACCAGCGGGACGACGACAACCTCCCGCAAGCCGCAGAACTTCCGTTTTTAAGTCAAGGATGACGTCGCTAGACGCCGCGCCGAAGCAACCAAGCAACAGCTCAACGGGTGAGACTTTCGCGGCCTTGGACTTGGGTTCTAACAGCTTCCATCTTCTCGTCGCGCGGGAACAAAACGGCACCATTCAAGTCGTCGATAAACACCGCGAAATGACGCGTTTAGCTGCGGGTTTAGAAGCCAATGGATTCCTTTCACAGACTTGCATCGATCTATCCCTCGCAAGTCTTCGTCGAATTGGCCAGCGTTTGCGTGGCATCCCCCCTCAAAACGTACGAATCGTCGGCACGAACGCATTGCGGCAAGCAGCTAATCGAGACGCTTTCATTAGCCAAGCCGAAGCCATTCTCAATCACAACATCGAAATCATCAGCGGCAGTGAAGAAGGTCGCTTAATTTACGCTGCTGTTGCCCAAACCATCGAAAGCAATGAGAAGCACAAGCTTGTCATCGACGTGGGCGGGGGTAGCACCGAATTCATTCTTGGCAATCGATTCGAACCACAAATGACTGAGAGCATCCATATTGGCTGCATTTCTATGTCAGAGCGCTGGTTCCATGGTGGCATGCTCACCGCAAATCGAATGGACAAAGCCATTCAAGACTCTCGTCGTGAGCTCGAGGTCATCGATCAAAACTATCGTGCGCACGGGTGGGATGTTGCTATTGGGACGAGCGGTACCGTCATCGCGATACAAAACGCCATTGCGAATTTCTCTCCTGAAGGCATCAATAAGCAAACCTTGAAGGAGCTAAGCCAACGGCTCATTTGCTTCGGTCACGTCGATCAGATCGATCCGAATTGGTGCGCCAGCAGGCGCGCGCCAACCTTGCCTGGCGGCATTGCGATTCTGCGCGGAATCTTCAGCAGCTTCAAACTCGATGCTCTCGAAGTGTCTACCGGTGCATTGCGCGAGGGACTCTTACTCGAACTCGTCGGCCGCGCCCACAACGAAGACATTCGCGAAAACTCGATCCAGGATTTATTGCCTCGCTTTCATATCGATGAAGCGCATGCAGCAAGAGTGGCAGCTACGGCCCTCACGCTATTCGATCAGGCTTTCCCAAACTTGAACAGCGATTTAGCCGCCGAACGGCAACTTCTACGTTGGGCAGCGTTATTACACGAACTAGGGATGAACATATCTCATATCGCGTATCACAAACATGGCGCGTATCTGTTGGAACATCTCGATATGCCTGGGTTTTCATTGACTGAGCAAACGCAACTAGGTTGGCTAGTCAGATCACATCGACGCCGCGTCCAAGTCGGTGCACTCATGCCACACAATCGGTCGCTAAATCATCTCTGCGTGTTGTTACGTCTCGCTGTCATGTTTAAACGCAATCGAGCTGACGACGCCTTGCCTAAACTCCGTTTGGCCGTGCGTGATCAAGCATGTGAGCTGTCCATCGATCGAGATTGGCTTAACGGCCACCCACTTACACGCATGGACCTTGAACAAGAAGCACAGTATTTAGCAGAAGTTGGCCTTGAGCTCACGGTATCGGACACCGCTATTTAAACCAACTTGGGTTTCAAAGACTCAATCAGCGGCGCATCAGGCGCAATAACGTTTCTTGTGCGTTGACCCGTGCTTCATCGTCTTGAACCGTCGCCAACGTGTAGCTGCCGTCCGATTGCATTTCCCAGGCCTGCGAGTTGTCTTTCAGATAAATCTCCAACCCATCCCGAAGAATGGTCTGCGCGAGTTTGGCGTCTCGAGCAGGGAATGCCAACTCCACACGATTGAATATATTGCGAGTCATCCAATCCGCACTCGACATAAAGAGTTGCGAATCGCCGTCGTTTTGAAAATAGAAGATTCTCGTATGTTCGAGAAAACGACCAACGATCGAGCGGACGCGAATGTTTGCCGATACGCCTGGTATGCCTGGTCGCAAGCAGCAAATTCCACGTACGATCAAGTCAATTTCGACCCCTGCCTGCGATGCTCGATAGAGGGCTCGTATAACGCCAGGTTCTTCTAATGAGTTCATCTTGGCGATGAGTCGGCCAGCGCGCCCTTCTTTCACGTGCTGAATCTCGCGATTGATGAGCTCTACAAGCCGATCGTACAGTGAAAATGGCGATTGAATCACCTGCTGCAATGCACTTGGGTGAGCCTTCGACGTGAGCTGTTTGAACACCATCAAGACATCCTCCGTGATCGCAGGATCACAAGTCAGCATGCCGCAATCCGTGTATTGACGCGTTGTGCGAGGGTGGTAATTGCCAGTGCCTAAATGCGCATAGCGTTTGAGATGTTTACCTTCGCGTCGAATAATGAGCATCATCTTGGCGTGGGTCTTGTAGCCAACTAGACCGAACACCACTTGTACGCCAGCCTCCGTCAGGTGTTGCGCAAGTTCGATGTTCTCCGCTTCATCGAATCGAGCTCGCAACTCAATGGCCACCATGACTTCTTTGCCATTGTTCGAAGCATCGATCAGCGCTTTGACTACCGCAGAATCCTGACCGGTTCGATAGAGCGTTTGGCGAATCGATATGACGTTTGGATCAATGGCTGCTTGACGGAGCAAATCAAGCACGGGAATGAACGATTGATATGGATGATGCAGCAAAAGATCACCTTCACGAATCGCTTCGAACATGTCCGTGGCAGCTTGGATGCGTTTCGGCACGCCCGGTGAAAATGCCGGAAACTTCAACTCGGACTTATCGACCAAATCAGGCAGTTGGTTCAGTCGCATCAAGTTGACAGGACCAGTACAGAGATAGACGTCTTGGTCCGCAAGATCGAATTGATCCCGTAGATAGTTGACAACGTCACTAGGACATTCTTTTGCAATCTCAAGCCGGACAGTGTCACCAAATCGGCGGGTAGAGAGCTCCCCTTCAACCGCCAACAAAAGGTCCGTGGCCTCTTCTTCGTCGACCAAAAGGTCGCTATCACGCGTGAATCGGAACTGATGGCACCCTTTTACGTCCATGCCTGCAAAGAGCTCCGCAACATTGGCGTGAATGACCGACGACAGTAATACGAAGTCGTATTCGTGGTACGCGATTTCCGGCGGCAGCTGTATGACCCGCGGTGATGAGCGCGGGGCTTGCACCACGGCTAGCTCAACGTTGCGTCCAAACGCATCCTTGCCATCTAGTCCAACGATGAAGTTAAGGCTCTTGTTGGTAACAGGAGGAAATGGATGAGCAGGATCAAGACCGATTGGGTTCAAAATCGGCAGTAATTCATCGCGAAAGTACTTCTCAACCCACGCGGTTTGCGCAGCGTTCCACTCGCCGCGTTTTAGGAAGTAAATCTCTTGCTCACGCAGACGCGGAATCAGAATCTCGTTAAGTATTTCGTATTGTTCATCGACCAATTCATGTGAAACGCGGGCGATTTCCGCCAGCTGTTCTTCCACCGTCATGCCGTCCGGGCCGCGTCGAAATTGACCGTATTTGCGGCGTTGCTGAAGACCGGCAACTCGGATTTCAAAAAACTCGTCTAGATTGGAACTTGCGATGCAAACGAACCGCAAGCGTTCTAGCAACGGAAATTTCTCGTTGCGTGCTTGCTGGATTACGCGTCGATTGAACTCGAGTAGAGACAGCTCCCGATTAACGTAATACTTCGGATAATTGAGGTTGCGGGCAGGCGGCCGCGTGGGGTGAGCGATGTTCATTGCATTTCTATTATGAATGAAGAACCGTTCAGGTCTATAGACAAGCTGTACGCAACGAAGCAAGACACCGTCGAAGCTTTCGAATTCAATGCTTCCGTTGCCCGGGTTTTCACCGACATGGTGAACCGTTCTGTACCCGGCTACAACCTTATCGTCGACATGATTTCAATCCTAGCTATGCACCATGCCGAAGCGATCGATCGGCCGTTGCACTGCGTAGATTACGGCTGTTCACGTGGTGCGGTGACACAGGCATTGGCTAAACGCTTGACACACTTGGCGACGCGGTTTACGTTGCTCGATAGCTCTCAGTCCATGATCGACGCGGCAAAGGATGAGATCGATGATGCGCGCGCAACATTTTGTGTCGCAGACATTCTCGAAGCACAAGTCGATCAAACGGACATCGCCGTCATGAATCTCGTATTGCAGTTCATCGAACCGAGTCGACGCTTAGAGCTCTTAGCCTCGGTCCATGACACCCTAGCCGAAGATGGGATGTTGATCTTGACAGAGAAAATCGAAGCCGGCCCTGAGTTTGTCGACTTTCATCTTGCATTTAAACGCGCGGCGGGTTATTCAGACCTAGAAATCAAGCAGAAACGCGATGCCTTGGAAAAAGTGATGGTCATTGATTCGCTTACGAAGCACAAACAACGATTGCGCGCCGCCGGCTTTAGGCGTGTCAATGTGTGGTTTCGTCTATTGAACTGGGTCTCGTTCCTAGCACGTCCGTGACCTTCAACGAATGGCTAGAAAACAGTTGGCATGATGCGGGTTACAGCATCGAGTTAAGTGCCATACGCGATGGTCATCTGCCAAATTGGCTCGAATCTTTAAATCGTTTGCCATTCTTAAAAGACATAGAAACTCAAGTTCACGATACGGTCGCGATTGGCGATACGACAAGTGTCGACGCATACGAGCTGCTAAGTCAATCTATCCGACTGCTGAAACCCTGGCGAAAAGGTCCCTTTCGGCTTTGCGGGCACTTCATTGATGCGGAATGGCGTTGTGACTTCAAATGGCGACGTTTCGGTGACCGACTAGATTGGCGAAACAAAACCGTTCTGGATGTTGGTTGCGGCAATGGTTACTTCGGGTTCCAAGCACTTAATGCTGGCGCGATTAGCGTCCTCGGGGTTGAATCATTTATGCTCTATGTCATGCAAGCTGCTTTATTGAATTGGTATGCACAAACGCCTCATGTTGTCGTGCCACTGAGATTTGGCGAAGAAGCTGTGAACGGCTTATTCGATGTCGTCTTATCGATGGGGGTCATCTATCACCAGCGCGATAGCGATTCGCACTTGAACGCACTATTCAGACATTGTCGCCCAAGTGGCCAAGTAGTGTTAGAGTCCATCATCGCTGACGAGGACTTCGTACCTGAAGATCGCTACGCCGGGATGCGCAACGTGTATCTCATCCCGTCCATCAAAACTCTGAAAAATAAACTAGAACAGGCAGGTTTCAAAGATCCGCAGCTAATTGACGTTTCTGCGACCGCCAACGAAGAACAACAAAAAACACGTTACATGCCTTTCCATTCTCTCGCTGATGCGCTCGACCCACAGGATCAAACTACAACCATCGAGGGCTATCCTGCGCCAAAGCGTGCGATTCTGATGGCGTTTCGAACCTAAATGCTGGGCTTGTTTCGATTTCGCGGCAAGACCAACCGCATTCTGTCGATTTATCGCTGTTTTTGTGACCATAACGAACGATCGTTGCATCCGGTGCAGATTTCTCGCGCCACTGGTATCGACCTATTGACCGTGGTTCGCACGCTCGATCAGACCAACGAGCTGTTCATGAAGTTGCCAGGACGGGGCGACGGCATTACACGCTACGCATTGCCGTCATCTGTTTTTGCCATGGATCCTGCCCAAGTAGAGCTCATGGTGGCTAACCACGCACGACGCGAGCACTGGGTGTTTTGGTCGATTTGGGCTTCGCTAATAGTTGCGTTTGGCATATCGACCTTTTTCGTCTTTGGGTCAATGTTCCTATAGCCGATTCTCGCTCTCACCTAACCTAAAACCAACTTCATGCCTGAATCAATTCCCGATGCTCTCGTAAAGCGTCGGCAGCAAGTTCAAGATCTCTGCGTTCAAATCGCGGCTGTGCTCGCCGACTCTACCGGCGACGCCGCGGATCAGCAAAAACGTATTACTGAAGCTTCAAAAAAACACAATCTATATGGTCTATCGCAACCGCTCGAATTCGGCGGCTTGGACGCAGGTCCGCTCGAAGTCGTCGTCGTTCATGAGACGCTTGCTTCGCACAATCTGTGTCACATCGGCGGCTTGTTTGGTCCGCAGCCTGGTGTACTCGCTGGTGTGCAAGAGCCGTTGAAGAGTCAGTATCTTGAACCCATGTTGGCTGGCCAAAAGCGCGGCGCATTTGCCTTCACAGAACCTGACAATGTAACGAGAAAGACCTGGGCGAGCATTGAAGGTGACCACTTGGTTATCAATGGCCAGAAGTCCTATGTGACTGGTGGCGCTGCGGCCGATTACATCAATGCGCTAGTCGAAATTGATGGCCAAGGACCTGCCATGGTTCTCATCGATATGGGAACTCCCGGAATCGACATCATCCGAACATTCGGCTCTATAGATGGTAGCCATCATGCATCCATGACATTCAAAGACGTGACGGTGCCACGGTCCCATGTCATTGGCGAAGCTGGACGCGGTTTGCCACGCGCCATGCATCAGATCGGCGATACGCGATTGGTGTTTGCCGCACAAAGCGTTGGCCTAATGCAATGGGTCATCGAACGCACAACCGAGCATTTAGAAGCGCCGCATCGAAGCGGTGAACCGCTTGGGAGTAAAGAAGGCGTTCGACTTCGTTACGCGGATATGCGAATCAAGGCATATGCGGCGCGAAGCATGTTGTATCGAACCGCAAGACTTGCCGAAACCGGGGAAAACGTGATCAATGAGGTCATCGCATGCAAAGTATTCTGTACGGAAACTATCGGTGAGATTGTCGACATGGCAATTCAACTTCACGGCGGCGTCGCGTTGCGGAACGGGCATCCGTTAGAAGAGTTGTATCGACGGGTGCGCGCGTGGCGCCTCGCTGAAGGCGCTAGCGATATTCTGCGGCTTAATCTAGTTCGCGGTAAACTCGATTTGCAAAAAGGTCGAATCTAAGCACGGCGACTTTGGTGACGTTCGCGATTCTCGACTTTCGCGACTTCAGATTTGCGCAACCAAACCATCGTGCAACCTGGGCCACCTAGATCTGGCGTGGCTGTGCAGTATGCGAACACATCATCGTGTTCTTGCAAGACCTGTCCTACGTAGCTCTTCATCGTCGCTTGTGGCTTTGATTTTTCCCCTTTACCATGAACGATACGAACATTGCGACAGTTGGCTTGCACAGCATCGTTGAGAAAATCCCAAATCAAACCGTGTGCTTCGCGCACGGACTTATGGTGCAGGTCAATCGTCATATCCGACCCGTAATGCCCATGACGAAGCCGATTGACAACTTTGTGTTGGACGCCGTCCCGGCTCCAATCAAAAACAAAGTCGGGTAAAACTCGATTCGCCGGATCTAAGTAATCCCGAAGATAGTTCCGAAGCGTCGCTCCTTCTGCATTGTTTCTAGCTTCTGCAAAGTCCTGGGTTGACTTTCGAGGTCCTGACGTAGCTGGATGCTTGTTCGAGGTGGGCGATCTCTCGACCGGCCCATCTTCCTCTAGCATTTGCTTGAAGCTATCGCACATAGTTTTGCAATGCAGTACCAGTCAAAGACCTATGGCTGGATAACGTTCCGAGCGCGTTCCCGGAATCGGATGGTTATCGGCGGCGTGGTAGGTAAATACCGCAGACAATTTGACGTCGTTGGACGTGTTTCGGCCAGCGGCATGAAACAGTCGGCAATGGAAAAACAAAACGTCGCCGGCCGCTAACTCAATCTGTTCCTGTTGTTCAATCAGTGCTTGATTTTCAGGCAGGTCTGTTCGCAAAAACAGGTCACGATCTAGGCGTCCTCGTGCAACGCGCGCCACGTGAGACCCTGGAATCACCGCCAACGCACCATTCCGCGCATCTTCGGGTCCTAATGCACACCAAATCGACACGAGTTCTGGGCGATCAAACGACCAATAGCGAATATCTTGATGCCAACTCGTAGAGCTTGAATAACCGGGGTGTTTCGTCATCACACAGTTGTGATGATTTTGACTTAGATAGACCTCGTCCGTCGCCATGACCGCTTGCAACATTGCAACAATGCTTGGCAATGTCGCTAATTTGGCAAACGAAGTATCGCGCGCATACGCATGGAGCAAACGTCGTGGTGTATTTCCCCCAGGCGCATCTGGGTCACTGGGTGCACCTGGATAGCCTACTTCTGTTTCAAATTCGACCGGACCTATAAGCGGATTCAGTGCGCCTGCCGATCGCTGCCGCAGTTCGGTAACTAACTGCTTAGGAATCAACTCCCGCTGCACCACGAAACCATGCCTGGCAAACAGCTCTGGTTCGATGCGATTGGTTTGGATTGAAGCACGCCCCATATGTAGCGCGGATAACTTGGAAGTGAGCCTAAATTTAACGATTTCCACGTTGTTCGACAACGATTGTCGGGGCAAAAAACGAAACCTGTACAACGGCTAGTTATGCCTAACCTCCGTGTATCGGCCATAAGTCACAATAGCGCTGCGCTCTTGGGTGCCTGACGTCAAGTACGACTAATCTTTTCAGTTTTGGCGAGTCCAACAGTAAGTCGCATGACCAAACCGACCAACCGTTGCCATCTAGTGCGCCACGCCAAATTAGCCATATAATCGCTTGTGCGCGTGACTTATGAATGTAGTCGTATTTAGACCAGTCTTGGTCTACACCCGCAGCGACCTCATTTCGTGAATATTCTCAAGCGCGCGAGCTATCGGACCGCACTCCTCTGCAACACAGATTTGGTATGTGCCGGCACACACGTGAGGAGCCAAACGCTTACACATCTGGTCATTTATCCCAACTATGTATAAGCAAACAGTGTGACAACAGAAAATCTCGCAGCAGACCCACCTGAAGCGGTGTCACCAGACGACGAACTGATTGACGAACCCAGTGATGAATTCGAAGAATTTGACGAGCTTGACGCCCTAGAAGAGACCGCAAAACCTTCGTTCTTTCGTCGCTCGAAAAAGACGTTAATACAGATTGGCTTGTCCATCGTATTTGTCTCAATCGCTTTCGTCTTTGTTTTTATCGTGCTCTCGCGAGAGCCGCCAACCCCGCCAAGGTTGGATATCGAGCCGCCGTCTTTGCTCGTGCAAGTGCTCGAAATGCAACCCGAACCGGTGCGCTTTAAGGTCGTATCGCAAGGCGTCGTCACACCACGGACGCGCACGACGATTGTTTCGGAGGTCACGGGTCAAATCGTCGAAGTTTCACCGGCCTTAGAGAGCGGGGGATTCTTCACCAAGAACGACGTTTTAGCACAGATTGACCCCCGGAATTACGAGACTGCACTCAAGCGTGCGCAAGCAGATCTAGCCAAGGCGAAGACTAAAGTCCAAACGGAATCCGCACTTGCGTCGCAAGCATTGGCAGATTGGGAAAAACTCAAGCGACTTGCGCCAAATACTGAATCGCCATCTGAATTGACGTTGCGCAAACCTCAACTTCGCGAAGTGCTAGCTGAACAAGACCTCTCCGAAGCAGCCTTGCAGAAAGCAACGGAAGATTTAGAGCGGACCGTCATTCGAGCGCCATTTGATGGTATGATCGTTGAAAAACACGCAGATCTCGGCCAATTCGTCAATACCGGCACACAAATCGCGACGTCGGTTTCCATTGAACTCGCAGAAGTGCGACTGCCATTGTCACTGCGCGATTTTCACTATTTGGATCTTGAGCATCTCGCTCGCGATCGCACGGTCCCGGTGACGTTAACCGCTGATACGGGCCGCGATGAGCTAGCGAGTTGGACTGGCGAAATTGTGCGTTCAGAAGGCATCATTAATCAAACCTCCCGAGTCGTATACGTTGTTGCGCAAATCAAGAACCCATATAAGGTGAGTTCAAGCCAAGATCAGCCACTATTGATCGGCACGTTCGTGAACGCCGAAATCACCGGTCGTGAAGCAGGTGAACTGTTTGTTGTGCCACGCAATGCGATTTACGATGGCAATACTGTTTGGATCGTAAACAACGCTAACGAAATCTATCCCCAAGAGCTCAAAATTATTCGTTCTGACCGTAATGTAGCGTATATTTCGGAAGGATTGGCGAACGGCGACAAGATCTGCATCACACCTATGGACCAACCTATCCCCGGCATGAGGGTCAAGTACAGTGAGTGACCAAGCAAACGATGAGCAAGTAACTGGCTTAATCGGCTGGTTCGCAACCAATCACGTCGCTGCCAATCTGATTTGGTTCATCGTCATCGCGATTGGACTCTATACGGTCTTCAACATCAAGGTTGAGACCATGCCGGCATTCGAGACTGAACGGATTTCAGTCTCAATGAGCTATCCTGGCGCAACGCCCGAAGATATCGAAGAAACGATCACGATCAAGATCGAAGAAGCCATTGACGATATCGAAGGTGTCGATAGCTACTACTCGTATTCCAGTGAGAGCTCTGCACGTGTCACCATCACAGTCGCGAATGGCTACGACCGAATCGACGTAACCAACGAAGTCAAGGCCGCCGTCGACAGCATCAGCTCGTTCCCACCCGACGCGTATCCACCTCGTGTAGGCGACCTGCAATTCAATAAACCACCCGCCATCTCGGTGCAGGTGTCCGGCGACGTGAACATGAAGACGCTCATCGATCTTGCGGAGCAAATGCGCAAAGAAATCGTCGCACTCGATGATGTTTCCTATGCCTACCTAAACGGCGTGCGACCCTATGAAATTCGCATCGAGATCAGCGAACAGACCCTTCAACGTTACGGTTTAACACTTGAGCAAATCTCGCAGATCATCCGTCAATGGTCGGTAAACGTTTCCAGTGGCGCGATCGAAACTGACGTCGGCGCGATTCGGGTCAGAGCGACTGGCCAAGCGTATAGCGGCGAAGAATTTGAAAACGTGCCTATCTTGACTGCTGCGGATGGCACCACCCTTAAACTCGGTGACATCGCCACGATCCACGATGGTTTTGTCGATTATGAGAACATCACTCTCTTCAATGGTCAACCATCTATTGGGATTCGCGCAGAAGCCCGCGGTGAAGAGAACGATGTCGATATCGCCGCTGCTATTTCTACGTGGGCGGAACGACGAAGCGCCACGCTGCCTGAGTCCATTACTCTAACCACCTGGGCGAGCTCAGCCTATTACTTGAAAGGCCATCTCACTATGATGGTCAAAAACCTCGCGTTCGGTGGTTTCCTTGTATTCCTCGCACTCACCGCACTACTGCGCGGGAGGGTTGCGTTTTGGGTTGTATTCGGCTTGCCGGTGGCGTTTCTCGGAGCCGTCATCTTCTTACCGAGCTTCGATGTCACGATTTGCCTACCAAGTTTGTTCGGATTCATCGTCGTCATTGGCATTGTGGTGGACGATGCGATCATCATCGCGGAAAGTGCGTATGCAGAAACTGCACGGGGTAAATACAACGTCGCCAGCATCGTACGTGGCGCACAACGCGTCGCGGTCCCAGCAACTTTCGGCGTCTTAACGACTGTTGCAGCATTCTTGCCGCTGATGTTCGCAACCGGTCCGATCAAAAACATAGTCGTCCCAATTACCTCAGTCGTCATTCTTTGCCTGCTGTTTTCCTTAATTGAATCAAAACTCATCCTGCCGTCCCACCTAGCGCTCATGAAGAGCTCAACGGGGCGATTTGATGTGGTCGCGAACTGGACTCAGAAGCAACTTGACAAGTTCATCAACGCAGTCTACTTGCCGTTCGTCCGACGATGCCTCGAGTTTCGCTACGCGACGCTGTCTTTCTTCTTCATGCTGTTCGTTGGGGCTTCCATGCTAGTTATGAGCGGCATCGTCCCATTCGGCTTTTTCCCCTCCGGCGCCGCTGACTTTATTCGCGGCAATGTGAAGCTTGTCGAGGGCGCGCCTGATCAATTGATGACCGACACCATCAATCACATTCATCAGGGTTTAGAAGAGCTGCGAGAAGAGTTTCTCAACGAAACTGGCAATCCAGTCATTCAAAACGTCGCAACGTACACCAGTGATGAGAACACCCAAGCCAACTTTCAAGTAGAGCTGTCCAAACTGGGCGAACGCTCCATAGACCAGAGCGAAGTCGCTCGGCGGTGGCGCCAAAAAGTGGGTGAGCTAGCCCACGCGGAAGAACTGAGCATAAGTTCATCGTATCGCGTCGGTAGCGGTGCTGATATCGATTTGAACTTGCGCGGCGAAAACCCTGAGGTGTTAGAGCGCGCCGGTGACGAGTTGGTTGACTACTTAAGGGCGTTCGATGGTCTTCACAACGTGCGCAGTTCGGCGACTGCGGGTCCGCGCGAAATGAGGCTCCTGGTAAAACCGGAAGGTGAAGCCGCCGGTTTGACGTTGAACAGCTTGGCGCGGCAGGTTCGTTACGCGCTGTATGGCGCAGAGGTGCAACGAATCCAGCGTGGCGATTCAAACCTGCGTGTCATGGTCAAGTATCCGAAGAACGAACGGACGTCCGTGGGTACGCTCGACAACATGTGGGTGCGCCTTCCCGATGGCACGAGTACGCCATTCAGCACCGTGGCCGAGTACTACGAGCAAATCGGTTACAACTCAATCCGCCGCGAAAATGGTGCGCGTACGTTGGCGATTTCAGCAGAAGCCGACAAAAATCGCGTAAACACCCAAGAAGTACTTGCAACCGTGCAACGAACGTTTTTGCCTGAATTGTTGAGTCGCTACCCAGGCGTCACCTGGGAGGCTTCAGGCACTACCATGGAAGAAGCCCTGGGCTTTGAAGCGATTTTGACTTCCTTCGGGTTTGCATTAGTGGCGATTTACGCACTCATGGCCGTGCCCTTGCGTTCTTATTTGCTACCGGTGCTGATCATGAGCGTAATCCCATTCGGCATCATCGGCGCCATTTTTGGCCATTGGGTCATGCGAAGCCTTGTCGACGACACCATCGTCTTCAACTTCGTGTCGATGATCGGCTGCATCGCATTGAGCGGCGTCGTAGTCAACGACAGTCTGATCTTGGTTCATTACGTGAAACGTAAATTGTCCGAGGGTGCAGATTTGGTGAGTGCTATCGTGAGCTCAGGCAAAGCACGATTCCGCGCGATTTTGTTGACCTCGCTAACGACGTTTTTCGGTCTGATGCCGATTCTGTTCGAGCAATCTTCTCAAGCCAAAATGATCGTGAACATGGCGATCTCAATCGCTTTCGGTATTTTGTTTGCAACGGGAATCACGCTAGTGCTGATACCGACGTTGGTTCGCACGTTAGCAGACATCGGCTGGAATCGAACCGCGGTTATCCGTCCGTCCGAGAGAGGGGAAATCGTGGCCGCGCCAGAACCAGCTGCGGCGGGTTAACCTGTTTCAGCTAATTGGTTGTCAAAAACCGTTTGTCGATTAACCGTAACGTGGAGTTCACGTGTAGCGCGCCTAAGTCTGGCTTCAACGTACCGATGCTCTTCCCAATTTAGTTCGATATTGGTCCAAACGTAAGCCACAGGGTCACTCGTGTCGTCCCGTTTGCGAAGGCAATCGTCCACATAGAGTTCTAGTTCGTTGAGTTCGCCGACGCGAATGACGAACTGCTTGTGTTCCAGGTCGAAGTTGAGCTCAGCTGTCGCCAACACCGCACGTCATTCGTCAAATCGGCGCACGATTGTAAGAACGATTTACCTAACCCGACGCGTTCGTGTTGAGGAACCACTTAACTAATTCTGGGTTAGCGTCCTCTGGGTAGGTATGCGCAAGATCCGCAATTTCCCGATAGAACACGTTCGCGCCAGCAGCGTTAAACGAGTATTCCGCGGTCTGGGCGATGTCCACGGTGAACATCCAATCCAATGCGCCATGCGTAATGCATATGGGTAAATCGCGTAATCGATCTTTGGCCATCATCTCGATGAGCATAGGATGAAAACTCGCCGAACACGGTGCTAGGTGGGTAAATGGCGAAGAAGCTGTGCAACCCGACACATAGGTAAACGTGCCCCCGTCGCTCATGCCAGTTAGTAATAGCTTGGTCTCGTCGATTTGCACTAAGCGCGCCATGGATTCCAGCATCTGCAGCAAGTTTGGCGTATCGAGATCTTCGCCCATGATCGCCCAAGTCCCACCGACGGAGGTTGGACTGACCAACACCAGCTCTTCGGTTCGGCACGTCCTAATCCATGACCATAGAAAACTCGACCCATGCCCGCTCCCGCCATGCAGCGCAAATACGACCGGATAGCGTCTCGCCGGATCGAAAGACTCTGGCACATAGATGGAATAGCCGCCACGTTGCTTGCGATCGTTGGCAATGTGGTGCACCCCACTAAAGCCCACGGGTTCGGCCGTCGATGCTTGAGAAAGTCGAGGCACCTCTTGCTTTTCATGGTCGAGAAAGAAACGATGGACCAAGCTGAAATGTTGCGCTAAAGGGTAAATCGCTTCGCACATCGGCGCTCGAGCGCCTAACGCTCGATACAAAGGCATCAAATCATTAGCGGATCCGTCAGCCTCCGCTAGTCGTTCAAGACTTCGAAGCGCGTGCCCATAGGCCGCTGAAACCGCATCGCGAATAGGTACGGCTGCTGGCGGCCATATAGACTCGTCTAGGTTGGCGGAGGCGTCCCGCAATCCGCGCCGGGTGTCGAGCAATTGGTTGCGCACGGTTTCCATCGTGCTTGGGCCAAGATAGCGCGAGCTACGTTCGAAGACCTTCAACGCGTCCAGAATTGGCGCGACGATAGCAAGCAATAAGTCTTCGAATGCTTGGGGTTCAGACATAGAGGCATATTACGAATGAGCTAGGCCGACCACGCCAATGACCATCCGAAACGCTAGAATCAGTTTTCTCACCAACATCTCGTTTCTGTGCTATGCCACTCACTTGGTCTCATGCGTTTCTTAGGGTCAATGACTTCGACAAGATGCTGAAGTTCTACACAGCGTCACTCGGTTTCAAGATATCAGACCGGGGTGAAAAGATGGCGTTTTTGACGCAACTGGAAGATGAACATCACCAACTTGCCATCGCAGAGTCAAAAGAGGAAACTGAAGCACCTTCGCCGGTGAGCCACTTTGCGTTTCGCGTTGAGTCGCTGGACGAGATCCATCGTCTCTATCACGAACTGACAAGCAATCCAGACGTCGGCCGCGTCGCACCCGTCACGCACGGCAATACTTGGTCCATCTACTTTCACGACCCTGAGCGCAATGGGATTGAAGTGTTTTGCGATACACCGTGGGATGCTAAGCAACCCCTTGCCGAACCATGGGATCCGCAAGCAAGTCGCGAGGAACTCGAGCGCTACACACTTGCACTGCTTCGAAAGCAGGGTCCGATACGACCGAACTCACGGTTACAGGCCACCCAGGCCGCATAAAAGGGGCACAGTCCTGCTATATCAGCTAGCCGAAGTCACTAGTAAGATAGTCCGCTCAAAACAACGAGCCAGCGCATAAGGGATAGTTTGCTCGCAACGGCGAGACAAACATCGATCGAGCGCTAGAGGGTCAAATCCAGCATGAAGTCTGAACGAACTTTCGATCGCAGCGTCGAAGACGTTGGCAATATCCAAAACATGGAACACTTCAACCTTACAGTGCCTGACCAACAGCTAGCCGCGCTGTTCTACGTGACCGGACTCGGTTTTACGCGTGATCCCTATATGGATTTTGGCACGTTCAACATGTGGATCAACGCTGGTGAGCAGCAGTTTCACCTGCCAAAAAACACGGCGCAGAAGTTCCGCGGCACCATTGGCATCATGGAACCAAATCTTGAAGATCTTCAGCGGCGTCTTACGTCCATTCAGCGTTGGATGGACGGCACCGAATACGCTTGGCGTATCGACGACGATTGCATCCATGTCACGTGCCCATGGGGCAATGCATTGCGCATCCATGAAGCTGATGAATCGTCTGCTATGGCTCTCGGAATCGCCTACGGCGATATGCAAGTTCCAGTAGGCACTTGCGAGGGTATCGCAAGGTTCTACAACGAAGTCTTTGACTCACCCGCGCACACCATTGAGGATAACGGCACGAAATATGCAGAAGTTTCGATGGGTTACAACCAAACATTCAGATTCACCGAAACTACGGAACCTATCGCAGCGTACGACGGTCACCATGTCGCAATCTACGTCTCAAACTTTTCAAAGCCTCACCGAAAGTTGGTTGAACAAGGCTTAATCACGGAAGAATCAGACCAGCATCAGTATCGATTTCAAGCGATTATCGACCCAGAATCAGGTAAGCAGTTGACGGAAATCGAGCACGAGGTTCGCAGCTTGCACCATCCGATGCGGCGGCGGAATCTTGTCAATCGCAATGCTTCTCAGACGTTCGGGAATTACCGGCACGGTCGCGACATATTCGTTCCGTAGTGGCTTCAGCGGGTGCTGCAGCGCCCTATTACCTGCCGCTTGGCAATGAAGTAGAACTATTTCTTGCGGCGTTTTCCCAGCGACTGCCAGTTTTATTAAAAGGTCCGACCGGCTGCGGCAAAACGCGTTTTGTCGAGCATATGGCGTGGCGGATCTTCAATGATGAGGCACTGGTCAATGCAGCCGTCGAACGACCGTTAACCACGATCAGTTGCCATGAGGATTTGACGTCAACCGATTTGATTGGTCGCTATCTATTCGTCAATGATTCAAGCGACTGGATTGACGGTCCGCTCACCTCAGCGGTGCGTCATGGCGGCATCTGCTATCTTGATGAAATCGTCGAAGCACGCAAAGACACGACGGTGTTAATCCACTCATTGACTGACCATCGACGCATTCTGCCAATCGACAAACTCAACCAGGTGCTAGACGCACATCCTGACTTTCTGTTGGTGATTTCTTACAACCCAGGCTATCAGAGCATTCTTAAAGACCTAAAACCTAGCACTCGTCAACGGTTCATGTGTCTGCAATTCGATTATCCGTCGCTAGAGCGGGAAGCCGAGATCATTCGTGTGGAGAGCGGCATCGACCCAGCACAGGCGACCACACTAGCTAAGGTTGGTTTGCACATCCGCAACCTGCGCGAACATGGCTTCGAAGAAGGCGTGAGCACACGTTTATTGGTTTATGCAGGAACGCTTATGCGGGAGGGCGTTGCGCCGCGCCAGGCAGCAGATGCCGCGCTCGTGCACGCATTGTCGGACGACGAGGAGGTACAACAAGCCATTGCAGACATTGTCGACGTCGTCTGGCCTTGACCGCTCTTAACGAAATCGAGCGATCGCTTGCGCTGTTCGCGCAAGGTTTATCTCAGCGAGTTCCCATATTTCGAGTTGATGAGCGTGAACGCGCAGTTAGCACGTCAAGCCTGAACGAACTCTTCCTGCCTGCCGAATTCGATTTCTTCACCGATTTCGAATCCAATCGAAATGCCTTTCGTTGGGCCGTGTTGCAGCAACTGGCATTTAGACGATACGACACGCTCACGTTCGCTATCGACGAGGCACGTGCTCGGTTCAACTACCTCGCCGTTCGACCCTTGCCTACCGCGCACCGGCTGCCTGACATCGAGCTGTTTTACCAGCATTTCCCAGTTCCGGGACTCGCAAGCTATCTCTTTTTCCTGCTCGAAGAAACCCGCGTCGCAAACTTGATCACGGCCGAATTTCCCGGTGCTTTGCGCTTACGTCGCAGTTACAAGACTTATCGCCTCGCGTCGCTCCCATTGTTCCCTGCGGATAGCCCGTTCACCGAGTTCACGGTACTTGAAGCAAATCTCCAAGAACCACAAAAAATGCCTTATCGGATTCGCGAACTCGTGGAACCCGTGCTCGCAACTAATGCAACGGTTTATGCGGCAGCGGAAGCGACGATTCGATGCTATGAAGCGTTTTGCGCACAGGTTCCAGCAAATGCGGCCCAGCATATGGAAAGCACCCTGCAAGAGAATGTCGTATTGCCCGTCCTTCAGCGGGCCGCCAGATTAGAAGATTGGGAACAAGAACTCAACGACTTGGATGCCGAACTTCAAGCATTCACATTTGGCGAAGCTATCGAAGCGACCGAAGCAGAAGTTGAAAACTCACTAGACGGTAACTTGAGGGAAACAGCCGTCGAGGTCCAGCAGGAACGCGACCAATTGCAGCGTCGAATCGACCTAGAACGGTCGGTGTTGTCGAACTATCGCGCCAATCGTATCGTCGATAGTGCACATTTCCGCTACGACGAGTGGGATTACCTGCACAAAACCTGGCTCAAAGCATGGTGCTCGGTATATGAAATTCGCCAAGAACATGACCTGCAAGAATCTACCACGCAACTCGTAAAGGCCATCCGCCCGTTCCTGCCACAAGTCCGCAAGCGATTCGAGCAAGTCAAACCCATCGGTCTGCGTCGAATTTCGCACAGCATCGACGGCGATGAGCTCGATCTCGACGCCATCGTTGAGGCTCGCGCCGACTTGAAAGCGAAGATTTCGCCAACCGAGCATGTTTACAGTCGCGTGGATCGGACCCAACGAGATGTCAGTGCCTGTTTGCTCGTCGATTTGTCCGCATCTACTGACGACCCTATCGTACAACCGGAACCTAAATCGTTAGCAGAAGATGCGGAAGATCCTTTCGATGATCCATATCTTCACGGGGGACTCGATTTCGATCCGGAACAAAGGGAAACTGAAGCGCAACGCAAGATCATCGATGTCCAGAAGGAATCGGTGCTGCTATTGGCAGCAGCGCTAGAAGATCTTGGCGATCTATACAGCGTCTATGGGTTTTCAGGTTACGGACGAGAATGCGTAGAGATACATGTGGCGAAGGAATTCAATGAAACGCTTAACAGACAAACGATGGACGCTATCGCTGCTATGAAACCGCTGCGTTCAACTCGGATGGGGCCTGCGATTCGCCACGCCGTCTACAAGCTTGGCGCAACGGGTAGTGCGTTAAAAGTGCTGCTAGTGATCAGCGACGGTTTTCCCCAAGACAGTGACTATGGACCCGACCGAGGTAATCATGAATATGGCATTCAAGATACCGCCCGAGCGATTCAGGAAGCTGCGGAAAAAGGCATCCAAGTATTTTGCGTGACCGTCGACGTGTCAGGCCACGACTATTTACGCCGCATGTGCCGTGCCGATCAGTACTGGGTTATTGAGGACACGGAAGAGCTGCCGAACGCGTTGCAATTTGCGTATCGGCAACTCACTATTTAAGGTCGCAACTGCGTCGCCGCGGCCAGGCTAGTTCTGTAAACGGGAAGCTAGGCGCAAGCGCTAGTCGTCGCCCCCGAAAATCCCTAAAAGCTGAATGAGATTTAAAAACAGAATGTAGAACGACACGAAGAGCTGATTCGCCGCGATGATGTAATTTCGTTCGCCACCTAGCACAATCGCGCTAGTTTGATACAAGATAAGGGCACACGCCACGACAACCATAAACGCCGAAATGATCATCGCAAACAGGCTCATGTTGACAAAGAAGCTCAAGACGATGATGCCTATGATGACGAAAAACGAGACCGTTAAGAAACTCCCCAGCCAGCTGAAGTCAGTTCGACGCACGATGGTGTAAGCAGAAAGTGCGAAAAAGACTGCCGATGTCAATGCGAACGACTGCACCACCAACGAAGGCTGAACGGCGAGGTAATAGCCAAGAATTGGTGCCATAGCCAGGCCAAGAAAGCCTGCGAACACAAACGACCACACAAGTCCCCAGACCGAGTCCGCAGTTTTCTGTACTGCATAGCTGAGGCCAAAAAAGCCAGCCAGATAGATAAAGAAATTCATCATGCCGATTTGCAATACCATCGCGACGAACGACACGAATGCCGCAAATCCAATGGATAAACCAAGCATGATGTAGGTGTTCCGAAGAACACCGTTGATTTCGATTGCTTGTTGGCCAGAAACGTGTGCCAACCCTTGTAACGCCATGTTTCTATTCCTGAGAGTGTTTAGCTTCGTTGGACAAATTATGTAACCAGTCGTTATGGCACGAAACCAACCCTCTCACGTACACCTTCTATCGTGCATGTTCAAGCTGATTCGATTTAATTGCAATACCAATCGGAGTGATATGGTGGGTTCGTGATTAGAAATATCTTCTCAATGTGTTATCAGCTAAAACCATGGGTTCGTGTAACCGCTTTTGCAATTTGCGGATTAGCGCTCGTAGGATGCGCTGCGTTGTCCGAGGAGGAATGTTTGTACATCGACTGGCACGCGAAAGGTTTGATGGACGGTTCCAAGGGGCAGCCTACGGCGGCCGTGGACGAATACCAAAAAACATGCGATCGCTACGATGTCGCCGTAGACCGCACCGCATACGAGCAAGGTCGCCTTAAAGGTGCTGAAAGCTACTGCACCAAAGACAACGGTTATGCAGAAGGTCGACGTGGTAAGCAATACCAATACGCCTGTCCACAAACACATGAACAAGCATTTTTATTGGGTTATCAACCTGGTCGAGATCTTTACGTCGCGACTTTCAACGTTTTTCAAAATGAAGCTAAGATCTTAAGTGAAACAAGCACCATATCCAGAATTGAAAAACAGATAGACAGTACTGAGCGGAAACTTCAAGATTCCGATACACCCGACAGCGAACGAAATAGAATCAGATTACAGATTCGTATGATGGACAGCGAAATCGATCAGGCTCGGCAGCGACGATACGAGGCAGAATCTCGGCGCGATGACCTTAATCAGAAGTGCTATGAGGTGCGAATCCGAGTGGCACAGTTGGGTTTTGATACATCACTCAGCTGTGATGATTAAATCGCGAATCACTTTGAGGAATCACTAAATGGTGTGGCAACGTGAGGTCGACGAACTTGAGAGACGTAAAGCGTTCTCTGAAGAGATGGGTGGCGAGGCTGGCATTGCCGAACAACGGCGACGCGGCAAGCTCACAGTTCGAGAACGTATCCGACTTATCGCCGACAACAACGAGTTTCAAGAGATTGGCCAATTAGCAGGTGCGGCCACGTATGACGGCAACACGCTCAAACATGTACGGCCATCTAACATGGTCATTGGCATGGCGAAGATCGACGGGCGAACCACCGTCGTAACTGCGGGAGATTTCACCGTTCGAGGCGGTTCCGCAGACGGCTCAATCGGCAACAAAGGTGGTCACGCCCAAACCATGGCCGCAGAGTGGCGGCTGCCGTTCATTCGCCTTCTGGATGCCACAGGTGGAAGTGTCAAAACCTTTGAAAACATCGGTCGAACCTACATCCCCACCAACCCCGTTACACCGGGTATTGAAAAGCTGCTTTGCGAAGTGCCGGTCGTCGGTGCCATTCTGGGTTCTGTCGCGGGATTACCCGCCGTAGATGCATGTTTGGCGCACTTCAATGTGATGGTGAAAGGAATCAGTCAACTCTTCCCAGGCGGACCACCTGTGGTAAAAGCGGCACTCGGTATCGATATCTCCAAAGAGGATTTAGGCGACGAACGGTCACAAGTCTTTGAAAGCGGGACCGTAGACAACCTCGCCGAAACAGAAGAAGAAGCCTTCGACATGATTAGGCAGTTCCTAAGTTACCTGCCTGCCAACGTCTGGGAATTGCCACCTCGTGGGGACACTAGCGACGACCCGAACCGACGGGAAGAAGCGCTGCTATCCGCCATCCCTCGCGAAAAACGGCGCACTTACAACCCGCGACGCATTCTTCGAGCGGTGCTAGATCACGATTCATTCTTCGAGATTACCCCTCACTACGGTCGTTCGCGCATCGTCGGTTTGGCACGCATGCACGGCTACCCAGTCGGCGTCATGATTAACAACCCAAATCGCATTGGTGGCTCGATGGATGTCACCGCTGGTGTCAAGGTCATACGTTTTCTACAGCTATGCGATACATTCCATTTACCAATGCTCTATCTAGCCGATGAGCCAGGCTTTATGGTCGGACCAGAACAGCAAGCGCAAGGCATCGTTCGAGCGGGCGCAAAGATGATTTGCGCGACTTTGCGGACCCGTGTGCCATGGTTTACCACCATCATTCGGCAGCTATATGGTGTTGCAGGCCAGTGCCACGACCGCCCTGGTGGCATGTTTAAGCGCGTCGCTTGGCCGTCAGGACATTGGGGATCGATGCATATTTCAGGCGGTGTATCGGCTGCGTATCGACGCGTCATTGCTGAGTCAGAAGATCCCGAAGCTAAACAGCAAGAAATCGAGGAAAAACTTGAAGCCTTGTCCTCGCCATTCAAGACGGCTGAAGCATTCAATATTGAGGAAATCATCGATCCTCGCGACACACGACCATTGATGTGCGAGTTTGTTGAATTAGCTCAGGCTCAACTGAAAACGCAACTCGGACCGAGCCCAACGCCCTACATGCCGTAACCGAGCGTCCAGGCGCTCATCTATTAGGTTTGACTATGCGAACTAACCCAGAACTCACGGCCGACGAAAAGCAGACGCTGTATGAAGATGGATTCATCGTGCTCAAGGACGTCGTCCCAGATGAATTGACATTCGAAGCTCGACGAACCATTCACATGTTTGCGGGTCGGAATGGGCTACGCCGCGGCTACCACGACATACAGACATCGTCAGCGTTGCCCGATTTGGTCAATAAGAGCATTCTCGGCCAAATCTTGCGTACCACAATCGGTCCGTACGACCCGCCTGAACGAGGGTTTGCCGCGATTCTGTATCCTAATGAAAAGCAACCTACACCAAACTACGGCTGGCACCCACATTTAGACGGTTTATGGTCGGGACCGCTACCCAAGACTGCCGATGAAATCGATGACTTACATAGCCCGCGCACGGAGCATTTCGGGGCGGCCGATGCGACAGTTTCCGGGGCAAATCTCACGCCCTTGTTTCAAGATCCTGAGTGCACGTTGTCGTTAGGCAGCTTCACCGCATTCGTCGGCGTCGCACTCAACGATCAAACGGAATTTGGACGCGGCAATCTATGTTTGCTGCGGGGAGTTCACGAGGATGTGGAAGCATTCTTCCAAATGCAACGCGATTCTGGCGGGGTCGTTGGACCGGAGGGTGAAGGTTGGCCGCGTTTGTCGCGTTTGCCTAATGGGGGCGTATCAATGACACCACTTCCTTACCCCATACGTGAGATTGCGCTTAAGCATGCAACCGAGTACAACGGCAACCAATTCATCAATCCAGCACCGATTCTCCTCGATGTAGGAGATGTTGTCATCGCACTGCACGCGTGCCCACATGGAGGCTCGCGCAACGAATGGTCCGACCCACGCATGAATGTGTATTTCCGTATCCGCCGTGATCGACCCGGTGGCGCGCGCGTACTGGGCGACAGTGATCATCCTGATAGGGAATGGCTTGGTGGTTTCTATGACTATCCGGGCGGCTACAACCCATGGCAGGTCGCCATCGACAAACTTTGCGATCATTGGAGTGAGTGGGACGGCATGCAAGAAACGGTCGCGGCTAATCGAGCAAGATCGGCGGCAACCAGCGCTTAGCTTGTCGATAATTCCGCTTCACGACGGTGGCTACGTAGCTCAGCTGGTTAGAGCATAGCATTCATAATGCTGGGGTCGTTGGTTCAAGTCCAACCGTAGCTACCACTTGCATTTGTGAGTTCGACAGGAGGCAGTCACGTGGCGCACCTAGCTCAGAAAATTGCCTCCATCTGGTGTCAGGTACTCGGGTATTTGAAGCCAGTAGATGGCATTCCGCCACTGTTCGCGCGACTATATCTCGCGCCGGTGATGCTCCAAGCGGGTTACACCAAGTTCGTTGGATTTGACAACACCGCATCTTGGTTCGAGAGCATGGGTTTCCCATTACCCGTATTGAGTGTGTTTCTCGTTGCGCTTGCTGAGTTCGCCGGCGGCATTCTGTTGGTTTTGGGCTGGCTAACGCGCCTCGTTTGCATTCCTTTGATGATTGCGATGCTAGTCGCTGCGTTTGCCGTTCACGGCGAAAACGGCTGGCTAACCCTATCGGATGGCAACAGCTGGCTTGCCAATGAGCGCGTCATAGAAGCACAGGAGAAAAAGCAGGAAATCCGCCGAATCATGCGCGAACATGGTGATTACCGCTGGTTAACTAGCAGTGGCAGCATGACGATTTTGAACAATGGCATGCAGTTAGCAATCACCTATTTCTTGTTCTTGCTGGTTTTGCTCTTTACAGGTGGCGGTCGCTATACGAGTCTTGACTATTGGCTCGGAAATTGGCTGCGCCCAAAGGTTGGCGTGCCGAGTGACTAGCTCTCAAAATAAGACTGTCGCGAATAAAGGTGACGTTGAAGCCTACCTAAACAGCGTCCAAAACGACGTCAAACGTCGCGATTCTTTCGAGTTGCTCTCATTAATGACGGAAATCACCGGGAACCCAGCGGTGATGTGGGGGACATCCTTGGTTGGTTTTGGGACCTACCACTACAAATATGCAAGCGGGCGCGAGGGTGATTTCTTCCTTACCGGTTTTGCGCCGCGTAAGCAATCGCTAACCGTGTACATCATGCCTGGTTTTTCCGATTACCAAGATTTATTAGAAAAACTGGGCAAGCACAAACACAGCAAATCTTGCCTTTACATTAACAAACTCGATGATATCGATAAATCAGTTCTCAAACGACTCATCAAAAAGAGCGTAAAAGACATGAAATCGATGTACGAAACAGACTAAATCAGCTTTCGCTCGCCTATACACCTCATTGGCGAAGCGCAGCTACATGACTCGGCAACTCAGTCCCGGTAGAAGACGCTTGTAAGGCATATGGACAAATTTGTCCACGCGTTTTTCATGAAGTTAGTGCAGTGTCTGCTTCTTAGGCAAAGCCAAACTCAAACAAATCGTTGCTGCTACAGCGGATGCTAACGAACCAAGCAAAATACCAAGTTTGTCGGCTACCCAATACGTTCCGTCGCCGTGTTCAAAGGCCAAACTAGCAATAAACAGGCTCATCGTGAAGCCAATTCCACAGGCGAATGCGGTGCCGATCAATTGAGGCCACGTAATTTCCTCGGGCAGTTCAACCCAACGCACCAGCACGGCGAAACCAACTAAACTGAGAATCCCAATGGGATTTCCAAGAAAGAGTCCGAGCGCAATACCTACAGTCACGGGATCAACAAAATCCGTGAAGCTCAACCCCGCGAACGAAATTCCGGCGTTCGCGAACGCGAACGCAGGAAGCACAATAAACGCCACGGGTGTATGTAAATCTCTCTCCAATCGCTTGAGTGGCGACTGCCCTGTTTGACCATTCATAGGGATAGTGAATGCAATCAATACGCCGGCAAGCGTAGCGTGCACGCCAGACTTAAGCAACGCGATCCAAACCACGACGCCAATGAACGCATATAGTGCTAGGTTTACGACACCGCGACGATTAAAGAGCAACGCGATGCCTAAGCCTACTAAGGCAACTACCAACATGCTTATGGACAAATCTGTCGTATAGAAAACCGCGATAATCAAAATCGCGGCGAGGTCGTCAAAGATTGCTAGCGCAAGCAAGAAAGCCTTAAGCGAAACCGGCACGCGCGCGCCAAATGCGCTAAGCAAAGCTAGCGCGAAAGCGATGTCCGTGGCTGCGGGAATCGCCCATCCATCCATTGCTTGGGTATTCGACCAATTCAACACGACATAGATCGTCGCTGGCGCTAAGATACCGCCCGTTGCGCCAATGGCAGGCAAAGCGATTCGGTCGATAGATGAAAGTTCTCCTTCGCATATCTCACGCTTAATCTCTAAGCCTATGAGAAAGAAGAAAACCGCCATCAAACCGTCGTTGATCCACAGAAGAAGGGGTTTATCGATGCCCGTCTCACCAATGGTGATGGCGACTGGCGTAGCTAGCAGCAGCTCGTAAGTCGACAACAACGGCGAATTTGCCGCAATCATGGCTAGCGCAGTGGCGACAAGAAGTAGTATGCCGCCAGCTGACTCGAGTCGTATAAAGCTGTGCAACGCGACAGAAAGGCTCATATTGTTTGTTTTTGATTCCAGGGATGACGCTTTGAAATGACTAGCAGAGAGGACACGATTCGGCTTAAATAGTTTCCGCCTCTTCGAGACGAGAAGGCCGCGACATTGCCCCGCTATGTAGGTTCTAAGCTAAAGGAGTCGACAACGAATCTGAACATGACCAGCGGAAGGCCGCCACACTCATTCACGTTCGAATATTCTTCAGCGCACCAATACTAATACGCGGCGACATCGGGACGTCCAGACATCTGAAGTTGAGTTGAACCATGAAGCTGGTTAACGATCCATTGCTATTCATTCGCGAGCAAGCACGAGCCATGTTCCCCAGTGGGAAAGCGTCCGGCTCGGTGCTCATGTCGAACATCGCATTTGGCGCAGCGGCACTCGGTGCCGGACACGTTGAAATATGCAACAAAGACAACTGGTGGTTTGCGGCAAGTGAAACCAATTGGCTAACCAAGGGCCTACCTGACGATACTCAACCTAAAGAGCTTTTTCATTCACCCTTGAAATTCTCGACGCTTGGGCCAAATAGCTACCGTCCCGAACTGTATGTTGGTCTGTTCGCAGAGGACATCTACCTAGACCTGGCCGGACAATGTATCAAAATCCAAGGTAACGTGCCGCACCCTCAGCCACATATCGACACCGTCCCACCGTGGTGTGTGTACGTGCTGGCGTGCTCCGTGGGGAATTCAGCATGACGAATCACGAACCGTTTGCATGGACCCGGCGGAGCCGCCTGCTTAAGTTGCACTAAACTATGAGCTCGCTATGCATGCGAGGCGATCCAAGATGAAATCTCAAAACAGCGATACGCCAATTCCACCGCCTCGCGACCCAGAACTGGCGTTCAGCACGAAGACGTCAGCTGTTCACTTACCACTCGCGCTAACCCCTGACAAAGACCCACCTGGAGCAGATAGTCTTGGCTTGACGAGTGACGAAATCACGCAATTTCGTGAACAAGGTTACGTCATTAAAAGGGGTCTCATTAACCCCAATCTATTCAAACCATTTCTAGATCTGTGGTGGCTGCAACCACCCGCACAGGCAGCAAAGTTGGATCCGGGTAAGCCGCAGACGTGGGTTTCGCCGGGTCGACACTGGCCAAAGGAAAACCGTTATTCGCTCGCTGCTAACTGGATGGGAGATAGCCCTTGGCCCGGGTTAGATGTAGAGCGGGTCGGCGCGAATCAAGGCGAGCGGATTGGGCGTCTACCCCATAAACTGACACGTGATATCGGCAACGATGTTTGGCGCTGGCATGGCATTGGTCATGACCCTGCTTTCGTAAGGGTGACTTCGGCGCATCCCAATGTGTTGTACATGATTGAAGCGCTATTAGGCGGCCCGATCAAATTGCCATGTCGAAATCGAGGGCTTTATGCTGTCTTCCCTCGCCTACCCGATGATCCAGCCACGAAGCTTGGACCACACATGGATCAGAGCTTGACCGAAATGCAAGTGGTCACGTACTTAGAAGACGTAGAACCGCGCTCCGGTGGTTTCACAATCTTCCCCTCCTCGCCGCAACGACTCTATCCGACTTCGCAACAGGCATACAACTGGGTGGCGGGTGAAACGTCTGAAGCAGCTATGGATCGCATTAAAACTGAGGTGCAGCCAATTGAGTTTTGCGGCAAGGCAGGAGATGTGATCTTCTGTCATGGTTGGGTTGTGCACTCAGCTGGAATTCACGAAGGCGAGCGAATACGCAAAGCCGTCGTGCAAGATTTCAATCGCAGCAGAAAACGTGGCCACATGCGCTGGACTGCCGCTGGCAAGCATGGTGCTGAGCGCATCAATTGTGGCATGGATGGCGTTTTTCGAATGCCAATGGACAGCGACGATGACCCGGCTGACGGTATGCGAGAAGTGACCAACCAATGGATCATGGACTCAAACGAATTCGTGCTCTCGCGGCGTCCCGTTTACGCCGACATATTTGAAGAGTGGAATCTTGGCGAAAGGTCAGTAACTGGTGACGTCATCGCCGAACCGCCATGGTGGCAAAAGTACGACTTGCCGATGCTACCGACAGGTTCGGTACCACGAGGAGGTGGGGGTGTGCCGGCTGTGCCGTTAGAGAACATCGCGTCTTATGAAGGCGATGGCATCTGGCGAGTTAAATCGCGCGCAAATGACTGGATGAACTAACCACATTCAGCTCGTTCGACTTCAGCTTTTCTCCGCTTGGCACGAAAGTCCCAGGGCGTCTGAATACACCCGACAATAAACACCCCATACGCAGGTTTGTGACTGTCAATCTCATCCCAGCTAATACGATTCGTGCTCAGGTGAATCGATACGAGTGATTAGACCTAGCTAAGCAGGAAACTCATATTGATTTGATATTGATAATCATTATCATTTATATTGAGTTTCTAGAACACATTCAAAAATGCTTGACGATTTCCGTTCCGCAACTTTGCATTTGGTTGCAGCGTTCGCGATAGGCTTAGCTAGTTCACACTGTATCGCCGAAACGGAAGCTAACGAAGAAGACCCCAAAACCAAGGACCGAATCGAGCAGGTGCTCGTCATTGGGAATAGTGAATCGATAGCTGGTTCACATGACAGCATCCAAACCGATGAACTAGACCAGTTTGATTACTCTGACCTGCATCAGGTTCTAGCCGTGGTACCCGGCGTGTATGTCAAAGAAGAAGATGGCTATGGTCTTCGGCCGAACATCGGCATACGAGGTGCCGCAGCGAACCGAAGCTCGAAAGTCACGCTTATGGAAGACGGTGTGCTAGTTGCACCGGCACCCTACTCCGCACCATCCGCCTATTACGTCCCTAATATCAGCCGAATGAGCGGTGTTGAAGTGCTTAAAGGTCCCGCCGCAATTCAGACTGGACCACATACGATCGGTGGCGCGGTCAATTTGTTAACGCGTGAAGTCCCAAATGAATCATTGCAAGAAATTGACGTCAGTTACGGTTCGAATGCCTTCTACAAAGTCCAGGGTGCATTTGGCGGACCACTCGGCGATTCCAATGTGAATGTGCTGCTAGAAGGACTAAGTTACGGTACAGAAGGATTCAAAGAGCTTGACACTGGTGAGGACACGGGCTTTCATCGAAATGACATTTGTCTCAAATTGCGCTGGCAACCCACCAACGATGACAACCAACAACTGACGGTGAAGTTTGCATTCGCAGATGAAGACTCCCATGAAACTTACCTCGGGTTAACAGACGCCGACTTTCGTGCACACCCTACGCGCCGCTATAGTGCATCAAAACTTGCCAGGTTCAACTCTGACCACTACAACATTCATGTCAATTACGGTGTCGCAGTTGAAAACGTTTTATTCAATTTCAAAGCCTACGTAAACCGCTTCGAACGAGACTGGAACAAACTCGGCAGTTTTTTCAAAGGTGCTTCATTACAGGCCATTCTTACTAACCCGCTCGAGTTTCCTCAAGAGTATGCCCTACTCGTCGGCACGGTCGATTCGATGCCAATCGATTCCCAAACATTCAAAGTTACCGGCGCTGATCGCACCTTTGATTCCAATGGGGTACAAGGTACAGCAACAGTGACAGCCGATTGGGGTGCCGCCCAACACTTACTCACCATAGCTATTCGCCTACATCGAGATACCGTACGACGAAACAGTCGACCACGTGGTTACTTGATGACCGGAGGCGATCTCGTTTGGGATGGTGTTGAGCGATCGCTATCGGGATGGCGGCGTGCGCGGAGCGACGCAAATGCCATTTACATAGCGGACGAAATCAGTTGGGGCGATTTCAGTTTCAACGCAGGCGTTCGCGTGGAATCAATCGATGGCGAATACAACGATCTGCTCAAACAGAGTAACCGCGAGAACGATCAATCAGTGGTGTCACCTGGTGGTGGTTTGGTTTGGCAAGTAAACGACACGCTTGCCCTGTTGGCAGGCGTATATAAAGGATTTTCCCCGGCCGGCCCTGGTGCAACTGATATTGACCCTGAGCGCAGCCTCAATTTTGAAGCTGGTCTACGGCTAGACCAACCAAATCTACAACTGGAAGCACTGAGGTTTCAAAGTAACTACGACAATTTGCTGGGTCGCTGTCGAGTCAGCGATGTGAGATGCGAGGTTGGCCAGTCGTTCAATGGTGGCGAAGTGGATATTTCGGGATTGGAGTTCAGCGCAAATAGTTGGCACGACTTAGTGAATGGTCTGCGAATTGAATCGGGTTTGACGTACACGTATACGCAATCTGCGTTTTTAACGAGCTTCCTATCGAGTTTTTCTCAATGGGGATCGGTGGAAGAAAACGATGATTTGCCGTATCTACCCAAACATCGAGCGCAGCTTCATCTAGGGCTTTCACACGGTGCATGGGAAATAGATCTTGCGTTAAGGCAACAAGCAGCCATGCGGGAAGAACCAGGCAACGGACCCGTTGAACAAGGCTTGCATGCAGATAGTGTTTCGACCGTGGATGTAACTACGAGCTGGCAAATTCGTGAACAAACTTTAGTGCAGCTGATCTTGGGCAATCTTCTAAACGAACAAGCCATCGTTGCCCATCGTCCGTTAGGAGCTCGACCTAACAGGCCACGCTGGTTCAGCTTGCGAGTTCGAAATCGTTTTTAAAACATGGTACGGGCTTGCCCGCACTTTTTTATGGCTATGCGTTCGCGAGCCGCGATCAGTCCGGCTTGACGTTGAACAAAAAATGCACGACATCACCGTCCGCCACGACGTAATCCTTGCCTTCCGAACGCATCAAGCCCAGCTTTCGACAACCTGCGTCGCCGCCATTCGCAACAAACGTATCGAAATCTGCAACTTCGGCACGAATGAATCCTCGCTCGAAATCCGTGTGGATTTTTCCTGCGGCAGTGGGTGCGGTCGCCCCAATAGGAATAGTCCATGCTCGCACCTCGTCAGGACCAATGGTGAAAAAATGGTGCAAGTTCAGTAGTCGATAGCCGGTCCGAACAACCCGCGCTAACCCGGACTCCTTCATATCGGCCATCTCGCGAAATTCCTCTCGTTCTTGTGCCGTGTCTAGTTGCCCAATTTCGGCTTCCAGTTTTGAACAAACCCGCACGAAAGCAGCGCTCTCCTTGACCGCGACCTCTGCTAGGAATTCCGCTTCGCCACCCCGATGCACCTCGTTCTCACCAACATTTGCTACGACCATAACTGGTTTCAACGTCAAAAACCGGTAGTCAGAAAGAAATGCGAGCTCATTCGGACCTAGCTTGAGCGACCTCAATGGCTCGTTGCCATCTAGTGCATTAACACATTTCTGCAGTGCGGCAAGACGTGCCTTGTCATCCCGCGTACCTGCTCGGGCGATGTTTCGCATATGCGCTTCGGCTCGAACTGCGGTGGCTAAGTCCGCAAGAATGAGTTCCATATTGATAAGCGCAACATCATGACCAGCATCGCGACCGTCCGCCGTTAGATGACTAACGTTCGGATCGTCGAAACAGCGTACGACGTGCGCAATGGCGTCGACGTCGCGAATGTGGCTTAAAAACTGATTCCCTAACCCTTCACCTCGAGACGAGCCTTCGACTAGACCAGCGATGTCCACGAACTCCATGGTGCTTGGAATGACCTTGCTCTTGTTCGTAATCTCGGCGAGTGGCGCAAGTCGCTCATCAGGCACGGGTACCACGCCCAAATTGGGCTCGACCGTGCAGAAGGGATAGTTTTCGGCACTTACTGATGCGTTGGTGAGTGCGTTGAATAACGTCGACTTGCCAACGTTTGGCAGTCCAACGATGCCGCACTTAAATCCCACGTGAGTGCTTACTCGACTTGGTCCGCGTCAGGCACCGAATTTACCTTCGTCATTGCTTTTTGCCAGTGACCGCTGAACAGCCAACCCAACAACTCGTCATCTAGGTAGGCACTCGCAAGCGAGTTCACTCGAGCTGCCTCCGGCATGGTCACTTGAGTCAGAAAACCGATGAGTTCATGAGCTGAACCCGGGTGGCCCACGCCAATACGCAAGCGACCAAATTCACGGTCACCACTCATGTGCTGAATCAAGTTTTTTAAACCGTTGTGCCCGCCAGGTCCGCCACCAAATTTAAGCCGAGTTTGACCGGGTTCGAACGCGACATCGTCATACACGACGAGCATTTCATCCGGATCAATGCGAAAGTAGCGTAAAAAGGGACCGACCGCTTCGCCGCTGAGATTCATGTACGTCGAGGGCACCAGCATGCGTATATCGTGGCCAAGCAACATGCCACGTCCTACTTCGACACGCTTGCTCGAATCGTGCTTGAGAGGAATATTGAAGCGTGCCGCAAACTCCCGAAGCCATACGGCACCAATATTGTGTCGAGTCAGTCGATAGGTTTCACCTGGATTGCCCAGCCCCACCAACAGTCGAATGGGTGTTGCCAAAGCAAGGGACGTTATTCGTCCGCAGCATCGTCTGTGGCAGCAGCTTCACCCGCTTCCTCAGTGACTGCTTCACCTTCTTCCGTAACTGCAAGCTCTTCGCCTTCAACCGCCTCTTCTTCATCAAGCTGAGCGCGCAATATCGAAACGCTCACGACTGGAAGGTCGCGACTGGTGTCGTCGCTGGTGCCGAGACCAGTGATGGTTACGCCTTCTGGCAAAGCCAATCCAGACAAATGCACAGCACTGCCTACGTCTATGGTCTCCATGTCGACCACAATCGATTCTGGTAAATCCCTTGGTAGACAACTGACTTCAACTTCAATCAGATTCTTCGTGATTGTGCCACCACCAAGGCGTACACCGACGCAGTTATCTTCATTGACAAATCGAATTGGCACGGCGACCTGGATTTCCCGATCTTCGCGAATTCTTAAAAAGTCAATATGTGTAACTGCTTCATTGGCAGGATGCCGTTGTACGTCACGAACCACCACGCGCTCAGCGTTGTCATTCATCTGCAGTTCAATGATCTGGGAGAGAAAGGTGTCGCTCTGCATCGCCTTCGACAAAACTCGCGTAGACAATGAGATATTGACGTTGTCCGCGCCAGCGCCATACACCACGCCTGGCACTTCATCGTCGTTACGCCGCATACGACCGACTGATCCTGACCCTGTCAGTTCTCGAGGCGTAACCTCTAAGGTCAATTGCGTTGCCAACTTAAATCTCCTGCATGAATTACCCCAAATACCAACACGGCGGGGTTAAGAAAGAAACTACTCAGACAAATAAGGCACTTACAGATTCACGCTCACATACGCGACGTATGGTCTCCGCGAGCGTAGCAGCCATGCTGAGTTGGTGAATTTTCGCACATTTTTGCGCTGCTGCGCAGAGCGGGATGGTATCTGTAACGACTAGGCTGTCCAATTCAGAGTTTTCAATGCGTTCGATCGCCGAGCCTGAGAGGACTGGGTGTGTAATGTAAGAAACGACTTTGCCAGCCCCTCGTTCTTTAAGGGCCGAAGCCGCATTACAGAGCGTACCAGCCGTATCTACCAAGTCATCGACGATGATGCAGACACGATCGTCCACCTCGCCAATGATGTTTAGCACCTCGGATTCGTTCGCCCGTTCGCGGCGTTTATCAATGATGGCGATATCGACGTTGCCGAGTCGTTTGGCGACTGCGCGGGCACGCACAACGCCACCGATATCAGGACTCACAACCACCACTCGTTGGCCGTAATCCTCGCTGATCGCGTGTCCGATGAGCACAGACGAACCGTAGACATTGTCGACTGGGACATCGTAAAAACCCTGAATCTGCTCGGCATGCAAGTCAACGGTGATCAAGCGATCAATGCCTGCTAAACACAGCATTTCTGCAACGACCTTAGCGCTTATAGGCACTCGCGCCATGGGTGCACGTCTGTCTTGACGCGAATAACCCAAATAAGGCATGACCGCTGTGATCCGTTGAACGGACGCACGTTTTAACGCATCGACCATGATCATGAATTCCATGAGGTGGTCGTTCGTTGGCGCGCAAGTGGACTGTATAAGAAAGATATCCATGCCGCGCACGTTGTCGGTGATCGTGACGCTTACTTCACCATCACTAAACCGGGCGATTTCAGCGCAACCCATTATGAAGTTGCCTTCTTGCGCGATTCGTGAAGCAAGTTGTGGCACGGATGTGCCGCTGAACATTCTGACCGGCGAGTCGCCCACGAATCTTTTCCCTTGCTAGCGCTGGCTGGGGTGGCAGGACTCGAACCTGCGCATGGTGGGATCAAAACCCACTGCCTTACCGCTTGGCTACACCCCACCAGGTCTGGCGCGAATTTTAATTTTGCGACTTGCTAGCTGTTGTATGTTTTGTGCGCAGTCAATTAGGTGCAATCCGCCAGCGATCGCACAGCACAAGTACCTCAATGTCCTCACTCGCCACACGCAGACGCTTACAGACCGCTTCGTCCGCGATGGTTTGGTGCGCTTCAACCTGCACATCAATATCGTCATACGACCAACCTTCGAGTGCTTTCGGGCTTGTTGCGCCTAGCGGCTGCAACAGCAGCCACCTGCCCAAGTCTCCGCCAACTTGCCACAGCGAAGTTGGCATATGAAACGCTAAGTCCTGAGGACTGATTTCGATCAGGCGGCCCTCAGCGTCCATCTTGGCGTAATGACCTTCTGACAAACTCAGTTTAGTTCGACCCAGGCCAAACGGACCCCAGAATTCGACGTTCGTGACAGTGCCATCGTAAGCTAAGTAAAAATCTAGCCGTAAAATTGTCTCGTCGGCTTGAATTCGCATACGACCGACAAGGTCATACTGAAATCCGGCAGAGGGGGCGTCGGAACCGAGTAGCGCAGCGCAGCCTGAGACCATTGCGCAAGCACAGAGACATATAAGCCGACTGCATCTTACGACGAGTGTCAACAACCCTCCTGCGCCTTGAATTAGCCTAACTCGGCAACTGAATGCGATGGATCTGAAGCTATCTAGGTCGATATGCCGCTCCTAGTTTACGGCTTGAACCATGAGTCCACGTCACTGGACATGCGCGGCCGTTTGTCAGTGGCAGAAGACGAACTAGCGCAAGCCTTGCTCGAGCTACGTGCCGAAACCCCAGATTTGGCGGAAGCCGCCATTCTATCGACCTGCAATCGCATCGAAATTCACGCTTATGCAAACGAAGATGGGATCGAATCCATCAAACAGTGGTTAGCGCATTCAAGGCAAGTCCCAATCGAAGAATTTAGCTTCGCAAGCTATGTGCATAAGGGACGCGCTGCTGCGGCCCACGCGATGCGAGTTGCGGCTGGCCTTGATTCCCAAATCTTAGGTGAACCTCAGATTCAAGGTCAGTTCAAGCTGGCCTATCGGCACGCACGAGAAAGCGGCACGTTAGGCAAAGAACTTAGTTTGCTTGAAGACTTTACGCTGCAAACGGCTAAGCGCATCCGCACCGAAACCAAAATCGGCGCAGAGCCTGTCAGCGTAGCCTTCGCCGCCGTAACAATGGCGAAACAGATATTCGCCGAGTTTGCGACACAAAGCGTCTTGCTCATTGGTGCAGGAACCAACATTCAACTCATCGCTAAATATCTTCGAGAGTTGGGAATAACGAGCTTCACCATCGCAAACCGGACGCGAACGAATGCCGAAATACTTGCCAGTGACTTGGCGGGTCGCGTCATCAATCTCGATGAAATCGCCGATGAACTCCACAATTTCGACATGGTTGTGAGTTCCACTGGTAGCGCGAAACCCATCGTGACCGAAAAAATGCTGTCAAACGCGTCGCGCTTGCGGCGCCACCGGGCTATGTTCGTTGCCGATTTAGGCGTGCCCCGCGATGTCGAAGCCAAAGCGGCCAACCTACCTGATGTTTACCTGCACACGGTCGACGATCTCTCGACCATCATCTCCCAAAGTCTGACTAAACGACAGGAATTCACCACGATTGCGGAACGGCTGATCGACGACGGCGTTGAATGCTATGTTCGTAAACGTCGCCTCCAATTAGAAGCAAAGCTGCTTTCGAATTACCGAACTCAAGTAGACACCATACGCGCAACAGCACTCAAGACAGCGCATAAGAACCTTGATGCCGGTGACGATCCCGCCACTGTCATGAGTCAACTCGCAGATCATTTGACCAAGCAGCTTGCCCATAAACCAACGATTTCGATTCGACAAGCCACAGCGTCTGGCAACGAAGCTTTTTTACACTTGCTTAAAGAAATCTACGAACTCGACACTGTGTAAGTGCCAGCTATGGCCCTTTCTGAAAACCTTCAAAGCAAACTTGAGCAAATCTGCGATCGGCATGAAGAGCTTGGCAGACTGCTAACGGAAGCAGAAGTCGTTGCTGACCGCGTGCGTTTTCCGCAGCTGTCGCGTGAATATAGCGAGCTTGAGCAAGTTGTCGCGGCTTTCACGCTATATCGATCCTACGTAGACGACCTTACGCAAGCGCAAGACCTCGCCAACGAAGACGATGAGGAAATGCGCGCGCTCGCGCTAGAGACCGTTGCCGAATTGACACCGCTCCTTGAATCGCAGGTTGAGACTTTGCAACGCTCGCTGTTGCCAAAAGACCCAAACGACGATGCAAATGTATATTTAGAAATTCGTGCAGGCACGGGTGGTGAAGAAGCTGGGTTGTTCAGCGCGGACCTATTCAATATGTATCTCGGCTACGCTAACGCGCGAGGTTGGCAAAACGAGCTGGTCAGTGCCAATACGACGGGCATCGGAGGCTTCAAGCAAGTTGTCGTGCGCTTGGCTGGTCGCGATGTCTACAGCAAATTGAAATTCGAGGCTGGGGCGCATCGTGTGCAGCGCGTACCTAAAACTGAATCGCAAGGGCGCATTCATACATCAGCTTGCACCGTCGCAGTCATGCCGGACAAAGACGAGGACATAGATATCGAAATCGATAAAAGCGAGCTTCGAATCGACCGCTATCGCGCATCTGGTGCTGGCGGCCAGCATGTAAATAAAACAGATTCAGCGGTTCGCATCACCCACTTGCCGACCGGCACAGTCGCTGAGTGCCAACAAGAGCGTTCACAAATTCGCAATAGAGAGCGTGCTATGAGTTTGTTGCTGGCGAAATTGCGCGATGCTGAATTGACACAGCGGCGGAATCAGGAAGCATCCGATCGCAAAGCACAGGTGGGTTCAGGCGATCGTTCGGAGCGCATTCGGACCTACAACTTTCCACAAGGCCGTATCACCGACCATCGGATCAACTTGACGCTATACAAGCTCGACGAGGTGCTTGCAGGCGAGCTGGATCAAATCATTGAACCGCTTACTTTAAACCATCAAGCGGAACAGCTCCAAGAACTTCACGCCACCAATGGAGAAGTGCCAACTTCGTAATGCTCGCACCAACTGACCGTTCGCTCGCGAGTTGGTACGCATACGCGCAATCGCAATTAACTGAAGAAGATGCGCGTATCTTGTCAGCGAGCGCGTTCGACGTTGAGTTCTCTGAACTTGTCGCCAACAACGACGTCGGGCGCATATCGGACGCTTCAATCAAACGACTAAAGTGCTTCGTCAAGCGTCGCGTGCGTGGCGAGCCCGTCGCATATATTCTCGGAAGCCGTGGATTCTGGCGGCACGACTTTACGGTGACGCCAGCGACTCTGATCCCGCGGCCTGAAACCGAGACATTAGTTGAAACGGTTTTGCCGTTTCTAGGTGAAGATTCACGTGTATTGGACTTGGGAACCGGTTCTGGCGCAATCGGCTTGTCCGTTGCCGAAGAGCGTGGCGCTGACGTTGTGCTCGCCGATGCTTCCGCTGAAGCACTTGCCATCGCACGCTTAAATGCAGAGCGTCTTGGGCTGAACGCAAAGTTTGTGAAGTCCGACTGGTACCAAAACATCGAAGGAAGGTTTAACTACATCGTTTCAAACCCGCCGTATGTCGCATCCAATGACGAACATTTGCAGCAAGGCGATTTAGTGTTTGAACCAAACCTTGCCTTAGACGGCGGACCCGATGGCTTGGCGGCATTGCGCGAGGTTATTCGGCATGCGCCGTCCCACCTAGCTAGTTGCGGCAGACTAGCAGTTGAACACGGCTACGATCAAGGGTCCGCCGTGCGATGCTTGTTTGAGCAGGCCGGCTTCCAGTGCGTCCAAACTACACGCGATCTGGGGAATCTTGAGCGGGTTACACACGGCGTGACTCAATGACCGACGAAGAGCTGCTGCGGTATAGTCGCCAAATCATGCTTCCCGAAGTGGACGTTGAAGGTCAAGACAAGATATGCGCCGGACATGTAGCGATTGTGGGACTCGGCGGACTAGGTTCACCTGCGGCGTTGTACCTTGCCAGCGCGGGTGTAGGCACGCTCACGCTCATCGACGACGATCAGGTGGAAATCTCCAATCTGCAACGTCAGATCATTCATACTGAGCGGTCCCTGAACAGCGCGAAAGTTGAATCTGCGCAGAGAGCCATCGCACACTTGAATCGCGCGATTCACGTACACAGCGTTGCAAGACGACTCGACGAGAACGAATTCGCTGCATTAGCGAGTACTGTTGACGTTGTGCTCGACGCCACCGACAACTTTGCCACACGCTACGCCATTAATCGAGCTTGCGTAGCTACCAAAACGCCGCTCGTTTCTGGTGCGGCGATTCGCATGGAAGGACAAGTCAGCGTCTTCGATCCGCGGCTAGAACATTCACCGTGCTATCAGTGCTTATATCGGGACGGGTTAGACGAAGCGCTCAATTGCGCGGAGAATGGCGTGCTAGCGCCAGTTGTTGGCATCATCGGTACCATGCAGGCCATGGAAACGCTCAAATTGCTTGGCGAATTTGGCGAACCATTAGTTGGCCGCGTGATTTATTTCGATGCCAAACGCACTGAGGTGCGATCGCTCAAGCTGAATCGCGACCCGGCGTGCGCGACCTGCAGTTCAAACAAAGTCTAGCTGAAGAAGACGCTCGTTCTAAGCAAACACCTGTTTAGGTGGCACCTAGTGCCGTAACTCGCGCTGAACAAAGAGTTTTAAAAGTCTCCTCAAAGATGAGTTTGGCATCGTCGAAGACGACGTTTGGCACCAAATCGCTAAGTTGCGTAACAGTCATGCCAGGTATGCCACAGGGTTCGATGACGTTAAACGGTTTTAAGTCCATCGCCACGTTCAGACTTATGCCGTGATATGTGCAACTGCGGCGGACTCGCAAACCAAGCGCGCCGATTTTGCGTCCTGCCGTGTAAACGCCTGGATTACCAGGCATTCGTTCTGCGACGACACCAAAGCTGTCGAGGGTATCGATCATCGATTGTTCTAGCAAGCAAACAAAATCGTGCACGGATATTTTGGCACGCTTCAGGTCAACCAGTGCATACCCAACAATCTGCCCCGGACCGTGATAGGTGACCTGTCCGCCACGGTCTGATTCGACGATTGGAATGGTTGTGTCTAACAAAAAATGGCTATGGTTGGCGGTTTGTCCGAGCGTGAAAACTGGCAAATGTTCAGTCAGCCATAGCTCGTCTGGTGTCGCATGATCGCGCGCAGCCGTAAAGGACTGCATGCGTTGCCAAGTTTCCCGATAGTCGGTTGTGCCCAGATCCCTAACTTTCAGCATTACCGGGTGCGCTGTCGGCGGGGTTCTCTTCTATATCCTCAAACATAAATAGCACGCTATCCCACACGCGACCAAAAAATCCCTTCTCTTGAACGCTTCCCAACGTGATCAGCGGGACGCTTGCAATGAGCTCATTTCCCGCGAAGACCTGCATTTCACCGATTCGAGAACCACTTTTTACTGGCGCTTCTAAGAAACTCGGCATGTTCAGTTTATGCGAGACATCATTGAATCGACGTTGGAGCATGGTGGTTTTGACTGTTTCACCGATACCAATCGCTACATTCTCAGAGGTGCCGAACCAAACGCGTAGATTGCCCATGGATTCACCATGGGAATATAGAACTTGTGTTCGATAGTTGCGAAAGCCGTAACTCAATAGCTTTCGCGTTTCGGTTGTGCGCACTGCAGCGCTTTCCGCGCCCATGACCACGCTTATTAGGCGCATGTCGTCGCGCTTAGCTGATACCGCCAAACAATAGCCTGCTTCCTCGGTATAGCCTGTTTTAACACCATCGACACTTGGGTCCAGCGCAAGCAGGCGATTGCGATTCGGTTGTTTTATGTTGTTGTATTCGAACTCTCGTTCAGCGTAGATCTTGTAGTGGTCTGGGTAATCGTTGATTAAAGCATCGGACAATATCGCCACGTCGCGAGCGGACATATAGTGGTCCGGGTCAGGCAAGCCAGTCGAGTTGACGAAATGAGAATCTTCTAGTCCAATCGCCTTGCCAGTTGCGTTCATCATCATGGCAAACTGAGGTTCAGCCCCTGCAACGTGCTCAGCGACCGCCACGCTAGCATCATTGCCTGATTGGATGATGACCCCACGCAACAGATCCGAGAATGACACCTTCGAGTTTGGGTCAATAAACATACGCGAACCGATGGCGCGCCACGCGTTCTCGCTTACAAGCACCTCGTCGTCCATCGAAACTGCCCCAGCAGCGATTTCCGCAGCAGCGACATAACTTGTCATGATTTTGGTCAGACTGGCGGGTGGCAGTTTCTCACGGCTGTTCTTTTCTAGCAGAATACTGTGTGTCTCTGCATCCATGAGCACGTACCCGCTCGCCGCGATCGGTGGTGGTGGCGGCAAAATCAACTGAGCAGTCGCGCTCAAACCAACTGAGCACAAGATAGCAACCACTAAGAGCCGCATAGATTTCACGCACTACTCCTTTAGTAATGTAGACGTTAATTGCAGATTGATTGACAGCCAATCAACGACGTAATTCGCGTCCGTCAACGTTCCGAACGGACTTATTCGCACCCGATAACGATTTTCGTACTGGTGCGGAATGACCATCACATTTAAATGACCTAGGTTGATTGCTTTGAGGCGATTCACTACATCCAACGCCGTATCGCGACCATACATGTAGTTGGTTTCTAACACGTAGTTCGGATTCATCGTGTCAAGCAATTTGATTCGCACCGGGCGGGAACGCGCATTGCCGAACCCCAACTTCATGGCCGCCGCGCGCGATAAATCAATCAAGCCTTCTGCTCGAAATGGACCCCGATCATTAACCCGTACGATGGTTTCTACCCCGTTATCGAGATTCGTCACAAGCACGAATGACGGCAACGGCAAGTAACGATGCGCGGCTACTAGCGAATTGTTGTCGAACGATTCACCACTCAAAGCTTGGCGATCGTCAAATCTCTCATTTCGCCAAAACGCAATCCCATCGGCCATGTACGCGTGCACGTTGGACCACGTTGTGAAGCTGCTCGCAGCGACAAGGTAGCGTCCATTGCCACGGAGTTTGGATAGGTGCGTCTCGACGGGCGGATCTGGAAACCACACTGGTTCAACCGTGGCTGGCCGCGTCTCATTAGCTTGCGGATACCACTGGGAGAATGGTGCCGGCTGCCAGACTGGTATCGGCACGGGTGCGCAACCAGCCAAGCCGACCAATGCGACTAAGACCCATAGCGATTGCCTCATAGGGCGGAGGCAATGGCTTCCGAAACTTCGACCACCGCTTTTGCGTATAGCCGACTGATGTTGTACCGGGTGATCACATAAAAATTGTGGTAGCCAAGATAGTGACGAATGGCATCTTCGTTCTCATAGCGAAACAATGCCGCATAAGCGGAATCGCGTGTGTCCGCCGTTTGAACACCTTTCGCTTTCCATTCAGCGATCGTGTGTGTTGGCGAATACGAATCATTTGCGAGATCGTCTAGATTCGCTGCATCCTGCGCTAAACCTACCTGTGCAATGATGGGTTCACCATGTTGCCAGCCGTGATCCTTGAAATACGCTGCGACGCTCCCGATTGCATCAACCACGTTATTCCAAATGTCTCGGTTACCGTCCCCGTCGTAATCAATTGCATAGTGTCGATAGCTAGATGGAATGAACTGACCGTATCCCATCGCGCCGGCATACGAGCCGACCAGCTCGCCAATTTCGACCGTTGAACCCAACGTCGCGCCGGCATTGGGGCGTTGGCACGAATCATCTCGGTCAAACGGTCGAACTCGTTCTTCACATGCGAGGACAAGAAACTCTTCGAGCTGCCCAATAAAGAACTCAGCTCGCTTGGGATAGTCGAACCCGAGCGTCGCAAGCGCATCTAGTACACGATGCTTACCCTTGTTACGACCGTAATTCGTCTCAACGCCAATGATGGCAACGATGATTTCCTTCGGCACACCGAAGTCGGTTTCCGCCCTTTGAAGGGTTTCCCAGTTGGCATGTGTGAAGGCAACACCGTCTTGAATCCTTGTCGGGGTAACAAATATCTTTTGATAGGCGACCCAAGGTTTTGCCTCTGCCGGTCTCGTAATCAAATCGATGATGTCTTGTCGATAAGCGGCCTGATTGAGCACATCGCGGACATCCGAAGCCAGGAAGCCATGCTGCTCAACCATGGTCGCGATAAATGCTTCGACGTCTTCACGACCGGTGTAATCGCCCGCCTTCGCGAGCAATGCTGTTAACAACAACATGCCTAGAAGGCATGGTTTAACGAATAAGTTCAAATCAATCCTTGATCGTATGGTCATCCGTGAGGGTTGGTCAGCTTCGTTGCATAGCCGTAACAATACCGAAACCAGCCAACATTGTGACGATGGACGTGCCACCGTAGCTAACTAATGGTAAAGGTGCGCCCACGACCGGTAACAAGCCACACACCATCATGACGTTCACGAGCGTATAACCGAAGAACATCATGAGGAAGCCCGCGCTCATTAAGCGCCCGAATCTCGACGCGGCCGAACGACTCATTATCATGCCCCGCGCGAAGACGAAAAAGAACAACGTCAGCAAAATCGCAGTGCCAACGAACCCTAATTCTTCGCCGATGACCGCCAAGATGAAATCGGTGTGGCCTTCCGGCAAAAAGCTCAAATGGCTCTGTGTGCCTTCACCTAAACCTTTGCCCGTTACACCGCCAGAACCTAACGCGATTTTCGATTGAATGATGTTCCAACCCGCACCGAGCGGGTTGCTGTCCGGGTCCAAGAACGTCACAATTCGGCTGATTTGGTAAGGTGTTAGGAACAAGCGCCAAGCGACTACGAAGCCAACCATTGCTACGATAACCGCGGCGAAAATCCAACGCCAGCGCAGTCCAGCTACGAAAACCACACACAGACTACCAGTTGCGACCAGCACGGTAGTTCCGAAATCTGGTTGTAGAAACACCAAACCGACCGGGATGCCGATGATGACCCAACACACCAGAGCATGTCCAATGCCCAATGGCGCCGGCTTGTCATGCAAGTACCAAGCCAACGACAAAGGGAGGATGATTTTTAGTATTTCTGAGGGTTGGAATCGAGGTACAAACGGCCAATCAACCCATCGCATCGCACCCTTCGCTTCGTCGCCCCAAAAGAGCGTATATGCAAGCAACAACACCGCGCCTACATAAGCGATTGGCGTAAGACCGACATAGAGGTGTTCGGGCAGTTGCGCAAGGATTAGGAGTGCGGTCAAACCCAGCACGATAAGAGCTATATGGCGTATTAACAGTGCTGGTGCGTGCGACAAGGTCTCTGTCATGACGGTGAGACCTAGTCCTAAGATCAATAAAAGACCTAAAAACAACCAACCATCAAAATGCAGATAGTTCAACCATGCCAAAGCACGCGGGTTGCGACTTTGAAAAAGGGTGGCTTCAGTCACGGTTAGCTATCACGGGCTGCGTGATGAGCTTGGCGTCAATTACCGCGCGAGCAACGGGCGCGGCGAATTTGCTGCCACCACCGCCGTTTTCAACGACAACCGCAACCGCAATTTCTGGACTTTCTAATGGTGCAAATGCAATGAACAGGGCGTGGTTACGCTCATACTCGTCTACCTCTTCTTCTTCGTATTCCTCACCTTGTTCGACGGCGATGACCTGTGCGGTACCGGATTTCCCAGCCATGGTGTAGGGAATGTCCATCCCAATGTACGCCCATGCGGTGCCGTTCTGGTCATAGCCTTTAAAGCCACGATGTACGACGTCATGCATCGCAAGCGCCATACGGTGCCAATGCGATCGCATTTCCATCGAAGTATCGACGACGCGCAGTTCTTCTGGGTTTTCTGTGATTTCCATCAGATGGCGATCCGCTTGCTTCAACATGCGAGGTTGCACCCAATCACCACGATTTGCGAAGACCGTTGCCATCGTGGCCAATTGCAAGGGCGTCATATTGATATAGCCTTGACCGATGCCAAGTATCACAGAGTCGCCGGGATACCATGGTTCGTTGTGCGCTTCTCGCTTCCATGCACGAGACGGCACAACACCCACCTTCGCTTCTGCAATGTCGAATACCGTGCTCCGGCCTAAGCCAAAACGGTCGATTGCCAATTTCGCGATGACATCGACTTCCAACCGCGAACCCATCGTATAGAAGTAGACGTTGGCTGAACGATAGATCGCTCGGTGCATCGCGACCTCACCGTGACCACCAGCATTCGCGCCTTCTCGATTCCAGCTGCGCCATACCTGGCTCGACCCGGGCAAGCGAAAGTTGCCGTCGTCCTGAATGATCTCGTCCCAGTCCGTGACACCTGTTTGAAGAGCTGCCATACCAACCACCGGTTTGAAAGTTGAACCTGGCGCATATATCCCTTGCACGGCGCGATTGAAAATAGGTTTGTCGCGATGCTCGTACAGTTCGTCCAACTCCCCAGCTTTTAGGCCAGTGAGCAAACGATTGGGGTCGTAGTTCGGTTTGCTCACCATGACCAGAATCCCACCTGTTCGCGGATCGATGGCTACAACAGCACCTCGACGATCGCCTAATGCCTCATCAGCGGCGAGTTGTAAAGCACTATCAATATGCAATGTCAGAGTCGCACCACGCTCTGGTTGGGTAAGCGCGATCGGTTGTTTGTCTGTCGGTCTGCCGCTAGCGTCAATTTCAACGGAACGGGAACCTACCACACCATGTAAAGAACGCTCATAAAAGCGCTCAACGCCAGTACCACCAATAAACTGGGTGGCGCGGTAATTCACGTTATCTATGTCACCGAGGTCTTCCTTTGTGATCCGCCGAACCGTGCCAATCGCATGCACAAACTTTGGTCCGTCGAAATAGTGTCGAATGGTCTCGTAGGTGACCACTACGCCGTCCATTTGGTGGCGATTGACGGCGAGCAGTGCTTCCTCCTGTTCGGAGAGATCCCGCTTGAGGACGATCGGAGCGTGTCGCGAGCCCAAGCGGATGCGCTCTTTGACGTTCTTCAGGTCATCAGGAGAAATCTTGATGAGTTGCTGCAACTGCGCTAATACCGCATCGACGTCAGCGATGCGCTCGGGTATGAGTGAAAGCGAAAGAATCTGACGATTGTCAGCTAGCAGCTCGCCATTGGTATCAAGAATGAGTCCTCTTGGCGGAGCGATAGATTGGACTTGAATGCGATTCTTTTGAGATTGAGTTTGGTAGGTCTCGTGGTCAAAAATCTGAAGATAGTAAAGTCGCGTGAGCACCAAAATGAGCATCACGAAACCTAATAACACAAGCATTAGCACGCGGTCTTCAAACGAATGCGTGTCGCGGTTCCGTTCGTTGGTCATCGCTTAAGGTAGGCTGTCATGGTCGGTGGTAAGCGCTCCCGCGATTGATAGCGTGCGCGCGATACAGCTGCTCACAGACAAGAATTCGAATAAGTTGATGAGGCAATGTCAAAGCCGACAGTGACCAAATCAAATCAGCCTGGCAAAGATCGTCACCACTAAATCCCACGTCGTCGCCTATAAGAAAACATACATCTCGGCCCTGACGTTCCCAAGTATCGCACTGATGTGCTAACCCTTCACTCGTGAATGATGTGCCTGATTTATCGAGTGCGACGCGAGTGCAGTTTTTTCCGCAAGCTGCAAACATACGCGGCATACGGGTTTTTACCGGCTTACTAGATAGACGTACCAACAAAAAATTTGGCATTCGCTTTGCATACTCGGCGACACCTCGATCCACCCAGTCGGGCGCGGATCCATAAACAAGCAGGCGATATTTCACACGGCCTGTTGCTGATTAGCTCCCATGCCCCACAATCGTTCTAAATCGTAGAACTCGCGGGCCGTTCGTTGCATGACATGCACGACCACATCGCCTAAATCAATAAGTACCCATTCGGCAGCTTTTTGACCTTCGACTCCGAGTACGCGCGCACCACGATGTTTTGCACTCAATACGATCGCATCGACAATCGCACTTACATGACGCGTTGAAGAACCTGTGGATATAACCATGAAGTCGGTAAATGATGATTGCTGACTGACGTCAAGCGTGCGAACATCCTGTGCTTTTAGATCGTTTAACGTTTCTATAACGTGAGATGCAGGGTTATTCGCGGTCCTCAAATATGAATTCATGCTTGGTAGAAGTGATTATTCATTATATGAGCGTAAACGTCAGGATGCAGGTCATGTTCGATAGGAATTCTCTGTCGCGCCTTACATCGAATTGCGCTAGCTGATATATCCAAAACTGGTTGCGAAGAAACGAACATTTGCCCCGCTTCAATACAAAGACCAAGTGCGCTATTACTGGGAATGAAATCCGTGGCTAGCGAGGTCAAATCTTCATTCGTACGCTGATACACAAATATGCTAATAGCTTGGGTTAATCGTTCGTAGCCAATCCAGCGCGGCAATTTGATGGCCGCATCATCGCCAAGAATCCAGATCACCGGCCTTTCGCGACGACCACCTAATGCTTCAACAGTATCGATCGAGCTGACTTTGCCAGTGAGGCGGATTTCTGTGTCATCCGCTACCAAAGCGGGTTCTTGCTCACATGCTAGTTGCAACATATGCCAACGATCTTCAAGCGGCGCAGGCGTTCCTTTGCGCAAATGTGGTCGCGCCGCAAGCAACATGCGAACTGGCGCACCCGCAAACGTGCGTGATGCCATATTGCCAATGACTATATGAGCGTGGTGAACCGGATCAAACGTGCCACCCAACACGATGGGATTGTCAACGATGACGAATCGCCCCGTCGCTGTACACAACAAATTTTTGTGTGGTCAGGCCCTCAAGCCCGACTGGACCACGCGCATGCAGCTTGTCCGTTGAAATGCCTATTTCTGCACCTAATCCGAATTCAAACCCATCTGCGAATTGGGTTGAAGTATTGACCATAACGGACGCAGAATCTACTTGATTGATAAATTGTTGCGTTTTCTGTAAATCAGTAGCCACAATGGTGTCGGTATGGGCAGAACCATATTTCGAAATATGTGCAATTGCCTCATCAATATCGTCAACGAGTTTTACGGCAATCACCGCATCTAAATACTCTTCATACCAGTCTTGTTCTGTCGCGAGGGCGACGTTCGGCACGATGGCGCGCGTACGTTCGCAGCCACGCATTTCAACACCCAAATCAGCGAATTGGGCAGCGATATTAGGCAATACCGTGCGCGCTTTCGAGAAAGCAATTAATAGTGTTTCGGCTGCATTGCAAACTGAATATTTCTCCGCTTTTGAGTTTATAGCTATCCGCACCGCCAAATCATCGTCGGCCGAATCATCGATGTAAACATGACATACCCCATCGAGATGTTTTAGCACGGGAATCGTTGATTCGCGGCTAACCCGCTCGATGAGACCTTTGCCTCCCCGCGGCACGATTAAATCAATGAACTCGTCTGCAGCAAGCATCTCGCCCACAGCGCTTCGATCGGTAGTCCGCACTAACTGCACACCTTCTGCGGGTAGGCCAGATTCCTCTAAACCGCGGGTGATGCAATCTGCAATGGCACAATTCGTTCGAATTGCTTCTGAACCACCTCGCAAAATACAAGCATTGCCTGATTTTATTGCCAGCGAAGCTGCTTCTAGCGTTACATTAGGGCGCGACTCATAGATCATGCCGAATACCCCTAGCGGAATGCGCATGCGCCCTACCCGAATTCCCGATGGTTGTTGGTGTAGCCCTGAAAGCTCCCCTACGGGATCAGGAAGTGCAGCAACTGCTTCAGCCGCTTGACACATGCGTTCGATGCCGCTCTCGTCCAATCGCAACCGGTCGAGTAAAGGCTGTGAGATACCGTTATGTTGGGCGTGTTCAATATCGACAAGATTCGCGTTAGCGACTGCAATGGTTTCTTCGCGGATAATCCTTGCAATGGCTTTGATTGCGCCGTTTTTGATGGCCGTTGGAGCTGTTGCGATCAAACCACTTGATGCGCGCGCGCATCGAGCCGAATCCAATACGCTTAAGTTTGTATCCATGTAAAATATTATATAAAATGCGCCCACATATAAAAACTAATTATTCGTCTAAAAACATATCTAGTTTTAAATGTCCCAAGTATGAAGATATGGAAAATTATCATAGAAAGTAGATTTGCATAAGTGATTCGAGAGGTTTTTGGATTTTGGCAAATGCTCTGGCCAACGATATCAAATCAGGTTCATTCGAAAAACTATTAAAATCTCGTTACTTTGTCTATTTTCGATTCCAACGAATCTAAGAACGTATGAATTCAAAACTTGCCTGGCTAGGCACCGCGAGCGCTTATATAGTGGCAATATTCATCGCGTGGGCCGTCAGTTCATCGGGATCGTCAAAAATTGATGAAATACCCGTCGCCTGGGCTTGTATTGGATTAGCGTTCGTCATACAAATCGCAGGATTCTGCGTCGCTTGGGTAAAACGAAGTGAAAAGTTCTTTGACGCACTAGGCGCGATCACTTTTCTTGCAGTCACTTGGTTAGCCATATGGCTAGCAGACCAAGTTGACACACCTCGACTCCTCCTCGCGGCCATGGTTAGCGTATGGGCGTTGCGGCTCGGTGTGTTTTTATCCACACGTATTAGACGCACCGAGACCGATCGTCGATTTAACCAAATACGCAACGATTTTTCGGTGTTCTATATGACATGGATGATGCAAGGTCTCTGGGTTACACTCTCCTTAGCACCCGCTTTAGTCATATTTACGGCCAATTACGCGATATCGTTCGATATTTACTTCCTCATCGGTGGGATTCTTTGGGTCTTGGGTTTTGGGACTGAATGTGTCGCGGATGCGCAAAAAAACAGATTTGCCAATGATGCTGAAAACAAAGGCAAATTCATAACCACTGGCCTTTGGAGTAGATCTCAGCATCCGAATTACTTTGGCGAAATCATGTTATGGCTTGGCATAGCCGTTATTTCCATACCCACCCTGGTTTCATGGCAGTATTTCGTTCTAATTTCACCGGTCTTCGTTTATGTGTTGCTAGTTCACATTAGCGGAATACGCATGCTGAATGCAACGGCAAAACGACGTTGGGGTGAAGATTTAGCCTATAAGAAATACACTCAAAGCACACCAAAACTGTTCATTCGCCCGTGGTAGAAACCAGCGAGTAAGTCACGGCTTGATGAGGTCTCACCTGACAGCCTGGTCCAGACTTACGCCTCTGTGAGCGCTTCATTTTGAAGAAACTTAAAAGTCTTCTTTCACCTTACCGAAGCTTTTTCGCGCTGCTTGTGGCAGTAACGTTAGATTGCTTCTTTGCATCGTAAGGTAATTGGCCAGGGTTGTTGGTTCCGCATCAAACAACCGTAAACCAACGACAGAAGCGAGCTCAAAAACCGCCCCAATGGAGCATCCTGGCTGGCCACGTTCAATGCGATGCAGTAGACCTCGAGAGACGCCAGCGCGTTCTGCTAATTCAGCGACTGTCACTCTTTGCTCAATTCGAGCACTTCGAATCATCAGTCCGAGCAACTTGACAGCATCATGCGCGTATCTCGAATGAGCTCGAGAAGCTGGCTTTGCCATATGGTGATGTTCTATAAATAGACTCTGAAGTGTATTTATACTTTATGTATAGATCTCCTAAATAAGTCTACGCCGTTTGTCGAATCAGCTATATATTGGTCTGTATTACAGTGCATAGGGTTAGTGCGACAGACCTGAGCACGTCGCTACCTACGACTCAGCCTCTAAAAAATGGTTCAATCTAGCGCCGAGATTATTTCTGAAAGTGACTATATTCATGTAAATAAACTCATAAAATCAATGAATTAACGAACTCCTTCCTAACGAATGCACAAACTTAGGAACGTACAAGAGAAATTCAAGACTTGCTACTCAAACAAGCGGAAGGCTGACGGCCACCTGCTATGACCTGGCAGAATCACTGTCGTGCGGCAACTGTCTTGCTACTCATTACATGTAATCTCACGTTTTGGTGTTTCGCGTTGCTGGTGATCGTTATGTTGCGAACCCTGCAGCTTCAATCAATCCTATATCTGGATAAATGCGCCGCAGCTTGCTATCGGGCGGCTGTACGATTCGATGATCTGTTACTCAAGCGTATTTCTAAAGTCGATTGGTTGGTCAATAGCGCGGACCTTCGTCGTGAACAAACGTATGTGATGATCGCAAATCATGTTTCTTGGACAGATGTATTCCTTTTGCAGTCCGCAGTCGTGCATAACGGCCCAATCATCAAATTTCTGACGAAGAAGCAACTCCTTTACGTACCGATTTTTGCGATGATTGTTTTTGCGTTCAAATTTCCGTATGTAAACCGAAAACGCAAAAGCGCACAAAACAATTCTGAGCGTCGCAATGAAGATCTTGAACGAGTTAAACGGGCTTGTGCCGTACTCAGATCATCGCCAGCTGCCATGCTCACCTTCGTTGAAGGAACGCGTTTTACCGTGGAAAAACATGCCACGCTTGCGTCAAGCTACCGACACTTACTACCACCTCGTTTAGGCGGTTTTTCCGTTCTTTTGAGTTCTTTACAAGACTTCAAACCACCCATCCTGGACGCGACTCTGTGCTATCCCAAAAATGCGACCTTCTGGCAATTTATTGGTGGCGCAATCCAACACGTACAGGTGCGCATCGATATGTATGAGTGGGAACCTGCAAATATGGATGACGCAGGGGTGTGGCTCGAACGTACATGGGAACAGAAAGACCAACGATTAACCGATTATTACCGAAACGAAGCTCAAATAGAAGGCACAGACTCGCACGAGCAAGCCTAAGCTGCGGTCGGCACGGCGTTGCCAACTTGCGTTCGCCAAGTCCAATCCGCAGCTGGCATGGCTCATGCATGCGTGTGACGTGCATGACCACTGGTGGCGTTACGTCCCCGGCTAATCAACAAGCGATCGAGCGACGACAATCACCACAACCCAAGGCTTGGACTGCCATGCGTCGGCGACGCAGGTCCGTCACGCACGGACCACGTCGGCAATGACGCTTTCACCAACAACACCGTCATTGTCAACTCAGGTCCAGTCACATCAACCTAACTCGCGGTGTGCAGCGCTGCAGCCACGGTCAAAATTCCAATTAAATAGCATCTCGAAGCGAATTCGAATCGTTAACAAGGGATTTGGGAGCATCGCCAATATTGAGTTAAGAACCTCGAATCCGGCATTGGAGTGTGATCAAAAATGTGGACACATTTATGATATTTCATAAAAGGAGGACAC
>VXLJ01000053.1 GCA_009841635.1 Gammaproteobacteria bacterium
TCGCGATCAGTCCTGCATATATTAATTGAAAAGTTACGAAAAGTTACAACGCTTGTAGTCGTAAGTTACTTGCTAATTGATTAGCGATTTTGTTGCTGTCAGCAGTTTCTCTCGATGCATCGAGATGCGAAAGATTCGCATCAATCATTTTCAAAGAAAATGAGGTTATCGCTGTTCGCGCAACGGGTAGAAATGCGTTAGCAAGAAATCACGCGTGGTTACCGGTTCGCCATTTTGAAAGGCCGGTCTAAAACGCGCGTCGCGGGCCGCTACACGCGTGCGAAATTCAATACTGTTGTTTTCAGGTTCGACTTCCTGACTAATGCGACCGGTCACTCGTCCACGATAGGATACGGTCAGAAGCAGTTTCACGACGCCGGCTTTCTCGATATCTTCTTCCGCAAATTCAGGTAAACGTATATACAGCAATTTAGGCTGATCAAAAATATTCGCGCGTTTTTCCCTTTTCGGCGCGAGCGCTTCCCAGATTTCTCTATACATGCGTATCGCTTTCGATTCTTTACCGAACAGCTGGTGCCAATCAGCTAAATTGAGCTTGGCGGCGGTCACTAAATCAAGGTCAGCGGCCGCATGTGTTTCAACAAAATCGACGACATTGATCAGTGCCGTTAAACCCATTGCATATGAACTAGGCGTGGACGCGAAAGGTAGGGGTTCCTCATAGCCTGGCACTTGAATACTGAACCCTCTGAAGTTGGCTATACCTGACATGGGTGGAAATACGGTGTTGCGCATTCCCAATGCGAAGGCACGGGCCAGCTCAACCCGACGGGGATCGTGTGGCGGAATGGTTTTCTTAGCGAGAGTAAACGCGTCGATATATAGGATTTTGGCTGCGGAATACCGTCGATTTGATTCATACCACTTGATCAAATTGAGCATGCTTGGCAGTAGCTCAGGATTGTTTGGACCTAGGTCTTCAAGCATGATCGCATAGGCTCGCTCTTGAGCTTTGTTCGCATTTTCGAAGTCGCCGGTTGCCTGTAAAGCATCACTGATTTTGTACAGGGAATCTAATTGCTCAGGCGTATTGAGACCAGCATTCATGCGAGTAACGTGCAACGCCATCGTGTAGGACTCGGCTGCTTCAACTGGTTCGTTTAAACCCATTTGAGCGTCACCGAGCAAAAGATATCGCGGCGTTAGGCCTCGGTCGTAATTACCTTTTACATCTCGTATGTCACTGATCTGGTTAGAAACTTCATTTGCTGCAAACGCATATTCACCTAGTTCTAAGCGTGTCTGCAATTCAACCAGCTGTTCGTTGAAATCCGCTTCGGATGCGATTGCCGCTTGGCTTAGCCACAGTATGCCAAACCAGGCGATCCCAAAGATACCGAATCCAACGTCGCGCAGGCGTGGTTTGCCACGATATGTATTGACCGTCTTCCCTAGCATCAGCTACCTTTCAACGGGTCACCACATTGATTCATTGCATCTTGATGTCGAAGTCTACAACCGGTCATTTAGTGTCAAGTCGTTCGTTCGAAATACGGGGTTTTTGCTTTCCTAATTGACGCCGTTCGAACTGTTTAGCGCCGCGTGCACGTGCTAATCGTAAACCACCCGAAATCCGATGGATTTCGACCGATGCATGAGAGGTACGGCACGGCCGAACATGGATTTCGCCGTGTCGACGCCTGGCAGCAGCCAATTGCCGCCTTGTACCCACATCGCCAAGTTTGAGTTTTGCGAGCTTAGCGACCGGGTCCATTCTGATAAGTTGCCTGCAAGATCATTGACGCCCGCGACTGTATGGTCCGCGGTGGTTTGACCACATTTACCAAGTTTGGCTTGCGCATCGTCGCCGTTGCGAGCTGATTTTTCCTCGTAGGTCATGCCCCATGGATAGGTATAGCCTTGAACACCAGCTGCTAGCTGCCGCCATTCTTCGACGCTGGGCAGTCTGCCACCCGCCCAACGAGCATACGCATCCGCCGCCCACCAATTGATGCCGTAGACCGGCAGGTTGTTGTCCTCAAGCTGTTCCGACCAGTACAGTGGCGTGAACTCGACCGCTTGAGGTTGGTTTTCGTTATTAAACAACCCGAGACGTACTAACGGGTCGTTCAAGAATTTCTGAAACGCTGCACGACTTACTTCACAGCGATCGACCGCTAATTCATTCGTGGGTCCTTCGTCTTTGATAAGTTCGCGCAATTTGACACCTTGCAACGGCGGCATATTTGCGAGAAACAGAGGCATGCGTGCTTCCTCTGGCAACCCGACGTCATAAGAGCCTGCCGGCACGTTCACGACCTGTTGAACGCGGCGGCGCCATGGCAGAATAAGGGGATGCTTTGCATACACGCATCGGAAGCCGACGTAATGCGACTTCAATGACGGCGAAGTCAGCAACCACGCGGAATTCAAAGCATAGAGTTCGCGATTTGAACGGCGCGCAGCAGGAGCACCATGGATGCTTGCTTGGAATGCGTCATCGTCGGCGTACATCGCTCCTTGACCCCATTCCATCACATTACTTGCTAAATCGTGAATGCCGGAAGGCGTCGAAGTGGATGGATGCGCGCCACATGATTGTGCGGCATTTCGCAGTACACTGTTAAACGGCCACGCATCGCCGCGATATTCATTCCCCCATGGATATAGTGACTGATTCCAACCACTTGCCATGGCCTCGAATTCTTCGGCGAAAGGCAATCGACCACCGGCGGCAGAGCAATACGCGCTTGCTCCTTTGAAATTCACCCCACTCGCGGGCGACGTCAGCCGACCCGCAACGCGATGCCCACTGGACCTCGACTGCAACCAAGCGTTTTCTTCAGCGGACTCAAAGCCTGGCTGGCCACTGGTCCATTCCACAAACTGTTCCCACTGTAGTTGAGTCACTTCGCACTCGTCGACCACGAAGCCGCTCAGTTCGATACTACGACGTGGTTTCTGCAGACGGTGTCTCAGCTCATTAGAAAACTGATTGCGTTCATACGCAGAGATGGCGGCGGCGTCCAAACGACCCGCGGCGGGGGATTTGGCGGTTTCTATCCCGAGATTTACCGTTAATACCTCGGTTTCGGCCCGATTGACGTTGATCAAGGTGGTCGATGCGCCGATGATGAGTAAAACGACGAGCACGGCTAACGCGAGTTGCCACCTCATCGATGCATCCTGGTCCCAGGTCGCCAGAAAAATAGCAGTCCAACGAGCACAATCCCGGCCACGGCATAGAGCAACGTCATCCACGTGCGGATGCCGAATGAATCGCGCAGCCAGTTCGGTGCGATTGGTACGGTGTCAACCATGCCTCGATTGGTGTTGGCAACGATTTCAAGCTGGCCTGCATCGTCTACAGTGCCATACACAAAACCAACAACGAAATCGTCTAGCTGAGGTGATATGTAGCCAATTGCCCGCCATTTAGGGACGGTCGGTTCGATTTGGTTCGGTGGCATGAGAATTGCGGCGTCGCGTTCTAACGCAATTTGCAGGCCACGCCATATATCTGGATACGCCTGCAAATTGAAGCGTACCTTCGCCTGTCCGGGCACGTTAGTTAGTTGTGGTTGGTTATTTGACTGAATCTCGGCCTCGATGAGCACACGATTCACTGCTACTCGCAATAACGCTTCAGGATGCCTAGATGGCGGCAGCGGTAGTGTCAGCAGAGGCTCTGCCGGGCTCTCGCCAAGCCGTTGTGATTGAATCAGCTCAATCGCCAACGTTAGATCGGCAATCGCTTCTAGATATTCGTCCGATACGGTTGGTGGTTGTTCCAACAAACCTTGCAAAATCGGAATGAACTGGTGCAAAAACTCCGTGGGTGGGCGATCGTCGTCATAGAGTTTTTGAACCTCGTCTAAAAAAGTCATGAGCGCAAGCAGAAAGACCTCTGGATCACTTTGAATGTCGCTCATGCTTACTGCGTTAGGTAGCATCGGAGTAAGGGTGGGGTCGGCCAGCCGGATCGTCAATGACGAAGCAGCTGTATCTGCGTTGCCGGGAATACCTTGTCCGCGCATGCGACCGCGCGTAGAACGAGCATCTGGAAAACTCCCAAGCTCCAACTCGGTACCGCCGCCAGGACCAAGTTGAGCTCCCTGGGGAAGTTCGTCATCGAATACACCACTTTCCGCCTCCCCATCTTGCAAGCGAGCATCGGCCGGCGGCCAGGCCGATCCACCATCCGGGCCGTCGTTGTCGTCGGCACTGGCGAGCGAGTCGTACACGTCCGTCATGGTTGAGGTGGCTTGGTTCGAGCCACTGGTGTTGCAATCTTTTGCGCTCATGCCGGCGGGACAGCTACTTACGGCTTGGTCGAGCCCAAACCCTGTCGCCCCGATGAAATGCCAATGAGAAATCGTGATGTCATGGTCTTTGAGGATTGACATCAAAAGGTAAAACGAACCAATGTCGTAGAAGTCGCCACGCACGGATTGTCGCTGAAATACATCAAACGTACTTAAGAACCTATCTAGATCATTAGGTTCTTGCAGCAATTCGGCGCGTGTCCATACTCGTCCTGAGTAAGGGTCGCGGACGGCGTCGCGATGGATTTCGAAGACGGGCATCACGCGCGGGTCCCAGATTTGGTCCATAGGAGAGTTTTCATAGTCGTGCAGCACCGCCGGTGGTCCTGCTGCGAGGCGGTTCAATACCAGCGACGTGCTGAATTCGCGCGTCATCACCGCGGACAGTTCCTGAATGCGTTCGTTGTATTGCTTTTCTTGCTCGAAGCGGCTCGCAATGCTTAAAACGATGACGATGATCAGAACCGCGACGCCGTTGGCGAGGATGTCGACCAATGCAACGCCGGCAAAATTTGGGACGCGGCGACTTGCTGCGATCATGGTGCGGCAGAATCCGAATAGTCACGAATGTAAGCCGGGATGTCATCGAGCATGACAGACTTAAGAAATTCGTTGTCCGCTATAACCCACCCGATTCGAATTTCACGGCCCGGCCATATGGCGGCTAAGCAATTTCTTGCCGCTGCCATCACCGGAATGCTGCCTTCTAACACGAAAAATAGAAACTGGCCATTCGGCTCGGCATAGATTTTTTCGGCGTAATTGCGATATGCGCTGCCTGGCGTGCAGATGTCTTCTTGTGCTACGCCCACACCGCTTTCAACGATTCGAAGCGTGTTGGGGAACACAATCACGACGTAACCGTGGCCGCCGTCCTGACTTTGAATGCGGTAGAGCCCGTCATCGGCGGTGTCTTCCAACCGTTCCCGCACCGCTGCTTCAGAGAAGATGTTCACGATGACTAGAAAAACTAGCATCAATGCAAACATGCCCCCGAAGACCGCCATCATGGGCGCATTGTTTTCTTCGTCGGTTAGACGTTCCTTAGAAGGCACGGACGCTTTCGCGCAGCTGCCGCTCAAGCGTCGTTAAGGCGCGTTCCTCGCTACGCTGTGCAAGATTCAACAACAGCATGAGCAATGCCCCTAGCGAAAGGGCTATCAAGGTGGTATCGAATGCGATACCGAGCGGCGCAATGGCTGCACCGAGCTCGTCGGACAGGCCGCTGAGTCCCGATTCGGACGCGATCAGCCTGCGAATCCCATCTGCCGCCAGCGAGATGCCGAGTACCGTACCGATAAACCCCAATACCGGTACAACCCAGCCAATATAACGTGGTACCGTAAAAGATTCTTCATGGCGACGCCATAGATATTCCAAACGATCATCCAAACGCCCCGCGTCATCGGACAACACGCGTATTCGGTCGACATGCGAGACGGTCTGTGGTTCGTCTTCTTTTTCCCAACGACGCATGCTGTAGTGTAGATAGAGGGTATTCCACGATTTACCGAGCAGAATGAGCGTGCCCCAATAGAAAAATAGAACCGTCGTAGGTGGAATCAAACCGCGATCCAAGAAACGACGCGTAATGGTTTGCCATTCAGTCCATGTCTCACCTAGCCACCCCATCGCTAGTAGCGTTCCAGCACTTAGCACCAATGCCGTTAACAGCGAAAGCAGCAATCCGGGTCCGCTCAGAAAATTAGCCAACCAATCCAGCGCGTCGCTTTCATTAGCACTGGCGGCATGGAGCCAGACGCCGACGCCATATAGACCGATAGCCGATACGAATAACGGAATCAAGCTATTCGTCCACTGCAATGTCGAACCACCATCGATCGTTGCTAGCGCTGGTAGTGCCGCAGTGACGCTAACGACGAGCAAACTCGCTATGCCGACCAAGTTCAGCACAAAGTAGAGAGTCTGTGTCGATTCGATTTTGAATTGGACAAAGGCCAGAATGCCAATGACCACCAGTACCGGCAGCGCAGCAATCCAACTAGACACGTCGAATATCTGCGTTACATTGAATGCGACCAATGAAACGAGTAGGATGTAAACGACGATAGCTAGGCGCACGGTAACCCTAAGGCAAAGTGGAGGCGGATTTTAGAAAGACAAGCACAGTCGAAGGAGCATGCTCTCATTTTTAGAGTGGTCTTTAGAAATTTAGTTCGTGGCGGTGATCGAACCAGCGTGAATTGGCCTAGGCCAGCCTGAAATGTGACTAATGGTCGCGCCTTTCGCACTCTATCATGTTTACATAGATTGCATTTTTTTGATGTAGGTTTCAGATATGGCTCGGTATCCGACTCATGAAGTCGCGTACCCCCGCGTAACACTTGACGACACCGATCATCCGTTACCGAGGCGTCCGGATTCACGCATGCGCTACGCGTATTTCTCGACCATCGCGAAAGGAGGCACGTGCATCATCAGTTCGTGCAAGGATCTGCATCTCATGCGGACGATTTGCCACAAGCAATTACGCGCTGATTTGGCAGACAACCCCGTGTTGCAGCGGCGCTTTATCCGCGAAGCGCGCGTCACTGCCATGCTTCAGCATCCAAACACCATTCCCACCTACGAGTTGGGGCGTAGTGCGGACGGACACCCATATTTCACGATGAAACTCGTTTACGGTGCAACATTTCGAGAGATTTTGGAATCGTGTGCAGCGGCCCAATCTCACAACGTCGATGGTCGGTCATTGATGAAATTGATTGACGTCCTTTCGCAGGTAGGCCACGCTCTTCATTACGCCCATCGACACGGCGTCGTTCACAGGGATGTTAAGCCTGAAAACATTCTGGTGGGTCCCTTCGATGAAGTGCTGCTATTGGATTGGGGCTTGGCGAAGGTCTGGGGTAAAGATGACGAACAGCTGGACGCAAACAGCACCGACGATGCCGAATCGGCTAGTGAAGATGAGACCGACGTTTCTCTCACCTCAAAAGCGCCTCTCGACGCCACCCCAGCCTATATGTCGCCAGAGCAACTGATTAGCCGCAATGCCGTGGATCGTCGCTCCGATATTTACAGTTGGGGTGCAATCCTTTACGAACTTCTGACGTTGCGAAGGATGGTCCAAGGTGAGACCGTTAACCGCGTACTTGATTTTTTGCGCCATGGCCAAGTTCAAAAACCGACCGCACGACCTAGTGGCGTGCCAGTTTCCAAGCATTTGGCGGAAATCTGCATGAGTTGCGTCGCGCGCGATCCTGGCATGCGCTATCAATCAATGGACCACGTCATTGATCATTTGGAAGAATGGCTGCTCGATCCGACATATGACTGAGAACCGTATGCCGTTCGCATAGACTATGCGTGCGTAACTGTACATACCGACTAGGCCATAAAAACTGTGAGCGATGCCGCCGTGGCAGATCAGAAAGCACCTGCCAACTTAATACAAAGCGAAAATCACGTGTTAGCTGAGGCAGAGGTGGATTTCTTCACCAAACACGGCTATCTGCACATGCCTCAGGTTTTCTCGGCGGACGAGATAAGCGCACTCGCAGACGATCTCGATTGGCAGATCCGTACCTGGGCGAGCAAAGGGCCAGGCTGGAGCGGCGCATGGCGACGTGTGTATATGAGTGTAGACATCGAAAAGCGTTCTAAGCTCGTGGCGCTGCACGATTTGCATAGGTATTCAAAGGTTTGGTGCGATGCGGTTACGCATCCTCGCCTCGCCGGTGCTATGGCGGACCTGATTGGACCTAATGTGGAATTGCACCATACCACGCTGCATGCCAAGCCGCCCGAGACCGGACACCCATTCCCGATGCACCAGGATTGGGCGTTCTATATGCACGAAGACGCACGGTATGTGGATTGCCTCATTCATTTAGATGACACAAGTGATGAAAACGGCTGCATTCGTTTTCTCGATGCCTCTCATCACGCTGGCGCGCTGGAACATGTGGTTCGCTTCCCCGACGGCCGTCCATGCACGCCGCATCTTCCAACCACTGACTGGTCTATAGAGGACACGGTACCCGTGCCGGCGCGGCGCGGCGATGTGGTGGCCTTCAGCATCCACATGATTCATGGCTCGCGCATTAATCGCTCAAACCAGTTGCGGCGCTTGGTGCGTGTGGGTTATCGGAATCCTGACAACGTACAAACAGCAGGTCAATCTCATGGCCGACCTGGTTTGATGGTGTGGGGCCGTCGTCCCCGGCACGAACGTCAAGCCCCATTTACAACAGAAATTTGATGCGCGCTTATCCGCTCGCTGCCCGCGAGCACAACGCGCAGCGCGAGCCCATTGCGCTCACGGACGAGCAGCTAACGCATTTCGTAGCGGCAGGTTATTTGCCGCTTGAATCATCGCTGCCCGCTTCGTATCACCGCTTGATCTTTGAGCGATTCAACGAAATCCAGCAAAGCTATGGGCACTTCGGCAATAACCTGTTACCACTCGTGCCGGAATTAGGTGAGTTGTTTGACGACCCAGTGGTGAAAGGCGCACTTCAAACAGTACTAGGCAAGGAATACAGCATGCATCCTCATCGTGCTTTGCATGCGAATCCACCTGGGAGCCCTGAACAAAGCTTTCATAAAGACAGCTACTGGGGTTACGTGCGCCGGGTTCGTAACCATCGACCGTGGTGGGTCATGATCATGTATTTCCCGCAAAGCACGCCGGTGCGAAAGGGACCGACGGCGGTTATGCGTGGGAGTCAGCATCTCAACCAGCATCCGGGCTCTTATTGCAAACCAGCTTCTATAAGCGGTAAAGCTGGCAGTTTGGTATTGATTCACTACGATATCTGGCATCGCAAGATGTTGAATCAAACCGACTTGAACCGTTACATGTTCAAGTTCGAATTTACGCGCCTGAATCCGCCGGTTGCCTGTGACCGCGGCCCTTGGCAGCCATTGACCCGCAACATCAAACCTGACTTGACGCCGGTCTGGAAAAGCGTATGGGATTGGCTTACCGGCCGCACCGCGCTTCAAGCCACGTCGCAAGCTCAGTCAGTGCAAGCACTTTTCAGCGAACTGGGGTCGCAAGATGAATGGCGCGGCATTCGGGCCAGTTACGAACTCTCACAATGCGGGAAGATGGCATTGCAACCTCTACTTGATGCGCTGAACACTAATCGCCGCGGCTACGACGAAAAACGGCGCTATTCCGACAATGGGAGTTTGTGGCGCGATGACGCGGTTGCCCGGAATGCAGCGCATGGCTTAGTGAACATGGGGCGACCAGCCGTTAAAGGGCTTTTAGATGTGCTAGTGAATGGTGGCGCTCGTGCTCGCAAACATGCCGCTTTTGCCCTGGGAGAAATCGGTCATATGTCTGCAACAAGCGGCTTGGTCGATTCATTAAGAGATGCTGAAGTGCACGTGCGTGTCGCGGCGATGGAAGCTCTAGGTCTACTTGACTGCACCGCCGCAGGCTTGGATGCCATGCTTGCAGCATTGCATGACCCGGCTTCGGAAGTCCGCTTCGATGCAGCATTGTCTCTGATGCGTGCAACGACGAAAACCAGCGAGACGTTGCGAGCACGCTGCGTAGCACCGTTAGGCGCTGCACTCTACGACACGAATCGGTATGTGAGTGGGTACGCTGTGGAGGCCTTGGAGCGAATTGGCAGCAAGGCTGCCCTGGCTGAGCTTCTACCGTTTTTACGTACGTCGAGGTGGTGCGCGCATACCGACAACCAACGTCCGTTTTAAGCCTCGCGGCGCGCGACAAGCAGCGCAACTTCTTGCGTTAGGACAGGTTCATTGCGCTGGTTGGCGAGCGTATCGCTTAGCGTAATGACACCACGGTCGGTGCGAGAGGACGAAGGATTTTTTCGAACGCACTCGGTTCGATAGGTTAGTACGTCCCCTGGTCGTGCCGGATTAGGGATTCGAATCTTTTCCTTGCCCAGCATTGCCATGACTTGAATCTGATCTGCATGGTCGAAAAACAAGCGAGTGCAAATCGCAAACAAATGCAAGGAAGACGCGATCAAACCGCCGAAAATCGATACATTTGCCGCATCTTTGTCGATGTGGAAAGGTTGGGGATCCCAAGTTGCAGCGAATTCAACGATCTCGCGTTCGTTAAGAGTATACGTCCCTACAGTACTTCGATAGCCGACGTCTATATCGTCAAAGAACAGCACAGATAGGCGCTTCTTCCGCAGCGATATCGAGTGGTTCAATGCCGAGTGCTTCGAACAGTGCCAGGTCTGCTTCGTTTTCTGGGTTAGGCGTCGTGAGGAGCTTTTCACCGCAGAAAATCGAATTAGCGCCTGCTAAATAACAGAGCGCTTGCGTTTCGTCATTCATGTTGGTACGTCCCGCAGATAACCGTACGAATGATTGAGGCATCAAAATGCGAGCGACACAAATCGTTCGAACAAATTCCACACCAGCTATGGTTTCGCTAGCGCTGAGTGGGGTACCCGCGACCCTTACGAGCATGTTTATTGGCACCGATTCAGGGTGCTGAGGCAGATTAGCAAGCTCTAGCAACAATCCTGCGCGATCGTCTCGCGACTCGCCCATGCCCACTATGCCGCCACAACACACCTTGATACCGGCATCGCGCACAGCTGCCAATGTGTCCAAACGGTCTTGATAGGTTCGCGTCGAGATGATGTCGCCGTAGTACTCTGGCGAAGTGTCCAGATTGTGGTTGTAATAGGCTAACCCAGCGTCTGCGAGGAGTTGTGCTTTGGCTTCGTTGAGCATGCCTAGGGTTACGCATGTTTCTAAACCCTCGTCATTTACTGCTCGAACGAGGGTTGCAACTTGGTGCACTTGGCGATTGGTGGGACTACGCCACGCTGCCCCCATGCAAAATCGTGATGCACCAGCTGCTTTGGCGTTTCGTGCAGCTTGTAGCACCTCATCGATCGGCATGAGTGCTTGTGCCGCCAAGCCGGTGTCGTAATGCACGCTCTGCGGACAATACTTGCAGTCTTCGGGGCAACCACCGGTTTTGATGCTTAGCAACGTGCTTAGCTGGACTTTGTTGGGATCGAAGTGCTGACGATGAACTGTCTGCGCCTCGAACATCAGATCGCTAAAAGGCTTCTCAAAGAGCTTGAGAACCTCTTCTTTCTGCCAATCATGGCGCAACGGAGTAAGCAAATCGAAAGTCCAGATTGAACTAGACGGCGTCAATGACTGCGAAATTGTCGCAGCTATCGCCGTGCGTTTAATTTCGCAATTCTAGCTTTCGGCCGAATCGGGAATCGATATGAAGAACTTAGTAAATCGGTGGTATTGGATGCTTGGGTTTGCCTTAGTCCAGGTTGTCGTATTTGCCCAAACCGAGGACGGTGAGGTCGATGGCGCGGAATCGTTATGGCAAGGTGGCCGAGCCAGTGTGGCGCTCGATCAGGAAGGTCTTGCTGCGGTGGACAAGCTCATGGCCGATTACACGGGCGAAGGCAAAGTCGCCGGGATGGTCGTATCGATTGCGTATCGTGGCGACGTCGTTTATACCAAAGCCGCTGGCGTACGCGGGGCTGAAGATGATCGACCTCTTAAAGAGGACGATCTTTTTCGCATCTACTCCATGTCCAAGCCGGTGACCGGTGTCGCGATGATGCAGCTAGAGGAGCAAGGCAAATTCGAACTAGACGATGCATTAGGCGCGCACTTGAATGATTTGGCGGACTTGAAGGTTCACAATCCTGAGGGTGAGCCAACGGTGCCCAAGCAAACCATCACGATGCGCCATTTGCTTACGCATACAGCAGGGTTTGGTTATGTATTCGCCAATAACCCGGTTGCGAATCGGATTCGTAGCGAGGTATTTACGTCCACGAATTTAGAAGAAATGGCCACGCGGGTGGCGGACATCCCATTGATTTACGAACCTGGCACCCGTTGGCACTACAGCATTGCTGTCGATGTGCAAGGGCTCGTCGTTGAACGCTTAAGCGGCAAAACTTTTGACGTATATCTCAACGATCACATCTTTGCGCCGTTGGGCATGCAAGACACATTCTTCTCGGTGCCTGAAGAGAAATTCGACCGGCTCTTACCAAACCATACTTGGAGCCGGCAAATGAATCATCTGATCCAAATGGGTCAGAACAGTTTCGATGAATATCGCGACGTCACGTTCTTCTCAGGAGGCGGGGGATTGGTCTCCACCGCGCAAGACTACATGACGTTCGCGCAAGCTGTTGCGAATGGCGGTGAATTGAACGGCGTTCGCATTCTAGACGAAGCAACAGTCGAGAACATGCGCCAGGATCACTTAGGCAAAGCCATCGTACGTGAAGGCGGAACCGGAGAAAACCCAGAGCGAAGAGGTAATCGGGGTGGCTTTGGATTTGGTTTAGGGTTTGGCGTAAATACGGCACCATCGACTGCAAATCGATCCCAAGGCGAATACAACTGGGGTGGTGCGGCTGGTACGGTATTTTGGATCGATCCGATAGAAGATTTAATCGTCGTCGGCATGATCCAGCTCATGGGTTCACCTTGGCCCCTTGGTCGAGACCTCCATACGGCCGTACGGAGCGCGTTGGTCTACGAGTAGCCTAACGTTCGGCTAGCAATGTTGCGACCAGCTCGCTGGTTGTTGCAGGTGGCTTATCCTTAAAGGCGGCCAGTCGCTCGTACACCAGCGCAGCGCCTTCATGAAAATCACCAGGCAGGCCACTCGCGCCGAATGTGTCGGCGATTTCACGCATTTCCGCTGCAAAGCGCCAAGCTTTCCCACTTACGCCAGGACCTGCTCGATCGCTTCGCGTTTGCAGTTCTGGTTGGGAAATGACCCACTCAGCTAGCAGCGCGTCCTCTATTTGATTGGCTTCGGCGAGTGCGCGAATATTGAGCAACAACGCCGTCGTGCCTTTGGTATACGCCGCGTAGCACATCTTTAAAGCAGAGGCTGCATCCCGCGCCGTGCCTAAATTTTTTGGTGTCGCAAACGTGCCAGCGAACAATTCGCAAATGGCGGTCGCCTGCGGGCCCGACAAGTACGTCCGTGTTGAACCTGATTGCCTCGCTGGCGGACCGATGACAGAACCATCCACGTAACGATCACCTACCAGATCTGCAATCCGAGTTGCGGTCATAGGCGAAGTAGCGTTAGCGTCTACGTAAACACCTTGGAATGCGTGTTCGACAACCGTTTGTGCGGTCGCGACGGCAAATTCAGGCGGGCAGATAGAGATCACCACCTCAGCCGCGGCAAGTCCTTTTTCCAGGGTCGCGTATGCATGAAGACCCTCTGCTTCGGCACGCTCGCGGGTAACTGACGAACGGTTTTGTGCAACCCAACTCACTTTATGCCCGTTGCTGCGCAAACACGCGGCAAGTGAAGAACCCATCGCGCCAGGATGCAAAACGAGGATATCGGTCATGAGCTTAGCAGGTGGTATTGGAAAGTTGGCGACGATTAAACCTGAGGTAGCAACGTCATCCGGTCGGCCGAACGACAAACTCGTTTAAAAGACACGGCTTGCTTGTCGCACTTATCTTAACGCTAACATAAATCGACTCAATTGAAGGAACTGAGCATGTCTGAATTTGAAGGAAAGGTCGCCGTCGTCACGGGTGCCGGCGGTGGGATCGGCAGGTGTCATGCAATCGAATTTGCCAAGCGTGGTGCGAAAGTTGTCGTGAATGATCTCGGTGGCAGTGTGGCTGGCGACGGTGCAGGTGATATGGCGGATGAAGTCGTGGCGGAAATCAAGGAGCTTGGGGGTGACGCGGTAGCGAATAAAGCGTCCGTTGCAGATCGTGCCGGTGCGAAGAGCATCGTGGACGATGCGATTTCAAACTTCGGCCGCATCGATATCTTGGTGAATAACGCAGGCATATTGCGGGATAAGACATTCAAAAAAATGACGCTTGACGATTTCGATCTCGTTATGCAAGTGCATTTGACTGGCAGTGCCTATGTGGCGCATGCCGCTTGGCCGCATATGTATGAGCAACGGTATGGGCGCATTGTGTTTACGAGTTCCGGCTCGGGAATATTTGGTAATTACGGGCAGTCGAACTACGGTGCGGCCAAGATGGGCATGCTCGGACTCGCGAATGTACTAGCGCTAGAAGGGGGACCGCGCAATGTTCACGTGAACTGTCTAGGGCCAGGCGCAGCAACGCGGATGACTAATACCGTACCTGGGCGGGATGAAGATCTGTCCAAACCAGACCCCAAGCGCCATCCAGCGCTGGTGAGCCCGGCGGTTTTATTCATGTGCAGTGAAGGTGCACCAAATGGGTGCGTGATTCACGCAAGTTCCGGAAACTATTCGCGAAGCGAAATCGTCGTGAACGCTGGTGTGTCGCTTGGTGCGGGAACGACCTATGAAGACCTAGTGCCGCATATCGATCAACTCATGGACATGACAGGCGCTAAGCCTCGCCAACGTCCACAACCCCGCCCGCGAAGCTAGATACTAGCTCTCTTCTATTTAAAACTAGGTTGCGCGTGTCTGAGCCGCGGGATTTTGTGAAGAAACTACAGGCAGGCCGCAACTGGCTATTGGGGCTTGCCATCGCTTTGACGGTGGTTTGGTTGCTCGGTGGACTTGCCTACATTCTCCAATTAGGCGGTTGGATCGCGGTGCTAAATCTAGGGACGGCCGATATTGGTGGCTTTTTAGAAGGATTTTTCGCACCGCTGGCGTTTTTATGGCTGGTCATTGGCTTGTTCGTTCAGCAACGAGAGCTTGCTTCTAACACCGAAGCGCTCAAGCACACGAATTTGATTTCTGAACGGCAAACCAACGTATTAGAGGCAACCGAGCTTCGCGCACGACAAGCAACATTCTTCCAAATTGCCGAGCACGTCCGTAAGCAGACCGCGAATCTTGCTGGGCTCATCTTGCAAAGGCTTGTGACTGAGCAAGGCGAGCATATTTACGCAGTAGATGAAATCAACGAGAATTGGGCAGACCACCTGCGCGGTGATTCTGAACGCTTCACGGCCTTGTTAGCCCAACCTGATCCGAGGATTGTTGCTGCAGGATTGAGCCGCTATGAGATCTTTTACAAGAATCCGGAGAGCATGAATTACACGACCGAGTTCATTCGGAGCTATCGTGCTTTATTGACTCATGCGCAGGAGTGCGACACGGACGGCACCATCGAACGCACGGTGACGCAATCGACCCATGGCGAGGTATATGCCATGATGCTTGACGCCATCGTACCGCCGGCCTGCTGGGCGCTCCTTGACCCGTTTACGCTAGATGAATTCGAACAAGATGATGCAAACTTTCTAGGGACTTGGAATATCACAACGCAGGCACGAGGTGACAGGCAAGCATGGCGTTTAAGTATCGAGCGAACAGCTGACGGCTTTCGGGGTTCGTTAAACTCGGAAGACCTGACCTCTGAGCTAGATGGCATCGTCGTAGCAGGCGCGCTCATGTTTGCGCGCATCGTTTTTCCGGGCCACGCCTTTATTTTCACAGCCCGGGTTAGAGCCTCGCGCATAAGCGGCTCTGTCGACAGCCGTAATGGTGTGTTTGCGACATTTGAAGGTACACGAACATAGCCATTGGCGTATTTCTCATCACATTAGTTAGGTGCGAGCTTATCTAGGTCCAATTTCGCCGTTTTTGCGTAATCGCGAGCTTCTGCAACAGTGGTGAGATTGGCTCGTGCAAGCGCCGACAGCGCCGCGAAGACGATCCAAGGTGCAGACACCTCAAAATAGCCGCGCAACGCTTCGCGAGACTCTGATAGTCCAAAACCATCTGTGCCCAATGCCATGAAATCGTTGGCAATCCAACGTGCAATGGACAGTGGCAAGCTTTTCTGATAATCGGATACCGCCACGACGATGCCGCGTTCGTTTTTGAATAGGTCTTCGACAAACGGCGCGACTGACGTCTCGTCAATGCTTAGCATGCGTGCACGTTCTGCTTCGATGCCTTGTCGAGCGAGTTCGACGTAACTAGTGACGCTCCAGACCGTTACGCGTTTACCTTGGGATTCCAATTCAACGGCGGCATCTAGCACCTCCGTCATGATGGCGCCACTGCCGAGAAGATGAATATCGGCATCCTCGGTATACCGATACGGGTACATGCCTCGGACAATGCCTTCTTCGACGCCGGTCGGAATGGCGGGCATTTCGTAGTTTTGGTTGGTAACGGTCACGTAGTAGAAAACATTGTCGTTTTGCTGATACATGCGCCGAATGCCTTCCCGCACGATGACAGCGATTTCATAGGCGAAAGCAGGGTCGTAACTCACGAGATTCGGCACGGTAGACGCCATCACGTGTGAATGACCGTCCTGATGTTGCACGCCTTCGCCGTTCAATGTGGTGCGTCCAGAGGTGCCGCCTAACAGGAAACCGCGACACATCATGTCGCCGCATGCCCAAATCATGTCGCCTACACGTTGAAAGCCGAACATGGAATAAAAGATATAAAAGGGAATCATTGGCAGGGCATGATTCGCATAGGCTGTGCCAGCCGCGAGGAACGAGGCCATCGCGCCCGTTTCGCAGATGCCTTCTTGCAATATTTGCCCATCTTCGCGTTCTCTATAAGGCGCGATCGTGCCGGCGTCGACGGGGCGATAGTTCTGTCCCTCAGGTGCATAGATGCCTGCTTGCGGAAACAAGCCATCCATACCAAAGGTTCGAGCTTCGTCAGGCACGATGGGGACGATGTATTTGCCAATATCCTCGTGCCGCAAGAGTCGCTGGAGCATTCTGACCACGCTCATCGTGGTCGAGACTGCACGCCCGTTCGACCCTTCCAACATATCCTTGAAAAAATCCAACGATGGTGGAGCTAACGTTCTGCAATTGACCTGGCGCGCTGGCACCGGCCCGCCGAGTCGCTCTCGCTGGGTTTTTAGGTAGTTGATTTCTTCACTCTCGTCCGAGGGCCGATAGAACGCCGCTGCTTGCACTTCTGCATCGCCGAGCGGAATTTCGAAACGCTTCGCCAATTCAGCACGTTCAGTAGGCGACAGGTACTTTTTCTGATGAACGGTGTTGTGACCTTCGGCTTCGGGACCTAAGCCATCGCCCTTCACGGTTTTAACCAAGATCACGCATGGCTTGCCTTCAACTTGACGTGCTTGTTCGTAAGCCGCATAGATTTTGCGATGGTCATGTCCGCCACGTTTGATGGTGCGAATTTCCTCATCACTGAGGGTTTTCATCAAATCAATCAGTTTAGGTGTGTTTTCAACCCAGTGTTCGCGCACCGCATCGCCTGGCGACACGGTATACATCTGGTAATCGCCATCGACAGCCTGCTCCATTCGCTGCTGGAGAATGCCTTCGACATCACGCTCTATGATGGCATCCCAGCCACCACCCCAAATGACCTTCAAAACGTGCCAGTCGGCACCGCGAAAGCGGCGTTCTAGTTCTTGAATGATCTTGCCATTGCCCCGAACTGGTCCGTCAAGACGTTGCAGATTGCAATTGATGACAAGCACGAGGTTATCGAGATGCTCTCGTGAAGCGATGTTTACCGTTCCCAGCACTTCGGGTTCATCTGATTCCCCGTCACCGATGAAAACCCATACTTTGCCGTCGTCTTTCCGTTTTAGCCCTCGCGACTCTAGGTACTTGATGAACCGTGCTTGGTAAATAGCGCAAGGCGTAGACAGTCCCATGCTAGCGCTCGGCATGGTCCAGAAGTCTTGCAAGCGACGTGGATGCGGGTAGGACGGCAAACCGCCCTCTGCAGCTAGTTCACGTCGAAAGTTCTCGAGTTGCGCTTGGGTTAACCGCCCTTCTAACCATGCTCGAGCGTACACACCTGGTGACGTATGTGCTTGAAAATGCACTAGATCGGCGCCGTCAGGGTGACCCAAGGCACGAAAATAGTGGTTGAACCCAACTTCCATCATGGTGGACGCGGAAAGGTAGGTCGCGATATGCCCACCAACACCCGAACCGCTATCGTACGCTTGCAATACCATGGCCACTGCATTCCAGCGTAAGATGCTTTCAATCCGCGATTCCAGTTCGATATCGCCCGGATAAGCAGGTTCGTCCGCTAATGGAATCGTATTTTTGTACGGTGTATTCATGGCGGCGTCCGTTAGAACGACGCCTTGGCCTGACAACCGATGCTGAAGTCGCGCCAACAGGTGTTTTGTGGCTTCGCTGCCACGTTCGCGCAGCACTGCGCTGAGCGCGTCAAGCCACTCTTGTTGTTCTAGTTCCCAATCGTCTTCACGGATCGCGGGTTCGGGGGTTGCCATGTCAGATTCTTGAATCTTGTCTGCTGGCCGTTTTTACGATGATTTCAGATTTTAAGTTGGTGGTACAAATGTGGCGATGACCAGTCGCCTGCATCGCTACGCCTCACCGCAAAAATACTGTGTAACTTCATATGCTGAAACTAAAAGTGCTCAGCTTGTTAGGCTACTAGGTGGATGACGAGAGGCGATCCAATAAATAATGGTGCGCCAATGCGAAATGGCACCAAGTGTTGGCGATGGCGAGTGCGCGGCCACTGAATTTGTCCATGTTGTTTGAACAGTAAAGGTTGTGCGATATTCATCCGCTAGCGCAGGTGTATGGTGAATCTACGCTGAATAGCATTAGCCACACGCCATGCGGTGGTGTTTAGCCAAAAAGGGGGACACATGCGTTTTACGTGGATTTCGGTAGTTTTGGCATTCGGTGTCGGCTTAGGCTTAAGTGGTTGCGCTCAAGAAGCCCCACCCGAGCAGCCAGTAGCCGAAGCGGAACCTCAACTTTCGGAGCTTGCTCGCAAAGCACAGGACGCTACCGCAAGCGTCGATACCGCGAGAATCACTAACGCAAACTCGGAACCAGGCAATTGGCTTGCGCATGGACGTACTTACGACGAACAACGTTATTCGCAATTAGCCCAAATTACACCTGAAAACGTCAATGAATTAAGTGTTGCTTGGTATTTTGAAACCGATTCCAAACGAGGCTTAGAGGCAACCCCGATTGTCGTTGACGGCATCATGTACACGAGCGGCTCGTGGAGCACGGTGCAAGCATTTGACGCTAAAACAGGTGAAGTTCTATGGGAATACGATCCCATGGTGCCGAAGGCATGGGGGCAATATGCGTGTTGCGATGTTGTAAACCGTGGCGTCGCGGTTTACAAAGGTCATGTATTCGTTGGCGCGCTGGACGGCCGACTCATCGCACTTGATGCAGGGACGGGTGCGGTGGATTGGGAAGTATTGACCATTGATACGTCTCGGCCCTATACCATCACGGGCGCGCCGCGGGTCATTAAGGACATGGTGATCATTGGCAATGGCGGCGCTGAACTTGGCGTTCGAGGCTACATAACCGCCTACGACGTCGCGACCGGTGAAGAGAAGTGGCGGTTCTATACCGTGCCAGGCGATCCAAATGAACCGTTCGAGTCACCCGCCATGAAAACTGCAGCACCGACTTGGAAAGGTGGCGAATGGTGGAAAGTCGGCGGCGGTGGGACGGTGTGGGATTCCATGGCATACGACCCCAACCTGAATCTACTCTACATCGGCGTAGGTAACGGCTCACCGTGGAATCGTCATATTCGCAGTCCTGGCGGTGGCGACAACTTATTCCTATCTTCGATCGTTGCGATAAACCCTGATAACGGCATGATGGTTTGGTATTACCAAACGACGCCAGGCGACAACTGGGACTACACGGCGACGCAGCACATCATTCTTGCAGACCTTGAGATTGAAGGTGAAGTTCGACAGACTGCGATGCAAGCACCCAAGAATGGCTTCTTTTATGTTATTGATCGAACGGACGGCAGCTTCATATCGGCCGAAGCATATGTGCCAGTTACGTGGGCAAGTCACGTTGACCCCGATACAGGGCGACCTGTCGAGGTCCCCGAGGGGCAATACTTAGATGAAGATCGAGAAGTGCGACCAGGCCCATTGGGCGGTCACAATTGGCATCCAATGTCTTATAGCCCTGATACTGGGTTGGTGTACATCCCGGCCATTGATCTGTCTTTCAATTACAGCCACAACGAGGACTTTGAACATGAACCAGGCTGGTGGAATCTCGGACTAGGGTTAGGTCCAAATCCAGGCGATCCGCCGCCTACCGTCGAGTCTCAAATCGATGCGCTGCAATCGATTCGCGGTCACTTGGCCGCATGGGATCCTGTCGCACAAAAGGAAGTTTGGCGCGTCGAGCATGGTTCGGCTTGGAATGGCGGCTTGCTATCCACAGCTGGGAATCTAGTGTTTCAAGGTCGTGCGGATGGGACTTTTCGAGCTTATACAGCGGATACAGGTTCGCTCGTATGGGAGACACCGGTTTACACCGGCATCATAGCAGCACCAGTCACTTATGAAGTAGATGGCGAGCAATATGTCGCTATTGTCGCTGGTTGGGGTGGCGCATTCGGCACCACATCAGGCGCGCCTCGACACAAAGGCAATGTGCTGCAGGAAGGTCGAATTGTGGTTTACAAATTAGGTGGCCGGACTGAGTTGCCCGAACCCGATGTAACGCACGTCAATATCCCCGCTCCGCCTGAAGTCGCAGCGGCACCTGAGCAACTATTACTCGGCAATCAAAAATACAACCAATATTGCAGTGTTTGCCATGGTCCAAATGTCAATAGTGGGAGTCAGATACCAGATTTGAAGTATCTGGGCGAAGCCGGACATGCGCGATGGGAAGCGATCGTACTAGGGGGTGCATACAGTTCAGTCGGCATGCCCAGTTTCGCGGCAATGCTAAGTGCTGAAGAGAGTCAAGCAGTTCAAGCTTATGTGGTAGCGGCAACTAATACCTCGATTGCGTTTTGCGAATCGAGTTATCCAGCCGAATTTCCGGAATTGTTCGGTACGTCATGTACGAAACGCGTAGTTGAGAAACCGCACCTGACCGAATGAAGTTCAAATTTGGTTCGTAGAAAAGCGCGATTACCCTCGTAGGCTTAGAGCGACGATGCTATAGGATTGCGTAAATCCTGAGTTGCATGAGTTAATCAGCTAGAGCAGTCTTTCCTACGATAGGCTCTACACACCACTGCTCCCGAAAGATCTCAAAGTCTTTGAGCCAAGCAGCAGGGGCGTTGCAAAGGTCTCTCAGCACGAAGTTGTCCAATTCGTGGCGGACCTCATCGCGAAATGATTGGGAAGCAGGTAGCAATCTATGTTTTGAGATGTTTGAATAAACTGCTTCGCATGCACTTAATTGAGAATCAGTTAGGCATCTCGGGTCAATGACGGGTACACCGGATAGCTTGGTTATGGTGGATATCGAACGGCCGTTATGTTGCTTTGATCCAATCCACCAAAAGATCATGAGACCCATCGATGAGTTCGCCCACAACACGAGAGGCACTTCCCACCGTGGCTTATCGCACTGAAAAGTTGGCCAGGCGCGACCACCTAGCGAAGGTATCGGTGTTAGACAAGCAACTATGGACGCGGAATTCGTATTGAAATCCAATGAAAAATGCAATCGGCTAGCGGTTTGCCACACGCTTGATGCCTTTGTCTCGCGACCAGGAATTACTTCGCCTCTACTGTCCGGTTGGACGGAAATAGACTCTTCACTCAGGTGGTCGTGCCACCAAAGAGAGGGATAAAGTGCCTGGTCGAAATGCCCTTTTGTAATTGCAAAGGGTCCGCGATGTTGCTTTGCTTGTAGATTGACAACTCCTACGTCACGATGCACCAAGCCTCTTCTACCGAGTTGGCCAAGGGGCACCAAATTCAGAGAAACAGTGTCTGGTCCTCTAATGGCTAGATCGCTGTTGGAGGCTACCCGACAAAGAAAACGCCCCAGTTCTAACGACCGCACGGACACGAAGCCGGTGTCGGCGGGTGTACCGAACGAATGGTTACCTAAATGTGTATCGCCAATTTGCAGGCTGCCGTATTCTGTCTGTCGCGATTTAGTTATCTGTTTCGCAGTTTCTATCGCCTCAAGAATAGTTGAAGGTCGCTGGGCTAAAGAAATATAGTGCCATTTAGCATCAATTTGATCAACTTCATACTTTTTTCGCCCGATTATTAAGCACTCAGCCATGCCGGTATCGGCAGAAAATGAGCGCAATTCAGATTTTGAGGAAGCCGTTGTAACGATTGTTACGTCAATGTAATGTGTTGCTAGCACGTCGCGAAATCGAGACCAAGAATTACCACTAATTGCAGCAATCGGTAACACTAGTGCAAGTACGCCCCCTGGTTTTAGTTTGAAATGGGCGAGATCACAGAAATTTGATGCCAAACCAGCGTTGCCATTCCCAATCGGGTTCTGTATGCGTTGATAGAAACGCTTCAGCTTCTTTGACATTTCGCTTTGTTCCAACTGAGAGGTGGAAAATCCTGCAAAAGAAGGAACTGGGACATCACTTACTTTATGGTTTGTTGGACGTGTGAATGGTGGATTCATAATCACTAAATCCAATGAATCATTCGAAACTTCCAACTCCGTCTCAACAACATCGCGTAGGTTTGGCGGCAGCGTCTGCGAACCCGTACCGAAGAGACTTGAAACATGAGACGATTCAAGCAGATCGAGAGAACCTAGCGAAATCTCACGACCAGTTTCGGATGGTTGCTCGCCATAAGGCACCGTGTATACCCGCGTCCGAAGTAACTTCACTTGAGGATGGAAGCTAGTAAGTTGGGATGCTGCTAAATGAACCGCCGCTGGCATGATGTCAGCGGCAATGATCGAATTGGCCAGTAAGTCCTGGTGAATTTCAGCACTATCTTTGCCTAAAAACTCATACCTCTTGAGTAACAATCTATATGTGGCTGCAAGCAATGTACCAGTCCCGCAAGCAAAATCGGCGATTTGGAGCCGCTTGTAATTAGGCTCTGCATCCCAATCTACTGCCATGGCATTAATTGCCAGCTCTGATAGTAAAGCCGAACTCGCCGGTAGGGTATAAAAAGTGGCAAGGAATTTGCGGTCCGCTATCAAGCGTTGAAACATGCGTCCGGAGAGATCGTAAAGTGTTGTGGCACCAAGCTTTGCCAGTTCCCTCGCAGCCTGCAGAACCATTTCTGTCACTTGAAGTGCTAATCTTGCGCCCAACCCACTCAATAATTCGAGTGCTAGATGAAAGATTGGATAAAAGTTGATGTCTTGAATAATGTGACGCCAAATCGCCAAAATTTCGGAATCTGGAGAGGCGGTTTGTAATACTTGGTCCAGCGCTGCAATTTCGTAATGTCTTGAGAGAATATCGTGGTAGACTGCTGCATTGGTCAAAATCGCCATCGCCATTCGATATGTTTGTGTTGAAGGTTCTTGGTACAGAATGGATGAAATATTCTTCCCGATCTGTGCGCCATCATGTGTCGCAACTTCTATAAGATCGGCGGTTTGTTTAACGACCAGCTCGAATATATTTGTACCTTCTTCAAGTAATCGTTCCGATATGGAGACAAGATCTATGCAATCTGCTAGTTCGCGAAAATCCCCTCGTAACCAACCTCTGTTGGGCCAGCGAATAACGTTCTGCTCGATTAAAGAGAAAATGCAATATTGATATGACGCGCCTCGAATCGTTTCGCCCAAGCTGCTATCAACTGACCGCAATGATTCCGGCACCCGAAGTGCGATAACCGTTTCGATCGTTTCATTGGTGCTAAGCAGTTTGGCTCCCAAACGATTTTTAGCGTCATCTTCGACCGTGCGAGCGGGCATAAACTCAGTTTCGACAATAACTGTGTTTCCGCCTGCACTCTGTATCGTCAGATCCGGTTGTTTTGATTGCTCAGCAAGTACTTTGCTTCTTTCTGATCCTGAGGTGAATGTCCATTTCGGGCATATTCGTAGTAATTCCTGGTGCAGGTAGGTATTGAACGCAGGTTCAGTTAAATTAGCCATAATTCCAATGGGAGCTATCCACTAGAGATACTATCGTAACGCATAGTTGCAACTCGTGAAAAGCCGGTAGAG
>VXLJ01000045.1 GCA_009841635.1 Gammaproteobacteria bacterium
GTATCTTCGATTGCATGCGTCTTCAACCCGAGGTCGTTGATCGCCTTCGTGCAGTGAGCACGTGGGCCGTCGTGGATTGACCCGCGCCGCTCAAGAAAAGCAGCCATCTCCTCCGGACGTCCGCCAACGGTTAGATTCGGGAATGCTGCTTGCAGATGACTTTGTAGTTCGTCGACATTGAGTTCCCCACGTTCGTCAGTAGCTGTCAGCTGATAACGACTGCTTGGTTTGACATTCTCACTCTCGCATACGAGTGCGTGCGCTTCGCCGACATCTCGCACGTCAACGACATTCCATAACGCTTGCCAACCACGTGGGCATGGCTTGCCTTCCAACATGCGCGCCAGCGCGTATTGCCATGAACCTAAACCCTCGTGCGCGGTGGACAGTAATGGCCCTAACACAACGCAGGGACAAATGGATACTGCGTCGAAGGTGCCATTCTGTTCGGCAAACGCATTGACAATGCGTTCTGTTTCAACCTTTGCCCACGCGTACGCGACGCCACCGTCTTGGTCAATACGCTCAGCAGTCCACGATTTGTCTCGCTCGCGATTCATATCCCCCCAATCGTCTTCGGTATAGACATAGGAGGACGGGGTGGGATGGCCTATCGCGGCAAAGGAGCTCGTATACACAAATCGTTTAACAGACCCAGCACGAGCAGCTGAATTTAGGACTTGCTTGATCCCGTCGACCATGCCGTCGTAAGTCTCGCGTGGCGTGTTTTCACCGCCGTACAACATGGGTGTGCCGACATGCAACACAGCGGCGCAATCGCTAAAAGGCGCGTCGTAGCTGCCTTCCTGCAAGATGTTGCCTTCGACGATCTCTACTGTGCCTGGTAATCCTTCGTCGTTCATCGCTTTAAGGTGATTGACCTTTTCAGGAGCGTTGGCGTTGGTCACGCACGCGCGCACTGTGTAGCCACGTTCAAGAAATGCGTGTACCGTATGGCAACCGATGTATCCAGCTGCGCCGGTTACCGCGACAGGTCCGTCGTCGACAGTGATCGTTGGCATGGTGATTCCTTCGTTTTTCTGATAAGGACCGAATTCTCACCGCTGCAAGGCGGCGATGGGGTCCGATTTGAGCGTGGCGATTATGCACTGTGTTCACGTTGAATTAATCAACATGAATGGGTCATGTTGCGGTTTTTGATAGTGTGGCACTTTAGATAGTTGAAAACTCAATTACTATACAGTATTACAGTTTTGTATACTATACGCCTTAACAGTATGTTCCAACCAAATATGCCTCGACGCCACCCACAGGAGTTCCTGCCTATATGAGTCGATCGTCTTCTAAGACTGCTAACCGCTATGCTGAATTACCCGTCGATCAAATTTCTAGCTACAAACACAATCCCCGCGTGACGCGCAATCCCGAGTATGCACGTATTAAGAACTCGCTCGAGAAAAACGGTCTCGAAGCACCGCTTGTTGTTACGCGCAAGCCTGGCGCTGAGCAGTACACCTTGCAAGCAGGCGGTAACACCCGTCTTGATATAGCGCAATCGCTGCACGATGCTGGCGATGTTGAATTTGCAACGGTGCCCTGTATTGTCAAAGCATGGACGAGTGAACTGAATGTGCTCGTTTCACATCTGCGCGAGAACGACATGCGCGGGAACCTCATGTTCATTGAGCGCGCGTTAGGTGTCATGGCGTTTGCGAAGTTAGCGAATGACCCAGACGCGGCACCGATCTCGCAACGGGAATTAGCAAAGCAACTTCAAGAACATGGTTACGCACTAAGTCAGCCGGTCATCTCGGTGATGGACTATGCAGTGAATCGGCTCTATGGTCTGCTACCGACCGCGCTTGAACATGGCATGGGCAAGCGTCAAATCACAGCGATTCGAATGCTCGAGCATTGCGCAGTGAAAGTTTGGGATCGGCAATGTCCTGACGAGCGAGGTGCATTTGGTGAATTGTTTGGCGAACTGGTCAAGAGTTGTGACAGTGTCACGCTTGACTTTGACGAACTCACGGCAAACGTAGCGCATGAGATTGCCGTCGCTTCGAATAGCGACGACCATGCCGTGCAGCTCTTGTTGGATGCAGAACGGTCAGGTGATGCCATTGAGTTAGAGGCATTTGAAATCGTTGAATCCGACGTTTCCCGCAAGCTAGAGGAGGAGGCTCAGAAACGCCCTTTCAACTTAGAGCGTGAAGTTCAAAAGAACCGTGCTACTGCGGTGGAAGCTTGCGTGGCGCTGGCTGAAAAGTATGAATTAAGTGATTGCGTCGAAGTCACGTTGGACGCCCGGTTTGGTTACTTTATGAGCGAGCTCCCGAAGCGCAATGCACAGCGAGTGCAAACAGGCATGTGGAAATTGCTTGGCACGGCGTGCGATCAAGCGCGTGCGACCAAACGGGTCCTAAAACGTCTGTTGGATCCGAATTCACGGCTGTCGGCGGCGTTGGAAACGTCTAAACCAAGTGAACTCTATACACAGCTGGCCAGTTTCGAGTTGTTTGAGTGTGGCGATCGACTATTTCGAATGCTCGAGGAAGACGATTGGAAGCGCGCCGTCAAACTGATCGGTGCGTACCGACATTTGCGTCAACTAGAAGACGTCCACGCCTTGAACTTCTGGAAGACCTAGTCATGGATTCAAAAGAAGGTGCGCTAACCAGCGCAGTCTTGATGTATGCGATCCGTTGCCTAGAAGAAGGCGACATGCGTGCACTGCAACGCATGCAGTTTGGCGAAAAGGAAGTGCGAGCCTTGCGTGCTTTGCACCTGCCTGATTTATGTCGGCTAGCAAACATGAAAGCGCATTGTTTATCTGTTGCTCTCAACCGGCAAGTTTTTTGGCCAATGATTCAAGCCCTTGAGCGCGAACGCAAAAACGAAGATCTGCTTGTCACGCTCATTGAGAAAGATGCGCCATTCGAAATGTTGCGCGATCTATTTGGCGTGGCGAATCGGGAGTACTCGTCCCGTCGTCGCCATTTACCGGCCTCATTAGGTCAGGGTAGGCCGCAACTACCTGAACGCGATATCGAAGATGCCTTATATGCGATGTGGCGTGAGATAGTGGATTCAAAGAACACGTTTGAGCTAGCTGCTTCGGATTATTTAAGGATGCATGAGGAGTTGGATGTGTCGCTACGCGCGATTTGGCATCTTGTATCGCGATGGACACAGGCGGAATCGCGCTAACAATGTGGCGAGAAGCACATTTGACGGCGAACTTGATTGCATTGGCAAGGTTTCGCCAAACTTGCAATGACTTTTATCGAGTGATAACCAGGTTATCACTCTTGAGGGCATGACTGATAACCCGGTTATCACCACTTGGTGCGCTTTCTTGATTTGATAACCCGGTTATCACCCTAAACCCACTTAACTAAACAACCAGATCTTTCTTATATGGTCCTTCTTGTGCCGATCTGTGATAACCCGGTTATCACGGACGCCGTGCTGCGACCGCGCTTGTGAAACGCATTCAGTGCCGGCGGTGTATCAGTGAACTACCGTGGGTGAACGTCAAAAACCCTTACATGCAGTGAATTGATTTCCGTCACTTTTTAGCGTGCTGTTGCATGAAATTCGTCTCGCTATGGATTTGGACGAACAAATGAATGAAGTTCACAGCTTGCCTGCTAGCAATGGCAAGGCGGCGCGATCTTCTTTTGATGGTGTTTTGCACAGTCAGCTACATCTCGTGTTGCAGACTCGCCAAGCGCAATTGCTTGTTCGCGGCCGTGCTGAAGAAAACAAGCCACTGATCGTCGGTTTGCTTGGTTTCGCAGACCGCATGCGCCTGATTTGGCAAGCGGCGGAAGAGGACGATCCGTTCGCGGATTGGTTCCTATTGCAGGTTCATGACGCCATGTCGGTGGCTGAAGCAAGGATTGCCGCGGAGATCAGACAGCTCAAACTGCAATTACGAGGCACTCGTACGTTAGAGATTGCACCTGCCGCCGTGAAAGAGCCATTTCGTATGGCACTGCGCTTTTCGACACCTTACCCGTATCGAGCTGCCCGCATGCTTGGTGATTTCGATGAGATGGCTTGTTGTGCATTTACTGCTAGGCAGATCGGTGAACTCAATGACGAGCACTGCGCAAACCTCGTGCGAGGATGCGCGCGTCGCGTTCGAGCGGTGTTTAGCACGCCCTCGCGATTTCGCCGCTTAGGCGTTATGCGCTCGGCTGCGGTTGAACAACAAACGATTTTCAAGCGTGCGGAAGAACTCATGGGGGCCATCCCAAAAGATGTGCTCGATTGCAGTCGCCGCGCACCACTTGTACCTCAGATTAAAGGAGCTGGCGCTCAACCTCTACCCCCTGTAAGTGCTGCAGGCACGTTCGACAGCATGGTGTTTGATTGAGCCTCAGCATGACGCTTATCGTGGCCGCTACGAATTTAGCGGTAGAGATGTCATCGGGTACTGAAACCGGCATACAACGCACCGACCCTATCAGTCGATGCGTGTACCTTGCTTTTTCTGCTTGCGGGTTGCACCGCAATGCTTTTTCTACGACACCACGACGAAAGTCTTGGTGTCACCAACCATTGCATGAGGACGTGTGATGAAAACTCGAGAATTGAGTTATTTCGATCTTTTCACGACGGGGGTTGGCTACTTGAATCGTGTCACGGAAGTGACCACTGAAGAGGGTACGCCATTTCTCGCTGTCAAGATCGCCGCGCTTCGTGGAAGGACAACCAACGTGAAAAAGACGTACTTCGATGCTACGGTGTCGGGTCCTCAGGCTCACGAATGGGTTCGCCTCCTGGCGGACGATGTCGCCCACGGACGCAACGTTCTGATTCGATTTAGGTTGAGTGATTTGGAAGGTACTACGTACTTTTCCAAGCACGAGTCCGACGAAGGTCAAGCTCGCGTAAGTCTTCGGACCCGCTTGATTGGCGTAGATTGGGCTCGCGTCGATGGCCAGGTGATACAGCCTGAACGTCGGCACGCCGCTTAACTCAAAGCAAGCGCTTGCGCTTGTAGAGTCAGAGCTTTTTTACCACCCTGCTGGGAAGGATCACTTCCCGCAGGGAGCTCCTTCCTGGCTTCATTTCCAATTGGAGGAAGCTATGTCGGGAGCATTCGACAACACTTCTGACGACGGTGATAGTGGATATGGGTATTCCGGTTCGCGCGCCAAAGCGATTGCTGCTGGACGTCTTTATGATGTCTCGGAGCTTGCTAAGGAAGCTGGTTTCAAATGGGCTGTTGCGTTAACGCGCAATGCCTGGAACGAGTGCGTGAAATGGAGTTGCGAGGATTCTGAAAACCAGATCTTCCAATCCGAAAGGATTCGGTTGATCGAGGTGTTGCGAGTGTGTGCATACACGATTCGCATCGAAGATCCCGAGCGATCCCGGATGAATTTCAACATGGCTCGCATACCCAGAGATGGTGTATCGACGAGCGCGACCAAGCTAGAGCTGCAAATCGTGGCACACTTGGACGATGATGAAAAACCGGTGCTCACCATCCTTTTGCCAACCGCTGACTAATGCGCCTTGCGCATTAATTGCGGCAGAAGTACGGCGTCGTTCTCTCACGAGAGCGGCGCTTGTTTTTTTCGGGTCTACATCTTGTGTTGGTGAATCAAATCTTGGTGGACAATCCGTCTGACGCCGTTTGTTTCGCGTCTAGCCAACTCCTGCAAGGCTTTGCTACTGTTTGGAAACGATTGAATTTGGATCACGCTAACTTCGTATTGAACAGCGTCAGACGTTCGACGTAGATTAGCCGCAAAACCGTCTAAAGGCATCTATAAGACTTTAGATCTAGCACGGTACGTCAGCGCCGTCTTCAGCCGCCGTCAAGCTCTTAGGCAGCGCCAATCGCCTTGTCCCGGAAGGTCCCTTCTCTAAGCAGGATGCCAACAGCAAGCACTTCCTTCGTTCACACTTACTCTGTACCTCGTGCGTGGTCGTACGGTGCCTCCATGTCTCGTATACCATTGGCAATGCTTAACTTGCCGTATGCAGCACTTACCCATGCAGGTCGATCTTTCTAAATGACCAGCTATTTCGTACGGCGTTTCTTATTGATATTGCCGACCTTTATCGGCGTCACGATTCTTGTATTTACATTAACTCGTTTAGTGCCTGGCGGCCCTATAGAACGCATGCTCAACGAGGCGGCCTTAGCTGGCTCTGAAGGTGGCGCAGTCGTCTCGAGTGGCTTCGATGGCCGCGGCGGCAGCGTACTTTCGGACGAGCAGATTGCGCAGCTAGAACGTTATTACGGGTTCGACAAGCCAGTCATCATCAGTTATTTCGAGTGGCTCGGCAAGATATTTACGTTAGATTTAGGTACATCCACGCGGTATACAGAACCTGTATGGGAGACCATCAAGTCAAGGTTGCCGATATCCATTTTTTACGGTGTCGCGACATTGATACTGACATATGGGGTTTGCATTCCGCTTGGCATTGTCAAGGCCATAAAGCACAAGACCGTTTTTGACAACGTCAGCTCGGCGTTGGTGTTTTTCGGCTACGCGATCCCTAGTTACGTCGTCGGCATCGCATGCTTGACGCTGTTCGCAGCAAATTTGGAGTGGTTCCCATTAGCGGGGTTTGTCAGCGATGACTTCGATGACCTTACGACGATGGGTAAAGCGCTTGATATCTTGGATCATGCCGTATTACCGCTGATTGCCTATCTCGCGGGCAGTTTCGCAGTGACGACGCTGCTCATGAAGAACTCGCTCATGGACAACTTGGCCGCAGACTACGTTCGGACGGCCATCGCAAAAGGCATGGCATTCAAACGAGCCGTATTTGCGCACGCCTGCCGCAATAGTTTGATTCCGCTTGCGACTTCCTTCGGCAACACGATCACATTGGTCATTACTGGGTCGTTCTTAATCGAAAAAATCTTCAATATCGATGGGTTTGGCCTACTTGGCTTTGAGTCGTTAGTCGAACGAGACTACCCAGTTGTGATGGGTATCTTGGTGATTTCATCGCTCTTGTTCCTAGTCGGCAACATTCTTTCAGATATTTGTGTCGCGTTCGTGGATCCGCGCGTGAAATTCGGCAGTGGCGGTTCGAATCAATGAGCTTGCTTAATCTGAATCCGCAGACGGTCAAGCAACTAAAACGGTTCCGCTCGATCAAACGCGGCTATTGGTCCGCGGTCCTACTTGCGATTTTGTTGGCCTTGGCGTTGGTTGCCGAATTGCTCGTAAATAACCGCGCGCTCATGGTCTCTTATGACGGTGAGTGGTACTTTCCTACCTATGCTCGCTTGTTGCCAGGGACTACTTTTGGTCTCGATTATGACTACGAAACCAACTATCGAGAGTTACGAAATAAGTTTGAAGCAGCAGGGGAGGGTAATTGGGTTTGGATGCCTATCGTTCCCTACAACGCCTACGAAAATGATCTTACGTCCGACCGTTACCCACCGTATCCACCCTCGTTCGAAGCAGAACACTATTTAGGCACAGACTCGACCGGGCGCGACATTGTGGCACGGCTTGTGTATGGCTTTCGCATTGCGATGGGATTTTCGGTGCTACTTCTTATATTCAACTACGTCGCTGGGATCATCGTTGGTTGCGCGATGGGGTATTTCGGCGGTGCGTTCGATTTGCTGTTTCAGCGGGTCATAGAAATCTGGAGCAACATCCCATTTCTGTACGTGATCATGATCGTTGCTAGTGTCGTTGTCCCAAGCTTCTTAACGTTGGTTGTGGTCATGGCATTGCTTGGTTGGACTCAGCTTACCTGGAATATGAGAACCTCGACCTATAAAGAGAAAAGCCGCGAGTATGTGAGTGCGGCTCGAGCTCTCGGGGCTGGCAACGTGCGGATCGTAGGTTCGCACATCTTGCCGAACACAATCGCCGTCATTGTGACGTTCATACCGTTTTCAATTGCTAGTGGCGTTACTGCACTTACGGCCCTTGACTATCTCGGCTTTGGGTTGCCACCTCCGACACCTAGTTGGGGTGAGCTGCTGTCGCAAGGGACCAATCAATTACAAGCGCCCTGGATCGTTTCGTCGGTCGTCGTGGCAATGGTGGTCGTACTTTTAATGGTCACATACGTTGGGGAAGCCATTCGTGAAGCTTTCGATCCAAAACAATTCACGTATTACGAATAACCCATCTTGGCGAGGATTGCTTATGACGCTTGAGTTCGGTATCCCATTGAGCAGGAAACGAGAGAGGCGGCTGCTTGGGCTAGCGGCCATGTTTCTGTTGGTGGCGGGTTGTGGCAATGTGAGCGACGAGTCGAATGGGGAATCTGAAACCTCCAGCGACGCTGAAGCAGCAGCGGCGGTGGTCGTACTGCCTCCTATCGCGGTTGCCGAAGGTGATGGGTTGCCTGCAACGCTCCCAACCGACTTGGTCTGGGAAACGAACGATCAGGATCCTGAGTTTGCGTCGCCAAATGCCGTAAAAGGTGGCACCCTTCGCTCCTACATGCTGGCGTTCCCGCTGACGATGCGCTTAGTTGGACCGGATTCGAATGGCTCGTTTTCGGGGTATCTGCGCCCTAACTTGATGGGACCAGTGTCGTTCCATCCGTTCACACGCCGGGCGATTCCAGCCATCGCGTCCGAATGGGCATTCGGTGACGACGGGCGCACGATTTATTACCGTATTAATCCTGCTGCACGTTGGTCCGATGGCGAACCTGTCACAACGGATGACTTTGTGTTTGCGGTGCAATTCATGCGTAGCGAGCAGATCGTCGCCCCTTGGTACAACAACTACTACACGGATCGTATTCGCGACGTGAAAGCGTATGACGACTACACCTATGGCGTTCAAGGTGCAGACGCAAAACCGCGTAATGAAATGCACTACAACTATGCGTTTGGACCTAAGCCGCGTCATTTCCATGTGATGACCGATGAGTGGGTACAGGAATACAACTGGCGACCTGAACCAACGACGGGTCCCTACCACGTTGGCACGGTTAGTAAAGGCAGGTACATTGATCTTGATCGTACGGAGGACTGGTGGGCGGATGATTTGCGTTATTTCCGCAACCGTTTCAATCCGAATCGCGTCAGAGTAAAAGTGATTCGCGACCAGAATGCCGCGTTTCAACTGTTCTTGAAGGGTGAAATAGATACGTTTGGCTTGGTGTTGCCGGAGTTCTGGCACGACAAAGCGCAAGGCGAAGAATTCGACAACGGCTACATAAGAAAGTACTGGCTTTACAACCAGCTTCCGCAACCGTCCATCGGCATGTTTTTCAATACCAGAGAGCCGATGCTCAATGAACGAGATGTGAGGTTCGGTATCGCGCACTCGCTTAATTACGAAAAGGTAATCAACACCATCTTGCGAGGCGACTATGAACGGTTGCCAACGTTCCAAGTTGGTTTTGGCGAATACGACAACACGTCCATTCAGCCTAGAACATTTGATCTGAAACTCGCAGACGAGTATTTCGATAAGGCCGGGTTCATTGACCGCGACGAAACAGGGATTCGAGTCCGTGAGGGTCAGCGGCTGGCATTTACTGTCACCTACGGACAACCGCATCACACCGATCGCTTGGTCATTTTGAAAGAGGAAGCGAAGAAGGCAGGTTTGGAGCTAGAGTTACAGCTCTTGGATTCTTCCGCTGCTTTTAAAAAACAGCAGGAGAAGAAACACCAAATCGCCTGGGGTGGCTGGGTTAGTCAAGGTTTTTCGCCACGTTACTGGGAGCATTTCCACTCAGTCAATGCCGCGAGAAACCAAACGAACAACATTACCAGCAATGCTGATCCAGTGATGGACGAACTCATCATGCAATATCGGACATCGTCTGCTTTGGATGAGCGCATCAAGCTGGCGCAGCAACTCGAGCAAATGGTGCACGATTCAGGCGTCATGGCGCCTTCGTTCCAAGTCCCGTACACGCGTGAAGCGGCCTGGCGGTGGATACGGTTGCCAGAAATGATTGGTACCCCCACTACCAGCGAAATCTTCAATACCCAAGCTACTTCAGCCGGCATCTTCAGTAGTGGCGGTTTGCTTTGGATCGACACCGAAAGCAAGGAAGAAACGCTGGCATCGAGAAAACGTGGCGAGAAATTTGAAGCACGCGTCTTAGTTCAGGACGATTACCGCAGCTAAACGTATGCCGCTTCTTGCTATCGAAAACCTCGCCGTTTCGTTCGAAACGGACGAAGGCATAGTTGACGTAATCGACGGCGTGAGCATCGATTTAGCAGAAGGCGAAACGCTAGGTTTAGTTGGCGAATCAGGCTGTGGGAAGAGCGTCACGGCATTGACGGTGATGGGTTTGCTACCGAAACCGGCAGGGCGCGTTGTTGGTGGTGCGATTCATTTCGATGGCCGGGACATCACGAGTCTCACCTCAGAAGAATTGAGCACGATTCGCGGTCGAGATATCGCCATGATCTTTCAGGAACCCATGACCGCGCTCAACCCGGTCCATCGTGTAGGAAATCAATTAGCAGAATCCTATCGGCTACATCATCCTGAAGCTTCGAAGGCCGAGATCCGAGAAGAATCGCTCAAACTCATGGACCACGTCGGCATTCCGGCGGCAGAACAACGATTAGATGAGTATCCGCACCAGTTATCGGGGGGTATGCGCCAACGCGTGATGATTGCCATGGCGCTGTCGAGCAAGCCGCGCGTGCTTATCGCAGATGAGCCGACGACCGCCTTGGATGTAACGATTCAAGCGCAAATTCTTGAGCTGCTGCGAGACCTTCAAAACGAATATGGCATGGCTATCGTATTCATCACGCACGATTTAGGGGTGATTGCCGAATTGGCCTCTCGCGTCGTCGTCATGTATGCGGGAAGAGTGGCTGAGGCTGCACCCGTGGACGCTTTGTTTGCTTCGCCAAAGCACCCTTATGCACAAGGTTTATTGGCATCTATTCCGCGTTTGGACAGCGAACCGAAATCCTTGTTGCCAACGATTCCTGGCGTCGTGCCGCGTATCGAAGACCTGCCGGATGGCTGTCGCTTCAGCAATCGCTGCGCACATGCACGCGATGCGTGCTGGACAGATAAGCCAGCTATAGAGAGTGTTGCGACGGATCGAACCGTGGCTTGTCTGCGCTGGCGCGAACTCGAACAACAAGCTGCAGCATCTGCATGAGCGAACAACCGCTGTTAAGCGTCGTGAATCTCACGAAGCACTTTCCGGTGCGAGGGGGTCTGTTTCTGCGGACAGTCGGACACGTTCACGCAGTGGATGATGTTTCGTTTGAAGTGCGCCGGGGTGAAACGCTTGGGTTGGTTGGGGAATCGGGCTGCGGCAAAAGCACCGTCGGCAAAGCATTGTTGCGACTTTACGAAGCGACGGCAGGCGCAGTCTTCTTCGAAGGCGAAGACATCACACAAATGAATCGCAAGCGCTTGCGGGCTTTGCGCAAGGACATTCAGATCATCTTTCAGGATCCATTTGAATCGCTGAACGCACGCCATACAGTTGGCAAGATTCTCGCAGAACCGTTCGTCATTCATAAGGTGGGTACGCCAAACGAACGCCAGCACAGGGTTGAACAGTTGCTTGAGAGAGTCGGTTTGGATGCCTCGGCGTCGAACCGCTTTCCGCATGAGTTTTCCGGTGGCCAGCGCCAGCGTATCGGCATCGCTCGAGCGATCGCCCTAGAGCCGAAGCTAATCGTGTGTGACGAAGCTGTATCGGCGTTGGATGTATCTGTGCAGTCGCAAGTGATCAATTTGTTGCTTGACTTGCAGCGCGAGATGAACTTGGCGCTTATCTTCATTGCACACGATTTGGCCGTCGTGAAGCACATCTCGGATCGAATTGCCGTCATGTACCTGGGTGAAATCGTCGAAACCGAGACAGCGCAAGAAATTTACGCGGCACCAAAACATCCCTACACGCAAGCACTGCTTTCAGCTATTCCGATTCCTGACCCGACGATCCGTCGACAGCGTCAGATTCTTAGTGGGGATGTCCCGTCACCTATTACGCCACCTTCTGGGTGCCGTTTTCACACTCGCTGCAGCCACGCGACGGCTACCTGTCGCAACCGCAAACCTACACGCGAGCAAATCGATGCCAATACGTCGATTGCTTGCCACCACTGGGAACAAATCCAGGCTGAGCAAGCCGCCTAGGCGAGCTTGGATTCGCTACGAATCCACCCACTAGTGGTTCTGCTCGTTCAAACGTTCTAGCGGGTTTAACCCGTAAAACCAACCATCGCGTGTCTTGGTTTCGGCGTCGCAAGCCGCACCAGCTGATTTGAATTCACAGCGTTATATAGGCTGTGAGAAGAAATCTATGTTGAGCCCCACGAATCGTCGGCAATTACCTGCTATGGCCGTTCTCGTTTTGCTAGTTGTGAATTTATCCGCTTCGGACGTGCAGATAGGAAGGTATGCCACGGTTCGTGCGCTCCCGACGGACGCGCAACGGGATGTGCTTGCCATGACAGACACATTCGAGTTTGACGTCCACATTCAAACAGTTGGTGATGCGGTCGCGGTGATCCTCGAGGAGGTTGGTTTTGAATTGGCGGATCCCGCGACCGCAGATCCACACCGTGAAAGGTTGCTAGGACTCCCACTGCCAGTTTCGCATCGAAGCTTGGGTCCCTTGTCCGCCCGTTTGGCATTTTCAACGCTTATTGGACCAGGCTGGCGCTTGGTGGAAGATCCTGCGGATAGATTGGTCAGCTTTGAACGCTGCAAGGTGCCGCGACCATGAGCGCGTGGTTATTCGTTGGCATGTTGGTTCTTAGTGCTTGGTTGAGCACCAACGGTTCGATACCGTGGCTTGACCTATCTAAGCATGAATCTGAGCAGTTTGAACTTTCAGTTTATGTGCCTTTGAACATCCAAGATTTATGTCCGGGTCATGATGAGGCACCAATCTTTCGTGATCTCGATCCACCTCGAACTCGTTGACTCTGATTAAGCGTTGCCCGACAAGTTTCAGCAAAGCCGTCTGGCTTTTTACGAGCGTCTTTGCATTCAGCGTGCTAGGTGGGAATGACGCGCTTGAGCTCTCAGTCACAACCATCGAACAAGGTATGCCATCAAATAGCCATCAAGTTCAATCTGAATTCACTCGCGGCGAGCATTGGGGTCTTTCATCGAACGAAATACAGCGCGTCGACATGCTCCGCCGCGAATTTCGTCGATTTCTCAGTGATGATCGCATCTCGCCACTGGAAATCCTGGGTATCCATGCTCGCACCGATGCGGATCGCAAACGCTATGCGCAAAGATGGGCGCAGCTCATGATCGAGGATGCTGAGCGCGTTTTGGCATTTCAACGAGCCTATGACGAAGCGGTTCAAGACCTTTTAGGGAACAAGTCGCTCGTTGACTTAGCGCAATTACCGCGCAGGCACACTGGTGATATGTCCTTGCGCCCTACTGATCGATTAGCTGTATTCGTGACTATGAATTGCCATGCATGTGATGTGTTGTTTGACCGGGTCGCTCGTATGAGCACGCATGTAGCTGGCATCGATGTCTACGCGCTAGATCTGCAACAAGCGAATGAACGCGAGTTGCACCGTTGGGCTCAATTTCGAGGTATACCGCCTGCTGCAGTTCAGAACAAGCGAATTACGCTCAATATGGATGCGGGATTGCTTGCCCGCGTTCATCCACGAGCGGAAAAAGCACCGGTACTGATGCTAAGGCGGGGTGATCGCCTCGTACCGTATTCGCCGTGGCGATTGCCTTAATCGCACGAGGTGCGCCTCTTCCCATCGTACCCGCTCGAAGCGCTATTACGTGCGCCATATGAATGGGTTAGTGCTGGCTTGTTTGGGACGGCATCGCTGTTGGTATATCTCTTTCCGGCAACGCTGCTGGTGGCTCGGGAATGGGCTTACGCCATTGCAGGAGGACTTTTGTTTGCTTGCGCATTTAGGAGTTGGCAAGGCCTTTACTTGGTGCGCTATCAACTAAATCTGCAGCGAGAACCTGTGTGGCGATTGGACTTCGAAGCTATCCCGAATTCGCCCGCGACGTTGTTGCTTGGGAGGGGGTTCTTATGGACGGCTAGACACACCCAACGTCTGCGCGATACCCAAAACCCCAATGCGCGTAAATACTTAGCGAATCCAAAAAGCGATGCAACGCCGACTAGCTCAATAGGCGTCACCACCAGTGGTCGACCCGAGATTCATGGTGTGGAATTGCGCGAGTGCAACGTGTATATGCAGCAGGCCGACCGCGTGGGCCACACCTTAGTGCTGGGGACTACCCGAGTTGGCAAAACACGCTTGGCGGAATTGCTTATTACGCAAGACATTCAACGTGATGACGTTGTCATCGTATTTGATCCAAAAGGCGATGCAGAACTGTTTGGCCGCATCGTGGCTGAAGCGAAGCGATGTGGTCGCTTAGACGATCTGCTCGCCTTTCACTTGGGTTACCCGGAACAATCATGTCGTTACAACGCCATCGGCCGCTTTTCGCGCATCACGGAGGTGGCGACCCGTATTGCTAATCAACTTCCGAATAGCGGCAACTCGGCAGCTTTTCGAGAGTTTGCGTGGCGTTTCGTGAACATCATCGCGGGTGCGTTGGTCGCGTTGCAACGTACCCCAAATTTTCGATTGGTTCGCCGGTACATCAATGACATTGAACCCTTATTCATCGAATACACGCGATTTTTCTTACGTCGTCGAGGGGAGCCCGGTTGGGGCAAGGCGGTCAAAGAGCGCGTCCAGAAACTGGACCCCAAAAAGTTGCCTGCAGCCATGCGCGGACGCGCTAACGAAGCCATTGCGCTACTGCAATACGTGCAGACGCTGGATTTGTATGACCCAGTGCTAGACGGCTTGGTATCAGCTTACAAATACGACCGCACTTACTTTGACAAGATCGTGAGTTCAGTCGGACCGCTCATGGAAAAACTCACCACGGGTGCCGTGGCGGACCTCATCTCACCGGATGAAACGGAAACAGATGATCCGCGACCGATTCTAGATTGGCTCGACGTGATCGAATACCGACGCATCGTGTATGTGGGGCTTGACTCGCTTTCCGATACCACCGTAGCAAGCGCTATTGGCAATGCCATGTTCGCTGATTTGGTTTCGGTGGCAGGTTACATCTACAAATTTGGCGTCCCCAACGCAACTAGCCAACCGCGCATCGCACTTCACGCAGACGAATTCAATGAGTTGATTGGCGATGAATTTGTGCCACTCCTGAACAAAGCGGGTGGTGCGGGGTTTCAGGTGACAGCGTACACGCAAACCTGGTCCGATGTGCAAGCGCAAATTGGCAGCAAGGCGAAAGCTGGTCAGGTTGCGGGAAATTTCAACTCGCTCATCATGTTGCGGGTACGCGAACTTGCCACCGCAGAAATGCTCATTGATCAATTACCGCGAGTGGGGGTGGCTGGCAAGTCCACGTCATCGGGTGCTGGCGATGCATCAAAACCTGATGCTGAGGTGGACTTTGAAACAAGCCATGCCGATACGCTGCGCAAATCGGAGGTGCCGCTGGTGAGCACAACCGACTTGTTTTCGTTGCCGCGAGGACATGCGTTCGCGCTACTTGATGGCGGTCGATTGTGGAAGGTTCGATTCCCATTGCCGAAAGCCGACGACGAGTTGCTACCGCAATCGATGGAGGACGCGTTTCGGGTGCTCCTTGCCGACACTAAACATGTCGCGTCGATGCAAGTTGCAGACTTAGCGGAACATCTCGAAGAACCAGTGGATTCGTCGGATCAAGCACCAGCTGCGGCAAGCGCATAGCGCTAGGTCAACAGCTTGAGTTGGATCGCACGCTGCCTACTGTGGCCGTTGCGAATGGGATTTTTCTTGCTAATAGCGTTGTTGTTGGCGGTGCTGGCAGAGCTGACTATGCCAAAGCTGCCCGCTATTTCTATGGCGTGGCAGCCTAGTTTGAATCGCATTGAAGCCGAGCGCTTCATAGCTCGGAAGCGACTTGATGGCCAACTTGTGCTTGTCGATTCGCGCTCATTTGGCTTATTCGCATCTCGCTATATCGAGCACATTGAAACTCGACTTGGTGACCTTCAGCATTCAAATGTAGCGCTACTTCAACGGCTTGCTTTGAGCATGCAAAAACCAGTTAAACGATTCTCCGCTGTGTTAGAAATATTCGTGACGCGTGTATGGTGCGTTGTCGCAGCTTTGCCGATGCTTGTTTGCGGTTGTGCATTGCTCGCTATAGATGGCTGGGTGCGTCGAGAGGTGCGCAAAGCTGGTGCAGGGATCGAAAGTGCGCGAATCTATCACGCTGCCAAACGTACGCTAAAACCGCTTGTAACCTGGGTGGTGCTGGTGTACTTGACTGTGCCTTTCACTATGGATCCACAGTGGGTTTATTTGGTTCTGTACTTGACGGTGCCATTGACGCTTGGCATCGCAGTAAGCCGATTTAAGAAATACGTCTGAAACCACCCCGACCAGCCGCATCTTCGATGCAACGCGGGTCAATTCATCGAAGCAACTAACCAACAAAAACCAAGACAGCGGTTGGTTTGGTTCTAACGTCGATAGGACGCTGCTGCCGCGAAGATACGCAACATGAAACATGGACGTTTATATAGTTTTATCGCACATGCGGTCTTAACCGCCATATTCGTGTTCAGCGCAATGGCGCTGCAAGCGGATCGCGACTCAGAACGTGCAGTGCTCATACGGCTCATCGATTCGATTGAACGATTGGAACCGCTTATTGCGCGAGCTGAACGCGAAAGCGATCCGCAGGTACGAGTGCAATTTCGCTACGACTGGCTACGCCGCGATTTAGCTGAGGTCAAGACCGGCCTTGAAGCCTATCTCATGGAAGCTGAGTTTGCACCACGCAGCTTTGAACCACTGCAAGCTGAGTACCACCAATGACGAATCAGCAACGACTCGCCTTTGAAGCTGGCTCTGGAGCATCCTCTGACACGCTGTTGTTGGCTATTGCAAGTGTGACGATGGGACTAGCGATGCTGTGGACTGCATGGAGCACATTTGGCACATTCCACGAATGGCAAGACGGCCGAGCAACTTTTTTTGACTTGGTTTGGCAAGTCTTACGAGCATGCATCGTCTTGCTCGTACTCGGCTTTTACATCCGCTAACACTACTTTTGCGAGCATAAGGAATATGGAACTACTGGACTTATGGAGTTTGATGGCTGCGTTACCTACGCAAGTTGCACCAAGCACCGCGCCTGCGTCTGGCGACTGGATCGGACTGATTGCGGGGTACATCAAAGACGGCGCTGCTGTGCTTGGACTTACTGTTGCGACGGTTGGCTTCATATGGGTCGCATATATCGGTTTCGCTAAATTCAATGACGCGCGGCAAGGTCGTGCTGAATGGGCCGAAGTCGGGATTTTTGCCGTCGTCGGCGCGACGATTCTGATATTTGCAAGTTACTTGCTCACCGAAGCGGCAGGCGTGTTTTAACAGTGGCGACCCGCGAACCGCTGATGACTGAATTGCTAGATAAAGAACCAGTGCTATTCAGAGGCTGTTCGTTGTCGGAGCTCACTTTCATGAGCATTAGCGCCATCTTGGTTTGTGTGCCAGGCAGTCTGCTCGTGGCAGCGTTGCTAGGTTCGGTGACGATGGGGTTCGGCGTCGGTGGCATTGCCGCTGTTTTAACCGTGATCGTAGGTTCCAGCGTCTATCGACGTATGAAGAACAATCGACCAGAGGGTTACTTTCAACTAAAGGTGCACTTTTTTCTCGCCAAGTACGGCTTGGTTCGAACCCCATTCATAACACGCAGCGGCGTATGGGACCTTGGACGCAGCTGATATGTCGCGATATCGCCATGTGCTCGAGAACGCTTACTCGAACGTGCGCACTTTGTGGTGCGTGCTTGGTTTGCAAGCGTTGGTCATGCTTGCATTGGTTATTGGACTCGCACGAGCCCCCAGTGCAATGACCGTGCATATACCACCAGACCTGAAAAACGGTGCGACAGTGCAGGCGAACGAACCCGCTTCAGCGAACGTGTACGCATTTGCAGTCTACATCTTCCAGCAACTCAATCGCTGGCCTTCCGACGGTTCGATAGATTTCGGCGAAACGATTTATGCCTTGGCAGCCTATCTCACGCCTAGCTATCGCGCCGTATTGATCGCTGAGCTTGAAGCGAAGGCGCGCCGTGGCGAATTGGCTGGGCGTGAACGAGGTGCCCAAGAACTACCGGGTCACGGCTTTAACGAACAGCGCGTGAGTGTGCTTGAAGAAGGTGTCTGGGAAGTCGTTGTAGATATGGAACTTTCCGAATCAGTAAAAGGCATGGCCGTTAAGCGCAAGACCATTCGCTATCCATTGCGCGTGGTGCGCTATGACGTGGACCGAGAAGCGAATCCATGGGGATTAGCGCTAGATGGTTTTACGACTGGACCGGCGACGATTGAACTGGATGCGGACGAAGGTTGAAAGGATATTGGCTATGCATAAGGCTGGCTGCTATCAGCTTGTGCTCTGCCTCAGCTATCTGCGCGAATTTACCAACACCGAGTCAGAACGCGTTGGAAGTGCGTTACCAAGGTGTACCTATCGAGCTTGAATTGCGAGTCGATACGGAAACACGCATACGTTTCGATGAAACGGTGGAAATTGGTTATGCCGACGCGCTAGCTGGACAACTCGACATGCTGAGCGTGCAAGGCATCGTGTATCTCAAACCACGGCATCCATTTTCAACGCAACGGCTTGCTGTCAAAGGCAAAGAATCTGGTCGCTTTGTTTTACTAGACGTTGCTGCTTCATTTGATGCTGAGGTCATTGAGGAAGTCGCGTTGCTTGCAGACGAGCAGACCTCGAGGGATCCTCATGTCAGTTCGATCTCACCATTTGAGCTACTGCGTGTGATTGCGAATTGGACACTTAATAGCGCAAACGAGACCACGTTGCCGAGCGGCGTCACGAGCGTGTCCAACCCGTTTGGACATCGGAGTGTATATCACGATATCGACATTCAAACCACAGTGCTTGGTGCTCTGCGTACCAAAGAGTGGCTTGCGCTAGCTGTAGAGCTTCGTAATAACTCACGTTCGGCCATCGATCTTGACCCGAATCAGCTCGCCGGGCATTGGGCTGCAGTTGGATTTCTTAGTACGAGATTACTTCCAGCGCATAAACGCGGCGCGACAAGCGCCATGTTCTTAGTAAGAACGAGCACCGCCAGGCACGACGGCGATTGAAGCAATTACCGATTCGGAAAGTCGCGTATCTCATCGGCATCGGATTTTTGGCGTTGCTTGCCATTGTGCTGGCGGCGCCGTGGCGTTCGGTAGAGCCAGTCGCTCGAACCAAGATGAATGAATTGCCGCACACACCCGAACCCGACGCGGACAGTCCAGCAGATACGATCAAAACGCTGACCGCACGTTTGTCCTCGCTTGTGCAAGAAATAGATCAACTTGCTTCCTCGAATGAAGCGCTGCGCACGCAAAACGAAGAACTGCACGCCAAGACTGATTTGATCGAAGCACGGATGACGACTCAACTACAAGCTGATCTGCAGCGAAGCCAACAAGCTCAAGCAGAGCTTGCGGCAAAGCTGAATCGCGCATTAGAGCGATTAGATGCACAACAACAAGATGGCGCATTTCAGCCAACCAATCCTGCATATTCAGCGTATGGCGACACCTTCAACGCTTGGCGTTGGGTGGAACCTATGGAGGCGGAATTTCTTGCGAGTGAGTTACTGACTAATAGTCCCGAGGATCAGCCTCGATACACCATCCCGCAGAACGCGACATTGGTGAATTCAACCGCCATGACCGCGCTCATTGGTCGCGTGCCGGTGGAAAACCGTGTCACCGATCCACTTCCTTTCAAAGTGATCACAGGTGCAGACAATCTAGCGGCGAACGGCATAACCATTGACGGTTTAGAAGGTTCGATTTGGAGTGGGTTTGTGGTCGGTGATTGGGCATTAGCGTGCGTCACCGGCACGCTCACAAGTGTGACCTTCGTTTTCGATGATGGCCGGATTCGTTCGCTAGGAGCGAACACGCAAGGGGCGCAACGCATCGGGTGGATATCCGATGAGAAAGGCTTGCCATGCATCACCGGCGAGCGCAAAACGAATGTGCGAAGTTGGTTGCTCGCGCAACTCGGAGTCAATGCAACAGGTAGCGTCGCTGACGCCATTGCTAACGCCAATACCACCATACAACAGAGTCCGACTGGATTTAAAGAAGCATTCGTGAGTGGCGACTTTCGTGAGTTCGTGGCCGGTAAGGCGACGGCGGCAACAGGTCAATCACTGACTGACTGGCTTACCACACGAGCGTCTCATGAATTTGACGCGATTTTTGTGCCGACTGGGCAGACAGTGGCCATTCATGTCGATCGACCACTTCATATCGATTACGAACTAGGAGGACGCAAACTAAGTTATGAAACTACACGTTAAACGAGCTCTCAGCGCGTTAGGTTTCGTCCTGCTTCTGTCTAGTTGTGCTGGTCCACAACCATTAGAACTGCCGGCATCAAGCCCCACCATGATCGAGGTCTTTGAGCGACACGCAGCGAACGTAATCTCAGCCAAGCAACAACGCGTTACGCACGGATTAAGCGTGGCGGAGGATGCCGCAAGCTCTTCTCGACGTTACCCAGTGCTCCATGTGTATGTCTTTCCAGTCGCAATGACACACACAGTCGAACCCATGCCAGCTTATTGGCGGACGATTCCGCTACGCACTGCGATGCCAATTACTGACAAAGCGCCATCGCAAGCAGACTAGCTCATTTGTTTGGCTTCAAGCAACTAGCAAGCTCTTATTCGTTAAAGAAACAAGATGTTGCACGGCTCTACGAACGACCGCCGTCCTTCACTGACCTACTACCTTGGACGAGCTATCTACCTGCTTCGAAGACATTCGTGCTCGAGGATGGCTTCAGCATGGGCGCAGCTTTTGAACTCACGCCGATTGGAACAGAAGCGACGAGTGAAGAGCTTCTGGTAAGTGTTCGAGATGCGCTGCAGGCGGCATTGCTCGACGCGCTACCCGAAGATGCAGATGATCCGTGGATACTGCAGTTTTACCTGCAGGACGAATATGACCTCAATCCCTTACAGCATCAAATTTCTCAGTATTCAAACAACCCATCGTCGACTTACTTTGGTTTTTTTAACTCACTATTTAGCGACCATTTAGCACGAATTGCAGACTCCGGTGGTGCATTTCGAGATGAACAAGCGTCCGGTCGAATATGGCGAGGTAAAGTGCGTCGCGTGCGAGCGGTGTTGTACCAGCGTCGACCACCAACTCGAACTAAGTTGCACGATGACGCTGAACGCCATGTGAATGAGGTCGCCAAGCGACTTCAGACCGCGCTGGATGTTGCGGGTGTTCTCAATGAGCGATTGGATCTAGGCGCATTTCGTGAATGGCTGCTGCCATGGCTCAACCCAGCTCCGTCAGTAGCAGGAGGTAGCACCAACCGGTTGAAGGTGATCGCACAAGATGTGCCGGAGCCGTTGCCTCTGAGCTATGACGTCGGTGTGGATTTGATGCTCGCACAACCATCTTCGTCGCTAGAACTAGGAGCTTGGCAATTCGATGACGTGCTGCACCAAGTGGTCTCGACGCAAGGATTACGCCATAGGCCGGACATTGGCCTGCTTGCAGGAGAACGACCGCAAGGCGAGCGCTGCGATACGTTGTTTGACGCATTGCCGATGGGCACGATTGCTGCTCTCACGATTGTGATTAAAGATCAAAGCGTGGTGGCGCAGCATGTCGCAAGGATCAAGAAAGCCGCGGTAGGCGATTCCGTTGCCGCGACCGTTTCACGGGAGAATGTCGATGCAGTCGAACGCGAAGTCGCGCGTGGCAACAAGCTATTCCCCACATCCTTGGCGTTTTACATTCGCGGTCGCGATGAAACTGAACTACTGGCGAATCGAAACCAACTTTCAGTGACGCTGTTGGCGAATGGAATCCAACCGCTTTCCCAAGAAGCGGACCAGCTGTTGCTAGACAGTTATTTGCGCAATCTACCCATGGCATATGACCATCATCTAGATGTGCGGCGACGCCGTTCAAGGCTTATGTTTGCGCGCGATATTGCCCATTTGATGCCCGTCTATGGTCGTTCGCGCAGTAAAGGCAAGCCTGGATTTGTGTTTTTTAATCGAGGTGCGGAACCTTGGTGCGTCGATCCGCTGGCCGACTCGGACCGCAAAAAGAATGCCCATCTCTTGGTGCTTGGACCGAGCGGCTCAGGTAAATCTGCAACGCTGGTATATCTATTGCAACAAGCCATGGCACGGCATCGGCCTCGGTTGTTCATCATCGAGGCGGGGCATTCATTTGAGTTGCTGGGTGAGCATTTCAAAGCACATGGCTTAAGCGTCAATCACATAAAACTCGAACCGAACGCCGATGTGAGTTTGCCACCATTTTTGCACGCGGGAACTATTGGCTTGCAACCTGCAGAGCAGGAATCAGATCGAGATCAGTTAAGCGAAATGGAGATCATCGCGCGCATCATGATCACCGGCGGCGATGCGCAAGAGCAGTCGCGACTCACGCGTGCGGATCGCTTATTGATTCGGCAAGCGATTATGGAGGCAGGTCAGTTTTCGACACTTCACAGTACGGACACGTTAACTGAGCATGTCGTCGAAACACTTCGTGCAGCGGCTAAGCGCGAAGACTTGCCTGAATCGCGTCGTTCACGAGCGCGAGATATGGCTGACAGCATGGCACTCTTTACATCTGGCGTCGCAGGACAGTTCTTCAATCGCGGAGGTAGCGAGCTGCCAGATGTAGATGTAACGATTTTCGAGATTGGCTTGTTGGCGCGCGAAGGCTATGAAGATCAACTCACGGTTGCTTACCTAACCTTAATGTCTCACATCAATGATCTGGTGGAGCGGAACCAGCGGACCAACCGCCAAACGCTTGTGGTAACCGATGAAGGTCACGTCGTCTTGACACACCCACTTTTGGCTAACTATGTCGTCAAGATTACGAAGATGTGGCGTAAATATGGTGCGTGGTACTGGTTGGCGACGCAGAATTTAGCGGACTTTCCTGATTCAAGCCAGCGCATGCTCAACATGATCGAATGGTGGTTGTGCTTGGCGATGCCTAAAGATGAGATTGATCAGGTCGCGAGGTTTAGGGACTTGACAATTTCGCAGCGCGCACTGTTGGGTTCAGCACGAAAAGAACCTGGCAAATATGTTGAAGGTGTGCTACTTTCTGACCAACATCAAGCGCTGTTTCGAAACGTGCCACCAGCGTTGTCGCTTGCGCTCGCCATGACCGAGAAACATGAGAAAGCGCAGCGTCAAGAGATCATGGAACGTGATGGTTGTAGCGAGTACGAAGCTGCTTGCTCCATCGCCGAGCGTTTGCTTGAGACGAACCATGGTTCTAACTGAGTTCGCTTACTTATCAAAACTCTACTACGAAGCCAAAACCAAAACAGTCTACAGCTAGAGCGCTAACTTATTCAGCTAGTTTCGCCAACAGGTATTCCTGCCCTCGGTCACCTTTGACCGAATTGCAGTGTCCGCACAGTAGCTGCAGGTTCTCGATGTGGTC
>VXLJ01000006.1 GCA_009841635.1 Gammaproteobacteria bacterium
TCGGTGAGGTATGGTTGAGAATTCTGGATGTGCCCTTTGCTCGTGCGCGGCTCCCATTTACTGAATACGGCTGGGCGGCGATCGAGGTCAATGTTGTTGATGTGCACGATCTCTACGCTCGACTAGACACATCACTGTTCAAGGTTATTGGTAAACCCAAAAATCTGGCGATCAGCGATAAGATCTGTGCGATGCAATGTATCGGCACGGCCAACGAAGTTATTTATTTCACTGAAATTCAGGAGAATGTCCCAGGTTTTGAATTACCTTTCGCGCGCAGTCCAGTCGATCGTGTCTTCATTATGGTCGCCTCTGTGCCAGCTATAGATACAGCCACAACCCAATATTCGGACATGACGGGAGCTGCAGCTGTACAGTTCAAAACTCGCATATCAGCTATGAGCAGTGTCTTAGGTCGCCCTTTAGATTCGCAATACTCAGTCGCAACCCTTCAGTTAGCGGAAAAGAACTTGATCGAATTGGATCAAGTCGAAGGTATGAAGTCAGCTTCAACCGAAGAATATCCGCCCACTGGTATTTTGTCGGTTGCATTGCGCGACGCGCCGCTCCATAGACATGGCAAACGCAAGATATCGAGGGGTCCTTACGCCGGTCGTCATCTCGGCGTAATACGAGGACCGACGGGGGAATTGATTGAGTTCATTAGCTAGTGCGAATTTGAGTAGCGACGAACGATTCGCCTAATTTCGTTGAATCGACTGTCCGAATCTTTGGCACAATGGTGCATTTGAACGTTATCAGGCCACGAAAATTCATCCAAACGTGCAGCATAGCGGCTCAGAATGCTGCCCTCCCATCGGATAATGTGTACAGGAACACCTATCTCTAAGATGTTATTTGCATTTTCGTTTTTAAATGCTCGAGAATAGGCTTCATCGTAACGCTTGCCGGCGGTTAATGTCGCTAGAACAGTTGCTTGCACGGCATCGACATCCGGTTCAACATCGCTAATTCGATGGGCTTCGTCCTTGCTATTCCAAGGAAACCACTTGAATAGACCCGTGGACATCTCCCACGCACGAGCGAGGTGGCTGCCATCCAAAGTGGGAGAGAGATCTGGGAAATAGCTGGCCGCGATTTCCTCTCGTTCTCTTTGCTCAAAGTGAACGACATTATCGAGGATGCAATAACGAAGACGAGTAGGGTGCGCTTTTGCGTATTCAATGCTAATCTGAGCGCCAGTAGCCGTACCATATAACCCAAATTCGTCGAAACCCATTGCAACCGCAAAATCGTCTAGCCATGCTACGTATGGATCGAGATTGTCCGAACTGGACAATGACCGTTCGTCGAGGGCGTCGGACATGCCGTAGCCTGGCGTATCAGGCGCAACTAGCTTGCCAACATCACCAAGAGACGTCATCAAACCGACCATCATTTCAGATGAAAGTGGTGAGGGGTGCAGCATCACCAACGGAAATCCTGACCCACAACTCCTAATGTGTGCTTGGTTGCCACTTGCAAGAGTGACGTAATTGCGCCTAATTTTCACGCCGTTTTGGATCTCCCGGGTATCCGACGCGTTTCTACTTCATCTAGCCTATTTTTGAGCAGCTAATGCTTGTAGGCACTCCCGTCATCGTAATGATTGTGACCATGCCAGTGGTCGTGGCGACTGCCGTCCGTCTTATGCTCGTTGTCATGTCCTTGTTCTGCACCACGTCGACTCATCGTATCTTCAAAATCTTGAGGGGAGTGAGGATGGTTGTGGTTTTGACTCACAGCCCAACGATACAACAACGGATCGCGCTTATACAACCTCGCAGCTGAACGTTCGCGATTTTCTTGCGGAGTCGTCCACGGGTTGTAGTGGAAGTGATTGAATAGCTTTGAATCAACCCGACCCAGCGCGATGCACCCGAACTCAGAAGCAAATGCCCCGTGGTTGATGTAGGCCGGTCGCCAGAAATACCCACCAGTTGGCAGGTTGCCAAATTGCATCATCCAGGAAGTCCCCCACAAGTGGTAGGACTCTTCTGCGCAATCGTGGTAAGAAATATTGTCCTGGGAGAAATTGGGCGTCATGCAATACAAGAATGTCATCGCTTGAGAAATTGGATTGAAATTCAATAACTTAATCAAGCAGCCATTGGCGACCGAAGGCTTCGTGACGTTACCGAGTGCCCATGGAATATCCATGTATGAATCCACATCATGGTACAAGTCCGTTTGTGCTAGTGCATGATGAGAATCTGATTCCTGATGACTTGGTTCGCCAGTATTCGTCAAAAATAGCAACAAACAACCGTCTTGAGTAGAAATCTCTGGCAATGCGTAGCCGGCTGGTACATAGAAATAGTGTCCTTTTCGGCAAGTACGTCCTCCGACCGTTAACTCGCCTTCGATCACCATCATTTCAACTTCAGACCAAGAAAAACCTGGCGCGCGTCGATAACCATTGTCGAGTTGCACGGACATGCTGCAAGCACCTGTGTCAGGATCGAAACTCAACATCTTGTAATGCATGCCATTGCCGAATCCGGCCAACGACATTTTTTTGAATGCGACGTCCCGGTCACAAAACGGTTCAATGTGTGGTCTTGCCATCAGAAATTTCCTTAATGGGCTAGGTGATAGTTAGGTGGAAATCGAGTGTTCATTTCAATGCGTTATTCATCGTCCGCACCACACCGCCACACCACTTGGTCCTCTCGACCTTCAGGTTTAGTTGGTAAGTCTTCTGGGGCTATCTGTATTTTTTGATCCCCGTCTTCATTGAAGCCTCGAGTGGAAATACGGTCAAAAAACTCTTGATACCACTTCTCTCGTTGTGTACTCAAGTCCTTCATGGCTTGTTGAATATTTTTGAACCTGAGTTCCTGCTCGGCGGCTTCCTCAGCGATCCATTCCTCTTCTTTTGCGTTGCGCGTATGTTCGATTGATGTGTGCTTAAAAGTCATGATTCAACTCCTACTGCGGTATCCAAAGGTTCGGGTCTTTTGGCGTTGCCATCCGCCAGCATTTCATCGATCTCTGTGCTGCCAAGCCCAATTTCCTGGAGCACTTCAACTGTGTGTTCACCGAGATGAGGTGGCAGACGAGAGATTTTGGCGGGTGATTTTGAAAGGTTCATGGGAGGACTTGGCATGCGGATCTCGCCTTCGCTCGGGTGGGAACGGGTTTGCCAAAAATCTGTATCTTGCAAATGTGGATCGCTAATCAAATCGATCAAATCGTTGACGACCATCATCGGTACGTTGCTGTCGCCAAGCAACTCAAGCCACTCTGCACGCGTTTTCTGTTCGACCAATTCACCGGTGACACGATAAGACTCATTGATGTTCTCAAGTCTGAGTTTCATACTGGAAAAACGCGGGTCGTCGGCTAATTCAGGCCTACCAGCTACTTCGCAGAAAGTTCGCCAATGGTTATCCCAATAGGGCAACAAGGCAAGATATAGGCCATCCTTTGTGCGATACGGCCTGCGGTGTTCGGCCATTAGGCGAACGTAACCGGGCGGGCCAAGGGGTGGCTCGAACGACTGGCCCCATAAATGCTCTGTCATGACGAACGCAACCATGGACTCAAACATCGGTACTTCGATTTCCTGACCTTCGCCGGTTTTCAATCGATGAAACAACGCCGCCAACACTGATTGCACGACGTAGAAGGCCGTTGTCTTGTCTGCGATGATGGTGGGAACATAACGCGGATCGCCACCTGTATAGGCTTGCAACATCGCGATCCCAGATGCAGCTTGAATGGAGTCATCCAATGCGCCTTTCTGCCCATACTGACCGTTTTTCGCGTAGCCATACGTTCCACAAAAGATGATCTCGGGGTTTACCTTCTTCACCTCTTCGTAATTCAGTCCGAGTCGAGCAATTGCGTCAGGCCGAAAGTTGTGGACCAATACGTCGGCCTCTTCGATGATGCTTATCGCCGCAGCTTTCCCCCGTTGAGACTTTAGATCCAGTGCGACCGAACGCTTGTTTCGATTGCACCCCATGTACATCGATGGCATCGTTGGTGTTGTGCGATAGGGACCCAGCGAACGATTGGTATCGCCGGCAATCGGTTCAATCTTGATGACGTCGGCCCCTAGATCTCCGAGCATTTGACATGCGAAGGGACCGAGCACCACGCTTGTCATCTCGACGACTTTGACGCCCTCTAGCGCTCCCGTCATAGGACTTTTTCCTCCAAGTTGTATATGCGTCGCACGTTGTCGCGCATATATTTCCGGCGAACTTGTGGTTTAAGCTCGAAGGCTTCTATTTCCTCGACTGTCCGCTTGAACCTTAAGACGGGAAAGTCAGTGCCGAAAATCACCTTGTCTTGACCGTACGAATTGATGTATTGCTTGACACTAGCAGGCCAGTATTTCGGACTGTGGGCGTCGGTGCAAATGAACACGTTCTCATGCTTCCAAGCCATCGCGATCATCTCATCCTGCCAAGGAATGCCAACATGGGTACCAATCAGTTTCAGTTCCGGTAAGTCGCACGCGATGTCATCTAGGTAAATCGGTCTTCCAACTGATCGCGTGCGATGCTCGGCAGCGTAAATCAGCGACTGTCCCACCTGCATCTGAATCGGCACATTCAGTTCGATGCATTTTGAATAAAACGGGTAGTACCGCGCCTCGTTAGGAGGTAAGTCGTACCAATGAGGGTAAAGATGAGCACCAATAAATCCCAAATCTTTAACCGCGTGTTCTAGTTGACGCACACCGTCCATGCCAGTAAATGGGTCAATGCCTACTAATCCCAGAAATCGGTCAGGATAGGCACTCACAGCGTTTGCAACGATTTCAAGTGGCATGTGGTAGCAACCAGGAAGTCCTACCCGTCCTGCTTTAGCGGCAATAAGAAAGGCGAGTTGGATGTTCGCTTCATCCATTTCCTGGATCAACTGCTCCAGGGAGATTCCCGCACTATCGTGCTGACCTTTGACTTTGCCAAGAAAGAAACTGTCAGTCCAGTTTGGACGACAAGCCAGGGCTTCGGCCGTCCAGATATTCACTACCGCGTCGATCGTCTTGTAGTCTGTATCTGTTGTCATATCTGTGTTTATGCCTTACATCAAACTTGACGATTAAGTTACCTCAATCCGGCAAACCGATAGATGTTTGCTGAACCAGAACGGCTCTTTACGAAGCCTCAAATCATTGAAATTGTATCATTTGTATTAATGATAAGTGTATATATCTTTTAAGCGTAAAATGCGTAGTGGAGGGTGGCGATTGGATACTAGAGATCGTCCCTGAACGGGCCTTGTTGAATAGGTACTGGAGCGCAAAAAGGCGTTGAACTGTATGGAAACGCTTTTCGAGAAACTATGGCGTACGCATGAAATATGTCAGTTGTCGGATGACGAGTTTCTAGTTAATGTAGACCGTGTTTTCCTTCACGAAAGAACTGGCAGTATTGCGTTAAAAGGGTTGGCAGAGAAGCAAATCCCGATTATGACGCCTGAATCTGTCTTTTGCACTATGGACCACATAGTAAGCACAAGATTCGGTCGAACCGATGCTACCGAACTCATCGGCGGCAAAGAGGCCATCCAAGCAACCAGAGCGGCTGCCAAGACGGCTGGGATCACGTTATTTGATTTAGGCAGCCGCGATCAAGGTATAGTCCATGTCGTTTCCCCTGAACTTGGCATTGCCTTACCTGGCACGACAGTAGTCTGTCCAGATAGTCATACCTGCACTGTTGGTGGGGTTGGCGCTCTAGGTTGGGGAGTAGGGTCTAGCGACGCCGAGCACGCTATGGCGACAAATTCGTTGCCTGTAGTCAAACCAAAAACGATGAACGCTGTTTTCACGGGTGAAACCAAGGACGGTGTTGCAGCGAAAGATATGGTCCTCAAACTGATATCCCAAGTGGGTGCACGTGGTGGCTTAGGTTACGTGATTGAATACAGCGGTCCCGCGGTTCAAAGCTTAGGCATTGAAGGTCGCATGACGCTCTGCAATATGGCGGTCGAAATGTCCGCTTTTTCCGGCATCGTTGGCGTAGACGAGCACACGATTGACTATGTTGCTGAGCGACGTTATGCACCGACTGGTGAGCAATGGGAGCAGGCGGTCAGTTATTGGCGCACTTTACATTCGAACGAGAACGCGCAGTTCGACGAAAGCGTTGAGATTGATTGCAATGACCTTGAACCTTACGTCACTTGGGGAACCAACCCACAACAAGCCATACCAATCAATGAAAAGGTACCAGATCCAGAAGAACTGACGGATCCCGCGGAGCGGGAATTAGCAGTACGATCGCTGACGTACATGGGGTTGAATCCAGGTCAGCAATTGAGCGAAATACCCATCGACGTTGCATTCATTGGGTCGTGCACGAATAGCCGGATCTCTGATCTCCGCGCTGTTGCTGAGGTTTTGGCTGGTCGTAAAGTAGCACCTGGCGTTAAAGCTATTTGCGTTCCCGGTTCCACCGCCGTGAGACTGGCAGCAGAAGCCGAAGGCATTCACGAAGTTATTAGGAGCGCTGGGTTCGAGTGGCGAGAAGCAGGTTGCTCGTTGTGTTTTTTCGCTGGTGGTGAATCCTTCGGCGAGGGAAAGCGAGTGATCTCAAGCACCAATCGCAACTTCGAAGGGCGGCAGGGTCCTAATGTGCGAACCCATTTGGCAAGTCCCATCATCGTAGCACTTTCAGCTTGCAGGGGTTATATCTCTGGGTCTTAATTAATTGAGCTCTGAGCATACATACCGATGAACGATCTCTTTCAGAGACACACGGGCATTGCTGCGCCATTTATGCATGACAACGTGGATACGGATACGATCATTCCATCGCGCGAGATGCGTTCCGGAACGAAGTCGGGTATGAGCGATGGCTTATTTGCGGATTGGCGCTACACGAATAGGCAATCGCGTGAATTGAATCCGGAGTTCGTGCTTAACCAAGAGGCATTTCGTGACGCAAGCATCCTCCTGACTGGGCGAAACTTTGGCTGTGGGTCGTCACGTGAACATGCTGTCTGGGCGTTGCGAGAATTTGGCTTTAGGTGTTTTATCGGCCATAGTTTTAGTTCAATTTTCGCGCACAATTGCGTACGCAATGGCATCCTTACTGTGAGACTGGGGGCAGCGCAGCTTCAACAGCTTGTTTCGCGTGCGGTCGATCCATTGCAAAGCAACCAATTAACCGTGAATCTTGAAACTCAGCAAATCACAGTGGATGATCAGATTATTCAATTTGACTACCCACAACGATTGCGTGGTTTACTGCTAAGTGGGTTGGATCCGATTAGATATACGCAACGGCTTCAAAACGAATTGGATGCTTGGCGTGAAAACGATATGAAGGTCAGACCCTGGCTTTACGGATATGGCAAATAAACGCACAAATACAGCCTTCACTTTGAGTACGCCAAGCGAAGAAACTCATCAGATCCATTACTGTAAATAGGGTTTAAACACTTAGGACTATCCGTTTCGTAATGGCAATGGTCAAGCTGGTTTCACCAGCTGTAAACGACGAAAATTCGCATATTACGTATGAAAAGTGCTGCATTCATTACTTTTTTCGCATTAGTTGGATTGCTTTCTCTGTCTTAGTAGCCGTTTGATCGTTCATTTCAGCAAAACGTCCAATTAGCTCTTTGAGCAGAGCGTTTTTTCTGGTATGTCAAGATTTCGACGTGAGTTCATTCTCAAAAGATGGTTTTTAGTGTGGGATCCGGCATGCATGGCAATCAAGTTTCGCTGATTCCCTACAATCCGTGCTGATTTTCAAGTAAATGAGAAGCATCGATATGGGTGAAGCCGCCATACAACCTGACCTTGAAGCGGATCTGAACAACCTAACGATGAGTGCAGAAGCAGAACCTCTGCTTGCTGCTGTCAAGACTTTCATTCAAAACGAAATAGAGCCGCAGACACCAGCTTTTGAAGCGGCGGCTGGCGAACACGGTGATCGTTGGAGTCTTTCTCCGAAGCAAGAAGAAATCCTAAACGCGCTTAAAGACAAAGCAAAAGCCAACGGACTTTGGAATTTCTTCTTGCCTGATGCCGAAACGGGTGAAGGCTTGAAAAACCTTGACTACGCTTTTATCGCAACGGAGCTCGGTAAGAATCCGATCGCTTCGGAATGCTTGAACTGTAGCGCGCCGGATACTGGCAACATGGAAGTGCTCGAACGATACGGTACGGAAGACCAAAAAGAGCGTTGGTTGAAGCCTTTGTTGAATGGTGAGATTCGGTCTGCCTACGGAATGACGGAGCCAAACCTGGCATCGTCAGATGCAAAGCAAATTGGTACTCGGGCTGTACTTGAAGGCGACGAATGGGTGATCAACGGCGAGAAGTTCTATATCTCTGGTGCTGGGGATAAACGCTGCAAAATCATGATTTGCATGGTCAAGACCAGTCCTGATGCGGCACCTCACCTTCAGCAGAGCCAGATTTTGGTTCCGTTAGATACGCCTGGTGTGAACATCATCGAACCGATGACCGTTTTCGGTCACGATGATGCGCCGCATGGACACATGCACATCATGCTAGAAGATGTGCGCGTACCTAAAGAGAACATTCTTTTAGGCGAAGGTCGCGGCTTCGAGATTTCTCAAGGGCGATTAGGGCCGGGTCGCATTCACCACTGCATGCGTTCGATCGGGCAGGCTGAGCGCGCACTGGATTTGTTTGTGCGACGTGGCATGTCACGCGAAGCGTTTGGCAAGACCCTCGTGCAACTCGGCAAGAATCTTGAATTGGTTTCACGAGCTCGCATCGACATTGAAATGATGCGATTGCTGGTGTTGAAGGCAGCAAAAGCCATGGATGTTTTAGGCAATCGAGAAGCGCGCGTCTGGGTGCACATGATCAAGGCGGTTGTACCCGAACGCGTCTGTCGCATCATTGATGAAGCAATTCAAATCCACGGAGCCTCTGGCGTTTCCCAATGGACGCCATTAGCGCGCATGTACACCGGCCAACGCACATTGCGCATAGCAGATGGTCCTGACGAAGTACACCATCTGGTTGTCGGTCGTAACGAACTACGCAAATACGACGAAGACTTCGGACGAAGCTGATCGAAGTTAGGATGAAGTCAGCTATCGGTTGACGTTGCCTTTGTAAGTTCGAATACTAGCAATGCATTGCCAGGCATTTGGCCGAACATGTCGTAGCCTGACAACACCATGACTTGGTTGCCAGCGACCACAACGCCTGGATTGTCGATCGAGCCACCATGCGCTTCGCCGCCGTTGGTGCCCTTGAACTCACGTTTTGTGTCGAATGACCACATGATGGCACCGTCAGAAACGCGAAATGCAAACACTTGGCCGTTGAGCGACCCGGCAAATGCCACATCGTTGGTTGCCACTGGTGCTGCGGAAAAAGCATAGTGGTAAGGGCAGTCGGGCCAAGTACCGCCAAACAAGCTACGACGCAGGCCGCCGAATTCGCAGCCACGTTCTGCTTTGTGGGACCATAGCAGTTCCCCTGATTTGATGTCGATGCCAAATACGCCAGGGTTTTTGTCCTTAACCATATCTGGATCTGCGATTGGCACGACCAGCGTATCACCAGCAAGGGTCATACCCCAATGTACGCCGCCAAGCGCGGAACCAGGCGATAGTCTCAAATTCCATATGAGTTCGCCTGTATCAGGATTCAATGCCCAAACGTCGCCTGATTTCTGTCCGGCAAGCACTAGGTCTACCCCTTCCGAGGTGGTCGCTAGCAACGGCGACGCCCCGAAATCGAAATCTGGGCCTTTTTCTTTCGGACAGTTTTGATTCATGCGTCGCCCACACGCCATGTTGAAGGCGTCGTTTTGAGTGCCTTGAAAAACCCACTTTTCTTCACCAGTTGCTAAGTCGTACGCAATGATGGCGTCGGAAGTGGTCGTAGCCGGTGAAGAGGTGTTTTCACCTGTGCCAATATAAAGCTGCTGCCGCTTTTCATCTATAGCAGGTGTCGTCCAAACGGGTGCACCAGAGGGTCCACGTTGCTGCACGCCGAAGTCGTTCTTATAGGTCGGTTTGGCGTCCTCGGTCGTGTGCGCGGTCCAACGAATAGACCAATCTACTAAATTGATGGCATGCACGCCGCCGTGCGATTCGCAACACTCATACATTGGATTCATCGCTAACGCGACATCGAAGGCGGAGATCGGTACATATAAAGATCCGTTATGTGCACGTTGCGAACCAGTCATCATGGACTGGGTAAACATGGCTAGATTCTCTCGATGCACGAGCGAACCGTCTTTTGCACGAATGACTACCAAATTTGATGGTTGTACCCCGAATGACAAAACCTGTTCGTCATTCAATTCAAATAAATGCACGGCCGTGCGAATCTCGCCTTCTGCGTCGAAGTGCCACTTCACACAGCCATCGTCTCGACTAAGCGCGTATAGCTTGCCAGTTGTGTTTGGCAAGAAAATAGTGTCATCTGTTATGGCTGGATAACCCCGCATCGTACGGCTTTCTGGCACGTCAAAGACCCATTTGAGTTTCAACGACGCCGCGCTGGAGGCGGTTATGTCACTGTTCGGTTGAAAACGGGTGTTGTGGTGATCCAGTCCCCAGTGCGATACGATGGAATCCGTAGAAATCGATTGGTCCGTGCAAAGCTGTAACTTAGCGATTTCATCTGGGTCAGGCACCCGTTTGGTCACATGTTCAACTACCTGTTCGATTTCCTCTTGAGTATGACCTGCCACAAAAGGAGCCATGCGGCCGACTGTTAGCGCATCATGGACTCGCGACTGGTAGTAAGAACCCATCACGCGTCGCGAAGGTACTTTAGGGTCGGTTGGGTTGTCATGACATGCAGCACATTTCGCCTGGTAAATCTCAGCACCACTTCCTAATGCCACTGGTACCCAAAGGAAGGTGCATGTCATGCATATGGACGCGACTTGCAGTAGCACGCGATGAATTCGTGAGTTCATGAATAGGTTCTCGCTAGTGGCGACTAAGTGATGTTGTCTCGACAGTAGAATCGCTGATTCGATTTGAAATAGAGTTTCAATGTGAGTGAATTTGAGAGCATTCTCTACGAAATTGAAGACGGTAGAGCACGAATCACGCTAAACCGTCCTGAAAAATTGAACGCACTCACTTTGAGGCTGCAATCCGAACTCAATGAGGCATTGTGGGAAGCGGACAATAACATCGACGTCCATTGCGTCATTTTGCGCGGCGCAGGACGCGCGTTTTCCGCAGGTTACGACTTAACAGGCGCTGATCGTGATGTACCGGTGTCACGCATTGAATCATCGGCAAACAATTATCGGGGCGGCAGCAGCATTGACGATGACGCGTGGCAGCTTGAACGCGCCCAACGCTATCGGATGGCGATTTTCGACATGCATAAACCGGTGATTGCGCAGTTGCACGGTTATTGCCTTGCTGGTGGCACCGATATCGCACTGATGTGCGACATGATCATCGCTGCGGAAGACACGCTCATCGGTTTCCCGCCGGCACGGGATTTAGGTGCGTTGCCAAACAATATGTGGATCTACCATGTCGGACCGCAGTGGGCTAAGCGACTCAATCTCACCGGTGACTACATCACCGGTAAGGAAGCACAGCAGATCGGACTTGTGATGAAAGCTGTGCCAAATGAGCACTTAGAGAACGAGGTGGAGCAACTAGCGGATCGTTTGGCGCTCATTGATCCGGATTTGCTATCCACCAATAAACGCATCATCAATATGGCTCTCGAGTTGATGGGTGCCCGGACTTTGCAACGAATGGCAAGCGAAAACGACGTGCGTGGTCACAATACCAAAGCAGCGGGCGGCTTTCGCCAATCTGTCGCTGAGCATGGTTTGCGCGATACTTTACGCAATCGTGATGGCAAGTTCGGTGATGGTCGCGTTCGCGTAAACGGACCTGAACTACGCGACGAAGACGGCTCGCTTAAGCCACTTGACTGACCTCTAATACGCACGACAAACGAGCGTTCCTAACGCTTAAGCGGTCGATAATTGCGACGCTACGCGTTGTTTCACTAACCATACTCTAAAGCGATCTAGTGGATTCCATCAGTCTGGCGACTTTCATACAGCTGCTTGTCACGGGCATTTCACATGGATGCTTGTACGGTTTGGTGGCGTTGGGGTTTGTGCTCATCTACAAAGCCACCGAAATGGTGAACTTTGCGCAGGGCGACATCATGATGCTCGGGGCGTTCATCGCGTTCACACTCGCAAGTGGACTCGGTTTCGCATATATCCCAGTCGTCATCCTCACAATCTTGTTCATGGCGGCGTTTGGTATTGCCCTGGAATCTGCAGTCATACGTCCCATGATTGGTGAACCGCCGTTCGCTGTACTCATGCTCACGATCGGGCTCGGCTTCGTGCTGCGAGCGGTGGCAGGCATGATTTGGGGTCATGACGAAAAGGAATTCGACACCCCTTATTCAATCGATCCATTGCTTATTGGCGAAGTATCGCTCGACTATGAACAGCTTGTCGTGGTTGGCGTCACGATATTGCTGTGCCTGGGTTTGTGGACCTTTCTGCGTTTCACGAAGTTTGGTGTTGCGATACAAGCTGCATCACAAAATCAACTTGCTGCGGCCTATGTAGGTATTCCGGTACGACGCGTCGTCGCAATCACCTGGGCCCTTGCGACTGCGATAGCTGGCGTCGCCGCATTATTGGTGGCTCCGCTCCAGTTGATTTACCCTGGCATCGGTTTCGTGGTTGGCATCAAAGCGTTCGTCGCTGCTATCGTCGGTGGCTTCGGCAGTCTTGCTGGGGCATTGATTGGCGGTATTTGCATTGGTTTGGTTGAACAATTTGTCGGCTATATGTTCGAAGGCGCGTATGGCGAAACGTCCGTCTACGTTCTTTTGCTGCTCATGCTGTTTATCCGACCACAAGGTTTGATCGCAACCTTGCAACGCAAGAAAGTCTGATGCGATTTGTTTTAAAGACCAACTACGGTCAAGACATCAACCATTTCCTGCACAACGGGCAGCGATTTTGGTACGGATTGCTGATCGCCGCATTGCTGCTCGCACCGTTCTTCGTCGACCGCTTTTACGTCGGTGAGCTCACTTACTTACTCATTTGGGTCATAGCTGGCACGGGTTTGATGCTTCTGATTGGCTATACCGGTCTAGTCAGTATGGGGCATGCAGCGTTTATGGCTATTGGTGCCTATGCGCACGCCGTGTTATTCAAACTGGGGTTCCCCTTTGGGATTTCGCTCCTGATGGCTGGGCTGGTATCGGGATTTTTAGGCGCGGTGATTGGTATCGCAGCGCTGCGAATGACCGGCATTTACTTGGCAGTAGCGACGATTTCCTTCGCTTTCATCATAGAAAAGATCGTTGGTGAGTGGACGAGCGTGACAGGTGGTCATCGTGGGTTTGTCGTGCCAGAACCGGTGATGTTCGGCATCGATTTTGGTTCAGACATGAGTTTCTATTACTTGTGTCTAGGCGTTGTCATTGTTGCTGTGATGCTCGTGCTCAACTTGCTGCGTTCACCGATGGGACGGGCCATGATCGCGGTGCGCGACTCAGAGATTTCCGCACAAGCGATGGGCGTCAATCTTGTCGAAACGAAGACGTTGGCGTTCACCCTTTCGGCCTTCTTCACAGGTCTGGCAGGTGCGCTCTATTCGCACAAGATCGGCATGTTGTTTCCTGAGAACTTCACGATCTTCATGTCCATCAAATTGCTGATCCTCGTTGTGGTTGGCGGCATTGGCTCCATGCATGGTATCGTGTTTGGGGCGATTTTCATCTCGATATTGCCCCAGGTCATTGCTATCGTGCGCGATTTCTTGCCGACCGTGATTGCGCAACGACGAGGATTGGAACCCCTGGTATTTGGTTCGATTCTGTTGCTGTTTTTAATCTATGAACCGCTCGGTTTGTACGGTCGTTGGGTGAAGATTCGGGCTTATTTCACGCAGTTCCCGTTATATCGACGCGCGACATTTAAACGCCAAAAGTCATATCTTCGCACCGAGCGCGTCCATTGAGTTTATTCGAAGCGACGGACATTGGGGTCAGTTTTGGCGGTGTTCGAGCGTTACATGACGTTTCGTTTAGTGTCGAGCAAGGTGAGATCTTCAGCATCATGGGTCCGAACGGCGCTGGCAAAACCACCGTCTTCAATCTGATCAGCCGGTTTTATGACCTCGATCAAGGTGACATGCTGCTGGATGGTGAGAGCATTCGCAAATTAGCGCCGCACCAAATTGCTGAACGTGGCATTGCTCGCACGTTTCAAAACACGGAATTGTTCGAAAACGAAACAGTGCTGCAGAATTTGCTCACAGCTCACCACACACATCGCCAGACCAGCTTTCTCGCCGAAATGGCTTTTCTCCCGAAAGTTCGAAAGCAGGAGTTGCGATTCCGCGAGAAGGTTGAAGACATCATCGATTTGCTTGACCTGCAAAGCTATCGAGAACAGAGAATCAATTCCTTGCCATTTGGCGTTCGAAAGATCGTAGAACTGGGCCGGGCTTTAAGTCTTGAACCGAAGCTGTTATTGCTCGACGAACCGTCCTCGGGTTTAAACCCGGAAGAAACTGAAGATCTATCGTTCTGGATCGAAGATATCAATGAGGAGCTCGGCATCACCGTCATCATGGTCGAACACGATATGAACCTGCTGGGGCAAGTGTCAGCTCGGGTGATGGCACTGTCGGACGGTGAGTTGCTCACCGTTGGCACGCCGGACGAAGTGCGCGCGCACCCCGATGTCGTGAAAGCGTATTTAGGCGAATAGCACATGGCACTGTTAGAGGTTCGCAATGTCGAGTCTTATTACGGTCCGATTCTCGCGATTCGAGGTGTTTCGATCGACGTGGAAGAAGGCACCATCGTGACTTTGCTTGGCGCAAACGGGGCGGGAAAGACCACGGTTTTAAAGACCATTTCCGGCGCACTTGAGCCGCAGAAAGGAACCGTTGCATTTGATGGGGACAATGTAACGGCGCTCGAACCGGACAACATCGCTTCTTTAGGGGTGGGACATGTGCCGGAAGGACGAGAAGTGTTCCCCTTCCTCAGTACGGAAGACAATCTAAAAATGGGCGCTTTTACGCGTGCTGCGGGGGACCTTGAAGGCGATTTAGACACGGTGTATGGCTATTTCCCGCAGTTGCGCGAGCATAGGAAGCTTGCGGCTGGGTTTCTCTCTGGTGGCCAGCAACAAATGCTCGCCATTGGGCGCGCACTCATGCTTAAACCGAAGGTCATGTTGCTGGATGAACCTTCGCTCGGGTTGTCGCCTCGCTTGGTTCAGGAAATCGGCGATATCGTCGTACGGTTGAATGAAGAACAGAATGTCACTGTCTTGCTAGTTGAGCAGAATGCCAAGATGGCGCTTGGGATTGCGAGCTACGGTTACATCATGGAATCAGGTCGCGTGGTTATGGAAGACACGACCGAACGATTGGCCGAATCTACGGACGTTCAGGAGTTCTATCTAGGCATGAAGTCTGGCGGTGCGCGCGGACGACGACGTTGGAAGAAGCGGAAGACATGGCGATGAACGAAACAAACACCATTGATGGCCACGCAACGATCTCAGCGTTGTTTTGGTCTCGAGCTACCGAGTTGCAAGCCAAGACGGTGATTCGCGAAAAGGATTTTGGCATTTGGAACGAATACAGCTGGAGCGACTGGGGCGAGCAAGCGAAACTGGTTGGCTTAGGTCTCAAAGCACTCGGACTTGAGCGCGGTGATGTGTGTTCGATTGCGTCTGAGATTAATAAAGAATGGATGTTTGCAGATCTCGGATCGATATGCATCGGTGGTGTTTGCAATGGCGTGTATCCCACCGATGCGCCAAATCAGGTTGAGTACCTCATCAATGACAGCAGCACCCGTTTTTACTTTGCTGAAGACGAAGAACAGCTGGACAAAGTGCTTGAGGTTCGGGAAAGAACCCCGACGTTGCAAAAAATCATCATTTTCGATATGGAAGGTTTGCGCCACCTTGACGACGACATGTGCATGTCGTTCGAAGAGTTGCTCGAGCTTGGCCGTGGTCAACTTGCTGAGAACGACGTTTGGGAAGCTGAAATCGATCAAGCAAAACCAGATGACTTAATGATTTTGACCTACACCTCTGGTACCACAGGTCCGCCTAAAGGCGCGATGATCACCCAAGGCAACATGCTCTTCATGATGAGCACTATCAAAGGCGCGTTGCCAATGAACGCGGCTGATCGTCAATTAGGTTTCTTGCCACTTGCTCATGTCGCTGGCCGCATGCTCTATACATTCGCTGTGATTGAGAGTACATGTGTCGTCCATCTGGTAGAAAACCTTGAAACCATCGCGAAAGATCAACAGGAAGTCGCACCAACCTTTCACTTTGCAGTGCCAAGATTCTGGGAGAAACAGTTTTCACAGGTCTCGATCCTGCAGAAAGAGGCGACAAAGTTTGGTCGTTGGTTGTATGAGTTCGCCATAAACATCGGCAAACAGCGTGCGCAATACACGATTCAAGGACAGAAGGTGCCAGTGCGCCTTGCAGCACTTTACGCTTTCGTAAATCTTTGGGTGTTACGAAATATTCGCGTCTTGCTAGGGATTCAAGAGTGTCGATGGCTGTCTACGGCAGCTGCGCCAATTGCGCCTGACCTGATCGAGTGGTACTGGGCGTTGGGAAGACCGATGTACGAGCTATACGGGCAAACTGAGTGCACGGGCATTGCAACCTCTAACGTGCCTAATGATCTGCGCATCGGCAGCGTTGGCAAAGCCATGCAAGGTATTGAAGTCGCATTGAGTGAGAACGACGAGATTCTGATTCGAAGCCCCGGCGTGATCAAAGGTTATTGGAACCAACCAGAAAAAACGGCCGACACAATTCAGCAGGATTGGTTATATACAGGTGATGTAGGGCGCATCGACGACGATGGGTTTATTTATGTTGTTGATCGTATGAAAGACATCATCATTACGGCAGGAGGCAAGAACATAACGCCAAGCGAAATCGAGAATCAGTTGAAGTTTTCGCCATACATTACCGATGCCGTCGTAGTTGGCGATCGACGCCCGTATCTGACGTGTCTAGTCATGATTGATTTGGAGAATGTGACGTACTACGCCCAAGAGAACAACGTGCCTTTCACCAACTACACGAGCTTGTGTCATACACAAGAGGTTCAGGACCTCGTGAATCGAGAAATTGAAGAGGTGAATACGCGCTTTGCGCAAGTAGAGACTATCAAGAAATTCCGCTTAATCGATCAGTTGCTGGACCCAGAAGACGAAGAACTGACCCCAACTCAGAAACTAAAACGCAAAGTCGTGAACGAAAAATATGCCGATCTCATTAACGAGATGTACTAACGCCGCACACTGACCCTCGTATGCGGATTTAATTCCACTCTTAAATCCTTTCGGAAGATTCAATGTCGATTCGTGATTTGACATCCTGGTTGTTGTCGCTTGCCGGCATCGTGTTGCTCGGTTCTTTGATTGGTTGCGGGCAAGCATCGGATGATGCCGCGTCCGGCGGAGCTGCTTCAGAATCTGCCGCGCCAAGCGACGTCGCAAGTGATGAACCGACGGACCTCCGTGCACATGGCATTACGGATACTGAAGTCATATTTGGCACTCACACTGACTTGACTGGACCTATTGCGCTTTATGGAGTTGAATCTGTAAACGGCATCAATATGCGCTTTGATGAAATCAACAGCGCTGGCGGCATCCACGGTCGCACCCTGCGCTTGATTGCGGAAGACTCGATTTATCAAGTGCCTGACTCATTGCGAGCAGCTAACAAGCTCATCCACAACGACCGGATATTTGCCATGTTGTTGGCGATGGGTACGCCGCACAATAATGCGGTGATGCCTATTCAGTTTGAAGAAGGCATACCGAATCTATTTCCATTAACTGGCTCCATTCAGATGGGCGAACCATTTCACCCATTGAAATTCACTGCACGCGGCATTTACTACAACGAGATGTTTACTGCCTTCAAGCACTTTGTTGGTGAGTTAGGTCACGAGCGACCTTGCGTTGTCTACATTGACAATGACTATGGTCAAGAAATCTACGACGGCACGGCCGATGCCTCGAAAGAATTAGGCGTTGAAATCGTCGCTACGTCTTCACATCGCCCAACCGAATCGGAATTTACGGCAGCCGTGTTGAAACTCAAAGATGCGCAATGTGATCTGGTCTTCATGGGTACCGTGGTACGGGACACGATCCTGTTTTTCGAAACTGCCCGCAAACTCAACTGGGAAGGTGCGACTTTCGTTGGTAACAACGCGGCCGCTGGGCAGCCGGTTGCAAATGTCGAAAGTGGTTCATCGGAAGGTTATTACGCCTTCACGCACATGTCGCAGATATATCCTGAAATCGAAGAGAACGAAGCACGCCTGGAGTGGTACAACCGCTATGCGAATATCTATGGGGCGGTGCCAGACGTACCCGCCATGGAAGGTTATCGATGTGCCGATCTTGTTGCGAACGTTCTTGAGCGTGTTGGACCAGATCTGACACGGGCGAAGTTTTTATCGGAACTAGAAGCCACCAGCGACTATGTAGATCCGTTTGGGTACGCGCTGTCGTTCGGTCCGGACGACCACCGCGGCGTGGATTCTTCCATTCTCATTCAGGTAGAAAACCACCGTTGGGTTCAACGCGACCTTTTGGTGTCCTACGACTAAATAAACCAATTAACCGACGAGGGAGATCGAGCTAATTCACGACTCCCTCATCAGGTTGACCGAAATCGGTCAGAGTATGGCGCTATACGCTAGCCTTGCGGCTGTGGCACAATGCGAATGTAAGGCTTCGGTGCTCGCCATCCTTCAGGGTAGCGTTCCTTCGCATCTTCATCGGACACAGCTGGTACGATGATGACGTCTTCGCCTTGTCGCCAATTCACAGGCGTTGCAACTTGATGCTTCGCAGTCAACTGGCATGAATCTAGGATACGTAGTACTTCGTCGAAGTTTCGACCCGTACTCATCGGGTAGGTAAGCATGGCTTTGATGGTCTTGTCTGGGCCGATGACGAATACCGAGCGTACCGTGGCGTTATCCACAGGCGTTCGACCCTCGCTGGAATCGCCTGCGTCATCAGGCAGCATGTCGTATGCCTTAGCCACGGCAAGCGTTGGATCGCCGATGAGTGGATACGTCACAGTGTTGCCTTGCGATTCTTCTATGTCCTTCAGCCATTCTTGGTGATTCCCGACCGGATCGACGGACAGGCCAATGATCTTGCAATCGCGATCCGCGAACTCAGAAGTAAGACCTGCCATATAGCCCAGTTCTGTCGTGCAAACAGGTGTAAAGTCCTTGGGATGAGAAAACAAAATCGCCCAACCATCGCCAACCCAGTTGTGAAAGTTGATTTCTCCTTGGGTAGTCTGGGCTACGAAATTTGGCGCAACTGAATTGATTCGTATGGTCATAAGCGGACGTCGTCTAACTCGATTAGAAGATAGATTTATTCTAGGCAGAGAAGGTTAGACCCATCGCGTTCAATCGAGCGTCACGCTCTTGATGAGTGCGAATACTCGATCGCCGACTTTAAGATCTAGTTGGTCTAGCGACGCACGCGTAATACGAGCGCGCAAACGAGTTGCGCCGTTCTGTAAGATGCAATCCGCCGAAGGCCCGTTTTCGGCTGGCAGGAGATTTTTAATTTCCCCTTCTAGCACGTTCCGCACACTAATCTCTTCTGGGCGTCGCTTAGCTAGCGCCACATCTCTAGCTCGAATGCGCAACATGGTTTGCTCGCCCGGATTCAAAGCTACATGCATTGGCACTGACCATACACTGTCTTCGACTTGCATAGTCGTGAGGTCATAGTCCTTTTGATGTTCGAGGATTGTTGCACGCACTAGCGAAATCGACTCTTCATCTGCCAGCAACCGCGATATGTCCTGTCGCTCAATGATTTCAGCGGTAGCTCCTGACGCGCGGACTCGGCCATTCCCTAGCACGATGGTTGCCGAACATAGAGCCAGCACCTCGTCAATTGCATGACTGACATAGAGCGTGGGTAGCTTGTAATGCGAATTCAATGCTTCAAGATACGGCAGAATTTCTGCCTTGCGAACCAAATCTAAGCCTGTTAGAGGTTCATCAAGCAATAGCAGCTGTGGTTGCGCAAGCAGAGCACGGGCTAGTGCGATACGCTGTGATTCGCCTCCTGACACTTCGTGAGGTCGACGTTCTAATAGGTAGGCAAGCTCAAAGTCTTGGACGACCTGGTCAAATTCAATGTCATTGCCGGAACGTTTGGCGTGCTTGAGTGGAAATTCAAGATTGCCGCGAACGCTTAGATGTGGCCAAAGTTGCACGTTCTGTCGTACATAACCAATGGGACGTAGAGTTGGATCAACCCGCAATTTGTATTCTGAATCAAGCCATGTTGCATCGTTAAATCGAAGCAGTCCTTTTGCAGGTTCCAAACCTGCAATGGCTCGTAACAACGTCGATTTACCAGACCCACTCGGACCAAAAATCGCTGTGATGGCATTCTCGATCTCAAAATCAACCTCGACCTTGAAGCGACCTTGTGTCTGTAGATTTGCGACTAACACGACCTAGTGAGTTCGAAGTGGCAAATGACGATTAAGTGCAAATACGCCTAACAACGTCAAGAATGAGAAGACAAGCAAGAAGGCGGCGAGGACATGGGCGTCGGCGTATGCAATCGTCTCTACGTGTTCGTAAATCGCAATCGATATCACTCTGGTCTCACCTGGGATGTTGCCACCGATCATGAGTACGACACCAAATTCACCAACGGTATGCGCGAACGTCAGTACGGCGGCAGTTACGAAGCCTCGTTTGCACTGCGGAAAAATGACGAAAAGAAGGGCACGGATTTTTCGCGCACCAAGCATGTAGGCATCTTCCAGGCTATGTGGCTGAACCCTTTCAAACGCTACTTGTAGTGGCTGCACCATGAACGGCAAGGAGTAGATGACCGACGCGAACACCAAACCGGTAAAACTAAAAATGAGTCTAACGCCAGTGATCTCGACGATGAAGCTGCCTAGGCTGGATTGTGGACTCAGAAGGATGAGAAGGTAAAACCCAAGAACGGTAGGTGGCAAGACGAGCGGTAACGCCGTGATAGCTTCGATTGCAGGTTTGAAGACACGATGCGTTGTTGCAAGCCACCATGCCACGGGCGTGCCGATGACAAATAACACAAACGTGGTCGTTAGCGCAAGTTGAAGCGTCAGTACGACCGCGTTTATGTCAGCCGGACTCATGGCGTCTCATAGCCAGCGCTGGTGATTAACAGTTTGATTTCTGGTTGTTGCAGAAACTGCAAAAATTCCCAAGCAACTTTACGTTGCTTGGTACTGCTTAGTACGACTGCGTCTTGGTTTATAGGTGCGTGGCACCTGGATGGCACGATTGCAAAGGAATTGCCTACGACGCGTTTTTGTTGAAGCACGTTTGCTAGCGCAACAAAGCCACCGACGGCATTACGTGTTGCCACGTGTACGAATGTTTGGCCGATGTTCTCGCTATAGACGAACTGAGTATGCTCATGATCTAAATCAGTACAGGTTTCAATGGTTTCCTTCGCCGCTAAACCGTATGGCGCGAGTTTGGGCTGAGCCAGAGCAATGGCGCCGATTTCACTTTCAAGCGCCAATCGACCACGTTGGTCAAAGGAAGATTGCCCTCCGGGTTGCCACCATACCAACCGTCCTATCGCATAAGTGATTCTGGATTCTTCCTCGGCCAAATCTGCGTCAATCAATCGATCGACACGCACACTGTCTGCGGATAGGAATACATCGACCTGCAGGCCGTTAGAAACCTGTGCGTACAGCTTGCCGGTTGACCCAGACATCACACGGACTTTAGAGCTTGTTTTGGCTTCAAAACGGTTAGCAATGGCCTTGAGAGTGGGCGTGAAATTCGTTGCCACGGCGACATCAATACTTGTTTGGCCGGTGGCTAAATCACTCTCGGCGTGATATACCATGCCAGTGAGCAAAAAAATACTAATAAGTGTTCTTGAGAGGCTTGAAAATCGTCTATTCAACGGTGTGGTCTAAAAATCGACCAGTGATTGCACAGCTATGACGATTAAACTAATCGCATCAGATTAGTTCTTACACATCGTGCCAGTTTTCACCGCTGTTGAATGGACCGCTTCACGCGAGTTGCAGGTTGTTGAACGCCAATCGCTTACGCCTAGTGAAGACGAAATAACCATTGCGGTCGAAAGCGCAGGTATCTGCGGTTCTGATTTGCACTTCTTTCGTGGTGATTTTCCAGCTCGACCGGGTATAACCCCAGGACACGAATTTGCTGGTCGGGTGGTTGCCATTGGTTCAAACGTAACCAAGCATCGTGAAGGTGATCTTGTCGGCGTCGAACCACTATTGCGATGTGGGATTTGTGAATTCTGTTTGACCGGCGACTATCACGTGTGTGCGGATAGAACTCTTGTTGGTGAAGGCCAGCACGGCGGGATGAGCCAATTGGTAAACGTGCCAGCGCATATTGCATA
>VXLJ01000007.1:0-33852 GCA_009841635.1 Gammaproteobacteria bacterium
CAATCGACCGGCCTGCGGACTTGGATTCGGAGCACCGTCACATACTGGGGTGCGCGCCAAGTCGTCGAGTTGGCGTCGGTCCTTCCGCTTAGAGAGGTACCCTCTTTGCTCTCTTGTTGTGCTGGATGCGTCTCCTACACGGGCAAGTGGAGCACGCCCTTGAGCCAACGATCTTAAACCGGATGGGCCGAGACCAGTTGCGGGCTCGGTCGCCGAAGGCGATATAGTGCAAACCAGCCAATGCGACGATCATGCAGAATCAGAGCCTCTGCTAGAGCCGCAGACGAGAGGGTCTTTTTGGCGCAGCCGGCGTTGATTCGCAACGAGGTGGGGACAATGGTCCAAAGAGACGCGAGACAAGGCTGCGTGGGCCACGGCTGGTAACCAGCAGTATTATTTGAAGTGGGTCCGCTCAAGGTTTGGCCGGTGGATAAAGAGGACTTCCTAGGGCGGATTCGCGAGCTCAACGTGTGGAAGGCCAACGGCAGGCGGGCTCCGCACAAGCCGTTGCTATTACTGCTGGCCCTTGGTCGTTTGCAAAGGGGAGAACCGCGGCTCGCGCAGTTCGAGGAGATCGATCGATCGCTGTCGAATCTGCTTCGCTTGTTCGGACCGCCGAACAAGGTTCATCACGCGGAGTATCCGTTTGGTCGGTTGCGAAACGAAGGACTCTGGGAGATTCCGGACGAAGCAGGACTGCCGATAACAAGTGCTGGCGATTTGCACAAGCGTACGCTGTTGCGAGAGCGGATCAAAGGGGGACTTCCCGAGAGCATCTATCGGATGCTGCTGTCTGATCGGGAACTGATAACGAGTACCGCGCAGCTACTTCTCGAGGGCCATTTTCCAGCGTCGCTGCACGATGACATTCGAGAGGCCGTCGGGCTGTCGTGGGAGCGGATGGTACGAGACGCACTTGTCGCGCGAGACCCGAACTTTCGTTCCGCCGTGCTGCGCGCCTATGAGCGTCGATGCGCGGTCTGCGACTACGACATCCGGCTCGGCGATGACTTGCTCGGATTAGAGGCGGCTCACATTAAGTGGCATGCGGCGGGCGGGCCTGATGATGTGTGCAACGGCTTGGCGTTGTGCGGCTTCCACCACAAAGCACTCGATCGAGGCGCGTGGGGTCTGGAGCCCTCGAATGACGGGTTTCGGATCCTCGTCGCCAGCGATGTTCACGGCCAAAGCGCTGCGCTGCGGTGGCTCCGGGACTTCCACGGAGCGCGCCTGAGGCATCCTTTGTCGGATTCGGACGTACCCTTGCTCCGGCACGTAGAGTGGCATTGGCGGCAGGTGTTCCTTCAACCGTCTTTGCCGATGCCCGACTGATCCTGGGCGGTTGTACAAGAGTAGCGCGAACGCCTGCGACAACACCCGACTAAGGGTCTGGCCGCTGGGGCGTGTCACGAGGCTACGCGAGGGGTAGGAGCGTCATGTATTGGCAGTTGGCAGTGTCTTGACGTCGTGAGATGGGAACTCGCTTGGGGGGGCGGCATGGATGGTGAGACCGAATCCGCCGCGAACGTCGCCGTACGTATTTGACGAGAGGCTGCGGGAGGATGTGGGAATCGAATGCGGCGTTGAGCTTTTTGTGGGCAGAGCCAAGGGTCAAAAACACCTCTGGTTTGCATCGGTCGCGAAACGTCTTGCGTGGAATTTCGCGCATACAAACAGGATGTTAGTGTTGCAATTTACACTGATTTAGTTCGGTCTGTAAGGGCTCAGAAAAATCCTAGGGGACGTCAATCTATTGGTATCGTACCTGTCTCTTGTACCACAAAAATCAGCTCTATATCAATGTCACTTCTGCGTTATGCGCAAAATTACGTCGCGTCGTTCGAAAAATCACAGACTGTCGTGCTTCGAGGGACAGTTCCCTGACATCGCTTGGTTTCGCATCGATGTCCGCAAGTTGGTGCTGTTTTACCCCAATCGCCTGATTATTTAATCAGTTAACAGACCTACTATGCCTCTCCAGTTGACAAAGTACTCTCAAATGGTGCGTGCAACGCTCTTGTAATGGTCAAACTCTCTTAATACGAACTCGTAATAGCAGGAAAATTAGTAGCGTATGCTCACCCAAACTAGCCCGTTGAGCTGTTTTCAATCGCAAAAATCTCGTCGTCACGTATTGCAGTCCCGAGCACGAACCTCACTTCTACTTATTTTCGCAGTTTCTCTAATCATCGCCGGCTGTGGTGCACAGGATACAGAAGTTTCACCTGAGGCCATCAAATTTAATGATCGAGGCGTTGCGAAGATGGGGCAGTTCCAATATGCTGCAGCCTATGACGACTTTACTCGTGTCACTGAACTCGAACCGCGATGGGAGGTTGGACTTGTAAATCTCGCCATTGCGACCTTGAATCGTCAAAACCCGGATGACGAGCTGCTCACGCTTGAGACGTTAGAAAAGGTGTTAGCGCTAAATCCGACAAATGTTCGAGCGCAATATACCTCAGGGATTGTGAATCTCTACCTTGGTAATACTGCTGAGGCCATTGAGTTTCTTACTACATCTGTAAACCTAGATCCTAATGATGCTTTCGGCACCTATTTCCTTGGACAAGCACATCTACAAGCCGGGCAATACGAGCAGGCGCAACAATGGCTGCTTAAAACACTTGAATTGAATGCTGCAATTCGCAGCGCATATTGGGCTGCCGCTACGGCATCACGCAGATTGGGTGAAATTGATAGAGCGACTGAGTTAATTGAGGACTATCAAGAGTTCGAGCACAATCCATTGAGCATTTCAGCGGGTTTCTCCTATAAGCAGATGGGTCCTAAAGCCGAAGCCCAATCTGTCATAAAAAACACTGTGCTCACGCAAGCCAAACCTGCAGGTCCATTATTTGTTGAACCACGAGTCATCACTGAAAACGCTCAGGGTATCTTCTCCGTTTCAAGTCATGATCTCAATGGCGACGGTCACTGGGACTTGCTGTTGAGCAACAAAGAAAACACCCAAATTTGGATGGGTGGCGAGCGTGGCTTTGAATCACTCAAACTTCAGGCTGCAATACCAGCACATTTGGCTAGTGCGTGGGGTGATCTTGACAATGACGGTCCCGTAGAACTGATCACCTGCGGCTTAGAGGGCCTAACCACGTTCAATGTTGACTTTAACCAAGCGATGGTTTCGCCTCGGCAAAAAATCGACGAGACGAGCTGCACGTCGCTACGCGTCGTAGACATAGACCACGATGGCGCACTGGACATCATTGCAAGTGGGTCACTAGGCTCTAGCACTTGGCGTAACAATCGGAATGGCGGGTTTCAACTAAACGAAGCTCTTCGCATTGGTAGTCCAATCCGACAAGTTCTATTAGAAGACTTCGATCGAGATCGAGACGTCGATCTGATTTTTGTGGGCCTGGGTTCACCAAACGTCGCACTGCGCAATGAGCTCACCTGGCGCTATGCAGCGTTTCCCGACCTGAATCAGCTCGAACAAGAGAGTTTTCTTGCCGCCACAAGTTTTGACATTAACCTGGATGGCAGAGTAGAGCTAGTCGCTGCGACGCGCCGCGGCTCTCTTGACGTGTGGGAATCGCATGCGGCAGCTTGGCACAGAGATTCATTAGACATTGCTTTCGATTCAATCCTTAGTCTCGACGGACAAGATTTTGATGGTGATGGCAAGATTGATTTGTTCATCGCACATGAGGCTGGATTTACCGTCATTGACCCTCGCTCAATGGCCGAGTTGTCGGATATCAAGATACCGAACTTGCGACAAGCACTCCCGATTTTTGGTTCGCCAAACGAAGGCTGGGGAGTTTTGGCGATCACAGATCAAAATATGACTTACTACGCACCTGGAATTGGTCGTTATCCGTTGCTTGCGGTCCTACCTAGCGGTAAAAGCAGCGCTGATCAAATGCGCTCCAACGCCTCTGGCATTGGTGTTTACGCGAAACTTCGGACCGATACTCGCTGGAGCCTCGCGAGCAATTTCGCCTCGCATTCGGGGTCTTCGCAAAGTTTGCAACCGCTCGTATTCGGCTCCGGGGGTGCTGCCCAAGCTGATTACATTGAACTGCTCTGGTCCGATGGCGTAACGCAATCCGAACGCAATTTAGCGTTTGGGCAAGTACATCGAATCGACGAAATCCAACGCCAGCTAGCGAGTTGTCCTGTCGTATTTGTCTGGAATGGTTACAAGTACGAGTTTGTAAGTGACGTTTTAGGAGTCGCGGCGTTAGGTTACTTCGCTGAACCAGATACAACCACGCCTGTTCGACCTAATGAGAGGTTACTACTGCCAGAAGGATTATTGAAAGCACGGAATGGTAAATTTGAAGTCAAGATTGGCGAGCCTATGGAAGAAGTTCTATATCTTGACTCAGCATCGTTGCTCTACGTGGATGTACCGCAAGTACTAGACATGGTCATTGATGAGCGATTGAGCATTCAAAGCGTGGAACCGACTGGTGAACCGATCTACTTCAGTGAAGTGTATACGCCCGTGAACGCTCACTCGGGTGACAACCCAGATGTTCTCGAAGAGCTACTCAAAGCAGATCGATACGCTGTGGATCCGGGAGCCGTCGATAAACGGTTTATTGGTTTGACGAGTAAACCCCACACGCTAACGATGGAATTTGCCGACGAATTACCGACTGAACACATTGTCATGGTAATTGACGGGTGGGTTGAGTTTCCTTATTCACAAACTTCGTTTAGTGCCTTCAGTACCAACACTAGCTATAGAGCACCGACACTCGAAGCCCGGGATGGGAACGGTGATTGGCAAATCGTCATGCAACAATTTGGCTTTCCCGCAGGCATGCCTCGACAAATGGCACTGCCTCTCCCAATGCTGCCTGATGGAACGACGGCCTTACGACTGACTTCAAATCTTGAGGTTTACTGGGATCGCATTCGGATTGTGCGTCAAGAGACGGCTGCTGACTTTCCGATACATAGCACATCGTTGGTGAGAGCGGTGGTCCGAGCCCCGGGCTATGCGAAACGCACAACTAAGTCACAACGCGTACCTTATTACGATTATGACGAGCGCTCGCCCTATTGGGATGCGAAATTCGCGAATGGTTTTTATACGGCAATGGGGCCTGCTACAGAGCTAGTTGAAACGGTCGATAGTGCTGTCGCAATCATTGGCAGTGGTGAAGAAGTTCATTTGGAGTTTACCGTACCGCCAACTTTGAAAGATGGTTTGCGTCGTTTCTACATACTTGACTTTCATGGTTGGGCTAAGGATATGGACATGTATACGAGCACTGGCGATACGGTTCAACCCATACCCCAATTGAGCGATACAACACCAGCAGAACTCACGAGGCGAAAAGAACTACACGAAAAATACAACGTTCGCTATCAAAGTGGTTTAGCGAGGCCGTAGCTTATGGCTGTAAACGCATGAAATCATTGGTAAAAACGATAGCTGCATGGGTGATTCTGAGCTTAGTTAGCGGTTGCGGTAGCAATAGTGAAAACGCGGACATCGGCGATGTCACGAGCTTGACCACGCTTGCCTTCGTCCACGTTGACCCAGAAGTTCAAGCATTTCTTACGCGAAAACAAACTGAAGTAAAGCGTAAACCGACTGATGCAAAGCTATTAGGGGAATTTGGTATGGCGCTGGAAATGAACGGCTATCCTGATTCCGCACTTCGTGCATACCAGCTTGCCGCGAATCTCGATCCCAATGCACCAGAATGGCCCTACTACGAATCCATGGTGCTCGCAGCTAAGGGTAGCTATGAAAGAGCTATCGCAGCGATGGACCGTTCAATCGCAAGCGACGCGGATTATGGGCCAGCTTGGATATGGAAAGGTCGGTTCCATTTCGAGCTGAATGAGTTAGGTGAAGCGGAAGCTGCATTCGATCAAGCTGCCGACAACGGCTTTTTGATTACGGCTGAGGTCGGTAAAGCGCAAATCATGATTCGTCAAGAAGATTATCAAGCAGCGCTAGATAGCCTCCTCCCAATGCAAAGTGGTATTGACCATGCCCACATTGATAGACTGATTGCAACGGCAGAGACCAAGCTGGGTTTGCCTCTTAGTAAAAAGAGGGAGGAAATTGACGAAACAGGCGGTGAAATTGGTTTTCCCGATCCAAGAAGTTTTACGAAACGTTCCTTTGAAGTGAGTATTAGTGCTGCTTTGACGGCTTTTCAACGTTTATTAAGCATGTCAGAGAGGCGTGAAGACGCATTCAATCTAATCGATGATCTCTATGACAAACACCCTCATATCGAACGAGTTGCAATCGCCAAAGCACAGAGCCTAAGCGAACGCAAGGAATACGACCATCTACGTATGATGCTTAGAGATGCGATGGAACGTTGGCCAAATCAAGCTGCATTCGTGGTGGGACTTGCTGAACTAGAAATCGCCGAAGGCAATACACGCGAAGCATTGAAGACGTTGCGTCAAGTTGTGTCCCGCAATGACAGCTACCAATGGGCTTTTCTACAAATGGGCATTGCACATGGACACTTAGGTGAATTCGATCAAGCCATCGCGTCTCTTAAGCGCGCGAATGTTCTGCGTGAGGGCGTACAACCACACTATTACTTAGGTCATGCGTACGCCGAGAAGCGAGAATGGGATTCAGCGTTTTGTCATATGCGCCGCGCAGAACAACTCGATGCGGACTTCATGGACGTACGTGACCATGCACAAGCTCTCGCGGCCATGAGCAACGTCAGCGAGGATGAGGAGGCACGCGAGGCAACTTGTGCTGAGGTTCTTTCTTCGTAGTCACGTTCCCATTCACCAGCTTGCTCGCATACACGCAATCATTTTGATTGGTCTGCTCAGTGGATGCACAATCGAACGTGATGATTTAGCAAAGGCACCTTGGTTTGAAGATGTCGCGCAATCAAATGGCCTGACGTTTAAGCATGATCCCGGCGCGACCGACGAGCGTCTGCTGCCTGAAATCATGGGTAGTGGCGTTGCTCTTTTAGACGTCGAAAACGACGGTGATTTGGATTTGTACTTAATTCAAAACGGCGGCCGATTAAAAGATGCTCAACGCTCAGGCAATGAGTTATTCCTGAACGATGGGAACGGTAATTTCCTCCGTTCAGACGGTGGTTTGTCAGATACCGGTTACGGCATGGGGGTCGCAACCGGTGATTACGACAATGATGGGTATGTCGATATTTATGTGACAAACGTAGGAGCCAATCAACTGTATCGAAATAACGGCGACGGATCGTTCCACAACGTTACGACGGAAGCAGATGTTGCTGATTCAGGCTTCGGCACAGCAGCTCTCTTCGGCGATTTCGACACAGATGGCGATCTTGACCTGTTTAGTGTGAACTATGTCGCGTGGGACTATTCGATCGAACGTCCGTGTTTTGACTACGACACGGGCATTCGCAATTACTGCGACCCTGGTAATTACGATGCACCAACTCACGATGTGTTGTATCGCAATAACGGCGACGGCACCTTTAGTGACATTACGTTATCAGCTGGCATCGCGTCGGCGAAGGGTAATGGTTTAGGCGCTGTGTCCGCTGATTTCAACGGGGACGGTCAATTGGATATATATGTGGCAAACGACAAGACACCAAACCATCTCTGGATCAATCAAGGCAACATGCATTTTGTAGAGGAAGGATTCAAACGCGGTGCGGCAATTGATGACCATGGCATCGCGAAAGCCGGTATGGGTGTTGTAGCTCGGGACATAGACCTTGATAACGACGTCGATCTCATCGTGGTGAACATACAAGGCGAAACCGATTCGTACTATCGAAACGATGGTGCTTACTTCAGCGATGTAAGCGCTCAAGTTGGTCTGACACGATTCAGTCGTTCATTCACAAGGTTTGGTGTCGCGCTGACAGACTTTGACCATGATGGCCGACTGGATTTCTATGAGGCTAATGGTCGCGTCACGTTTGCCACGGAATCTATCTCATCAGATCCGTATGCGGAACCTAACACGCTTTTCACTGGCAGCATCGGTTTGCCTTTTAAGTACGTCCAACCAGCTGAAATTCAAAAAGGAAGCCTAGCGGTACACACAAGTCGAGCAGTTGCTGCCGGCGATATCGACAACGATGGAAAGATTGATTTAGTCGTCACAAATCGAGACGCACCTGTTTACCTACTAAGAAACGTCACAAAGGAGTATGGCACCTGGTTAAGCGTGGAACTATTGACACAGGCCGGCGCACCGGCGCTACATGCGCAGCTTCAGCTGAAAACTGACCTTGGCCACTATCACACCAGTGTTCAAGTCGCCGGCAGTTATTTAGCGGCTAATTCCCCGGCTATTCATCTGACGTTCCCGACCGAGCCTGTGATTGTGCAAGCGTCCGTGCGTTGGGCTGATGGTGCAGAGCAAAGGGTCGACTTTTTACCGCTAAATCAAAAGTCGGTAATTACGCGCGCAGAGTCGAGCACGTCGTTGAACTAGCGCATTGTTCGCGGCGCGGTTATGAAGCTTCTGGTTCAATCGCTCTTCGCCTGATCTCGGCTTGAGCTTCTTGAGCATAGGTTCTGATGAATTCCTCTTGGTCGACGAACAAAAGCCTCAATATGTTGGCAATAGGATTCAAATAGGTTGCTTCCTCTGTAAAAGTTCCGACAGTGCCAGTACCTCTAGGTTTGAACTCTGCAATATAACGACCTTCGAAACTCCCCTCAGCTCGCATTTTGAGAACAAGCCAACCCGGTGCGTTTTCTTCTAGCACCTCAAAATCGATTTCGAGACCCCCTGACTTGGTCGTCTCCGTCCAGTAGCCTTGGGCGATTCCCATTTCAACTTTCTCAACGTCTGCCCGCCAGTTCGCTTGGCTGCCGTAGTCTGTGTAGACCTCCCAAACTGACTCGATGGGCGCATCGAATTGGATTTGCACCATAGTTCTTGATGATGTCGGGAGCAATATTGCGACAGCAACAATGACCACAAGCACCACGGCAGCGATGACTAAAGAGAGATTGCGTGGTCTAAGCAGTGTTTCTTTAATTGACATTGGAGAACTCCAGTGTTAGCTAGCTTGATGCATGCATGTGAATATTTCTAATTTAAGCCTGTCGCAGCATATTTACGTGCGATAGCTTATGAGATTGCGAAGTCACGGAAACGTTTTAAGCAAGGAGAGCTGCATGCGGAACTCCATATATTTCAATGAAATATTGAATAGCAATTTTTAGTTTGGCTGAAGATTCCGCGTCACAGAATGCCTGCCTGCTGCTAAACAGATTATCAACCTTCCCGAGCCTTGAACGAAACTCTTGCGTAAAAAACTCGGCACTTTATGGCGACGCTAGACTTCAAACGCTATGGTGACCTAATAGCAATACAAAAAATTTGTGCATCAAATGATCTGGATCTTTTAGCTTGAGCGAACTCGTTGTGGTTGGAGGTGGGATAGTTGGTGTTGCAACGTGTTATTACGCTTCCATGCATGGTTCTCGCGCGACACTGATTGAGCGAGATGAAATTGCTAGCCATGCTTCGGGTTTTGCATTCGGTGGCTTACACCCTCGGGTAGAAAACCCTGTTCATTCACAAATGAACGACTTTGCGATAGCCAGTTTCGACGAACATCAGCGACTTGACCAGCTACTACGCAATAACGACTGTGCTACTTCAACTTGGCGGATGAACGAATCCGTCGCGCTTGCGCGTGATGAGCAAGAAGCCACGTTAATGAGGGAAGCATGCTCAAAACCCTCCAGTCACGCTAGTTGGGTAGATGCTACTGAGCTAAATAAGCTGGAACCTCGTCTCTGTGGGACGATTCCCGGGGGCGCACTTACAACCCAGAGCGCCGAAGTAAACGCTAAGCATCTTACGACGGCAATGTACGAGCTTGCAAACCCAACCCTAATCTCAAAAGAGGTCGTCGGCTGCACCTTAAAGCAGGACAAGTTGGTTGGTGTTACATTAGACGATGGTACGTCTATTGAAGGAGACTGTTTCGTGTTCGCCATGGGACCTTGGACTTCAACAGCGCTACAGTGGTTTGGATTAGCGCCTGCGATCAGTCCACTCAAAGGTCAAATACTCCGACTAAGGATGGCTGCCGCACCGTTTTTGCATTCGTTTTCAATTGCTGGAAATTACATGAGTTCAAAACCCGACGACTTAGTGTGGGGTGGCACAACAGAAGAATCTACGGGTTTCGATGAAACAACCACTCCGAAGGCGGCGCAAGAGATACGCACCGTCCTCAACCACATGACCGATGCCTTGAAAAATAGCGAGGTCGAGCTACAGACCGCTTGTTTAAGACCAATTTCCGCTGATGGCAATCTCATACTTGGCGCGGTGCCAAATTACCCGAATGCGTACATTGCTTCAGGTGGCGGCCGCAAAGGGATTCTTTACGGGCCGCTTATGGGCAAGCATATTGCGGATCAGCTAGCCAATCCAACTTTGGCAAAGGCTTGGGAAGCGTTTACGCCTGCACGCTTCGTGCCGGATTGAACCTAAATCACGGTGAATCGAAATACTCCCAATCTAATGAAAACACCTAATTGAAACTAACTCAATTTGATGCAGTGTGTTTTCGCGATCGAACAAGCTGACGGCTGTGACCTCAAATAACCCCATTCAACCAGTCGTGTCTGCACCTATGCGGCGCGTATTGGTTATCGCCTTGGTTTTGTTATCGCTACTCGTCATCGATTCCATCTATCTTGCAGGCGTGAGCTTCGTGCAGTGGTTAACCGGCACGTTTATAGAGAACGCGTTCTACCAAGTGATGTTTCTCGTTCACTTGCTCTTGGGATTGATCGTCATACTGCCTACCTTGGTATTCGCATGTATGCATCTGCGGCGTGCGATTTCCCGACCGAATCGAATTGCGGTTCGCCTAGGGTTAGCGCTCTTTTCAACTACGCTCGTTTTGTTTATATCAGGCATCGCCCTGACACGGGGTTTGCCGTGGTTTGAGCTGAAAGACGAAGTATCACGCGCAATCATCTATTGGCTTCATGTGATTGCACCTATCGTGGGACTTTGGTTATTCGTCCTACACAGGTTGGTTGGACCGCGAATTAGATGGAAATCTGGCGTCCTCGTGCTAGGTGTAGGTGTTGCGCTATCCGCAGTTGGGATTGTTGCACTTCACGCTGATTTCGACGAACCGGTTGAATTGGCGGATTTTTCGCCCTCCCTAGCTAAAACCGCCCACGGCGGCTACTTGCAGGCAGCACAATTGATGACGAATGAACAGTGTGCTGCTTGCCACGAAAGTGTGCACGAGCTTTGGTCGGTGAGCGCACATCGATTTGCTTCGTTCAACAATCCAGCCTACGCATTTGCTGTCAATAACACGCGTGCCAAAGTCCTTGAACGAGATGGCGATGTCACGGTTTCGCGATTTTGTGCGAGTTGCCATGATCCAGTACCACTGTTCACGGGTCTATTTGACGATCCAAACATCGATTTCACCACGCATCCGTTCGGGCAGGCTGGTATCACGTGCGTGAGTTGCCATGCAATAGAAAGTATCGATGGCGTGCGCGGCAATGGCGAATTCACCATCGGTATACCTGAACAGTACCCATTCGCCGCGAGTGAAAACCAGTTCTTTCAATGGTTGCATGGCGTACTGTTGAAGGGTAGGCCGCAATTACATAAGGAGTCGTATCTCAAGCCATTCCACGCGACGGCCGAATTCTGCAGTACTTGTCATAAAGTCCACTTGCCTAAGGAACTCAACCAATACAAGTGGCTCCGTGGTCAAAACCACTACGATGCATTCTTGGTGAGTGGCGTCTCTGGGCATGGCGTCGCAAGTTTTTACTACCCCAACCAAGCCCAAACCAATTGCAACGGTTGTCACATGCCACTTGTAGAGTCAGCTGATTTCGCCGCCAAGGATTTTGACGACTCCGGCCAACTAAGTATTCATAGCCATCAGTTTCCAGGCGCTAATACGGCTATTCAAGTCATGGCGAATCTAGAGACCGCGATTAATGAAGCGCACGTAAAGATTCTTAAAGATTCTTTGCGGGTGGACATCTTTGGCATCCGTGAAGGTAATGACATCACAGCTCCGCTCAGCGCACCTCTCCGGCCTAACGTCCCGCAACTCAAACCTGGCAACGAGTATTTACTTGAAATCGTAATCCGGAATCTCAAGGTAGGACATAAATTCACCGAAGGTACCGCCGATTCAAACGAAGTTTGGCTGGCCGTCGATGCGGCTGATGAAATTGGTGCTGTGTTCGGTAGGAGCGGCAGTCTTCACCCAGAAACTGCAGCGGTAGACCCCTGGTCACATTTTGTAAACGCATACATCATCGATCGCGACGGCAATAGGATTGACCGCAGAAACGCTGAAGATATCTTCGTGAAACTATATGACAATCAAATCGGTCCAGGCTCTACTGATGTCGTGCAATATCGACTCGCCGTACCCGACGATGCCACGGGCTCTATCAAAGTTACCGTCGCACTGAAATATCGCAAGTTTGACCAGCAGTATTACGGTCTGTTTTCCAATGACCTGACATTGAGAAATGACCTGCCGATAGTCACGATTGGACGAGACTCAATGACCTTCCAATTAAAAGGCCATGCGCCACATCATGAGGTGAGTAAACCTGACATTGACGAATGGGAGCGTTGGAACGATTTCGGCATTGGTATGTTGTTAAAACCAAATCGCGTTGGATTACGTGTGGCCGAACTAGCATTCGAACGTGTCGTTGAATTTGGACGCGCCGAGGGTAGTCTAAATTTAGCGCGAGTCTGGTTGCAAGAAGGTCGCCTTGAAGAAGCTGCCAAGGCACTTGAAACAGCCTACGCCAGTGGTGGCTATCCATGGTCCATTGCTTGGTTTTCGGGATTAGTCGACATGCAACTCGGCAATTTCGATGCAGCGATCGATAAGTTCAATCAGCTGCGCAACACTGAGTTTGTAGAAGCTTCGAACCGCGGGTTTGATTTCTCGAGGGATTACAACCTGTTGAATCAGTTAGCTTTGGCTTATTTCGAAAATGCCAAACTAGCACGCGACACATCTAACGAGCGAGTCTTTTTAGATTTAGCCGCTGAGACCTTCCAGGCAGCATTGGCGGAAGATCCCGAAAACGCGCGATCTCACTACGGATTGATGCAGACGTTCGAGCGCTTAGGTAACGACGAGCGAGCAGCCTACCATCGGGCGGAGCATGCTAAATACCGAATTGATGACAATGCAAAAGATCGCGCTGTAACGGCTGCTCGAGCGAAGGATGCCGCCGCGAATCACGCAAGTGAGGCGATTGTGATCTACGACCTTCACCGCACGAGTGAGTTCAACACTAGCGCGCTCCTGTGACTGAGCAGCAAAGCGATATTGAGCGGCTGCGAAGTGCTGTAAGACTCTCTGCGATCGTCGCTGTTGCAGTGGTAGCGCTCGCGGCTATCGTTGTCCTAATTGCTCGCTATGAACCGGTTTCTGACGCACCAAATGAAGCGCCCGTAAAGAAGAGCGTCATGCCTGAAGCGCCTCTCGCGATGCCAACCTGGCGATTCGTCGATGTCACTGAACGAGCGGGAATTGATTTTCTGCATGAGAACGGCGCCAGAGGCGATCGATTCTTGCCCGAAACCATGGGCGGTGGTGTCGCGTTGTTCGATTTTGATCTTGACAATGATCTGGATCTGCTGTTCGTTAATTCGAAATCTTGGCCGCATGACAAAACTGACACAACTGATGCTGCTCGCACAAGTCTGTTTAGAAACGATGGCTCAATGAAATTCACCGATGTCACTTCGACTCATCTAGATGTTGTAGGCTATGGCATTGCACCAGCTATTGGCGATATTAATGGCGACGGTTACCCGGATTTATTTATTACGACAGTTGGATCAAACCGCTTGTTAATTAACCATCAAGGCAAGAAATTCGTCGAAGCGACCACGAAATACGACGTTGCAGGCGATGCGACCGCATTTAGTACATGTGCAACGTTTTTAGATTTTGATCGTGATGGGGATCTCGATTTATTTGTATGCAACTACGTTGATTGGTCACCAGAAATCGATCGATCCGTCGATTTTCGTCTGACAGGTGTGGGACGTGCCTATGGTCCACCAACAGATTTCCCTGGTTCGACCTCTTGGTTGTATCGCAATGATGGGGATGTATTTACCGACGTGACCGATAAAGCTGGCGTTACGGTTCGAAATGCACAAACCGGTGAACCTTCAGGCAAAGCACTCGCAGTATCAGTCCTTGACATCAATAACGACGGGTGGCAAGACTTATTTATAGCGAATGACACCGTTCGCAATTTCCTCTTCATCAATCAAAAAGATGGAACGTTCCACGAGGAAGGAGTTACGTATGGGATCGCTTTCGATCCGTCTGGGTCGGCGACAGGCGCTATGGGCCTAGATGTTGCGAACTATCAAAACGATACAAACCTCGGTATCGCAATCGGCAATTTCGCCAATGAAATGTCGTCGTTTTACGTTGGTGAGGCAGGATCTAGCGTATTTAGTGACGACGCTATAGTGGTAGGAATTGGCGCGTCGACCCGCAAAGTACTCACATTCGGCCTATTCTTTTTCGATGTTGATCTAGATGGGCGACTTGACTTATTTAATGTGAATGGACACATTGAACCAAAGATTGCGACAGTGCAAGCAAGTCAGTCATATCGTCAAACGCCACAGTTATTTTGGAACTGTGGTAGGAACTGCGTTCGCCCATTTCAGTTAGCAGACACTGGCAACACCGCTTTTGGGCAAGCCAGCGTCGCTCGTGGCGCGGTGGCAGGCGACTTGGACCGCGATGGTGATTTGGATGTGGTCATAACAAATGTTGGCGCTAAACCGAGTGTTGTGAGAAACGACGTGCCAACTACACACCGTTGGTTAGCAGTAGCACTTCATTATCAAGGCGCAAATTTGTACGCCATTGGTGCGCGGGTTGATTTGATTTCGTCAGTAGGCATGCAAACACAATACATTACAAGAACACGAAGTTATCTCTCACAATTCGAACCAATCGCACATTTTGGGTTAGGTGAGAACACTGCTATTCACAACATAAAAGTGACGTGGCCAAACGGTGAGGTTCAGTTCATCGACGAAGTTGAAACCAATGCATATAAAAGAATCAACTACCCAAAAAGCGCAGTGAAGAACGAGTAGTTTGCAAACAAAGAGATTCATAAACACTTAATAACAAGAAGTTCCTAACAGAATCCATTAAAATCCCCGCTGATTTCCGCGTGCACTCGGGATTTGACGTATGCCTAGTACATTCCTAGCTTTTTTACGGAGTACGGTTTCCGCCGTTGCTATAGGTGCTTCTCTTGTTTTAGCGCTTGGTGTTACTGGCCAAGAAAATGAGGAAGAGGAGTCAACCGCAACTACCTCAATGCCAATTGAAGAGGAGCTCTTCGTGGTAGGTTCGCGCGTAAGGGGACGTAGTGAGATTGATTCACCTGTACCCGTAGACGTGGTTGGTGGCGACGATTTTGTTGCTCAGGGGTCAAGTGATTTGGATGCTCTCGTCGCTTCACTTGTACCGTCGTATAACGTCGCACAAGAACCTATTTCCGATGCTGCAACCATCATGCGACCAGCATCGCTGCGCGGGATGTCTCCCGATGCGACATTAATACTCTTGAACAGTAAACGTAGACATCGCGGCGCCGTCATTGCTCTGTTAGGCGCAGGGTTGTCCGCCGGATCACAAGCAGCCGACCTGTCTTCCATACCAGCCATCGCTATTGATCGGTTAGAAGTTCTTCGTGACGGCGCGTCTGCTCAGTACGGTTCTGACGCAATCGCCGGCGTGATGAACTTTGTGCTCAAGAAGGATCGCAGTGGCGGCATATTTGAGGCAAAGTTTGGTTCGACCTTCGAAGGCGACGGAACGCGTCAAACTGTCGCTGGAAATATCGGTTTACCCATGGGTCAGAATGGATTTGCGAACTTAAGCGCAGAATTTAAGGCTGTCGATCCAACTGACCGTGCTGTGCAACGGAATGACGCACAAAATCTGATTGATGCAGGTAATTCGCGCGTGCGAACACCTCACGCAATGGTATGGGGTGGTCCGGAAATTCGGGATGACATCAAGCTATTCGGGAATTTTGGTGTTGATTTTTCACCAGACGTAGAAGGATATGCCTGGGCCAATCATTCAACTCGAACGGTTGAAGGTGGTTTCTACTTCCGTAATCCCAATACTCGAAACGGTGTATTCAACGGTGCCCAAAACGTTAGTTTTCATCCAGATACACGAATGGTTGTCGATGCAGGAACGCCAGGCGCCATGGTTTGGGAAGACAGTGTGAGAGTAGCCAATCTAGACACGACGCAAGGTGGCTGCGGACCTAATACGATTCAGGATCCAACATCCGGCGTCTCCTACGCAGAACAAAATGCGGCTGCTGACTATGTTCAGTTGATTGCTGGTTTGCCATCGCATTGCTTCATGTTCCAAGAAGTTCAGCCTGGTGGTTTTACCCCCCAGTTTGGTGGCGATGTAACCGACCAATCCATTGCTGCTGGCATACAAGGAACGCATGATGCTGGCTGGTTCTGGGATCTGAGTTTTGTGCACGGTTCAAGCGAAGCAGTTTACTTTATTCACAATACCGTGAACCCACAGGTGTGGGCGAAGCTGTATGACGCTGGCCAAGACCCGGGTTCTATCCAACTGAATTACCACCCCGGTACTTACATAGAAACTGATACAGTCTTTAACGTCGATGTTTCTAAGCCAATTGATATAGATTGGATGGATGGTCCGTTGAATATTGCCGCTGGTATGGAAAGCCGGAGCGAGACGTTTGAAATCGTGGCTGGTGAGCCCAACTCTTGGTTTATCGATCCGAGTCCAGATGGTTTAACGAGACAAGGATTTGGGGTTGGTTCGAATGGTTTTCCCGGTTTTCCCGCATCTGACGCGGGTGAACGGGTGGTTGATTCTTGGGGTGCTTACCTGGACTTCGAAGGTGATGTTTCCGAAGGTTTGAAACTAGGCGCGGCAGCGCGTTACGAAGACTATGAAGCCTATGGCACCACATTAGATTACAAACTCACTTTCAGAGCACAAGTCAACGATACGATGGCATTGCGCGGCGCATACAGCACTGGCTTCCGCGTACCGACTGCGGGTCAAAGTAACTTGCGCAACGTCACAACGGAATTCACAGGTGGTCGACTAGCCGATATCGCTACCTTGCCGCCAACAAATCCAGTTGCACAGCAAAAAGGCGCGGTGCCATTAGTACCTGAGGAGTCCACCAATACCACCATCGGTGCGGTATGGGCATTCGATTGGGGTGATCTCACTATCGACTACTACAACATTAAGATGGAAGGTCGGATTGCTTTCACAAGCCGGTTTACGCTAACGCCTGAAGACATTAGCGCGCTTGTAGCCGCAGGTGTCTCCGACGCAACCAGTTTTTCTTCTGTTCGCTATTTCACCAACCAGCAGGATGCCACGGCAGATGGTTTTGATGTGATTTTGACGTTCCCATTTGACTTTATGGACGGAAACTCAAACCTCACACTCGCAGGTACCTGGTCCGGTGTTGAGTTGACACGATTCAATCCTAATTTCACAAGCCTACACCTGAAAAACACGATTGAAGATGGTCGACCGAATACTCGCGTGACAGCAACTTGGACGCATTCCTATGATGATTGGAGTGGATTCTTGAGATTGCGTCGATATGGATCTCACTACGACGCAACGCTTAACTCTGCTGGCGTTTCTTATTACCCAGATCCAGGCTTGCTAGTGGATTTAGAAGTCGGCAAGGACATCAATGAGAACTTCAGGGCTGTATTCGGCTTCGAGAATGCGCTTGACTACTATCCATCCGAGAATCCCAATGGACCAGTCGACGATCGCGGTGCTGGCGGTGCTTCCGGTTTGATTTATCCTGAACAGTCACCGTACGGCTTTTTAGGCGGTGCATGGTATCTGCGCGTACAGTACCAAATGTAGTAGCGGTTTTTTACCCAATTCAAAGGCGCGGACAATGTCCGCGCTTTTTTTATAAAAAATGAAACAAGGTGCACTAACTTTCTATTGAGAGAGCCTAACAGGTAGATAGCTCAGAAATTGACTAACAGCTATAATTGCATTTACGTGTTTCTAGCCAATCGTTTTGAGTAGCCGCCCGTATCTGTCCCAGATACGACTAAACCGGCAGGTTTGGGAACTAGCTTTTAGCGGAGGGCAGCAACTTGCGCGGTAGCGGTGGCTTTTCAGGCGGTAGTTCGTCAGGCCGCTGGGGCGGCACGGTCAGCGGCGGTCGTATACAGCGTGAGCGTTCGTCGTTTAAGCATCTAGGCCACCTAAAGAAACTATTCCCATATATAGCCAAATACAAGTGGATCTTAATCATTTGTATCGCGGCGATTCTCGGTCATCGCGGCCTGATGGCGGTGATGCCGCAGTTCATGAAGGTCGTGATGAACGACCTAGCTGACCCCAAAGTTGCGGCAGAACCTTGGCGCCAAGCTTTGTATTTGATCATCACAACGATCATAAGCATCATCATCTATGTGCCGGCAAGGCGCGCTCTGCGGCGCTTATCCATATCTATCACATATGACTTGCGCCAACGGTTCTTTAGCCACGTCCAATTTCAAGGACCCAGTTTTTTTAATAAATTCGGCACCGGCGACTTAATGTCGCGGGCTGTCAACGATATCAATATGGTTCGTATGGCGGTTTCGTTTGGCTGGGTTAATTTGATGGTCTTTGTTTTCACCATTTTTGCCAGTCTGTCATTCATGATTTGGATGTCACCAAAACTCACGCTTATGGTCGTCATTCCTTTACCGATTGTTGGCGTGGTTGGTTTTCTTATGGCAAGGGGCATCTATCCCTACTATCGTGAACGGCAAGAAGCGCTAGCTGACGTCACGAGTTTTACACAAGAAAATCTGAATGGCATTCGCACGATACAAGCGATGGCCCAGGAACAAAACGAAGTCGAACGATTTAGCGATTCAAGCACGCAATACATCAAGAAGTTTTACCGTGCGGTCCGATATCAAACCTTTATGAGCACCTATATCTCAGCACTCACCATGATCTCGCCGATGATCATTTTGGTATATGGCGGCATGCTCGTGATGGACGGTGAAATCGGCATCGGCGATTTCACGGCATTTTCTGCCTATCTAACCATGCTCGTGGGGCAGGTCTCGTCGATTGGGTATTCACTATCCATGTTTGTCGCGGCTGCTGCAGGTACGTCACGCATATTCGAGATACTTGAAAACGAACCCGAAGTACATGACCAGACCACGACTGACGTACCACAAGATATCAAAGGACGACTCGAATTCAAAGGACTCACGTACCGATATCCAGACGCCGGCTTGGATACCTTGAACAATGTCCACATTACGCTAGAAGCAGGCAAGACGGTAGCGCTGTTAGGTCGCATCGGTTCGGGCAAGTCGACTGTACTAAAGGCTGCGGTTCGCATGGTCGACACACCACGAGGAGTTGTGTACTTAGATGGGCGTGACATTTGCGACTATGGCGTGAAGCAATTGCGCGAAGTCATTTGCTTGGTTCCGCAGCACGCGTTTCTTTTTTCGGCGACCGTGAAAGAGAACATCACGTATGACGATCCAAGTCGGGAAGAAGATGAGGTCATGCATGCGGCGCGCTCCGCTGGATTAGAAGAAGCGCTAAGTGATTTGACGCATGGCATAGACACAGTTGTAGGTGAGCGCGGCATTACGCTCTCTGGTGGTCAAAAGCAACGAGCAACGCTTGCTCGAGGTCTGATTCGGGAAAGCGAAATATTGTTATTAGACGATTGTTTCTCCAGCGTAGATACCCGCACCGAGGAACTCATCATTGACGGCCTGCAACGCATGCGCGAAGGCAAATCGACCATACTCATTTCACATCGCGTATCAACCGCTCGCCATGCGGACTACATCTATATTCTTGATAACGGCTCGATCATTGAATCAGGTACACATGAGGAATTGCTCGCGCTTGAAGGATATTACGCGAACCTTGAAAAGGTGCAAAGCAATCAGGAGCAAACTGCGCAAGAGAAACAGAAACTGCTTGAACAGTTAAATCCTCAAACTCAATCTGTCGACACAGAAGCGGCTGTGCAGTCGTCATGAGTGAAGCCATTTCCTCCGCGCCTAATGTGCAACAACGCACTGAGTCAGTTCAGAAAAGCGACACTAAAAGCCGTGAACAGCAGCGTAATTACTCAGCATTCGACCAAGAGCTGACACACGCCGCCCTAAACCTTCGGATGCTCATGCGCTTGTTGCAATGGGCGAAACCGTACAAGCTGACGCTCATTACCAGTTCCATCTTGGTAACGCTAGTCGCTGGCTTGTCTGTGCTCATGCCAATCGTGCAGAGTAGGGTAGTCATCGATACCGTCCTAGTCCCGAATCACGCACCCTCAGCATTTCCCGATTTTCGCGTTGTGGATGCATTTGAATGGGTGCGCGACGCCACCGAGTGGCATCCATTACTCATCGCCATGAGCATGTATTTATTGATGTTTGTGATCACAAACCTCATGAGTATCGCTCAGCAGTTAACGCTTACGAGCGGTGCGCTAAAGACCTTGCGAGATCTACGTGTCGATTTATTTACATCGCTTGAGCATAAACCAGCGTCCTTCTACGACAACGTTGGCGTTGGTCGGGTCATGACGCGAATTACCAATGACGTCGAGAACCTCTTTAACCTCATAACGAGCTTCGTACAACACACAGGCGATTTTGTCCCCTTTATCTTCGTCGTTGTCATCCTGTTTCACATGGATATCGAGCTCACGTTCGTTGGCATGGCAATCATCCCAATCGCAGCCGCTGCGACGATTTTGTTTCGCTGGGTCATGCGAGAAATATTCCGTCTGATACGTGATTCAGTTTCCCAACTCAACCAATATATGCAAGAAGACCTTATGGGCATTGAGGTCGTACAGTTATCCGGTCGCGAGGAATACAACATCAGTGAGTACCGGAAACTCAATCAAGAGAACCGACGCCAAGAATTTCGCGCGATCAATTGGGAAGTCGCATTTGAGTCGTTCAATACCAGTTTGACGAGTTTCGCGAGTGCAGCGGTGCTTTGGTATGGTGGCGGTAAAGTGGTGCAGGAAGAAATCAGTCTTGGGATGCTGTACCTCTTCCTTGAATTTCTCAACCGCATGGTCGCGCCAATCATGGGATTGGGCTACTTCTTTAACGTTTTGTTCCGCTCAATGGCTTCAGGCGAACGCATCTTCCAAGCACTGGATTGGGACGAACGCATTCATGAACCAGAACATCCAGTTAAGCTGCCGGAACGTCTAAAAGGTAAAGTCGAGTTTCGAAACGTCAGTTTTGCGTACCCAGGCAGCGAGCAGGTGTTATCGAATGTTTCATTCGCGATCGAACCCGGTGAAAAACTTGCCATCGTTGGGGCAACCGGATCTGGCAAAAGCACCATTATTCGGCTGCTCGCACGTTCATATGACTTCGAAGACAACATGATTTTCGTCGATGACATCGACGTTAACCAAATTCAGACTAACGATTTGAGACGGCGCGTTGGTGTGGTGCTTCAGGATTTCCACATCTTCTCTGGCACGATTCTTGACAACATCGCTTTATCGAATCCCAACGTGTCCCGTGAGCGTGCTATATGGGCTTCGCGTCTGGTTAATGCGCACCGCTTCATTGAGGAACTTTCTGACGGCTACGACACGGAGTTGGCCGAACGGGGCCATAACCTTTCGCAAGGGCAGCAGCAACTTCTAGCGTTTGCGCGCGTACTTGCTTCTGATACTGAAATTCTGGTGCTAGATGAAGCGACATCCAGCATCGATACAGGCACCGAGCTGTTAATTCAAGAGGCTCTCCACAACCTCACGATTGGTCGCACTTGCATCATCATCGCTCATCGCTTGCAGACCATTCAAGAATGCGATCGTATTCTCGTCCTGCATCAAGGCCAAGTACGTGAATTAGGCACGCACGAAGAACTGCTGGCTAAAAAAGGCATTTACTACACGCTACATGAATTGCAATTCCAAGATAGCGCGACGGCGACTCAACTCACTACGAATCCCGACGAAGCAGAGGCTAATCGCAGGCGCAGATGGGTAGAAATGAATCCCGACGATTCAAGTTCACCCTTTGGTGGCGAGCAAGGTGGTGGCGGCTTCTTAGGCGGTGGCCCATCTGGACCGGGTCCGCGTCCAACTGGGGTTTGATTCGGCAAGTCCCGGCTGAGACCAACTGATGGTTGGTCGTATTTTCGAGATTTCAAGGTGATTTAGATGCGCATCGACGACATTACGGTGACGGTATGGGAATGGAAGGACATCCCGGCTACACGTTACACAAAAACCATTTCAAGCTCCGCCACCATGACGACTCAAATGGGTTTAGTTCGCATCATCGCGGACGATGGAACGGACGGCTATGCGTTTCTGGGGTCGGCGTTAGGTTCAGGTGCAAGCGATAGCGAAACATTGGTCAAGCGCATCAAGCCTATGCTTGTAGGTGAGGATCCACTAGCACGCGAACGCATTTGGCAATCCATCATGCGTAGAACCAGAGGTACGCAGATGCGAATCCTTGGGGCTATCGATGTGGCGCTGTGGGATCTCGCGGGTCGGGCCGCAGATGTGCCAGTACATCGCCTCATGGGATCTTACCGAAACAGTATTCCAGCCTATGCAAGTTCTGCAGTCTATGGCAGTGTCGAGGCATACGCGGACGAAGCGGTGAAGCTCAAGGAAGAAGGATGGACCGCATACAAGATTCATCCACCCGCCGACCCCGACGAGGATATCGCTATCTGTCAAGGCGTCCGCCGTGCTGTTGGCGAAAAGCATCGACTCATGCTCGATTCAACCTGGTCGTACGACTATCCGCAAGCGCTTAGGGTAGGGCAAGCAATACAAGATCTGAACTACTACTGGTACGAAGATCCATTAGTAGAAGATGACATATACAACTATGTCAAGCTGCGCCAGCAACTCGGGATCCCCATCATGGCCACTGAGTTTCCTCAGGCCGGCCCGACCTCGTACGCACCTTGGATCACCTCGCAAGCGACAGATTATCTTCGTGGCGACGTGGCAATCAAAGGTGGACTAACTTCGTGCTTGAAGACCGCCCATCTTGCCGAAGCGTTTCATATGAACTATGAGGTTCACCACGGCGGCAATTCACTGAACAACGTCGCCAATCTTCACTTGCTCATGGCGATAAGAAACTGCGAGTATTTTGAAGTGTTGTTACCAGCAGCCGCTCAAAAGCACGGTTTAGAGGATGATATTGAAGTTGACTCAAACGGGCTAGTTCACGCATTCGAGGAGCCTGGTTTGGGTGCAAAAATAGATTTCGAACTCATCGAACGCAACAAAATTGCCACGTTGAGTTGAACATCTTCCTTTGTAGTCTAAGAGCTGCGCTCTACGTCTGGTCGAACTAAACGTTTCCGCAGAATTCTGAGCTCCCATTTAGGTGCTCATGAGCCTGCCTTAGCAGGGCTGAGTTCTGAAGTCTATGAACCCCTCGCATGGGTGCTTGTCGTCTACGGCTTTTCTGCTGCCGCAGTTATTTTTTTAACTCGGAATGTTCTCCACTCGAACAATTAGTACGAGATGGGTGGTCAAGGAAAATTCACTAGCTCAAGTTGAATAACAGTTCAGACCCTCGGGCACCTAGCGACCGACAATCTTTATTCAAGCCTATAAGGCCGCTTACATGGTATCTGATGGGTACAGGTTCCTGGTTCGCATCACACGGTATCCAAAACGTTTTGTTCGCTTGGCTGGTGACGATCGTTCTCAATGAGCCGCCCTCGCTAGTTGGTTTAGCTCAACTCGCACTGCTTTTACCAGCGACATTGTTCATGCTTATTGGCGGTAGCCTTGCTGACCGCCTAGGCGGGAAGCGTGTCGCTGTCGTCTCGCAAACTCTTGCTTTAGTACCCTTGCTCGCACTCGCTTTAGTGCTTTTCAATGACTCATTGAGCTTCGCATTTATGATCGGTTACGCGGTTTCTATTGGTTGCTTGCAAGCGTTCGTGACACCAGCCAGAGACAGCATGCTCAATACGGTCGCAGAAGGGAACATCCAACGCACCGTGACTAAAGTCACGCTTATTCAATTTATTGTCCAAATGATTGGATTTGTCCTGGCGGGATTCGCAGATACTGTTGGAGGTGCATTGATCGTTGCTACCCAAAGCTTGATTGTGTTATTTGGGGCATTGGCGCTTGGCAGACTACCTCAAGTAAGTACAGGCATCAGACTGCACACGGAGCCGCTTTTGCCGATGATCATGAGTTCGATCACTGCGGGATTCCAAACAGTTTGGTCAAACCGGTCTATGCGGCTGGTAGTAACTCAGAATGTCGCGATGGGTATTTGTTTCATGGGTTCCTATGTGGTGACGATCCCGTTGCTGATCAGAGATAGATACGATGGTTCGTCTGAGGATCTCGCGCTAGTGAACCTTGTCAATTCAAGTGGCTTGGTGCTCACAATCCTAGTTCAACTGTTTTTACGCGAAATCCGCCACAAAGGCAATGCACTTTTGCTAGCACATGGCTTAGGTGCAGTCGTATTGGCGTTCGCATCGCTCGGCTTCGAGTTTTGGTTCTTTCTCATCTTGATGTTCATATGGGGTTCATTTGGCGGCGTAGCAATGGCGACATCAAGAACCATCATGCAAGAGCAAGCACCTAATGATCAACGCGGTAGCGTCATGTCGTTTTTTTCGTTTTCGTTTATGGGCGCTGGGCCGGTCGGCGCGTTGCTATGGGGTTTCATGATTGAATACATCGGTCCACAAGCGACGTTATTCATTGCGTGCACGGTAATGTTCTTTGTAGTACTTCTCATTGCAAGAGCGTTGAAGAGATAGCGCCGAGCGACGTCCTAAATAGTTAAATCAAGTCATATCAATAAGATATTCGGATTATCTTCTAAATCTCAATTTATTCGTATAATGTATATTATGTTAAATTAAAATTATCTGGGACAGCTGCGAACGTAGCCGTCAAGTTAATTCAATGCGCCATTATGTCACCGCTGCCTGCAACGTCTTCAGAGACCTTCGCCTCACCCCAGTAATTCACATTACCGGAGCCTTTTATTGAAATTCCAAGTGAATCAGATGCGTACACAGCTGCGTCTCCAGATCCGAGAATCTGGATGTCTGTAGTGGAAGTCATCAAGCTCTCAGCTTGGAAGTCACCACTACCTTTGATGATTAAGTGACTTTCGGCGGCAGATGAATCCTGAATCACGATAGTTCCGCTACCGAGGATGTAAGAGCGTACGATGCCTAGTTCACCTTCATCTATGCGAATATCGCCGCTTCCACGAATCGTAGATTCGATTTCACCAAGTACCATCGATGTGATCCGGATATCACCTGATCCGTTTATTTCTAACGCGAGCGATGGTTGCTTAAGGTCTTTAGTCGAAATCCTGCCCGATCCTGATGCGATAAGGTGATTCAATTGATCTTCGTAATAGATTGTGCCATGTACCGCCAATGGAGCCCAATTACGCCAAAATCGCCAATTGTTTGGGGTTTCTCTGCCAATCCACAGCGTCTTATCCTTAACCTCAATCCGCAAATTTGCTGAATCACCTCGTATCACTTCGAGGTTTACACGGTTTTTGTCGCTCTTGACAAGCTCGATAGCACCACCAATGGCGAAACGCAAGCGGTTGAATTGATCAAGAGATTGTTCTACTTCATTTCCCTTCACAGTATTCCCAAGGATTGCACACAGTAATAATGGACTCAGGATTAAGTTCGAGCGCTTCATATTCTTTAGTCTTTTCCCAATATTCGCTTGTTAGGACATTCGGCGAGCAACTTCGTTCTATGACGCATGCATTCTCGAAGGTGTTCATTTTGAAACAATCAGATCAATTGGTAAAGTTAAATTTCACTTAGATAGCTCCGGACACAGTTCACACTACGTTCGGTCAGTACCATGCGAAGAACTCTTCGAATATGTTCTACATTTCTGTTTCTGACGGTCTTTAACGCATCTACCCTACAAGCCGTCATGCCAAACGTAATTTATGAAACGGACATGACGTTTGACGTTGATGACGTTGGCGCGCTCGCGCTGCTACATGCGCTGGTAGATCGCCAAGAGGCAAAGGTTCTTGGTGTGAGTTACAACGAAGTACACCCTCATGGTACCGATGCAATCCAGGCGATTAATGCTTGGTACGGACGCGGTGAATTGCCGATCGGAGAATATGCAAGTCCATTAAAAGAACCCGATGACTCTAAATACCTTGGTTTTGTCGCGAGGTTGCGAGCCGTCGACACTCCCTCACCAGTTACTGATTCGGTTTCCCTTTATCAAAAGTTGCTGGAAGCGCAACCCGATCGTTCTGTAACGATCATTTCCGTTGGCTATTTGAACAATCTTGCGGCGTTACTGCGGACGCATCCGAAATTGATTCGAGATAAGGTGAAAGAGCTTATTGTGATGGCTGGACTCGTAGACGACCGGTTCAACTTTGTGCGACATGGCCTTATTGCAGAATCGCAATTTGTGCTCGATGAATGGCCTACACCACTCATTGTCACTGATTACGGTGGCGACTTGTACACGGGTACATCATTACGTGAGACGCCGACGACAAATCCTGTACGTGAAGCCTATTTCCGTTGGTTCGACCGGGAAATTGAAGGTCGATCTAGCTGGGATCAAATCGCCGTACTGGTCGGTGTACGAGGTACGTCAGCAGGTTTTGAAATTGTCAGTAAAGGTAAAGGCCGGTTACTGAACGGATATGAATGGCAGTTAGACGGTACACATCGAAGCTATGCACGACCTACTCTATCAAGCGAATACTATAAAGAAGTCATCGAAGAGCTCATGTCCGCGGCACCCAACTTTGTGGGGTCTCGATAAAGAGGCGAGGAATTACCGATTCAAACTTTCAAGCTTTTCTTCACCATGTCAAGTGCGATGCTAAGGGAGCGTCGGCTTGCTTTGAGTCGCCATACCCGGCGAAAGACGCCTTTAACTGACCTTGTCGCTTAAAGAACCAAGTTCAAGTTTTTTACAGGATTCTCGAATGAGCAAGCAACGGCTATGAACCCAATTCTGTGCTTGTTTAGAACGAGAAATATCTGCAACGAACTCCTGACCTCGCCCTACCGTCTGTAGCGTACCGTTGGGATTCCAACGACTATTTCCCTTAGAAGTACTTTGAGGATGGTAAGAGAGACCAGTCTTAAAGAGCCATTTAGGAACATCCCAAAGGCTGACTCGTCCCTCCTTTGAAGTCAAGCGTAACGAAGCATTCGTGGAATTCGCACTATATCCCTCCCCGACATAGATTGTGTTGTTCTGATGCCAGGTGCCTAGCGTATGTGGATGACGGTGTGAAAAACCGCTAGGTTGATCAAGGTTTGAAGGTATTGAACCAAGGTGATGAACCTCTACGACTTTTAAATAGCCAAAAATGCGATGATGTTTAGCCTTCCCGTCGGAATTCGAAAAGAGTCCAAAGAAGAGAAATACGTCGCCAATATCTATTCCTTGATTTGCCAAATGCGTTTGTGCGGCACCAGTTTGTCCAAACGCGCATCGACCGCCTGCAAACATAGGGTCAAAATGGCAGTGATCTGCGCCGGTAATGCGCCCGTTCGTGACTCGTGTAACTACGTCACCTAGACCTATATCTCCATAGGTCGTGAATGATCGATCACGTGCTGGGATGGGAATGCTCCTAACGCAACCATTCTGCAATGGCGACGGTGCACCTCCCGAAGCGCTATCGAAGCCTTTCCTACTGAATATGACGTGCTTCAAATCAGGCGTTATCCCCTGCAGCTTGACCTAGTAGCCATCTCACCGATCCATCCCATTTGAGGCACTGTACATGAGCTGGATTAGAGATTCAAGTAATTTAGCGGCAAGCCACCGACATCCCAATCCAGTGCAACGAGCTGACCAATCGACGATAGAGTCACATAGGCGGTCTTAAGCTCTTCACCGCCAAAGCAAACATTGGTCGTCAAGCGGTCCGGCATTGATACGAATTTAGGCTCGCGGCCATCAGGATATAGCGTTGTTACACCCCCATCAATTAATGTCGCGACACATACACCGCCGTCTGCATCCACCGCTAGCGAATCGAACATGAAATAGCTGTTACGTCCTTTCACCACACGTCCACCATCTGGGCGGTCCAAGCGCTCACCTTTGAGTTGTCCTGGCCCCCGCAGTGGGTACGCCCACAATCGACCAGTTGGTGTCTCCGCGATATAAAGCTCGTCATTGTCTGCGGACAGACCGATCCCGTTAGGTGCTTCGAGTGGGAATATCACTTCCTCAATAAACGAGCCGTCGGCCTTCGCATAAAACACGCCAGTCCGATCTCGATCACGCGGGCGGTTTTTGCCATGATCGGTAAACCAAAAGCCGCCAGAGTTGTCAAAAACTAAATCGTTAGGACCACGCAACTTCACGCCATTTGCAGCTTCGTATAAAACCTCTACTTCACCGCTTTCAATGTCAACTCGCTCAATACGTCCACCTGAGTAGTCATCTGCTTGATCACCCGGGTAAATGCGGCCATTCCTTCGGATCCAATTGAATCCGCCGTTATTGCAGATGAAGCATTTCCCTTCCGGACCAATCGCAGCGCCATTTGGGCCACCACCCGTTTCGGCGACCACATCGATAGCGCCAGTTGGGTCAACCCGTGACAACGTACCGCGAGCGATTTCTACCACAAGTACAGAACCATCCGCAAGTGCGACGGGTCCTTCAGGAAACTGCAGTTGATCCGTGATGATTGCCATGTCGTCCTCGTATATGCGGGAATGTTCATATGCTAACTACAGTGAATGCTCGTAGAATGGGAAATTCCTCGACCTTGCTCACAAAGAACTAAACCCGTACTTAGGAACTGCTAGAAAAAAATGAAGCGCATTTTCGGCGTAACCCAGATAGTTGTCATTCTGTTATTGGTAGTCGTAGCCACGCTGGTTGCCTGTCGAGGTCGTTCAGATCCGGAAGACGCCATGCCGCCACTCAGCATATCTAGCGCTGGCGCGCCCCCGAAGGTCACTGTTGCAGTGGTGAGGCCTAATTCCGTTGGCGCGACGATAGAAGTCGACGCAACCGGAACAATCAACTATCGCTCAGCAGTTGACATTGTCCCGCAAGTCGGTGGCCGAGTTATTTGGGTAGCAGAGTCATTGCGCGCCGGTGGCGAATTCAAAGCCGACCAGACACTCTTTCAACTGGATCCAATCGATGCGAAGTTGGGGGTGGAACAAGCCAAGGCTGATTTGGCCGTAGCTTTGGCAGACATGAATCTAACCGAAGCTGAACGCAACGCTTCAACTGAAAACTACCTTATGTTGAATCCAGGCGCAGAAGTACCGGAACTCATTGCTCGCGAACCTCAACTCAGGCGCAGCCAAGCGGCCATCGACCGCGCCAAAGCACGACTAAGGTCCGCCGAACTAACGTTGCGAAGAACCGAATTCAGGTTACCTTTTGACGGCAGAGTCGTAAACACTAATGTAAGCAAAGGTCAGCTACTAAACCCCAATCAACCTGTGGGTCAGGTGTACGCGCTCGAGGAAATAGAAGCATCAATTCCCATTTCTACCTACGATCTTGAAGCGCTACAGCCTGCGATTGGTCGTGGCGCACTTATACAAACGACCAACGGTGCGATACAAGCGACCATTGAGCGGCAATCCGCTGAACTCAATACCAGAACAAGGACAACGACGCTCTATGCCCGGTTAGAGTCGGAAGATCATGAGTTTGCGCCTGGCAATTTCATTGAAGTGCGCATTTTTGGCCGTCATATCGATCCTGCTTTTGTGCTACCTGAAACTACCGAACAAGCTAAGAGTACGGTTTGGCTGGTAAAGGAAGGTGTCATCATAAAGCAACCCATCAATATCCATGACAGACGCGAAGATGGCTTACTCGTCGATGCATTTGAGTATTTCGATGGCATCGTGAGCGGTTCTATGCCTAACCTCGAAGAAGGTGATATCGTTCGTGTTGCTGATATGAATCGTTCATGACACCACTAGCAGACCAAATACGTGCCCAATCCATTGACCATGGACCGGTAGGCTTTTTCGCACGCAACACCGTTGCCGCCAACCTCATCATGGCCATTTTTTTGATAGGTGGCGTTGCCGCTGCGTTTGGCTTAAAAACGCAGGTGTTTCCTACGATCAAACTTGGTCAAATTCAAGTTTCTGTGCCTTATCCCGGTGCTACCCCATCGGAAGTTGAGGAAGGCATCACGCGTCGCGTTGAGGAAGCCGTGGCAGGCATAGAGGGTGTTTATCGAGTCAGCTCGACGGCATCTGAAGGAAACGGTTCGATTAGCGTTGAATTGAACGATTTCGCTAATGAGAACGACGTCTATGAAGATGTGAAATCTACCATTGATCGGCTTGTTGATTTTCCGCCACAAAGAGCCGAAGAACCTGAAATTACCATTCAGGAGAGCGTCGATTCGGTGATGCAACTCGTTGTATCTGGACCGATTCCCGAAATGGAGCTACGCGCCGCCGCGGAATTCGTACAAGACGCACTCCTAGAACTACCCAACGTTACATTAGTTTCACTTCAAGGCACTAGGGCACTTGAAATAGCCATCGAAATTAGCGAACGGACGCTACGTCAATATGGACTGACGTTAGATCAAGTTGCCAACCGAATAAGGCAGCAATCTGTCAATCTCTCCGCTGGCGAAATCAAATCGGTTGCTGGGGATTTGCTCATTCGGACCAACAAAAAGCTTCTTACCGGCGAGGAATTTGAAACTCTACCCATACAAGCCTTGCCAGACGGCACCACGCTCCTACTCCGCGACATTGCCGTCATTCGAGATTCCTTCGTAGATTCCGATCTTCGCAATGAATTCAACGGTGAACCCGCAATCTTTGTCTCAGTCAACAAGTCCACGTCTGAAGACATGCTTCTGATTGCAGACACCATCAAAGCAAATCTCGACAACTTAAATCCACCCTATAACGTAGCCATCGAAATATTTGAAGATCAGTCCGAAATTCTTGAGCAACGTATCGGCCTGCTAGTCAGAAACGGCATTCTTGGGTTCACGCTCGTCGTTCTCTTTCTTGTGCTCATGTTGGATCTCAAACTCGCCATTTGGGTTGCAATGGGCGTGCCAATCTCCTTCCTAGGGGCCATGATCTTTTTCGCGCCGTTGAGCGTAGATATCACCATGGTTTCGCTGTTTGGGCTCATCATGGTCCTTGGTGTGGTGGTAGATGATGCGATCGTCGTAGGCGAGAACATCGGCGCGGTGCAGGAAACCGGCTTAAGTGGTGCTGCAGCGTCCATCGCTGGCGCTAAAGGCGTGTTTTCTCCAGTAACGATCGGCGTACTCACATCAATGGCTGCGTTTGCACCGCTCATGTTTGCAACTGGTACGTTCGGGCAAATTCTTGGCGCTGTGCCATTCGTCGTTATCACGGTCTTGGTCATTTCCTTGATCGAAGTATTTCTGATTCTTCCGGCCCATCTCTCGCATGCTGGTAAGTGGAGTCGCTGGCCCTTAAGCGTCATTCAAGAATTTATCGCAAGCGCACTACAGAGCTTTCGGGATAACCTGCTCCTGCCCTGCGTGCGATGGGCGGTGCAACATCGCTATATCACTTTGTTAATAGCGATGGGTTTCCTTTGCGGTGCTATGTCGCTCCTGGCGACAAATTCCGTGCGTTTTCTGTTTTTCCCAAGCATTGAATCGTCTTCGGTCGTTGCAAATCTAACCTATCCTGTAGGCACTCCTTACGACATCACAGAGCGTGGCGCGGAACAGTTGCGCAACGCAATATTGCGTGTAAATGAAAAAGCTGGCAATACTGAAATTGGGTCAATGAGTATGGTGATTGGCGGCAGCCTGAGTGGTGGTGGTGGACCAATGAGCTCGCCTGGTGTTCGGGCGAGCAGCAATCGTGCCCAAGTTAGACTTGAACTTGCCGACGAGAGCGTGAGGCAAAACAGCTCCGAAGAAATTGAACGACTCTGGCGACGGGAAGTTGGCACGATCGCTGGCGCGGACGACATCCGTTTTGTGTCGTCGTTTATGTCCTTAGCAGACGTCTCATACCAGTTATCACATCGCGATGACGCGACTTTATTGCAAGCCGTCAATTACCTGAAAGATCGATTCGCAGAAACTCAAGCGCTTGTTCAGATCGTCGACGACTACGATCTTGGTAAACGACAGTTCGATATCGAATTGACGCCCGCAGGAGAAGCCGCTGGCCTGACCAATCTTGATATCTCGCGGCAATTGCGCCAGAGTTACTTCGGCGAAGAAATTCAGCGAATTCAGCGAAATCGCAATGAAGTGAAGGTCATGTTGCGCTTTCCTCGAGATGAAAGACGCAGCACACGAGACTTTACTGATTCAAGAATTCGTTTGAATGATGGCACAGAAGTGCCGCTGTTCACGGTTGCGCGCGTCGCAGAAAGCCGCAGCTATTCTTCGATTAAGCGAATCGACGGCCGTCGGGTAGTAGAAGTGAGCGCGCGCGTCGATAGTTCGCAGCGAACACCTAATCAAGTAATCGCGGAAATCGAAGCCAATGTGCTTCCTAGTTTGAGAGCAGAGTTTCCGCGGTTGCTGGTCAATGAAGCGGGTTTCGCACAAGAGCAGCAGCAAGACTTTTCACAACTTGGCTTGCTTGCGCTATCCTCGGTGCTATTGATCTACATTCTTTTGGCGTGCCAATTGCGAAACTACACGATGCCATTTGTGGTTTTGTCAGGTATCCCATTTGGCGCAGCGGGCGCGATCGTTGGACATTGGATCTTCGGATTTGATCTATCTTTCGTTTCGATATTCGGCATCATCGCATTGAGTGGTATCGTGGTGAATGACTCACTAGTCCTCACCGATCTATTTTTACGCTTGCGAGCGGTAGGGGTTGAGTTTAGAGAAGCGATTTCTGAAGCCGTAAAGGGGCGTTTTCGAGCAGTCTTTCTTACTACCGCAACAACTGCACTTGGCTTGACGCCGATGTTATTCGAAACGAGCATGCAAGCACAGTTTCTCATCCCAATGGCCGTAAGCCTTGCGACTGGCACCGTGTTTGCGTCCATCACAATCTTGTTCTTCGTACCTAGTCTGATTTTGATCCGCCGTGATTTCAAATCGCTCATTAGGATGAAAGATGACACGGCTGATCTCAAGAAAACAGCCGCACAGCGTGGTGAAGAATCCGGCGCGATGAGCGATCGAGCGACGCCATCCATTGCGCCAGCAGGAACTGGTGCCATCGTTGCTACGGAGCCCGCCCAAAAACTTTAAGCCAAAGCTAAGCGCGCTCTTTGGGTAACTCAATCACGCCGTTGTAGACGATCCCGATTGACAGCATCCTAGTTTCACCAGCTGATGCTTGTTTGGTGAATGTAGAATCGTTGTCACTTGAAAACAATCAAAAACCAAGTTCATGAGTGATATGAAATTCGGTGCATTTTTAGCGCCGCACCACCCAATCGGTGAGCATCCAACTCTCCAACTACAGAGCGATTTGGCCCTGGTAGAACACATGGATCAACTTGGTTTTGATGAGTTCTGGTGCGGTGAACACCACTCGACTGGTTGGGAAGTCATCGCTTCACCCGAGTTGTTTTTGGCTGCCGCGGCCGAACGCACTCATCGGATTCGGCTGGGCACAGGTGTCGTTTCGCTCCCGTACCATCACCCATTCATGGTGGCACAACGCATTGCGCAACTTGATCACCAATCGCGTGGCCGAGCGATATTTGGGTCAGGGCCTGGCGCTCTGCCGAGTGATGCGCACACGCTCGGTGTGGACCCAATGGTGTTGCGCGATCGACAGGACGAAGCGATAGGCGTGATTCGCC
>VXLJ01000007.1:33952-41970 GCA_009841635.1 Gammaproteobacteria bacterium
GTGGACCCAATGGTGTTGCGCGATCGACAGGACGAAGCGATAGGCGTGATTCGCCAATTGTTTGAAGCCAAAGAACGTTTTACCCATGAATCGGAGTGGTTCACACTCAAAGATGCCAAACTACAACTCAAACCCTTGCAAAAGCACATGGAGTTTGCGGTTGCATCACTGGTGAGCCCGTCGGGTATGACCTTGGCCGGCAAGCATGGGATCGGCGTACTGTCTATTGGTTCAACCTCGCAAGCAGGCATTCAAGCGCTACCGCTGCAATGGAGCTTTGCCGAGGATGCGGCAGAAAAATACGGGAACAAGGTCGAACGTGCAAACTGGCGATTGGTGCTCAATTGGCATTTGGCTGAAACTCGCGACAAAGCACGCGAACAAGCGCGAGAGGGTCTCTTTCGCCACAACAATGAATACACGGTAGGAACGCTCGCGGCCGGGCAAGGCCAGATATTCAAAACACCGGACGAAGCGGTCGATGTCATGGCCTTCAGCGACGGTAGTGTCAGTGTTATCGGCACACCAGACGACCTCGTGGCGAAAATCTACGAAATGCAGGAGCTGTCAGGTGGTTTTGGCTGCGTCATTGGCTTTGCGCACGATTGGGCGAATCGCGCCGATACACTCAATAGCTGGGATTTAGTAGCTAGATACGTCATTCCTGAAGTCAATGGCATGCTGTACGACTATCGAGAATCCAATACCTACGTCATCGAAAACCGTGACACGTGGATGCGAGCAGGTGCAGCCATCAATGCAAAGATTCAAGAAAATGAAAAAGCAGCTGAAGCGATGAAAGCGGCGCAAAACGCAAGAGCAGCTTCTGCTTTACAGGCGCATGCATCCACCGAAGTTGAAAAAGCCGCGTCTGACTCGAGCTAAATGCCAAGTCGCGTAACAGAAGAATCAGAACCGGTGAAGGAGAACGAGTCGTTCTTGACGAACTCTACTGACTAATAGACCCCTCCGTCAGGAACTTCACCTAGCAAATGCGCGCCAACGGTTTGGTAATGTGCCTCCCTACCCTGCACTTGCTGTGTAATGACATGTATGTCTTGAAACTTCCTTTGGATCTTCGTCGACTCAAAAATCGCGTTTGACCCGGTGAGGTTGTAGACAATATCGACGACACCGGCGGATTGTCTAATTGCATGGGTGCCTGCGAGACGTAGGCGCAAACGGTCGTCCACTGAAATTTCACCATTGTGCTGGACGCTTTCCCAAACTTCGGCCACCGTTTCATATAGAAATGCTTTGGCCCCGCCGAACAAACCTTCAGCCATCCCAATCTTGCTCTGCACAACTGGATCTTGGGCTAACGTCAATTTGCCGAATTGTGGTTTTTTGGTCTGGCTTAATTCGATGACGCTATCCACTGCCGCGCGAGCGACGCCTAATGCAACACAACCGAATCCACAAGCAAATAGGAGCGATTGTGGGATTTTGTATATTGCACCATCGTGGCTTGGGGGTAAATCCATCCGCATGACGCGTTCTTTCGGCACAAAATAATCTTCGCAGCTGAATCCAAAGCTGCCAGTCCCACGCAAGCCGCGCACCTGCCAATTGTCGATTAACTCGATCTCATTTTTTGGCATGAAATGCAAACGAGGTGGGTGGTTTGGGCTCGTCACGAGCGCAGCCAGCCAATTCGCGTGGCGACACCCGCTCGAGAATATCCACTTGCCGCTAAGCGAATAACCGTTCGCAGTGCTTTTTGAGCTGGCATTTATTGGCGGTCCGTTGCCGCAACTGCCCTCTGGCACACCCCAAATTTCTCGTGCGAGCGAAGTAGGTTCTCTCGCAGCGTTTGTAGCAAAAACGTTCCCTTGATTGATGCACCACCCTACGCTACCATCGGCATGGGCGATCGTGAAGATAACTTCAAGATATTCGTACCAGTCCATCTGCTCGCCACCAAGATGCTTGGGTACTAGCAGACGTAGCAGATTAGCGTGCTTCATATCGCCGATGAGATCGCTTGGAATCTCTCGTTCCGCATCGATTGCATCTCCGGCAGCTGCGATCTGGCTATAAAAATCTCTAGCGCGGTGAAGCGGCGCTGGTGCGTCGGCTAGCTGTTTCAATTGACCAAAACTGGTTGTGGATGTGCTACAGACAAACGGGATTATGTTTAAGTAGGAGTTTAAAGATTAGCAGAACTTTTCGGTAAAAACGGGGTTCGGTCACCATTAATGCACAAGCCACACTTCCATGCGACGCCAGACTGGCTAACCGTAGGCTCTAAGAGGGCGCTTTAGCGGCGCATTTACGGGCGGAAGCAAGTGTGTCAAAGAGCACGTTATTCTCGCTCATATTGGATTTAGAGGAAGATTATTTCGCTAGAAACGGCCCGGCTCAGAATGACGCAGTTCAATGCTTGAAATTCACGTAACGCAATCGCATCACAGATTGAAAAACTCCACATAACAATTAACCGTTGATTTGATGAAAACAGGATTTTTCACACTATGAATTTTCTTTCAGATTGTTCATAATTAACGGTTAAATCTACGGAGTAATCATCGATGCGAAGCAGTAAGCTCTGCACGTTGCTTTTGTGTGGTGCCGTACTGGCTGGTAATGGCACAATACAAACTACATTTGCGCAACAAAGCGAAGAAGAAGAAGTCAAGATCGAAGAACTCGTTGTCACGGGCACGCGTATTCGCGATGCAAATGTGGTCAGTTCTTCGCAGATCACCACGATTCAAGTTGAAGATATTTCGGATCGTGGCATCACGCGCGTTGAGGATTTCCTCAACGACTTACCCCAAATCTCTCCTGGTCAAGCCATAACTGCCTCGAACGGCGCATCAGGGACCGCAACGGTCAACCTGCGCAATCTCGGTTGTGACCGAACACTGGTGTTACTTAATGGTCAGCGTATGGCGCCTGGGACTACGGGCGGGGGCAATTGTGCCGACCTTAACTCTATCCCATCATTGTTGCTTGAACGAGTTGAGGTGCTAACTGGTGGTGCTTCGTCTGTTTATGGATCTGACGCGGTAGCAGGGGTCGTCAACTTCATCCTTGATGATGAGTTCGAAGGCTTTAAAGCGAACGTGACCCATAGTTTCTACCAGCATAAAAATGACAATGGTGAGCTACGTGATTTAGTCCAAGGGTATGACTATGAACTTGCACCGAGCAATATCACGACCGGTGAAACAACCAAACTTGGTATTGCGTTTGGTGGCACGATGTTTGATGACCGAGGTCATGTAACTGCCTTTATTGAAAAGACAGATACACGACCTATTCTTCAAGGCGACTACGACACATCTGCGTGCGCATTGACCAGAGGCAAAAGCGCTTGTGGTGGCTCCTCAACCATTCCACCGGGACGTTGGGCTGACTTTGGGCTCTACGGCGCTCTGGGATTTAGGAACGTTAATCCAGATGTAACACGGCTAGACCTTAAAGTTCAAGGTGACGAATTCGTACCACGAGCTGGTCAAACCTTCAATTACAACCCCACCAATTTCTTTCAGCGTCCCGATGATCGAGTAAACACGGGCCTATTCGGCAAATTTGAGTTGACCGATGTCGCTGAAGTCTATGCGAGCATTCGTTCAATGCGTTCGGCTTCTAATGCTCAGATCGCTTATTCGGGTACCTTTGGGAATATCAATCGACTGCCGTGCTACAACGCTCTATTGTCCGCACAGCAGCATAGGGTCGCTTGTTCGGACTGGATCGGAATGGGTGGCGATCACGCTCCTAACTTCTCCTCTGGTCGGGAAGCTCTGAACTACATTGCGAGTTTAGAGCAAGCGGTAGCGGACGGTGACATTGTTGGCTATCACGCTCCGCTATATTCGTTAAAGCGAAATGTTGAAGGGTTGCCGCGTCAAAGTATCAGGACGTATGACAACGTTACTCAAGTCTTTGGCGTGCGTGGCGATATCAGCGACACGTGGTCCTATGACATCAACTATCAACTATCTGAAGTTGAATTTGCCGAAGAATATCGGAACGACCTTTCAGTAGAGAACATTAATCGTGCCGTAAACGTTGTTAATATCAACGGCGTACCTACGTGCGTATCTGCCATTAATGGCACAGATACCAATTGCATTCCCTACAACCTATTTAGTGGCGGATTGCCAGCGGATGGTGGTATTCAAGCAGTGCATGACGGTGGTATGGCGCTTCAGAACTATATCGCCCGATCGACTTTCATCCTTGGTTCCGGCTCGCAAAGAATCCTTCAAGGGGTTTTGACTGGCGAAACACCGTTTAGCCTTCCAGCAGCACCAAGCCCTGTATCGGTCGCTCTCGGCTACGAAACTAAAGAACTGCAAACCGACTATCGACCCGATGCACCAAGCATCGGTGGCGATCGTTCCGGTTCAGGCGGCGCGGCAATTCCGTTGGTGGGTGCGTATGACGTGGATGAGTTTTTTGTCGAACTCGGTATTCCCGTACTCGACAACTTCAGCGTTGACTTTGGTTATCGATATGCGGACTACTCCACGGGCCAAAGCACCAATACCTCTAAAGTTGGTGGGTTTTTCCGAATTAGCGACGCGATCGCAGTTCGAGGATCTTTTCAGTCGGCTATTCGCCATGCTAACTTAGCTGAGTTGTACACTGCTCAAGGCGACAGTCTCACTGACCTACCTGACGACCCTTGCGGCCTAAACATGACGGCGACTCAAGCCCAATGTGCAAACACAGGGTTGCCGCCAGCTTTCTATGGGACGGATTTGAAGTCACCAGCTGATCAATACAACATTCGCTACGGCGGCAATCCAAATACACGACCCGAAGAAGCCGAATCGATCACGGCAGGCGTTGTTTTGACTCCTGATTTGTTTGGCGGTGTGACGGTAACTTTGGATTACTTTGATATCAGTTTGGAAGATGGCGTCGGCTCTGTCCCTGCCGCTACTTCCTTGAATAAGTGTCTCGAAACTGGTATTGCTGCGTTTTGCGACAACATCAATAGACATCCCGTCACAGGTTCTTTGTGGCTATCAGGTGGCTACATTGATACGCTGACTACCAACATCACCGAAGAATCTGTCAAAGGCGTCGACATCATCTTCCAATATGACTTCGATAGCCCATTCGGACCCATGGGGATTGAGGGTGTAACGACTCGCGTCATAGAGACGAGCTTCATTGAACTTCCTGGGGAACCTGTCACTGATTGCGTTGGTGTCTGGGGATTGTCGTGCGGCAAGAATCCACAACCGAAATGGAGCGGAAACTACAAAGCGTCTTTAGATACCGAATTTGATGCGCGCGTATCGCTCGGCATGCGCTACTTGGGCGAAACCGAAGATCTCGGATCTAATGAGATTGATTTTGGTTCTGAGGTTTACTTTGACTTGACGCTTGTTTACAACAGATGGGAAGACTATACCGCTACGGTTGGCATCAGCAATCTGTTCGACAAGGATCCGCAAGTCAGTTCAGACGCCGGTACAGCGCCAGGTAATGGCAATACTTTCCCTGCATTCTTTGATGCACTGGGGCGCTACGTGTTTATGAATGTAGAAGTAAACTTCTAATAAGGGATAAAACGAGAACAACAGCTAGCAAGAAAGTTAGCTAAACTCTCAGTACGTTAAAAAGCGCGGAACTCCTTCGGATTTCGCGCTTTTTAATTCAGCTTTTTTATACGTTACGACGATCTTTAAGATTATGGGATCAATGCGAACCAGAGCTTGATTTGAAACTAAATTGATGTTTTGAAGATTCTAAGTTTTAAAAATACTGATATCAATTAAATGAGTATCGAATCCAATATTACGGCTGGCGGAGCGGACGGGACTCGAACCCGCGACCACTGGCGTGACAGGCCAGTATTCTAACCAACTGAACTACCGCTCCGACCAAAGGTATTCGTCGTGCCAATTTCGTAAAAAAACGAGTATTGGTGGGTGTTGCAGGGGTCGAACCTGCGACCTGTGGCTTGTAAGGCCACCGCTCTCCCAGCTGAGCTAAACACCCATATATTCAGCACCCGCAATTTTACAAACCAAAAAATCGCTCGCCTTCCGGGTGCCAATCGCAACTTTAGAGCATTCACAGTAAATTTCTACTATGCGCAATCGCTAACATAGCCGCTTCATTACCTTTGCTTGAAGGACAAGAGCTAATGTCTACCGTCTCAGATGAATTGATTGAACAGCTGAAAGAACTTGATACACCGACTGTTTGTAATGCGCTTGAATCGGTAGTTCCGCAACGTCGTGGTTATGGCTACACCACTGATCCGCTGGTTTGTACCCGTCCTGAGCTTGGCAGCATGGTAGGTTATGCGCGGACCGCTTGTATACGTGCTATGCATCCTTCGGATGTGCGCGGGGAAGCTGCTCGCGACTTGCAACATGGCTATTACAGCTACATTGATGACGGACCTAAACCCGCAATCATTGTTATCCAAGATTTAGATGGTGAAGGTCGCGGCTACGGTTCATTTTGGGGTGAAGTTAACAGCAACATCCATAACGGCCTGGGCTGTGTAGGCTTGATTACGGATGGTAGTGTTCGCGACATTCCAGACATAGCCGAGGGTTTTCAGATGCTTGCAGATCGCATTGGCCCTTCCCATGCGTTTGTACACACCGTTTCGTACGGTGGTGGCATTAACGTGGCCGGAATGCGAGTATCCAGTGGCGACCTCATCCACGCTGACCAACATGGTGCAGTCGTAATTCCGAACGATAAAGCACACGAAGTTCCCGACGCTGCAGCTGCGATCGCTCGTCGTGAACGTGTCATTATTAATGCGGCACAAGAAGAAGGATTCAATTTCGAACGACTTAAGCAAGCTTGGGGCGATGCCGCAGAGGTACACTAATCAAGTTCAGCGCGTGAGAACCGATGCCTGATAAAAATCGTTAGTTAACCCAATCTACATTCTTCAATACGAACTAGATCTTGGCGTTCTGACTATCACACTCTTCAAATACCAAGCCATTAGATTTGATGCAAAAATTTCGTCTGTAAACGAAACATTACTGATTTGCCTGAAAACCTAACACTGCCCTATTGCTCAAGTTTTTTCTGCTAATCGTGGCTAAATCGACTCTCGCAATAGGTGCCTTTCTGTGCGGACTGTCAGTTTGGGCAAGCGGCCCCGATCAAGTGTACTTGTCGGTTGTACCCGAAAGCAGCGAAGAATGCGCTAGTGCTAATGTGTACTACGACTACGATAACAAATGCACTTGGACCACTGCGATCACGAGTAGCTCACCAAGCGTCGACTTCTCGATAGAGCATCTTTTCACGGACGATTTAGAAGGCGAAACTACATGGGGTTGGGGACGCTATCAGATTCGTACGGTGGACGCACGGCGGGAATTGGGTGTTTATTCAAGCCAGGCAAGTTCACCTGTGACCGACTCCTTCGCGTTAGCAGTAGGCAAGATGTATGCCCAATTTCCCGCATTCCTTCGTTTTGTCATGCTTCACGATGTGCTTATTAGGGACGACGAAACGGGGGGGGTTATCACCCACGTTATTGCAATCGAACCTACAGACATACAGGGTGTGGGGGTTCGAGGCTAGCGCAACACAACATTGCAATGCCACTCGAATACTATGTGAATATTCAGGATGATTCAGTTTTCTTACAACCTGAATTTGAAGAGATGGTTCTGCACGAGTTAGGTCACGCGATGGATTACGGTACGCCAGATTGGTTTCAAGCGGATCTATGGCAAACCGCGGTAGATGCCGATAACGCCTTTGTCACGGAATACGCTAAGACAAACACTGGCGAAGACTTCGCTGAGAGCTTTGTAGCATGGGTAATCTATCGGGCTTATCGCGAGCGAGTTGACCCTTCAGTTTTAAAAAGCATCGAGCGTATTGCGCACAGGTTACAGTATTTTGATGACAGATTGAACAACCCCCTAGCCACCTGCAAGTCCATAAAACCATATGAATCCTTATTCCAATGCTGAGTTGGTCTGCAAGCCATCATTCGCTTTTAGCAATGGTTGCAACTAGAGTGTTCACACATTTCGTCTACCGAAATTGCTGATGAGACTATA